>CAKSQO010000019.1 GCA_934486615.1 uncultured Eubacteriales bacterium | reverse complement strand
ACGGCGGCGAGCGCCCCCGCATCGTCGGCGGAGGTCAGCAGGGCTATGGTGCGCTGCGCCTGCTCCTTCTCGGTCACGCCCTCGCGCTCGGCAAAGCCGTTGGCGGAGCTTGCTCCCACGCCCGTGACGACGAGCCTGCCGCCCGAAGCGCTCTGCAGCCGCTCAAAGGCGGCCGAATACGCGTCGCTTTCACCCGCGAACACGTCGGCGCGCGCGCTTATCGCCGTGCCTATGCTGTCAAGGCCGACGGCGGTGAACGAATAGTGCTGCCTGCACTCCTTATCGCTTATGGCCGATTGCAGGCTGTAAGCGCCGTCGGCTTCAAAGCCGCTGCCCTTCACCGCCTGCGCGTCGGAGAATACGCCGACGGGGATAAAGCGCTCATACTGCTTTTGCGCGTAGGACTGCACCGCATCGAACAGCATCGCGGCAAAGCCCTGCTCACCGCTGCCCGAGGCGTACTCGCCCGAGTAGGTGTAATCGCCGTGCACCGAATCGCTTGAAGCCGTGACGGCGATAAGGCAGTCGCTCATGTCGACAAAATAGGTGGCGCTGCTGCCGTCCGACAGCTCGAGCGTGCCGCTGCCCGAAAGGGCTTTAAGCGCGGCTTCAAGCCGGCTCTTCGCCGCCTTTTCATCAAGGTCGGCCACGTCGATATTCTGCATGATATACAGCTTTTTTCTGCCCGCCTGCGAATTGTTCGCGCTGACGGCGCGGTAGAACTCGGGCGGCAGGATTTCCTTGGCGTAAATGCAGTTTGCGCCCATTTTCACTGCCTCGTCCACCAGCGTCTGATAGAACGTGTAGTTGCGCGAAAGCTCCTTTTCGCCCGGCTCGTGGCCGTTCACGCTGACGGCGTTCAGGGTCACTCTCTTCCATTTGCCGCCGTCCTTTATTTGGAAGCCGTCGTCGCTTACGCGCGAGACAAGCGCCTCGCCCGACTGCGATTTGTCCTTAGCCTTAGGCTCGATTTCGGAGAGGATCTTTTTCATCAACGGGTTGTAGAAGTTCCAGTAAAAGTTGCTGATGTCGCCCTGACGATCGTATGAGATCCAGCGGTAGACCGTGTCGGCGAACAGAAAGCGATTGTAGTTCTCGCGGCTTACATAGTCGTTGAAATCGCCCGCAAAGTAGTAGACGGGCGCCTTGCCCTCAACCTTTTTGCGCATCGCGGCGGCGAAGGTCGGGGTTCTGAGCACGCCCTTGAGCTTCTCCATTCCCGTGGCATTCACATCGAATTCAAAGCTTGCAAGCACCTCGGTGCTGCTGTTCGGCTCGACTATCTCGAACCAGTTGTAGAAGTTGACGTTTTTGCTGCAGCTGCCGAATTCCTTTTTAAAATCGTCGTTTATGCGTATCTTCAGCAGATTTTTCGACTCAAAGTCGGTCTTTTGCTCAAGCACGATTATCTTGTCGGCGCTGACGAGCAAAATCCCCGGGCCCGAAAACTGCCACTCCACGCCCTCCTGCTTTTCGTACATCGGCGGCGCCCAGTCGGGCACGTCGGTGAAGTCCTGCAGATCGTAGATATAGCGGCCGACCCAGCCCGTAGGGCTGACCCCGCAAAGGCTCGTCAGCTGCGAATAGACCGAGCTGTCGAGGTTTGAGTTGAACAGCTCCATCTCGGCGACGACGGTCGCGCCGTTCTCGTAAGCGTAGGAGATGACCGACATATCGTCGACCGAAACGCCCGAGCCCTTGGCGGTCGAGCCGTCAAAGTAGCCGTAGCTGTCGTCGGTCGCGCCGTAGACGTCGGAGACGTACATCAGGTCGGGCTGATAGTCGAGCCCGGACAAATTGCGGTAGGATTTTATCTTACCAACGTCGTCAAGCAGCGGACCGAAATAATCGGTCTTGGTGTTGTAAAAATTGCCGTCCTCAAAGACGTAGCGCTGCTGCTCAAGCAGCCAGAACAGCCCCTGATGCTTGCGGTAGCTGCTGCCGATGTCGATATCGTTATCGTCCTCGACGGTCAGCACGGTCTTGTCAAGCACCGCGACGTTGAGCGCGGTCTTCGGCTTTAAGTGCCAGCCGACGAACACAAATGCGATGAGCAGAAGCAGCGCAAGCGGGATAAGGAAGTACCACTTGGCTTTTTTGCGTTTTTTGACGCTGTCGACTCTGTCCCCGGTGTTCTGCGGCTGCTCCTTGGAGGGGTCGAAGCGAATGTCGGCCTCGTCGGCGGTGAACTCGGAGGAGTCCGCGCCCCCGGCAAGGGCAGCGCTGTCAGCGGCGATTTTACCCGAAAGCGGCTCGCCCGAGCCGTCGCCTGCCGCTGCCGCGGCTGCGGCTGCTCCCGCAGCGCTCTCTGCCGAAAACGGCTCGGCGACGCTGCTCTGTGCCGCGCCCTCGGCAGCCTCTCCCGAAGCCGCGCCCTCGGCAACCTCGCCCGTGCCCGCGCCGTCGGCGGCGAAGTCCCCGGTGTTCGTCGGAGCGATCTGCCCGTCTAAATTGTCAAAGCGGTCTGTACTCATTTGTTCTTCTCCGTGACTTTTTTCTTGATCTCGTCAATGCACGCGTGCATGGCCGCGACGACCTTGGGGTCGTACATCGTCGACGAATTCGAGTCGATATAGCTTACGGCGCTGTCAAACGGCCACGCGTCCTTATAGACACGCTTGGTCGTCAGCGCGTCGAGCGTGTCGGCGACCGTGACCACGCGGGCAAACTCACTGATATTCTCGCCCGAAATACGGTTGTAGCCCCTGCCGTC
>CAKSQO010000018.1 GCA_934486615.1 uncultured Eubacteriales bacterium | reverse complement strand
GCTTCCTCGCGCAATAAGAACGGTGCGTGATCAGTCGATCCCCTCAGTCAGCTTCGCTGACAGCCGCTCACGGCGGCGGTACCTTTTGTCTGCTTCGCAGACATTTCCCCGCACTGCGGGGAATAACCTCTTACTCCAAGGGGAGCCTGAACACTCACAGCGAATATTCCGATCCGTGCCGCGGACACTCCGAAATCATTCGTTTTTAAGTTTTCGGTATTACTTAAACATTTTCATTCTTTCCTCCCTCCTATATAGGCGGACGTTACCGCCCTCCTCCCCTTGTTTTCAAGGGGAGGATTTTTCGCTTTGAACGCCGGGCGGCGGCAATAATCATAAGCCCAAAAGCCAAAATAAATCACCGCACCTGTTGCGCGGGGTTTTCACTTCCAATAGCCCGCTAAACCAAGACACGGATAAACACCCTTCGGGTGCGCGAGGCTCCTGCTCCCGATAACCGCTGCATCAAAACGCGGACAAGCCGCCTGCGGCGGCTCCCGCTGGGGAGGAAGCTTCCCGCAACAAGCGCGTTTCAATCGCGTACTAAACAGGCTTCGCCTGTTGACAAAACAGGAAAATTGGTGCATAATAATTAGACTAAGGATCGGAGGCGGTTCATATCAGTGCCAATATATCAATGTCGGTCGTCCGCAGGTTGCCGAGATATTACAGATTTCTTGACTACCTCAATAAAGAAGGCGTAGTCCGCATTTCATCGCGTGAGCTTGCCGAAAAAATGGGCCTCACCGCAAGCCAGATAAGGCAGGATCTCAATTGCTTCGGCGGCTTCGGTCAGCAGGGCTACGGCTACAACGTCGCACAGCTGCGCGACGAGATCGGCAGCATTCTCGGCCTTGACCACCACTTCAAATGCATTATCATCGGCGCGGGCAACCTCGGACGAGCCCTCGCAATGCACATGAATTTCGAGCAGCGCGGCATGAAACTGACCGCTGTGTTTGATCGCAATGAAGCCTACTCGGGTCAGATCGTCGCGGGAATCCCGATCCGCAATATCAGCGGACTTGAGGACTTCTGCAGCGCCGACAAGCCCGATATCGCCGTTCTGTGCGTCCCGCGCGAAGCCGCCGACGAGGTCGCGGGGCAGCTCGTCAAGCTCGGCATACGCGGCGTGTGGAACTTCAGCCACAGCGACCTTTCAGTGAACTACCCGCAGCTCTCGGTCGAAAACGTCCACCTTGTCGACAGTCTGATGACCCTCTGCTACAAGGTCAACGACCGCAAGTGAAAGCAAACGGCGTGCCGCTTTTTAAAACACGATAATGCACCCTTCAGGCCTCTTCCGGAGCAGCTGCTTCGGGAGAGGCTTTTCGTTTACCGCCTTTTGCCGCTTAATCAAATTTTTTCGCGGATTTAACAAAATCCGCCTTGTCGACTTTACACTGCACGGGTATGCTCGAAAGTGTGGTAAGAAGAAAAAATCAAAAGCCGAAAGGAAAGAATGAAATGAAATTCAGAAAAATCGTATCGTCCATCGCGGCAATTATCTGCGCCGCAGCTCTTTTGGCGGGCTGCTCGGGTGACAACGGCACAACAGGCTCGACCGACGGCAGTTCGAAAAAAACCGGATCTGCGCTGAGCGGAACGGTAGCGACCGACGGCTCCACCTCAATGGAAAAGGTCATCGGTGCACTGGGCGAGTCATTCGGCAACGCAAATAAGGACGTCGCATTTACCTACAACCCCACGGGCTCGGGAAGCGGAATTCAGGCAGTGCTCGACGGCCGCTGCGACATCGGTCTGTCAAGCCGCAATCTCAAGGATGAGGAAAAAGAAAAGGGTTTAACTCAGACCGTAGTCGCCCTCGACGGTATCGCGATCATAGTACATCCCGACAATAATGTTGACAACCTTACGCTCGGGCAGCTTGCCGACATATACACAGGCAAAATCACCAACTGGAAGGATCTCGGCGGTGCCGACAGAGAGATAGTCCTCATAGGACGCGAGGCCGGCAGCGGCACGCGCGACGGCTTCGAAAGCATAACCGAGACCAAGGACGCCTGCAAGTACCGTCAGGAGCTGACCTCGACGGGAGACGTTATCACCACCGTTTCACAGAACCCCAACGCCATAGGCTACGCCTCCCTTGCTGCGATAAAGAACAGCGTAAAGCCACTCAAGGTCGGCGGAGTCGCTCCGTCGGAGGCCACCGTAAAGGACGGCAGCTACGCCGTGCAGCGCCCGTTCGTGCTTGTCACTAAGAACGGCTCAAAGCTGTCGGAAGCCGCGCAGGCCTTCTTTGACTACGTCACCTCGGCAGACGCGTCGGACATCATCTCCAAGGCGGGAGCCGTACCGGTAAAATAATTTATGGCAGAGCTGACAAAAGTTAAAAGCACTGCTCGGAGCGGGCCTAACCCCCGCCCCGAGCGCAAGGCTCCGCGTATTACCCCGGAAACGGTCATACACGGCGTGTTCCTCTTGGCGGGACTTATCACGGTAGGCTGCGTACTGTTAATATCGGTGTACCTTGTTGCGGCCGGACTGCCCGCAATAAAGAAGATCGGCCTTGCAGAATTCCTGTTCGGCACAAAGTGGAGCTCGACCTCCGCCGAACCGAGCTTCGGTATTTTGCCGTTCATACTCACGAGCATTTACGGCACCGCAGGCGCAGTCGTCATCGGTGTGCCGATAGGCTTCTTCACCGCGGTTTACACCGCAAAATTTGCACCCGCTGCAGTCAGAAAAGTGATAATTGCCGCCGTCAGCCTGCTCGCCGGTATTCCGTCGGTCGTCTACGGTCTTGTCGGAATGACGGTGCTCGTTCCGCTTATCGGCCGCACGTTCAACCTGAGCGACGGCGCGGGGCTGCTGGCGGCGATGGTCGTGCTGGCGGTGATGATTCTGCCCTCGGTCATCAAGGTGTCGGTCACGGCGCTTGAGACCGTTCCCCGCGAATACGAGGAGGGCTCGCTCGCGCTCGGCGCTACACCCGAAGAAACGTGCTTCCGCGTGTCCGTTCCCGCAGCAAAAAGCGGCATAGCCGCCGCGATCGTCCTCGGAGTCGGCCGTGCGATAGGCGAATCCATGGCAGTCATGATGGTCTCGGGCAACGCTTCGAATATGCCGAGACTGTTTGAAAGCGTACGCTTTCTGACCACAGCTATCGCAAGCGAGATGTCGTACTCAAGCGGCCTGCAGCAGCAGGCGCTGTTCTCGATAGCGCTTGTGCTGTTTTTGTTCATCATGCTTGTAAACGCAACGCTCAACTTCTTTTTAAAGCGCAACAGGGGAGGCTCCTCAAAATGAAGAACCGGACAAAATCCCCGCTGCGCCGAAAGTGCGCAAATCTCGCAAAGCGCAGCGTTATGCTGCTTTGCTCGGCGGTCACGCTCGCGCTCGCGCTCGGACTGGTCGGCTATGTGCTTTACAGGGGGCTGCCGTCGATAACAACGTCTTTTCTGACGACCTCGCCGAGCTATCTTAACGACAATATCGGGATTTTTCCCAACCTGCTCAACACCGTGTATATTCTCATTGCGACGCTGCTTATCGTGCTGCCGCTCGGAGCGGCTGCAGCGGTCTATCTTAACGAGTACGCGACCCGCCGCCGCTTGGCCGCCGCGATAGAATATGCCGCCGAAACGCTTTCGGGCATTCCGTCGATAATCTACGGCCTTGTCGGTATGCTGGTGTTCTGCCGATTTATGAAGCTGCAGACCTGCCTGCTGTCGGGAGCGCTGACGCTGGTCAT
>CAKSQO010000017.1 GCA_934486615.1 uncultured Eubacteriales bacterium | reverse complement strand
AGCGTGTCGGCGACCGTGACCACGCGGGCAAACTCACTGATATTCTCGCCCGAAATACGGTTGTAGCCCCTGCCGTCAAAGCGCTCGTGATGCTCGCCCGCGATAACGGCTGCGCAATCCATAAACTCACCGTCGAAAACGGAAAGCAGCTGCCTGCCGTACTCGGTGTGGTGCTTGATGACCACGCGCTCGTTCTCGGTCAGCTGTCCCGATTTGTCCGTAATCTCGCTCGGAATGGCGGCCTTGCCGATGTCGTGCAGCTTGGATGCCAGTGAAACAAGCTCGCAGGTGTGCTCTGAGTAGCCGAGCTGCCTGAGCATAAGGGCGGTATAATACGCCACGCACTCAAGATGGTCGTGATTGTTGCCCCTGGCGATCTCGGTCTCACTCGCAATGCGGCTGAACACCTCGATCTTTTTCTGCTCAAGATCAATATCGGGCGAGAAGCGGTCAAGCGCAATCTCAATGCAGCCGTAAAGCACGCTCATTACGCCGGTAAAGAACGACGAAAGCCCGTTCTTTATGCCCTCAAAGTGGAAAATTATATGAAAATCGTCGTCCTTGAAGAATACAAAATCGAAGTATGTCTCGTCGAACAGGCGCGGCTTTCCGTCGTCGATGCACCTGCTCTCGATAACGCGGCAATTGACCTTACCGTCAAGCCGACGGTCATACAGCGGACGGTAAATCCCGTCCTCCCTTACAAGGACGGAGAACGCGAGGTTGTCGGAGTCGCTTTCGCCGAAAATCTCGTGCAGCGCCTGCAGTACTGCGTCGGCGGCGTTGCGGCAGACCTCCTTCTCGTCCGCGCCCGAGAGTACGCGGCGCATACCGTCGGAAATTATCTTAACGCAGTGGTCATAGGTGATCGCCTTCAGCTCAACGGCCCTGGCGCTGCTGCCCGAAAACGCTTTCGCGCAGCAGACGAACGCGACAATAAAGAATAACACAAACTCGCCCACGAGCAGCCCTCCGGCGAAGTCGACGCGGTGGCGCAGGCTCAGGCGCATAAAGGCGCTGACCGCGTTCAGCGCGGCGAAAAACACCGCGACGGTGTAAAATCCGTTCGCATACTGTATGCGGCGCGAGAGCATATGCCCGAGCTTGACCGCCGTAAGCGCGGCCGTAACGCCCGTAAGCACGAGCACACCGCTCATAATCCAGCGCAGCCGGTCGGGGTTTATTATCGCTGTCGGCACTATGGCGGCAACGGCGTTGAGCACGAGCAGAACCGTCAGGGAGCGCGAGCGCAGCCTCATGCACGCCTTAACGGACAAAAGCAGCACAACCGCAAGCAGCACCTCGCCCGCAAAGGCGACGGCGCAAAACTGCGGGAAGTTGACAAAATAGGTCGCACCCGAAACAGCGCCGAGCGCCACGGCCGCACCGTACAAAACGGCAAGCAAAGCTGCGCCGAGGGCATACGCCCGCTTCGTTTTCAGCTTGGCAATAATTGCGGCCGCTATCGCTCCCGCAATGCCCAGAACGATGAGCACCGCGCCGAAAATAAGCCCGCCGTTTATCGCGAAAGCGGGGCTGTCCGCACCGCTTACAAGCCGCGTTTCAACCTCGGCCGAAAACGGCAGGCGCACCGAAACATCGACCGTTACGTCCGCATCGGACGAGGGTATCACAACGGCATTATAGCGGTTGCCGACCATCTCATACTCACCGAAATGGTTGTCGTAAACCGCCTCGCCGCCTATAAAGACTCTGACGGGCGCATAGTCGGTCATTATCTGCAGGGTCCGTTCCCTTTCGGACGGAGCTATGTGAGCGCGCATATGCAGGTACTTGCCTGTTTTTTCATGCGACATCGGAGTGGAGACGTTGGCCGTGCTCCACTCGGTCGCGGAGCTGTTGTCGGGCGCGTCGGCCTTGTCGGAGTAGACGTAGCTCCACGACGAAAAGCCGACGCTCGCATTCACCGCGTCGCCGACGTAGTTTATGACGTAATTCATCGCGACCGTCAACACAAGCAGCACGGCGGCCAGCTCGAGCAGAAGCCACCTTGAAGCGCGGCTGAGCGCCGCTTTTTTTATTTTTTTCGCGGTTTCGGTGACTTTACTCATCATTCGTCCTCTTTATAAACGTGAATATTTTTCAAGCAGCTTCTTGACATGAGCGCCGCTGTCGACGGTCGCGTCGCCGTCCCCGTCCGCCTCTGGACACGCTTTCAGCGCGCTGTCGAGTATCGCGTAGGCCTTCAGCACCTCGTCGAGCAGCTTGCGCAGGCGGGCGTTCTCGGCTTTCAGCTCTTCAAGTGTTTTTTCTTCTCTCATGCGTTAAAAGCTCCTTTACTTGGCCGACGTGAGCTTTCTTATAACGACGTGGCCCTCCAGATCCTCGACCGTCAGCACGGTCTTGCCGAGCCGCTCGGTCTTGGCCGGGTCGTTATAGAACACGGTCGTGACCTTGTAGATGTCGTCGCCCGCAGCCGCGACCGACGCGTCGTAGTAAATGTCCGTGCCGTAAAGCGGCTCCCACATCTCGAACACGCCCTTGCCGCTGTTGTAGAGGTCGGCCTTGGTGAGGTCGGTCGAGACCGAGCCGAAATATTTGAGTATCTGCACCTTGATGTCGTCGACCGTCGCTTCTCTTATGCGGTTGCCCGAGGCAGGCATATCGGTCAGGTCGTCGTAGTAGAGGTGACAGAAGCAAAACTGCACAAGCGCGCTCGCCGAAATGTCGTCGGGCGAGTCAAACTTCTGCTGAGCAAGCAGATAGCGCAGCTCATAGCTCCTGTGTGCGAGCGCGTCGGCATCGACGTAGTCGGGAATGCCCGAGCCGGGCTTGTCAGACCTGCCGGAAGCCGCCGATGAGCTGCTTTTAACGCTCGGGTCGGCGTTGTTGCACCCCGCAAGAATAAAAGCCGAAATCAGCGCGGCCAGAACAAGGCATAAAGCTCTTTTCATAAACTTTCTTCCTCCAAAAAACAGAAAAGCTGCTGCACCCGGGCTGTGCAGCAGCTTTGTAAGGCCTCAAGTCAGCCCATTTAACAATTACAGCCGACAGTGCTTTTTAGTAATTCCACTTGTAGTCGGTATAAGAAATCGTCATATCCTCATTGTTCTCAATGAACACATCGGCGCTGCCGACAAGCTTGTAGGCGATATACGCGTCGCTTCTAACGGTCGAGCCGAGCGGCAGGTTGACCGACAGGCTCTCAAGCGGGGTGTTGACGACCTGCTTGATTCCGGTCTGCTTGTTGTAGTCGGTCTTGAAGCGGTATCTGTAGGCCATGAAGCACTTGTTGACGTCGGTTCTGAGCACCGGGTCGCCCTTGGGCAGGACAAAGGTCTTAGTGGCCGCGTCGAAGCTCCTCTCGTCGAAGCGGTCGGACACTCTCACGGTGTAGACGACTGTGCCGCAGATGCCGTTGCCGTCGTCGGAATAGGTGTCGTTATCCCAGTTGTTCGAGCACATCCGGAATTTGTACTCCTTGCCGATCTCGAGGTCGATGCTCTCGCCGCCGTAGTAGACGGTGCCGTCCTCAAAGCGAACGGACATCTTCTTCGGGCAAACGATGCTGCCCTTGACGACCTTGCTCGGGTCGACGGGGGTGACGATAGTCTCGGGGAGCTTCTCCCACATCGCGTAAAGCGTGGTGGTGTTCATGTTTTTCTTAAAAATGAGCAGGCTCGAAATGTCGTCGCCCGCGGCGTAAGCGGTGCCCTTGCCGTCAGCGGAGGTGTTCCAGCCGACGAACTTGTAGCCCGCGCGCTCAAAGCCGTTGGCCTTGACAAGCGCGGTGTCGCCCTTGAAGTAGTGGACAGGGTCGGTGGTCGAGCCGGTGAAGGTGTCGCAGTTTGAATCGTAAAGCACGCTGCAGAACGGGGTCACAACTCCGTCGACGTGCCAGCCTTCGCTCTCGTTCTTCATAACGTACCAGATAACGGACTGGCCTGCGGAAAGCTCAACCTTCGGCGCATTGACGATGTAAGCGCCGATGCCGTTGCCCTCGGCATTGTAATAGCCGTCCTGAGTTTTCTTGTTGATGATGATTGAACCGCTGCCCGCATGGGTGTAGTTCTTGGTCGGCTCGGAAGCGGTGCCGACAGGAACGGTAAGTCCCTCGTTAAGCAGATAGAACTCGGCCTTGACGGTCTGCGGACCTGCCCAGCCTACGTTCCATGCATCGTCCCAACCCCAGTTTGAATCAGCGCTTGCCGCAACGGTAAATGCGCTGACGAGCATAATTATGCTGAGCAGAACAGCGAAAACTCTTTTCATATATATTCTTCCCTTCTTAAGTGAAATCGGACAAAATAAAAAAGCTGCACCCGAAACAGAGCCGTATCTGACTCCATATCCAGTGCAACCTGACAATCATAGCCGTATCGGCCTTAGACTCAAAGCTTTGCGCCCCACGCTTTCGCGAGGTTTGCCTTTTTACTTCCTGAAGATTATATCACAGCCGATTTCAAAAATCAAGCGTTTTTTCAGAAAATATTTTCGTCCTCGGCGGCGCTTGACTTACAGTGCAATAGATATATTATACTTGACTTACAGTGCAAATAAATATATTATATAATAAATTTATATAATAAATTGTCGTACTATTATATTACCATTTACCATCGGCTGCCGTCTGTCATCGGCAGACAAAGGCAAGCCCGCTTGTCCTTTGGGGCGAGATGAGCGTCGGACTGCGTCATCGTCATGGGTGGCGGCGCCCGATAACGGGAAAATCAAAGCCGAGCATTGTTTTCGCTCCCGAAATCCCGTGTTTATCCTTATCTGCCGATGGTACTCACAAACAAGGTGATCTTTATGTCAAATTTTAAAGGGACGCTTTTCGGCGGCTACAAAAAAGCGGACGTCGACGCAAAATTCGACGAGCTTAACCGTAAGGCGGCCGACCTCGAGGGCGTCAACAACCGCCTGACCCTCGAAGTTCAGAGCGCCGTCGGTAAGGTCGCGGCTCTCGAAGCGCGCGTCGCCGCGCTCACGGCCGAGAACAGCTCTCTCGCCGCGCAAAATAAGCAGCTGACCGACAGTAACGCCGCCCTGAGCAAGGATGTGGCCGAGCTTGAGGCAAAGCGCAGCCGCGACGACCTGCTTTTCGGCGACATTGCAAAGATTTACAAGCGCGCCTACGGCTCGGGCCGCGAGATCGTCTGCGACTCGCGCGAGTCCGCGCTGAAGCTGCTTGAGACGCTCAACGAGCGCTTTGACGCCGTTATGGGCGACACCGACGATATGCTCGCGCGCTACGAGGCCGTGCAGCGCGAGGTCGCAGGTATGTGCTCGGCGCTGAACAAGGACCTCGCCGCCGTCGCGCGCTCGTCCGCGCTTATGCTTGATAAGGCTAAGGGCTTCGCCGGGGTCTACGGCGAGCTGAAGGACTCCGTCGCCGCCGCCAAAGCGGACAGCGAGCGCGTCCTCGCGGGCTACGACGCCGAAGCAAGCGAGTTTTTAAGCTCCGATTTCACCGCCGTGCCCGGCTTTGACGATGTTTCCGCCGAGGATAAACGCGGCGCGTTTGAAGTGATACGCTCCGATAAGTCCGACGAGGGCGCGGACTTCGCCGCCGATTATGCGGAAGTGCCCGAAAGCGCTTCGGCAACCGAACCCGCAGAGGATAACACAAGCGCAGCAGTCGCTGAAGCAGCTGCCGAAGCCGCCGCAGTCGCGGAAAAACCCGCGCACGGCGAGCCGGCCAAGACCGCTCGCGTGCAGCGCACAGTCGTCGCCAAAGTCGGTGTAAAGCCCGCCGCAAAGCACGCCGCCTGTAAAAGTGCGAGCACAGAGCCGCCCGTCGCCGGGTCTGAAGCAACCGCCGCGCCCGGCGAGACTCATGCAGCCGAAGCAGCCGCGAACGCTCCCGAAGCAGCCGCAAGCGCTCCCGAAGCAGCCGCAAGCGCTCCCGAAGCAGCCGCAAGCGCTCCCGAAGCCGCTGCTGCGGCAGCGACCGAAAACGCGGCCGAAGCCCCGAGCACTTCCGAACCCGATGAGCCGGCCGTCAGCGCCGTCGCAAGCAACCGAGACTCCCGCGCCGAAAGCGCCGGCCGGAAGCAGGACGAGTTCACCCAGTTCGGCCGCAAGAGCCGTATCTCCGCCGAAGACAGAAACGAGCTTCTCCGCAAGGCTCTCCTGCGCAACGGCGGCGGAAATTAGGAAAACCTTTTAAGCTCTGTCTTAAAGCACCAATCAATCGGTGTGTCATAAATTTGAACATGGAGGAATAATCACATGGCCAAAAATCTGTATATTGCACCCGACGGTAAAGACAACGCGGCCGGAACGCTTGAAGCACCGCTCAAAACGCTCTCCGCTGCGCTCAACCGTGTGCAGACACTCAGTGAGACCTGTTGGGACGGAGAAGTCACGATAAATCTGCGCGGCGGAGTATATCCGATCGACAAGCCCGTTTTCATCAGCCTCAACGCACCTGTCACCGTACGGTCCTACGAGGGCGAGCAGGCGATTTTTGACGGAGGCCGCAGCGTTTCAGGCTTTGAGGAGGGCGTCCTTAACGGGCTTCGCTGCTGGACGGCAAAGCTCGAAGACGGCGAATATTTCAACTCTCTTTTTGTCAACGGCAAGCGCAGAAGCAGAGCTTCCCTGCCGAAAAAGGGCTTTTACTATATTGAAAGCGTGCCCGGCCAGCCGCTCGATCTGCCGTTCAATATACCCGGCGACCGCTTTATAGTCAAAGAGGGCGACTTTAAGCCCACGCGAAATCTCACCGATGTACAGGCTCATATATTCCACTACTGGTCGGATGAGATGATGCCCGTTGTCTCATACGACCCCGAGACCCGACTGGTCATATCCAGCCGTCCCACACGCTACACCCTGCACGACGACAATAAAAGAACCTACGCAAAATACCGCTTTGAAAATCTTTTCGAAGGACTGACCGAGCCGGGCGACTGGTATATCGACCGCGCGGCCGGTACGCTCTACTATCTCCCCATGGACGGCGAAACGATTGAGAACACCGATGTGATCGCTCCTGTTTGCGAGCAGGCATTTCAGATAGAGAACTGCTGCGATTTTACTATCGACAATGTGACCGTACGCCATTTTGACTGGTCGCTTCGCGGGGAACCCCTTTGCCGTCAGGGCTGCCCACAGGCCGGCGGTGCGGTAACGTATGTGCGCTGCCGTCGCTGCGCTTTCACCAATTCCGTAATCGAGCACGTCGGCTACTATGCCATTGATGTGCGCGAGGGCTGCTCGGTCATGAAGCTGTGCGGTAATGTGCTGCGTGACATGGGCGCAGGCGGTGTTAAGATAAACGGCTCCGACGCAAACGGCGCGCTTGAAGATCGCACGCATCATGTGCGCGTATGTGATAACCTGATTACGGAGGGCGGACGTCAGTTCCTTGCCGGAATCGGCGTGCTCAGCATGCACGCTCACCATATACATATTGCGCACAACTTGATTCACGATCTGTACTACTCCGGCGTCTCGTGCGGCTGGGTCTGGGGCTATGCGGAGAGCGTATCGCACGATAATATCATAGAATACAACCACATCTATGACATCGGCCATTCCGTGCTGTCCGACATGGGAGGCATCTATACTCTCGGCGTACAGCCGGGAACGGTCATACGCTATAATCTTGTTCACGACATCGAAAAAGCGAATTACGGAGGCTGGGCAATCTATCCCGATGAGGGTTCAAGCTATATGCTGATTGAAAACAATATCGGATACCATACTGCTTCCGCCTGCTTCCACCAGCATTACGGCCGGGAAAATATCGTACGCAACAACATCTGGGCGTTCGGACAAAATGGCGTAATCGCCTGTACCCGACGCGAAGGCCATGTCGGCTTTACGCTTGAGCGGAATCTGATTCTGTCCGACAATGGCCGTAACCCCTTCGACGGGTACGGTATGACGGGAATCAAGAGCGATATGAACGTATACTGGGATACTCAAAAAAAATCCGCCGATATGGAAGCGCTTCATAAGCAGGGATACGATCTGTTCAGCATCGCAGCCGACCCGCTGCTGCGTGATCCTGAGCACGGAGATTTTACGCTTGATCCCGATTCGCCTGCACTCAAGATGGGCTTCAAGCCGATCGACATGACGGGCGTCGGTATCCGCGAGGGACGCGGCAAGTAAGCATCTACGGGCTGCGGCATCGAGCGTACTTTCGGCCGATAAATCCGAAAAGCCGCGCCGAAGCCGCCCGAAAAGCCGCTGCGACCGAAAATCGGATTTCACCGCGTCAGCGATTTTCTCCGCCTCGAGGTGAATTTCACCCGTCTGAAAAGACGGATGCAGCCCAAAAAAGAGCCGCTTTGCAAAATGCAAAGCGGCTCTTTTTTGGTGGAGATTTACTCTCCGAATCCGAACCGCAGCGGTTCGGATTAAACTTTAATGACAAATAACTCTAATTTTAATGGAAACCATTTTATGGGGGGTGCATTTTCAGCGCAAAAGGGGGTGCAGTAGTTTTCGGAAATGCACCCCCCTCTGTGGAAAAATTTCTCATGACTGATCTATTCCTTCAAAAACGTGGCCAGAAGCATCCAGGTTTGTTATCAGAAAATTCGTGAC
>CAKSQO010000016.1 GCA_934486615.1 uncultured Eubacteriales bacterium | reverse complement strand
GAAAAAGAAGCAAGGGAAAAAGAACGACAGGAGCGTATCAAGGCTCGAAGAAACAAGCGTGGTATGGAAAGATAACCTTTTCCATTATACTCACGACTTAATGACTTGTTGATATATTGAAAATCTGCGGTTGATGGGTGTTCTAATGTGAATACCCATCAATCAAAATTTTATGAAAGAGAGGAACGGACTATATGAAAGAACAGAAACATTCTTATTCACAACGCATTGGAAAGACAACATTCATCGTAAATGTAAAGCAGTCTGAAAGTGCCAAAAAGCCTTTGAATACGGTGTTTCAAGACATCTGCAAGCACGAGGTTTTGGGCGATTTCTTTACGGACAAATCGTTTAATTTAGAAAATCCACAAAAAGTATCTTGACAAACTCGACCCCGAAGAAATGGAAAATGCGTTTCAACACCACCTGTCAAAACGCAAACAAAAAACGGCATAGCAAACGCTACACCGTTAAAATCCAATACTTATTTTAAATTACAAAAGCCGCCGCTTGGGACACCTCTTCCTTACGAAGGGCGCCCCAAGGGCAACTCTTTTACATTTTTACCTGAAGCGCCAACCGAAAAAATCAGTTTACGATGGTCTTTTCGGTCTCGGCGTCGAAGAGGTGGATGAACTCGGTCTCGAACGCGATGGTGATGTCGTCTCCGCCGCGGGTCAGAGTCTTAGGCTCGACGCGTGCGTTGATCATATTGCCCTCGCTGGTCATGTAGAGGTAGGTCTCTGCGCCCATCATCTCGGTAACGTCGACGTGAGCCTTGACGGCAGCCTCGGGGTGCGCAGCGACAAAAGCGTCGTTGTCGGAGACGTGCTCGGGACGGATACCCATGATGACGTGCTTCGGATTGTCGATCTCGTCATAGATATACTCGTCAAGCTTGCCGCGCGAGTTCTTCTCATCGGGCAGGAGGATCTTGTACTTAACGCCCTTGCGGGTCTTGGTATCCTCGGAGCCGAACTCGAAGTAATACTTGTCGCCCTCTTTAATAAGGATACCCTCGATGAAGTTCATCTGCGGAGAGCCGATGAAGCCTGCAACGAACTTGTTGGCGGGCCTGTCATACAGTTTCGCCGGAGTGTCGACCTGCTGAATGAAGCCGTCCTTCATAACAACGATACGGTCGCCCATGGTCATAGCCTCGGTCTGGTCGTGCGTAACGTAGATGAAGGTGGTGCCGATTCTCTTATGCAGCTTGCTCAGCTCCGTGCGCATCTGTGCGCGCAGCTTGGCGTCAAGGTTGGAAAGCGGCTCGTCAAGAAGGAAGACCTTAGGCTCGCGGACGATTGCACGGCCGAGGGCGACACGCTGACGCTGACCGCCGGACAGAGCCTTCGGCTTGCGGTCGAGCAGGTGCTCGATGTCGAGGATACGCGCAGCCTCTTCAACGCGGCGCTTTATCTCGTCCTTCGGGGTCTTGCGGAGCTTAAGTCCGAAAGCCATATTCTCGAAAACGGTCATATGCGGATAAAGAGCGTAGTTCTGGAAAACCATCGCGATGTCGCGATCCTTAGGAGCGACGTCGTTCACCAGACGGTCGCCGATATAAAGCTCGCCGTCGGAAATCTCCTCCAGACCGGCGATCATACGCAGGGTGGTGGACTTACCGCAGCCGGACGGCCCGACCAGAATGATAAATTCCTTATCCCGAATATCAAGGCAGAAGTCGCTGACGGCGACAACGTTGCCGGCATACTTCTTGTAAATATTTTTCAAAGTCAAGCTTGCCATTGAATGAACCTCCTGTTTAATAAAAAGCAGCAGCGCAGGCCGCTGCTCGATTTACCTGCATATTATAGCAAAGCCTATCGGAAATTACTATTCTTTTTGTAGCCAAACTTTCACGGCCGTCTTTATTTATTTTCACGAACAGTATTTGGCTTTTTAAGCACCTTGCCCAAAAAGCCCCCTTATTTAATGTGAAATCAATGTAAATTTCGGCACTGTTTTCAAAAAAACAGCCTTAGTCAACTTGCCTTACAGGCAGGCTCACGTCCGCGCCCGAGAGGACGTACCTGTCGGCACCGACCAGCTCGTCTGCGCACATCAGCAGCCGCGCATAGCCCGAGGCGGAGTTCAGCTCGCGATAGGTGTAGAGCGTGAGCTTTCTGC
Organism: uncultured Eubacteriales bacterium; assembly: GCA_934486615.1. GTDB lineage: Bacteria > Bacillota > Clostridia > Oscillospirales > Acutalibacteraceae > RGIG2206. Next base: position 12,488 of record CAKSQO010000016.1, on the reverse strand, counting down.
CCTCGAAGCGGCGCGGAAGGTAGCCCTGCTTTTCGAGCACCGAGAGATAGGCGTTCATCGTTTCGTCCGGTGAGGACGATATGGTCAGCTGCCTGACCGAGGCAGGCTCGCTTTCAACGGGGCAGCCGAGGCTTTCGAGATAGGCGGCGCGCTCGAAATCGCTTGCAAGCGTTATGCGGCTGTCGGCCGCTTTGAGGGTTGCCGCCGCATCGCATATCAGCACCGCGCACAGTACGGCCGTAACGAGCATAAGCAGCCGCGCAGGCGTAAGCCTTAGCGAAATGTACATTTCCCCTCCCTCCTTTCAGTCAAGCTCTATTCATCGATACACACAAAAATGCCGTTTTAAAAGCGGCAAAACAATTTACCGTAACGGCAACTGATTTCGACAGCATTATCACGGTGAAGAAGCTATCATAGTTGTCAAAGGTCTTTCATACAAGTTTAACAAGCGCATCTGCGGCAAGGCGGAGAACGGATTGCCTTCAGTCTCCCGCGCGACCGCAGCTGACCGCAAAAATAAAAGCTGCCGCCCGCCTTTCAGGGGCGCTTTAAGCGGCGAGGAAGGAAAGGTAAATTATGATAAATTTCAAGCCTGAGGGCCGCTTCCCCGAAAGCAGGCCCATCACGATGAGCGTGCTGACCGACGCTTACGACAAGCAGCGCATTCTTGAGGCGAAAGCGGTGATGTGCGACAGCGAGCACAACCTGATCGTCGACTTAGGCGGCATTCGCGGGGTCATTCCGCGCGAGGAGGGTGCCATCGGCATACGTGAGGGACAGGTGCGCGACATAGCGCTCATCTCGCGCGTAAACAAGCCCGTGTGCTTCACCGTCGAGCGGATTGAGCAGCAGCACGGCAAGCCGCTGGCGGTGCTGTCACGGCGCGAGGCGCAGCAGCGCTGTGCGAGCGAGTACATCTCTGCACTGCGCCCGGGCGACATAGTCGAGGCGAAGGTGACGCACCTTGAGAGCTTCGGTGCGTTTTGCGACATCGGCTGCGGGATAGTCGCGCTGATGCCCATCGACGCGATAAGCGTGTCGCGCATCTCGCACCCGTCCGACCGCTTCTCGACGGGCGACGACATCTACGCCGTGGTGCAGTCGATCGACGAGAACGGTCGCATCTCGCTTTCGCACCGCGAGCTGCTCGGAACATGGCAGCAAAACGCCGACCGCTTTATGCAGGGTCAGACTGTCTCGGGCGTGATACGCACGGTTGAGGACTACGGCATTTTTGTGGAGCTGACGCCCAATCTGGCAGGGCTGGCCGAGCTGAAGGACGGTGTCGAGCCGGGGCAGCAGGCGAGCGTTTACATCAAGTCGATAATCCCCGAAAAGATGAAAATAAAGCTGATAATCATCGACTCGTTCGACGCCGACTACAAAACGCCGCCCATCGAATATTTCTTCACGGGCGACCGCATCGACCGCTGGCAATATTCCCCCGAAAGCTGCCGCAAGCAGATAGTCAGCTGTTTTTCATAAAATAAATACTTGAAATATCTGCGTTTTGTGTTAAAATCAGTTATATAAACGATATTGACGCGCTTATGCAGGCGCCGATGAACAGGAGAATCAAAATGGCCGATATTTCCAACTACAAAGAACAGCAGGATAAGCTCATAGCCGAGCGCGATGAACTTAAAGACAATATCCGCGAAAATTCCGTTTATGTCGAATCCGTCGCCGAGCAGGCTAAATTCAGGACAGGCCGCGTTGCTCCGGTCATCATAATTGCCGCCGTTGTCGCCATTGCCGCAACGCTGGCGATCGACCTGCTTATTTCCGGCGCTCCGCCCGTGCTTATGTGGGCTACCGTCGGCGTGCCGACTGCCGTTGCCGTTGTGTCCACGCTGATAGAGGCCAACCGCAGTGAGAAGCTCAAGGCTATCTACAATCAGCTGTTCAGGGAGCTTTCGTCGAACGAGGCCCGCGTTTACACCCTCGACCGTGAGATCAACGCGCTTGAGGAGCGCATTATCGGCGCATAATAAGTCGGGCGCATCGGTTAAATAAGCTCGGATGCAGGCTCCGGATCAACAAAGCCTGATAAGATAATTTGTGCAATCGTAAAAAACAGCCTCCTGCGGCAGGTGCTTTGACCCTACCGCAGGAGGCCTTTTCTTCTGCTGCTTGTCTTTACCGGCCTTGTCAGCAGACCTACCGCGGCCGTTTGTTCTTGCTTTTGCCGCGGGCGCACGCAGAGGCAGGCTTCGCCGACGGAGGCGGACATATCCTCGGAGCGCAGCGCTTTCAACCGCTCCTCACTGCCGTCGGTGATAGCCTGCCGTCAGTACGGCAGTCGACGGGCTGTCACGGCTCAGGCGGCAAAGTCGGCGCATTTTTCCGCTCACGATATTACGCAGGACAAAATGAACAAATTGTGACGAGCAAATGATAAAGAAATGCGTTTTCGGGCAGTTTTGTTAAACTTTTTGTTGCAATTGTTCATAATCGGTGATACAATATTAAATCATAATCACATTTGTGAGGAGGCTACATATTTAATCATGAAAATGTTCAAACGAATCCTCGCTCTGGCGATAGCGGCGCTCATGGCGTTCGCCCTCGTCGCGTGCGATAAAGACAAGTCCGCAAGCTCGTCAAAGGCAGGCAGCTCAAAGGCCGCTTCGTCCTCGTCGTCCAAGGCGGGCAGCAAAGACAGCACATCCAGCGACGCGACCTCGTCGGACTCCAAGCCCGCCGTTGTCGAGGCCGCTTACCGCGACTCTTCTTACAACAAAAAGGTGAAAAATTTGAAGATACTTCCCGTCGGCGACTCTCTGTGCGAGGGTCAGGCAGCCCTCAGCGGCTGGCGCTATCCGCTCTTTGAGCAGCTTTACTCCAAGGGCGTTACCTTCGAGTTTGTCGGTCCGTTCGATACCACCCGCGACTATCGTCTGACCGAGCGCTACAGCAAGCACGGCAGCAAGAGCGGACGCACCGTCAACGACGTGCTCAACGACTTCGGCACCATCTTCGGCCGTGACTTTGACGTTGTCGTTATGATGATCGGCTACAATGACCAGAATGACCTCACCGGTGCTTACGACAAGTATGACAAGCTCGTCAACAAGATCTTTATAAAAAACCCGAATGCGGTCGTATTCCTGACCGGCGTTGCTCCCGACAAGGGCGGCGACGCGCGCTTCTCCGAATACAACAATCATGTCAAGAATCTGTGCGAGACCCTCACCAAGAGCGGCAAGAAGGCTTACTTCGTTCCGATGAACACCAAGAGCCTTGACAAAGGCCTTGACTACGGCGACTGGGTACACTTTAACGAGCGCGGCAACCGCACCGTCGCTTCGATGATGGCCGATGTTATGACCGATGTCCTGCTCAAGATGAACACCCCCGATAACAGCTACACCCTGCCTGTTTCTCCGTCCGGCATCACTCTTGACAAGACCAAGGTCGAGCTGACCGTCAGCCCGAACATTAACCAGGCGGTAACGCTCAATCCGACCGTTTCGCCCGACAATGCCGCAATCAAGAACGTGACCTATATGACAGACGACAGCCGCGTGGCTACCGTTGACAACTACGGCCGCATCACCGCTAAGGGCGTAGGCACCTGCACCGTCACCGCCAAGACGCTCGACGGCGGCAAGGCCGCGACCTGCACCGTAACCGTTAAGGACAGCGGCGAAAAGGAAGCCACCAAGGTATTCTCCGACTCCTTCGCAAGCAAGGATAAATGGACCGGAGGCACCGACGCTATCGGCGACGGATTCATTACTACTTGGAAGAACTGCACCAGAGCTTATGTGATTGAGAGCAAGGACGACGTCAACGCGGGCGACAACTTCGCCGTCAGCATGACCTACTTCCTCTACAGATCCGAGGGCGACAGAATGACCAGGAACTTTGTTTCGGCCAAGCTCGGCGACCTTGAGGTTCGCGTTAAGGACTGCAAGACCGCAATCGAGCTTTACTGCGGCGATCAGCTCATCGGCAGCTACAACCTGAAGCACTACAGCGTTGAGACCGACACGTTCACCCTGCGCTACAATAAGGGTCAGGCCAGCGTGCTGATGTCCGGCGAGACGGTTATCAGCGCCAAGTGCAGCCCGAGCAGCGTCAGCGGCAAGCTCACTATCACCAACGTCGAGATCGGACGCGCCGTCACTATGCCCTACGTCGAGGTCATCAAGTACTGATCCTCGGCTTCAGGCTGAACAGTAATTAAGTTAAAGCACCGTTTCACCCGATCGGGTGAAACGGTGCTTTTGTGTTGGCGGGAGGCAGCGGAGTGCGGGCGTATATGAAGCAAAAAAGAGCCGGCGCGAGTTGTGATTGATACGACATAGCGGAAAAGGCAGCGCGGAGCGGGTCTTGGGGCACGGCGATAAACGACAGTTTCGGTGAATGGGCGGACTTTCACGCAACCAATACCGCAAAAGCGCGCACTCCAACTGCAGCCCGCACCGCGATAATGGCGCACAATTCTCGCGCAGTCAATACTGCAACTCTACCACAGCCCGCTTCGCGATAAAAGCCACGCGGCCTATGCGCACCCGCCATACTGTCCGCGCGTTTTCCTGCCAACCTGCGCTCTCCCCTGCGCGCGAAAAAGCCGACCGCGAAATGCGGTCGGCTTTCGGCTTTTCTGTAATCGCAGTGCTTCACGTCAGACCTTGCGGCCGCGCTTTACGAAGCGCGCACCTTACGCCAAGCCTTTTTTCAGCTCGGCGAAAACGTCGGTCATATACTTATACGACCGTTTCAGGCGCTCGGCGGTCTTTATCTTCCCGAGGGGCCTGAAGCCCGCGGACGACAGCGTTATCGAGCCGCTCTCCCCCGCTCCGACGTAAATATCGGAGAACGAAGTGAAGCCGAGCTCGCTGCCGACCGGCTCGTCGATGCACACGCCCAGCCGCGCGTTCACGACGTTCAGCAGATACCACGCCAAGCGCACCTCGACCTTGCCGTCCTTGCAGAAAAAGTCCGCCTGCGAGCAGTAGCTTTTCGCGCTCGGATTGGCGTTGCCGTAGCGCAGAAGCCCGCTTTCGTACGCCTGCGGAGGTATGGTCTCATCGTCGTCGGGCAGATACATCTCGTTCGAGACGAGCGTTTTTATCGGGTCGTAGCGCCCGCTGTTTCGCCCCGCGAGTGAGCCGTCGAACACGTTTTTCAGCACGCTGCAGCGGTAGGTGAACACGTCGTAATGCGCGTCGGTCAGCAGCCGCGTGCCGCTCTTGCCGCCGATCTTCAGCAGAAAATCGCAGCTTTGGCTGAAGCTCAGCCCGTATTCGGAGCTTGAGCGGCTGCCGACTCCGAGAGTCGAAATCGGAACAAAGCAGCTGTCCTTTTCAAAGTCGAAGCCGTCGGGCAGGTCGATGAGCAGGTGCATATAGTCCGCGTCGAACTGCACCTTAACGCCGTCGGCGGAGTCGGCCACGCCTTCCCAGTCGTCAAAATCGCCGTCGGGATAGACGGTCGAGGTATCGAAGCTCAGCATGCCGTAGCCCTGCTCGGCGGAGGAGAGATTGTGCGTGCGGTCGGTCGGGTCATCGGGGTAGTACATCACGGTATTCCACGTCCGTTTGAACCACTCGTCCTGCCACGAGAACAGCAGCCCGCCGCAATAGCCCTCGAGCGCGATCGAGCGCGACATATCGGCGCAGTATTCGCCCTGCTCCTGCTCGGTCAAACCGCCCTGATCGTAGCCCGAGGCCGCCTTGTGCGCAACCCCGCGCGAGGTCGACAGGCCGTACTCGGCGATGAGCACGGGTACGCTGTACTGCCCCTTCAGGTCCTTCAAATACGCACGGTAGGGGTTGGCCTTACCGTTTTCGTCGCGGTAGTCGAGGTACTGCTGCTGATGATTCATAAACTCGGGATAGTACGGATAGACGTCTACCGCCGCGAACAGCCCCGCGGCGTAGGTGCTGCGCGCGAGAATATTCTCGGTGTTGACACAAGCGGAGTCCTCCTCATCGAACGGCTCGTTCGAGTGGGTGAGAGTGTCGAGCGTCTGCCAGTTGAGAAACGCTATGGGCGTCTGGTGCGAGTAATTCTCGGTCTCAAACGCGATGAGCGTCTCGCCGACCTCGCATAGAAACGCCTCAAACGGCGACGAGCCGTCGGCGGTGCAGAGGTACTCGCCCGAGAAGTCGGCCTCGTTTGGGTGGGAGGCGTTAGTCTCAATAACAAAGTCGGCGGGGTACTCAAGCCCGAGGATATACCCGACGACGTACTGCGAAACGTCCCTGTCATATACGGCGGGCGACAGCGTGCCGTAGGCGGTGTAGTCGCTGTTGCCGTGGATAATGTCGAGCGTTTCGGTCACCGAGCGCTTGAACGCGTTTATCAGGATCCTGTCGCTTTCGAGCGCGTCGGTCAGCTCGTACATCAGATCCTCCGAGAACCATATGCCCTGAATGAGGTACAGCGGGTCGGCGGAGTTTTTCCTGTTAAAATCGTAAAGTGCGCGGTAAAAATCGGGGTTCATCACGCTGAACACCCTGACCGTGTCGGCGTTCATCGCCTTAATCTGCGCAAACCAGCGCATATAGGTCTCGTACGGCACGTTCGGGTTGCTCAGATCGGTCAGCGCGGAGGTCAGCCCCATATTCACGCCCCTGATGTAGAACAGGCTCGCCTTTTTGCCGTCGCGGCGATAGAAATAGCCGTTGTCGGCCGCGAAAAAGTCAAAGTCCGAATCGGACTTCGGCAGCTCCGCGCTCTTTGCGGGCGAGGGGTACCTGACCGCCGATTTATCGCTGCTGCCCGAGTCGCCGCGGTTTATCACGGGGTCGGAGCAGCCGACCGCCGCCAAAGCGAGGACGACGGCAAGCACAAGGCTGACTAACCTTTTCATTTTTCCTCCGTGTATTTCTCAAAATAACTTTGCAGCTCATAGTAGGCGGGCTTGAGCCGCTCGTGCCACGTCGGAGTGTTCCACGAGCTGTACTTGTAGCGGCCCGAAAGCGAGATGTTCAGCTTCTTTGAGTCGCCGCTTCTGAAGGCGAAGCCGAAGTCGAAGCTGTCGTAGCTCCCGGCGGAGATGACCTGTGACTTCCAGAAGTCGGAGATCTGCTGCTTGCTCGAGGGGTCCATTACGTTGAGCAGCTGCCAAGGGATCCTTATCTCCAGCTTGCCGTTTTTGAAGTAAAAATCGGACAGCGACTTGTAGCCGTCGGAGTCGGGATTGCCGTTGCCGTAGCGCAGCAGACCCGTTTCGTACACCTTATCGGGCTCGACCCGGTTTGTGCCCTTGACGGTAAGGTTGTAGCCGTAGCACATACGCATAATGTCGAACGCGCCGCTGTTTTTGACGCTCGCGTTGACCTCGGCGGCGACGTCGCTGAGCTTCTTTGACTCAAGAAAGTAAAAGTTGAACGCATCGTAGTATCGGTCAACATAGATGTGGGAGTTATTCTTGCCGTTGATGCAAATAAGGAAGTCCGCTTCCTTGTCGAACTCGGCGTTGCGGTCGTTTGCCTTAGTGTTCCCCTGATCGGCGACGGTATTTATCGGTATCAGCAGGGTATCGTTGTCAAAATCGTAGTTTTTAAGGTCGAGCATAAGGTAAAGGTAGCGCTCGTCGCTCTTGACATACAGGCTGCCCTGATCGGTCGTGACGGTCGGGGAAGTGCTCTTCCACTCTGACACGCTGCCGTCGATATAGGCCGCCATCTTGCTCTTGCCGGGGTCGAACGCCATCAGCCCGAAGCACTGCTCGGTCGTCTGGATATTCGACCAGTAGGGGCGGCGGTCGGCGATGTCGAACATTACATTGTTCCAGGTTCGCTTGAACCACTCATCCTGCCATGTGAACACGATGCCGCCTGCGTACTTCGCGTCGGCTATGCACTCGAGCATATCGATCAGCATCGCACCCTGATCGGTCTCGTCGACCATGCCCTGATTGTAGCCCATAACGCTCTCGTGCCCCATTCCGCGCGAGGTCGGTATGCCGAACTCGGCGACGATTATCGGCATCGTGTGCGCGAGCTTCAGGTCGGCGAGATACGCGGCGTAGGTGTTGACCTTGCCGCTGTCGTCGATGTTCTCGAGGTAGTCCTCCTGATAGTTCAGGCTGTCGGGATAATACGGATATATGTGGTACGAGGCGAACATTCCCGGGCCGAAGTTACGGCTTTTGACGTTCTCGGTGTTGACGGTCGCCTTATCCTCGTCGTAGTGCGGCTCGTTCGGGTGCGTGAGCGGGTCGGTCGTTATCCAGTTGCTGAACGCAAGCGGCGTCTGAAACTTGTACTTCTTCGTTTCGTGGCTGATGAGCGCGTCGCCCACGCGGCAGAGGAACGCCTCGAACGGCGAAGCCGTCTGCGTGTAGAGGTACTTTCCGTCGTAGTCCTTTTTGTCGGGGTGCTGCGCGTCGGTGTTCATAACAAAGTTCGGATCCCACTCGATGCCGACTATCCACCCGACAAGCCACTGAGACACATCGGCAGTGTAGGTGCCGTAGGCTTCGCCCGCGCTCTCGGCAATTTTGGCGTTGCCGTGTATGACGTTGACGAGGTCGACCGCGTCGTTTATAAAGTCGTTCAGGATCTTCTCGTTCTCGGCATAGGTGTCGGAAAGGCGCTCGATGTCCTCCTCGTTTACCCATATGCCCTGATAGAGATAGAGCTTGTTCTTCGCCTTTCGGTTAAAGTCGCCGAGCGCCTGATAAAACTGCGGCGGCATCAAGGTATAAACGCGTATGCAGTTGCAGTTCATCTTGCTTATATAGCCGAACCAGCGGTAGTAGGTGTCGTACGAAATTGTCAGATCGCCCGGGAACAGCCCCGGCTCGGTCGCGCCGATGTTGACCCCGCGCATAAACAGCTGCTTCCAGTCCTTGTCCTCATAGATGTAGAAGTAGTCGCCCTTTGCGCGGAAGCGGTAGCTGACTCCCGTTTCGCTGTCGGTATAGGTCTCAAAGCCGCTGCCCGACGCGTCGGTGCTTTTCTTTTTGGTGTAAAAGGAGATGCCGTGTATGCCGAAAATTTCGAGCACGCCCGTCTGGGCGAGGATAGCGAGCACAAGCAGGGTCGCGACGATTGAAATAACGACCTTTTTCATTGCTCGATCTCCTTTCTCTTGATCTTGCCCCACGTTTTTCTGAGCTTGCGGTATTTGAGTATTCCTTCAAGGCGGAACACGGTTATCAGCTGCCTGTAACCGAAGTTTTCCAGTATCGCGTAAAGCGAGAGCGACAGGCACTGCTTGGCGCTCATGACCGACTTGCGCGTGTACTGCTCCAGAATAAGACTGCCTATCGACAGTATGACGCCGAGCATGACGGCGAGCAGAAAGTACATCGTGAAGAAGAACATGTTCAGCTCGCCCATCAGCAGCGAAAACGGGATTATGACGTAGCCGAGCGATTCAACCACAGCGCCGAACAGCTCGAATATCCAGTTGTACGGTATCGCCATGAGGCCTATCATACCGTAGCGCGGATTGAGAAACAGTCCCTTGTGCGAAATGAGCGTGTCGAACAGCCCTATCTGCCAGCGGCGGCGCTGGCTGCGTATATCGGCGACGGACATCGGCCCCTGAGTCCAGCAGACCGAGTCCTCGCAGAAGATGATCTTGTATTTGCGCTTATGCGTTCGCATGTAGCGGTGCAGGCGGACGACTATCTCCATATCCTCGCCTATCGTGTTGGTCTTATAGCCGCCGACCTCGATGACCGCCTGCTTTTTGAACACGCCGAACGCGCCCGAAACAATGAGCATCGAGTTCGTCGCGCCCCAGCTGACCCTTCCCGAAAGAAACGAGCGGTAGTATTCGACAATCTGAAAGCGCTCGACCATCTTTTCTGGCATTGAGAAGCCGCTGACGCGGCCGTCGCGAATTTTGAAGCCGTTGGCTATACGCACAAGGCCGCCCGCGACGATGGTGTCGGTGTTTTTGAGAAACTCTATCGACAGCTTCAGCAGCGCGTCGGGCTCGATACGCGAGTCCGCGTCAAGGCAGGCAAACAGCGGGTAGGACGATATGTTTATGCCCGCGTTGAGCGCGTCGGACTTGCCGCCGTTTTCCTTGTCGACATAGATGAGATTGGGGTACTCGATGTTGTAGTACACTCCCCTGACGTCCTTTGTCGGAATCGACGTCCTGACCGCCGATTCGATCTTATAAAGCCCGAAGCTGTCGACGATCTTATCGTGCGTTCTGTCGGTCGAGCCGTCGTTGACTACGACTATCTCAAAGAGCGGATAGTCGATTTTAAGCAGCGATTTTATGTTGGAGACGATGTTCTCCTCCTCGTTGTAAGCGGGGATAAGCAATGAAATCGGCAGCAGATTCTCACTTTCAACGTAGCGGCCGAAGTCGTTTGACTGGCGCGCCTTGTCATTCTTACGCACTTTAACAAACGACATTATCAGCTGCACTATGTAAATGATACTCAGCAGTATCGTAAACGCCATACAGAAATAGTTGAAGAAGGATATGAAGTACCTTACATAGGTTATAAAATTCATCTCTTACTCCTCCTTCATATCGACCGAGCGGTAGAGCGCGTACTTCACCGCGTCGGACGCGTATTTGTCATAGCCGCCGAGCACGTCCTCGATTTCGGAAATGTTGACGTTCATATCGATAAGCGAGCCGGCCGCGGCCTGTCGCACCCACCATTCCTTGTCGCCCGTGGCCTCCTTTACGCCCTGAACGGCCGCGGGAGTGCCCAGCCTCTGCAGCCCCCTGACGGCAGCCGAGCGCACGACCCAGTCGACGTCCTTCGCGGCGACGAGCAGCGTGTGCTCGTCCCTGGGGTCGGCGAGGTCGGCCAGCGCCCTGACGCACGCGACGCGCATATCGGGCGCCTTGCTCGTTATGCCGTCGAGGTAGAGCTGCCTGAACTGCGCAAAAGCATATGGCGCGATGCTCTTGATGACGACGGCTTTCATATGGTCGTCGCACTTTTCGAGCACCTGCTGTGCAAGCTCGGCCCGGTCGGAGCTGAACGTGGCGAACAGCTCGTTGATTATGCGGAAAGAGTAGCGCTTGTCCTCCTCGATTTTGAGAATGTATTCCGCCACGCCCTCGGTGTACCCGAGGCGCGAGAGCGCCATTGCGGCGTTGTAGGCGACCGAGCGGTTTCTGCCCTTTGAAAGCTCGTAAATATCGTTTAAATAATCGAACGCGTCAAAGTCGGCCAGCCGTCTGCACGCGTAGCCGACCTTGTACCTGTTGCCGCTTTTGAGAATGCCCGAAAACAGCTTGATCGGGTCAAGCTCGGCGTAAACCTCGTCGATCATCTCGTGGCGGTCGCGGCCGAAGCTCCCGTCAAGGCCGTATTCGTCCCAGAAGCACAGCTGCGCGCTTATCATCTCGAACATACGCGTGTCGTCGCCCATTATCTTTTTAAGCTCGTCAATCTCAGCCCTTCGGCTGTCCTCGGTGGGGCTGTAAAGTATGCCTTCAACGATAAGCTGAATTTTTTTCGCCGCAGTCTCGTACTTGTTTCGGTCGTCCTCCTGCTTTTTCGCAAGAACGGCGAGCCACAGGTACTCAAGAGCGAGTATGACCAGGCATATGATCAGGCATATGACCGCGAACAGTTCGTATTGCATCTCTTTACAGCTCCTTTTCAAGCCCCTTATCGGGTGCTTTTATTTGCCTGAAAAATATTTTTCCATCAGCGCAAAGCCGTCCTTTTCGCGAACGGTGTAGCTGACCTTTTCCCACGTCGACCACTTGAAGGTCTTGTAGGACGCTTCCTGCTTTGTCTCGGGAAAGAGATAGAGCTGGTCGCCCGTTCCCTTGTCGGCGATAAGTACGGAGACTATCGCGCCGTCGGTGCTGACAGTCTTTGCCTGACCCGACAGCTCGCCCGAGTTGTTGATGACCACGCGCTGCGACGGGTCGGTGACGTTGAGCCACGACCACGGCAGCCTGATGTGTATTGTCGAGCCCGTCTGATAGAACTGGTTGTCTCCGCTTGAGAAGCTGCCGTAGCCGAGCTTTGACACAAGGGTGTAGTCGCCCGAGTAGCTCTCTTTCGTCGCATAGCCGCCCTTGCTGCGGGCATAGGACGAGGTGACGTAAAGCGAGGCCTCCTGCTTGCCGTCAAAGCGGATAACGTATTCCATACCCGACAGCGCGGTGGGCGTGTAATCCTTTAAATAGTAGTATTCGCCGTCGTTGCGCTGATAGGTGTCAAGGCCGATGAACAGCTGCTCTGTCGAATAGTCGATCTCGGTCAGCAGCTGCGCCGAGATGTAGAAGTAGCCCTCGTTCGACGAAAGCGACATCATCTGCACGCGGTCGTCGTCGGCGAGGTTTATGCCCGACTTCTCGGGCGTGGAAACATCGTAGGAGATAAAGCCCGTCGTCTGCGCGGGGTCGGCGGTGTTGTGCCACAGGCAGTTGTTGTCAAGCGGCACGGTGAACGGATAAAGCTCGTCGGAAACGGCCGTCCAGTCGTCGTTCAGGTCGGCGGCGACGGCGGCGAGCGCCCCCGCATCGTCGGCGGAGGTCAGCAGGGCTATGGTGCGCTGCGCCTGCTCCTTCTCGGTCAC
>CAKSQO010000015.1 GCA_934486615.1 uncultured Eubacteriales bacterium | reverse complement strand
GTATAATAACCTCACGGCGTCAGCGGCGGTAAACCGCCGACGCCTGAGAGAACATTGAACGGCCAAAACAAAATCCTATTGGATTTTGAACGGCTGCGCCGTTTACGGAGCTTGCGCTCCGCTTTTGTGGTATAATAACCTCACGGCGTTAGCGGCAGTAAAACTGCCGACGCCTGAGAGAACAATTGAACGGCCAAAACAAAATCCTGCGGATTTTGAACGGCTGAGCCGTTTGCGGAACTTGCGTTCCGCTTTTGTGGTATAATAACCTCACGGCGTCAGCGGCGGTAAACCGCCGACGCCTGAGAGAACATTGAACGGCCAAAACAAAATCCTGTCGGATTTTGAACGGCTGAGCCGTTTGCGAAGCTTGCGCTCCGCTTTTGTGGTATAATATTTTCATATGCATAAGCGCTCCGGACGGCATGCACGATCGGACTTTGGCGATATTTGCGCGACTCAATGCCGCTGAACGCTTGGCGTGACAAGGGAGAAATTAAAATGAGTGAATGTACCCACGACTGCTCGTCGTGTTCACAAAGCTGTGCTTCCCGCGACCCGAAAAGCCTTATCGAAGCACCGAATCCGCTTTCGAGCATCAAAAACGTCATCGCCGTTGTCAGCGGCAAGGGCGGCGTCGGCAAGTCGCTCGTGACCTCGCTGCTGGCGGTGCTTTCGCGCCGCAAGGGGCACGGCACGGCAATACTCGACGCGGACATAACCGGTCCGTCAATTCCGAAAGCGTTCGGCCTGAAGGAGCACGCTCTCGGCACAAAGGACGGCATACTGCCCGTCTCGACCGAAAGCGGAATCCAGGTGATGTCCGTCAACCTCCTGCTCGAGCACGAGACTGACCCCGTCGTCTGGCGCGGCCCTGTCATCGCGGGCACGGTCAAGCAGTTCTGGACGGACGTTATCTGGGAGGACGTCGACTATATGTTTGTCGATATGCCTCCCGGAACAGGCGACGTGCCGCTGACGGTGTTCCAGTCGCTGCCGGTCAAGGGAATCGTGATCGTCACCTCGCCGCAGGAGCTTGTCTCGATGATTGTCGAAAAAGCGGTCAAAATGGCGGCGCTGATGAACATTCCGGTGCTCGGAATTGTTGAAAATATGTCGTATTTTGAGTGCCCCGATTGCCACAGCCGCCACTCGATTTACGGCGAGAGCCACGTTGACGAAATCGCCGCGCAGCATGGAATCGGGAACATCGCGCGCCTGCCGATCGACCCTGCGATAGCGAAGCTGTGCGACTCTGGAGCGATCGAGCAGTTCGACGGCGACCTGCTCGACGATATGAGCCGCGCCATCGAGGCGGCCGTGCAATGAGCACCGCGCCGAAAATGCCGGGCAGCGCACCCGATAACGTGAGCGGAGTGAATCCCGCCGCGCCCGCCGCCGCGCCTGCTTCCGTCACGCACACTCCGCGCGGGGAAAAGGCAAAAGCGCTGTTTTTGCAGGGCTACAACTGCACGCAGTCGGTCGTGCTCGCGTTCGGCGACCTGACGGGACTTGACGAAAAAACGGCCGCGATGCTTTCCTCAAGCTTCGGCGGCGGAATGGGCAGGCTGCGCGAAGTCTGCGGCGCGCTCAGCGGAGCGTTCCTTGTCGCGGGCTGCCTTTACGGCTACTCGCAGCCGCGCGACCTCGACGGCAAAAAGGAGCACTACGCCCGCGTGCGCGACATCGCCGCGCGCTTCAAGGCGAAAAACGGCTCGTACATCTGCCGCGAGCTGCTGTCCGGGCTGAATGTCGGCATGGCCGACGCGAGCTTCAAGCGCACTGACGAATACTACAAAAAGCGGCCGTGCGGCGAGCTTGTTGCCGACGCTGCCGACATTATCAACGAGCTTATAAAAGAAACGGGGAGCAAAAATGAGCAAAAGTAAATGGCTTTCGGTCTGGGGCGCAGCGCCGTCCTACACCGAGTTCAGGGCGGCGGAGTACGCGAAGGACGTCACTCTGCGCTACATAATCCGCACAGCAGCGGGCGGCAGCAAGCTGCGTCTGTGGCTGTCGAACTACTGCGGAACGGAGGCTGTCGCCTTCACCCGCATTATCGTCTCGACTTCGTCGGGCGGTAACACGGCCGACCCCACGCGGAATGTTACCGTAACCCTGAATGGCAGCGAGAGAATAACGCTTGCGGCGGGCGAGGAGCGCTTCACCGACGCGGTTGACTTTAAGGTTGCAGCGGGCGAGGAAATCGCCGTCAGCATCTATCTCGGAGATTTTACCAGTATGCAGTGCGGCCAGTGGCTGCAAGGCCCTGTTGCGCGCTATTTCGTTTGTAAGGGCGACCATGCCGCTGACAGGGAGTTTCCCGTTGAGCTGACCGTCGGAACGATCGATGTCTGCTATCTTTGCGGTATCGACCTGCTGACCGACGAGAATGCTCGTGCCGTGATTACCTACGGCGACTCCATAACCGCTCAGGCATGGCCCGAGAGGTTGATGCAGCTGTACTTTGACAGCGGCGAAAAAACCTGCGTTGTTCGCCGAGCCGTCGGCGGCTCGCGTGTACTGCACCGATACCTATGCGAGACGTACCGCCATTACGGACTGAGCGGCAAGGAGCGCTTTGAGCGCGAAATCGAAGCTGCCTCAGGCGCGGACACCGTCCTCATTCTGCACGGAATAAACGACATCATTCATCCCGATCCGAGCGGCTCGAACCCATTCAGGCCTATGAGTGACTTTCCGACTGCCGCCGGACTTATTGCCGGGCTTACCGACTACGTCGAGACGGCGCACCGCCACGGGCTGAAAGCGTTGCTGTGTACGCTGACCCCATTCAAAGGCTGGAGTACATATGCCGGCTTCCGCGAGGAAGTACGCCATGAGCTGAACGCGTGGATCCGCTCGAACGACATCGCCGACGGCTATATCGACTTTGACGCCGCCGTGCGCGATGAGCTCGACAGCGACAGGTTCGCGCCGCCCTACGACTCGGTCGATCATCTGCATCCGAACTACGAAGCGACCGCCGCGATGGCGAAAACGGCCTTCGCCGCGCTTAAAAAATAGCAAAAAGCCCCGATGTGCAGCGCACATCGGGGCTTGAATTATATGCGGCAGGAGGCGGACAAAATGCTCATCAGCGACAAAATGTCGACGGCGGCAAGGGCTTTGACCGTGGCAAAACGTCCGCCGACTACGCGAAATACAGGGACATTTATTCCCCCGCGGATTTTACGAAAAAAGCGCCGCGCGCGGTCGGCGCGGCGGTTGCTCCCGACAAGCTTGCGGACTTCGGGCGCGAGCACAAAGCGCTGCTTGAGCGTAATGCGCTTAAGCGGGTTCGACGTGCTGCACCCGCTGCCGCAGAACACGTTTGCGATTACGTTGCAGTTTTCGTCGGTGCTTTTATGCGGCGGTCGGCCTGAGGGCAGCCCGATGTCGGGGTCGCGCGCATACTCGTAAAGGCTCCCGGCGTCGGAGTCCTCCCGCCTGCGCAGGACAAGCCTGTCGGTCGTGACAGGCATAAATTACACCTGCTGAATGTCGCGGTCGAACTCCTCGAGGACAAGGCCGTCGTTGCGCTCCTCGGCCCACTGCACCGACCACAGGCCGTTGAAAATAAGCAGGTCGCGGCCGCGCACGTCCTTGACCCAGCGGGTGTCGCTGGCGAGGTTGAAATCGTGAGCGTTGAAGTCGGGCACATTGACGCGGCGAATATACTCGTGCGGCAGGTCCTGCTGCAGGTACTCGACGCCGTACTCGCTCTGCATACGGAACTTGAGCACGTCGAACTGGAGCACGCCGACCACGCCGACGACGACCTTTTCCATACCGCCGCCGGGGCTGAAGAATATCTGGATAGCGCCCTCCTGCGCGATCTGGGTCATGCCCTTTACGAACTGCTTGCGCTTCATCGAATCAATTTGCTCGATGATGGCGAAGTGCTCGGGTGCGAATGTCGGAATGCCCGAGAACGTCAGCTTCTTCGTCGAGTCGCAGACAGTGTCGCCGATGCTGAAAATGCCCGGGTCGAACACGCCGATGATGTCGCCCGCGTAGGCTTCGTCGATGATGTCGCGCTCCTGCGCCATCATCTGCTGAGGCTGCGAAAGGCGCAGGCTCTTTTGCCCCTGCATATGGTAGTATTCCTTGCCGCGCTCGAATTTGCCCGAGCAGATGCGCATAAAAGTGATTCGGTCGCGGTGCGCCTTGTTCATATTCGCCTGGATTTTGAACACGAACGCGGAGAAGCGGTCGTCAAACGGGTCGACTGTGTTGCCGTCGGAGTCCTTGCGGGCAAGCGGCGGCGGGGTCAGCTTGAGGAAGCTCTCGAGGAACTGCTCAACGCCGAAGTTGTTGAGCGCCGAGCCGAAGAACACGGGGCTCAGCTTGCCCGAGCGAACCTTTCCAAGGTCGAATTCGCCGCCCGCGCCGTCAAGCAGGTCAACCTGGTCGCACAGCTCCTCGCGCAGGTCGGCACCGATGAGCGAGTCAAGACGCTCGGTATCGTCGATGGGGCAGCGAATGCTCTCGAGCCTCTGACGGCCGCCGTGGAAGTTGTCGAACGTCAGCACCTCGCGCGTTTCGCGGTCGTATACGCCCTTGAACGTGACGCCGCAGCTTATCGGCCAGTTCATCGGGTATGTGCCGATGCCGAACTCGGTCTCGAGCTCGTCGAGCAGGTCGAACGGGTCGCGCGCCTCGTGGTCGAGCTTGTTGATGAAGGTGAAGATCGGGATTCCGCGCATCGCGCAGACCTTGAACAGCTTGCGTGTCTGCGGCTCGATACCTCTTGCCGCGTCGATGACCATTACGGCGCTGTCGGCGGCCATAAGGGTGCGGTAGGTGTCCTCGGAGAAGTCCTGATGTCCGGGGGTGTCAAGAATATTGATGCAGCAGCCCTCATATTCAAACTGCATGACCGACGAGGTGACGGAAATACCGCGCTGCTTCTCAAGCTCCATCCAGTCAGAGACGGCGTGCTTATCGCCCTGCTTGCCCTTGACCGAGCCTGCCGACTGGATAGCTCCGCCGTAAAGCAGCAGCTTTTCGGTGAGGGTGGTCTTGCCCGCGTCAGGGTGCGAAATTATCGCAAACGTGCGGCGGCGCTCAATTTGCTTTTTTGTTTTAGCGTCCATTTGCCTGTTCCTTACACATTTATTTTTTGCAAATATACATTTTACCATATCCGCCGCAAATATGCAACAGGCGAAGCCTGTTCGGTCCGCGATTTAAGCGCAGCACGAGTTGGAAGCCTCCGCCCCGCGGGAGTAACCGCAGTGCGAGGGTGTGAGGTGTGAATACGGGGAAAGGGCGAAGAACGGTTAAGGGCGGAAAATGAACAATATCAGAGTGCCCTCGACGCGAATTTGATATTATTCATTTTTAAGGTTTCGGTATTCATCAAATAAAAACTGCCCCGCTTCGGGTAAACGACGAACGGGTTTAAAACTCGCTCGGCAGTTACCCGAAGCGGGGCTATTACTTATATAATGTGTATGCACCGTTCACGGATAATCCGTCCGTGACGGCACGGGGGAATTGTCTTGTTCTCTCAATTTGCTTTGTTCGCGGACAAACAGCCTTCGGCTGCGCGGACAAGAAGGCAGTGCCTTATGTCGGAGTCGATTTGGGATTTGAGGGCGGCGAGGGACTCGAACTTCTGCTCGGGACGAATGTATTTGCCGAGCTTTACTGCGAGGACGCGGCCGTACAGGTCGCCCGAAAATCCGATTATGTGCGTCTCGGCCATCGCTTCTTCCAGTCTGAAGGTCGGCCTGATTCCGATGTTCGCAACGGTGGGGAAGTCCTCCCCGTCGATTTCGACCGAGGCCGCGTAGACGCCGAACTTCGGCAAAACGTCCTGCTCCGCAAAGCGCTGATTTATCGTCGGCAGGCCTATCGTGCGGCCGCGCTCGCTGCCGTGCACGACCTTGCCGTACACCGCGTAAGGCTCGCCGAGCAGCTCGCCTGCCGCAACCGCGTCGCCCGCTTCAAGCAGCGCGCGTATCCGCGTCGACGATACAGGCTTGCCGCCGACGACCACGGCCTCGCAGACGTGAAGTCC
Organism: uncultured Eubacteriales bacterium; assembly: GCA_934486615.1. Lineage (GTDB taxonomy): Bacteria > Bacillota > Clostridia > Oscillospirales > Acutalibacteraceae > RGIG2206. Next base: position 15,193 of record CAKSQO010000015.1, on the reverse strand, counting down.
TATCCCGCGCTCCTCGCAGAACGCGCGCGCAAGCTCAGCGTTGCCCGCAGCGCCCTTGCCGAAGCGGAAGTCGTAGCCGAACACAATGTTCCTCGCTCCGATCCTGTCGACAAGCATTGAGAGGTAGTCGCGCGGCTCCATATCCTTGATCTTGGCAAAATCAAGGCGGATAACTCCCGCGCAGCCGAGCCTTTCGAATATCGCGTCAGCGGCCTCCGGCGGCATAATGCGGTGTTTTTTTACCGCGCCGAGCACGCTCTGCGGATTCTGCGCAAAGGTCACAACGACCGTCGGCAGCCCCGTTTCGAGTGCGGCGGCGATGACCGCCCTGTGCCCGAGATGAACGCCGTCGAAAGTGCCGAGGGCGACCGTGCAGCCGCCCGAATATTCAATTGCCTTGTCAAAGCAGATCATCGGTTACCCCTCGTAAAGTATGCAGTGTACTTTCAGCTCGCCGCCGTCGAGCCGCCCAAGCCCGAGCAGCTCGCCCGCGCGCGAATATACGCGCACAAACGGCGTTTCGCCGTTTGTCGGGACGGCAGTGCTGTCAGCTGCGACGGCAGAATCGTCCGCACGGCCGACTTCGTTATTGCCCGCGCCCGCAGTTTTCGCAATGTCCGCAGCGGCTATCCCCACACGGTCGAGCGACAGCTCGCCGCCGTGCAGGAAGCGGTCGCGCTGCCTGTCCGTCACCGTCGCCTTCGGCATAAAGCGCAGGCAGCGGTCGGCGGGCAGCAGGTGAGCCTCGGCGTTCGCTTCAAGCTCGTCGAGCGTCACGCAGTCGGCAATGTCGAAGCCTGCGGTGAACGTGCGCCGCAGCGAAGAAAGCGCCGCGCCGCAGCCGAGAGCCTCGCCTATATCGGCCGCAAGCGAGCGTATATATGTTCCCTTTGAGCAGAGCACGTCCATAACGAATTCGTCGCCGTCGCGCTCGAGAATGTCGAGCCGCTTTATCGTGACGGCGCGCGCTTCACGCTCGACCTCAACGCCGCTTCGCGCGAGGTCGTAGAGCCGCACTCCGTCCTTTTTCAGCGCCGAATACATCGGCGGCACCTGCTTTATTTCACCGCGAAAGCGCCCGCACGCGGCCTCAAGCGCGCTGTCGGAGACGAAAACATCCCTCTCAGACAGCACCTCTCCTGTCACGTCGAGCGTGTCGGTGGTTATTCCGAGCCGAACGCGCGCAAGGTAGCGTTTGTCCGATTCGAGCATGAGCGAGCTGACGCGTGTCGCGCGGCCGAGCAGTATCGGCAGCACCCCCGTAGCCATCGGGTCGAGCGTTCCCGTGTGCCCTGCGCGCTTTTCGCCGAAAATGCGGCGCACGCGCGCGACGGCCGCGAACGAGGTAAGACCCTCGGGCTTGTCAAGCAGTATCAGTCCCTGCATAAGGCCTACTGCTCCAGCTCGGCTCTGACGGCTTCGAGCACGGTGCGCTTTGCATCGGCAAGCGGCATATTCAGCTCGCAGCCCGCAGCGCGGATATGACCGCCGCCGCCCAGACGTGCGCAAACGGCCGATGCATTGACCGGCTCGATGGTGCGCACGGAAATTTTGTACCTGTTCACGTCCTTGCAGCGGAAGGTCAGCCCGACGATAACGCCCTCGATCTGGCGGCTGAGCGCAGTGATGCCGTCAAGCTCGTCGGGAGTGGCCATAGCCTGCATCTCCTCGGTGATGACGGTCAGCGCGCAGCGGCCGTCGAAGTAGAACTCGATGGTGTCGAGCGCCATACGCTCAACATTCAGGCGGCCGCGCGACTTGGTGTCGAACATAATTCGGTTGATCTCGCCGTGGTTTGCGCCCATTTCGATGAGGTCGGCGGCGACGCGGTGCGTCTTGGGCGAGGTGTTGGTGAATTTGAAGCAGCCCGTGTCGGTCGCGATGCCCGTGTAAAGGCAGTCGGCGATGTGCTCATCAAAGCCGCAGCCGAGCGCGCCGATAAGCTCAAACATCACCTCGCACGCGGCTGAAGCCTGCGCATCGAGCACGACAAGCCCCGTTTTTATGCAGTTGGAGCAGTGGTGGTCGATGCTCAGCTCGATTTTGTCGCCGTAGACGCTCTCAAGCGAGCCGAGCAGCTTTGTATCGGCCAGATCGACCGAGATGATGTGCTCAGGCTCAAAGTCGTCCGGCTGCACGCTTTCGACCATATAGCCGTAGTGCGCGGGAATGGGGTCGCAGCAAAGGCACTTTGCCCGCTTGCCGAGCTTCTGCAGCGCGCGGCACAGCGAGTGAGCGCTGCCGACCGCGTCGCCGTCGGGGGAGGCGTGCATCAAAACGGCATAGCGGTCGTGCGACAGCAGATAGTCGCAGGCCGACCTGATGTCAGTCATTTTTCTCCTCCTCGGATTTGAAGCTCTCGATCATCTGCGCGATGTGGGCGCTGTGCGCGATGGAGTCGTCGGCGATGAAGCGCAGCTCGGGCACCTTGCGCATTTTAACGCGCGCGGCCAGCTCGCGGCGAATATAGCCGTTCGCCGACTCAAGCCCCTTGACGGCGGCCTTGGCGGCGTCGAGCCCCTCCATTGCGCCGACGTAAATTTTTGCGTATGAGAGGTCGTTTGTGACCTCCACGCGCGCGATCGTCAGCATATAGGCGGTCACGCGCGGGTCTTTGAGAGTTCGGAATATCTCGGCAAGCTCAAACTTGATGTCGCTTTCGAGCCTGTCAATCCTGTAGCTTGGCACTTGGGGTCAGTCCTCCCTGTATTCCTCAATGATGAACGACTCGAAGATGTCGCCCTCTTTAATATCGTTGAATTTCTCAAGGCCGATACCGCATTCGTAGCCCTGCGCGACTTCCTTTACATCGTCTTTGAAGCGGCGCAGCGAGTCGATCTTGTCCTCGCAGACAACGATACCGTCGCGCACGACGCGTATCTGACTGGCGCGGGTGACCTTGCCGTTGAGCACATAGCAGCCCGCGATCGCGCCGACGTTGGATATGCGGTAGACCTGACGGACTTCGGCGCGGCCGAGCTCGACCTCGCGGAACTTCGGCGCGAGCATACCCTTGATAGCGGACTCGATCTCCTCAATGCAGTTGTAGATGACGCGGTAGAGGCGAATGTCGACGCCGTCGCGCTCGGCGTTGGCCTTTGCGCCCGGCTCGGGTCGGACGTTGAAGCCGACGATGATGGCGTTTGAGGTGTTGGCAAGCATTACGTCGGACTCGTTGACGGCGCCCACGCCGCCGTGGATCACGCGGACCTTGACCTCATCGTTTGAGAGCTTCTCAAGCGACTGCCTGACCGCCTCGACCGAGCCTTGGACGTCGGCCTTGACGATGATTGACAGCTCTTTGAGGTCGTTTGACTGCATCTGGCTGAAGAGGTTGTCGAGCGTGACCTTCTGCGACGCGCCCCAGACCTCTTCCTTGGCGGTATGCTTGCGCTGCTCGACCAGCTCGCGGGCAAGGCGCTCGTCGCTTACCGCGTCGAACATATCGCCTGCGCTCGGGGCTTCGTCAAGTCCGGTTATCTCGACAGGTATCGACGGGCCGGCCTCCTGAACGCGGCGCCCGTTTTCGTTGGTCATAGCGCGCACGCGGCCGACGGAAGTGCCCGCAACGATGATGTCGCCGATGTGAAGCGTTCCGCGCTGAACAAGCAGCGTGGCGACAGGGCCGCGGCCCTTGTCAAGGCGCGCTTCGATGACGGTACCGCCCGCGCGGCGCGACGGATTGGCTTTAAGCTCAAGCACGTCGGCAATGAGCAGTACGTCCTCAAGCAGGGTGTCAATGCCCATATGGGTCTTGGCCGAGATCGGCACGCACATAACGTCGCCGCCCCACGCTTCGGGGACGAGGCCGTGCTCGGTCAGCTGCTGCATAATGCGGTCGGGGTTTGCGCCCGGCTTATCCATCTTGTTGATGGCGACGATTATCTCGACCTTAGCGGCGCGCGCGTGGTTGATGGCCTCGATGGTCTGCGGCATAATGCCGTCGTCGGCGGCGACAACGAGGATAGCGATGTCGGTCGCCTTTGCTCCGCGCTCACGCATGGCGGTGAAGGCCTCGTGACCGGGGGTGTCGAGGAAGGTGATGTCGCGGCCGTCAACGTTGACGCGGTATGCGCCGATGTGCTGGGTTATGCCGCCCGCCTCGGTGTCGACGACGTTCTTGTGACGGATAGCGTCAAGCAGCGAGGTCTTGCCGTGGTCGACGTGACCCATAACGCAGACGACGGGGTCGCGCGCAACGAGGTTCTCGTCGGTGTCCTGCGTGTCGTCCATAATGCGCTCTTCTATGGTGACGACGACCTCGCGCTCGACCTGAGCACCCAGCTCGGTCGCGACGATCTCGGCGGTGTCGTAGTCGATCTCCTGCGTTACGTTCGCCATAACTCCGAGCTTCATAAGCTCCTTGATGACTTCTGCGGCGGTCTTTTTCATTTTTGCCGCGAGGTCGCCGACGGTGATGCTCTCGCCGACGGTTATTTTGACAGGCATTTTTTTGATGCGCTCAAGCTGCAGGCGGCGCATCTTGTCCTCCTCGGTCAGCTTGCGCTTGCCGCCCTTCTTGAAGTTCTGCTGCTGCGGGCGGCGCTTTATCTGCTGGCGCGAGTTGCTGCTGGTCGCGGTGTTTACACCGCGGTCGGAGGCGATGGACTCGTATTTTTCATTGTAGCGGTCAAGCTCAACGTTGGAGGTGCGGGTGTCAATGCGGCGCAGCTCTGCAGGGCCGCGGTTCGGCTTCTCACTCGGGCCCTTTTTCTCCTTGGGCGGCATGACCACCTTCGGCTGAGCGGCTGCGGCAGGCTTGGGGTCTGCTTTGGAGTCCGCCTTGCTTTCATTCTGCGCATCTTTAGCGTCTGCCTTTGCATCGGCTTTATTCCCGTCCTTTGCAGCCTTTGCGGCGGCGAGGAACTCGGCGGCGATGCGGGCCTGCTCGGCTTCGCGGTCGGCCTTTTCCTTTTCGGCCTGTTTCTTTCTCTCCTCGCGGGCCTTTTCGCCCGCGGCGAAGTAGTCGTCAAAGCTGTCGACGGCCTTGCTCCGGGTGATAGCGTCGAAAACGACGTTCAGCTCGTCTTCCTCAAGGGCGGTCTGAGCCTTTTTCTCGGAGTCGAAGTGCTCCTTGAGTATCTGCATAACGGTCTTGCTGGGGACGTCAAAGTCCTTTGCGACCTCGTGAACTCGGTATTTTATCATCATAGGTCGGTGTCAATCCTTTCATTACGGTTTATCAGCTCGGTGAGTCCGGCGGCGAAGCCTCCGTCAAGCACGGCACACACGCCGCATTTGAAGCCGATGGCGGCCGACAGAGCGCTGCTTTGGCAGTCGGTGCGGACGAGCGGAGTGCCCGACTTGGAGCACTCGAAATTCAGCTCCTTTTCGGTCTTTGCCGAAATGTCCGCGCAGACGAGGACGAGCGCGGCCTTTCCGCTTTTGACCGAGTCGCGGCAGCGGCTGAAGCCTGCGGCGACCTTGCCCGCGCGCATTGCTATTCCGAGCAAATTCAGCGCCTTAATGTCCATTCTGCCCGAACTCCTCCTCTAAGCTGTCGTATATCTCGTCGGGTATAGTCACGTTCAGGCTGCGGTCGATCCGGCGCGACTTTCTGGCCTTTTTAAGGCAGTCGGCCGAGCGGCAGACGTAAGCGCCGCGGCCGTTTTTGCGGCCGTTGAGGTCGAGCGAGATCTCGCCCTCGCTGCTGCGGACGATTCGCATAAGCTCCTGCTTGGGCTTCATCTCGCCGCAGCCGCTGCACATACGCAGCGGTACTTTTCTTTCCTTCACCTGTTCGTTTCCCCCTTGAAAATGTGATTATTCGCCGTAGAAGCCGCTCTCGGGGCGAATGTCTATCTTCCAGCCGGTGAGTCTGGCGGCAAGGCGGACGTTCTGACCCTTGTTGCCGATGGCGAGCGAAAGCTGACCGTCGGGAACGGTGGCGCGGCAGCTCTTCTTGCCGCCGTTTTCGCCGTCGTCGATTATCTCGACCGACAGCACCTTAGCGGGGGAGAGCGCCTCTTTGATGTATTCCTCGGGATCGTCGCTGTACTTGATGATGTCGACCTTTTCGTTGCCCAGCTCCTCAAGTATCCTGCCGATGCGCGCGCCGTGCTGGCCGATGCACGCGCCGATAGCGTCGACGTTCGGGTCCTTGCTGACGACGGCCATCTTGGTGCGGCTGCCCGCTTCGCGGGTGATTCCCTTTATCTCGATAGTGCCGTCGAAGATCTCGGGCACCTCCTGCTCAAACATACGTCTGACAAAGCCGGAGTGGGTGCGGCTGAGCTTGACGCGCGGGCCTTTATCGCTCTCGAGCACGTCGACGATGAACACTTTGACGGTGTCGCCCTCTTCAAGCTCCTCGTCGGGCAGCTGCTCGGCACGCGGCAGGACGGCCTCGTTGCCCGCGATCTCGATGACGGCGTTGCCGTTTTCGGGGTCGACGCGCAGTATCTTTGCGGAGACAAGCTCCTGATTCTTGTTCTGGAACTCGGAGCGGGTGCGCTCGCGCTCGGCGTCGCGTATGCCCTGACGGATGACGTGCTTGGCGGTCTGAGCGGCGATGCGGCCGAACTTCATCGTGTCAAGCTCCACGTCGACCGTGCCGCCGACCTCAGCGAGCGGGTCGATCCGGCGCGCGTCCTCGATGAGCATCTCGCACGCGGGGGTCTCGATGTCCTCGACAACGTCCTTGCGGACGAAAACGCGGAATGTGCGGTTTGCGCAGTCGATGTTGCAGAACACGACGTCGCGGCCTGCGTAGTCCTTCTTGACCGCGACGACTATCGCTTCCGAGATTTTGTCTGCGATGTAGTCGGCAGGTATTCCTTTCTCGCGCTCGATAAGGTCAAGCGCCTCAAAAAACTCGTTGTTATTCATTTTGATGATCTATCCTTTCACTTTTGTGTATTTTATTTTTTAAACCGCTTGTGCGGCTTTAAGGGGTCGAAGGTTAAAACAAATCTGCGTCGTCGTTGAGCTTGACGGAAGCTATATCGCCCTTTTCAAAGCGGCGCTGAGCGCCGTCTGCGGAGATAGTGACCGCGCCGTCGTAGGAGGAAAGCGTTCCGACAAAGTCGCGTTCGCCGTCGACCGGGCGAATGGTGTGCACCCTGACCTCCTCGCCGAGCATGGCTTCAAAGTGCTCGGGGCGGGTGAGCGGCCTGCCCAGACCGGGCGACGACACCTCAAGGTAGTACGGCACGCTTATCGGGTCGGCCTCGTCGATGACGGGGTCGATGGCGCGGGACATATTCTCGCAGTCCTCAATGCCGACGCCGCCGTCCTTGTCAATGGTTATGCGAAGGTAGTGCTCGCTGCCCTCTTTGACAAAGCGAACGTCCCACAGCCTCAGCCCCAGCTGCTCGGCAACGGGCGCTGCAAGGGCGGTGACGACCTCTTCGGTGCTGCCTTTTTTGTTCTTAGCCACAAAGCTCCTCCTAACAAAACTAAAAGAGCAGGTCGCCCTACTCTTTGCTTAAAACATCTTACACTATGCAGTATACCATATATATATAGTAAATGCAACATTTTTTTAGTCCGTTTTTCAGTTCGCGAAATAAAATTGCCCATAGGCGGTGTAACATACCCCGCGGAGGGTGTCGCGGCGGGCGTTTTGGATTTTGGGTCTGCGGACGGCAGGAGAGGGCGAGTACCCTGCGGAGGGTGTCGCGGTGAGAGCCTTTGACCTGCGAACGGCGCTCGGGGGCAGGTGGGGCTGCGCACTCCGCGGAGGGTGTTGCGGCGGGCGTTTTGGATTTTGGGTCTGCGGACGGCAGAAGAGGGCGAGTACCCCTGCGGTTGGGGAGCGGTGAGAGCCTTTGACCCGCGAACGGCGCTCGGGGGCAGGTGGGGCTGCGCACCCCGCGAACGGCGCTCGAGGGCAGGTGGGTCTGCGCACCCCGCGAACGGCGCTCGGGGCAGGTGGGGTCGCGCACCCCGCGGAGGGTGTCGCGGCGGGCGTTTTGGATTTTGGGTCTGCGGACGGCAGGAGAGGGCGGGTACCCCCGCGGTTGGGGAGCGGGGGCTTTTCAATCCGCGGGCGCGGATTGACGGCAGGCCTGTCCGCAGGGCGCTCAGCCGCCTGTGCTGCAAACGCGCTTATCGGGTCGGCCGGAAGTGTGACTGACGTTGACTAAATTTGACAAAGTACAAATATCGTGATATTATTACTAATATTTTTATACAAATCGTGCAAAACATACGACTTTTCATTCACAAGGGGGCAGCGGCTTATGATTAAACGACTCGCGGTCATATTCTGCGCGGTCGCACTGGCGGTATTCACTGCCTGCGGCGGGCCGAAGGCCGCGGACGGTGCGCCCTCCGAAATGTCCAAAGCCGTTGACGATATGATGCAGTCGGACGGCTTCAACGCCGTCGGCAGCGTGACCGACAGCCTGAAAGCAGGCGACACCGTTTCAAACGACGCAGCCGAGCCGAGCAATGACGTCAGCATCGCCGACGCGTTCGCCGACTATTCGACGGCGCTCAAAAACACGGCGGCGCTGAAAGCGTTCTCCTTCTCTGCCGAGCAGACCTACAGTCAGGTGCTCGACACGGGCACGGCCGAGCTTGAGCGCACCGCGGTCAGCGCCGTTTCCGACGGCAGCGACTATATTTACAGCCTTGTCACGACCGGGAAGGACTCGCACAATAAGCGCCTTTCCGTCTCGACCGACGCGGGCTACGCGTCCGGGTCCGACAGGTCGCTGAAGACCCTCAACCAATACGAGGACTACGCAAATTCCGCGAATAACTCGCGTCTTATCGGCAGAGAAAACTACACTGCGCCGCGCCTGAAGCGCTTCACGGATGAAATCGTGTTCGCCTTTTTGCGCACCGATATTGAGAGCGTCAGCTCGGGCACGAACAGCTACACTTTCACGATAAATTCGGCCAAGGGCACGCGCATTGTCGGCAAAATGCTCTCGGGGTTAAGCCTCGGCGAGAGTGCGCCCGACGTCAGCGTCAGCTACTTCACCGTGACGGTCGCCTTGAGCGAGGGACGTATTACGAGGTATGCCTGCTCCGTCGTCTGTCACGCGGAGGAAAACGGCGCGGAGTCGACAATGCGCATCTCAAGCAGCTTTGAGCTTGACGGCTTCGACCCCGCAAAGGACGATATAAGCGCGCCCGATTGGGCAATATAAAGCCATAAACCGCGGCAGAGGGGACGGCAGATGATGAACGACAACAAAAAACGAATGAAGCGCGGCGTCGCTTTTCCCGTGCGGCTGCTGATAATCGTTTTGCTGCTTCTGGCCGAGGTCGGCCTTGTGTTCGCCATGGTCGCCTACATGAGGGTGAATATGGCCGTGGTCTACACGGTGTTTCAGCTCATCGGTGTCGCGCTCGTTGTTTATATTGTGAACAAGCCCGACAATCCCAGCTACAAAATGTCGTGGGTAGTTTTTATTATCCTGCTGCCGCTGGCGGGCTGCTTTTTCTATATGATACGCGGCGGCAGTCGGGTTTTGCCGCGCGTCAAAAAGCGAATGGCCGCGCTCGACAGCACCGCCGCCGAGCATATGCCGCAGCAGCCCGAGGTCGCCGAGCGGCTCAAGGCCGAGTATCCGCAGGCGTGGCGGCAGTCGCAGTACCTTTATCGCGGCTCGACTTTCCCGGTTTACGACGGCACCGATGCGGAGTTCCTCGCGCCCGGGGAGAAGATGCACGAGCGGCTGCTTGAGGAGCTGCAAAAAGCCGAAAAAAGCATTTTTATCGAGTTCTTTATCCTCGCCGAGGGTATAATGTGGGACTCGATACACAAGATACTTAAAGAAAAGGCCGCCGCGGGAGTTGACGTGCGTATCATCTTCGACGACTTCGGCTCTATTCAGCGGCAAAGCCGCGGCTTCATCAAGCGTATGCGCGCCGACGGCATAAAGACGGCGGTGTTCAACCCGCTGCGCCCGTCGATTGATATGTTTATGAACAACCGCAACCACCGCAAGATCGTGGTCATCGACGGCTCGACTGCCTTCACGGGCGGCGTGAACATCGGCGACGAGTACATCAACCTTTGGAAGCGCCACGGCTATTGGCTCGACAGCGCCGTTATGATAAAGGGCAGCGCGGTCTACTCGTTCACGCTGATGTTTATGAATATGTGGAGCTTCATAAACGGCACGGACTACTCCGCACCCGGGCGTCCAGCCGCCGTGCAGGGAGCGCGTGGCTTCGTTCAGCCGTACTGCGACGGTCCGTTCAATAAGGAAAATCCCGCCGAGAAGCTGTATATGCAGATCCTTCACACGGCGCAAAAGTATGTTTACATTACTACGCCGTATCTGATACTCGACGACGAGATGGAGATCATGCTCAAGCTCGCGGCTCAGTCGGGCGTCGACGTCAGGATAATCACGCCGAAGATACGCGACAAGTGGTACGTCCACCCCGTCACACGGTCGTACTACACGGGGCTGATGAAAAAGGGTATACACATTTACGAGTACACGCCCGGCTTCATCCACTCGAAGCTGTTTGTTTCCGACGACTCGGTCGCGACGGTCGGGTCGGTCAATATGGACTATCGCAGCTTCTATTTTCACTTTGAGTGCGGAACGTGGCTGTGCGGCGACAAGGCGGTTGCCGACGTCAAACGGCACGTCGACGACATCATCGCCCAAAGCGAGGAGATAACGCCCGCCTCTATGAAGTCCGAGCCGCTGCACAAGAAGATAGGGCGCTCTCTGCTGCGCCTGTTCGCGCCGTTTATGTAGTTGACAAAGACGGACGATTGGGTTATTATAAAGGTAGATTTAAGCTGCGCTCAGGGTTTGAGCGGCTGTCGAATTTATTTTAAACGGAGGATTTTTTATGTGCAAGAAAGATACTAATATTTTCACCGTCATCGGTATAATCGTCGCTTCTCTCGCGGCTGCGGCAGGCATCGCCGTCGCCGTATATCACTTCGTTATCCGCAAGCGCTGCCTGTGCGACGGCGACTGCTACGATTTCGATTGCGATGGCTGTGACGAGGATTGCAGCGAGTGCCCCATCGGCACAGATGCAGCCGACGAGGACGAAGACGACTCCGACGACGAGCAGGCATAGCCTGTTTGTCCGCGCTTTGAGTGCGAATATAACGTAAATTTATCCCCCGCTTCGAGTAACTGCTAAGCGAGTTTGAGACTCGCTCTGCGACTGCTCGAAGCGGGGGATTTGTTTTATGTAAGAAGTAACAGTCAATAGATGCGGTGTGTCTTCGGCACGGGACCGGATAGGGATAAGCTGCGCACCCAAAGCCTCCGCCTGCTTCAAGGGAGAAGCCTTGGTTGAACGTAATTAACACAGAAAAATACTTAATAATAAAGGTGTGTCTGACGGCACAGATTGAATGTACAAAAACCGAATCCGATCCATGCCGTCAGGCACACCGAAGCTATTCACTTCGTTCTTGCGGTCGCCCAATTACCCGCAGCGCCGATTGCGCGGGGCAGAGGTCAAAATAACCCGCAGCGCCGATTGCGCGGGGCAGAGGTCAAAACAACCTGCCGCGCCGATTGCGCGGGGCAGAGGTCAAAATAACCCGCAGCGCCCAAACGCGGACAGACCGCCCTCGGCGGCGCGGACAAACCGCCCTCGGCGGCGCGGACAAACCGCAGCGATACGCGGCTACTCGAGGACGCTTGTGCAGTGGGGGCAGCGGGTCGCGCCGATGTCTATCTCGCTCTTGCAGAACGGGCATACCTTCGTCGTCGGGGCAGGCTCGGGCTCGGCAATTTCAACGGGCTTTTTGCCGAGGTCGTGAATCTTGTTGATCCCCTTTACGAGCAGGAAAATAACCGCCGCAAGTATCAGAAAGTTGAGCACAGCCGTGATAAACGAGCCGTAGGCCAGAACGGTCGCGCCGGCCTCCTTCGCCTGGTCGACGGTGTGGAACGTCTGCCTTACGCCGTCGGCGTACTTGAGCACGATGAACTTGTCGGAGAAGTTCGTGCCGCCCGTGAACAGGCCGACAAACGGCATGATCACGTCATTGACCAGCGAGTTGACTATCGACTGGAACGCGGCGCCGATGATAACGCCGACCGCAAGGTCGATAACATTTCCACGGGTGATGAATTGTTTGAATTCCTCAATGAGTCCGACTTTTTTGATTTTGAGCTTTGCCATAGAAACAGTTTCGCTTCCTTTCGGTTTTATACTTTCTCCGCGACGTCGGACGGCTTAGCGCTGTTGCCCTGCGCTGCAGGAGATTCAGACAGATTTTCAGTCACCGCGACCGAGTCGTACAGCTTCTTAAACCGCACTCTGCCGCAATATGAGCGGCCGCAGCCGCTGCAGACGAAGTCCGCGCGGTGCCAGCGGTTCTTGAACTGCCACTTGCCCCTGCGCTTGAGGTAAATGCCGCAGGCGGGGCACTTGAAGCGCAGCTTTGCCTTGTCGACAAGCGGGTCGTTTAAGTCGGAGATAAGGTACGGCTTGAACATCAGCCTGCGGTAGTATTCGCCCGTCGACGCGTCGATAGTGTACTTGTCAAGCCCGCCGTCGACCCACGTCCTGCGCAGCAGCTCCGCACTGCAAAGGCAGTCGCCCAGTGCCCTGTGCGCCGCGAATTCCTCAAAGCTTACACCTGCCAGCTCGGCCGCAGCGGTCAGCGAGATCTGGTTGCCCGTCACACCGAGCCGCTCCTGAACGTACTTCTGCACGTCGGCGTAGCGATAAAGAAACGGTATCGTGTCGGTGTCGAGCAGCGTTTTCATATTGTCAAGCAGGGCGTATATGTCGGAATTGCTCCACGTCAAGGTCAGCGTGTCCTCGCCCGCCCACTCGGTGTAGCGCTTTATGGCCTCGTCAAAGTCGATGCCGCTGCGCATATCCTCGTTGGAGATGTTGGTCAGCCCCTTGAAGCGGCCGCGCAGCTTTCTGGTCAGCCGCGAGCGGACAAAGCAACGGAAGCGCCCGACCTCGTTCAGATGCCCGTCAAGCTTGACCGCGCCGATCTCGATAATCTCGTTGAGAAAGCGCTGCTGCCAGGAGCAGTAGGCGCTGTTCCACTCGAGATCCATAATGATACAGACGCCCTTATTCCCGCCGCCGCTTATCTCGTAGCCATGAGCCATAGGGCGCCCTCCTTTTCGATAAAATCAGTGTTTTTTGCTCGCCTGCTTCATTCTCAGCTCTTTGGAGAGGATCTTCTTGCGGATTCTGACGGATTTCGGAGTGATCTCGACCAGCTCGTCGTCCTTGATGAACTCAAGCGCCTGCTCGAGCGAGTAGGTGCTCGGCGGGGTGAGCTTGAGCGCGTCGTCGCTGCCCGCGGCACGGGTGTTGGTGATGTGCTTTTTCTTGCAGACGTTGCAGACGATGTCCTCGCCCTTCGGGTTTTCGCCGACGATCATACCCTCGTAAACGGGCACGCCGGGTCCGATGAACAGGCGGCCGCGCTCCTGCGTGTTGAACAGGCCGTAAGCGGTGGTCTCGCCGTCCTCGTGGACGATTATCGAGCCTGCGCTGCGCTCGGGAATTTCGCCCTTGAACGGCTCGTAGCCGTCAAAAACGTGGTTCATAATGCCGTTGCCGTTGGTGTCGGTCATGAACTGCGAGCGGTAGCCCATCAGGCTGCGCGACGGAATGCGGAATTCAATGTGGGTCGAGCCGCCCTCGCGCGTGCCCATGTTGAGCATCTCCGCCTTGCGCGCGCCGAGCTTCTCGATGACCGCGCCGACGTAGGACTCGGGCACTTCGATCATAAGCAGCTCGATAGGCTCCATTTTAACGCCGTCGACGTAGGTGTAGATGACCTCGGGGCGCGAGACCTGGAACTCGTAGCCCTGACGGCGCATAGTCTCGATGAGTATCGAAAGGTGCAGCTCGCCGCGGCCGGAAACGCGGAACGTGTCGGCCGAGTCGGTCTCCTCAACGCGCATGCTGATGTTGGTCTCGACCTCTTTGAACAGGCGCTCGCGCAGGTTGCGGGAGGTGACGAACTTGCCCTCCTTGCCCGCGAAAGGCGAGTTGTTGACCATAAAGTTCATGCTGACGGTCGGCTCGTCGATCTTAACAAAGGGCAGCGGCTCAATGCAGCTCGGGTCGCAGACGGTCTCGCCGATGTTCAGGTCGGTCAGGCCCGAGACGGCGACGATGTCGCCGATTGAAGCGCTCTCGCACTCAACGCGCTTGAGGCCGACGAACTGGTAGAGCTTCGATATTTTGACGTTGTGGCTCGTGCCGTCGGAGTGGCAGAGCGTGACGGTGTCGTTGACCCTGACCGTGCCGCGCTCGACGCGTCCGATGCCGATGCGGCCGACGTACTCGTCATAGTCGATGTTGGAGAACAGCAGCTGCAGCGGCGCGTCGGGGTCGCCCTCGGGAGCGGGGGCGTACTCGAGAATGGCGTCGAGCAGCGGGCGCATATCGCCCTCGCGGACGTTCGGGTCGAGCGAGGAGTAGCCGTCGCGCGCCGAAGCGTAGACTACGGGGAACTCGAGCTGATCGTCGTCGGCGCCCAGCTCGATGAACAGGTCGAGCACCTCGTCGATGACCTCGGCGGGGCGCGCCATCGGGCGGTCGATCTTGTTGATGACGACGATCGGCTTCTTGCCGAGGGCGAGCGCCTTTTTCAGCACGAAGCGCGTTTGCGGCATGCAGCCCTCGAACGCGTCGACCAGCAGCAGCACCGCGTCGACCATCATCAGTATGCGCTCGACCTCGCCGCCGAAGTCGGCGTGGCCGGGGGTGTCGACGATGTTGATCTTGGTGTCCTTGTAAACAAGGCTCGTGTTTTTGGAAAGAATGGTTATGCCGCGCTCGCGCTCGATGTCGTTGGAGTCCATAACGCGCTCGGCGACCTGCTCGTTAGAGCGGAAGGTGCCCGACTGCTTGAGCAGCTTGTCGACGAGGGTGGTCTTGCCGTGGTCGACGTGGGCGATTATTGCGATGTTTCTAAGATGTTCCTGTCTCATTTCCATGCTCCTCGCAGTTATACTGATTTTACTTTTACTCAAACATATCAATTTTACTACTTTTTGCGGCAAATTACAACTACGGATTTTTACTTTTGCGGTTTTAGGATGAATTTCGCCGCCGCTCTTACATTTATATATAATAAAAGCAATCGCCTCCGGCAGCATGAAAATGCCTGTATTTACGGGGCGCAGAGTCGAAACGCCGCTTAAAAAGGGTGCTTTTGCGGCTTGGAAAACTTTTTGCAAAAAAACTCAAAAAAAGTGTTGACAAAAGGGGATAGGTGTGGTAGTATAATCAGGCGCTCAACGAGAGCGCGGGCAAAAAGGAC
>CAKSQO010000014.1 GCA_934486615.1 uncultured Eubacteriales bacterium | reverse complement strand
TGGCCGTTCAATGTTCTCTCAGGCGTCGGCGGTTTACCGCCGCTGACGCCGTGAGGTTATTATACCACAAAAGCGGAGCGTAAGCTTCGCAAACGGCGCAGCCGTTCAAAATCCGACAGGATTTTGTTTTGGCCGTTCAATGTTCTCTCAGGCGTCGGCGGTTTACCGCCGCTGACGCCGTGAGGTTATTATACCACCGCCGGCAAAAATTATCAATAGCTGCAATTTAATTTGTACGTGCAGCCGGCAGCTTATTCGCGCAACCGTGAGCTGTTTATCCGCGAATCGGTGCAGCGGATCGTTTTGACTTATCCCCCGCGACAGCCCACTGCGCCGCCCTTGCGGAAACCGCCCTCGGCAGACGAGCCGCCCTTGCGGAAACCGCCCTCGGCGAGGCGGACGATCAGGCTATGCCTGCGGCGGGGCGGATGCAGGTTGAGCCGAAGCGGCGGTTCAGCTCGTCCGCCACCCGCTCGAGCCGCTCCGAGCGAATTCGCTTCTGAACATCAACAAACAGGCTCACCTGCTCCGCTCCGACATCGGCCGACAGCTGCGACACCGTCACCCCGATGCTCCGCATCGGCTTCTGCCACCTGTAGTTGTTCGCAACCAGCCCGATTGCCGCGCTGCGGATGTCGGCCGTGCGGTTCGTCGGCTCGCCGAGCGCCCTCTGCCGCGAAAATCGGCACAGCTCGCTGTCGCGCATTCCCACCGACACGCACTGCCCGCACAGCTTCTGCTCCCGCAGCCGCCGCCCTACAGAGTCCGACAGCATCAGCAGCACCCGCGCCGCTTCCTCCGCGTTGACGATGTCGTGCGGCAGCGTCACCGAGTTGCCGACCGATTTCACCCGCTCGCGCTCGTCGCAGAGCCGCACGGGCGACGAGTCCCGCCCGCCCGCGTGCATTTTCAGCAGCACGCCCGTCTTACCGAGCATCCGCACGCGCTCGTCGGGAGCGTTCGCCAGCTGCCCGAGCGTTTTTATCCCCATCGCCGCGAGCCTGTCGCCCGTCGCGCGTCCGACTCCTATCATGTCCGTCACCGGCAGCGGCCACACGATGTCGCGGAAGTTGTCGGGGCTTATCACCGTTATCGCGTCGGGCTTGCGGTAGTCGCTGCCGAGCTTCGCGAATATTTTGTTAAAGCTGACACCGACGCTGACCGTTATCCCGACCTCACTTTTTATCCGCCGCGAGATTTTCCTCGCGACCTCGGCCCCGTCGTCGCCCGTCACATCGAGCCACGCCTCGTCAAGCCCGAACGGCTCAACGCGGTCGGTGAAGTCGGAGTAGATTGCGCGCGTGATTTTTGAAATGCGCTCGTATTCCTCAAAGTCGGGAGGAACGATAACAAGCCCCGGACACTTCAGCCGCGCCTGCCAAAGCGGCTCAGCCGTCCTGACCCCGAAAGTCTTAGCAAGCTCGTTCTTCGCCAGAATTATTCCGTGCCGCTTTTCTTCGTCGCCGCCAACCGCGAGCGGAACTTGCTTCAGCTGCGGCTGTTTCATGCACTCGACCGACGCGTAAAATGAGTTGCAGTCGCTGTGCAGCACCGTCCTGACCATATCTCCTGCGCCCTCCGCTAAAAAATAGAACATTTGTTCTGCTTACAGGTTCAATTTTAGCACTGCAGTTTTAATTTGTCAAGAGCCGGTTTTTTACAAGGATTGTGGGCTGCGCACCACGCAAAGAGCTCCCCTGCGTAAGCTTCGCACTGCGCAAATGGCTCCCTTGCGTAAGGGGAGCTGGATTTTTGCACAGCAAAAAGACTGAGGGGTCGACTGATTACGCACTGCATTTGTTGCGCGGGGGATAGATTAAAACAACCCACTATGCTAAAGCGCGTACTAAATCCCTTCCGTCACGGCTAAAGCCGCGCCACCTCCCCTTGCTTCAAGGGGAGGCTTTGGGGTGCGGTGCGCGGGCGTGGGTGCGGCGAGGGGGCGTGGGTGCGGCGAGGGGGCGTGGGGGCGGCGAGGGGCGTGAGGGGCGGCGAGGGGCGTGAGGGGCGTGGGGGCGGCGAGGGGGCGGAGCGGACAGCGGCGCGGAGTAAATCCCTTCCGTCACGGCTAAAGCCGTGCCACCCACCTTGCTTCAAGGGGAGGCTTTTGGGTGCGGGGCGCGGGCGTGGGTGCAGAACGAGCGGCGGCGCGTCCAAAATCCCTTCCGTCACGGCTAAAGCCGTGCCACCTCCCCTTGCTTCAAGGGGAGGCTTTGGGGGTGCAACACAGGCACATAGATACAGAAAAGGCGCCCGCTTTCACGGACGCCTTTTGAGATTTGATTAAGGCAAATTACTTCAGAGCCTTATCGGGATCGAGGTTGAACGGATCGATTTCGGTCTCGTTTCCACCGGGTGAAGTTGTGATGATGTCGGCCTTAAAGGTTATGACCTCAATCTCAGGTTTTGAATATTTCATAATAGTCACTCCTTATAATGCCTTATTTGGCAGCGCAAGCGCGACCGTAGTTGACAGCTGCGATTACGAGCGCCTTAAGGTTCTCGTTGGAACCGCCGAGCTTGTTGTAAGCATAGGTTGCAGCGCTGTAGGTGAGCTTAGCGTCACCGACAGTAACAACGATGGTCTTCTCAAGCTGGTTGGGGTTGAGCTTGATCTCAACATAGCCGTCGCCCTTGGTGAAGGCAGCAGCAGCGCCATCAACAGTAGCAGTCAGGCCGTCAGCATTGCCGGTGAAGTAAACCTTAACACTGATCTTATCCTCAAGGACAAGGCTTGCGCCGGTCCAGGTAAGAGCATCGGAATTGAGGACTTCCTGAACCTTGGTAAGCTGCTCGGCATAGTTGTCAGCGGTGACAGCGTTCGCAAGGGTGAGCGAAGCAGCGATGGTCGCGTCAGGAGCAACAGACTCATCGGTCACACCGAAGTAAGTCTGAGCAGCAGCGCCGTAATTGAGCATGTAGGCGATCACGGTCTTGTCAGCAGCGGAAGTGGTTGACATAGCGTAAACACCCTTAGCATAGTCGGCAACGGAGATAGCCTGGCTGAAAGCAACGGGCTGACCGCTGAGCTTGTCAACAGCGGTGAAGTTGATCACAACATCCTTAGCCATATCCTTAGCGCCGAGACCGGTAACGGAAGCGACCCAGTTGTCGCCGGACTTGACAACAGAAACATCGTTGCCGCTGTTAGCAGCCTTGATGTCGGAATAATACTTGTCGAAGTCGCCGACGAGCTTGAAGTTCATAGCAATGCTGTCGCTGAGGGTAGCACTTGCAGCAGCGACCTTAGCGGTAGCTTTCTTCTCAGAAGTCTTGGTAGCTTTGTTTCCGCGATAGCTGTAGTTATCGTCGAACTCATACCAATCGGTGTAGAAATCAGACTCGGTCATGCCGGGGTTGACTTCTTCAAGAGTCTTCACTGTCTTGTGAGAAGCTTCCCAACTGTGAATGTGGTAAACGAGCTTTTCGGCGCTGTTGCTCCAAAACTCAAACTTCGGAGCAACATTGCTGAAGTCGACGCCGGAAACAGCACCCTCATAAACAGTAGCAATTACTTCGTCGGTGCCGTACTTAACCTGCTTGACAACAAGCGTTCCGTTGTTGTAGCTGATGTCTAAGGTAATCCAGCAGGACGCGTTGGCCATATACCAGCCATTCCAACCGTTTTCGCTGTTCTGGTTAGCCGTTTCAACGAGATTCTTGAGGTCTTTATATTTTCCGTCGGCATCAATCGGATTGCCTGAAGCGTCATTCTTATCTCTGTCCTGATCGTATCCGAGCCCCTTCTGAGCAAGAGAAGTGGTTCCGTTATATACGGTGACATCTCTTACCCAGCTATTGGTGTTAGGGGTGATATCAATCTTGAGATCGCCGAGAACAAATGTAAGAGCATTGTCTGTATACTTAGCGTTTCTGTATCCGAAGGTAAACCTTACGTCAAAATTATCGCCAAGGTCAGTCGCTTCGCCAAGGGTAATGCGGTCAACAGTTACATCAGCGCCGTTTCTTTGAAGAGCACCGACGACCGTGCTGTCAGCAGTACTTATGCCCATGTAAAGAGCGTCGCCGATCTTATCGCCGTGAACGGAGCCGGCATTTCTGCCCTTACCCTCGACGACGATTGCGTCGGCAGCAAGGCTGCCGAAGGGAGTGTTATTATACTGATAGGTTCTCACAGAATCAGAAGAGGTTATCGCGTAGATAGCGGTTCTGCTGTATGCTTTATTTACTTCAGCGGTCACAGAAAGAGCAGCGGCGCTGAAGTCATAATCGGTAAGGGTTACATTGACGTTGTGTTTGTCATTATCGTCGACCTTAACGGACAGGTTGCCGTTATCGAACGTGACCTTAACGTCAACCAGATAGTGGGCCATTCCGCCGGCAAGAGCTTGAGCAGCTGTATCGGACGTGGGATCCTGAGACGGTACCCAGCTCTCAGCACTCGCGCCAACCTCGGCACCCTTATAATAGACCTTCAGGACAACATCCTTGGCGCCGTCTTTTGTGTAGGTGACAGCAATTCTGAGATCACCAAGGTAAAGGTTCTGAGTATCACCTGTTTTATTCTGCGGCCAGTCATGCATTCTGACCTTGAAAGCGATGTCAAATACGTCACCGAAACTGATGGCGTTTGCATACTTTGCGGTCCAGTCATTGGCCCCCTGATTGGAAATAGCAACATCACCGTTGCTGGTCGTGCTTACAGCAGCGCCGGTGGCAGTCCAGTTCGCAGCATCGGAGAGCGCGTCGGAAAGCTTCTCATCGGTATAGGGAAGGTTGAAGGAAGTGCCGCCCCAGGTTGTACCGCTGATGTCGCAGAAAGCACCGCAAGTCTGGTTATTAGCTGCAACGGTAAGAGCAACGGTAGTATTGCTGAAATCATAATTCTCAACAACGCAACGAGCATACTCGGTGTTGGTCTTAGCGTCACTTACAATGAGTATACCGCCGTCAAAGCTGAGCTTAACGTCAACAACTCTTTGGCAGTACCAAGAAGGATTTGTAGCGGCGACATTGGTCAGGGCAGCTTCAATCTTGGCTTTGAGGTCGGCATCTCCGCTGCAGTCAAACTTCTTCTCGCTATCGAACAGCGCAGCACCGTTATAATCAGCCTTGGCGTAGTAATCCGCACCCTTGCTGTATATGGTAACATTAAGGTTGCCGATCTGAGCGACAAAGCTCAGGGACTCGCTTCCGCCCCAGCTGCCGCGGCTGGTTACTTTGAACCTAAAGTCAAAGCGGTCGCCGAGGTTCTGCTTATCACCGTAAACGAAGCTGGAAGTTTTCCATGTATAGTTATAGAAAACATTGTAGCCCTCGTCGGTAATACCGTAATTCGGCTGTGTATTATGTGCGCCGTCGATTGTCCACTTGCTCCAGTCGTCAGCAAACGCAGTGCCTGCCGCAGCATCTTCGGCCGATGCGGTGAACATGCCGACAGACAGGGTCGCGAGCATTGCGACGACGAGAAGCAGACTTAAAATCTTCTTTGTCATATCTTTTCCTCCAATATAAAAAATATGCCGGGACTAAAACTGCATGGTTTCAGGCGCGGACGCCGACACGTCCGAAGCTGCCAAAAGCACTGCTTTTGGCCCGAAATCAACTGAATCGAGGAAAAAGCGAGAGCTTTTGGTGAGCATACGCCACCAACTATGCTATTTTGCTATTATATTTTAGCAAAAGAACCGGATAAAATCAACAGTGATTATAAACAATTTTACATATTAGGTATTGTCCAATATGTACATTTTTCCACGTAATGGTGAGGCCGAGGGGAGAATTAAGAGGCGGCGGAGCGGGCGGCGGCGTGGGCGCAGAGCGGGCGCAGAGCGGGCGGCGGTGCGGAGCAAGCGTGGGCAAGGAGCGGGCGCGGTGCGCGGGCGCGGTGCGGGCGTGGGCGCGAGCGCAAGGCAGGCGGCGACGGCCGCGACGATTTTTCCGACTTTTTTCTTGTTGTTCATTTTTCTTTCCTCCGTTTTTTGTCGCCGCATACGGAGTTTTTTATATACAAAAAGACCCATACACGGCATTGGTGTATGAGTCTCATTCAGAAGCGTTTTCAGGAATCCGACCGGGCGGCCGGGCGCCGCCGTGATGTCGATCGGGTTCTCACACATATTGTGTGAAATTGCTCCCTCATATGTGTTGTATTATAGCATACAGTTTCTTATTTGTCAACAGGCTACAGGCGAACTTTCACCGTGAAGCCCGTGCGGCAGACGCGGCAGGTGGCCGAATGCACTCCTCTGACGCGCTTGAAGCGCATTATCGCGCGGCAGTTCGGGCAAACGGCGTAGACGTGGCGCGGGTCCTTTATCCGCTTGAGGTTCAGGGTGAAGAAGCGCTTTACTGCGCCGAACGCCCTGTCAAACCGTGCGTTCTCGGCGGCGCGGCGCGTAATATTTCGCGAGAGCATTCTGAACAGGGTCGCTCCGAGCAGGGCGGCCATCAGCGTCAGCAGTACAAGCAGCGCGGGCGCGGGCAGGAAGCGGCGGAAAACGCGCGTGACGAAGCCGACGGCCAGATACGCTCCGAGAGTGACGAAGCCGAGCTTGTCGACTCCGTAGCGGCCGTACATCGACCGCCGCAGCCACATAATAAACCGTGAAAGCATCGGCCTACTCCGTTCTGAGCGCGACGACGGGATCTTTCTTCGATGCGATGCCCGACGGCAGCAGTCCTGCGAAGAACGTCAGCGCCATGCTTATCACGACGAGTATCGCTCCCGCAGCGGCGGGCAGCGAAGCCGAGACGTCGCTGATGCCCGACAGCGAGTGAATGACCGCGTTTATCGGCAGGCACAGCAGCACCGTTATCAGTATGCCCATCGCACCCGCGGCGAAGCCGACGATAAGCGTTTCGGCGTTGAACACGCGACGAATGTCGCGCTTGGACGCGCCTATCGCGCGCAGTATGCCTATCTCCTTGGTGCGCTCGAGCACGGAGATGTAGGTGATTATGCCTATCATGATCGACGAGACGACAAGCGAGATCGCGACGAACGCGATGAGGACGTAGGAGACGACGTCGATTATCCCGGTTATGCCCGACATCATCAGCCCGACGTAGTCGGTGTAGGTTATCTCGCCGTCCTTGCCGACGGTTTTGTTATAGTCCTTGATAAGGTCCTCGACCGCGCTTTTGGAGTCGAAGTCCTTGCAGTAAATCTCAACCTTGGTCGGGTTGTCGAGGCTGATGACCCCGAGGGTCTCGAGGTTGCTGTCGTAGCTCGTCGGCGGGGTGATAAGCTTGTAGTAAGCGCGGGCGGCGGACTTGAGCGCATCGCCCTCAAGCCCGGCGAACATCGGCTGATAGCGCGGGTCGACGGCGGTGACGTCGAAGTTCTCGATCTCCCGCTCTATCTCGGCGTCGGTCTTGAAGCTGAAGCCCGTGAACACGTCGGTCGTCGGGTCGGCAAGCTGCTCCTTGACGATGTCGCTCGAGTCGTTGCGGTCGATGATGTACTCGCTGAGCTCGGGCAGATAGCCTATCATGCCGCCCGTCGTCATCATAACGCTCGACGCGTCCTCGGTGAACTTCGCAACGCCGACTATCTTCAGCTCGAGCGCGTCCCCGAGCCTGGATTTCATATACTCAACGTCGGTCGAGCGGTCGGTGTAGCCCGGTGCGTCAGCATTTTTCTCGTACAAATCGCTCGCGGCGAGCACGCGGAACGTGCGGCCGATGAAGTCGGAATACTCATAGTCGGTATATTCGGGAGAGTGCGACGGGTCCTTCATGATCCTGTCAAGCTCGCTGCGGTCGAGAATACCGAGCGTGTACAGGCTGTAGTCGGTAATGCGGCCGTTTTTGTCGAGCAGCAGAAGCACCTCGTCGCGCTTTTCGGGCATTTTGCCGTCGAGCATCTCGTAGGTGGTCTCACGCAGCTTTTTGCTTTCAAAAATTTCGGTGAAAATATTGCTGTCGCTCGTCCGGACGTACTGCGAGGACATCGAGTCGAAGCTGTCGGAAAAATACTTGTCGATCCCCGTGTCGGCGATGAGCGTATTGGGGTTGGCCTTAACGATGGTGTTCGGGTCGTCGAAGTTGTAGACGTAAGGCGTTGCACCGTAGCTGTAGCGCACGTCGACGGTATGTTCTCCGACCTTGTCGGAGTTATCCTCGAGGTACTTTTTGAACGCCTTGAGGTCGTTGACGTGGCTCGCCTTGCCGATCGCGACCATCCGGTCGTAGAGCATGGCGTTGGTGTGCGCCTTGCCGTCGTCGGCAGCTTGATCGTCGTTTTGCTTGCTCAGCGAGGTCATCATGCCCGTCAGGTCGACCGTCTGTCTTTCGATAGTCAGCGGATAGCCGGCGAGGGTGTTGCTCTCGGTGCGGTCGATGTAGGTCTGCATTCCGCTTGAAAGCGCGGTTATCAGCGCGATTCCGATGATTCCGATGCTGCCCGCAAACGAGGTCAGTATGGTGCGCGCCTTCTTCGTCATCAGATTGTTAAGGCTGAGCGAAAGCGCGGTCAGGTACGACATCGAGCGCGTTTTAGCGGATTTTTTCGCCTCTTTTCTGTCCTTGCGGGAGAGCTTGACTTCGTCGGGAGCGCTCTCCGGCTCGCCCTCGTAGGGGTCGCTGTCGGCGGTGACCTTGCCGTCGAGCAGGCGGATTATGCGCGAGGAGTAGCGCTCGGCCAACTCGGGGTTGTGGGTGACCATTATGATGAGCTTATCTTTGGAGATGTTCTTGAGTATCTCCATTATCTGCACGCTCGTCTCCGAATCGAGAGCGCCTGTAGGCTCGTCGGCAAGCAGAATGTCGGGGTCGTTGACAAGGGCGCGGGCTATTGCGACGCGCTGCATCTGGCCGCCCGACATCTCGTTCGGCTTTTTGTTAAGCTGGTCGCCGAGCCCGACCATTTCAAGCGCTTCGGTCGCTCTGCGGCGGCGCTCCGCGCGGTTTACGCCCGAAAGCGTCAGCGCAAGCTCGACGTTTGACAGCACGCTCTGGTGCTGAATGAGGTTGTAGCTTTGGAACACGAAGCCTATCGAATGGTTGCGGTAGGAGTCCCAGTCGGCATCGGTGAAGCGGGTGGTCGACTTGCCGTTGATGATGAGGTCGCCGCTCGTGTAGCGGTCGAGTCCGCCGATGATGTTGAGCAGAGTGGTCTTGCCGCAGCCCGACTGGCCGAGGATCGAGACGAACTCGCTCTTTCTGAAATTGATGCTGACGCCTTTAAGTGCGTGGACATCGGTATCGCCCGCGCGATAGTTTTTGACTATGTCCTTTAAGACTAACAACAACGCATCTCCGTTCCGAGCAGCTTGAAGCCGCTGCTTTCACATTTTTTGTTAACATTGGCAGACAAGGGCAAACACGCTTATCCATCGGCTATGATGAGCGTCGGACGGCGTCAAAAGTCATAGATGGCGGCGCCCGACAACGAGGAAAACAAAGCTGAACGTTGTTTTAGCCCCGAAAAACCGCGCTTGCCCTTATTCACCAATGGTATGATATATCCAAAAATCCAAGCTTATATTTGTAAACTATGAACAATCTGTAAACATTTAGTCCGCGTTTGGGTGCAGCGGGTTATTGGGAGAATGTACCTCGCGCAATTGGAACGGCGGATAATTATATGGCTGCTGCACAAAGCGAACGGTTGCGGAGTGCCTGCGGCAGGAATCGGATTTTGCTTTTGTACGTTTAATCCGTGCCGCAAGGCACACCTTTATTATTTTTTAAGTATTTATCAGTGCCGACCCAAAGCCTCCCCTCGCTTCAAGGTTAGGCTTTTTCGGTGCGGTGCGTTTATTATGCTCTTGCTTTTTCCCTTTTCGTCGCTTGCAGGGCGGACACATATGCTTCAATATCAAACGGGGCGGTTTTTTCGTCCTTTCGGAGGTAGAGAGGGTGGTGGGGATGGCCTTTGGCCGAGATCCTGCCGACGCTCAGCCACTGTGCGCCGTACCTTTCGCCTATCGCGATCATATCGCGGACGCAGTCGGCGAGGTACGGGCGCTTCTCTATTATCGTGCCCCACGCGGCCCAGACGGCGGGCTTCAGTCCCTCACCGTACAGGCCGAGGATATACTCAAACGCGCGCATATTTTCCTCGTGCAGAGTGGGGTTGAGCCTTTTATCCATATCATCGGGATCAGTCGCGCGCTGGGCGTAGACGTTGAACATTATCCAGCTGTCATAGCCGTTGCCGTCGGCGATGCGCGAGACTGACTTGAGCGTATTGTCGAGGTCGTCGGGCGCGGCGGTGGACGGATTTATCCCGATGCAGATGAGCGGATTTTCGCCCCTCGTGCCGAGTATGTAACGGTAGTCGCGGTATGAATTCGGGACGTACAGCCATCGGCTGTGGTCGTACTCGTCGAGCCGCGTCGAGTCGGCTTCTCTCATCGCGTCGGCAAACGAATCGACCTCGATAAGCGAGCTTTCGGATGACGGAATATGCATAAACTTCCTCCGGATTCAATGCGCTCAGGAGCGCGAGAGTTCTGTTTGACCGGCGCTTAAAACGCCGCCGAGCTTTGCAATGCGCAGGCCCGCTCTTCTTTTTTTCGCGGAGCCGAACCCGCACGCCGCTCTCAAGCGGCAAAAAGCGCAAAAGGGGAAAGGCCTTGCGGACTTTCCCCTTGCTGAAACTTGTTTGTCGATTAAGCCTTGCCGACCGAACCGAACAGCTCCATCTTCTCCTTGACGGTGGCCTTGATAGCCTCAAAGCCGGGAGCGAGCAGCTTTCTCGGGTCGAAGCCCTTGCCCTCGAGGTCCTTGCCCGCCTCGATGTACTTGCGGGTAGCGGCGGCGAAAGCAAGCTGGCACTCGGTGTTGACGTTGATCTTGGAAACGCCGAGGGTGATGGCCTTCTTGATCATGTCGGCAGGGATGCCTGTGCCGCCGTGGAGGACGAGCGGCATCTCGCCGGTCAGCTCCTGAATAGCTGCGAGGGTGTCGAAGCGGAGTCCCGTCCAGTTGGCGGGATACTTGCCGTGAATGTTGCCGATGCCCGCGGCGAGCATGGTAACGCCGAGGTCGGCAATCTTCTTGCACTCCTGCGGATCGGCAACTTCGCCGCCGCCGATAACGCCGTCTTCCTCGCCGCCGATAGCGCCGACCTCAGCCTCGAGCGAAAGGCCGAGCTTCTCGGTCATGGCAACGAGCTCCTTGGTCTTGGCGATGTTCTCTTCGATCGGATAGTGCGAGCCGTCGAACATTACGGACGAGAAGCCTGCCTCAATGCACTTGAGAGCGCCCTCGTAGCTGCCGTGGTCGAGGTGAAGCGCGACAGGAACGGTGATCCCCAGCTCGTTGATCATGCCCTTGACCATACCGACAACGGTGGTGTAGCCGCACATATACTTGCCCGCGCCCTCGGAAACGCCGAGGATAACGGGAGAGTTGAGCTCCTGAGCGGTGAGCAGGATAGCCTTGGTCCACTCAAGGTTGTTGATGTTGAACTGGCCTACGGCGTAATGACCCGCCTTAGCCTTGGTAAGCATTTCTTTTGCAGAAACTAACATTTTATATTGCTCCTTTTTATCAAAATGTTTCTATCTGTCATTTTACAGTAAAGCACCGCAAAAATCAAGAGCAAATCAATAGAACGTGACGACCTCCTGCTCGGGCTTTTCCGCTTTTTCGGCGGAAGTGACCTTGAGCACGGGGCCTTTGCCGCGATAGGCGCGGTTGGACTCGAACGCGACGGTGGCGGTTATCGTTATCCAGTCGCGCGTTTTAAGCGTGTTCGCTCCGCTCCAGGTGCAGACGACTCCGCCGTACTGAATGTCGTCGGAGCAGCAGGTCATAATATGCCGCCCGATTACGAAGGTGTCCTTCGGCAGCTTGCCGTCGGCGGCGACGATGCCCTTGAAGCGCATGACCTTGCCGACGTACTTCTTCGGGTCGTCCATCAGGTCGCGGTACCACAGCGCGTAGTCGGAGTCGGCGACCTCGACGACAGCCGCGTTGATGTCGAACGGCAGCGGATCCTCGATGTCGTCGTACTCGGTGCGGCCGTCGGTGTAATCGTAGGCGATGTCGGCGCGGCGGCTGACGGAGCGGACGATCCTGTGCAGCGCGAGCTTGTCGGTCGCGTCGGTGCAGCGGTTGAAGATAACCAGCTCCGCGCCCTGAAGCTTGTCGACGACAAGGCTGCGGATATTGGTGTTGTAGTTGACGAAGGTCGTCGAGTCGGCGAACATCATCTCCTGATAAACGATCCAGTCGTCGGGCAGGGCGTTGTAGAAGCTGTTAAGCTGCCACATACCGTTGTACTCAACCACAACGCGCTCGGCCTTGTTGCGCTTGACAAGCGCGCTCAGACGGTCGGGGGTGAACCACTCGGCCTCCTCAACAACGTGAACAAACACGTTGTTGCCCGAAAACGTCGACGGGTCGTACTCCTCAAGCCCCTCCTCGCAGACGAGCAGCAGCGTGCGCTCGCCCTTGTTGAAGCGCTTGTCCTCAAGCGTTTCCTGTATGAATTTGGTCTTGCCGGCTTCAAGGAAGCCGGTGAACACATAAACGGGAATTTCCATATGCTCTCCTTTTGTGCGCCCGGGTTATCGGCTTATTGCAGGCCGAAAAGCCGAGCGACAGCGTCCTCTTTAAGGTCCGCGCCGATTACGCAGATGCGACCGGTGACGGCGGCCGAGCCGCTTCTGACATCGGGCTCGCCGGGGTCATAGTCGAAGTGGATCCACTCGCCGTTTTCGCCCTCTACGATACCTTTCGCACGCAGGACGGAGCCGTAAACGGAGCTGTCGTCAAGCTCTGCGAGGGCGTGAGCGATCTCGTCGCGGGTGAAGCGGCGCGCGGTCTCCCTGCCCCAGCTGGTGAACACGTCGTCGGCATGGTGGTGTCCGTGCTCATGGCCGCAGCCGCACTCGTGGTCATGGTCGTGGTCGTGATGGTGCTCGTGGTCGTGCTCGTCATGGTCGTGCTCGTCATGGTCGTGATGGTGATGCTCGCCGTGCTCGTGATGATGGCCGCACTCGGGGCAAACGTCCTCGTCCCCGGCAAGCCTCGCAAGCTCGTCGGCGAGGGTGTCGCGGCTCTCCATTGCGGCGAGAATGTCCTTGCCGTCGAGCTTGTCGATCGGCGTGGTGATGACTGCGGCGCGGTCGTTGTGCTTGCGGACGATCTCGACGGCGGCGGCGAGCTTGTCCTCGCTGATGTCGCCCGAGTGGCGCAGCACGATGGTGCCCGCATACTCAAGCTGGTTGTCGAAGAACTCGCCGAAGTTTTTCTCGTACATCCTGCAGGTGTGCGCGTTGACGACGGTGGTAGCGGAGTTGAGCGCTATCTCGTCGCTGTCGACGCCCTTGACGGCCTTGATAACGTCGCTGAGCTTGCCGACGCCCGACGGCTCGATGAGGATTCGGTCGGGCTTGTACTCGGTGAGGACTTTTTTGAGCGCCTCGCCGAAGTCGCCGACAAGGCTGCAGCAGATGCAGCCCGAGTTCATCTCGGTCACCTTGATGCCCGAGTCCTGCAGAAAGCCCGCGTCAACGCCGACTTCGCCGAACTCGTTTTCGATTATGACGAGCTTCTCGCCGGTGTAGGCCTCTTTTATGAGCTTCTTGATGAGCGTGGTCTTACCTGCGCCGAGGAAGCCTGAAAAAATATCTATTTTCGTCATTGTTCCCAACTCTTTCCGGAAATATTTTGAGCGGCGAAAACCAATCGGCCCCGCGCGCTTTTGTTACATTATATTATTATACCACAAAATAAGCGGAACGCAAGTTCCGCAAACGGCGCAGCCGTTAAAAATCCGCAGGATTTTTATTTTGGCCGTTCAATGTTCTCTCAGGCGTCGGCGGTTTTACTGCCGCTCACGCCGTGAGGTTATTATACCATGTTTTTTTCAAATTTCAACACCTGCGGTTGCGGAGATAATCACTGCGCCAAAAGGCGTCCCTGCGTAAGGGGAGCCGTCGGCGCAGCCGACTGAGGGGTCGATGAGTTACCCTCCGCGCCTGTTGCGCGGGGCAATATTTTAAATAACTTGCTATGCTTGAACGCGTACCAAAATCCCCACCGTCACGGCAAGCCGTGCCACCCGCCTTGCCGGCACCCGCCCCTTTTGTCTGCTTCAAGGGGAGGCTTTTTGAGTGCAGTGTTTTTCAAAAAAATCTGCACAAAAGCTACTCCTGCGGGGTATAAGTGTTCAATTCGCGCGGTGCATAAAGCGCGTACAAACCGCCTTTGGCGGCACACCGCACTTCTTCCCTATTACCTCTTACTTCTTACCTAAAAGCAAACGCCCCGCGAGGGTAGAGCGAGCGAGTCTTAAACTCGCACGGCAGTCCCTCCGCGGGGTGTTATCTTATACTATAGCCGCACCTTCAGCGCGGACAAACAGCCTGTGGCTGCTCAATCGGCCTTGGGGGCGTAGAGGGCGACGAGCTTCTCGAGGTGCTCTCTCTGAGCCTTCGAGTTGGCGACAGCCTTGTCGAAGAGCTTCTCTGCGCGCTCGGGGAACGAGCGGGTCAGGGACGAGTAGCGAGCCTCGCCGAGAATGAACTCCTTATAATCGGTGGTAGCAGGCTTGCTGTCGATCGTAAGCGGGTTCTTGCCCTCGGCCTTGAGGGTCGGGTTGAAGCGGAACATATTCCAGTAGCCGCAGTCAACAGCCTTCTTCATTTCCTTCTGGCAGTTGACCATGCCGCCCTTGATCGAGTGCATCTCGCACGGAGCGTAGCCGATGACGAGCGACGGGCCCGGATAAGCTTCGGCCTCCTGAATAGCCTTCAGGGTCTGGTTCTGATCGGCGCCCATAGCGACCTGAGCGACGTAGATGTAGCCGTAGCTCATCGCGATCTCGGCAAGGCTCTTCTTGGCGATGGCCTTTCCGGCAGCCGCGAACTGAGCGACCTGGCCGATCTGCGAAGCCTTGGAAGCCTGTCCGCCGGTGTTGGAGTAAACCTCGGTATCGAAGACGAAGATGTTGACGTCGTTGCCCGAAGCGAGGACGTGGTCGACGCCGCCGAAGCCGATGTCGTAAGCCCAACCGTCTCCGCCGAAGATCCAGACGGACTTCTTGGAGAGGTATTCCTTGTGAGCAAGAATGTCGCTGCACTTGTCGCAGCCGCTGACCTTCTCAAGCTCGGCGACGAGCTTCTCGGTAGCGGGAGTGTTGGCCTTGCCGTCGTTGACGGTCGCGAGGTATTCCTCGGCGGCAGCCTTCAGCTCAGCGCTTGCCTTGTCGTTGGCGGCAACGTCCTTGACCTCCTCGATGAGGCGGTCACGCAGAGCCTTCTGTCCGAGATACATTCCGAGACCGTGCTCGGCGTTATCCTCGAACAGGGAGTTAGCCCATGCGGGGCCGTGACCCTTGGAGTCGGTGGTGTACGGCGAAGTGGCAGCGGGACCGCCCCAAATGGACGAGCAGCCCGTAGCATTGGAGATGTACATTCTGTCGCCGAACAGCTGGGTGATGAGACGCGCGTAAGAAGTCTCGGCGCAGCCTGCGCAGGAGCCGGAGAACTCAAGCAGCGGCTTCTTGTACTGGCTGCTGATGACGTTGAGAACAGCGGTGGTCTCGGGCTTCTCGGTAACATTCTCGACGCAGTAGTCGAAAGCGGCCTGCTGGTCGAGCTGAGTCTCCTGCGGGACCATCTTCAGCGAGTTGGTCGGGCACATACCGATACAAACGCCGCAGCCCATGCAGTCGAGCGGAGAAACGGCGAGAGTGTAGGTGTAGTCGGTCTTGACGATCGGCTTGGGTGCAAACTTGGTGCTCTCGGGAGCGGCAGCGACCTCGTCGGCGTTCAGAGCGAACGGACGAATGGTAGCGTGCGGGCAAACGAACGCGCACTTGTTGCACTTGGCGCAGGTAGCGGCGTTCCACTCGGGAACCATAACCGCAACGCCGCGCTTCTCATAGGCGGAAGCGCCCTGCTGGAAGGTGCCGTCGGCGTAATCGACGAAAGCGGAAACAGGCAGGCTGTCGCCGTCCATCTTTCCGACCGGGTGCATAACGGTGTTGACCTGCTTGACAAGAGCGGCCGGGCCGTGCTCGGCGACCGGAGCGGTCTTATCCTCGGCGGTAGCCCAATCGGCGGGAACGTCGATCTTGACAAAGGCGGTGGCGCCGGCGTCGATAGCCTTATGGTTCATATCGACGATGTCCTGACCCTTCTTGAGGTAGGACTTGGTCGCAGCTTCCTTCATATAGCGGATAGCGTCCTCCTCGGGCATGACCTTCGCGAGAGCGAAGAATGCGGACTGAAGAACGGTGTTGGTGCGCTTGCCCATGCCGACCTTGGCAGCGATGTCGATCGCGTTGACGGTGTAGAGCTGAATGTTGTTGTTGGCTATGTAGCGCTTAGCCTCGGCAGGCATATGCTCGTTGAGCTCCTCGGGAGTCCACTGGCAGTTGATGAGGAACACGCCGCCCGGCTTTACGTCGTTGACCATCTTGTAGCCCTTGATGACGTAGGACGGGTTGTGGCAGGCAACGAAGTCTGCCTTGTTGATGTAGTAGGGGCTCTTGATCGGCTTGTCGCCGAAGCGCAGGTGCGATACGGTGATACCGCCGGTCTTCTTGGAGTCATACTGGAAGTAAGCCTGAACGTACTTGTCGGTATGGTCGCCGATGATCTTGATGGAGTTCTTGTTCGCGCCGACGGTACCGTCGCCGCCGAGACCCCAGAACTTGCACTCGATAGTGCCCTCGGCAGCGGTGTTCGGCGACGGCTTCTCCTCGAGAGAGAGGTTGGTCACATCGTCGGTGATGCCGATGGTGAACTGGTGCTTGGGAGCGTCCTTGGCAAGCTCGTCATAGACAGCAAACACGCTTGAAGGCGGGGTGTCCTTGGAGCCGAGGCCGTAGCGGCCGCCGATAACGGCAGCCTGCCTGCCCTGAGAAGCGAGGGCGGCAACTACATCGAGGTAGAGCGGCTCGCCGAGAGCGCCGGGCTCCTTGGTTCTGTCGAGAACGGCGATCTTCTTAGCGGTGGCGGGAATGGCCTCGCAGAGCTTCTCGGCAGAGAACGGACGGTACAGGCGGACCTTGACAAGGCCGACCTTCTCGCCCTTGGCGGTGAGGTAGTCGATGACTTCCTCGGCAACGTCGCAGATGGAGCCCATCGCAACGATAACGCGGTCGGCGTCGGGTGCGCCGTAGTAGTTGAAGAGCTTATAGTCGGTGCCGAGCTTGGCGTTGACCTTGTTCATGTACTCCTCGACGATGCCGGGAACGGCCTCATAGTAGGAGTTGCATGCCTCACGGTGCTGGAAGAAGATGTCTCCGTTCTCGTGAGAGCCGCGCATTACGGGGCGCTCGGGGTTGAGAGCGCGCTTGCGGAACGCCTCGACAGCGTCCATGTCGCACATTTCCTTAAGGTCCTCGTAATCCCAGACGGCGACCTTCTGAATCTCGTGAGAGGTGCGGAAGCCGTCGAAGAAGTTGATGAACGGAACGCGGCCTTTGATAGCGGCGAGGTGGGCAACGGCGCCGAGGTCCATGACCTCCTGCGGGTTGGTCTCGGCCAGCATGGCAAAGCCGGTCTGACGACATGCGTACACGTCGGAGTGGTCACCGAAAATGTTGAGCGCATGGGAAGCAACGCAGCGCGCGGACACGTGGAACACGCAGGGCAGCAGCTCGCCGGCGATCTTGTACATATTCGGGATCATAAGAAGAAGTCCCTGAGAAGCGGTGTAGGTGGTGGTCAGAGCGCCGGCTGCAAGCGAGCCGTGCACGGTGCCCGAAGCGCCCGCCTCGGACTGCATCTCGACGACCTTGACGGTGGTGCCGAAGATGTTCTTCTGTCCTGCGGCAGACCACTGGTCTACATAGTCGGCCATCGGGCTGGACGGGGTGATCGGATAGATACCGGCCACTTCGGTGAATGCGTACGAAACGTGAGCCGCAGCATTGTTACCGTCCATGGTTTTCATTTTTCTTGCCATTGGATTTATTCCTCCTTATATGGTTTAACAAGAGTAATAAAAGTTTGAACAGTGCGCCGAATATAAGCGCACTGTGCCAGTAAAGATTTTAACACTTTTCATTCGATATGTAAATAGGAAAAATCGGGATAAATCACTGTATTTCCCAAAAAATTTTACTGATTTTCCGTTTTGCGTGGAGTAAATTCCCATTTACGGCATATCTCGGTTGACAAACCGAAAAAATCTGTATATTATTGTAATATCTGTCTTTTCGGCGGGCAGGCCCTTACCGCCGCTTTCGGCAGGGGGGAATGATTTTTTAAGGGCAGCAAAAAATGTCAGTTCGCAATATCCTGACAAAAAATAAAACTACGGGAGTGTAAAAATTGAAAATTAAGAAAATCTGCGTCGCCGCCGTTATCGCGGCGCTTTATGCTGCGCTGACCTATGTTTCCGCCGCGCTCGGGCTGGGCTACGATCAGGTTCAGCTGCGCGTAAGCGAGGCGCTGTGTATCCTCGCAGCCGTGTGCCCCGAAGCCATCGCGGGCCTGACGGTCGGCTGCCTGCTCGGCAACCTGACGAGCACCCTCGGCCCCATCGACATCATCTGCGGAACGAGCGCTACGCTGCTCGCGGCGGTGTTCGCCTACTTCTTCCGCAACGTCAAGGTCAAAGGGCTGCCCGTGCTCAGCTCGTTCATGCCCGTATTGTTCAACGCCGTCATCGTCGGCCTTGAGCTGACCGCGCTGTTCGCCGACGGAGCGGCTTTCCTGCCGACGTTTGCGATAAACGCGCTGTGGGTCGCGGTCGGCGAAGTCGTCTGCGCCGTCGTGCTCGGGCTGCTGCTGTACAAGGCAGTCGGAAGCAACCGCACCCTCACCTCGCTGCTGGCATAACGCGGCATTTGAACAGAAAAAAACGCCGAAAGCCACCCTGTTAAAGGGTGGCTTTCGTGATGTGCGGCTTGAGCCGCGCTGCGCAAAATCAGCCGCTCGTCCTCTTTTGAGGGCGGGCGGCTGATTTGATTATAACTTGTTTTGCGCGGGGAGCGGCTTTATGAGTAGCTTTTGTTCAGGATGAGGAAGGTCGCCTTACCGTCGTTGATGGTTATGCTGCCGTAGACCGAAGCGACGGCTTTGCCGTCGGCAGTCTCGAGCTTGGCGGAATAGTCGCAGACTTTCTTATCGCCCGAGCGCGCTTCGACCTTGACGTCCTTGGCGACGATGTCGGCGCTTTCCTTCTTGGCGTAGTCGGCGGCGGTCAGCAGCACGCGCGTGCCGACGAACTTCTCAATGCACTCGTCGGTCAGCGCCGCTTCGTACTTGTCGGAGAAATACTTGACCGCGTCGGCGTCGGCGCTGTCGTCGGGGCCGAGGTTATCAAAGATCTCGTCCGCCTGCTTCACGGTGCAGTTGAGCAGCTTGTCGACGATGCCCTCCGCAGTCTTTTGCGACGAGTCGGAGCAGGAAACGAGCATAAGAGCCGCTGCGGCGGCGAGAACGGCCGCAACTATTCTTTTGAATTTCATAAAATCACCTTTTCCAAATAGTTTTTATCCGAAAAGCAAGCCACGTTGCAACGGTTTCACCCTCCGTCGGATTTGTAAATTCAGCATAGCACATTTTTCCGATACCGTCAATATAGGTTTTGCACAAACTTGCCGCCCGACATTTGATATACAAATCAGCCGCTCGACCTTGTTTAAGCGCGAACGGCTGATTTCAGCAACTTTTTCAGCTTTCCTTGACGTTCAAAGTCAGGCGGCTGACTTTGCCGTTTTCGACGGTCATATTGCCGTTTACGGTCGCGACCGTTTTCGAGTCGGCGGTCAGCGTGGCCGTGAAATCGTATATTTTGCCGTCGGAGGCGCGCTTTTCAACCTTTAAATCGGTGCAGCTTACATCGCTTTCAAGCGACTGCGCAAGCAGAGCCGAACGCAGCAGCGCGCGCGTTTTGATCGACGCGCTTATGCAGTCGTCGGTCATCACGTCGCCGTATTTATCGGTGCAGCGGCTTATAAGCGCCGAGTCGTCGCCGTCGGTGTCTGACGCGGCAGAGAGCAGTTCATCGGCCTGTTTGACCGTACAGCTAAGCAGCTTGTTTGCAGCGTCACGCGCCGTCTTTTCGCCGCCCGACGAACAGCCGAACAGGGACGCGGCAAGCATTATGGCCGTGGCAACGGCGAGCAGTTTTCCGAATTTCATAGAATCCCCCTTTTAATCGGCGGTTTTGCGTTTTCATCGAAAAAACAGACTGTGCATCGGTATCTCCTCCCGACGGATTTGTAAATTCAGCATAGCACATTTTTCCGATACCGTCAACGACTTTCCGGCGCATTTTTGCTTATCCTCAAAAAGCAGCACGGCGGGAGCGGTCCTGCTGCCCCTGCCGTGCTTTACAATATATGCTGCCCTTCCCCGTTATTCGCCGCCGCGGGCAGCGTCCGAAACACCTGTCAGGCTCGACGGGTCGACCGCTTTGCCGTCGACGGTGACCTCGAAGTGCAAATGCACCGACTCGATGCACTCGTCGGGAATTTCGCCGAGAGTGCCGAGGACGTCGTTGACCTTGACGGTGTCGCCTTTTTTGACTTTCACGGTGTCAAAGCCGCAATAGGTCGCGACAACGCCGTTGCCGTGATTGACCGTGACGGTCTTGCCGCGCTTAATATCCTCGCCGACGTCGGTGACCGTGCCGTCGCCCGCGGCCTTTATCTGAGCACCCAGCTCGCCGCGAATGTCAACGCCCTCGTGCAGCCGCCAGTCGCCGTAGGTCATCGAGTATTGCAGCTCGTCCGATGAAAACGGCTTAACTATCTCGCCCGTCAGCGGCATTACGAAGAACGACGCGCTCGGTGTGACGGTCTCGACGGCGCTCGCGGTCGAAGCGGCGGAGGACGCGCCCGTCTGCGGCTTCGACGGTGTGTTCGTCGACGCAGCGCGCGAGGTCGTGCGGCTTGCCGCGCTCGAGGTGTCGTCGCGCGACGAAGTCGCTCTGCTCGTCAGGCTGCGGTCGGCGGAATCGGACGGCGCGGCTGCGCTCGAATACGCGGAGGCCGAGTCGCCGTCGACCGCGGCGCGGTTTTTCGCTGCCGTTCCGACCCACGCGGCCGCTCCGACGGCTATCAGGCAGATGGCTGCGGCGGCTGTGACGCCCTTGGCTTTTGCGGAGCTGCGGCGGTCGCGGATTTTCTCGTTTTTCACTGCTTAACACTCTCCCGATTGCTTATCTGTCAGTATTTTTGGCCTCTTTTCTTCGGCTTATTCAGATTTTGACGGAGCGAAAGCGGCTTTTTGAGCAAATTCAGACTGATTTCGGGCGGCTTTTTTCCGCTTTGACAGGTTGTGACAATTTTAACGGAAATCCTTAAGCTATTATTCACAATTTGTTTACATAATCATTGAAATGTTGAAACACACCCTTTTTATAATAACAATGTACTCGGGAAACAACGGTGGACCGCAACACCGTCCGAGTAGTTTCTACCCTCCTCAAAATACACATCTGCGAAAAACGGCCGTGCTACCGCAGCACGGTCGTTTTTCCGTTTCTGCCGCAGCCGGTTTGGCCGCGGGTTGGTGCAACGAGTTATTTTAACCTATACATCACGCAATAATTACACGCCGCACTCATTGCGCGGGGTGGTTGTTTCCAATAACACGCCGTGTAAAAACGCGGATAAACAGCCTTCGGCTGCACGGACGGATTGTCCGAGAGCGGAGCACATACATTATATAAGTATAAGCCTTCACCCCCGCGAGAGTAACTGCCGAGCGGGTTAGGGACTCACTAAGACAGTTACCCTTGCGGGGTGGTTGTTTTAGGTAAGAAGTAAGAGTGAAGAGGTAAGAGGTGCGGTGTGCCTTGCGGCACGGATTTGGTATGGGTTAGCACTGCGCCAAAGGCTCCTTTGCGTAAAGGGTTATTCCCCGCAGTGCGGGGAAATGTCGCGCACTGCACCTAAAGGCTCCCCTGCGTAAGGGGAGCTGGATTTTTGCGCAGCAAAAAGACTGAGGGGTCGTAAAAATTACGCACTTCGCCCCTTGCGCGGGGTGGTTGTTTCCAATAACACGCCGTGTAAAAACGCGGATAAACAGCCTTCGGCTGCGCGAACAATCCGTCCGTGACGGCAAAGTGTACGCTTTGGGCTAAACCGGGGGCAATGTTTTGTTGCTATTGCCGAAAAACAGCGCGCTGCATTGACTAAACTGCATAAAAAAGGTATAATAATCGACAAAGTGCGCGGGCTTCGGGCGGCGCTTTTAGGGCGCGAAGCCGCAGCAAAACAAAGGGAGGGGCGAACCCAATGAAAAAGTATCTCAACCGAATCTTTATCGACGGCTTGAGCGGAATGGCGCTCGGACTGTTCGCGACGCTCATCGTCGGAACGATCATCTGCCAGATTGCTTCGATGCTCGGCGACAACATCGTCGCGTCGTACCTTATGGCTATCGGCAAGGCCGCCAAAACCGTAACGGGCGCGGGCATCGGCGTCGGAGTTGCGGCAAAACTCAAGGCCGCTCCGCTGACCGTCATCTCGGCGGCCGTCGCAGGCTTCGTCGGCGCGTTCCCGAAAATCGGGCTTGAGGGCATCACCATGGGTGCTCCCGGCGAACCGCTCGGCGCGTTCGTCGCGGCCTATGTCGCCATCGAGCTCGGCTCGCTCGTCGCGGGCAAAACGAAGCTCGACATTCTCGTCACCCCGCTTACCTGCGTTATCGGCGGCAGCGCGGTCGGCCTGCTCATCGGGTCGTACATTTCCGCCGCCATGCTGTGGATCGGCAACCTCGTCAACATCAATGTTGAAAAAAGCCCGATCATCGGCGGCATCGTTGTCTCGGTCGTTATGGGCATACTGCTGACCCTTCCGATAAGCTCCGCTGCGATCGGCATTACGATGGGCATCTCAGGCCTTGCCGCAGGCGCTGCGACGATCGGCTGCTGCTGCAACATGGTCGGCTTCGCCGTTATCAGCTACCGCGAGAACAAGGTCGGCGGCCTGATCGCGCAGGGCGTCGGCACGTCCATGCTCCAGATGCCGAACATCGTCAAGCACCCGCAGATCTGGCTGCCGTCCATCATCTCGAGCGCTATCCTCGGCCCGATCTCATCGGCCGTGCTCAAGATGACGAGCAGCCCTGTCGGCTCGGGAATGGGCTCGGCGGGTCTTGTCGGCCAATTTGCCGCGTTTGAGGCGATGACCGCCGCAGGCACGAGCGTTCCGCTGACCCTCGTTGAGATCTTCCTGATGCACTTTATCCTGCCCGCGGTCGTGACCCTCGGCGTCGCGATGGCGATGCGCAAGCTCGGCTGGATAAAGGACGGCTACATGAAGCTCGGCAGCCTTGATTAAGGTGAAGATATGAGCTATTACGACGTGCTCGGGCTGGCGCGCGAAGCGACTCCCGACGACATCAAGCGCGCCTACCGCGAGCTTGCGAAGAAGTACCACCCCGACGTTTACGGCGGCAGCGCCCGAATCGCCGAGCAGCGAATGCAGGAGATAAACGAGGCCTACCGCGTGCTCTCGGACGAAGCCGCGCGGGCGAAGTACGACGCTTCTTTGCCGAAGCCGAAGTCGGCTGTTCAAAGCGAAAAGCCTGCGTCGGGCGGCAGCGCACGCCGTCACCCGCTCGAGCGCGTGCTCGTGCTGATACTGATAGCCGTCGCCGTCTGCGCTGCGCTGTATCTGATTTTAACCTCCGGCAAATTTTAAGTACGCGCTTTGAGCGCGTACATCAGATAAATAATTACCCCGCGATAGTAACTGCTTCAGCGAATTTAAAACTCGCTGAAGCGGTTGCTCTCGCGGGGATCTGTTTTAGGTAAGAAGTAAGAGGTAAGAGGTGAGGAGTGCCTAAAGGCACGGGGCTTTTGCTATTCTCCGAATACCGTGTAGTTATCGGTGCGGAGCATTTCAAGCAAATCGTCATCGGTGCGAATGTCCATATCGGTCACGACGCCTGCGGTGCCGACCTGGATCAGCTGGTGGCTGTCGGAGCCTGCGACGCGGTGCAAGCCGTACTTCTCGGCCCACGCGGCCGCGATGTCGTTGCGCGAGTCGTGGCACTTGGCGCCGTTTATGACCTCGATGCCGAACAGCAGCTGCGGGTCGACGATACGGATATCATCGCGAAACGGGTGCGCCTGATACAGCAGCGCGCCGTTCTCGCGGCAAAGCTCGCCGAGCGTACGCACATTGATGTCGAATATCTCGGGAAAACGGTCGATGATGAAGCGGCTGTCGCCGTAAATCAGAAAATCGCCCGTGCCGGGGACGTTGTACTCCATACCTTTGAGCGTGCGCAGGCCGCACTTTTCGCCCGCTTCGGCGAAGATCTCATAGGCTTCGTCGAACAGCTTCGGCGAGTATATCCCCTTATCGCGGTAGGGCTTGCCGACATACCAGCTTGTCATATGATTCGTCAGCACGACGAGATCGTAGCCCGCGTCCCTGTAGGCGCGAGCCATATCCTCGCCGCTTATTTGGCCGCAAAGGCTTGCCTCGCTCGTATGAACGTGGAGATCAATCTTCATCTTCGCTCACCTCGGTGATAAGATGAATGTCGAGGTCGGCCAGCTGCTGCCCATCGACGACGGCGGGAGCGCCGCTCATAAGCTCGCTCGAATTTGCGACCTTCGGGAACGCGATAACGTCGCGGATAGAGTCAAGGCCGAGCATGAGCATGACCAGTCGGTCGAGGCCGTAGGCCATTCCGCCGTGCGGCGGCGCGCCGTACTTGAACGCGTCGATGAAGAAGCCGAAGCGCTCCCTCGCGGCCTCGTCGGTGAAGCCGAGCGCCTCGAACATTTTGGTCTGGGTCTCGGCGTCGTTGATTCGGATAGAGCCGCCGCCGACCTCACAGCCGTTGAGCACCATATCGTAAGCCTTGGCGGTGCAGCTGCCCTGATCGGTCAGCAGGCGGTCGACGGAGTCGTCGGCAGGTGCGGTGAACGGGTGGTGCATTGCGACGAAGCGACCCTCCTCCTCGCTGTACTCAAACAGCGGGAAGTCAACGACCCAGAGGAAGTTGAATCTGCTCTTATCGATAAGTCCGAGGCGGTTCGCGACTTCGCAGCGCAGCGCGCCGAGCGAGTCCCAGACGACCTTGTTCTTGCCGTCGGCGACGACGAGGAGAACGTCGCCCTCCTTCATATCAAGCCGCTCGTGCAGGGCGCTGACCTCGGCTTCGGACAAAAACTTCTCAAAGCTCGAGGCGACGCCGTCGGCGGTCATACGCGTAAACGCAAGCCCCTTTGCGCCGTAGTCCTTGACAAACTCGGTCAGCTTGTCGATGACCTTGCGGGTCAGCCTGTCGGCGGAGTTCGGCACCTTAATCGCGCGTACGCTGCCGCCCGCGGCGAGAGCGCCTGCGAACACCTTGAATTCGCAATTTGCGAAGATGTCGCTGAGGTCCTGAAGCTCAAGGCCGAAGCGGGTATCGGGCTTGTCCGAGCCGAAGCGGTTCATCGCGTCGTGCCAGCTGAGGCGCTCAAACGGAGTCTTGATGTCGAGGCCGAGCACGCGCTTGAACACGGTTTTCATAAAGCCCTCGTTGACCGCGAGCACATCGTCAACGTCGACAAACGACATCTCGAGGTCTATCTGCGTGAACTCGGGCTGGCGGTCGGCGCGCAGATCCTCATCGCGGAAGCAGCGCGCAATCTGCATATAGCGGTCGAAGCCCGACAGCATCAGCAGCTGCTTGTACTGCTGCGGCGACTGCGGCAGCGCAAAGAAGCGGCCCTTCTTAACGCGGGAGGGCACGAGGTAGTCGCGCGCGCCCTCGGGCGTGGATTTAATGAGGATAGGTGTCTCGATTTCGATAAAGCCGTTCTCGTCATAGTAGTCGCGCGCGCACTTGACGATCTGATGGCGCACGAGAATGTTGCGCTGCATATCGGGGCGGCGCAGGTCGAGATAGCGGTAGGTAAGCCGCAAATCCTCGCGGACGGTCGAATTCTCGAGGATCTCAAAAGGCGGAGTCTCGGCGGTGTTGAGCACGCGCAGCTCGTCGACGGCGATCTCAACCTCGCCGGTCGGAATTTCGCTGTTTATGCTCGAGCGGACGCGGACAACGCCGCGCGCGATGACGACGTACTCGCCGCGCAGCTGGAACGCCTTGTCAAACACGGCCTTGTCTGTCCCGTCGTCAAAGGCGAGCTGGACTATGCCGCTGCGGTCGCGCAGGTCGCAGAAGATGAGCTGACCGAGGTCGCGTTGACGCTGAATCCAGCCGCAGACGGTAACGGTCTTGCCCTCGTCGCTTCGGCGCAGGTCGCCGCAGTAGCAGGTGCGGCGCAAATTACCCATTTTTTCGATTTTAAGAGCCATTATTTTCCCTCCGAATTTATTTCAGCAGACCCGACGCATCGTTTTCGAGCGAGTCGGTCAGGTCGGCGAGCGTGTTGCTTATTGCGGCGTCGTAAACGGCGGCGACAAGCCCCTCGGGCAGGGTCACCTCCGACTCGCTGCCGTCGGCCATATTTTTAAGCCGCGCCTTGCCTTCGGCGATCTCGTTATCGCCGAGAACGACGGTGAAGCGTGCGCCGAGCTTGTTTGCGTACTTCATCTGCGCTTTAAGCCCGCGGCCGACGATGTCCGTCTCGGCCGAGAAGCCCTCCGCTCTCAGGCGGCTGCACAGCGACGACGCCATTTCCGAGGCCTCGTCGCCCATGGGCGCGATGTAGACCTCGCACGGCTTGTCCTGCGGGTACTCGCAGCCCTGCGCCTGCATGACCATATGCAGCCGCTCAAGCCCTATCGCGAAGCCGAGCGCGGGGGTCGGCTGACCGCCCATCTGCTCGACCAGTCCGTCGTAGCGGCCGCCGCCGCAGACGGTCGCCTGAGCGCCGATGTCGTTGGAAACGAACTCGAAAACCGTGCGGGTGTAGTAGTCAAGGCCGCGCACGATCTTGGGATTGACGGTGAAGTCGATGCCGAGCGCGTTCAGATGCCTGCCCACGCCGTCGAAGTGGTCGCGGCACTCGTCGCAGATGAAGTCGAGCACCGTCGGCGCGTCGGCCGCAATGGCCGAGCAGATCGGCGACTTGCAGTCGAGTATGCGCATCGGGTTGCGGTCAAGGCGCGAGCGGCAGGTGTCGCACAGCTCATCGGCGCGCGAGGAGAAGTACTCCTTCAGCGCGGCGGTGTATTTGGGGCGGCACTTCGGGCAGCCTATCGAGTTAAGCTCGAGGTGCAGATTTTTTATCCCCAAATTGTCGAACGCCGACTTTGCAAGGCTGATGACCTCCGCGTCCGCGCTCGGCTTGCCTGCGCCGAAGCACTCAACGCCGAACTGGTGGAACTCGCGCAGACGGCCTGCCTGCGGCTTCTCGTAGCGGTAGCACGACAGCAGGTAGCACACCTTCTGCGGCAGCGCCTCGTTGTGCAGGCCGTGCTCGAGATAGGCGCGCACCGCGCCCGCCGTGCCCTCGGGGCGCAGCGAGATGCTGCGGCCGCCGTTGTCGTTGAAGGTGTACATCTCCTTCTGCACCACGTCGGTCGTGTCGCCGACGGAGCGGTTGAACAGCTCCGTGTGCTCAAACACCGGGGTGCGTATCTCCTTAAAGCCGTAAAGGCGCGCAGTCTCGAGCAGGCTGTGCTCGACATACTGCCATTTCCCGCTTTCCTTCGGCAGAACGTCCTGCGTTCCCTTTGCGGCCTGGGTTAAAAGTGCCATAAGTTCTCCTCCTTGATGCTTTGGGCTTTTTATTTAAAAAGTCCTCTTGAAGCGGGCAAAAACCGCCCGCCTTTATTTTAAAATAAAAAAGTCCCCAACCCGACCCTTTTAAAGAGCCGAATTAGGGACGGTTTAAACCGCGGTGCCACCCTAATTGACGCGCTTAAAATAAGCGCGCCCGCTTTCGCCCGTAACGTGGGCGTGGGGTACGGCGCTCTTTATTTTAAAAGAGCGCAAACTCTAAAGCGGCTCGGGGCTGTCTTCGGTCGCGGACTTATCCTGGAGCGGTCTCAGTCAAAGCTGCTCCTTCCTGTCGGGGTCAACGCGCCTACTTTTTCCCGTCGCTGCCGCAAAATTCGATTTACGGGTGAACGATGTCTCTCCAGCCGAGGTCGCCGCGCTCAAGGCCGTGGATAAGCACCTCGGCGGTGGCGATATTGGTTGCAAGCGGAATGCTGTGAACGTCACAAAGGCGCAGCAGGTTCAGCTCGTTAATTTCGTGCTGCATACTCGACAGCGGGTCGCGCAAAAAGAGCACGAGGTCGATCTCGTCACAGCTGATACGCGCGGCAATCTGCTCGTCGCCGCCCTGAGAGCCGCTCAGAAAGCGGGTGATCTCAAGCCCTGTCGCTTCCGCGACCAGCTTGCCGGTTGAGCCTGTCGCGCAGATGCTGTGGCGGCTGAGAATACCGCAGTAGGCTATGCAAAACTGCACCATAAGCTCCTTTTTAGCGTCGTCAGCGATGAGTGCTATCGTCATATGAAACATTCCCTTCCGTTTGTGTTTTTATTGAAGTAAACCGAAATCCGCCTTTAAAGCGGGAGGTCAGGCCTTTATCTTTTTGAGCTTCGGCAAATTTACGTTTTTGCCGTCCAAACGGTGCGCTATCCGCACGAAGGCGCGCCACGCGCCGCCCTTTTGCGCGACCTCGCCGCGCATTGCCGCCAGCTGCACGGCCTCGTCAAACGGAACGATGCCGACAAGACGTATGGCGGTAGAGTCGATGATGCTGTCGATCTGCGGGGCAAGGCCGCTGCGCAGGTCGTGATAGTAAAAGCGATTGATTATCAGCCGCCGCTTGGCCTCGGACACGTCGCGCAGCAGCTCGCAGACGTTGCGCGCGTCGCGTATGCTGACGGGGTCGCTGCCGACGACGGCGATGACCTCGTCGGCACAGGCCGAAACGGTCGAAAACACGGGGCCGATGCCCGCGGTGGAGTCGATGATTATGCGGTCGAACACGCCGCGCAGCTTCCCGACCAGCTCGCCGAGCCTCTCGCTGACGCCGCCCGCCGAAAAGGGCGCGGGCAGCAGATAAAGCCCGCTTATGTTCGGCACGGGCCGGATAGCGTCCTTTGCCTCGCAGCCGCCTCTGAGCAGGTCGCCGAGGTCGTAGACCACGCCCTCGCTGACCCCGAGCATGAGGTCAAGACAGCGCAGCCCCTCGTCGGCGTCGATGAGCAGGGTGCTGTGCCCGCAGCGGGCGAAAGCCGTCCCGAGCATACACGCGACGGTCGACTTGCCCGTGCCGCCCTTGCCCGACACGGTGGCGAACACCTTGCAGCCGCGCTGAGATGCCATTCTACGCTCACACTCCCGCTAAAAGTTCTTCGAAACTATATTATCACATAGTTTGCGGCGTGTCAAAGGTTTTGAATTTTTTTAAGCGGTTTTTGCGCTTGCATTTGCAGCCGCGGCGGCTTTTTGCGGCTTAAAGCCGAGCTGCGCGCCCTGCTGCAGAGCCGCTTTCCGCCCTATTTTAATAAGGTATTGGTCTGCTGGCCGCTGTACGGCTCGGAGGAATTGAAGAAGTACGCGTCGAAAATCTCCTTTGCCACGGGGGCGATGGCCGAGCCGTGACCGCCGTTTTCGACGGCTATCGCGATGGCTATCTGCGGGTCGTCATAGGGCGCGAACGCGATGAACATGGCGTTGGTCTTGTTCGGCGCGTCGGCGGTGCCCGTCTTGCCCGCGACCTTTATCGAGTAACGGCCGAACGTCGAGGTCGCCGTGCCGT
This sequence comes from uncultured Eubacteriales bacterium, assembly GCA_934486615.1. Lineage (GTDB taxonomy): Bacteria > Bacillota > Clostridia > Oscillospirales > Acutalibacteraceae > RGIG2206. Next base: position 10,791 of record CAKSQO010000014.1, on the reverse strand, counting down.
TCTCGGTAACCTGAAGCATGCCCTCACGCACGACGTTGAACGTCTCGTCCGAGATCTCGACCCTGTCGAGCACCTCGGTGAAGTCGCTTTGCTGCAGCTCGCTCATCGAGTAGTCGTAGACGCCCTTGACAAAGTGCGCCTTGTAGCGCGTGCCGCCCGAGGCGACCGTCGCGGTGAACACCGCCATCTGCATGGGCGTGAACAGGTTGTCGGACTGGCCGATGGCGGCCTGAATTGTGTCGCCGGGGTTCCAGACCTGATTGCGCTTTTTGCGCTCCTCCTTGCCCGCGAGCGTGCCCGTCGACTCGGGCAGCTCCACTCCCGTGGCGACGCCGAAGCCGAGCTGGCGGCTGTATTTGTTGAGCGTGTCGATTCCTACGCGGTAGCCGACCTCGTAGAAGAAGTAGTTGCACGACTTTGCCAGAGCGCGCGACACGGTCAGGCGGCCGTGCGTGCCGAGGCAGGACGGCTGAAAGTCCTCAAACCGCTTGTACTTGTGCACGCAGTTTATCGTCTCGCCTGCGGTTATCTTGCCCGTTTCAAGGCCGATAAGCGCGACGGCGGGCTTGAACGTCGAGCCCGGCGGGTAAGTGCCGTTGAGCGAACGGTCGAAAAGCGGATTGTTCGCAGCCCTGAGCAGGTCGCTGTAGTTGTTGAACAGGTCGTCCATCGAGTAGCTCGGCCAGTTTGCGGCGGCGAGCACCTCGCCCGACTTGACCTCAATGACCGCGAGCGCGCCGCCGGTCGAGGTCTTGCCGTACTCGGCCTCGGCGTTTATCTTGGTTATCGCGGAGTTGAGCGCCTCCTGCGCGACCTTTTGCAGCTTGCTGTCAATGGTTATCTGCACCGACGAACCTGGCACCTGCTCGGCCACCGTCTCGGTCGAGAGCACCTTGCCGTTTGCGTCGGTGGTGATCTTTATTTTGCCGTCGGTACCCTTGAGCATACTCTCGGCGGCCTTTTCGATTCCCGCCTTGCCTATCTTGCCGTTCATCTGATAGTCGCCGCTGTCCTTGACCTTCGCCCACTCGCTCTCGCTCATAAGGCCGGTGTAACCCAGTATGTGCGGCGCGAGGGTCGGGTCGGTATACTCACGGAAGGTGGCGGAGACGATGTTGACGCCCTCAAACTCGAACGACGACTCCTTTATAACGGCGATTATCTTATCTCCGACATCCTCGGAAAACGTAAACGGAGCGCTGACCGAATAGTCCGCACGCTCCATCGACCAGCGCACACCCATAATCGTGCGCTGATCGCTCTCTCTCATGCCCTCGAGCTTGTAGCGCGTGACCATCGCGTCAAAGCAGTTCTGCGCCGTGGCGTAGCGCGCAAGACCGAGCGTCGAGCGGAGAGTTGCAGCCGCATCGGAGCTGCCGTCGGTGAAGCTGTAGGGCGCCTGCTTATCCATCGGCAGGTCGTCGCGCCAGGTGTCCCCCGTCGAGGACATAAGGCTTGTCAGCTTTAAAACGGTCGAGTTGAGCTTCGACTTCGGCAGGTAGGCCGCGTCGAACTCGATGTTGAAGCCGCTGCGGTTATAGACGAGCACGCGGCCGTAGCGGTCGACGATCTCGCCGCGCGCGGCGGTGACGGTCTGTATGCGGCTTGACGAGGTATCGCCCTGAGCCAGATATTTTTCGGCGTTGACAATCTGCATCTCGCCGAGCTTTACGCAGAAAGCCCCCATAACAAGCGCCAGCACGCAGATAAGTGCGATAAAGCGCTTGTTGAAAGCCTTCTTTTTCTGATAAAACGTATTTCTCATTTGAGTCCTCCGCGTCCGCTGCCTATCGGCTTATCCGAAAGCGACTTTCGGCTGAACCACCGCGCCGAAAAGAAAAACGGCACGGTGAAACACCAGGTATAGACGGCAGCGGGCAGGCTGTATCTGACAAGGTAGTACCCGACGCCCTGAACGCCCATGGGCACTATCCTGATAAGCCAATATATAATGTAATAGGCGGCCACGGTCGCAAAGCTGAGTATGGCCGTGGTGACGAAGCGGTCGTTGAACAGCAGCTCGGTCAGCAGCCCGAGCGCAAGCCCCGCTATCATAAGAAACAATGCGTTGAAGCCGTCGGGCGCGGGCGAAGTGATGTCCATGATAATCCCGCAGGCAAGGCCCGTCATAAAGCCCGTGACCTCACTGTTGAACGCCGCCACGCACACGGTCAGCGCAATAAGCGGCAGCGGATAAACGCCGAACAGCCTCGGAAATACGGGCACGCCCTGAAGCAGCCCGATAAGCAGCACGCTCAGGCCGACGGCGGAATAATATATGTAATTGTGTCGTCGGCTGAGTCGGTAATACATTTTTCGGATAAGCTCCTTTATTTTATCAGGTCGTCGACCGCTCCCTGTCCCGTGAATGAGGTGATGACCATTACGTTGCGGCAGTTGAGGATGTCGGCCGCGGGCTCGATCTCCGCGTGGAGGGTCAGCTTGCTTTCGTCGTGACCGACCGCGGTTATCGTACCGATGATAAGCCCTGCTGGAAATACCCCGCCGCCGCCCGAGGTGACGATGTAGTCGCCGTCGACGGCGGTCGAATAGCGGTTCAGATTTGTCATCAGACACTTGCCCTTGCCCGCAAGGTCGACAGAGCCTGTGACTATTCCGCTGTCGTCCGTGCGGCGGTCGTATGCGCCGATGTTTATCGACGGGTCGAGCAACGTGGTGACGGTCGAGTAGGTCGGCGCGACGGTGGTTACATAGCCGACAAGGCCGTCGGCGGTTATTACAACGTCATGCTCGCTTATGCCGTCGATAGAGCCGCAGTCGATGGTCAGCGTGCCGAACACGTCGCTTGCGTCGCGGGCGATCACGCGTGCGGAGCAGAACTCAAAATCGTCGTGCTCCTCTTTAAGTCCGAGAAAGTCCTTATAGAACTTGTTCTCATTCACGGACTCCTGCCACTCGAGCTTTTCCTTTGTCAGCTCGTTTATTCTCTCCTGAAGCTCGGCGTTCTCCTTTTCGAGCCTGTCCCGCTCGCCGAAAACGCCGAAGAAGCCGCTCACGCTGTCGGCAGCGGACGAGAACCATGACTGGAGCGGCTCAATGAACGCGCCGGTAAAGCCCGTCTGCGGCGCAGACCGGCCCGTCAGACAGCCGAATGTGACCGCCAGCGCGGTGACGACCGCGATAACGCTCATCATTATCACAAATTTTTTACTTCTGAAAAATCGTTTCAAAACCTGTACCAGCCTTGTGAAAAAATGTCGCTTCGGTGCTTTTAAGCCTTCCCCGGCTTAATACTTGCGGCGCTTGTAGTAGGTGTCGAACGGCAGGTCGGCCTCAAGGCGCTTCTCCGTGCCGAGAACGACGCAGTCGAGCGGATTGTCCGCAATGTGAATAGGAATGTCCGTCTCTTCGTTTATCAGCTTGTCGATGCCGCGCAGCAGCGCGCCGCCGCCCGTGAGCGTTATGCCGCGGTCGATAATGTCGGCGGCAAGCTCGGGCGGAGTATTCTCAAGTGTGGAACGTATGGCCTCAATGACCTTGTGCAGCGGCTCCGAAAGCGCTTCGCGCACCTCCTCGGCCGTGACGGTTACGTTCTTAGGCAGGCCGTCGATGAGGTTGCGACCCTTTATTTCCATGCTGCCCTCGTCGTCATAGGGGTAGGCCGAGCCTATCCCTATCTTTATTTCCTCGGCAGTGCGCTCGCCGATGAGCAGGTTGTGCTTGCGGCGAATGTAGTTGATTATGGCCTCGTCAAAGTCGTCGCCGGCGGTTCTGACCGACCGTGAGGTGACGATGTCTCCCAGAGATATTATCGCAACCTCGCTTGTGCCGCCGCCGATGTCGACGACCATGCTGCCCGCCGCGTCCCACACGGGCAGGCCGGCGCCGAGCGCTGCAGCCATCGGCTCCTCGATGAGGTCGATGTTCCTCGCGCCCGCGTGGTAGGCGGCGTCGTGCACGGCGCGCGCCTCGACCTCGGTAACGCCCGAGGGTATGCAGATGACGATCCTCGCGCGCGAGACAAAGCCGCCCTTGAGCGCCTCGCGAATGAAGCGCTTGAGCATCGTCGCGGTAACGTCGTAGTCGGCGATAACGCCGTCCTTGAGCGGGCGCACGGCGACGATTGAGCCCGGCGTGCGGCCGATCATTTCCTTAGCCTCCGTACCTACGGCGCGAACGGCAAGATTGCGCACGTCGACCGCGACAACGCTCGGCTCGCGCATGATTATTCCCTTGCCCCTGACGCAGACGAGAGTGTTCGCCGTGCCGAGGTCGATACCTATATCCCTTGTAAACATAGACATATATTCATTCTCCTGTCAATGAGATTGCTTGATGTAAATTTTGGGTAGACCCACCTTTTATTATAACCGCCGGCGAGCTGTCAAACAACTGCTTTTTGCGGATAAATTCCATATTTTTTGAGCCGCCGCGCAAGCTCGGCTATCGGCAGCCCCATCACGGCGTAGTAATCGCCGCTTATGCGCTTTATAAGTGCCGCGCCGCGCCCCTGAATACCGTAAGCGCCCGCCTTGTCAAGCGGCTCGCCGGTGGCGACGTAGGATTCGATGTCCTCTTTATCGAGCGGGTAGAACTCCACCTCCGACGTGACGGTGAACGTCTCCGCCGCTCCCCGCGCCGCTATCGTAACGGCGGTGCAGACAGTGTGCGTCCTGCCCGAAAGGAGAGCGAGCATTCGCCTTGCGTCGCCCGCGTCCTTCGGCTTGCCCAGTGGCGAGCCGTCGATGGTCACGAGCGTGTCGGAGCCGATCACGACCTCGTCGGGGCAGTCGGCCGCGACGGCGAGCGCCTTGCGCTTTGAAAGCACCGCGACCGCCTGCCCGGCGGGCAGGCCGTTCGTGCTCTCGTCGCAGTCGGCGGCTTTTACGTCAAAGTCGAAGCCGAGCATATTAAGCAGTTCCCGCCTGCGCGGCGAGTTTGATGCCAAGATCATTCTGTCCTCCGTTTCAGCGGCTTTTACAGCACGCCGCGGTAGTAAAGCCCGCGCGTAGTCTCGCCGGAAACGCGCTGTCTGTCGGCAAACGCGTCGATTACCTCGCGGCAGCGCTCAGGCGTTTCGTCGGTGAAATAAAGCTCGACAAAGTCGAAGCGGTCAAGCCTGTCCTTATCAAAGCTGAGCGCAAGCGGCAGGCAGTTGAGCACCTCGCTGTAGCCTGCATTGCACGCAAGCGGAAAGTGCTTGCCCTTGCGGTCGACAAGCTCGTGCGGGCAGCTGCGGCAGCTTTTGACCCCGCCGCGCGGGCAGTTGCGCGTAAGCATCAGCGGCAGTCGGCCGTAGGCGATAACTCCGCCCGCTCCCACCCGGGCGGCGGCCGCGAGGGTCAGCTCGAACGAGAGGGTAATGTCGCCGCAAAGAGTTTTCAACTCGCTGACAGTCACGCTGTTGAAAACGTTCATACCGAAGCCCGCGTGAGCTTTAAGTCCCGCAGCGCGCGCAAGAGTTATGCTCGCGATGTTGTTGCACAGGGCGTATTCAACGCCCTCGGGCAGCCGCTCAAGCTGCCGCTTCACGTTCTCTTCGCCGTCGAACATCGCGCGCGGCAGCTCAGCTCCGACCTCGCCCGAAAAGCCGTTCAGGCCGTCAAAGTCAGCGCCGAGCGGCAGATAAACGCGGTCAAGGCCGCTCAAATCGTTAGGCAGCTGCTTTTTGCTTGCAAAGCGGGCAAATATGCGCGTGCGGCCGCACGCGCCGCCTTTGGCCGAAAAATCGGCGGGGTTCGGGCGCTTAAACGGCTTTGCGCCGCCTTTGCGTTCACTGATAAGCTGCTCGCACGCGGCGCGGCGCAGCTCGTTTATCGCGGCGGCGGGCAGGGTCAGACCCTCGCCGACGCAGCAGTCAAATTCATTAAGCTTAAACGGCGTGTTGCCGAGCTTTGAGCACAGCGCCCGCGCGCGTTCGGCGTCGAGCGGCAGCCTGAGCGCAGGCTCGGCGACCGCTCCGAAGGCAGTCACGGTGTGCTCGCCGTCGCTCATTTTGAGCGCGCTCGGCGCGCCTGCGTTGACGGTCAGCTCGGCGCTCACGCCGACGCTCTGCCGCTCAAGACGGTACAGCTCGTGAGTAAGCTTCAGCACCTCGGCCGAGCGCAGCTTTTCGTCGTCGGTACGGCGGCCGAACATCGCGCTGCCCGTGCGGGCGGTGAAGTAGCCGTCGGTGTGCCCGCTGCGGCCGAACACGCCTTCGGCAAGCGAGCGCGCCTTTTCATCGGCAAAGCCGCTGTCGACCGCGCAGCGTATGGCGTTGACCGCGGCTGCGACGTACTCGGGGCGCTTTAAGCGGCCCTCAATTTTGAAGGAGCCGACTCCCGTTTCTTCAAGTTCGCCGACGTGGTCGATGAGCGACATATCCTTAAGGCTCAGCGGATAGCTGCCGTCGGCAAAGGCCAGGCGGCACGGCTGCGCGCACATTCCGCGGTTGCCGCTGCGCTGCCCGATAACTCCGCTTAAATAGCACTGACCCGACAGGCACATACACAGCGCGCCGTGAACGAACACCTCGGTCTCTATCCCGAGCGCTTTTGCCCGCGCGGTAATGCGGGATACGGCGCTTTTGTCAAGCTCGCGCGCGAGCACCACACGCCTGAAGCCCGCCTCGGCCAGCCGCTCAAGCGCGCTCTCGGAGTGCACCGAAAGCTGGGTCGACGCGTGCAGCCGCAGCCCGGGCGCCGATTCACGAATAAGGCGCGCAAGCCCCAAGTCCTGCACTATGACCGCGTCCGTTCCCGCTTTGCAGGCGAGGGCGACGCAGTCGAGTACGCTTTCAAGCTCCGCGTCGGAGACAAGGGTGTTGAGCGTGAGGTAGACACGCACGCCGCGAATGTGACAATATTCGACAGCGCTGATATAATCGTCGCCGTCAAAGTTGGAAGCTCCGCGTCGGGCGTTGAAGCCGCCCATGCCGAGATAGACCGCGTCCGCGCCGCTTCTGACGGCGGCTTCGAGCGCTTCACGGCTGCCTGCGGGAGCTAAAACTTCGGGTTTCACTTCTCGCTCAGTACAGCGCGCAGGCGCGCGTTCTCGCGGCTCAGCCGCTCTATCTCGCGCACAGCCTCGTTGGCCTCGACCGTTGCCGAGGCGGTGTCCTCGGTCGCGCGGCGCACTTCGCGCTCAAGGCGTTCGATCTCCTTTTTAAGCTGCGCTTCCCTGTCGCTTATCTCAAGCGCGCATATGACCGCCGCCATCGTCGTTGACAGGCACGGATTCTTCTTCGCTACGGTCGACATCGCGTTGTCCAGCTCGCTTGCAAGAGTGCGGATATATCCCTCGTCGTCGGTGTTGACGTAGTATTCGTTGCCCGCGATGACGAGTCTGACCTTTTTAGTCAATTATATCACCCCTGATATACATTATTTATAATATAATACTACAAACCGCGCGCATAATAAAGAGTTTTTTTGATTTAGGTCGAAAATTGCAGGCTTTATTTTCCGTATTCGTCTATAATCAGGGCAGTCATATTCACATTCCGTATATTTTTAACAAATAATTGAAAATACCTCTTGAATAATTGGCGATTGTGATGTAAAATAAGCGTACCGAATTGCAAAATATCGGTCGTACGTTTTTGATTTTCCGAATGTTCTGCGGGGGTGGAAACATTGAAAGGAATTTCGGTAAGCGCGCTGTTCGATCTCGGGCACACGGTGGCGGCGGAGCTTTTCTCCGACGTAAGCGAGCCGTGGAGCGTCCTCGCGGGGATAAAGGATTATATCCGTAAGCTCGGCCCGACGCTCGACAGCGAGCACTTTGATCAGATCGCACCCGATGTCTGGGTCGCAAAAAGCGCCACCGTCGCGCCGACCGCTTTCATCGCCGGTCCTGCCGTAATCGACGAGCGTGCCGAGGTGCGCCACTGCGCGTTCATTCGCGGCGGAGTCATCATCGGCAAGGACTGCGTCGTCGGCAATTCAACGGAGCTTAAAAACGTGGTGCTGTTTGACAACGTACAGGTGCCGCATTACAACTACGTCGGCGACTCCGTGCTCGGCTACAGGGCGCACATGGGCGCGGGCGCCGTCACCAGCAACGTCAAGAGTGACAAGTCTCTCGTCACCGTATCGACCGTGTCGGGGCGCATCATCACGGGGCTTAAAAAGTTCGGCGCTATGGTCGGCGACAGCTCCGAGATAGGCTGCAACGCGGTGCTTTGTCCGGGAACGGTCATCGGCCGCGGCTCGACGGTATATCCGCTGACAATGGTGCGCGGCTTCATACCCGAGCGGACTATAGTCAAGCAGTCGGGCGAAACGGTTCAAAAGCGCTGAAGGCACTTTTAATCACGGCACTTAAAGCGTCTGCCTTATTTTGGTTTCCACTGTGTTTCTTTGGAAACGACAGTTTATAAAAATCCGCCACGGCGGTAAACGGAGGAGATTAGTATGAAAAAGTTATTGGCACTCGTCCTGTCGGTCATTATGGTCGCAGGGCTCTTCGCAGGCTGCAATGGCGATAAGGATAAGGATAAAAAGTCCTCATCCGGCGCAGCTTCCGTAAAGGTCAACAAGGACGGCAAGATTGACCTCACGATAACCTACGACACCATCGGTGAGGAGTCCAAGAAGGTCGCCGCCAAGGTCGGCAACGGCAAGCACGTTCAGTCCATTCTCATTCCGGACGAAAACGCTACCATTTATGTCCCTGCAGGCAAGACCGCTACCCTGAAATACACCATCAACCCGAGCGACGCTGCCGATCCGTCCGTTTACTTCGAGAGCAGCAATACCGACATTGTCAAGGTTGACAAGGACGGCAAGGTTCTCGGCATTGAGGCCGGCTGCACCACCGTTAAGATCATCACCAACGACAGAAACTTCAAGGCCAGCGTAAAGGTCGTCGTTTACCGCGTCGACGATGACGAGACCAAGATTGCCGAGATGCTTTCTCTTATCAACAAGGCCCGCACCGATGCAGGTCTGACCGAGCTGCCCGAGAGCAAGATCCTCACCCGCGCCGCTACCGAGCGTGCTTTTGAGGAAGCTGCCGAGGGCGACGGCAAGATGGACGACACCCGCGTTCTTAAGGATGCCGAAGGCAACTACAAGGCCCAGTCGACCGTCTACTCCGACTACGGCATCTATGTCCGCGGATCCGCTCAGATCTATTCTTGGGGCGACACTTACGACACCGTTAAGACCGCTTACGACGCTATCGTAAAGAACGAGGACAACAAGAAAACCCTTCTCAGCGCCGACGGCGAGTACAGCTATATCGGTATCGGCTGCTTCAAGAGCAACGACATCACCTACTGGTGCATCATGCTCTACCTCGAGTAAGATTTTGATACGCGCCGCCGAGGACGGTTTGTCCGCGCACGGCCGAGCGCACATTATTTAAAAAATTTACCCCGCGTGAGTTGTTGCAAAGCGAGTTTGAGACTCGCTGAAGCAGCGCTCCCGCGGGGCGTTTTTTTAGGTAAGAAGTAAGAGTGAAGAGGTAAGAGGTGAGGAGTGCCTTCGGCACGGATTTGGAATTAGAAATAAGCAGCGCACCAAAGGCTCCTTTGCGTAAAGGGTTATTCCCCGCAGTGCGGGCAAATGTCTGCTGAGCAGACAAAAGGGACCGCCGCCGTAAGCGGCTGTCGGCGTAGCCGACTGGAGGGATCGTAAAATTACGCACCGTTCTTATTGCGCGGGGTTGGATCTCCCAATAACCCGCTGCACCCAAACGCGAACAAACACCCTTTGGGTGCGCGGACAAGCACCCCGTGGGTGAAATTGGATTTCATATTTCTTTCGGGAGGCTCACACACTAAGATTGCAAACGCAAACAACTTGTGAAAAGGAGTGAAAAAGCATGGCTAAGAGCAACAAGATCAACGTCCCCGAGGCGCGCGACGCTCTCGACCGTTTCAAGATGGAAGCCGCCGCCGAGGTCGGTGTAAATCTTAAACAGGGCTATAACGGCGACCTTACTTCCAAGCAGGCAGGCTCTGTCGGCGGCCAGATGGTCAAGAAGATGATCGAGTCTTACGAGAACAGCATGAAGTAAAAGCCTTTTAAGCTGACATTTCGGACAGCCTTCGGCATTTTCAGCCGAGGGCTGTCGCTTTTTTCAAGGCTATTATTTGCAGTTGCGAGGTAAAATAATCGCTGAATTCCGCCTGCAAACATGTCAAAATTCGTCGATTTCAGCTCAAATCCGGGCAATTCGATAGAATTTTTAACTTTTTTTGTAGAATAGTATGTAGATTATTTCCACACAGTCGGTTAAAATACAAACAGTGGCAGGCAAAGTCGGCTGTGATGCTGACCGGGACCCACATCAACCGCCGACGCGCCGCTGCCGCCCGATAATCCGCTTTTGAATTTTCGTTTTCAGGAGCTTTAAATATTTATCAAACGCAAGGAGAAATAATTATGTACGAAGCAGTTCACGGCGCTCCGCTCGGGCGCAAGCTCAGAGAAGCCAGACGCGCGCGTTCCATCAAGCAGCAGCAGGTTGCCGACTACCTCGGCATCGAGCGCTCGACCTACAGCTATTACGAGACGGGCAAGTCGCTGCCGCCCATTCCCGCGCTGTACAAGCTGTCGAAGCTGTTCGACATCAGCGCCGACGAGCTGATAAAGCCCGATTTAGTTTCCACCGACGGTCTCTCCGCCTAAACAGGCGCAGCCTGTTTGTCCGCGCACCCAAAGGGTGTTTGTCCACGGGTGAGCGCGTGGGGTTATCGGAAACAGTTGCCCCGCGCAGCCGAAGGCTGTTTGTCCGCGTTTATGTGCAGCAAGTTAATTTAACCGCTTCCTCGCGCAATAAGAACGGTGCGTGATCAGTCGATCCCCTCAGTCAGCTTCGCTGACAGCCGCTCACGGCGGC
>CAKSQO010000013.1 GCA_934486615.1 uncultured Eubacteriales bacterium | reverse complement strand
CTTGTCGGTATGCTGGTGTTCTGCCGATTTATGAAGCTGCAGACCTGCCTGCTGTCGGGAGCGCTGACGCTGGTCATAATGAACCTGCCTACGGTCATGCGTACCGTGCAGGAGAGTCTTAAAGCCGTGCCGCAAAGCTACCGCGACGGAGCGTTCGCCCTCGGTGCAGGTAAATGGCGCGTTATTCGCACCGTAGTCATACCGAACTGCATCGACGGCATAATCACAGGCTGCATACTGTCGGCGGGGCGCATACTCGGCGAGTCCGCCGCGCTTCTCTTCACCGCAGGCTTTGCGAACCTTACACTATCGTTCCCCGCAGGGTTGAAAAGCGCAGGCTCGACGCTGACCGTGGCGCTCTACGTCTATGCCAAGGAGGAGGGCGAGTTCGGCGTCGCATTCGCCATCGCGGCGATACTTGCGGCACTGGCGCTGATAATCCACCTCGCAGCGGAGCTGACCGCGTTCGCTTTCAAAAGAAGGAGAAATGTATGAGCAGTTTTTTATCCGTAAAAGGGCTTAACCTGTGGTACGGTTCGCATCAGGCGCTTGTCAACGTATCGGCCGATATCGCGGAGCACCGCATAACCGCTCTGATAGGCCCGTCCGGCTGCGGCAAGTCGACGTTTCTTAAAACCCTCAACCGTATGAACGACCTTGTGCCGAGCGTCAGAATAACAGGGGACGTCATTTACAGAGGAGAAGACATCTATGCCCCGGGTATTGATGTATCGCAACTGCGCCGTCGCATAGGCATGGTGTTCCAAAAGGCCAATCCGTTCCCGATGAGCATATATGATAATGTCGCCTACGGACCGCGCACTCACGGCTCGTCAGGTCGCAGGGCGCTTGATGAGACCGTGGAAAAAGCACTCAGAAGCGCCGCACTGTGGGACGAGGTAAAGGACAGGCTAAAAAAGAACGCGCTCGGCCTTTCGGGCGGTCAGCAGCAGCGCCTTTGCATAGCGCGGGCGCTGGCCGTCGAGCCCGACGTGCTGCTTATGGACGAGCCGACCAGCGCGCTCGACCCTATATCGACGCAACGCATTGAGGAGCTTGCCGTATCGCTGCGCGAAAAGTACACTATCGTTATCGTCACGCACAATATGCAGCAGGCGCGCCGAATTTCGGACAGCACCGCGTTTTTCCTGAGCGGCCGCCTGGTCGAATACAGCGATACCGCCGACATATTCGAGCGCCCGATTAACAAAGAGACCGACGACTATATAAACGGCCGCTTCGGATAAGCGACGCTTTGCAAACAAAGCATCCGCTTTCAGGCGCGCAAACGCGACTGCCCCGAATATAAAACCGGCACCCGCTCAGACCTTGGCAGGCTGAACGGGTGCCGTCGCTTTTACCGATTGCCGCGTTTGGGCAGGGCTGCCGCACTGTGCGCAGAGCGGCTTTTCAGCCGCTCAGGCTGCGGTATCGGCTGCGTTTTGCATATCGAGCACCTTGTATGTTTTGCCGTCGCGGCGAAGATAGACGTACTTGTCAAAATGGTCGCGGTACTTCCTGCCTCCGCGCGTCAGCTCGTTGACGAGCGTTACCCGACAGCTGAAAAGGTCGTCGCTGTACTTGCGGAAATCGGAGGTCTCCGTCTCCTTTATCGCGTATCTGTCGTGCGGAATAACATACTTGACGGGGCTGCCCATAAGGTGCTTGTAGAAAGTCGTGCCCGAGTCCACGAACTTCCCTATCTGCTCCCTCGACGAGTCGTTTTGCATATACTCGGCGTAAACTCCCGCCGCTTTAACGGCGAAAGCGCCGACGGCGTCCTTTTCCGAAAAGTCCTGAACGACGTTGTAGGCGTCGCCGTTTTTCTCGACCTCGAGCGCCGCTCCGCCCGACTTTGCCGTGACAACCGGGTCGGCGCCGAGCATATTTTCGAGAGTCACGGTCTGCCGACATATAAGCCCGCTTTTGGCGAACGCTCCGCCGACATCGGGCAGAGCCTCGTCCTTGCGGTCGGCCGCTTCGACCTCAACGCCGTTTACAAAAATGCTTGCGTCCGACGTCGCGGTGATCTCATAGGTCTTGCAGCGCTTTTTGTCAAAGCTGACCCCGGAGATCGAGTAGCGCTTGTCGGCACGCTTCAAAAAAACGCTCATCAGCCTTTCGTCGTCCGCCTTGACCGTGTAGGCGATGTCGCAGCCCTCGGGTCGGCTTGAGGACGTGGTGAAGGTCAGCTTTTTGCCCTTTATCAAGGCCGAAAAGGCTTTGTCAAGGCTGTCGTCCGACTCGTATTTTGAAATAAATTCGCCGTACTTCTTTCTGACGGCGGAAAGCCTGCCCTTTTCCAGATCATCGCTTAAAAACGCCGTCATTATCTGCTCGGGCTGTGCCGCTTCGTAGTCCTTAAGCCAGTTTGCGAACACGGCGAGGAACACCGCCATCCCGACGACGAAAACCGCGACGACGCAAAAATATATTCTGTAAAAATAAGAGCGCGGCATCACTTTTTTTCCTCCGTTACGATGAAATAGGTCGGAATGTGGCGCGGACTGGTGAACGCCTTGTACCTGTTGACAAGCCCCTTGAGCTGATTTTCGTCAAGCTGCGACTTGTCGACGGGGTATTTGTCGTAGTAGTTGCGGTAGTACATCATCGCCGACGAGCCGCCGTCGAGCATTCCCGCATTGACCGCGCCGTAGGCCAGCATAACGTCGATTATTTCGTTGCGCGTGGCGCCGATGCTGTCGACCGTGCGGCCGTCGGTGACGAGCATTATCACCGTACCGTCGGCGCGCTGTCCTATCGCGGTGCGCTGCGCCGTGCCCGTGTCCTTGTCGGCATAGAACACCTTTATGCCGTCGTCCTCCTGCCTGATAAGCACATTGCCCGACTGGAAGCTGACTGCATCGCGTATTCCGAGCCTGTCGGCCTCGGCGCGGGTTATGCCCTCGCGGCAGACGAGCCTGTTGTTTTTGTCAAAGCCGAAGAACGAGCGCTTCAGTCCGTCGTCCCAGACCGCCTTGCCGCCCGAATAGGTCAGCCCCATCGGCTTCTCGCCCCTGCCGTGGCCGCCGATGTCGTAGAATTCGCCGCCGTTTATTGCGGCGACGCAGCCGTACTTTTTGATGATGTCCTGATAGCGCATACCCCAGCTCGCCGTGCTGAAGTCACCGGACGAAACGCCGACGCCCACGCGCCCGGGGTCGCGGATAAGCAGCAGATAGCCCTTGAAGCCCGCTTTGTTGAGAAAAACGAGCTTCATTCCGTCGACCGCATCGTCCCACTCGTCGGAGTCGGGCGTGACGTAATCGTCCGTGCCGATGACGTCGACGTTGACCTTTTTGCTGTCCTTTATGATTTGTTCGATCGTCTCCTCGGGCAGAAACAGACCCGGCAGCCACTTGGTGGCGCTGGCCTCCTTTGCCATAATGACCGTCATATTGCGCAGGCTCTTGCTCGGGCCGTAGCATATCATCAGCGCCGTGCTCGCCGCAAAGGTGACAACCATCACGACTGCCGTGACGAGCGCAAGCGCGCTCCTGCCGATCACCCTGCCGACAGTCAGCTTGGGCGCGCGTCTGACATTCCCGGCGGGCTTTCTTTCGGCAAATACCCACGTCTGCTGCACGCGGTAGTTGACAAAAAAGATGACGGTGTCGATGACGATTTTAATTAAGGTTGCAAGTATGGGCGTGGCCTTGAGAATGTGCGACACGAGGGTCACAAGCCCCGCCGAAATGAACATCTGCGGAATTGCAAGCGCATAGTAGCGCGCAAGGCGGCCGCCCGACTTTGAGTCGGACGCAAACACCTGCGTTCTGTTGATGTTGTAGTTTATCAGCGACGAAATAACGCGCGCGACGGCCGTGGCGCAAAGCTCCGCAAGGTTGCCGAGAGCGCCGCCGAGCAGCCGCAGCATCAGATAGAATATGGACACATCGGCGGCAAACGACACCGCCGAGCTTAAAACATAAGCGAGGATAAAGCGATAAACACGCAGCGAATCGCGCACAGGGCGGAAGTGCGAAGTCTCGTTTTCATTTATATAAACGGTTTTAATCGGCACTTCCCTGATCTTCACGCCGCACCGCCTGAACTTGAGCAGCATATTCGTCTCGTACTCGAAGCGGTCGCCCTTTGTCGAAATAAGCAGGGGCAGAAGAGACACCGGGAACGCGCGCAGCCCCGTCTGCGTGTCGGATATCTTCATTCCGCACAGCACCTTAAACACCCACGAGGTGATGCGGTTGCCCGTTCGGCTGCGCTTGGGCACGTGAGCACCCGAGAAGTCGCGGCAGCCGAGCACCGCGCCCTTACCGATCCCGTTGAGCGCTTCGGCGCAGGCGACGGCGTCCTCGGGGCAGTGCTGCCCGTCGCCGTCGACCGTGACGACTCCCGCCGCGTCGGGGCACTTGCGCAAAACGTAGCCGAACGCCAGCTTCAGCGCCGCGCCCTTGCCGCAGTTGCGGCGGCGGTGTATGACGGTTATGTGCTCGTCAGGCTCGGGAAAGTTGCCGAGGTGCGCCTTGTCGCTGCCGTCGTTGACGATGATTATTCTTTCAAACCCCGCGTCCGACATTCCGCGAACGGTTTTTTTCAGCTTTTCATCAGGGTTGAGCGACGGGATTATCACATAGATCTTGTCCGACATAGGCTTCTCACTCTCCGCATTTTCTTTTACACCTTTTATAATATAAGCCCCGCTTTTCCGTATTACAAGGAACAAAAAGAAACAAAACGGAAACAATTTTGATACCTTTTTACAAATTTACCGCCTTTTTTTCACCGCTTCGGAGTTCATTTCGGCCGCTAAAACCGCTCTTTTTCGCCTTTTGCCGCGTTTTAACCGGCTTTTTCGCACAAAAAAAGCGCGCTCAACACTTTTGCAAGCATAAAGCGCGCCTTTGAATATTTTCGGTTCAGGCGGGAGCTTAAAGCCCTCGCTTTACCTTAATAGATGTGGTACCTGCCGGGGTTCTTCGGCTCGTTGTCGAGCTTCCACTTGCCGAGCGTGAAGTCGGGGAACGCGACGGGCGCGCCGCCCGCGGCAAGCGACTGCTCGGTCAGGGCGGTGATGACCATCCAGGTCGCGGCGTCGTACACGTCGATAGGCATATCGTGGCCGCCGAGCACCGCGTCAACGAACGCGCTGTAGACCAGTCCGTCCATGCCGCCGTGGCCGCCCTTTACGCCCTCCTCCTGGAACTGCTTCCAGATCGGGCTTTCGTACTTCTCAAGCGCCGCCTCGGCGTTGTTCCAGTAGTTGTGGTTCCACTCTTCCTTATACTCGCCCTCGATGATGAGCGCATTATTAAGCTCACTGTACATCGCACGCGTGCCGTGAACGGTGAAGTCGCGGCTGTAGAAGCGCGGCAGGGTCGTGTCGAGCTTGATAGTGACGGTCTCGCCGTTTGCGCAGGTGATGACGGTAGTGACAATGTCGGCCTGAGCGAACTCGGCGTTCATCAGCTCCTCGTCGTCGGAGTGATTCTCCTTGATATACTCGTGCATACCGTAGGAGCGCGAGCCGAACGAGTTGAGCTTGAGGAAGCGGTTGCCGTGGTTTATCTTGAGTATCTTGGCGATAGGTCCTATCTCGTGAGTCGGATAGTTATCGCAGTTGCGGTGCAGGTAGTTGCTGTAGCGGTAATGCCAGCCTATCTTGCCGTTTATGACCTCGTCGCGCAGGTCATGAGCGTAAGCGCCGTCGCAGTGGACGACCTTGCCGAACAGACCCTTGCGGACCATATCGAGCACCATAAGCTCATAGCGGCCGTAGCAGCAGTTTTCAAGGAACATAAACGGAGTTTGGGTGCGCTCATAGGTATGTACAAGATCCCAGCAGGACTGAACATCGTATGCGCCGCAGACCTCCATGGCCACGGGAATGCCCTTCTCCATGGCAGCCATGGCTATCTCACAGTGAGTCTCCCACGATGTGATGACGAGCACCGCATCGACGAGCTCCTTGTTGAGCAGCTCGTTATAATCGGTGAAAACCTTGGGGTCGTTGCCCTTTTCCTTGGCGATCTCGAGCGCCTTGTCCATATAGGGCTGATAGATGTCGCACAGCGCAACGATCTCCGCCTCGGGTATGGTCAGCATAAGATTGTATATGCTGCGGCCGCGGTTGCCGAGGCCGATTATACCGACTCTGAGCTTCTTATCCATATTATATCCTCCCGTAAATTCAATTTCGGTCTTTACAACAGAGTTTTTCTCTGTATAATTGGATTATAAGGGAATTTATAACGAATATCAATGCGAAATCAGACATATTTTGTTTGATTTCGGGCAAAAAGGCGGTGCTTTTATTATGCAGAAAACGGCGCGCAGATTTTTTCCGATCATAAAGCCGGTTCAGCTGAGCGGCTTTTTCTCGTTTTTTGAAAAGGACATCGACGGCGGCTTCTACTTCGCAGGCGAGCATCACGACTTCTGGGAGGTCGTCTACTGCCTGTCGGGCGAGATCGGCGTCAGCTCCGATGAGAACGTCTACGCTCTGTCGCCGGGCGACGTGATGATTCACCGCCCCAACGAGTTTCACAAGATCTGGACGCCCGAGGGCAGGCGCGGGCGGGTGCTCATTTTTTCGTTTACGGGCGCGGGCGAGCTGCTCGTCGGCTTCGGCGGGGCGTACAGCTGCCCCGCTGCGCTGCAGACACGCTTTCAGGCGATAAGCCGCTCGATAAAGGAAGCGGGCGGCTTTGACTCGTCGGTAGGCTTTTTGGAGTATATGCAGCGCTCGCCGCGCCTGTTCGGCGAGGTCACGGCGATGTGTGAAGGTGCGCTCGCCCTCGTCGCGGAGGACGGACTGCCCCTCGGCTTCAACCGCAGCAAGAGCGCGCTCGACTACAAAAAGGTCGTCACGACGATGCAGCAGAACCTGTCGCACGACCTCTCGCTCGACGAGCTGGGCGACTGCTGCGGGCTCAGCGTGTCGGCGATAAAGGCGCTGTTCCGCACCTTCAACGACAAGGGCGTGCACGAATACTACCTCTGGCTGCGTATGACCGAGGCGGCAGGCCTGCTCGGCAGCGGGCTGAATGTCACCGAGGTCGCCGACAGGCTCGGGTTCTCGAGTCAGAGCTATTTTTCGACCGCGTTCCGCCGTGTGATGGGAGTCAGCCCCTCCGCCTACCGCGCAAGGGGGTAGGGCGCTTAGGATGCGATGAACATCGTGCGCAGGGTGCGATGAGCGGCGCGCAGGGTGCGGCGACAGCGCGAAATGCGCAGCTTTGCGGTGCAGCGGGCACGGAGGGTGCGCATTGTGCCCGCTGCGCTGCGGCTCCGATTTGCGCCGCAAAGCACCTAAAACACGTTCAGCCAGGTCGGCTTTTCGTCGTTTACAATGTGGTTGAGCATCGTCAGCGCGCCGTTTGCTTCGGCGGCGAACTCCTCGAGTGAGTCGTCCTCTGCAAGGCCGCGCAGCTTTGCAAGCTGCAGCCCCAGCTCCTCCGCAAGCGAGTGGTCGATGAAGAACGAGATCTTTCCCTCGGCGGCGACAAAGGCCTTCTCCGCACGCAGGCTCTGCTCCTGTGCTTTCGCCGCGTCGCCCGCTTCGGCCGCTTCTATCGCCGCTTCGAGCGGTGCGCCGATGTCCGCTCCCGCGCGGTTTATAAAAAGAGTTCCGATAACGCACGCTCCGACGACCAGAGCCGCGAGCACTCCCGCGGTTATAAGCCGCCTCACCGCTCGCTCTCCCTGCGGATAACGACGACCTCGCCCGCCGCGTTGACCGTCATCAGGAACACGTCCGAAATGGCTATCTGCCGCTCTTCAAGCAGCTTGTACAGCCGTTTTTCGGTCATTCCGACGCACTTCATAAAGTCCTCACGAAGCTGTCCGTCGCATATCACAGGCACGCTTAAGCCCTCGTCGGGCGCGCTCACCCCCGCCTGCTCGGCCGTGAGCGGCTGCTGTGCAGCCTTCAGCATCACCGACATCCGGCCGTTCGTCTCGATAAGCGCGTACTCGACCTCGGATACGTCGAAAACCTGGTTTTCGCGCAAATTGCCGAGCAGATCGTCGACCGTCAGCCGCAGCCGCCGCATCGCGGCCTGATCCACGCTGCCGTGGCGGATAACGATGGTCGGGCTGCCGTCGACCAGACGGCGCAGCGCGTCAGACTTGAGCGCCAGCGCCGACAGCAGAACCTCAAGGCACACAAGCGCCAGTATCGCTATCGCGCCGTTCATGACGGGCTGCTTGATGTCCTGTATAGGTATCGTCGCCAGCTCGCTTATAAGTATCGTCGTCACAAGCTCATTCGGCTGCATATCGCCTATCTGCCGCTTGCCCATTATCCGCAGGCTTACGATGACCAGAACGTAAAGCACGACCGTGCGCAGAAGCGTAACCACCATTTTTCAGCCCTCCAAAAAGTGTTTCACTGCCTTGTTTTTCCCGAAAATCAGGCCGATTATGCTCTGTTTGCCCGCCGTGCAAAATTTATGCTTGATTTTTGCTTTGGGTTTATGTATAATGTATAGGCGCTGAACATAAGCGAGACGAATAATGTATGGAGAGATGGCTGAGCTGGCCTAAGGCGCACGATTGGAAATCGTGTAACGGCTGATACCCGTTCGGGGGTTCGAATCCCCCTCTCTCCGCCAGAAAAAATCCGAAACTTGTTATCATTGGTAACCGTTTCGGATTTTCTTTTTATATAAGCACATTTCTTGAAAGTTGATATTATCCCGTTTTTATTGACACAAGTTAACCTTGGCGTGTATAATAATAAACATGAATATCATTAAAGGACGTGTATGCTGATGGCAAAAAAATTAACATCCGTTTTGTTAGCGTTTTGTATGCTGATTTCGCTCCTGCCTATATTCGTTCAGGCAACATCAAAGCCTGATATTCAGGTGGGCGATTATATTAAAATGGGTACATATAACAATGCTTCGATTCTCTGGCGCTGTGTAAGCATTGACGATAACGGTCCGCTTATGCTTGCAGACAAAATTGTTGACACTCTTGCATATGATGCCAAAACAAATGACAACAGCAATTCAAAATCGCACAGCAGAAGCTATAAGCGTGATGATTACGGCTCAAATTATTGGAAAGACAGTAATATGCGCTCATGGCTTAATTCCACTGCATCAGCAGGAAAGGTTGATTGGCTTTGCGGAAATCCGCCGAAAGACGGATATGTCAGCGGAACAAGCGCTTATAACAACAAAGCCGGCTTCTTGAATGAGTTTACAAAGTCTGAAATTGCTGCTATGAAAACCGTTACTCAGCGTTCTCTTGTTTCTCACCCCGAATACAATAAAGGCATTGTCGAGGGTGATGCAAATTCAGATTTGTACTACTACACAGACATTTCAGATGCGGCAGCAAATTATGACAACGCATATTTTGAAACCACAACCGAAAAAGTATTTCTTCTTGATGTAAAGCAAGCAAATGCTGTTTGGAAAAATCTCAAAAGCTATTATGTTGCATATAACAATGAAGGTATGGCATGGCCTTATTGGCTTCGCACTCCCGTAACCGACTGTAATCATGATATGCGCTATATCAGTTCATCGGGTCAGGTTGGTCGTTATGCTCCGTGGTATTCCGATTTGGGCGTAAGACCTGCGTTTTATCTTGATTCCGAATATTTTGTTTCCACTTCGGGCAACGGCTCACAGAGCAATCCTTATGTCGGCTCTGCTCCCAACAAGCAGGAAAATGACTATACAATTTCAGAACCTGCCGAGGATGCAAATCCTGATTGGAATGTCAGCACCGAGCAAAGTATTCAGCTTACTCTCGGCCCTTGGTACTCAAAAGACGGAAAATACTCAAATCCTACTATACCTGTATACACTATTCAAAAAACACGAAGCGACACAGAAAATATGGTTGTTGTCGTGTGTGGCGAGGGCTACACAAAAAGTCAGCAGGGCAAATTCATCAATGATGTCAAGCGACTTTGGCAGGATGCTATGAAATATGAACCGTATCGCAGTTATGCCGACAGGTTTAATGTTTACGCCCTTTGCACAGCTTCCGAATCAACTTTTGACAATGGCGGAAGCACATTTTTTGATGTTATAGTTGATAAATATAATTCACCTGTTATTTCCAATAATCTCACCGGAAGTCAGTGGAAAAATCATATTTTTGAGAGATGTATCGGTCCTGAATTTATTGAGAAAATTCACGATGCTCATATCAAAAAAACAACCGATCCAAACACAATACCAATGAAGCCCAACGGTGATTGGAACGAATATGAACCGTATTATTATGTTCACGATTATATTGCACAGTTTGCTATGGTTGTAAATACAAAATCCGATTTCGGCGGTGCATATAACAACCGTGAATACGGCTTGCATTATTTTATTTCGTCATCAGACAGCTACCGTGCGTCAAAAACTTTTGCTCACGAACTGGGACACGGTTTACTCGGCCTTGGCGATGAATACAGTAACGGATATTTGCTTGAGGATAAGGAGCTTAAATCGCTCAATCTTTCCTCGGTAGAAGACCCCTTAAAGATTAAATGGAATCAGCTTTTAGGCTTTAGAAACACTTATACCTGCCGCAACGCTTATGGCTCAAAAATGCTTGTGTCAAGCTATGAATGTATAATGAGAGATACAAACTATCAATTCTGCGAGGTTTGTCGTTTGCAAGGCTACAAGCGGATGTCACAGCTTGTTAAAGATGCGGATTTATATGTTGCTCCGCCTGAAGTTAAAGAATACACAGGAGCTTATTCAAGCCCATCTGATTTTGCCGACCTCGAGATTAGCTCGTACTATAATTACACCTATAATCGCAATGACAGGCTTTTGAGCGGTAACAGTAAAAACAGATTTAATACTAATATGAACGGCAAAGAAATTGAACTTCGCACCATCGTTCAAAACGTTTCAGACAAACAAGCACGACAGATAAAATTCAAAATGTGGATCAAGCATTCCGACGGAAGCGTTGCAACCGATTCATCGGGTAAACCGCTTCAAACAACAAAAGTCTTTGATATTCCCGTTTGGAATGACAAGGCAAATTTCTGGCCGCTCGGTGCATTGGACCACATCAAAAGCGATTTTAATTCAGGCTTAAAAAGCTGCTCGCTTATTTATCAAATTCCGTCTGACGCACAGCTTATGAACGGTGACACCGTCGCTTTTCAAGTGACTGACGAGAACGGTACTGTCCTGGCTGATGATAATACGGAAACACAGCGTTATACAACTGTTTCGATCCAATATAAATTGGAAGACGGCTCTGAAATTCCAAACACCGCCGGCGGAACCTTCACTGTTCCTTATGGCACAAAGCTCAATTTTACACCGCCGAAATCACTTTATGGTTACGACTTTGTAAAGGCTGACGGCTTAAACACACCTGTTGTTTCCGACGGTACTGTTATTACATATTATTATAAAAACAAAACCGTTCCCGAAAAACCTGCACCTGAAATTAACACTGTTTCACTTTCACTTGAAAGCAGCATAACAATGAATTTCAAGGTGCTTAAAGATAGCGTTTCGTCTTTTGACGATTTCTATGTGTCTGTTAGCTTTGGCGAAAAAGAAGAAAAAATCACCAAATATATTCAGAGCGGGAATTACTATGTATTCTCATATAAAGGCATCCATCCGCACCTTATGAATGATGAGATAACAGCCGTTTTACACGCGAAAAGCGGAAATAAGGAGTATACAAGTCCTCAGAAGGAAATGAGCGTCAAAGAGTATGCTTATATTATTCTTGACAGATACCGTACCGAGGAACATTCAAAACTTCGCACCTTACTTGTGGATTTGCTGAATTATGGCGCAATGGCGCAGAAATATGTTGGATATAAAACTGATAATCTTGTTAATTCCGACCTTACCGATACCCAAAAAAGTTGGGCGAGTAAGAATACTGAGGATTTTAAAAATATCAGGGACTTTAATTTCAAAGCCATAAGCAATCCTTCTGTGCGGTGGAATGCCTGCGGTTTGGTGCTTAACAATTCAATTATGGTCAGAGCGAAGTTTTCGGCAAAAGACGTTGAAAACAAGACCGTTGAATTTGCTTTTAGAAACACAAAATTTATCTATGACAAAAACGATTTTGTGAATAACGGCGACGGCACATATTACGTTTATTGCAACGAACTCTTTGCTCATGAGTTGAGCAATGAAATTCTTGTCACGGTTTACGAAAACGGCATTCCTTGCAGTAATACAATGCGTTTCAGCGTTGAATCTTATGCAAGCACCGTTCAACAGTCAAGCGAATATAAAGGTACAGCCCTTGATGATTTAACGCAAGCCATGATGCGTTATGGAAAATCAGCTGTCGCTTATAGAACTTAAAAGGAGAAAAAGAAATGAAAGAAAAGGAGACTATTCTGCTCCGTCTTTTGAAGTAATGGGGTTTTGTATGACCGATATTACTACTGTCAGCAGTAAGCCAACTGCTTTAACTGACGTAACCGGACCAATCGAGCTTCCTGATCTTTAATCTGTAAGATACAAAGCTGTTGTATGAGGGTTAAATCCGTTTCATACAACAGCTTTTATTTTATTATAACATTTTCACTTTTCTTTCAAGAATCATAAGCGTCAGTCAACGAGCGGTTTGCAAATTCCTATAAAAAACTAACAGGCTCCGCACCTAAAAGGATATAGAAAACGAAGCATAAAGCGTGCCCGCAAGGCGGGCTTGCCGCGCGATGAGCTCTTCTTGACCACCAAGATCCGGATAATCAATGCAGACTACAAAAAGCCACGGCTTCCATCGAAGCCTCCATGGAGAAGCTGCGCGCCGATTATCTTGACCTGTTGCTGATTCATCAGCCATTCGGCAACTGCTACGGCTCCTGTAGGGCTGATTTTATTTATGAACGTGCTAATGGCGCGCTCGTTTCGGACAATCGCTGCATCAAAAAGCTTTCAATAACCCGCTGTGCCGATTGCGCGGGGTGCCGGTGAAAATAACTCCGCAAATTAAACCGCGGATAAACAGGCTGTGCCTGCGGACAAACCGCCTGTAGCAGCGAACAATTACCCTTGACGGTTGAGCTCTATCCAGAACACCACTCCGTCCTCGGTGTTAAAGACGCCGAAGTCGCGGCCGTAGGCAAGCATTATCGCGCGCACTATCGACAATCCGAGCCCGAAGCGCCCCTGCGCGCGGTTGTGCGATTTATCCACGCGGTAGAAGCTCTGCCAGATGTTCTCCATATCCTCGGAGCCGATGTGCGAGCCCGAATTATACACGCACAGCCTTATGGTGTCGTCGCCGTACGGCTCGGTGTAAATCCTTATCTTTCCGCCCGCGTCGACGTGGCTCAGCGCGTTGCCGAGGTAGTTCCGGATAACCTGCTCGGTCATCAGACGGTCGGCGTTGACGGGCTCGCGCTCGCCGAGCTCAAGCTCAAGCTCCGCGCCGGAAGCCGCGATGCTCTCACTGTTGATGTCAACGATGTTGATGACGCTTGCCGAGAGGTCGAAGTCCTCGCGGTTGATGTCGATCCCGCTTTCGTAGCGCGACAGCTCAAGCAGGCTGATGACCAGCTTGTGCATACGCTCGCACTCGTCGCGGATAACCGCGCAGTAGCGCTCGCGCGACGCGGGGTCGTCGGCCATTCCGTCGCACAGGCCCTCGGCGTAGCCCTGAATTATCGAGATCGGCGTTTTCAGCTCGTGCGAGACGTTGGCGACGAAGCCCTTGCGCATAACGTCGAGCTTGCGCTCGGCCTCGATCTCGTCCTCGAGTATCGCGTTTTTCTCCCTGAGCTCCTTCAGCGCGCCCGAAAGGCTGTCGGACAGCTTATTGAGCGAGTCGGCGAGCACACCTATCTCGTCGTTGGAGTCGACGGTCGCCTTGCGGCTGAAGTCGAGGCGCGTCATGCGCAGCGCGATGTCGTTCATCTCGGTTATCGGGCGTGTAAAGCGCACCGACAGGTCAATGCTGAGAATAAGCACGATTAGCAGGCACACGACCGTGACGATGAGCACAAACTTGGTTGCAATGTAGGCGCTGTTCTCGATGATGCTGTACTGCACCATGACCTCGACGGTCGTGTCGTCATAGTCGCGGCAGTAGACGAGGTACTTTGTGCCGTTTGAGCTTATCTGAACGCTGGACGTGCCGCCGTGACGGTCGGTGCGGCTCGACAAGGTCTCGCGGTTGCCGCGCCCGCCGAAGAGGAAGTCGAAGCCGTTTATCCCCGCGAGTGAGCGGTCGCTTTGCCGCAGCGAGGAATAGACGAGCTTGTCGTCCCGATAGAGGTTTATCTGCACGCTGTGGTTGCGCTCTATCTCCTGCAGGATATGAGCCGCAGAGTCGCGGTCGCTCACGTTGACCTTTGACGCCGCGTCGGCGCACGAGGAGAGCACGCTTTCCTCGCTGTAGACAAAGTAGCGCAAAAACAGGCTGCCGTTTGTCACCGCGACGGCGATTGTGAACAGCACGCTTATCAGCGCGATCTGCCTGAACAGGCGGTGCCAGCTCTTTTTGCCGTTTTCGGAGCACGGCTCGGCGGGCTTTTTGTGAATATGTTTAATCATAATTCGAGCTTATATCCGATGCCGTAGACGGTCTTTAAATGCGAGTTGCCGTAGTCGCCGAGCTTGGTTCTGAGCCGTGCGACGTGGGAGTCGACCGTTCTGACGTCACCCTCGTAGTCGTAGTTCCAGACCGAATCGAGCAGCTGGCTGCGGGTGAAAACGCGGCCCGGGTTGGAGCTTAAAATGCGCAGAATCTCGAACTCCTTGACGGTCAGCTCGAGCGGCTTGCCGTCGAGGAACGCCTGATAGGCGGCTTCGTCGACCTGCAGCCCCTGCTTTGCGCCGGCGGGTCCCGCCGCGCCGCGCGAGCGCTTGATGAGCGCCTCTATCCGCTTTATAAGCACGGCGTTGGAGAACGGCTTTGTAACGTAATCATCCGCGCCCGACTCAAAGCCCATCAGCTGGTCGAACTCCTCGCTGCGGGCGGTGAGCATGAGCACGGGGACGTCGGAAAACCCGCGGATTTTGCGGCAGGCCTCCCACCCGTCGACCTCGGGCATCATAACGTCGAGAATGACGACCGCCGTGTCGGGATTGGCCTTGAGCAGGTCGATGGCGACCTGTCCGTCGTCGGCTTCGAGGGGTTTATATCCGTTGCGGTCGAGCAGATCCTTGATAAGCTCGCGTATGCGCGGCTCATCGTCGGCTATTATGACTTTTACACTCGGCGCACTGTTCATTAAGACCACTTCCTTGTCAGCTATATTTCGATTATCGCCGATGTTTGTTATATATGATACCATAAAATGTGAACAAATTGTAAACTTGAAAATGATATTCACGGCTGCTTCAGCGAAAATATACCGCATTTATCGCGCAGCTTTTTGTTGATTTAAGTCGGAAGTTGTTTTATAATGATTGTTGACTGAAAGTTAAAAATGCGGATATGGAGTTTGAGGGTATGATAAGAAGAATCGGGTTTGATAACGACAAATACATTAAAATGCAGTCCGAGCACATCGAGGAGCGCATCGACAAGTTCGACGGCAAGCTCTATCTTGAGCTCGGCGGCAAGCTGTTCGACGACTACCACGCCTCGCGCGTGCTGCCGGGCTTCCGTCCCGACAGCAAGATCCGTATGCTCTTAAAGCTCGCCGACCGCGCCGAGATAATCATTGCGATAAACGCCTGCGACATCGAAAAAAACAAGATTCGCGGCGACCTGGGCATAACCTACGACGTCGACTGTATCCGACTTATCGACGCGTTCCGCTCAATGGGGCTGTGCGTCTCAAGTGTGGTCATGACGCGCTACACCGGCCAGTATTCGGCGGTGGTATTCAAGAAAAAGCTCGAAAATCTGGGCGTCAAGGTCTACCTGCACTACCCCATCGACGGCTATCCGAACAACATTCCGTTCATCGTCAGCGAGGACGGCTACGGCCGCAACGAGTACATCGAAACGACCAAGCCGCTCGTCATCGTTACCGCACCCGGCCCGGGCAGCGGCAAGCTCGCGACCTGTTTGTCGCAGCTTTATCACGAGCACAAGCGCGGTGTAACCGCTGGCTATGCTAAGTTTGAGACGTTCCCGATCTGGAACATTCCGCTCAAGCACCCGGTAAACCTCGCCTACGAAGCGGCGACCGCCGACCTCAACGACCTGAATATGATCGACCCGTTCCACCTCGAAGCCTACGGCCTGACGACCGTCAACTACAACCGCGACGTCGAGGCGTTCCCGCTGCTGAAAGCGATGCTTGAAAGAATCCTCGGCAAAAGCCCCTACAAGTCCCCGACCGATATGGGCGTCAATATGGCGGGCAACTGCATAATAGACGACGAGGTCGTCAGCGAAGCGTCCAAGGATGAGATAATCCGCCGCTATTATAAGGTGCTGTGCGACAAGGCGATGGGCCGCGTGTCCGACAGCGCCGTCAGCAAGGCCGAGAGCATTATGCAGCAAGTCGGCGTGACCCCCGAGGACAGGCGCGTGGTGCGCCCCGCCCTCGAAAAGGCGGCTGCAGCCAACAATCACGCGGTCGCGATCGAGCTTGACGACGGCACTGTGGTCACGGGCAAAACGGGCGACCTGCTCGGCTCGGTCTCGGCGGCGCTGCTCAACGCGATGAAGGTCATGGCGGGCATCGACGACGATATGCCGCTTATCGCCAGCTCGTTTATCGCTCCGATAGTCAAGCTGAAAAGGGAGACGTTCCGCTCGGCGACCTCGCACCTCAACTCGCACGAAATGCTCATAGCGCTGTCCTCAAGCGCGGCGGTCAATCCGCAGGCGGACAAGGCGCTCGGCCAGATCTCGCGCCTGCGCGGCTGCGAGCTGCACTCGTCGGTCATGCTGTGCGACAATGACGAGCGCGTGCTGAAAAAGCTCGGCGTAAACTTCACCTGCGAGCCCGTGCGCCGCTCCAAAGGCCTTTTTTAAGGTAATGCCCTATTCAATCCGTGCGGCTTTAAGCCGCACACCACACCTCTTCACTCTTACCTATTACTTCTTACTTCAAAAGAGCTGCCCAAAATCGGCAGCTCTTTTTCATCGCATTTTCGCTTATTTATCTTGCATTGGCGGGAAAAACTGTATAAAATAGGAAGCAGGGAGTCTTGCTCCCGCTTTACGGAGGTTTTTAAAATGAGTGAGATTACGTTCAGCGATATAACGTCCGCCGCCCGCGAGGGTGTAAAGCGCCTGCTCGACGTCGCGCGCCTTGAAAAGGGCGACATCTTCGTCGTCGGCTGCTCATCAAGCGAGATCGTCGGCTCAACCATAGGCAAAAGCTCCGACCTCGACGCGGCAAAGGCCGTGCTCGACGGTATCTATCCCGTACTGACCGAGTCGGGAATCTGGCTTGCCGCGCAGTGCTGCGAGCACTTAAACCGCGCGCTTATAGTCGAGCGGCAGGCGGCGCGCGAGCACCGTCTTGACATAGTCAACGTCGTGCCGCAGAAAAAGGCGGGCGGCTCGTTTGCGACCAACGCGTGGGCGGCCTTTGCCGAGCCGTGCGCGGTCGAGCGCGTTCAGGCGGCCGCGGGAACGGACATCGGCGACACGCTCATCGGTATGCACCTGCGCCCCGTCGCCGTGCCGGTTCGCACCGGAATAGATTACATCGGCAAGGCGCACGCCGTCTATGCCCGCACAAGGTACAGGTTCGTCGGCGGCGAGCGCGCCGTCTACGACCCGGAGCTGATGTGAGCGCCGTTCACAGGCGCCTGCTCGGCCGCATATTCAACGACCGCGTAAAAAACGCGCCGACCTTCGGCAAAAAGCTCTGTACGAGCTGCTGTTCGGCCTGTTTCTGCGGGCGTTTCACTCGCTTAATGAGGCCGTAGACAAGCTGCTGTTCAAAATACTCTCGGCCTTTATCGTGCTTTTCCGGAACTGCTGCGCGAGGCGGAATTTCTACTATCTCATAGATCGGAGAACAATCAAATGAAACAGGTTATTATAATCGGAGCGGGCCCTGCGGGGCTTACCGCCGCGTACGAGCTGCTGCGCTCGGGCGGGGACTTCGCCGTCACGGTGCTTGAGCAGTCGCAGTCGATAGGCGGCATTTCGCGCACCGTGCGCCACGACGGCAACCGAATGGACATCGGCGGCCACCGCTTCTTTTCAAAGGACGACCGCGTGACCGAATGGTGGCGCTCGCTTATGCCGCTGCAGGGCGCGCCCGCTCTGGACGACAGGCTGCTCGGCCGCGACCGCGGCTGGAGCGAGGGCGGCCCCGACCCCGAGAGAGACGACCGCGTTATGCTCAAGCGCGAGCGCGTCAGCCGCATTTATTACAAAAAGCACTTCTTCGACTATCCCGTTTCCCTCAGTTGGGACACGATTAAGGGCATGGGCTTTCTGACGACGATGAAGGCGGGCTTTTCCTACCTGCACGCGTGCGTGTCAAAGCTGCCCGAGACATCGCTTGAAAACTTTTACATCAACCGCTTCGGCCGCGTGCTTTACTCGATGTTCTTCGAGGGCTACACCGAGAAGCTGTGGGGGCGCTCGCCCGCCGAAATCTCGGCCGACTGGGGCGCTCAGCGCGTAAAGGGGCTGTCGATAACCGCCGTTATCCGCGACGTGCTCCGCCGCATTTTCGGCTCGAAGAACGCCGAGGTCGAGACTTCGCTTATCGAGGAATTTTCGTACCCGAAGTTCGGCCCGGGTCAGCTGTGGGAGCTGGTCGCCGACGAAATCCGCCGTATGGGCGGCGAGGTGCGCATGGGCTGCGCGGTCGATGAGCTGAATTGTGAGTCCGGGCGCGTAAAAAGCGTCGGCTTCACCGAAAACGGCGAGCGCAAAACGCTCGATGGCGATTTGATTTTGTCGACAATGCCCGTTAAAGACCTCGTCGCCGACGTGCGCGGCCTTGCCGTGCCCGGGAACGTCAGCGCCGCTGCGGCGGGGCTGCCCTACCGCGACTTTGTGACCGTCGGGCTGCTTGTCGACAGGCTTGAGCTTGTCAACAAAACGGGCAAGCCGACCCTCGGCAACATCGTGCCCGACTGCTGGATCTACGTTCAGGACACGGGCGTGAAGCTCGGGCGCATACAGATATTCAACAACTGGTCGCCGTACCTCGTGGCAGACCCCGAGCAC
The DNA here is from genome assembly GCA_934486615.1 of uncultured Eubacteriales bacterium. Classification (GTDB taxonomy): domain Bacteria; phylum Bacillota; class Clostridia; order Oscillospirales; family Acutalibacteraceae; genus RGIG2206. The sequence continues at coordinate 34,122 of CAKSQO010000013.1, read as the reverse complement.
ACGGTGTGGATAGGGCTTGAGTACTTCTGCAGCGAGGGCGACGAGTTCTGGAATCTGCCCGAAAGCGAATGTGTTGATTTTGCTGTAAACGAGCTTGTAAAAATGGGTATAATAAAGTCGGCCGACTGCGTGCGCGACAGCCACCGCGAGCGCGTGCAAAAGGCGTACCCCGCCTATTTTGACACCTACGCGCAGATGGGCGACATCATCGCCTGGCTCGACGGCTTCGGCAACCTCTACTGCCTCGGCCGCAACGGCCAGCACCGCTACAACAATATGGATCACTCAATGGCGACCGCATTCGAGGCCGTAAGCAACATTCTTTCCGGACGTGAGGACAAGGCAAACGTCTGGAACGTCAACACCGAAAAAAGCTATCACGAAAAGAAATAAGGAGATGCCTTCAAATGTCGGAAATGATTCTTAATCAGGACAATTTTGACGAAACGGTTTATTCAAGCAAGCTGCCCGTGCTCGTCGACTTCGGCGCATCCTGGTGCGGCCCGTGCGGAATGCTCGCTCCCGTAATTGAGGAGCTGGCCGACGAGCTTGACGGCAAGGCCGTTGTCGCGAAGGTCGACGTGGACGACTCGCCCGAGCTTGCGCGCGACTTTGACGTTGAAAGCATACCGACCGTGCTGATTTTCAGAAACGGCGAGGTAGTCGAGCGCTCGGTCGGCTTCAAGCAGAAGTCGGCGCTGCTTGAGCTGCTCGGCGAGCTTTAAAAGTGGAAAGGGTACCGCTCGTCGCGGCCGTCAACGATCTGTCGGGCTTCGGCCGCTGCTCGCTGACGGTCGCGCTGCCGATTCTCGGCGCTTTGGGGCTGCAGGCGTGCCCGCTGCCGACGGCCGTGCTGAGCAATCACACGGGCTACAAAAGCTGCTGGATCGAGGATTTTACCGACAACCTCGTCCCTTACATAGCGCAGTGGCGCTCACTCGGGCTGCGCTTTGACGGAATATACACGGGCTTTCTGGGCAACGCACGGCAGGCTGAAATCCTGCGCGGATTTTTGCTTGAGTTCGCAAAGCCCGACGCCGTCAGGCTCGTCGACCCCGCAATGGCGGACAACGGGCGGCTGTACAGCAGCTGCTCGGGCGAGCTGGTCGAAGCGATGGCGCGGCTCGTCGCCGAGTCGACGGTGACCACGCCGAACCTGACCGAGGCGTGCCTGCTGACAGGGCGCGATTATGCCGAGGTGAGCGCCCTTCGCGGCTCCGACGCGCTCGACGCTGCGTTCGGGATGGCGGAGGCTCTCAGGTGTCTCGGCGCCGAAAGCGCAGTGGTCACGGGAGTGCACGCGGACGGCGGCTTCGTCGACAACGTCGGCGCGGACGCCCGCGGCGAACGCTTCACCGTGCGGACGGCGAGGATCGAGCGCAGCTTCGCGGGCACGGGCGACGTGTTCGCGTCGGTGCTGTTCGGGCGGCTTGTGCAGGGCAAGGCGCTGCGCGCCGCAGTCGCCGACGCGGCCGATTTCGTGCACGAAGCCACCCGCCTGACCGCCGAATCCGGCTCTCCCTTGACCGACGGCATCGCCTTCGAGGCGGTGTTACACCGCTTGTAAGTCCGCGTTTTGGTACGGAAGGTAATTGGCAACAATCACCCCGCGCAATGGGTGCGGAGGGTGGTTTTTCAGACGAGCACCGCGCCTACCAAGCCTCCCCTTGAAGTAAGGGGAGGTGGCACGGCTTTAGCCGTGACGGTGGGGATTTTTAGTACGCGCCGTCACAGACGGTTAGGCCGCGCACCCGAAGGGTGTTTGTCCGCGTTTCGGTGCGAAGGGTGGTTTTTCAGATGAGCACCGCGCCCTCCCAAGGCTCCCCTTGAAGTAAGGGGAGGTGGCACGGCTTTAGCCGTGACGGTGGGGATTTTTAGTACGCGCCGTCACGTGCGGATTGGTCGTGTTAAGGCGCAGTGGGTTATTTTAACCTCTGCCTCGCTCAACCGGTGCAGCAAGTAATTTGATAAATCCCCTCAGTCAGCTGCGCTGACAGCCGCTTACGGCGGCGGTCCCTTTTGTCTGCTTCGCAGACATTTCCCCGCACTGCGGGGAATAACCCCTTGCTTCAAGGGGAACCTTTACCGGTGCACAGCTTACCCATTTTCCAATCCGCCTTTGGCGGCACCTCACCTCTTACCTATTACCTATTACCTCTTACCTGAAAAGAGCTACCCTCACGGGTAGCTCTTTTGATACGCTGTTCTTTCGCCGTACTGCAGGTATTTTATCGTGCCGCAGCGGACAAAGCCGTTTTTCTCAAGTGCCCGCTGCATTGAAATATTGTCGCGGTGCGTGTCTCCGCGGGCGTTGGACACTCCGTTTTCGCGGCATCGGCGCTCGACGAAGCGGAACATCTCGGCTGCGACGCCTTTTCCTTTCATCTCGGGAGCGACGGCGACGTTGTGCACGGCGGCGTACTCGTCGTCGTTGAGCCACTCGCCGTCGTATATCACGCGGTAGGCGTCCTCGCCCGAAAAGTCGCACACGAATGTGCCCGCGAGCGCTCCGTCGTCGTCGAGCACGACGTAGCAGACGCCGTCCTCTATCGCGGCGAACGCCGTGTCGGCGTTCGGGTGGCCGTCGAGCCACTGGTCTATCCCCGCCGAGCGGAAGTAGTCGCGCGCCGCGTCGTAAAGCGCGGCAATGCCGTCGATGTCGGAATAGGTCGCTTCTCTTACGCGCATTTTGACGCGCTCCTTTCGCTTTTGTTGCCCTTATTTTAATCCAAACCGCGCCCAAAATCAACTCATATTTCACATATGTCTCATTGAATTTTTTCGCTTAAAAATGCTATTATATACCGAACCCAAAACTTTAAGGACAGTGATTGTTTTTATGGCAACCCTCAATATCGTTATGGTCGAGCCGCAGATACCGCAGAACACGGGCAACGTCGCGCGCACCTGCGCCGCCACGGGAGCGCGGCTGCATCTGGTCGGCCCGATGGGCTTCACCGTTGACGACAAAAAGCTCAAGCGTGCGGGGCTTGACTACTGGCATCTGCTCGACATCAGCTGCTACTCAGACCTCGACGACTTTCTGTCGAAAAACGAGGGCGAGTTCTACTTTTTCTCGACCAAGTCGCTTAACACCCACTCGGATATGACCTATCCCGACAACTGCTACCTCTTTTTCGGAGCCGAGACGCACGGCCTGCCCGAGAAGCTGCTTTTTGAGCATCCCGACCGCTGTCTTCGCATACCGATGATCGGCGGCGCGCGCAGCCTGAATTTATCGAACTCCGTCGCGATAGGAGTGTACGAGGTGCTGCGCCAATGGGGCTATCCGCAGCTGCAAAATCAGGGCAAACTGACCATGTATGACTGGGACGCAGCCGGAAATTGATAACAAAATCACAATCTTTGGCTTTTTCCTATAATTATACTTGAAAAACGGACAGAATTATAATAGAATATATTCGTGTTAGAATGTAAAAATTCGGCTTGCCCGCTTGCGGCGGCGCGGCCGATATAATGAAAGGAAGTCACCTGTTATGTCCATGCTTAACAAAAAGACCGTTGACGACATCGACGTTAACGGTAAGAAGGTACTTGTCCGCTGCGACTTCAACGTACCGCTCAAGAACGGTGTCATCACCGACGAGAACCGTATCGTCGCCGCTCTGCCCACCATCAACAAGCTCATCACCAGCGGCGCAAAGGTTATCCTCTGCTCCCATCTGGGCAAGCCGAAGGGCGAGCCGAAGCCCGAGCTGTCGCTCGCGCCTGTTGCCGTCCGCCTTGCCGAGAAGCTCGGCCGTCCCGTTTTCTTCGCCGCCGATGACTGCGTAGTCGGCGAGAACGCGAAGAAGGCCATCGAGCGTATGCACAACGGCGACGTTGTCCTGCTGCAGAACACCCGCTTCCGTCCCGAGGAGACCAAGAACGGCGAGGCCTTCAGCAAGGAGCTGGCTTCCCTTTGCGACATTTACGTCAACGATGCGTTCGGCGCCGCGCACCGCGCTCACTGCTCCACCGTCGGCGTTACCGATTACGTTGACACCTGCGTTGTGGGCTACCTCATGGGCAAGGAGCTGAAGTACCTCGGCAACGCTGTTGAGGATCCGAAGCGCCCGTTCGTCACCATTCTCGGCGGCGCTAAGGTTGCCGACAAGCTCAACGTTATCGAGAACCTGCTCAACAAGGCCGACACCCTCATCATCGGCGGCGGTATGGCTTACACCTTCCTCGCTGCAAAGGGCTACTCGGTCGGCACCTCTCTCGTTGACGAGACCAAGATCGACTACTGCAGGGATATGCTTGCAAAGGCCGAGCAGAAGGGCGTTAAGATCCTGCTGCCCGTTGACAACGTAGCGGCTCAGAGCTTCCCCGACCCGATCGACAACACCGACATCGAGACCAAGGTTTTCGCCGCCGACAAGATTGCCGACGGCTGGATGGGTCTGGACATCGGACCTGCCACCCGCGAGCTGTTCGCCGACGCTGTCAAGACCGCCAAGACCGTTGTCTGGAACGGACCTATGGGCGTGTTTGAGAATCCGAAGCTCGCCGAGGGCACCATTGCGGTTGCAAAGGCGCTCAGCGAGACCGACGCCATCACCATCATCGGAGGCGGCGACTCCGCTGCGGCCGTCAACACTCTCGGCTTCGGTGATAAGATGAGCCACATCTCCACCGGCGGCGGCGCTTCTCTCGAGTTCCTCGAGGGCAAGGAGCTGCCCGGCGTAGCTGCAGCCGACGACAAATAAAAACCGCTGTTTTTCGGGAGAATGTGCACATTCTCCCGAAAATTTTCAACGTCTTAAACGGACAAAATCAAAGATATATCAAGGAGCGTTTACAATGAAAAAGTCAGTACGCAAGGCCGTTATTGCCGGCAACTGGAAAATGAACAAGACCCCGAGCGAGACCACCGCTCTTATAGGCGAGATGAAGCCCCTCGTCGCCGACGCGGGCTGCGACGTCGTGCTGTGCGTGCCGTTTGTCGACATTCACGCCGCCGTTGAGGCTGCTAAGGGCAGCAACATCAAAATCGGCGCCGAGAACTGCCACTGGGAGAAAAGCGGCGCGTTCACGGGCGAGATAAGCGCCGATATGCTCAAGGAGATGGGCGTTGAGTACGTCATCACCGGCCACAGCGAGCGCCGCACCTATTTCGGCGACACCAACGAGACTGTCAACAAGCGCACCAAGGCCGTCGTTGACGCCGGCATGACCGCCATCGTCTGCGTGGGCGAGTATCTTGAGCAGCGCGAGCAGGGCGTTACCGACGAGCTGGTCGCCATGCAGGTCAAGATCGCTCTGGGCGGCATCGGCCACGAGCAGCTTGACAAGGTCATCATCGCTTACGAGCCTGTGTGGGCCATCGGCACCGGCAAGACCGCTACCGCCGAGCAGGCTCAGGAAGTCTGCGCCGTTATCCGCAGGACCCTCGCCGAGATCTACTGCCCCGAGTGCGCCGAGAAGGTTACCGTTCAGTACGGCGGCTCCATGAACGCAAAGAACGCCGACGAGCTGCTCAGCAAGGTCGACGTTGACGGCGGCCTTATCGGCGGCGCTTCGCTGAAGGCTCCCGACTTTGCCGCTATCGTCAAGGCAGCGAGCAAGTAATTTTTCCATTACCCGATAAAAGGAGGAACGCTTTATGAAAAAGCCTGTCGTTCTTACGATAATGGACGGTTTCGGTATCAATCCCGAGCACAAGGGCAACGCCATTTACGCCGCGTCGACCCCCAGACTCGACAAAATTTTCTCCACCTGCGACTGGACGCAGATCGGTGCTTCCGGTATGGACGTCGGCCTGCCTGACGGCCAGATGGGCAACAGCGAGGTCGGCCACACCAACATCGGCGCGGGACGCGTCGTTTATCAGGAGCTGACCCGCATCACCAAGTGCGCAGACGAGGGCGGCTTCTTCAAAAACGAAGCCTTTCTCGGCGCGGTCGAAAACTGCAGGAAAAACAACAGCGCCCTGCACCTGATGGGACTGCTCTCCGACGGAGGAGTGCACAGCCACATCGAGCATATGTACGCTCTGGTCGATTTTGCGAAGAAGAGCGGTATCGAGCGCATCTTTATCCACGCTCTGCTTGACGGCAGAGACGTGCCGCCCGCCAGCGCCGCCGACTACATCGACGCGTGCAACGCAAAGCTCGCCGAGATAGGCGCGGGCAGGATCGCCACCGTCATGGGCCGCTTCTACGGAATGGACCGCGACAACCGTTGGGACAGAGTCGAGAAGGCCTACAACGCCATCGTCCTCGGCGAGGGCGAGCACACGACCGACGCGGCCGCGGCTGTCAGAAAGTCTTACGAGACTGTCGACGGCGACGGCAAGCACCTGACCGACGAGTTCGTTCTGCCGACCGTTGTTGACGGCACCGAGCGCGTCAAGAGCGGCGACAGCGTGATATTCTTCAACTTCCGCCCCGACCGCGCGCGTGAGATAACCCGCACCTTTGTCGATCCCGACTTCAGCGGATTTGAGCGCAAGGGCGGCAAGGTCGACGTCTTTTACGTCTGCATGACCCAGTACGACGCGACCATGCCCAACGTCGAGGTTGCTTTCAAGCCCGAGAGCCTTAAAAACACGCTCGGCGAGTACCTCGCAGCCAACGGAAAGACCCAGCTTCGCATCGCCGAAACCGAGAAGTACGCGCACGTCACGTTCTTCTTCAACGGCGGCGAGGAGGTCATGTTCAAGGGTGAGGACCGCATTCTCGTCAATTCGCCTAAGGTCGCGACCTACGACCTGCAGCCCGAGATGAGCGCAAACGAGGTCTGCGACAAGGTCGTCGATGCCATCGAGAGCGGCAAGTACGACGTTGTTATCCTCAACTTCGCCAACTGCGACATGGTCGGCCACACCGGCGTGTTCGAGGCCGCTGTCAAGGCTGTCGAGACTGTCGACACCTGCGTCGGCCGCGTCGCTGACGCTACGCTGTCGATGGGCGGCGTTATGCTGCTGACCGCCGACCACGGCAACGCCGACCGTATGCTCGACACCGACGGAACTCCGTTTACCGCGCACACGACCAACCCCGTTCCGTTCGCGGTCATCGGCAGGAAGGTCGAGCTGCGCGAGGGCGGCCGTCTGTGCGACATCGCTCCGACGATGCTCAGTCTCCTCGGTCTCCCCCAACCCACCGAAATGACCGGCGTTTCTTTAATCCGCGCAGTCAAGGACTGATTGTCCGCGAACAAAGCGCGTATATCAGATAAGTAAATCCCCCGCAGAAGCGGCTCTTAGCGAGTTTACAACTCGCACGGCAGCAACTCGAAGCGGGGGATTTTTAGTACGCGTTTTTGCACGGCGGGTTATTGGAAGTAACCACCCCGCGCACGGACGCCGTACGCTTGTCCGCGCACCCAAAGGGTGTTTGTCCGCGTTTTTGCGCAGCAAGTTAATTTAACCGCTTCTTCGCGCAACAAGTACCACATGTAATTTGTCGACCCCTCAGGCGGCTTCGCTGACCGCCGCTAACGGCGGCGGACCCTTTTGTCTGCTTCGCAGACATTTCCCCGCACTGCGGGGAATAACCCCTTACGCAAAGGGAGCCTTGTGGCGCGGTGCGAACTCTCAAAAAGCCTCCCCTTGAAGCAAGGGGAGGCTTTTTTTGGCACTAATGAATACTGAAAACTTAATAATAAAAGTGCGCCTACGGCGCGGATTTAATATGCAAAAGCAAAAATCCCAATCCGTGCCTTTAGGCACACCGAAACTTTTCACTGTAATCATTCACTAAAAACAACCACCCCGCTCAAGCGCTGCGGTGAGCCTCAAGCTCGCTCGGCAGTTACTTGAAGCGGGGTTTAAACTTATCTGTTATGCGTGCTATGAGCGCGTACTGAAAATCTTCTTTACCCTGCCCTCGGGGAGGGTTATGGCTATAAGGCAGAGAGAGCGGATAACGAACATTATGCTCTCTTTTACCGCGCGGGCGGGGAGACTCGCGAGCGCGTAGCCGAGCACGTTGTCGCCGCCGTACATCAGCGCTATCGAAAACGTGTTCATCGTCAGATTGAGCACAAGCGAAATTATCAGATTTGCCGCAACAACGCGCACGATAAGCTGCTTTTTCGTAAATTCATACCCCTCGGGCGAGTAAAGCAGCAGCCCGTAAACAAGCCCGCCGAGCGCGGCCGTCATGGTCAGCAGCAGGTTGGGTGCGCCGCGCGGAATAAGCAGCGCGCCGAGCAGGTCGCCCAGCCCTCCCGTCAGCATACCGGCGACAGGGCCGAAATAGACCGAGCATACCGCGACGGCAAGAAACGAAAAGCTGATTTTCATACTGTCGGTCGGGTAGAAGCCCAGAAACCTGTCGAGCACAAAAAACAGTGCGATGAATATCGCCGTAAAGGCAATCGAAAGAACGGCCTTTTTCGGGTTGGAAAAGTTATCCGCACCGAGCTTTTTTTTAATTTTTTCAGACATAAAAAAACACTCCTCCTCTTTCGCTTAAAATAAAGGGAGAGCGTTTGCAGTCCTATTATTTTACAGCGGGATGCAACGCGGACACCGCAAGGGTTCAAACCCTTTTCGTTCGACCGACAACTCCCCGTTCGGTCGACACTTAACGCGCCCGAGTCTACTCTGTTGATGACTTACATCCGACATTATACACCCTTAAATTATGTTTGTAAACACTTTCTTTTTTGCAACTTTCGGGTGTAAATTCAAAAGCAGCTCAATTTTCAAAAATTAAGACAAATAAATGTTGAAAAAAGGTGCTTTTTTCTTGAAAATTCGGGCGTTTTATGGTATAATCATTTATGATGCTACAGCTATGCCGAAGTGCATATTTTCAGATATTTTAAGGAGTGTAAAAACGTGCAGACTTATACCGATTTATGGGAAAAAGCCGCTGAATATTGCCGCAGAAAGGTAAGCGTCGTCGCCTATTCCACCTGGATTGAGAATATTAAGCCCATCGGTTTTAACGGTACCGAGTTTACCGTAAGCGTTCCGACCGATATGTACCGCGACGTCATTTTAAAAAACTATAAGCAGTACATCGACGAGGCTTTTGAGGAGGCCATCGGCTTCGTTCCCGCATTCAACATAATCTGCGAAGACGAAAGTGCCGAGAAAAAAGCCGACATCTGCAACGAATACAACTTTTCAAACTACGTTCAGGGCGAGTCCAATCGCTTTGCCTTCGCCGCAAGTATGTCGGTTGCCGAAAAGTTTCCTGCAATAACCTACAACCCGCTCGTGCTCTACGGCAACTCGGGCGTCGGCAAGACCCACCTCGCGCTCGCGATCTATAACTATATCAAAAACAAATTTCCCGACAAAAAGTTGCTTTATATGCGCACCGAGGAGTTCACTAACGAGGTCATCACCGGCATACATACCAACAATATGCCCGCCGTGCGCGACCGCTTCCGCACCGTAGACGTGCTGCTGCTTGACGATATTCACTTTATAGCGGGCAAGGACTCGGTTCAGGAGGAGTTTTTCAACACGTTCAATGCCCTCTATCAGGACAATAAGCAGATAATCGTCACCTGCGACCGCCCGATTCGCGACATCAAGTCGCTCGAGGACCGCATCAAATCGCGCCTGACCTCCGGCCTTGCGTGCGACATTCAGATGCCCGACTTCGAGACGCGCGTCGGCATAATACGCCGCAACGCGAAAATGTACAATATGAATATCGACGACGACACCGTTTTCTACATCGCCGAGCAGATAAAGCAGAACGTACGCCAGCTTGAGGGCGTTATAAAGAAACTGCACGCCATCGTCGAGTTCGACTCAAGCGACGTAAACAAGGGCATCGTCAACAATGTCATTCGCGACATTCGTAACGACTATCAGCCCGAGCCCATCACCGTCGAAAAGATACTTAACGAGGTCGCCCGCACCTACTCCACCACCACCGAGGAGCTGACAAGCAAGCTGCAGACCTCGCCGCTGTCGAAATACAGGCAGATCGCGATGTATGTTATCCGCGAGATCACAAAAATGCCGCTCGGCGACATCGGAGCATACTTCGGCCGCGACCATTCGACCGTCCATTATGCGATAAGCAAGGTCGAAAAGCTCATCAGGCAGGTCCCGCGCGAGAAAGAAACGATTGAGGACATAATCAAAAATCTGCAGTCCGAATAATCCATACTTTCTTCAACATTCAACTTTTGATTTTTAACAAAACTGTTGAAGCTTCAAAATAAAAAGAGTTTTCAAAAATATGTCAAAAAAACTTTAACTTTTATTTTGCCCCGTTTTTCCGTTAATATTCAGAGAATTTTCGAATTTTCACAATATTAACAGTCCCTAATACTACTACTTTTTTATTATTACTTTTATTATTAAGAAAGGCTTGATTTTTATGATTATCACCTGCAGCCGTCAGGCTTTGAGTGAAGCGGCAAATCACGTCTCACGCGTTGTATCGGCCAAGTCGCCGCTCGCAGCCCTCACTGGTATACTGCTGACCGCCAAGGGCGGCAGGCTCAAGCTCTCGGGCTACGACCTCGAGCTAGGCATCGTCACAGAAATCGATGCAAATGTCGAACAGGCGGGCAAGATCGTCGTCGACGCGCGCCTTTTCTGCGATATTGTGCGCAGGCTTCCCGACGAGAAGGTCATGCTCAGCGTAAACGAGCGCAACCTCTGCCAGATAGTTTCGGGCAAGGCAATGTTCTCGCTCGTCGGCATCAACGCGGACGAGTACCCCGAGATGCCGAGCGTCGAGGACGGCAAGAGCGTGACCATCGCGGCCGACATTCTTGAAAGCATGGTCAGGCAGACCATATTCTCCACCGGCGACCCGAACGGCTCAAAGCCCGTTCTCAGCGGCATCAAGTATGAGATAGGCGGCGGCGAAATAAAGCTCATCGCGGTCGACGGCTTCCGCCTCGCAGTCAGAAAAGAAAAGCTCGACACCGACCGTGAGATGTCGTTCATCGTTCCCGCAAAGGCTATGAGCGAGGTTCTCAAGCTGTCCGCAGGCGAGGGCGAGATAAAGCTGAACGTCTCAAACCGCCACATTATTTTTGAAATCGGCGGCTACGAGGTAATTTCACGCCTGCTTGAAGGCGAGTTTATCGACTATAAGCGCACCATTCCCGTAAACGTCTGCACAAAGGTCACTGCCAACACCGCCGATATGATCGACACTATCGAGCGCATCTCGCAGGTTATAATTGAGCGCTTAAAGACCCCTATTTCCTGCAATTTTGAGGACAACACCTTCCACGCCAGCTGCGTTACCGAGCTCGGAAACGCGCAGGATGAGATTCCCGTCAAAATCGAGGGCGACAGCATAAAAATAGGCTTCAACAGCAAATTTTTGCTTGACGCTCTGCGTGCGACCGAGACCGACGAGATTGAGATAAGCCTCAGCGGCCCCATCTCGCCGATAGTTATTAGATCAACCAAGTCCGACAGCTTTATATTTATTGTTCTGCCTGTCAGGATAAAGTAAGGACTGATTAACATAAGAAAGCAAATCGGGATTACGACCGAGTTTATCCGCCTTGACAGCCTGCTGAAGTTGGCGGGACTGGTCGCGACCGGCGGCCATGCAAAGGTCGTCATCGTTGACGGCGAGGTCAAGGTCAACGGCGAAGTCTGCACCATGCGCGGCAAAAAGCTTCGCCCGGGCGACACGGCTGAGTTTGACGGTCACGAGCTTGTCGTGGTCGAGGGTTAAATGAAAGCTGAAAGGCTGTTTTTCGAGGGCTTTCGCAACCTCGAAACCGACGAAATTCGCCCCGACGGCGGCATAAACGTAATATACGGCGAGAACGCGCAGGGCAAAACCAATTTGCTCGAGGCGCTGTGGCTGTTTTCGGGCGCGCGCAGCTTCCGCTCGGCAAAGGACGCGAGCATGATTATGACAGGCCGCGAGTTTGCGCGGCTTGAGCTTGATTTTAACGCCGAAGGACGCGGGCAGACAGCCGCGATAACGATAAAAAACGGACGCAGCGCTGTTTTAAACGGCGTAAAGCTGAAATCGCCCGGCGAGCTGGCGGGTAACTTCCGCGCGGTCGTGTTTTCGCCCGTGCACCTGTCGCTGATAAAGGACGGACCCGCAGAGCGGCGGCGCTTTCTCGATACGGCGATATGCCAGCTGTGGCCGAAATACGTCGCCGTATACGGTGAGTATATGCGCGCGGTGACTCAGCGCAACGCCGTGCTCAAGGACGCGCGCTTTCACACGCAGCTTTACGATATGCTCGACGTCTATGACTGCGAGATTGCCAAAAAAGGCGCGCGGATAGTCGCCTACCGCGAGCGGTACGTCGAGCTGATAAAGCAGCACGCGACCGAAATCTACGAGGGCATCGCAAGGGGTAAAGAGAGCTTTTCATTGAGCTATCAGACCGTAAAAAACGCAAGCGACCCGAACGCGCTGCTTGAAGCGCTCAAAACGGCGCGCGGCAGCGACATTTCGGTCGGCAGCACGTCAGTCGGACCGCACCGCGACGACCTCGAAATATACGTTTCAAAAATGAGCGCAAGGCAGTTTGCCTCGCAGGGGCAGCAGCGCTCGGCGGTGCTTGCACTCAAGCTCGCGGAAGCCGCTGTACTGAAAGAAATTTCGGGCGAGCAGCCCGTCGCCCTGCTTGACGACGTGATGAGCGAGCTTGACGAGTTCAGACAGGACTATATTCTCAACCATATCCGCGACTGGCAGGTGTTCATCACCTGCTGCGACCGCTCGACGGTCTCGATGATGAAAAGCGGCGCCGCCTTTCACATCAGCGGCGGAAAAGTGCAGAAAGAGTGAATTTGATGTACATTCATCTGGGTCACGACACGGTCGTTCTTCTCGACGACGTGGTCGGCATCTTCGACCTTGAAACGTCGACGATTGGCAAGGCGACGCGCGACTGCCTCACCGCCGCCGAAAAAGCGGGCGACGTCGTAAACGTCACCTACGAGCTGCCGAAAAGCTTCATCGTCGTGCGCGACAAAAGCCGCAAAAGCGGCCGCAGAATATACATTTCGCAGATATCGTCCTCAACGCTTTTAAAGCGCGCAGGGCAGTTCGGCAAATTTGAAATACAGCCCTCCTAAAGGGCAAAAGATTTATCACTTAAAAGGTCGCTCGTTTGCTCATAAAAAAGCAAACGAAAAACGCGACAGAAACGGAGAAAAGCAAGAGTGAGCAACGAAAACAACAGCGTAAACATTCTAAACTCCACCGTTACGGAAAAGTACGACGAGACACAAATTCAGGTTCTCGAGGGACTTGAAGCCGTCCGTAAAAGACCGGGTATGTACATAGGCTCGACCGGTGAGCGCGGCTTGCACCACCTCGTTTACGAAATTGTCGACAACTCGATTGACGAGGCGCTCGCAGGCTACTGCACGCACATCGAGGTCGATATTCTGCCGGGCGACATTATCCGTGTTACGGATAACGGCCGCGGAATACCGATCGGTATGCACAAGAAGATGGGCATACCCGCGGTTGAGGTCGTGTTCACGATTCTGCACGCGGGCGGCAAGTTCGGCGAGGGCGGATACAAGGTCGCGGGCGGCCTGCACGGCGTCGGCGCAAGCGTTGTAAACGCGCTCAGCGAATACCTCGAGGTCGAGGTCTCTAACGGAGAGCATGTCTACCGCCAGCGCTATGAGCGCGGCAAGGTCGTTACCAAGCTGGAAATTGTCGGTGACACCGACAAAACGGGCACCCGTGTAACCTTCAAGCCCGACCCGACGCTTTTCACCGACACCACCGTTTACGATTTTGATACTCTCGCAAAGCGCCTGCAGGAGCAGTCGTTCCTCAACGCGGGCATCAAGGTCACGCTGACCGACCGCCGCGAGGACGAGCCGAGGAGCGAGACGTTTCACTATGAGGGCGGCATCAGAAGCTACTGCGAGTACCTTCTGAGCAAGAAAAGCCGCGCGACCGCGCTGCACTCCGACGTTATCTATATGGCGACCGCGACCGACGACAGCGCCGCCGAGATCGCGCTTCAGTTCAACGACGGCTACGACACGACCGTCATCAGCTTTGCAAACAATATGCACACGGTCGACGGCGGCACGCACGAGACTGCGTTCAAGACTTCAATCACCCGCGTCATCAACAACTATGCGCGCAAGTTCAAGTTCCTGAAGGACAACGACGCGAACCTCAAGGCCGACGACGTTCAGGAGGGCCTTATCGCCGTTGTCAGCGTCAAGCTGAAGGACGCGCAGTTCGAGAGCCAGACCAAGGCAAAGCTCGGCAACACCTCGATGGGCACGCTCGTCAGCAAGATGGTCGGCGAGCAGCTGATGGACTACCTCGAGAACAATCCCGCCGTTGCAAAGGTCATACTCAACAAGGCCGTTTCGGCCTCCAACGCCCGCGAAGCTGCGCAGAAAGCGCGCGAGCTTGAACGTAAAAAGACCAACACCGTTCGCTCGCGTATGCCCGAGAAGCTGACCGACTGCATCTCGTCCGACGCGACCAAGACCGAGCTTTACATCGTCGAGGGAGACTCGGCAGGAGGCTCGGCCTGCGACGGCAGAAACTCGACCTATCAGGCGATTCTCCCGCTTTGGGGTAAGATGCTCAACGTCGAAAAGGCGCGCGAGGACAGGGTCTACGGCAACGACAAGCTCACCCCTGTCGTAATCGCTCTGGGCACGGGAATCGGTGAAAACTTCGATATTACCAAGCTGCGCTATGATAAAATCATTGTCATGGCCGATGCGGACGTCGACGGTGCGCATATCCGCACCCTGCTGCTGACGTTCTTCTTCCGCTATATGCGTGAGCTGCTCGAGACGGGGCACGTTTACCTCGCCCAGCCGCCGCTTTTCAAGGTCTCCAAAAAATCGAGCAAGGGCAAGCAGTTCAAGTACGCCTTCTCCGATGAGGAGCGCGACAGATTCATCACCGAGCTCGGCGGCTCCGATGCCGTCGACGTTCAGCGCTACAAGGGTCTCGGTGAGATGGACCCCGAGCAGCTGTGGGAGACGACGATGGACCCCGAGCAGCGCACGATGCTCAAGGTCTCAATGGCCGACGCCGAGCGCGCAAGCGACACCTTCACCCTGCTGATGGGCGACGAGGTCGAGCCGCGCCGCAAATTCATTGAAGAAAACGCGCTCAACGTGAGCAATCTTGATATTTAAGGAGGTGGCGCAAAATGGCTAAAGCAGAAAATATCAAGTGGCCGTCCGATGAGGAGACTACGATAATCCCCGTTGAAATAGTCGACGAGGTCAGAGGAGCGTTTCTCGATTACTCGATGAGCGTTATCGTCAGCCGTGCGCTGCCCGATGTCCGCGACGGACTAAAGCCCGTACACCGCCGCATTCTTTATACGATGTACGAGAATAACCTCACCCCGGACAAGCCGTACCGCAAGTGCGCCGACACCGTCGGTTCGGTGCTCGGCCGCTATCATCCGCACGGCGACGCGTCGGTCTACGATGCTATGGTGCGTATGGCGCAGGATTTTTCCTTGCGCTATCCGATGGTCGACGGACACGGCAACTTCGGCTCGATCGACGGCTACCCCGCCGCCGCTTACCGATACACCGAGTCGAGAATGTCGAAGCTCAGCCTTCATATGCTCGACGATATTGATAAAGACACGGTCGATTTCGTCTCCAATTACGACGACCGTCTCAAAGAGCCGAGCGTGCTTCCGTCACGCTTCCCGAGCCTGCTGGTCAACGGCTCGCAGGGCATCGCCGTCGGTATGGCGACCAATATTCCGCCGCACAACCTCGGCGAGGTCATCGACGGAATGTGCTGCCTTATCGACAAACCCGACGCCGACCTGCCCGAGCTGTGCGAGCACATCAAGGGACCCGACTTCCCGACCGGCGGCATAATCATGGGCATGGCGGGCATTCGCGCCGCCTACGCTACCGGCCGCGGCAAGATTGTGCTGCGCGCCAAGACCGAAATTGAGGAGACGAGGACGGGCAAGTTCCGCATCGTCGTCACCGAAATTCCGTATATGGTCAACAAAAAGCAGCTGGTCAAGTCGATATACGACCTCGCCAACGAGAAACGCGTCGAGGGTATCGAGGACGTCGTCGACCATTCGTCCAAGCGCGACGGCGGTATCCGCATCGTCGTCGACCTCAAGCGCGATGCAAATCCGCAGGTCGTGCTCAACAAGCTGTTCGCCTACACTCAGCTGCAGTCGACGTTCGGAGTAATCATGCTCGCGCTCGTCGACGGCGTGCCGAAGATACTCACGCTCAAGCAGATGCTCGAGCAGTACGTCAAGTTCCAGTGCGAGATTGTCGAGCGCCGCACCCGCTTTGACCTGAAAAAGGCGCAGGAGCGCGCTCACATACTTGAAGGACTCAAGATCGCGCTCGACTTTATCGACGAGGTCATCGCGATACTCCGCGCGTCCAAGACGGTTCAGGACGGCAAGGACGCTCTTATGGAGCGCTTCGGGCTTGATGAGGTTCAGGCGACCGCCATCGTCCAGATGCGTCTTGGTCAGTTGACAGGGCTTGAGCGCACCAAAATCGAGGAAGAGCTGGCCGCGCTTTACGTTAAGATCGCCGACCTTGAGGATATTCTTGCCCGCCACGAGCGCGTGCTCGACATCGTCAAGACCGAGGCGCTCAACCTTCGCGACAAGTTCGCCGATGACCGCCGCACCGAGATAACCGCTGTCACGGGCGAGGTCGACATCGAGGATCTCATCCCCGAGGAAGAGACGGTTATGACCCTCACCAAGATGGGCTATATCAAGCGTATGCCCGCCAGCGAGTATCACACCCAGTCGCGCGGCGGCATGGGCAAGAAGGGCATGACCACCCGCGCCGAGGACGTGGCCGACAGTATGTTCGTCTGCTCAAGCCACGACTATGTCCTGTTCTTCAGCAATTTCGGCAGGGTCTACAGGCTCAAAGCCTATGAGATTCCCGAGGGCAGCCGCACGGGCAAGGGGCTTAACATCGTCAACATTCTCCCGCTGCAGGCGGACGAGAAGATCACCGTTATGCTCAACGTCAAGGAGTTCGACGAGTCGGCGTACCTCTGCATGGTCACCCGCAAGGGCGTTATCAAGCGCACGCTGCTGGGCAGCTACAACACCTCGCGCAAGGGCGGCATAATCGCCATCAACCTCGACGAGGACGACGAGCTGCGCTGGGTCAAGCTGACCTCGGGCAACGACGACGTGCTCATCGCCACGCATATGGGCAAGGCGATACGCTTTAATGAGAACGACGCGCGTCCGCTCGGGCGCACCGCACGCGGCGTCAAGGCGATGAACATCGCCGACGGCGACGAGGTCGTGGGCGTTGCGGTCGTTGACGACTCCAAGCTGCTGCTGACCGTGTCCGAAAACGGTAAGGGCCGCCGCAGCCGCTTCTCCGACTACCGCGTGCAGTCGCGCGGCGGCATGGGTCTGACCAACTACAAGGTCGCGAAGTACGGCCCTGTCGCGGCTATCCAGACCGTCGGCGACGATCAGGACGCTATCATAATCCGCGACGACGGTATTATAATCCGCATCGACGTGAACACGATAAGCGAGCTGTCGCGCACCGCCAAGGGCGTCGGCGTGATGCGCATACCCGAGGGCAACCGCGTCATCGGCGTTGAGCTTGCCGAGCACAGCGAGGACGAGGCCGTCGCCGCCGAGGCGATGAGCGCCGAGGACATCGCGGAGAACGAGGCCGCAGCTGCCGAAGCCGCCGCCGAGAACGCCGCAGCCGAAGCTCCCGAGTCCGCTCCCGACGGAGTGGAGGAAGCCTTCAACGCCGTAATGGACAACGCAGAGAAACACGCTGACGAGCAGGCATAGCCTGATTGTCTGCGCAGCCGAGGGCTGTTTGTCCGCGCTTCGAGCGCGCATATCAGATAAACTAATCCCCCGCGGTAGTAACTGCCAAGCGAGTATAAGACTTGCTAAAGCGGTTACTCCCGCGGGGGAGATTTTTTTAATGAATAAGTAATAATGAATACTGAATAATTTCGGTACCGCCACAGGCGGATTGTACGCGAAGCGGTGCAGTGAGTTGTTTGAGCCACTACCCCGCGCAATCGGTGCACGGGTGACTATCGGACAAGTTAATTGTTGAGGTGCGCTTATGGCACGAGATTGAAAGTATTCGCACCGTACCATCTGATGGCTCCCCTTGAAGCAAGGGGAGGCTTTGGGGGTGCGGCGATTATCATAATACAATCCGTGCCTTTAGGCACACCACACTTCTTCACTATTACCTCTTACTTCTTACCTAAAAAACCCGCGGGAGCAGCGCTTAGCGAATCTAAAACTCGCTTAAGCAACTACTCCCGCGGGGTGTAGGATTATCTAATGTATGTGCTTTCAGCGCGGATTATGCCTATTCGTCGGAGAAGAGGTCTTTTACTTTTTTGAAAAATCCGCGGCGCTCTTTGTAATTGGAGTCGCCGAGGCTCTCGTCGAGCTGCTTGAGAAGCTTCTTCTGCTCGCCTGTCAGGTCGCGCGGCACCTCGACCTTTATCTTGACGTACTGGTCGCCGCGACTTGCCTGATTGAGCCGCTGAATACCGCGGCCGCGCAGCTTGTACTCGTTGCCGGGCTGTGTGCCGTCGCGAATCTTCAGGCTGACCTTGCCGTCGAGGGTCGGCACGATAATTTCCGCGCCGAGCGCCGCCTGCACGAAGGTGACAGGCACCTCGCAGTAGACGTCGTAGCCCTCGCGTTCGAAAATCGGGTGCGGCCTGACAGATACGGTGACCTGCAGATCGCCCGCAGGGCCTCCGTTGACGCCCGCGTCGCCGAGTCCGCGCACTTTAAGTACCTGTCCGTCGTCGATTCCTGCGGGGACGTTGACCTCGATGTCCTTCGTGCGGCGAACTCTGCCCATTCCCGAGCAGGTCGGGCACGGAGTTTCGATTATCCTGCCCTTTCCGCCGCAGCGGTCGCAGGCGCGCTGCGTCTGCATCTGGCCGAACGGCGTGCGCTGCACCTGAGTGACGACTCCGCGCCCTCCGCAGACGGGGCACGTCTTGGGCGAAGTGCCTTTTTTCGCGCCCGAGCCGCCGCAGTCGGCGCAGGTCTCGATGATCTGAATTTTAAGCGTTTTCTTGCAGCCCTTGGCGGCTTCTTCAAACGTAAGATTCAGGTTGGCGGCGTTGTCGCGGCCGCGGCGCGGCGCGTTCGGATTGGAGCGCTGCCCGCCACCGAAGCCGCCGCCGAAAATGTTGCCGAAAATGTCGCCGAGGTCGACGTCGAAGCCTCCGAAGCCGCCGCCGTTGGTGTAGCCGTAGCTGCCGCCGCCCGCACCGAAGTTCGGGTCGACGCCCGCGTGGCCGAACTGGTCATAGCGCGCCTTTTTATCCGCGTCGGAGAGCACCTCGTAGGCCTCGTTGACCTCCTTGAACTTAGCCTCGGCGTCCTTGTCGCCGGGGTTCAGGTCGGGGTGGTACTTTTTGGCAGCCTGTCGGTACGCCTTCTTTATCTGATCCTCGGTCGCGTTTTTGTCGATGCCGAGAACCTCATAGTAATCTCTTTTGTCAGCCAAATCGGTTGCACCTTCCTCGTGGGTCTTGAATGCTGAAAGCGCTCCTGATCAGCTTATGAGCGCTTTATCAAAAGCGTCCGCAGAGCAGAGCGCCCTGCGGATACTTTCAAGCGTTAAACGCTTATTATTTGTCGGAAACGTCGTTGAAGTCGGCGTCGTAGACATTGGAGTCAGTGCCGCCCTGAGCGCCGCCCTGCGGGTTCTGCGGACCCTGCTGAGCGCCCTGAGCGCCCGCAGCCTCCTGAGCCGCCTTGTAAACCTTTTCGCTTACGGCGTAGACCTTCTTCTGCAGCTCCTCCTGAGCGGACTTGATGCCGTCAATGTTCTTGGCCGCAATCTCTTTTTTGAGCGCCTCGAGCGAGGTATTGATGTCGCTCTTTTCGCTGTCGGAGAGCTTGTCGCCCATATCGGTGAGCATCTTCTCGGTCGTGTAAACGAGCTGGTCGGCAGCGTTGACCGCGTCGACTTCCTCGCGGTGCTTCTTGTCCTCGGCGGCATACTGCTCGGCTTCCTTAACGGCCTTGTCGATGTCCTCCTTGGACATATTGGTGTTGGAGGTGATGGTTATCGACTGCTCGCGGCCCGTACCGAGGTCCTTGGCGGAGACGTTGACGATGCCGTTGGCGTCGATGTCGAAGGTGACCTCGATCTGAGGAATTCCGCGCGGAGCCGGAGCGATTCCGTCGAGGTGGAAGACGCCGAGCGTCTTGTTGTCGCGGGCAAACTCGCGCTCGCCCTGCAGGACGTGAACCTCAACCGAGGTCTGGCCGTCGGCTGCGGTGGAGAATACCTGGCTCTTTTTGGTCGGAATGGTGGTGTTGCGGTCGATGACCTTGGTGCAAACGCCGCCCATAGTCTCGATACCGAGCGACAGCGGGGTAACGTCGAGCAGCAGCAGACCCTTTACGTCGCCGCCGAGAACGCCGCCCTGAATGGCCGCGCCGATCGCAACGCACTCATCGGGGTTGATGCCCTTGAACGGCTCTTTGCCGATGAAAGTCTTGACCGCTTCCTGAACGGCGGGGATTCTGGACGAGCCGCCGACCATGAGCACCTTGTCGATCTGGCTTGCATTCAGGCCGGAGTCGGACAGCGCCTGGCGAACGGGACCCATCGTCATTTCGACGAGGTCGCCCGTCAGCTCGTTGAACTTAGCGCGGGTCAGCGAGGTCTCGAAGTGCTTCGGGCCGGTCGCGTCGGCGGTGATGAACGGCAGGTTGATGTCGGTCGCGGTCATGCCCGAAAGGTCGATCTTGGCCTTCTCGGCGGCTTCCTTAACGCGCTGCATAGCCATCTTGTCGCCGCTGAGATCAATGCCGCTCTCGGCCTTGAAGGTGTCGCAGATGTACTTCATAATTCTCTGGTCGAAGTCGTCGCCGCCGAGACGGTTGTTACCGGCGGTGGCGAGAACCTCCTGAACGCCGTCGCCCATTTCGATGATAGAAACATCGAACGTGCCGCCGCCGAGGTCGTAGACCATGATCTTCTGGTCGTTTTCCTTATCAACGCCGTAGGCAAGAGCGGCTGCGGTCGGCTCGTTGATTATACGCTTGACGTCGAGTCCCGCGATTTTGCCCGCGTCCTTGGTCGCCTGACGCTGAGCGTCGGTGAAGTAAGCGGGAACGGTGATGACAGCCTCGGTGACAGCGCCGCCGAGGTAGCTTTCGGCGTCGGTCTTGAGCTTCTGCAAAATGATTGCGGATATTTCCTGCGGAGTGTAGTCCTTGCCGTCGATGCTGACCTTGTGAGCCGTGCCCATTTCACGCTTTATCGAAGAAATGGTGCGGTCGGGGTTGGTGATAGCCTGGCGCTTTGCGACCTGGCCGACCATTCTTTCGCCCGTCTTGGAGAAAGCAACGACCGACGGAGTGGTTCTCATGCCCTCGGCGTTAGCGATAACGACCGGCTCGCCGCCTTCGATAACGGCTACGCAGGAGTTTGTGGTACCTAAGTCAATGCCTATGATTTTTCCCATGATAAATGCCTCCAGAAAAATAAAAATGTTAATTGATTTTTATATATTAAGCCTGCGCCGATTATCGGCGGTTTTGCGGCCTAATTTGCTACTTTGACCATCGCGGGGCGAATGACTGTTGAGCCGAGCCTGTAGCCCGTCTGCAGCACCTGAACGACGGTGTTCTCGCCGACCGAGTCGTCCTCGACGTGCATGACAGCCTCGTGAACGGACGGGTCGAACGGCTTGTTTTCTGCCTCGATTTCCTCAAGCCCGATTTTGTCGAGCGCTGCGGAAAGCTGCTTGGTTATCATCTCAAGCCCCTTGACGTAGTCGGAGGAATCCTTCTCGCACGCCTCAGCGCGCTTGATGTTGTCGGCCACGGTCAGCAGCTGCTTTACCGTGCCCGCCTTGACGTATTCGGTCAAATCGGCCTTTTCCTTTTCGGTGCGGCGCTTGAAATTGTCGTACTCGGCGGCGGTGCGAAGCAGCATATCCTTGGTCTCGGCAAGCTCCTTTTCGAGCTTTTCGATGGCTTCAAGCTCGGCCGACTTCTTTTTATCGGCCTTTTTCTGCTTGCGCTCGGAGTCGGCCTTGGCGGCCTTTTCGGTCGCTTCCGCTTTGACCTCCGCCTGCTCGGGCGCCTGATTTTCGGCACCCTTGGTTTCGTTCTGGCTCATTTGATCTTATCCTTTCACTGTATCTTTCGGAAAGCTGTCGTTCAGCTTGTCTGCAAAGTATTTTATGCTCGGCAGCAGCAGCTCGTAGTCCATTCTCAGCGGACCGATCAGCCCGACGTAGCCCGTCTGCGCGTTGCCTATTCGGTAGCGCGAAACGACCAGACTCGACTGCTCGAGCGCACTGTATGAGGTGTCGGCGCCGAAGATGACGCCCGCGTCGCGGTTCCACATATCGAGCATCGAGATGACCTCGTCGCGCTGTGCGAACAGGTCGAAGAACTGCCGTGCGCGGTGTGCGGAGAAGCCGTCGAAGCTAAGCAGATTCGACTGACCGCTCAGCTCGAGGCGAGACTCGGCGCACTCGCTTATCAGCTCGCCGACCGCGCTTAAAAGCTCGCTCAGCTCAACGCCGCCTTTTGCGGCGACGGTCTGAATTGCGGCGGGGTGCCACGCAGCGATGTCGGTGCCGACGAGTTCGTCCTGCACCAGCCGGAAAAAGCGGCTTATCAGCTCGCTGTTGAGCTGCTCGGGGAAGCGGAAAAGGCGGTTTTTTACCACGCCCGTCGAGGTGACGAGCACGATAAGCGCCGAATGGCGGCTCAGCGGTATAAGCTCGACCTTGTGAATGAGCGTGCCGCGGTCAGCCTCGCTCGTGACGATGCTGACGCAGCGCGTCGCGCGGGAAAGAGCTGCGCTTGCGCGGTGAAGTGCGTGCTCAAGGTCGCCGTCGCCGACGGGAATAAGCGACTCGATCGCGAGCTTTTCCTGCTCGGTCAGGTCGCGGCGCTTCATCAGCCTGTCGATGTAGAAGCGGAACGCCTGCTCGGTCGGGATGCGGCCTGCGGAGGTGTGCGGCTGATCGAGAAAGCCCATTTCGCTCAGCTCGCTCATTTCGTTGCGAATCGTCGCGCTTGAAACGGAGCCAAGCTCCTCGCACAGCGCCTTTGAGCCGACCGGGTCGCCGGTGCGGATATACGAGCGAACTATCGACGCCAGTATGTTCTCTTTACGCGTGCTTAATTCCAATGCGAACTGCCTCCTTTGTAACGGTTAGGTTTTGTTTTTTTGAATTAGCACTCAAGCACCCCGAGTGCTAACAATTATACTTTAGCACTTATTTTAAGCGTTGTCAATAGCTTATCACGAAAATTTCAAAATATTTTTTGACCTTCGCTGACCTTTGACATAATCCCCTGTTTTTCGCGTCCGGAGCGCCGAGTGAGGAGTGCAAACGCGCGCACTATGGGCGGTGTAAGGCGTGCGGGCGGCGCTGCTTTGACTTGAATTGTTTTGATTGCCATTGCGCAGGGGGCGGTATTTATTGGTTGTGCGCCGTGCCGCACGCCGCAGCAATATCCGCGTCGCGTGCTGCGGCAACGCTTGCTTTATTACCTGCGCACCGTGTGCTGCGCGCCGCAGCCATACACGGGAGCACCGAAGCGCTGACCTCCGCCGACCAAGCGGCTGACCTCCGCCGACCAAGCGGCTGACCTCCGCACGACCAAGCGGCTGACCTCCGCACGACCAAGCGGCCGTCCTCCGCCGACCAAGCGCCCGTCCTCCGCCCGACCAAGCAGCCGTCCTCCGCCCGACCAAGCGGCCGTCCTCCGTCCGACCAAGCGACCGTCCTCCGCCCGACCAAGCAGCCGTCCTCCGCCGACCAAGCGGCCGTCCTCCGCCGACCGAGCGGCTGAGCTCCGCCCGACCAAGCGACCGTCCGCCGCCCGACCTAAGCGACCGTCCTCCGCCGCGCGCACAGAATGTCGCACACCCATTTTTACTATTTATCCGTGCGTCTATTCCGCTCCGCTCGCCGCTGATTTTCCTGCGTGCACATTTTATCCGTGCGTCTATTCCGCTCCGCTTGCCGCTGATTTTCCCGCGCGCACATTTTATACGCGCGCCTATTTATTCCCGCTTGCCCTATATCTGCGTACCCGCTCCGCCGCCCCGCCGTTTAATATCCCGCGCGCCGATTCAACCCGGCTTCCTCAGCTTTTCCCGTATCCCGCGCTGCGCGAACAAAAACCTCCGAAGCGACGAACGCTTCGGAGGTTTTAACCGCTTAATTCAGCTTTAAATCAGTCGATGAACTCGATTCCGTTCTCGACGCTCATCGACTTGATGCGCGCGAGCGACTCGACGTGGACGCCCATGCTCTCGATGAGGTCGTGGCCGTCCTGGAACGCTTTCTCGATAACGATTCCCGCGCCGACGACCTCTGCTCCCGCGTCGCGAATGAGCTTGATAAGGCCGCTGAGCGCGCTTCCGCGTGCGAGGAAGTCGTCGATTATCAGCACCTTGTCGCCGGGCTTGAGGAAGTCCTTGGAAACGATGACGGTGTTGACGTTTTTATGCGTGAACGACTCGACCTCGGCGGTGTAGCAATCGCCTGCGATGTTGATGGACTTGCTCTTTTTCGCGAAAACAACCGGAACGTCGAAATACTGCGCGGTCAGGCAGGCAATACCGATGCCCGATGCCTCGATGGTCAGAATTTTCGTGACCTCCTTGTCGGCGAAGCGGCGCTTGAACTCCTTGCCGACCTCGCACATAAAGCGCACGTCGATCTGGTGGTTGACGAAGCTGTCGACCTTGAGCACGTTGCCCTCAAAAACCTTGCCCTCTTCGAGTATCTTTTTCTTCAAAAGCTCCATTTGTTTTGTCCTTTCGCGCGAAAAATCAAGTCGTTATTTCTCTTTTGTTAAAATATCGGTCGCTGCGCCGTGTTAAATTCCGGTGGAGTAGTTGGGCGCTTCCTTGGTGATGTAGATGTCGTGCGGGTGGCTCTCCTTGAGGCCTGCGCCCGTGATGCGCACGAACTGCGCCTTGGCCTGCAGCTCCGGGATATTGTGGCAGCCGCAGTAGCCCATACCGGAGCGGATTCCGCCGAGCATCTGGTAGATAGTCTCGCTGAGCGCTCCCTTGTACGGCACGCGACCCTCGACGCCCTCGGGCACGAGCTTCTTGTTATCCTCCTGGAAGTAGCGGTCCTTGCTGCCGCGGTTCATCGAAGCGATCGAGCCCATTCCGCGGTAGACCTTGAAGGAGCGGCCCTGATAGATCTCGGTCTCACCGGGCGACTCCTCGCAGCCCGCGACGAGCGAGCCGACCATCACGACGTTGGCGCCCGCGGCGAGAGCCTTGACCATATCGCCCGAATACTTGATGCCGCCGTCGGCGATGACAGGCACGCCGTACTTGTCGGCCACGCAGGCGACGTCGTAAATGGCGCTTATCTGCGGCACGCCGATGCCCGCGATTATGCGGGTGGTGCATATCGAGCCGGGGCCGATGCCGACCTTGACAGTGTCGGCACCCGCGCTGATGAGCGCTTCGGCAGCTGCGGCTGTGGCGATGTTGCCCGCGATGAGGGTGATGTTCGGGAACGCGGTCTTGACCTTTTCGACCGCCTTGAGAATGTTGCGGCTGTGACCGTGAGCGGAGTCGAGAACGAACGCGTCGACCTGTGCCTCGGCGAGGGCGGAAGCGCGATCGAGCACGTCCTGGGTCGCGCCGATAGCGGCTGCGCAGAGGAGGCGACCCTTTGCGTCGCGCGAACGGTTCGGGTAGAGGACGGCTTTCTCGATGTCCTTGATAGTGATAAGACCCTGAAGCTCACCTACGTCGTTGATGAGCGGCAGCTTCTCGATCTTGTGCTTGCTGAGAATGGACTGCGCCTGCTCAAGCGTCGTTCCGACAGGGGCGGTGACGAGGTTGTCCTTGGTCATAACGTCGTCGATTTTGACGTTGAAATCGGACAAAAAGCGCAGGTCGCGGTTGGTGATGATGCCTACGAGCTTGCCGTCGCGGCAGATCGGCACGCCCGAGATCTTGAACTTGCCCATAAGCTCGTTTGCTTCGTAGACGTAGTTATCCGGAGAAAGGAAAAACGGATTGAGGATAACGCCGTTTTCGGAGCGCTTGACCTTGTCGACTTCTTCGGCCTGACGCTCGATGGAAAGGTTCTTATGAATAACGCCGATGCCGCCCTCGCGGGAAATGGCTATTGCCATTTTCGACTCGGTGACGGTGTCCATGGCGGCGGTCATGATCGGAGTGCTCAGCTCAATATATTTCGACAGCTTCGTCTTCACGCATATGTCGGCGGGAAGCACGTCCGACTCCGCGGGAATAAGCAGCACGTCGTCGAAGGTCAGACCTTCTTTGGCAAATTTCTGTTCGTAAATGTTGTTTACCATTTCCGTCTCTCCTTAAATTAATATAAATTTTATCTATACTACCACAAAATGCGCCGAAATGCAAGCGGTTTCGCCCCTCGGGAGCACATTTTGCGCTTGAAAAGCGGACGTTTTATTATCCCCGCCGCCGATCGGCTTTTTTGGCTGCTGAAAATCGGTTTCGGCGGCCTGCTTTGAGCCGGCTATTTTCCGAAACAGACTGAAACGGACGAACTTTAGCGCCCTTTAAAAGAGCTTTTGGTTCGTCCGAAATATCGCTTATTTTTCCCCGCAAAGGCGCTTTGCCATTTCGGCCAGCTCTTCCTCGCTGTAGAAATCTATCGTTACGCTGCCCTTGCCCTCGGAGCCGCTGACGCGCACCTTGCGCCCAAGCTCGGTTGAAAGCGACAGCTCGACTTCCTTATAAAATGTCGGCGCAGATTCCGCTTTTTTCGCGGCGCGGGCGCGCTTGACCTTACCGAGCGCTTCGATTTCGCGCACGGTAGCCCCTTTTTTGAGCAGCCCGACCGCCTGCGCGAGCACCTCCTCGTCGTCGATGGCGAGCACGGCGCGCGCGTG
Organism: uncultured Eubacteriales bacterium; assembly: GCA_934486615.1. GTDB lineage: Bacteria > Bacillota > Clostridia > Oscillospirales > Acutalibacteraceae > RGIG2206. Next base: position 7,317 of record CAKSQO010000013.1, on the reverse strand, counting down.
ACCCGAGGTTATCTCGCCCGATTCGAGCATTTCGAGCACTTCGGCCGGCAGCTTCAGCAGGCGCAGCGAGTTTGCGATGACCGGGCGCGACTTGCCGACGGCCGCCGCGACCTGCTCCTGCGTCAGACCGTAGCTGTCGATGAGTGAGCGGAAAGCCTTCGCTTCCTCGACAGGGCCGAGGTCCTCGCGCTGCAGATTTTCGACGATCGCAAGCTCCATGCACTCGCGGTCGCTCATTTCGCGTATGATGACGGGCACGCTCTCAAGCCCCGCAAGGCGGCTTGCCCTCCAACGGCGCTCGCCTGCGACTATCTGATAGCCGAAGTTCGGCAGCGGGCGCACGGTTATCGGCTGCAGCAGACCGTGTTGCTTTATGCTGTCGGCAAGCTCGCCGAGCGCTTCGTCGTCGAAGCTGCGGCGCGGCTGAAATCTGTTCGGCTCGATCTCGGTCAGCTTCAGCTCGGTCACGCTGCTGCTGTCGGCCGCATTGTCACTGAAAAGCAGGTCAAGACCCCTGCCGAGCCCGCGTTTTTTGTCTGCCATTGTGATACCTACCTTTTGCATATCTCGGCGGCCAGCTCGTTGTAGGCGAGCGCGCCCTTGTTTGACTTGTCGTAATACTGAATGGGAAGCCCGAAGCTCGGCGCTTCGCTCAACCGCACCGTGCGCGGCACGACCGTCGCGAACACCTTGCGCGGGAAGTAGCGCTTGACTTCTTCAACCACCTGCTGTGTCAGGTTCAGGCGGCCGTCGTACATCGTCAGCAGCACGCCCTCGAGGTCGAGGCCGGGATTGTACTTCTGCTTGACGATGCGCATTGTAGCCATCAGCTGGCTGAGCCCTTCAAGCGCGTAATACTCGCACTGAATTGGCACGAGCACCGTGTCGGACGCGGTCAACGCGTTGACGGTTATCAGCCCGAGCGACGGCGGGCAGTCGAGCAGGACAAAGTCGTAGCTGTCGCGCACAAGCGAGATTGCCGCCTTCAGCAGGCTCTCGCGGTTGGGCTTGTCTATCATTTCAAGCTCCGCGCCCGCAAGCCCCATGTCGCCCGGGACGAGGCTTACGCCGTCGAAGTCGGTTTTTATCGCCGCGTCGGTCAGCCGCGCGGAGTTTACGAGCACATCGAAGCTCGAAAGCCTGATGTCGCGCTTGTTTATGCCGTATCCGCTGGTCGTGTTGCCCTGCGGGTCGATGTCGACCAGCAGCACTTTTTTGCCCTTTAATCCCAATCCCGCGGCGAGATTTACCGCGGTTGTGGTTTTTCCGACGCCGCCCTTCTGGTTGACGACTGATATGACCTTGCCCATTTAAAGCTCCTTTTCGGCCGAAACGCCTTATATAATGTATAAAAAGCGGCTGAGCCTGCCGCCCGAATTCGGTGTAAATCAAGTATAGCACATTCCCGACGCTTTGAAAAGCCCAAAAGTGCGGTAAAAACAAAAAGCCTGTGTTTCACGTGAAACACAGGCTTGTAGAGAGGAGAGCAACGGGGCTTTGCAGCTGCGGCTTTTTGCAGAGCGGACTGCGCCCGCGCTTTGTTGAATGATTTTTCGGTGCGCGGATTGTGCCGTTTTTCGTAAAAATCCGCGCCCGAAGTTTCGTTTCAGCCGATCCCGCACAAAGTTCCGTTTCAGCCGATCCCGCACAAATTTTGTGCACAAAGCGGCTTGTCCGCTACGGCTTCAGGAAGTTTTTCGGAATTATCACCGTGTACTCGATGTAATCATCGGTCTCCGTCTCGGCCGAGCGCGCGTCAAGCCCGCTGCGGCGTATCGAATCGACCGCCCGCGTGAGCGTGTTGACGAAAATGCGCACGTCGCGCACAACGGGCACCCGTACGCAGCGCGCTCCGCCCGAAGTCGGGGTCAGCAGCTGCTCGACGTAAGTCTCGGCTTCGGCGGCGGTCATCTGCCGCGCTATCATCTCGTTGAGCACTTCATCGCGCTCGCTGTCCTCGTCGAGCCTGAGCAGCGCCCGCGCGTGACGCTCCGACAGGTGCGAAGCAAGTATCCGACGGCGCTGCTCCTCATTCAGCCGCAGCAAGCGCAGCTTGTTCGCGACGGTCGACTGCGCCTTGCCGAGCCGCTGCGCCAGCTCCAGCTGCGTCACGCCCCACTCGGTCATCAGACGGCGTATCGCCTCCGCCTCCTCAAAAATGTTCAGGTCCTGCCGCTGCACGTTTTCGATAAGCCCGAGTATCGCCGCCTTGCGGTCGTCGGCGCGCATTTCGATGCACGGCACTTCGCCAAGTCCTGCAAGCCGCGCTGCGCGCAGCCGCCGCTCGCCCGCGATAAGCTCCCAGCCGCCGTCGTCGCGCCGCCGCACGGTTATAGGCTGCAGCAGACCGTTGCGCCGAATGCTTTCGCTGAGCCCGCTTAGTTCGTCCTCGTCAAAGACCGTGCGCGGCTGCCAGCGGCTCGGGTGAATTACGCCTATCGGCAGGCTCAAAAGCCGCCCGTCCCTCGGCTTTCGCTCCAAAAACAAACGCATCGCCTCCATACTTGTCCTTGCGCGGCGGGTAGGCCGCGTTTAAGTCGGGATAAGCCCTTTCGTGACAAGTATAAAGCCGATGCGATAAAATTTCCAGTATTTTACATCGCAATATTCGTGTTTTCGCGACTTGCCGTGTGGTCGCTACAGCGGCTTTTTTGCGATTTTGGCGGAGCAGCGCGGGTATTCGCTCGGAGTTTGCGATATTTTTTCTATGCAAAGCAGATTGCGCTCGCTCGAATCGCTGAGATTCAGCGTTCGCCTGTCGCCGAGCCTGCCGCCCATCACGGCTATCGCGCGCTGCGCGTCGGCGACTTCCCCGTCGGTCAGGCGGCCTTTCATTGCAATGAAGCGCCCGCCGACCTTGACGAAGCCTAAGCAGTATTCGGCAAGCAGCCGCAGCTGCGCCACTGCTCTTGCCGTCGCAAAGTCGAACTGCTCGCGCAGCTGCGGCTTCACGGCCGCTTCTTCCGCGCGGGTGTGTATGGCTTCAACCTCAAGGCCGAGCTGCGCGGCTGCTTCTTTAAGGAATGCTATGCGTTTGCCCGTGCCGTCGATGAGCGTGACGTGCATATCGGGGCGCAGTATCTTGACAGGCAGCCCCGGGAAGCCCGCTCCGCTGCCGACGTCGATGAGGCTTGCGCCCCGTGCGGGCTGCGCGGCGGCGAAAAACGTCGCGCTGTCGGCAAAGTGCAGGGTGACAATCTGTTCAGGCTCGGTTATCGCGGTCAGGTTCATCTTCCGATTCCACTCGACGAGCAGCCGCGCGTAGGTGTCGAAGCGCTCCGCGGCCTCGGCGGTCAACTCGATGCCGAGGGGCTCAAGCTCCCCTTTCAGCTTGTCTGCGGGTATGAACATCATTTGTCCTCCTTTGCCAGATAGATCAGCAGCACGGTTATGTCGGCGGGGTTTACGCCCGAAATTCCCGAAGCCTGACCGATGCTGAGCGGGCGGATACGCGCGAGCTTCTCCCTCGCTTCGGCGCGCAGCCCTCCGACGGCTTCGTAGTCGATGTCGGCGGGGATAAGGCGTCGCTCAAGGCGGCGCAGCTCGTTGATCTGCGCCTGCTGCCGCTTGATGTAGCCCTCGTACTTTATCTCGATCTCGACCTTTTCGATAACGTCGGGCGGCAGCTGCGGACGCGTCGGGTCGAACGGCGCAAGGCACTCATAGTCAAGCTGCGGACGGCGCAGAAGCTCGTCGAGCCTGATGCCCGTCGTCATCGGCGATGTTTCACGTGAAACAAGCAGAGCGTTCAGCTCGTCGCTCGGAGCGACGGTGACGCTTGAAATGCGCGCGATCTCGGACTCTTTGAGCTGCCTGCGCTTCAAAAAGCGCTCCCAGTCGCGGTCGCTCACAAGCCCAAGCTCCCTGCCGCGCGGGGTCAGTCGCTCGTCGGCATTGTCCTGCCGCAGCAGCAGGCGGTACTCCGAGCGCGAGGTCATCATGCGGTACGGGTCGGTGCAGCCCTTTGTGACAAGGTCGTCGATGAGCGTGCCGATGTAGGACGAGGAGCGTTCAAGGACGAAGCTGCCCTCTCCCCGCGCGCTCAAGGCGGCGTTGACTCCCGCAACAAGCCCCTGCGCGGCGGCTTCCTCATAGCCCGAGGTGCCGTTGAACTGCCCCGCGCCGAACAAGCCCTTCAGGCCGCGGCACTCGAGCGTGGGCGTGAGCGCGGTCGGGTCGACGCAGTCGTACTCGATGGCGTAGGCGGGGCGCATGAGCTGCGCGTGCTCAAGGCCCGCAATGGAGCGGTAAAACGCCGTCTGGACGTTCTCCGGCAGCGACGAGGACGCGCCCTGAATGTACATTTCCTCCGTGTTTTCGCCGCACGGCTCGATGAACAGCTGGTGGCGCGGCTTGTCGGAGAAGCGCACCATCTTGTCCTCAAGCGACGGACAGTAGCGCGGGCCGACGCCCTCGATAAGCCCGCCGTAAAGCGGCGAAAGGTGGATATTGTCGAGGATTATCCGCCTGGTTTCCTCGTTTGTGTAGGTGATGTAGCAGACCTCGCGGTTTACGGGAGGCGCGTCGTTTGAGTACGACACGGGGGTCTGCAGGTTGTCGCCGTACTGCACGTCAAGGCGGTCGAGGTCGACGCTGCGGCGATTAACGCGCGCGGGCGTGCCCGTCTTGAAGCGGCGCATGGGCAGGCCGAGCGCTTTCAGCGCTTTTGCAAGCTCGGTCGCGGGGAACATTCCGTCAGGGCCGCTCTCGTACGAGACGTCGCCGATGAAAACGCGCCCGCCGAGAAACGTGCCGGTCGCGACGACCACGCTTTTTGCGGTGTAGATTGCTCCGAGCCGCGTGGTCAGCTCCCAAACGCCGTCTTTTTGCTGCAAATCGACGATTTCGGCCTGCATAAGCTCGAGGTTTTCCTGACTCTCGAGCGCCTTTTTCATATATTCGCTGTAGCGGCGGCGGTCGATCTGCGCGCGCAGGCTGTGCACCGCAGGGCCTTTGCCGCGGTTGAGCATACGCAGCTGCAGCAGGGCCGCGTCGGTCGCTTTGCCCATTTCGCCGCCGAGTGCGTCGATTTCGCGCACGAGGTGCCCTTTGGCCGTGCCGCCTATAGACGGATTGCAGGGGCAGTTGCCAACCGCGTCAAGGTTTATCGAAAACACTGCGGCGGAGCAGCCGAGCCGAGCCGAAGCAAGACCCGCTTCAATGCCCGCGTGACCCGCGCCGATGACGGCCACGTCGTAAGTATTTGCCTTAAATTTCATTGCCGTCACCTACTTTCCGACGCAGAATTTGCTGAACACTTCGTCAATCACACTGTCGCTTGCCCGCTCGCCCGTCATGCTGCACAGCGCCGTGAGCGCATCATCTATGCAAACGCCGACCGCGTCGAGGGTCATTCCGCTCTCAAGCGCGCCTATTGCGTCGGTTACGGCGCTTTTTGCGGCGCGGGCGCAGTCGAACTGGCGCTCGTTTGCGAGCAGACCCGCCGCGGGGTCGGCGTTTTGAAGCCCTGCGGCCGAGCCGAGAGCGGCTTCGAGCGCGTCGGGCGAGTCGAATTTTGCCGAAATTTTTACGCGCGGCAGGTCGGTGGGCAGCTCGCCTTCGTCGAGCAGCTGCGGCATGTCGGCCTTGTTGAGCACGACGACGGCGCTGAGTCCTTTCAGGCGCTCAAGCAGCCTGCGGTCGTCGTCGTTCAGCGGCTGCGACGCGTCAAAAACGGCGATAATGAGCGCCGACGCGTTGATTTTTTCTTTCGCAATGCCGACTCCGATCGCTTCAACAGGGTCGTCGGTGTCGCGCAGCCCGGCAGTGTCCGCAAGTCGCAGGACGACGCCGTTTATGCTGACCTGCTCCTCGATAACGTCGCGCGTCGTGCCGGGAATGTCGGTGACGATAGAGCGATTGAAGCGCGTCAGCAGGTTCATGACCGTCGATTTGCCGACGTTCGGCCGCCCGACAATGGCGCAGTCGACGCCTTCGCGTATCACGCGGCCGCTTTCGGCAGTGGCAAGCAGGCTGCTCAGGCGCGTTTCGGCCGAGATGAGCTGATTTTTCAGCTCGCCGCTCTCGACCTCGGGCACGTCCTCGTCGGGGAAGTCGACCCACGCGGCCAGAGCGCTCGCCGAGGCAGTCAGCAGCTCCTTTATTTCGCACACTTTGCGAAAGACCGCGCCGTCCTTGGCGGCTCGTGCGGCGGCGAGCGACTGCTCTCCCCGCGCGCCGATGAGGTCCATAATGCCCTCCGCGGCAGTCAGGTCGAGCTTGCCGTGCTCAAAAGCGCGGCGCGTGAACTCGCCCGGAGCGGCAAGCCGCGCTCCCGCGTCGAGTACCGCACGCAGCACGCGCCTGACGACGTAAACGCCGCCGTGGCAGCTCAGCTCAACGACGTCCTCGCCTGTGTACGACTTCGGAGCGATAAATCGCAGCGCAATCGCGTCGTCGATAGCGCCGCTGCCGTCGCTTACCGTGCCGTAAGCTGCGCAGTAGCCGCCGAGTTCGGCGATTTTGCGACCGCTCCCGGCCGTGAAAACGCTGTCGGCAACCTCGCACGCGCGCTCGCCCGAAATGCGGACAACGCCGATTCCCGCAGCGGCGGTTGCGGTCGCGACGGCGGCTATCGTATCAAAGCTCATTCGCTTCATCTCCAAACTGAAAGGAAAAAAGTTTTGCGGCGGATCTATAAGGTGTTTTTGTGATGAGGGTGAAAGCTTCAACATCCATCAGCACGGAATGTTGAAGTATTGCGCACGCAGAGTGCCGTGCTATCACGACATCGTGTGAGGCAATAAGGTGAAAACGCGGGGTTATGCTCGTTTTCCGTCGATTGTGTACGGCGCAGGTGCGGCTTTATCAAACTGCGTGCGGCAATTCGCGTATTGTGATGCACAAACCGCAGGGATACTGCGGCTTCCGGAGCGCAAACACGCGCTGAAACGCGATAAAGGAAACAGGCTTGCTCGCCGAAATTCGGGCTTTAAAGCAGAAATCAATCATCGTTTCACGCTTTAAAGCGGCACCAACGCGCGCGGAAGGGGTTTGCGGTCTGCTTCAAAATCGGCGGGTAACGGTTTGAGCTTAAATGCTGAAAATCGCCGCTCGCAAATCCGTGTTTCAAAGCTGCTTCAAAGCACAAAAACTCGATTTCGCGCTTTAAATCGTGCTGTGTGAGTACGGGAGTGCTTTACGATTCCGATTCGCTTTTCGAACGGCGGATTCCGAGCGGCACTTTCCGACCCGACCTCCGCTTAACGGCTGCCGCCAGACCTCCGCACAACGGCTGCCGCCAGACCTCCGCACAACGGCTGCCGCCAGACCTCCGCACAACGGCTGCCGCCAGACCTCCGCACAACGGCTGCCGCC
>CAKSQO010000012.1 GCA_934486615.1 uncultured Eubacteriales bacterium | reverse complement strand
GTCCTTTTTGCCCGCGCTCTCGTTGAGCGCCTGATTATACTACCACACCTATCCCCTTTTGTCAACACTTTTTTTGATAATTTTTTCAACTTTTTTTGCGACTCATTATCTTGTATATTTTCGCCTTTTTTGCATCATTATATAGTATCGCATTACTCGTGAGGCGGAGGAATAAAAATGAACTTGCTGCAAATTGTTGTCGCTTCTTTGATTTCGGTGGCGGTACTCTTTATCATAACAAAGCTCATAGGGTACCGTCAGGTGTCGGAATTGAGCCTGTTTGACTACATCAACAGCATCACGATCGGCTCGATTGCGGCCGAGATGGCGATAAGCAGGCTTGACGATATTTTTGAGCCGCTGATCGCAATGGCCGTTTACGGCGCGGCGACGCTCGGGCTGTCGATCGTGACCAACCACTCGATAAGGCTGCGTCGCCTGCTCAACGGCAAGCCCGTCGTGCTTATGGAGAATGGCAAGCTGTACGACGCTGAGTTCAAGCGGCTGAAGCTCGACTTAAACGAATTTCTCTCGTCGTGCCGCAACAGCGGATACTTCGATTTGAGCCGGCTCGACACGGTCGTCGTCGAGCCGAACGGCAAGCTGAGCTTTCTGCCGGTGAGCGCGAGCCGCCCTGTGACTCCGAGCGACCTTGAAGTGAAGGCGGAGCAGGAATCCGTCTGTGCAAACGTCATAATTGACGGCAGGATCATGCCTGACAATCTCGCGTCTGTCGGCTACGACGAAGCGTGGCTCAGGCGGCAGCTGTCGCTCGGCGGGCACTCGCTCGGCGACGTGTTCCTCGCGACGTGCGCGGCGGGTGGGTCGCTGAACGTGTTTGAGCGGTCGGGTCGGCAGCGCGGCGATAAGTTCGAGTAGCGGTTAATATGTATCGCGCACGCGCATACGCGCGTATCAATACAGCAGCCCGGCCGTAACGGGCGTTGAGAGCAGGAAGCCGCGCTCGGTCAGCGCGACGCGCTCCCCCGTCACGGTGACCAGGCCGTTTTTCGCGAGCGGCGCGGCCTTGGCGAAGATTTCGGCTATGTCGCGCTCGCAGGTCGGAAAGCGCTCGAGCGCCGCTTTGCGCTCAAGGCCGTCGCTCAGGCGCAGGCGCAGCATCGCGTACTCCTCGAGAGAGCCGCCGTCGCCCTCGAGCTCCTCCCCGCCGCCGTCGAGGAACGCCGTCAGGCTGCGCGGGAAGCAGGTGCGCCGCTTTCCGTCGAACGAGTGCGCTGCGGGGCCGAGGCCGACGTAAGGCTCGCAGCGCCAATACTTCATATTATGGCGGCTGCGGAAGCCCTCGCGCGCAAAGTTGCTGATCTCGTAATGCTCGAAGCCCGCCGCACCGAGCGCCGAGCAGACCTGCAGGTACATATCGGCGGTCGCGTCCTCGTCGGGCAGGCACATTCGGTCGCTCTGCGCGGAAAACGGCGTGTTCGGCTCGATTTTCAGCATATAGGCGGAGATGTGGGTCGCACCGCAGTTTGTGCAAAATTCGAGCGTTTCGCGCAGTGTTTGCGGGGTCTGGCGTTCCACGCCGAGCATTACGTCGAGCGAGATGTCGGTGATTCCGCTCTTTTGGGCGAGCCCGACGGCCAAGTCGACGTCGCGGGCGCTGTGGCGGCGCGTGAGTGCTGCGAGCACCGAGTCGCAGTGCGACTGCATACCGATTGACAGGCGGTTGACTCCCGCTTCAGCAAGCCGCGGCAGCAGCGCGGCCAGGTCGTCGCCCGGGTTGACCTCGACGGTTATCTCGCAGTCGTCGGTCAGCTTCGGACGCGCGGCGGCTATCAGCCTGCAAAGGCGCTCGCCGCCGAGCAGCGACGGCGTTCCTCCTCCGAAGTATAGAGTGTCGAAGCGGTTGCCGAGCCGCTCGATTCGGCGCACGAGCTCATCGGTGTAGGCATCGGCGAGCGTTAGGTCGCATACGGAGTAGAAATCGCAGTATCCGCATTTTTTCACGCAAAACGGTATGTGGACGTACAGCCCGAGCGGATTCACGGCGGCGGCCTCCTTTCAAACACGAGTATTACTGCCATCCATGATAGCGAAAATTCTGCAGAATTTCAAGCTCTTCAGAAAAAAAGACTTGACAATGGGCCGCTGCGATTATATAATAACTGTTGCTGACAGCGAGTCGGCGCCCGCGGATCAAGCTGAAACCAAGTAAGCTCCGCCTCGGTGCTCCCACCGTGTAAAAATAGGGAGATTCATATGCGGATATGGCGGAATCGGCAGACGCGCTAGATTCAGGTTCTAGTCGGGGCAACTCGGTGGAGGTTCAAGTCCTCTTATCCGCACCAACGCTCAAAGCCTTTGTTTATGCGGCTTTGAGCGTTTTTTCTTTGCCCCGGAATTTTAACCGAATCACTTATCACAAGCCTAAAAGCGAATGCTGACGGTACCGATTTGACGGCGCGAAACGAAACGGCAATCGCCGCGCTTGAAGCAGGCATAGCTATTAACAATTCCTCTGTAACCGTTGTTCACGGAATGAGTCGACCGATAGGCGCGCTTTACCATGTACCGCACGGACTTTCAAACGCAATGCTTTTATATAAATGTATGTCCTTTGCGCTTGACGGAGTTGTTGACCGTTTTGCCGATCTCGGCAGAGCAATAAATGCGGCTGACTGTAAGACGGATGATGAAACCGCCGCCGCAGCTTTTTTGGAGGCAATCGGTGATATTTGCAAAAAGCTTGAGGTGCCCCCACTTGCCGAATACGGTATAGATAAGGAAGATTTCTTCGGCAATACAGATAAAATGGCAGATGACGCACTTGCAAGCGGAAGCCCCGCAAACACAGTGAAAGAAGTTACCAAAGCCGATGTCGTGAATATCTATAAATCGTTGTTTTCTTAATATCACATCGGTTTGAGATCAACAGTCCTTTACAGCGGTGCTTACCAACAGGTTCCTTTCGGGCGCTTTTATTATCCCTTCACACATTTGTATTATCGCGGAGCAGCTGAGATATGCAAATCATATTCAACTGCAAAAGCAAACTCTGTAATTCAGCATAAAATTCGGTGACCCGCTTTGTGAATATTATATGCAAAAAGCCGCCTGACATCGGAGCTTGTCCGACATCAGGCGGCAATTAAATGTGTTATTTTACCGATTCGACGGGGGTATCGGAGAAAAGTCGGCTGCGGTTAAACGGCAGATCAGGTAGTTCAATAGGTCTATCGACGCTGGCCGTAATAATATCGCCCCTGAATATGACGATCTCCGCATGGGGCGCTGCATATAACTCTTTATCCATAAAGCTGTCTCCGTAAAAACAAAATCATTTGGGCAGGATTCTCGCCTGCTCATTTATAAACCTTATTGTATCACAAAGATTGCTCTTTTGCAAGCTCAACTTTTTGGCAAACAAAAAAGTGCCGCCAACCGACAAAAAGCACCGACAGAGGTTACTGTGTCGGTGCTTTACCGATTTAATTCACGGCTGAATCAAGCTCAAAGCCTGATCAGTCGGCGAGGCGAGCCTTGAGAGCCTCGAGCTGCTCTGCAAGAGCCTTCGGCAGCTTGTCGCCGAACTTCTTGTAGTGCTCGACAATCTCGTCGGCTTCCTTATTCCAGGCGTCCTTATCGACGTCAAGGATAGTCTTGAGGGTGTCGATGTCCATATTGAGGTCGGTCAGGTCGATGTCCTCGGGTCTCGGCAGGTAGCCGATAGCGGTCTCCTGAGCGTCGGCCTTGCCCTCACAACGGTCGATGATCCAGTTGAGCACGCGCATATTGTCGCCGAAGCCGGGCCACATGAAGTTGCCCTCGTCATCGGTGCGGAACCAGTTGACGTTGAAGATCTTCGGAGCCTTGTCGCCGAGTTTCTCACCCATCTCGAGCCAATGAGCGAAATAGTCGCCCATATTGTAGCCGCAGAACGGGAGCATAGCCATCGGGTCGCGGCGAACTACGCCGACTGCACCGGAGGCGGCGGCGGTAGTCTCACTTGCCATGGTCGAGCCGATGAACACGCCGTTGACCCAATCCCTTGACTGATAGACCAGAGGAGTGAGCTTAGCGCGGCGGCCGCCGAAGATGATGGCGGAAATCGGCACGCCCTTGCCCGACTCAAACTCGGGAGAAATGCACGGGCAGTTGACGGCAGGCGCGGTGAAGCGGCTGTTCGGGTGAGCGCCGTAGGTGGACTTGTCAGCCTTGTTGAACTTGGTATAGTCCCACGGCTTGCCGGTCCAGTCGATAGCGTTCTTCGGCGGGTTCTTATCAAGACCCTCCCACCAAACGGTGTTGTCGTCAACATTGTAGCAGACGTTGGTGAAGATGGTATTCTTCTTGGTTGACTCAAGCGCATTGAAGTTGGACTTCTCGTTGGTGCCGGGAGCAACGCCGAAGAAGCCGTTCTCGGGATTGATAGCATAGAGACGGCCGTCCTCGCCTATGCGCATCCAGCTGATGTCGTCGCCGACAGTCCAGATCTTGTAGCCCTTCTTGCGGAGGTACTCGGGCGGGATAAGCATTGCAAGGTTGGTCTTACCGCAGGCAGACGGGAAAGCAGCGGCGATGTACTTGACCTCGCCCTTCGGATTCTCAAGGCCGAGGATAAGCATATGCTCAGCCATCCAGCCCTCTTTCCAGCCCTGATAGGAAGCAATACGCAGAGCGAAGCACTTCTTGCCGAGCAGGACGTTGCCGCCGTAAGCGGAGTTGACGGAGATTATGGTGTTGTCCTCGGGGAACTGGCAGATGTAGCGCTTCTCCTCGTCGATGTCGCAGCTGGCATGGAAGCCGCGCACCCAGTCGTTGCTGTCACCGAGAACGTCGAGAACCTTCTGACCGACGCGGGTCATAATGTTCATGTTGAGAACAACGTAGATGGAGTCGGTGATCTCAATGCCTATCTTGGCAAGCGGAGAGCCGACAGGACCCATGGAGTAAGGAATGATGTACATGGTACGTCCCTTATAACTGCCGCGGGCGATGTCGAAAAGCATCTTATAAGCTTCCTGCGGGTCCATCCAGTTGTTGGTCGGGCCTGCATTCTCTTTCTCTCTTGCGCAGATGAAGGTACGTCCCTCAACGCGGGCGACGTCGTTCACCTTGGTTCTGTGGAGATAGCAGCCGGGCAACTTCTCCTCATTGAGTTTTATCATCTCACCGGACTCGACAGCCTTCTTGCGAAGCCCTTCGAGCTGTTCCTCACTGCCGTCGATCCACATAACGGAATCAGGGCAGACAAGCTCCTTGATCTTCTCGACAAACTCGAGAACACTCTTGTTACTGGTCATTTGAGATCTTCCTTTCTTAATGCCGTGAAAGGCAATAATATAAATGAATTTAACGACCGAAGCCTTTTGCAGCTTCAAATCTTCCTCGAATATATTATATATGCCTGATTGTCAAATTTCAATAGTAAAATTATGAATTTTCTGTGACAGAACTGCGGTTTTTCTGCGTTTGTGAAGCGGCTTTACCCTTTTGGCGGCAAAGCGCGAAAAAAGCGCCCTCTCTTTGCTTGAAAAGGCGCTTCTTGTGCAGCCGGAGGCTTTAAGCCTGCTCGTTTATCGGCATCGTTGCGTAGGCGTTCAGCCCCTCGTCGGCGATGTTGCCCGCAAGGTACTCATAGTAGGCCTGAACGCCGACCATCGCGGCGTTGTCGCCGCAATATTTAAGCTCGGGAAAGTGCAGCTCACACCCGCGGCGGGCGCACTCGTCCTTCATTCTGCGGCGCAGCTCGGAGTTGGCCGAAACGCCGCCCGCGACGGCTATTTTACTGTATCCGAGGTCGGTCGCGGCGGAGAAAGTCGAGGTTATCAGCATATCGCACACGCGGCGGCGCAGCGCGGCCGACATATCGGCGACATTCACCTGCTCGCCCTTTTGAGCGGCGTTGTGCAGAGTATTGACAACGGCAGTTTTAAGCCCTGAAAAGCTGAAATCGTACTTAGCGCCTTCGATTTTCGGAAACGGCAGCCTGTATGCATCGGCGTTGCCCGACTCGGCCGCTCGGTCAAGCTCGATTCCGCCGGGGTACGGCATACCCATGGCGCGGGCGGCTTTGTCGAAGCACTCGCCCGCCGCGTCGTCGTGCGTTCTTCCGATTATGCGGTAGTCGGTGTAGTCGCGCACCTCGACAACGTGGCTGTGCCCGCCCGACACGACGAGGCAGAGAAACGGCGGCTCAAGCTCGGGCGCGGTTATGTAATTGGCCGCGATATGCGAGCGCAGATGGTGCACAGGAATAAGCGGTTTGCCCGTTGCAAGCGCGAGTCCCTTGGCGAAGTTCACGCCGACGAGCAGCGCGCCGATAAGCCCCGGCGCGTAGGTCACGGCTACAGCGTCGATGTCGTCGAGCGTGCACGATGCGTCGGAAAGCGCTTTCCCGGTCACGCCCGATATGGCTTCGCAGTGGCGGCGCGACGCGATCTCGGGCACGACGCCGCCGTAAAGGCGGTGCTCGGCGACCTGAGTCGCAACGACGTTTGAGAGCACCCTTCTGCCCTCGCAGACGGCGGCGGCCGTCTCGTCGCAGGAGGATTCGATAGCGAGTATCTTCATTTTATCACCTTTTGCATTGTAATGCCGTCCTCGCGAGGGTCGGAGTAAAATCCGTGCCGAACGGCCAGTTTTTCGTATCCGAGCGCCGCATAAAGCGCCTGCGCGGTCGAGTTTGACTGCCGCACCTCGAGCAAAATTCGCTCCGCTGCGCTCGACTTTGCCGCAGCGTGCACGCGCTCCATAAGCGAACGCGCGATACCGCGCCGTCTGAAGCCGTCGTCGACGGCCAGCAGGTGCAGATAGGCAAAGTCGCCGTCAAACCCGAGCACGGCGAAGCCGACGATGCGTTCCTCCTCCGCGACGACCGCGAGCGAGCCTTTTTCAAGCTCGCTTTCAAACGAAGCGGCCGACCACGGCTGCGGTATGCAGCGGCGGCAAAGCTCGGCCAGAGCGGCGCAGTCGGCGGGGCGCGCGAGCCTTATGTTCATTGCAGCCTTGCCGCGATGTCGGGTATCGCGGACATCATTTTATCGCGGCAAAGGCGGTACTCGTCGAGCGGGTAGCCGTAGGGGTCGGGTATGCCGCTGCCGAACACGACTGGGCTGTAGCCCGCCTGCCGCAGCAGGTTTGCGTGGCTCTCGCTCATGCAGACGATGAGGTCGGCCGAGTCGAGCAGGCTGCGGCTTATGCATTTGGAGCGGTGAGTGCTTAAATCAATGCCGATTTCTTTGAGCGCCTCCACCGAATTTTCGGAAGCGGGGCTGCCGTCGGCCGCCGCAACGCCCGCACTGTCGGCAGCCATATCAAGGCCGTTCAGGCGCGCATATTCATTGAACAGCGCCGCCGCCATCGGGGAGCGGCAGGTGTTGCCCGTGCATATAAACAAAACTTTTTTCATCTTAAATTTTCACCTTCTCAGCCCTTGGCAGCGTACCAGTCGCGGCCGATGTGAACATCGGCGGGAATCGGCACGCTCAGCTTGCAGGCCGACTGCATTTCTTCACTCATTATCTCGGCGGCGCGCGGTGCGTCGGCGGCGCTTGCCTCAACGATAAGCTCGTCGTGAATCTGGAGGATAAGGCGCGCGTCGAGCTTTTCCGCCTTGAGCCGCTCATAAACCTTTATCATCGCAATTTTGATTATATCAGCCGCCGTACCCTGAATGGGAGCGTTGCGGGCGACCCTTTCGCCGAACGCGCGCAGGTTGTGATCGGACGAGCGCAGTTCAGGCAGATAGCGCCTGCGGCCGAACTTTGTCTCAACGAAGCCCTGCTCGCTCGCCTTTGCGACCACGTCGTGCATATAACGGTCGACCCCGCGGTACTTGGCAAGGTAGCCCTCGATGTACTGCTTGGCCTCACTGAAGCTGACTCCGATGTCCTTTGCAAGCGAAAACGCGCCGATGCCGTAGACGATGCCGAAGTTGACGGCTTTCGCGCGCGAGCGCATTATCGGCGGCACAGCCTCGACGGGCAGGCCGAACACCTGCGAAGCGGTGACGGTGTGAATGTCGACGCCTTTATTGAACGCGTCGCACATGACCTCGTCGCCCGACATATCAGCCAGCACGCGCAGCTCGATCTGCGAATAGTCGGCATCGCACAGCACCCTGCCCTCAGGGGCGACAAAAAAGCGGCGCATCTGCGCGCCCAGCTCGCTCCTTACGGGAATATTCTGCAGATTAGGCTCGGTCGAGCTTATTCGGCCCGTGCGGGTCTCGGTCTGATTGAGGGTCGAGTGTATGCGGCCGTCCTCCGAGACGGCTTTGAGCAGACCGTCACAGTAAGTCGATTTCAATTTGGTGAGCTGACGGTATTCAAGCAGCATTTCGACGGCAGGGTGCCTGTCCCGCAGCCCCTCGAGCACGTCGGCGCTTGTCGAATAGCCTGACTTGGTCTTTTTGCCCGCAGGCAGACCGAGCTTTTCAAACAGCGCTTCGCCCAGCTGCTTGGGGGAATTCAAGTTAAATTCGTACCCGACGGCGTCCCATATTGCGCGCTCAAGCTCGCCTATGCGCACTTCGAGCGTGTCGCCGAAGCGCTTTATGCCGTCGGTGTCGACGCTGAAGCCGACCTCTTCCATATCCGCAAGCACGCGGGCAAGCGGTATCTCCATCTCGCACAGCAGCTTGTGCTGGCCGAGCTCGTCGATTTTTTCCGAAAGCGCGTCGCACAGCAGGCTGAACGCGGCGGCAAGAGACGCGCCCTCGTCGCCCGAAACGCTTGCGCTCACGCCGTACTCCTGCACAAGGCGAGGCACGTCATAGCCGCTCGCCGACGGATTGAGCAGGTACGCCGCAAGGGACGAATCGAAGCTCACGTCCGCATCGGGCACAAGGTGGAACAGCCGCTTTGAGTCGCTGACGCGCACCGTTTTGCCGCGCACAAAGGCGGCAAGCCCGCCCTCTGGTATAGGCGCAACACTTTTGCCGCACACGGCATATGCAGCGCCGTCGCCGAGGCAGATGTCGGCGCTGCCGCCGACAAGCCGAGACAGCTCGCACAGCGTAAACTCGGGCACGGCGGCAGGCTCGTCAAAGCTGAGCTGCACCGGCACGTCGCTTAATCCGAAGCGGTCGATGAGCTTGAACATCTCGAGGTCGGCAAGCATAGCCGCGACCCGCGCGTCGTCGCGCTTTTTGGGGATATAGTCGTTTAAATCGGTGTCGATCGGCGCTTCAAGCGAGATCGTGCCGAGCGTGCGCGAGAGATAGGCGCTGTCCCTGCCCGCTTCAAGCTTGGCGCGCGCGCCCGGCTTTATCGACGGCGAGTCGAGGTTGGCGTAGACCCCGTCGACGCTGCCAAACTCGGAGATGAGCGCAACGGCGGTCTTTTCCCCTATTCCCGCAACGCCCGGAATATTGTCGGACGAGTCGCCCATGAGCGCCTTTACTTCAATGAGGTCGGCGGGCTTCAGGCCGCCGTATTTTTCGGCGATTGCGGGCTCGTCGCAGCGTATGATTTCGGGTCTGCCCATTTTTGTGGCGGTCAGCAGCACCTCCACTCCCCCGCCGACAAGCTGCAGCGAGTCGCGGTCGCCCGTCGCAATGAAGCAGGTATCGCCGCCGTTTCGCGCTGCGGCGGACAGAGTGCCGATGATGTCGTCGGCCTCCCAACCCTCGCATTCGACTATAGCGTAGCCGAGGGCCTTGAGCAGCTCCTTGAGCACGGGCATCTGCTGCTTCAGCTCATCGGGCATACCCTTTCTGCCCGCTTTGTACGCGTCGTAGATCTTGTGTCTGAAGGTCGGTGCGTGAACGTCGAACGCCACGCACACGGCGTCAGGCCCGGTCATATCGGTCAGACGCAGCAGTATATTCAGAAAGCCGTAGATACCGTTGGTAAATCGGCCGTCCTTGGTCGTAAGCAGCTTTATACCGTAATAGGCGCGGTTGACGATACTGTTACCGTCCAAAAGCAGCAGCTTCATTCGGCTTTTGCCCCTCTCTGTCAGGTCATTTAGTATAAGTATAGCACATCTTGGCTCGTTTTCGTATAATTATTTTGAAATTTAGGCGAAGATATGATAATATATCAGTGTTAAATCAATTTTTCGGAGACATTATGAAGATAGGAAACATTGAATTGGAGGGCTTCGCCGCTCTCGCACCTATGGCAGGCGTGGCCGACACATCGTTCAGGCAGCTGTGCCGCTCTTACGGCGCGGCCTACACCGTCAGCGAGCTGATAAGCTCAAAGGCCGTCTCGATGGGCGACAAAAAGTCGCACTCGCTGCTGCGCATAACCGATGAGGAGCGCCCCGGGGGGCTGCAGCTTTTCGGTTGCGACCCCGAGATTATGGCCGAGGCTGCGCGCGCCGCGTGCGAGAGAAAGCCGGATTTTATCGACATCAATATGGGCTGCCCCGCGCCCAAGGTCGCGGCTTCGGGCGGCGGCGCTCTGCTTATGAAAACGCCCGAGCTGGCCGAGAAAATCGTCGCGGCGGTCGTCAAGGCAAGCGACGTGCCGGTCACGGTCAAGATGCGCTCGGGCTGGGACGCGGACAGCGTCAATGCCGTTGAGCTTGCCAAGCGCTGCGAGGCGGCGGGAGCTTCCGCCGTGACCGTTCACGGCCGCACCCGCGCGCAGATGTACGCGCCGAGCGCCGACCGGAAGATAATCCGCGCAGTCAAGCTGGCCGTCGGCATTCCCGTCATCGGCAACGGAGACGTAGTCGACGCGCAAAGCGCCGCTCTTATGTATGAGGAGACCGACTGCGACTTTGTTCTTGTCGGCCGCGCGGCGATGGGCGCGCCGTGGATATTCAGTCAGATAAACGCGTTCATAGGCGAAGGCAGAATCGTGCCCGACCCGCCCGTATCGCAGCGTATGCTGTTGCTTATTCGTCAGGCGCAGATGACCGTCGCCGACAAGGGCGAGCGCGTCGCAATGCGCGAGATGCGCAAGCACGCGGCGTGGTATATGCGGGGATTGCGCGGCGCGGCCGAGTTCAGAAGAAGAAGCGGCGAGATTAGCTCGATGGAGCAGCTTGAGCAGCTGTGCTTCGAGGTTTGCAGGGAGAATGAGGGACAATGAATTTTACGGGAATAAAGCCCGAGGGGCTTATGCTGTTGGCGGAAAACCGCTTCAACGACTCAAAGGAATTTTACGAAGCGCACAAAAAGCAGATAAACGAGCAGGTCGTGATACCCATGCGCTGCATCGTCGCGGATCTTAGCGGACTGCTTGAGACTATCAACCCCGATTTTATTCTTGACACGCGCAGGTGCCTTTCCCGCGTGCGGCGCGACACGCGATACACCAACGACAAGTCGCTTTATCGCGAGAACCTGTGGCTGATGTTCAGACATCAGAAAAACGAGCTGCCGACCCCCGGCTTCTGGTTTGAGATATGGCCCGACGGCTACAACTACGGCTGCGGGGTAATCAGCGCTTCGCCGCGCTTTATGGAGCTTTGGCGCGCGCAGATAAGGGAAAATCCGAACCCGCTGCTTGCCGCGACCGAGCAGGCCGCTGCCGCAGGCTTTAAGATTGACGACAACTCCTACAAGCGCTCAAAAGCGGCCGCCGACGGAATCGAAAACGCGGTCGCCGCGCAGTGGTACGACCAAAAAGCGCCGTTTGTCATCAGCAGCACAAAAAGCGTCAAGCGTCTGAACGAGCCGAAAAAGCTCATCAGGGAGCTGAGCGGCGCGTACTCTGCGGCGGCGGAGCTTTATCGCTATATGCTGGCGCTGACGACGCGCTTCAATGCGGAGGAGCTGTGAAATGAAGCAGATTGAAATGTTCACCGACGGTGCGTGCTCGGGCAATCCGGGTCCGGGCGGCTGGGGCACTATCCTGCGCTATCAGGGCAGAGAAAAGGAGCTTTCGGGCGGTGAAAGTCAGACGACGAACAACCGAATGGAGCTTTCGGCCGTTATCAACGGGCTTGAAGCGCTCAAGGAGCCGTGCGAGGTGAATGTCACGACCGACTCGCGCTATGTTGTCGACGGGATAACGAAGGGCTGGGCGCGCTCGTGGCGCGCTGACGGCTGGCGCAGGAAGGACAAGAAGCCCGCGCTCAACCCCGATTTGTGGGAGCGGCTGCTTGAGCTGACCGAGAAGCACTCGGTCAGCTTCAACTGGATAAAGGGTCACGCGGGGCACGCCGAAAACGAGCGCTGCGACGCCCTCGCCGTCGCGCAGTCGAAGAAGTTTTCGTAAGGCGCGGCGCATAACAGTGTAAGCGATTGTCTCCATTCCGAGCACATTCTAACGCGGCAAAGCCCCTGCAATACGCGGCAAAACCCCTGCAATACGCGGCAAAACCCCTGCAATGCGCGACAAAGCCCCCTGCAATACGCGGCAAAGCCCCTGCAATACACGGCAAAGCCCCCTGCAATACACGGCAAAGCCCCTGCAATCCCGACGGATTGCAGGGGCTTCTCGGTTTACATAATTATTAGTCTGCCCTGTCAGCGGCCCTTGTCCTCGGCCTGCTCGATATAGTAATCGTCGTCGTTGCAGCAGGGGTCGGCCTTCGGCTTCTCGACAGGAGCGGGCGCGGGATCGGTCTTGTCGCCCAGACCCGTCAGCTCGGAAAAGAGCACATCGCGGGTGGCGGTGTTGACAGCGTCGGTCGGAACGATGATCTTGGCGGCCTTGCCGTCGCACATCTTGACGAGCGCCTCATATTTTTTCAGCTCGAGTACGGCGGCGTCGACTCCCGCTTCCTTGAGCGCAAGAAGTCCGTCGGCTTCGGCCTTTTTGGCGAGGTAGATGGCGCGCGCTTCACCCTCGGCGCGGGCGATGCTTGCGTCGCGCTCACCCTCGGCGGCGAGTATCATAGCCTGCTTGTCGCCCTCGGCGCGGGTGATGGCCGCGGCCTTGTGACCCTCTGCCTGAAGCAGCGTCTCGCGGCGGTCGCGCTCAGCCTTCATCTGCTTCTCCATCGCATTCTGGATCTCTCTGGGCGGGATAATATTCTTCAGCTCGACGCGGTTGACCTTGATGCCCCACTTGTCGGTCGCGACGTCGAGCAGGTTGGTCATCTCCGCGTTGATATTGTCGCGCGAAGTGAGCGTATCGTCGAGGTTGAGTCCGCCGACGATGTTGCGCAGCGTGGTCGCGGTCAGGTTTTCAAGCGCGCTGAGCGGATTGACCGCTCCGTAGGTGTAGAGCTTGGAGTCGAAAATGGTGAAATAGACGACGGTGTCTATCTGCATTGTGACGTTGTCCTTGGTGATAACAGGCTGCGGAGGAGAGTCCATGACCTGCTCCTTGATAGTGATTCTCTTGGCCACGGCCTCGACAAACGGAATCTTGAAATGCAAGCCTGCGCTCCATGTGGTCTTGTACTTGCCGAGGAACTCGATGACGTACTCCGTCGCCTGAGGCACGACGCGGATATTGCTGAGCAAAATCAGGATTATTACTGCGAGGATAACCAGTAAAACAATAATTCCGACAGGTGGCATAAGCATTTCTTCCTTTACAAATCAGATTGGTTTTCACCTACGGTAAGTGTAGCATATCCACATATAAAAAGCAACAAAAATCGCAAAAAACCGAGCTTATTTTAAAGCCCGGTTTGTGCCTTACTGTTCAGCTTTTGCAAAAGAGTGCTTCATCGCGATTATTCCGACCAGCAGCATAAGCGGGAACACCGTCGCCGCGAGCAGGCCGTGGCGCAGCTGACCGCCCGTCTGCTGCGAGACAAGGCCGACCACCGCAGGACCCACCGAGCAGCCGATATCGCCGCCGAACGCAAGCAGAGCGAACATTCCGCCCGAGCCCCTTATGTGCTTTGAAGCAAGGCTGAGCGTGCCCGGCCACATAATTCCGACGGAAACGCCGCATATCGCGCAACCCGCAAGAGCCAAGAGCGGCACGGGCACAAGTGCGCTGATAAGATAGCCCGCAATGCAGAAGACGGCACTCACCATCATAAAGTTAATAAGCCTTATGCGCCCGCTGAGCCTTGAATACAGCACGCGGGAAAGTCCCATTCCCACTGCAAACAGGCACACGCCCGCAAGGTCGCCCTGCGTCTTGCTTATGCCGAGACCCTCCTCGGCAAAGGCGGAGGCCCACTGCCCTATCGCAATTTCGCTTGCGCCGCCGCAGAGCATAACGGCAAGCATGATGAAGAAGGCTTTTGAAAACACCGCCTTGCCCGACCCGCCCGAATTATCGGTGATGTCGTCGACCGGAACGAAGCAGAAATATATCGCGTTGAGCGTAGGCAGCGCCGCCCAGACAAGCGCCATATAGCGCCAGTTTGCCACGCCGAACAGCGCGAAGTACGCCGTCGAAAGCAGCACGACGAGCACCTGACCCCAGCTGTAGAACGAGTGCAATACGCTCATAAGCGCCGGGTTGTTGCTGCTCGGGCATGTAGTTACGAGAGGGCTGACAATGACCTCAATCATTCCGCCGCCTATCGAATAGAGCACCACAGCCGTCATCAGCGCGGCGAATTTTGCGCTCATCAGCTGCGGCAGGAAGCACATTGCTGCAAGGCCGACGGCCGAAAAGACGTGCGCGACGATAACGATCACGCGGGCGCTGATAAAGTCGAGCAGCTTTGAAAGCGCCAGATCGGTCATCAGCTGCACCGCAAACGTGACGAACACGAGCAGCGACAGCTGGCTGAGCGTGACCGCGTACTCGTTTTGAAACTGCACGAACAGCAGCGGCACAAAAGTTGCGACTATCGCCTGTGTTATGTATCCGATACAGCACGCGGCGACCGTGTGCTTATATCCGAGCCTTCGCATTTTAACAACTCCGTTTTCAAATGAAGTAGAGTTATCCTACCATATAATATGCAAAAAAGCAAGCGCGGGCGCGCTTTTTCGGCAAAACCGCTCTTGATTTGACAAATATAATGTGATACTATAAGCTTTAGTGCATAAATATACAGGAGAAATGTATGAAAAGTCTTAAAGGTACGCTGATTTTGCTGCTCACGGCATTTATATGGGGCACGGCTTTCGTCGCGCAGACCTCCGCGTCCGGCACAGTCTCGGCGTTTACGTTCAATGCCGCGCGCTCGGTCATTGCGGCGATATTTTTGGGCGCTGTGCTGCTTGTGCGCGCCGCTTTCAGGCGCATAAAGGGAGTGCGCCCCGAACGCAAAGCTTTCGGAAAGAGCGAGCTTGTCGGCGGCGCGATAATCGGCGCTCTGCTGTTTGCGGCAGCAAACCTGCAGCAAGCGGGAATCGAGGCCTATCCCGCAGGCGCGGCGGCTTCGGGGCGCGCGGGCTTTCTGACAGCGACTTACGTTGTTATGGTCGCGGTCATCGCGGTGTTTACGGGCAAGAAGCTGCACCCGACCGTTATCGTCGCGGCCGTCGGCTGCGTGGCGGGAATGTATATGCTGTGCCTGTCGGGCGGAATTGACCGCGTGTACTTCGGCGACCTGCTCATACTGCTGTGCGCGGTAGGCTACGCCGCCTACATAATGGCGGTCGACCGCTTCAACGACACCGACGGCATCGCGATGTCATTTGTACAGTTCATCGTTTGCAGCGTGCTGTCGACTGTGTGCGCGTTTATCTTTGAGCAGCCCGATTTCGGCGTTATCGCGCAGGCCTGGCTGCCCGTCGCCTATGCGGGCGTGCTGTCGAGCGGCGTTGCGTACACGCTGCAAATAATCGGGCAGAAGTACGCCGAGCCGACCGTCGCAACCATTGTCATGAGCCTTGAGTCCGTGTTCGCGGCACTTGCGGGCTGGGTGCTGCTCAACGAGCGGCTCTCCCCCGCCGAGCTTGCGGGCTGCGCGCTCGTTTTCGCGTCGGTGATTTTGGCGCAGGCGCCCTCATTTTTCAAAAAGAAAGCGGCCTGAAAGCGCATTTAATCAAGCCCTGTCAGGCAAAAGTGCGACTTCTTAAACTCGATAAGGCCGTCGTCGCGCATTCGTCCGAGCTCGCGTGAAAGCGCACTGCGTTCAAGGCCGAGATGGTCGGCAAGCTGCTGTCGGTCGAACGGAATGTCAAATTCCGCTCGGCCGCTTTTTACTGCCGCAAAGCGCAGATAGGCGCTGATCTTCCCCCGAGCGGACTTAGGCGACGCGCAGAATATGCGCTCGCTGAGCACCAGATTTTTTTGTGCCGAGATGATGAGCAGCCGCCTTATCAGCTTGTCGCGCCAGCTGCCGCCGAGCGGGTCAAGCACCGATTTCAGGTTGAGAAAGGCGATCTCGCTGTCCTCTGCGGCGGTCACATCGACGGCGAGCTGCTCGCCGCAGATCGCGTAAGTCTCGGCGAACGCCTGACCCGCCGCAATTCGGCTGAGCACAACTCGCTCGCCCGAGCCTGAGAGCGACTCGATTATCACGCTGCCCGAGAGGACAAGTCCCAGCTCGCGCGTGAGCGTTCCCGCGGCAAGCACGCGCTCATTTTTAACAAAGCGCTTTTGCCGCAGCGGGCAGCTTGCACTCATCTCGGTGATCTCCTCATCGCTCAATTCGCGCAAAAGCGCGGTTTCGTTCGGTTTCAAATAAATTCCTCCGATTTTTGTTGCCGCGGCAACCGAATTTACAGCATTATTATATTATTATTTGCTCAACAAAGCAACAAAGGAGCTGAATTTTTTATGATAAGACGGATAATTCACATTGACGAAGAAAAGTGCAACGGCTGCGGCGCGTGCGCCGACGCCTGCCACGAGGGCGCTATCGCGATGGTCGACGGTAAGGCGAAGCTCATGCGCGACGACTACTGCGACGGGCTGGGCGACTGCCTGCCCGCGTGTCCGACGGGAGCTATCACCTTCGTCGAGCGCGAGGCGGCGGCTTACGACGAACAGGCCGTGCTCGCGGCCAAAGCCGAGAAGCAGGCCAAAGCAGGTTCTCCGAACGCGGTAAGCGCCGACGGCGCAAACGGCGCTCATCACGCTAAAGCCGCTCACGGCGCGGCTCATCATGCGGGCTGCCCGGGTCACAGAATGATGCGGTTTAACCGCGACGGCGACGGCACAGCCGCTCCCGCTTCAAGCCAAGGCTCGCGCTCGCAGCTTGGGCAGTGGCCTGTACAGATAAAGCTCGTGCCCGTCAACGCGCCGTACCTTGACGGCGCTCACCTGCTCGTGGCGGCAGACTGCACCGCCTACGCCTATGCGCGTATGCACGACGACTTCATGCGCGGCAGGATAACGCTCATCGGCTGTCCGAAGCTCGACGACGGCGATTACAGCGAAAAGCTGACCGACATCTTCCGCTTAAACCGCATAAGCAGCGTTACCGTTGTGCGAATGGAGGTGCCGTGCTGCGGCGGGCTTGAGCACGCGGTGCGCAAGGCGGTGAAGGACAGCCTGTCCGACGCTTTGCTCGACGTTGTGACCGTGTCGGTCGACGGCAAAATAATCGCGCGCAGCATTTAAGTTTAAATCACAAAAAAGCGGCGGCAGGGTGAAAAGCTCGGCCGCCGCTTGAATTATGTTCCCGACCGGGCCCGTCCTTATTGACAATATCCGCAGGCGGTGTTAAAATTGTCAGACTGTCTGAAATAAAAAGGAATGTAAAAAATGTCGCATACCGCAAAAACGCGCGAAAAAAATATTGATATGATAAACGGCAGCATAGCCGGGGGTATGCTGCTGCTCGGCGCACCTCTTATGCTCTCAAACGTGCTTCAGGTGCTGTTCAATATGTCCGATATTGCGGTCGTAGGCCGCTTTGCGGGCAACGGCGCGCTCGGCAGCGTCGGCTCGACTTCGATACTGGTAACGCTGTTTACCGGTATGCTCATCGGTCTGGGCTGCGGCATAAACGTCGCGGTCGCGCAGTGCATCGGCGCGGGCAGGCGGGACGAGACGTCAAGGTGCGTGACCACCTGTGCGCTTTCGGCGCTTGTGTTCGGCCTTATAATGACCGCGTTTGCAAACGCGATAATTGCGCCTGTGCTCGCCCTGCTTTCGACCAAGCCCGAGTTTATGGACGGCGCGGTGCTTTATCTGCGAATATACTCCTTCGGCTTCCCTGCGCTTGCTGTGTACAACTTCGGCAATGCGGTGTTCAGCGCAGGCGGCGACACGAAAAAACCGTTGGCCGTGCTGACCGTTTCGGGCATAATCAACGTGCTGCTAAACCTGTTTTTCGTCATCGTCTGCGATATGAGCGTCGACGGAGTCGCCTATGCGAGCATAATCTCGCAGTACATCTCCGCCGCCGTGGTCGTAATGCTGCTTGTGCGCAGCCGCACGGTGTACCGTCTTGAGCTTAAAAGGAGCAATTTAAGCCCGCGCTATATAGGGCGCGTTTCGGCGCTCGGACTGCCCGCCGCAATACAAAATTCGATATTCGCCATCGCCAACCTGTTCATTCAGACGAGCATAAACTCGTTCGACTCCGTTATGGTTGAGGGAAACTCCGCCGCCGCGAACGCCGACGCGCTCGTCTATGACATTATGGCGGCGTTCTACACCGCGGGCGCAAGCTTCATCGGGCAGAACTTCGGCGCCCGCAAGCGCAAGCGCATACTCAAAAGCTATCTGCTGAGCATCGCCTATCCGTTCGGCGCGGCTGCGATAATCGGCGTGCTGCTCGTCCTGTTCGGGCGGCAGTTTTTGGCGATATTCACGCCCGACCCCGCCGTTGTTGACGCGGGTATGCAAAAGCTGATGATAATGAGCTTTTCCTACGCGATAAGCGCGTTTATGGACGCGACCATCGCCGCCTCGCGCGGTATCGGCAAGAGCCTGATGCCGACGGTGATAGTCGTCGCAGGCTCGTGCGTATTCAGGATAATCTGGATATACACGGTGTTCGCCGCGTTCAGGACCGTACCGTCGCTGTACCTGCTGTACCCCGTTTCGTGGACGCTGACCGCGGCGGCGGAGATCGCGTACTTTATGCGTGCGTACAGAAAGCTGACGCGCAGCTTCGACGAATGTCAGCAACCGCTTTTAAGCGAAAGAATCGACCGCAAGTCGGACATTTCAGCCTGACTTGCGGTCGGTTCGGCTTATTTATTTGACCTGCGTGCCGCCCCATTCGACGACGGTGAAGCCGCTGCGCTCGGGCGCTGAAAGCGTTTGTGCGGGGATTGCGACCGGCTTATTTGAAGCCTTGAACGCCATGAACACGCGAAGAGTCGTGTCGGGCTGCGGGCTGACAGTCAGGCGCGCGGAGTTTGTATAAGTCTCGCCTTGGAACGAGATTATGTTGTACTCGTTCTCCTGCATTATGGGCAGCCAGTAGACGATGAATTCGTTTGCTTCGCGGCGGGTAAGGCCGAGCTGCGCGAGGGCGCTTTCGAGGAACGCGGCGGTGTCCGCGCCTTTAACGCAGAAGCCCGACGAGAAGTCGCTTGCGCCTGTTCCCTCGCCCTCCCAGTAGAGGTAGTTATACTGCTTTCCGCTCGAGTCGGTCAGAATTCCATCGGGCGCGGCGGTCACTTCCCACCCGTCGTTATACTGCGGGTATGTGCAGGTCAGCTTTCCGTCGAGGTCGAGCGTTACGCTCACATCGGTCGACTGCTCGGGGTAGAGGTAGATGACCGGCTTTGCAAATGTTTGCTCGGACGAGGACAGCTCGGCGTCGCTCTGCTTTATCGAGACCATATCGACCTCGACGCGCTGCGCCTTTTTGTCGTAATACGGATTTTTATAGGTGCACACGACGATGTCGCCAACGCACCACTTCTCGTCCAGCTCGCCGTTGAGCTTTATCTCGTACTCATCGCTGACCTCGCAGCCAACAACGCGCTTGGCAAAGAAGCAGTCGGTGTGTATCCGCGTTATCTGAATATCGGTGAATTCGGGGTCGACCTGCTCGGCGGTGGATTTGTCAAGCCACGTCGCGGAGTAGGCATAGCCCCTGGCGCGGTAGTCGAACGGACTTTTGCTTGAGGTGTCGCCCTTGTCGCACGCGGCGACGGCGAAAGCAAGCACCAAAACAAGTGCAACGGACAATAGCTTTTTCATTTTTATTCCGCCTTTCCTTTGGGTCGTTCGAAAGAGCGTCTGCTCTGTTTTCATTATACAATTTCTTAAAATAAACTGCAATAAGAAGCCGCACGTCAAAAGGCAGAATAAAGCGACCCGAACTTGTGCATTTTTCACATAACGCACTTTGCTCGGGCCGCTTTTTGAGGAGATGTTGCGGTTATTTGGAGATTTTCGCGGTTGTTCAGGGCGCTTTTGCGCTCATTTGACCTGCGTGGCCGCCCCACTCGACGACGGTGAAGCCGCTGCGCTCGCCGTCGGGGAAAGGCGCTCCGCTCGCCGTCGGAGAAAGGCGCTCCGCTCGCCGTCGGGGAAGCAGCGATAGTTTTCGGTTGTTAAGTCCGTTTTCCTCCCCCCTTAAAAGCCATAAAATCTTGTACTTTCACTTGTTATACGTTAAGCGGGCGAAAAGTCCCTTGTAATAATTAAAAAAGCGCGCTTGCGGGCGGTGAAAGCCCAGAAAGCGCGCTTTTTAAGTGTATTAGGTTAAAAGCCGTTAAACTGTCGCTTCGACCTTTTCCTCCTCGGCTTCCTCTTTGAGCATTGCTTCGTACTGCTCGTTCTGCGTTTCGGGGAAGACCGACAGCATCGGCTCGACGTTCTTGCCCCTTACACGGCGGTCGAGGTAGTTCTTCGTAATCTTCGACACAAGCCCCGCGAGCGACAGCACGCCGATAAGGTTCGGCAGCATCATCAGGCCGTTGAACGTATCGGAAATATCCCACGCGAGCGACGAGGTCATCAGAGCGCCGAGCAGAATGGTGCAGATATGTATGACCTTGAACACGACAGTGGTGTTCTCGCCGAACAGGTACTCCCACGCCTTTGAGCCGTAGTGCGACCAGCCGAGCACGGTGGTGAACGCAAACAGGAACATTGCGATTGCGATGAACTTTGAGCCGATACCGCCGAAGCTGAACACCGAGTCAAACGCGGAAGCAACAAGGGTCGCGTCGGTCATACCGTCGGCAAGCGTACCGGTGTCAAGGTTGTAGACACCCGAGGTCAGCACGACCAGAGCGGTCATGGTGCAGACGACCATCGTGTCGGCAAACACCTCAAATATGCCCCACATACCCTGGGTGACAGGCTCCTTGACGTTGGAGTTCGAGTGGACCATAACCGATGAGCCGAGGCCTGCCTCGTTTGAGAACACGCCGCGCTTGAAGCCCTGCGTGACGACCACGCTGATGAGGTAGCCTATGCCGCCTCCTGCAGCCGCGACGGGCTTGAAAGCGGTGGTGAAGATAGCCTTAAACGCGGGCAGAATATGCGCGTAGTTTACGCCGATTACAACCAGGCTGCCGACGACAAAGATGACAACCATAAACGGCACGACCTTTTCGGCAAAGGCGGCGATGCGCTTGAGCCCGCCGAGCACGATAAGCGCCGCGAGTACCATAAGCGCAATTCCGAGAATGAGCGCATAGACCGAAATATCTCCGTAAAGCTTCATACTCGACAGCTTCTCGATGCGGAACGCCGACTCGATGTTGGAGACGATCTTGTTGACCTGACCCATACTGCCGATTCCGAACGAAGCGAGGATAGCAAATACCGAGAACAGCACGGCGAGCACTCTGCCGAGACCCTTGCAGTGCTTTTTGGCGCCGAGGCCGTCGCTCAGATAATACATCGCGCCGCCCGACCACTCGTTTTTACTGTTGCGGCGGCGGAAGTAGATGCCGAGCACGTTCTCGGAATAGTTGGTCATCATACCGAAGAATGCGGCGACCCACATCCAGAACACAGCGCCCGCGCCGCCGATGGCGATAGCCGCCGCGACGCCTGCGATGTTGCCCGTGCCGATGGTCGCGGCAAGCGCGGTGCACAGCGCCTGAAACGGCGAAATTGAGTTTTTATCCTTGCGGTGCGAGTTCTTGCTGAACAGGCTGCCTATCGTACTTTTGACCCACAGGCCGATATGAGTCAGCTGAAAAAACGCGGTCACGCAGGTCATTATAATACCCGTCGCGATGAGCAGCCACAGCCCCGTCTTTGTCCAGACAAAGCCGTTGACAGAGTCGTTAAACGCCGTCAGATTGTCGAAAAAGCTTTCCATAAATTCCTCTCCCAAAAACAAAATGTCCTCTTAAAGCACCACACCGCAACAAAAAGAGCGCCGCTTTCGGTGCGACGCTCTCAAAAAAGACAAAATGCCGAGGCAGCCTTTAAAAAGGCTGTCGGAAAAACGGCTTTGTTATCTGTCCTTTTGCCTGAGAGATTAAGCGCTTTTTAAGTCATAAGCGCCTTGCACCTTCGGCACCCGCGAAAGCGGGCTTCTCCAGATACGCTATCCGCCAAGCAGTCATCAGCGTCAAAAGACGTCAACCCGAGAGTGTTACACCTTTGGAAAGGCAAAAAGCCTAATTTCCTGCCGGCTTCATTTAGCATTTGAAATATTTTACCACTATGCCGTGGTAAAGTCAAGAATTATTTTACAGTTCAAAATCGGAGCTGTCATATTTGCGCTTGGGCGGCAGCTGCGGCTCGCGCTTGAGCGGGTCGTAGCTGAAGCGGCGGCAGACGTCGTCGGGCTTCATAATCCCGCGGCGCAGGCAGAGCACTTTTTTGCCGTCGGGCGAGGGACGGCCTTCCTCACACAGCGCGCACTGCGGCGAAATTTCCGCTTTTGTTTTCATCAGTCTCTCCCCTTAAAAGGACGTTTTTCGCTTTAATTATACCAAAAGCGCGCGCAAAAATAAAGGGTTATTTTTCTTTGCAGCCTGTTGACAGCATTATCGCCGCGCAGGCAAGCATTGACAGGGTCAGCGGCACGCTCGTCGCCGAGAACGCTAGCACCGTCTGCGCGCCGAAGGACACGCACTCAAGCGCGCCCGGAAACAGCCGCAAAGCCGCCTTACACAGCAGAAAACTGATTGCCGCGTGAGCCGCGCGCGAGCAGACGAGCACCCACGGCCGTATCGCGCCCTTTGAAAGCGCCGCGACCTGGCACATCACGGACACGCCGGAAAAGCCGAGTGCCGCGCTTATCACAGGCAAAGCCGCTCCGCGCTCGGCAAGACAGGCCGTGCCGCGCGTCACCTCAAGCACCGCCGAAAGCGGCTCAAGCCCTTTCGGCAGCATTGCCGTTATGCAGCCGAAGGCCGCAACAAAGCCGCATATTACAAGCATTTGACTGCTCGCGTCGGAGGTCGCTTCGACAAACGCGTCGGCAAGGCTATGCGGCGGCTTGCTCTCGACCGCGCGGCTGCCCGCGCTCTGCTTCGGCGCAAAGCGCGCTCCGACAGCTCCGATTATGACCGACGCGAGTATGTGACAGACAAGCAGCACGATCCCCGCCGCGCGGGAGGAAAACAGCGCGTCGCCGACGGCAAACAGTATCATCGCGGGGCCTGCGTTCACACAAAAGGTCAGCATCCGCTCGGCCTGCTTTTGCGTTATCTCGCCGCTTTCCAGCAGCTCGGCGGTCATTGCAGCACCCGACGGATAGCCCGAGATAAACGACATCAGCACCGCGCCGCAGGCGCTCTTCGGCAGCCTGAACACGGCTGTGAGCGCGGGTGCTGTCGGCCTTGTCAGCGCTGCCGCCGCGCCCGAGCGGACAAGGCAGCCCGTCAGCACCATAAACGGAAACAGCGACGGAATGACCACGTTGCACGCAAGCATCAGCGCGTCGCTTATTCCCTGTTTGGCGCTGCCCGAGCTTGTAAGCAGCGACACCGCCGCAAAGCAGCATACGACCGCATACATCACCGCCTGTGCGCTGCGCTTCATATTCTCCCACTCCCTCTCGCACTCAAATAGTATGCAAAAGCGCATTTTTATATTATCGGCGGCATAGGTTTAACATAAGTTTGACTTTGATTTTCGGGCGGTGGATACTGTGAACAATCGGCATCGGCTGCGCTCGGCGGCGGGAAGGCTCGACGACGTGCTTGAGCTGCCCGCGGGCACGCTCTCGGGCGGCGCACACATAGAGCTTAACTCAAACCGTGAGGCGGTCGTCGACGGCTGCAAGGGACTTATCGACTACTCCGATTCCGCCGTGCGGCTGAACATCGGCTGCGGCACGGTCACGTTCAGCGGGCGAAGCCTTGAGATCAAGACTCTCTCCGACAGCGAAGCCGTAATCGCGGGTTGGATAACCGATATTTCGTTCAAGTGTTAGGGGGCAGGCTATGCTTCTGCTGTGGCTGATAAGAGTTGTTTCGGGCTGGGTCAGAGTGAGCGTTTCGGGGCGCTTCCCCGAGCGGTTTTTGAACGTCTGCGCCCACTCGGGCGTGATTTTGTGGGACACGCGAAAAGAAAGCGGGTCCATCGTCTGCTGCCTGTTTGCGCGGGATTTTAAGCGGCTGAAAGCCCTGCGCCGCGGCTGCTCGGTAAAAGTGAAGCTGACCGAAAAGCGCGGGCTGCCGTTTTTTGCGCACCGCTACCGCAGGCGGCAGGGGCTTGTCTGCGGCGCGTGCATTTTTGTCGCGGCCATGCTGACCTTGCCGCGCTTTGTCTGGAGCGTTGACATTAACTGCACGGGCGACGCGGATGAGGCGCAGGTGCGCAAGGCGCTCGAGGTTATCGGGCTTGAAGCGGGCACGCCGATAAGCCGCGTTGACGCCGGAAATATGCGCGTTCAGCTGGCGCTTAAAGTGCCGGACATCGCATGGGTTTCGATAAACACCGACGCGACGAACGTGACTGTCGACGTGCGCGGTGCGGCGAAAAAGCAGGTCGGCGACAGGCAGCTGAGCAACATCACGGCCGCTTCGGACGGGCGCGTGACCGATATACGCGTGCGCAAGGGCAGTGCGGTGGTGAAGGTCGGCGACGCGGTCACGGCGGGGCAAATGCTCGTCTCCGGCACGGCCGAGCTTCGCGACGGCACGACGGTGTTCACTCACTCCGACGCCGATATTTTCGCCTCGACCGAGCGGACTCTGACGGTCAAGGTGCCGCTTGAGCGCGAGGAGCTGACCGACACGGGCCGCTCATGCAAGCGCACGGCAGTCGGCTTTTTCGGGCTGAAAGTGCCGCTCTACCTCGGAGGAATAGGCTACGACTTCCGCAGCACGGCGCGGCGCGACGACCTTGTGATAGGCGGGGTGAAGCTGCCCGTCTGGCGCGCTCAGGCCGAATTTTTTGAAGTGGAGCGCCGCAGGGTGACCTTGAGCGAAAAGGCCGCGCGCACCGAGTGCGAAGCGCTGCTCAGGGCCGAGGAGGAGCGCGTCCTCGCAAACGCCGAAATCGTCGCGCGAAAGGTCAGCTTCGTCACCTCACGCGGCGAAATGACCGCGACGGGCGAATACGAATGTGTCGAAAACATCGCCGAAAACAAGCCGTATTACATCGAAAGCACGCCCTGATCGCGACTTAAAGCCCGCGCCCGACGCGCCCGACGCCGAATTATCCGCGATCCTTGCAAAAAGTTGCGCTTAAAGGCTTTTACAATCGGAAAAAATGTGTTAAAATAGAACAGAATATACATCACGGAGGTTCACTATGGCCGAGCAGATTGTAACTCTTGAAAATTTGGAGCAGGCGGCCGAGCTTTTCGGCAGCTTTGACGAGAACATAAAAATCATCGAAAAGGAATACTCGGTCACGGTAACCCTGCGCTCGGGCGAGATAAAAATTCAGGGCGACGGCGACAATGTGAGCAGCGCCGCAAGCGTTATCTCGGGGCTTATTATGCTTGCGTCAAAGGGCGAGCCGATAAACGAGCAGAGCATACGCTACACCATGAGCCTCGTCAGCGAGGGCAAGCAGGACAAGCTGGCGCAGCTTGCGGGCAACGACTGCATATGCATAACCTCGCGCGGCAAGCCGATAAAGCCGAAGACCCTCGGTCAGAAAAAATACATCGAAGCGATAAAAAGCAACACCGTCGTCATCGGCGTCGGCCCTGCTGGAACTGGCAAGACCTACCTCGCCGTCGCACTTGCGGTGGCGGCCTTCCGCGACAAGAAGGTCAGCCGCATTATCATCACGCGCCCCGCGGTCGAGGCGGGCGAAAAGCTCGGCTTTCTGCCGGGCGATCTGCAAAGCAAGGTCGACCCCTACCTGCGCCCGCTTTACGACGCGCTGTTCGATATGCTGGGAGCCGAAAGCTTTCAGCGCTATCAGGAGCGCGGCTCGATCGAGGTCGCGCCGCTGGCCTATATGCGAGGGCGCACGCTCGAGGACAGCTTCATAATCCTTGACGAAGCGCAGAACACGACCCCCGAGCAGATGAAGATGTTCCTAACGCGTCTGGGCAACGGCTCAAAGATAGTCGTCACGGGCGACGTTACGCAGATTGACCTGCCCGACAGGCAAAGATCGGGTCTTGTCGAGGCCTGCGCCGTGCTCAAAGGGGTCGAGGACATCGACATCATTCGCTTTACCGAAAAGGACGTTGTGCGCCATCAGCTGGTTCAGAGAATAGTCAAGGCATACGAAAAATACGATAACGCAAAAAGGAGCAGGCGGTCAAATGACAAGGATAAGCGTTGAATTTGTCAACAGTCAGCGAAAAATGCCGGTGTCAAATCAGCTTAAAGCGCTGATCAGGCGCGTGTGCGAAGCGGTGCTCGACGAGCAGCAGCTCGACTTCGGTGCCGAGGTTTGCGTGACCTTTGTCAGCGACAAACGCATACGCGAGATAAACCGCGAAACACGTGCCATCGACCGCGCGACCGACGTGCTCAGCTTTCCCCTCGGCGAGGGCGGAGAGTACGACTCAGACCCCGCCACGGGGCTTAAAATGCTCGGCGACGTTGTCATTTCGCTCGAGCACGCAGCCGCTCAGGCCGAGAAATACGGCCACTCCTACGAGCGCGAGGTCGGCTTTTTGACCGCGCACTCGATGCTGCACCTGCTCGGCTACGATCATGTCAACAACGAGGACGAGGCAAAGGTGATGCGCTTCCACGAAAAGCGCGTTATGGACGCCGTGAACCTGAAAAGAGAGGGTTAAAAAATGAAAACCACCACCGCATTTATCGCGATTGTCGGCAAGCCGAACGTCGGCAAATCTTCGCTTATGAACCGTATGCTCGGCACTAAGGTAGCCATAGTCTCAAGCAAGCCGCAGACCACGCGCACGCGCATAATCGGCGTGCTGACAGAGGGCGAGCGTCAGCTTGTGTTCATCGACACTCCGGGTCTGCTCAAGCCGTTCAACAAGCTGGGCGAGAGCATGGTCAGGGCCGTTGACGAGTCCGTCGGCGACGTTGACGCCTGCGCGCTTGTCATCGACGCAAGCGATATGCACGACGACCTCTCCCCCGCGCCTGCGGAGCTTGACCTTATCGGGCGCTTTAAAAAGCAGAAGCTGCCCGTCGTGCTGGTCATCAACAAAATCGACCTTATCCGCGAGCGCGAAAAGCTGCTTGCGGTAATCTCCGCTTACTCCGCGCTCTACGACTTCGCGGCGGTCGTGCCCGTTTCGGCAAAGTCGGGCGACGGTATCGGCGCGCTCAAGTCCGAGCTGGGCAAATTTGCGCAGGAGTCGGTGCACTTTTTCTCCGACGACGCGCTGACCGACCAGTCCGAGCGCACCATGGCAGCCGAGATGATACGCGAAAAGCTGCTGCGCTCGCTCGACAAGGAAGTGCCGCACGGAATTGCCGTCGGAATCGAAAAATTTTCCGACCGCAAAAGCGCTTCGGGCGAGGACATCGTCGACATCGAAGCGATAATTTACTGCGAGTCCGACAGCCACAAGGGCATAATCATCGGCAGGGGCGGCGCAATGCTCAAGAGCGTTTCCACCCGCGCGCGGCTCGATATGGAGCGCTTTTTCGGCTGCAAGGTCAATCTGCGCTGCTGGGTCAAGACCAAGGAGGACTGGCGCAACAGGCAGGGACTTATCCACAATTTCGGACTGGACTGATTTACCGCCGATATATTGACACATTCCCCGAAAACTAATTTCGAGGGGTGAAAAGCGATGAACGCAACCGAGGCCTGGCAGGTGTTCTGCCGCACAGGCAGTGCAAGCGACTACCTTGCGTATGTTTCGCAGAAAAGGGCTGAAAATGAAGATAAACACGGACGGATTGATACTCAAACGCGGGGCGGTCGGTGAGAGCGACCGCCTTGTTACCGTGCTCACGCGCGATATGGGCGTTATAAGGGCGTTCGTGCGCGGCGCAAACAAGGTCAAGGGCAAGTCCGCAAGTGCTACAGACGTGCTGTGCTACTCGACCTTCAGCGTGACAAAGTCCAAGGATACATACAACATCGACGAGGTCACGCCCGTTGAGGTGTTTTTTGAGCTTAGAAGCGACATTGAAAAGCTCAGCCTTGCGCAGTATTTCTGCGAGGCGGTCATGTACCTTGTAATGGAGGGTGAGGAGTCGAACGAGGCGCTGCGGCTGATACTCAACTGCCTGTATATGCTGGCCAAGGGGCTGCGGCCTAACGACCAGATAAAGGCGATCTTCGAGCTGCGGCTGATGACGATCTCGGGCTTTATGCCCGAGCTGCGCTGCTGCTCCGAATGCGGCGCGGACGTCGGCGGCGACGCGTATTTCAGCTTTGTCGACGGCACGGTCAGCTGCGCCATGCACGGCAAGGGAGTGTACCTGCCCGCGGGAGTGCTCGCGGCGCTCAGGCACATTTCGGAGTGCGGGTTTGAAAAGCTGTTCTCCTTTGAAATGCCGAGTGAGTCGCTCAAAGCGCTGACAAGCGTGACCGAAAGATACCTAAAAACCCACTGCGACCGTGAGTTCACGGCGCTTAACTTCTACAAAAGCTTATAGCGAAAGGAATATAAAATGAACAGCTTTGAAAAGCATTACAGGGTGCTTGAGCTTGATAAGGTTCTGTCGCGGCTGGCAAAGCTCTGCGGCAACGCCGACGCGGCCGGGCTTGCGGCCGAGCTGCGCCCGTCGGGCGACATCGGCGAGGTCGGGCGATTGCTTGACGAGACTGACTGCGCCCACGCGCTTTGCGGCAAATTCGGCGCTCCGAACTTCGGCTCGATGAGCAACGTAAAGTCCGCTGCGCGCCGCGCTCAGGCGGGAGCTTCTCTCTCGGTAAAGGAGCTGCTCGACATTGCGGAGAACCTGCGCGTCTACCGCTCAATAAGCGAGTGGCGCTCCCGCGTCGGCGAAGCAAAGCCGCTTGAGCGGCTGTTTGACGGCGTTTTTCCGATAAGACAGCTCGAAAGCCGCATCAGCCTGTGCATCGTCTCCGAGGAGGAGATAAGCGACGCGGCCTCCCCCGCTCTCGGCGACATCAGGCGCAGGATACGCTCGGCCGAGAACTCGGTCAGAGAGCGGCTTGACAAGATAATTCACTCGTCTCAATATCAAAAATACCTGCAGGAGCCCGTCATCACCATCCGCGGCGACCGCTTCGTCGTGCCTGTAAAGCTCGAGTGCCGCGCAAACGTGCCCGGCCTTGTGCACGACACGTCCAGCTCCGGTGCAACGGTATTCATCGAGCCGAGCTCGGTCGTCGAGGCGAACAACGACATCAGGGTGCTGCGCTCCAAGGAAGAGGCCGAGATCGAGCGCATACTCGCCGAGCTTTCGGCGGCAGTAGGCGAGCACACCGACGTTATCATCGCGTCCTACGACTGCTGCGTCGAGCTGTGTCTGATATTTGCCAAGGCGAAGCTCGCCTACGATATGAAAGCGAGCCTGCCCGTGATGAACACCGAGGGCAGAATAAGGCTGAAAAGAGCGCGCCACCCGCTCATCGACCCCGCAAAGG
The DNA here is from genome assembly GCA_934486615.1 of uncultured Eubacteriales bacterium. GTDB lineage: Bacteria > Bacillota > Clostridia > Oscillospirales > Acutalibacteraceae > RGIG2206. Next base: position 26,754 of record CAKSQO010000012.1, on the reverse strand, counting down.
TCGTGCCGATCGACGTTGAGCTGGGCTTTGACTTTGACACGCTGATAATCACGGGCCCGAACACGGGCGGCAAGACCGTCACGCTGAAAACCATAGGTCTGCTGACCCTTATGGCAGAGTGCGGGCTGATGATACCCGCGTTCGACGGCAGCGAGATCGCAGTTTTCGACGCGGTTATGGCAGACATCGGCGACGAGCAGTCGATTGAGCAGTCGCTGTCGACGTTCTCGTCGCATATGGTAAATCTGGTCGAGATACTCGCGTCGGCCGATTCGAACTCGCTCATTCTCGTCGACGAGCTGGGCGCGGGCACCGACCCTATCGAGGGCGCGGCGCTCGCAAAATCGGTCATCGAGGAGCTCCGCACGCTCGGCAGCCGCGTGGTCGCGACGACACACTACGCGGAGCTGAAGGCATACGCCATCGACACCGTCGGCGTGGAGAACGCCTGCTGCGAGTTCGACGTCGACTCGCTGCGGCCGACCTACCGCCTGCTGATAGGCGTGCCCGGTCGGTCGAACGCGTTCGCTATCTCGCAGCGACTCGGGCTGAGCGCCGAGATAGTGCAGCGCGCGAAGGCGATGATTTCAGATGAAGATAAGAAGTTCGAGGGCGTTGTCCGCTCGCTTGAACAGGCGCGAAAGGCCGCCGAAAACGAGCGCAAGGAGGTTGAGCAGCTCAAGCGTGAGCTTGACGAGGCCAACCGCAGCGCCAAGCAGCGCTTTGCCGAGGGCGAAAGCGAGCGCGAGCGCATAATCGAAAGCGCCCGCAAGCAGGCGCAGCGCATAATCGACAAGGCGAATATGGGCGCGAGCGCGATGGTCGACGAAATCGAGCAGCTGCGCAGGCAGGCCAACAAGTCGCACGACCTCGACGCCCTTGCAAGAGCGGCGCGCGCTTCGCTTAAATCGAATGAAAAGAAGCTCGACAAGGCCGCCGCCGCGCAGGAAAGCGACGCGAAATACGAGCTGCCGCGCGCGCTCAAGGTCGGCGACCGCGTGTTCATTCCCGACGCGAACTGCCGCGGCGAGGTCGCTGTGATCGACGAAAAAAGCGGCTCGGTCAGCGTGCGTTCGGGCGCAATGACGCTGAAGGTCAGGCTCAAGTCCGTGCGGCTCGAGGACGCTCCCGCAAAGAAGCAGCCGCAGCGCTCGGCGCGCCGCAACAACGTGACCTCGCGCGCGACCCGCGAGCTGAGCACCGAGGTCGACCTGCGCGGAATGACGGTCGACGAGGCTCTGCTCGAGCTTGACCGATTCATCGACGGCGCGGTTATGAGCGGTATCACAAGCGTGACCGCGATACACGGCAAAGGCACGGGAGCGCTTCGCGCCGCCGTTCAGGATCACTTAAAGCGCCACAGGCTCGTCAAGTCCTACCGTCTCGGCACCTTCGGCGAAGGCGAAAGCGGCGTAACCGTAATCGAGCTTAAATAAGCGGAGCGGCAGGCGCTTGCAAAAAGAGCGGCGCTTGCCCTCCGCGTATAAAAAAGGCTGCGGCGAGCGTCGCGTCTTTCCAAAGCGGGCCTCTCACCTATTAAAAATAACTCAAACACACAAAACCCACCGACACATTTTTCAGTGTCGGTGGGTTTTAACTTTGCCTTATAAACAGCGGCTTATTTAAGCAGGTCGGTCATATCGGCGGCGAGCTTATCCTTGACAACTTCGGCGGCGGCCTCGTCGGCGGCGACGGCGGTCAGGTAGGCTTTTACCTTCGGCTCGGTGCCCGACGGCCGAACGATGACGGTGTGGCCGCCCTCGAGACGGAACGTGATGACGTCCGACTTCGGCAGGTTGATGCTTTTCTGTGCGCCGGTGGCGATGTCGGTCGAGACGGACAGCTTGTAGTCGTCGGTCGCGATGACCTTGTACCCGCCGATTTCAGCGGGTGCGGATGTGCGCAGCTCTCCCATCAGCTCGGCCATGCGGGTCATTCCCTTAGCGCCCGCGAAGGTGAAGCTGAGCGTTTTATTGAGATAGAAGCCGTACTTGGCGTAGATGTCGCCGAGGACGTCGATGAGCGCCTTGCCCTTGCTCTTGTAGTAGGCGGCCATCTCGCAGATCATCATCGAGGCGACGACGGCATCCTTATCGCGGACATAAGTGCCGATGAGGTAGCCGTAGCTCTCCTCAAAGCCGAAAACATAGCGGTCGGACTCGCCCTTGGCTTCGAGCCTGGCAATCTGTTCGCCGATATATTTAAAGCCCGTCAGGACGCTGCGCATCTCGCAGCCGTACTCGGCGGCGATCTTGTCGCATATCGAGGTTGAGACGATTGACTTGACGGCAATCGGATTTTTCGGCAGAGTTCCGAGCGCGGTGCGGCGCTCGAGGATATACTGCAGCAGCATCGCGCCGACTTCGTTGCCCGAGAGCAGCTTGTAGTCGTCGCCGCTCTTTACGGCGATGCCGACGCGGTCGGCGTCGGGATCGGTGCCGAGCAGCAGGTCAGGTCGGACGGTCCCGGCGAGCTTGAGCGCGCACTCGAACGGCTGGCGGATCTCCGGATTCGGATACGGTGCGGTCGGGAAGTTGCCGTCGGGCTGCTCCTGCTCCTTGACGACGGTCACGCCCGCAACGCCGACGCGGCGCAGCACCTCGCGGACAGGCTTATTGCCCGTGCCGTGAATGGGGGTATAGATGACCTTGAGGTCGGCGCTCCTGATAACGTCGCGGTCGATAAGCTGCGCCATGACATTCTCATAATAGGACTCGTAGTCGTCGCTGCCGATGTACTCGATTCTGCCGTCGGCGAGGGCGGCGTCGAAGTCGACGGACTTGATACCCGTAAAGAGGTCGACCTTCTCGACGGCTTCGGTCACGAGTGCGCTCGCCTCGCCGCTGAGCTGGCAGCCGTCGGGGCCGTAGGCCTTGTAGCCGTTGTACTCGGCGGGGTTATGGCTCGCGGTGACGACCACGCCGCCCGCGCAGTGGTAGTAGCGCACGGCGAACGAAAGCATCGGGGTCGGCGCAAGCTCGGGATAGAGCCAAACCTTGATTCCGTTGGCGGCAAAGACCTGCGCGGCGGTGCGGCTGAACAGGTCGGAATTATTGCGGCTGTCGTAGCCGATGGCGACGCTCGCGTTCTCAAAGTTTGTGTTGATATAGTCGGAGAAGCCCTGCGTGGCGCGGCCGACGGTATAAATATTCATGCGGTTAGTACCGGCGCCGATGACTCCTCGCAGGCCGGCGGTGCCGAACTCAAGGTCCTTATAAAAGCGATCCTGAATAGCATCGTTGTCGCCTTTTATCGAATCAAGCTCTTTTTTCAGCGCAGGGTCGGTGACGTTGGCCGACCAAAGTTGATAAAGCTCATTGTAGTCCATTGTTAATGATCCTCCCATATGCAAAAAATATATCAAGTGCTCCGCGTCCCCCAAGTCCCCTCTCAAACGCGAAGCCCGGTAGCCCTGACAGAAAATATTATACACCGATTGTCAACATTAGTAAAGATTTTTTTAGTCCGCGGGGTAGTGCTTTGGGTTATCGTAAGCCGCCGCCCCGCGCAATGAGTGCAGTGGTAATCAGCGTGTAGGTGTCGCCACGCGCCCGCATGGCGTTTGTCCGCGGGGTGGTGCTTTGGGTTATCGGAAGCCGCTGCCCCGCGCAATGAGTGCAGGGGGTAATCAGCGTGTAGGTGTCGCCACGCACCCGCAGGGTGTTTGTCCGCGGGGTAGTGCTTTGGGTTATCGGAAACCGCTGACCCGCGCAATGGGTGCAGGGGGGGTAATCAGCGTGTAGGTGTCGCCACGCGCCCGCAGGGTGTGTTTGTCCGCGGGATAGTGCTTTGGGTTATCGGAAGCCGCTGCCCCGCGCAGTGGGTGCAGGGGGGTAGTCAGCGTGTAGGTGTCGCCACGCGCCTGCAGGGTGTGTTTGTCCGCGGGATAGTGCTTTGGGTTATCGGAAACCGCTGCCACGCGCAATGGGTGCAGGGGGGTAATCAGAGTGTAGGTGTCGCCATGCGCCCGCAGGGTGTTTGTCCGCAGGGTAGTGCTTTGGGTTATCGTAAGCCGCTTCCCCGCGCAATGGGTGCAGGGGGTTGGTCAGAGAACTTTTGGCGCAATGAATAGCAATGAATAATTTCGGCGCGCGGTTAAACCGCACATATTGAAACAGCGCACATCTATCAACACGGTCAAGACGGCCTCAGAAAATTCAGTTTCCCTCCCGCAAAAGCAAAAACAGAGTTCTCCGATTGCTCGGAAAGCTCTGCTTTTTAGCTTATAGCTTTTGGCTTTTAGCCTACGATACCCGTACGCTCGACTGACTGAACAAAATAGCGCTGGAGCACCATATACATAATCAGCAGCGGGAGTATGTAGAGCAGCGCGCCTGCCATAAGGCGCGGGGTGGCCTCCGCCTGTACATTGCCGTACTTGGCGAGATTTGCGCTCAGGCTATCAAGAGCCTTTGCAAGCGTTGTTTTGGCCGAGATAAACGTGCTCGTATAGAGCGTATCATTCCAGTACCAAACGATGGAGAACAGGAAGACGGTAAGGTAAGAGCCTCCTGCATTGGGCACCATAATGCTTGTAAAAGTCTTGAAATATCCCGCACCGTCAACGAGGGCAGCCTCTTCAATTTCGTAAGGAATATTGGAAAAGAACTGCTTGAAGATGTAGATATATAGTCCGGAACGCAGACCCGTCGCCGTAAGCGCCGGCAGCCAGAATACGAACCAGCTGTCGATGAGGTTTACGGTGAGGAAGTCGGGCATTCTGATACCGAAAGCATATTCCAAAATCGGACTTATAACAGGTATCGAGAAGTTCTTGTACTGAATGAACAGCGGGATCGTTATAACGTCGGCGGGCACGATGAGCGTCAGCAGCACGCAGACAAAAAGCAGGCCGTTGCCCTTGAACTTAAAGCGGGCGAGGCCGTATCCGACCATTGAGCAGGAAATAAGCTGCAGCAGCGTGCCGACAAGTGAGATAACAAGCGTAGTGGTCATACTGGAGAAGTACTTCATTGTTTCAAGCGAATACTGGAAATGCTCGAGGGTGAAGTGCTTGGGTACCCACGTGACACTCGGGTCAATAACGTCGGCTGAGGTACGGATAGCCATTGAAAGCATATAAAGAATCGGATAAATGAGAACATAGGAAAGGCCGAGTATGATGAAGAATCTCAGTATCTTCCAAATCAGAGAAGCGATTTCCGATGCAAGAATTCGTTTATTCATAATGCAGCTCCTTCCTTATTTATTGTAGCTCTTAGGCTTGCGGTTCATAAGCAGGTTAGCAAGCAGGAACACGATACCTATGACAGCCAACAGAATCAGGAAGAATATCCACGACTCAAGGCAGGCTCTAGCGTACATAAGATTCTTGTATGCCATGGTGTTGATGCTCTTTATCAGCTCGTTGTTTGCGTCAGTAATCGAATCGATTATAGTGTAGATGATGTTGACCAGAATAATCGGTCCGACGTTCGGGAAGGTGACCTTCCAGAAGCTCTCCCAACCGGTAGCGCCCTCGATCTTTGCAGCTTCATAGAGCTGCGGAGAAACGCCCTGCAAAGCCGCAAGGAAGAGCAGGATCTGAACGCCGCACTTCCACAGCGTATCGAACGTCTGGTTAATGACCTGGGTGAAAAAGTCGATGATCGAATCGGGAAGCATCATTCCCTCAAGTATCTTCTCCATACCGGCAGCGTCAAATATCGAGCTTGAAGCGTCGGTCTCGACAGAGTTAATGAATGCGTCGCCGTTGACGATGCTGATTACGATACCCGAGGTAACGACAACAGGCATGAAGAATATCGCTCTTGCAAACATACGGCCTCTGAACTTCTGATTCAGGATAACCGCGATGAACAGCGAGAATACGATTACGACAGGCACAGTCTTGAGCATATCGAGCAACGCACCGGCGAGCGACTGCCAGAAGTCAGTCTCTTTACCAAAGATGTATTTGTAGTTCTCAAGTCCGCACCACGGCATTTCAAGTCCGCCGCCCCTTGCGGGCTGAACGTTGAGGAATGTGTAGTAAAACGAGAGAACAAGGGGCATCAGGTAGAAGCAGAGGAAGCCGATGATGAACGGCAGCGTGAATTTCAGACCCGTGCGCTGGCGGCGCTGAATTTCAGTAACCTGTTTTTTCTGCTTTTTCTGTTTTACAGCAGTCATCAGCCTGCCACCTCCTCGCTCGAAGCGGCGGCTGCCGATTTCTCGGCAGCGCTGACCGCATCCGCAGTTGATTTAACATAGCTGCCCGCAGGTACCGTAATGCCACAGTAGTCATAATCCGAACCACCGTAGTTGACGAACACCGCAAGCTCGTCGCCGTAGACCGTAAGTCTGACATCGTCGGTTATGATCTTGTGATTGGTTATCGGCTTATCGCAATAGCCGTCAAACACCGATGCGAGCTGCTTGTAGCAGTCGACCGCCATATCCTTCCAAGTGTCAAACTGGCTTGAATAGATATAGTTTAGGTTGGTATCGAGGAACACGGAGCTTTCCGCGCCGGTAAAGATGTAGTACGGAGCAGCGCCTGTCTCGAACTGGCGGAGCAGCTGAATGGTCGGGTTGGAATTCAGGTTGTGGGCAGTCTCGGTATAATTGATAATACCGTGCAGCGCAATCTGAATAAACGGCACGTCGGTGGCCGACATCTCGTATCCGTTGTCATACATCGGAGGAGCGATGACGGTGGTTGCGTAAGGCAGGACGTAGCCGTTGCCCGTATCGACAATAAGATTTCCTGTTTCCTTCTTCAAACGAGCCGCAGCGGCCTTGATGTAATCTCTGGTCTGCGAAGCGTCATTGAAGCGGTCGCCGATGTAGAAGTCGGAGTAGTTATTAGCGCCGAGCGAACCTGCGGAAATGCCCGCGAACTTGTAGGACTTGTAGTCGGAGATGAAGCTGTCTATCTGCTTCTCGAGATAAACGCCGCGGGTACGATAATAGTAGTTATCATTGTCGCGCGCGCCGGTCGAGCGCAGGTAATAATACTGCTTGTAGAGCGAGCTTACCATATCTCTGACGGCGATCTTGTTGAGTGACCAGCCCGACTTACCCTTGTAAATGTTGATAAGCTCGGTGTCGAGATAAAGGTTCGTGCCGTTTTTGGCAAGCTTGGAGTTAAGGCTCTTAAGCCCCGACTTTCCGCCGAGCTTGGACTCGACGTTGATCTTGGTAACGGCGGCGTTCTCAATGCCGCCCGTCAGCCAGCCCTTTATGCGCACGTTGATGTTATCAACGCCGGCCTTGGTCAGCTCATCGACCATATTTCCTGTCTGCTCAAAGGTCGTGACAGGCTTGGTCACGTCGACGATGAAGCCCGCGACGGACTCGGTCTTTTCGATTGCACCGATGGCATCCATATAGAACTGGAGGTTTTCGCTGACCTTCGCGTCAGCGCCCTGCTCTATAAGGTAGTTGCGGTAGACGTTCGCCATTCCGACGTAGGTCGACTCCTGCTCGCCCTCAAGCATATAGTAGGAGACGGTGGCCGCCTTGGTCGAAGAAGACTTGGAGGTGCTTCTGGTCGTGCTCTTGCGGCCGTCCTGGACGGTGTCGGACTTATTGACGATGAACTCGGCGTAAGCCGAAGTGAACGGGAATCCCTCGCGAGCGCTGACGGCTCTGATTCTGCTGAGTGCGTCTCCGTCGCCGATGATGGCAAACATACCCTTGTTGCCGCCCTTTACGCCGAACACAGGCAGCGTCGAAGCCTCAAGGTTGCGCAGCTGCAGAGTGGCCGAGGTGCTGCTGAAGGTGCTGTCATAAGCATAGGTGTAGGCGTCGTAGAATTTGACTGTGCCGTCACGCGACGAATAGTCGTTGTTGATGAGCGCGCCGCTGCCGTCGGGGACGAAGATATAGCCGTCCTGATCGTACTCGGCGCAGCCGAAGTACGGCATAAGCGCAACGCTCGTCAGCAGACCGTCGGTCTTGGACTTGATCTTGATGCTGCCGAGCTCAACGGCCGCGTCAAAGTGATCGTCGGTAAGCTTGAAGGTGAACGGAATGGTGAACGCCTGCTTGCCCTCGATAAGGTCGGGCCAGTTAAACGTAAGGCGGACGCCGCCGTCAATGTTCTCAAGCTTGTAATTGCCCGCGACGTAAGCCTCATAGGTATAAAGCGTACGGCTGGCGCCCGTGTTATCGGTGTAGAAAGCCGTACCGACCGAGCAGACCTTGAGCTTTTCGGACTCGTTGGTGAGCTTGCCCGCATTCGGCGGGGTCGAGTACCATACAGAACCGGTGCTCAGGCTCTTGACCGCAAACACGAAGCCGTATGAGGGGTTTTCGTACATGAGCAGCTCGTAGCTGTCGCTCTTTGCGATGCTCTTGAACTCTGAAAGGTCGCCGTAAAGCGCCTTTCCGTTTTTGTCGTATCCGTCGGACGCGGTCGTGTTTGAAAACTCGGTGTCCGCGCTGCCGGAGGCGGCAGTGTCGCTCGAATCCTCATCGGCAAAGACGTTGGAAGCGGAGCAGAATACGATCGACGCGATGAGTGTCAGCGTCATCACAAGACTGAAAATTTTCTTTTTCATATTCTTTTTCGCCTCCTTAAAATCTTAGTATGAGCTCTTCGTAAATGCTCTTGACAAAGGTCCAGATCTCAAGGAAAAGGCTGAATACCAGAATTGCCAGAAGCAGCAGCACGAAAATACCGAGCACGGTGAGCAGCATTGAGAACAGGCTCTTGCCGAACGAATACTGGTGCACCGTGGTGTTCGCAATGAACATCAGCAGTATCATCCAAACGAACACGACTGCGGTGATGATCGAAACAAACGCACCCTCGTCGGAGGTGAGCACCTTTGAGATGAGGGTCATCGGGATAATCGTGATGATCTGCGGCATTACGCAGTAGCAGTTGCAGACCCAGATGTCCTTGAACCAGCCCTCGCCGTCCATAAGCGTGCATATAGCCCAGTTGGCGATGCACCACAGAATGATTATCATAGACGAGCTCATAAACTGGTCGAGCAGCCGCAGATTGTCGGCGCGGTTTGTGTTGAAGATGAAGCCCGTCTCGATATATTTGAAGATGTTGCTGACAAACCACAGCGCGAGAATGATTACCGAAAGGAGCACCGAGCCGCGCTTTTCATATTTAATCTCGGTGAAAGCCTGCACGGGGTGGGTGATAACTCTGAAAGGCCAGATTATCTTTTTCCAGTCCCAGTTTTTAGGGGAAAGATTTTTAATTTTAACTTCGCCCTTGCACTTTTTGCTGTACTTTATAATTCTTGCAATGGAACCCATAAGTCTCTCCCCTCCTTATTCGTATTTGAGCTTCGTCTTGTCTTTCTTGACACCGAGCAGCTTCTGAATAAACCTGATGAGCAAGACAAAGGCGATTATCGCAACCGCTATCAGCGGGAACAGCCAGTAGTAGTTGCTGCGTAAGAACTCAGTGCGGTACTCTGAGTAGGCGGTTGAGTAGGACGATCTGTCCTGACCGGTTTTGAGCCACTCGAGTGCCTCCTGGTACTTCTCCTGCTCAAGCAGCGACTTGCCGATAGCAGCGTAGCCGCGCGCGAAGTTTGCGTCATACTTGATGACCTCGCGCCAGTAGCTCTCGCCATCAACGTACAAGCCGTTCAGGTAGTAGTTATCTGCCTCGAGAAGCATATTGATGTAGTAGGTCGGCTCGTAAACGACGATCGTTCCGACACGCTTGTCAAGGACGATGTAATTGTCGCCGAGCTTGTCGACTGCGACAGGCTCAAATACGGCGCCGGTCTGAGTGTTGCCCGAGCCGGTGGTTCTGTAGCCGAACTCGGTCAGCAGTGTGCAGGTCCTGTCATACAGGTAAACGCGACCGAGCTCTGCGTCAAGGCAGGCCATAATGCCGCTGTCGTCAACATGAATGTCGATCATTCGCGTATCACTGTTGCCGGTGACCTTTTCGCGCGTGCCGAAGGTCGTTTTGACGAGCGCGTTCGGGTCTGCGCTGAGTATGTTGCTGCCCAGAGCGTTCAGCTTTCTGACGCGCAGATCAGGGTCGATATCGGCGGTGGAAGTCGTAGTATAGATGAATCCGTTGTTGTCCATAAAGAAGTTGGACAGCTCGGTCGGAACGATACGACGCATATTCTCGCTCGCGCTGCGGGAGAATATCTTTTTCCACATCAGCAGCATAGTCGTCTGCCAGTTGGAGACGACCTTGTTCGCACCGAAATAGGTCATAAATCTGCCTGTCTCGTACTCGACGACGACAAGTCCTTCGGTGCAGGCCTGTACCCGGATATAAAGGTAACCCGAGTTGTCAAGCGCGCAGCTGAGCGGCTTGTAGTTATCGATCTCGACGGTAGCGTCGGTCGGATCGCCGAACTTCTTTATGACGTTGCCGTCGAGATCGGCGGTGTAGACGTAGCAGTCGCCCGTGGCGTTGTTATTGTTCGGATTGATCTCGCTGCCGCCGACGCAGATGAACATCTCGTCCTTTTTAAGCGTCTTGTTGTACTTGACAAACACGCTTGACGGAGCGCAGATCTGATAAGTGCCTTCACTGTCGGTCAGGTGAGTGTATGCCTTAATCAGCTTGAAGTTTTCATCAAGCCAAATCACCTGGTTGTTAGCGGTATCGGCAATAAATATTGTATTTACGCCCTGCTGGTCGGTATAAACGAACACGTCCTCCGCGCCGGTTATTGTTTTAGCAATTCCAAAATTGCGGTAGTCGTATGTTTCCTTCGGCATAAATCCCTGCGGAGCCGAGGTCGGGTTGCCGTACGGGTCGTAGTTGAACGGGTAATACGGCGACGACGACACTGCCGACGCAGGAACTGCCAAACCTAAGACAAGCACTGTGACCATTGTCAGAATGCCTGCAAGTCTTGCAGCCTTTTTCATAACAGAATCCTCCATATCTAAAAATTCGTTGAATCTCGGTAAGCCGTCTTACTTCAGGCCTGATGTAGACATCGTCTCCATAATGGAGCTCTGGCTGAAGATGAACAGTGCTATCGGAGGAACCATCATTACCAGTGCGACGGCTGCTGCCGCGCCCTGACGTGAAACGCCGCCCGCGACGATCTGGTTGAGCGCTGTCGGAAGCATTTTCATCGGCTCGTCATAGATGTAGTTTGAACCCGTGGCGTGCCACATCGACTGGAACTGGAAGATCGCAAGCGTCAGCCACGCCGGCTTTACGTTCGGCATAACTATACGCCAGAAGATGCGCCACTCGCCTGCTCCGTCGATTCGGGCTGCTTCAAGGACCGTGTCGGGTATGTTGGAGATCATAAACTGTCTCATCAAGAACAGTCCCATGGTACCTGCAAGGGCAGGAAACAGGATCGACCAATAGGTGTTGATCATGTGCAGGTTTGCAATGATGAGGTACTGCGGGATTCCGATTACCTCACCGCGGAAAAGCATTGCCCAAACGATTGTCTGATAGATGACGTCACGGCCGCGGAAGCGGTGCTTGGCAAGCGGATAAGCGCCCAGAGCGCCGATTATAATGTTGAGCACCGTACCCGCAACGGCAATGAGAACGCTGTTGAACAGGTAGCGCGAGAACGGAACGTTCGAGGCGGAAACCAATCGCATCATCGTCGAGAAGCTGTCGGTCGTCGGGTTGACGATGTAAAATCTCGGCGGGAAGATGAACAGCTCGTTAAGCGGCTTGAAAGCGGTGATGACCGTGTAGTACAGCGGCAGCACCATAAACACGCCGCAAAGAATAAGAATGACGAACATTACGATGTTACCGCCGATGGAGCGGTTCACCTTTTTCTTGTTGCCGCCGCGCATACGAAGGAACTTCTTCGAATAAGTTGCGTCGGGGTTAAGTTGTTTGTTCTTTACCATTTAGTCATCACCTCCTCAGTCCGTACTCCAACGTGCGAGCACCTTATTGACCACGAACCAGTAGATAAGCATCATAATGAACATTATAATGGCTATCGCACAGGCGTAACCCATCTCAAAACGGGTGAACGCATAGTCGCTCATATGGAGCAGCAGCGTGTGAGTTGAGTAGTCGGTACTCGGGTTGCCGGTAAGGGCTGCGTTGACGCCGCCGCAGGCGAACGAGCCGGAAATGGTAAACACTGCGCCGAGCAGCAGCTGCGGCTTCATCTGCGGCAGAGTTATGTAGATAAGCTCCTGCCAGCGGTTTCTGATGCCGTCGATAGCTCCCGCTTCGGACAGCTCGGGGTTAAGTCCCTGAAGTCCGGCAACGAAGGTAAGGAAGCCCGTGCCGGTAGACTGCCAGAGAATAACGATGATAACGACCATCATCGTGTATTTGGCGTCGGTAAGGAACTGTATCGGCGAACTGATGATGCCGTACTTGATAAGCATTGAGTTGATAAGGCCGTATGAGTCGCCGCTGAACAGGTAAGTCCATATAATGTAGACGTTACCCGAAAGGCTGGGCGCGTAGAAGCACAGCGTCAGCAGTGAGCGCCAGCCGCGATTGAACTCGTTGATACACCAGGCGATGACGAAGCTTGCAAGGTAGCCGACAGGGCCTGTGATGACCGCAATAACGAGGGTGTTCTTCAGCGAGATGGTGAATATATCGTCATCAAGCAGAACACGGATGTAGTTGTCAAAGCCGCTGAACGACGGGAAGTTGAGCATATCAAAGTATGTAAAGCTCAACAGGAACGCGGCGATGACGGGAATGAGCATAAAGATTATGAACAGAATGCCCCAGGGAGCGAGCATGAACAGACTGGCTGACTGAGGTGCTCCCAATTTGCTTTTGGTTTTTGTTTTCAATGGTTTCACTCCTCGCATCTCAATCAGCTTTACTTTTTGTCGTACGCGGAGTCGACCTTGTACTGGGCGCGCTTACGCGCCAGCTCCTTGTCGATCTCCTTCGTGTACTTGACAAGCATTTCGCGCGGGTTGCTCTTGCTGTAAACGACGGCGCGGTATGCGTTGGAAAGCATGCGCTCGACATAGTAGTCGCCGGGCAGCTTAGGAGTATCGGTAACGTCCTCCCATGCGCGCTTGATTTCCTGAGCGCTCTCGTAATCCCACGGGAGCATATCGAAGGCTTCCCTGTTGGCGGTCGTATAACGTCCGCCGGTGCCGAGTCGAGCCTCGATGTTATTGCCGTAAGTCGCCTGAGCGTCCGCGCTGACCCACCAGGAAATAAAGTCGTAAACGCGGTTCTTGTTCTCGCAGCCCTTGATGATAATGCTGACGCTGCTTGTGCTCATAGAGGTGTGGTCGACCGTGCCGTCCTCGCGGACAGTGCCCGGGATACGGGTCATCTTCCACAGGCCCTTGATCTCGGGCGCGCCTACGGACAGGTTGTTGTAGAAGTTGTAAGCGTTAATTACGATCGGATACTCGCCCGAACGGAAGCGGTTGAGCGCATCGTAGCTGACGGGAACAGCGTAGTCGGTGTAGAAGCTCGTGTAAGTCTTGAACGCGTCGACTGTGGTCTGGTTGGTCAGGTTGGTGGCGGTGCGCTCCTCGTTGAAGTAGGTGCCGCCGTTCTGGTAAACGTAGGTGTTAAGACCGACGGCGTTGATACCGACGTTCATATTCTCGCGCTGGATTATCGTCAGCGCGTCGCGCAGGTCGTCCCAGGTCTCGGGCAGATCGATGCCGAGACGCTCGAGAACGTCTACGCGGTAGAACATCATCGGGAAGTCCTGAGTCTCGGGCAGGCCGTAGGTCTTGCCGTCGAGGTACTCACTGACGATGAACGCCGACTTGTGGAACCAGGTCTTGACCTCGTCGAAGGTGTAGCGATAGTTGAGGTTGCCGTCCTTGTCGTACTGGTGCTTGGCGTCGAACTGATCCATATTCTCGAGCGCGCCGCGCATCGCGTAGTTGGTGACCTGTGAGGTGCCCGAGCCGTTTCCGACCATTATGGAAGCGTCGGGGCCGACTCCCGCAAGTATCGCCTGAGTCAGGTCTGCGGCAACAAGGCTTATCCGAACAGGTATCTTATATTCGGGAACGAACTTATCCTCGATGAGCGTTTTGATTACGTTGTACTGGTCGCGGCCGCCGCCTACCCAGACGGTGATCGGGTCGCAGACGTACTCAATGTCGCTGTCGTTTGACGAATAGTCGCTGCCGTAAGCGTTGTAATCCGACGCAAACGATGCGAAAAACGCGCGTACGCCGTAGGTCAGCGACGACCAGAAGCCGACCGAAGTCCTGGGCAGGTCGTTCTCACCGCCGACGAAGATCGAGTCAAGCAGCAGCGACTGGTTGGTCATATCGCTGAGCATATCGGACAGAGAGGAAATATTTGATTTGTAAGAGCCGAGGGCGGTGGTTATGTTCAGCGGGTTTTTGATAAAGTTATCAAGCTGCTTTATCATGACCTCGAGGAATGAGGACATACCGCCCGAGATATTACCATTGGCCTTGCTCAGATCGCCGTAAACGGTGTTGAGCGTTTTGCGCACGCCCTTAAAGCTGTCGATAAGCCACGGAATCTCTTTATCAAGGTCGTAGTCGCGCAGCGAATCGGGCGACGAGCCGGTGATGGAGATTATCTCGAGGTAATCGTTGTTAAGCTCGGTTATGCAGCTTTGAATGCTCTGCAGCGAGTCGACTATCTCGCCGAGGCTGGCCTGCAGGGTTATGGTATGCTTCTCACCCTTGGTAAGGTATATGTAGTACGGATTGCCGTCGGAGTCGGACAGAGTAAAGTTGGTCCACTCGTTGTTCGGAGTGAACGAAATGCACTCGAACTCCTTGTACGGCACTTTGCCGTCGACCTTTACGGTGCGGTAGGTGTTGAAGCCGCGGACATAGTTCTGAATATATTTAAATGAAAGGGAATAAAGCCCGTCCTGTTCGACCTCGACGTCCCAGCTGATCCACTGGCCGACCTTCTTCCAGCTCTCGCCGCCGATGGTGTTGAGGCGGGTCTGCGAGTAGTGGGTCGGGGTGGTGGAAGCCGAATAGCCGTCGTTGGCCATGCTCAGCGCACGGTCGCTGCGCTCGGAGGCGTTCTCGGCCTCGTAGCGAATAGCGGCGCCGGTGTACTTCTCAGCACCCGAGTGCTTGGACAGATACTCGTCGTAGCTGATGTTCTCATCGACGCTTGTAAGTTTAAGCGACGCAAACGCAACGCTCTCACGCTGAGAAGCGAAGCGAATGGTGTGCTCGCCCGCCTCAAAGTAGAACAGCAGGTCGGCGTCGGTCATATAGTCGTTGTCGTGAATGACGACGTCGGTCCAGCGCTGAATCTCAACGGCGCTCGGCGCAAGCTCGTTTCCGTTGGAATCGATACGGTGGCCGTAGTCGTTGAACTTGGCACTGTCGGGATACTCGTCCTTCCAGATACGGCTGAACGTGATCGAGGTAGCCTCTTTAAACGGAGTCTCGCCGTCGATATAGAGCCTGAGCTCGGCGTTGATCGGCTTGTCTGCAACGGGCAGATACAGAGTGCGCAGATTGTAAAGTCCCGTCTCGGGAACGTTCACCTTCCACTCAACATATCCGCCTGTGACGAGCTTGACGCTCTCGTGCGACTCTCCCGAGTCGTCCTTGTAGGTCTCGTTAACGACGCCGTCCGAGCCTGTGAAGTCAAGCACGTTTACCTCAACATCGGCATTTCCCGTCTTCGCGTCCTTGTGAGCCGCGAGATAGTCGAAATAGCCGAGGCTGCCGGAGCTTGAGCTTGAGCTGCTGTCGTCCGCAGTCGAGTCGGAGGCGGCAGTCGCTTCATTCGGCTCGGCCGAGGCTGAGAGTATCGGCGTAGCCGACAGCATCAGCACTGCAGCGAGCAGGAACGAAAACACCCGTTTCTTGTTCATTCAGCATATCCCCTTCTGATGGAATTGGTGAGAAAACCAACGTCTGTCCGAACAGGCTGTCCATTCAAACGCAGCATCGGCCGATTGCCATGCGACAATCGGCGAAGGCTGCCTTTAAACGAATATTGCCCGATATTGAATCGGCGACAAAATTTTCACTGTACTATTTTAGCACAATATACATATATAGGTAACGCCTATTT
Source organism: uncultured Eubacteriales bacterium (assembly GCA_934486615.1). GTDB lineage: Bacteria > Bacillota > Clostridia > Oscillospirales > Acutalibacteraceae > RGIG2206. The sequence continues at coordinate 10,838 of CAKSQO010000012.1, read as the reverse complement.
ACAAACTATTCATACTTTTCAGCGCTTTGCACATTGAAGCGTTTGTTTTATTAGGCATAAGCACCAACAAAATCTTTAAAAACCGGAAATAATCGGCCAAAACTGACGAACAATCGCTGATACATATGCCGTTTTGGGAAAAATTATGGCTTGTTCGGGCAGTTTGGCCCTGCTGTTTTGTGCCGCGGCGGAGCTGAATGTGCGAAAGTGCTGCATCGGATTTACAATTTGTATAAAATTACCCAATATATTAGTGATATTATAACAAAGCTTCACAAGTATTGCAATATATTATTTAACCTTTTAAGTAAGTTTTCACAACAAAATTGCCGTTTGAGAGCCCAAACGAGCACGCAAACGGCAATATATGCAAGTTTATGCTTTTTCGGCCGAACAGGCAGCCTTTTTAACCGCTTTTATCAGCCGAAAACGCTGAGCAAAAACATCGCGGCGAACACGACCGTCATCGTTATCACGCCCGGGTTGCATAACTCGATCGGCAAAACGCGGTTCGGCGGAATTCCTATCTCGCCCGCAGCAAAGGTGATGTGCTTTCTGCGGACTATCAGAATAACGACGGTCGCGGCGGTGCAGCCGAGGAATATGAGTGAAACGAGCAGGTTTATCGACACGCCGAGCATGATCTTCGGGTCGGTAAACAGCGCGCGGGTGAGGGCTTCGGTGTCGGAGCTTAAACCGCCGATAAGCCGACTTGCGGCGAGGGGCAGCACTCCCGTGACGAAGTTCGACGCTGCATGCAGCATCATACTGTACCTGATCCGCCCGGTGCGCAGGAACGTGTAAGCGAGTACCGCTCCGACGGGTGCAGCATAGAAAAACTGGCTGAAATTGCCGTGAAATGCACCGAACGCTATCGCCGAGAACACTATCGCCGTCAGGTCGCCGTAGCGCGCAAGGCGCGAGCACAGCAGTTGACGAAACATCAGCTCCTCGACCACGGGCGCGAGAACGACAGTGAACAGGAACGTGCCCCACACCGGAAAGTCGGACAGAGCCTTGCCGATATAATCGGAGGTGTCGCTGCCGAGCAGCTCGTCAAGCACGCTCGTGATGACGTTGCTTATCTGCGCGCCGACGAAGGTCGTGCCGAGCATCACGACGAGCATCAGCCACCATTTGCCGAAGCCGAGCGGCTTGCGCTCAATTGGGTACTGCCCTACCGTAAAGCATATCAGCGCAAAGGCAGGCAGGCCGAGCAAATAAAGCGGCAGATCGCTGAACAGGAGCAACGTCCACCATTCGCTGAAAATCTCGGGCACAAAAATACCGGCGAAAACCGCAAGCAGGTTGGTAAACAGCACCCAAACGAACATCGCCGCCGCAACGGCAAAGCCGAGGTGCGAGAAGTCGCGCCTGAAAGGCCGTTCATATTGCCTGAGAGCGTTCATACTTCAGTCGTCCTCCCTTCTGATATTTTCAAAAAAGCCGCTTAATATCCGCGCACATTCGTCCCTGCAGACGCCGACGGTGACGCACGGACGGTGATTGTACGGCAAATCGAACATATTTATGACCGAGCCGACCGAGCCCGCTTTTTCGTCAAAGGCGCCGTAAACGACGCGCTCGATGCGCGAGTTTATCGCAGCGCCCGCGCACATCGGGCACGGCTCGAGCGTGACGAACAGCTCGCAGCCGCTCAGCCGCCAGCTGCCGAGCGCCAGACAGGCTTCGCTTATCGCCTCGACCTCGGCGTGGGCGACAGCACTTTTGCCCCTCTCACGGCGGTTGCGACCGCGCCCGATTATCTTATCGTCCCTGACGACGACCGCGCCGACGGGTACTTCCCCCTCTTCGGCCGCCTGCCTTGCAAGCTCGATCGCCGCAGCCATAAAGCGTGCGTCGCGCTCGCTGTCACTAAAGCAGCGATATGACAAGTGCCTCACCCCCGAACACGATTAAGGCGATTATAACTCCCGCAGAGGAGAAAAACGCGCCGACGGATTTGGCCCTTGTGAGTGCTTCTCCGCCGAAAGGTGCGAATGCGCGCCTGTACTTTCTGCACAGCCAAACAAAGGCGACCGCACCCGCCGCGGCAAACGCAAAGGTTATCAGCGACGAGACGATAGCAGTCACAAGGTCGTTGCCGCCGACCGAGACGAGGTCGACAACTCCCGCAGTGAAGTTGTTGAGAAAATGCACGATGACCGACGGCCATATCGAGTCGCACAGCAAATCAATATAAGCGAACACGCAGCCGAGCGCGAACGCGAACGGAATCTGAACAAGGTTGCCGTGCATAAGTCCGAACAGCGCCGACGAGCCGATTATCGCGACCGTGCGTCCGTGCTTTTTAAGCGCACCCATGACCACGCCGCGGAAGGCAAACTCCTCGAATATCGCCGGCAGCACGCTGAGCACGAGCAGATAAGCGACCGAGCCGGGCACGCCGTCGGGTATCTCGATTGAGGAATAGTCCATTGAAACTCCGATGCCCGACAGCAGATTATAATAGATATTGACAAGCAGATTGTCGACGGCCGAAAAGCCGACTCCCACCCCGACAAAGGCGAGCAGCAGCTGCGGTCTGACCTTTTTCGGCGGGAAGATCTCGAGCCGCTTCCTGCCGAAAGCATCGTATGGCGCGGCGATGGCTGCCGCCGCCGGAAACGGCAGCGAGAACGCGACGGTCGTATAAAGTCCCTGCGTCAAAAGCGCGCCGCAGGGCGTTTGGATAAAGTCCAGCACACCCGAGGTGAGCGGCATAATCTCCAGGACGCCGAGTATCACTCCGAGCAGAAGCTGCAGCCCGAGCGCCGACAAAATCGTAGCGACGGCGAACACGTTGCTATCACGTTTGAGCGCGCGCGTGCGCTGCTGCAATTCAAATGCGGCGGGGTCAAACCAACCGCCGTTACAGCCGTAATACAATCTTGCCGCCCTCCCTTTAGTCATCGCCTTTCATTCATAATACGACAAAGAAAGCGCCGTGTCAATTCAAATTAACGATTGAAAGTCGGCGAAAACGTGTTATACTTATTTAAAAGGTAAGGATTTCAAAAATCCGACCGCCTTTCAAAAAATCGGGAAGTGAATTTATGCTGTTTGTCACCGCTGTACTGTATATCCTGCTCATTCCTGCCGCCGTTCTGGCAGGCAAGGGATTCATCGCCAAAGGCTCCGACAGCCGCCTGCGCTGCGTGTTCACCGTCGTCCAGTCGGCGGTGGTGCTCGCGATAACGGTCTTGATGTTCGAGATTTTCCGCGTGTACTTTATAAACGCAAATTTAAGCGGCGGCTTTTTCAGAATAAACGAAACGGTCTTCGTCTCTTTCTACATATTATTCCTGTCGGCGACCGAGGCATTCTCCCGCTCAAAGGCAAAAAACGGCACGGCTATGCCCTATGTCATACTGTGCTGCACGGCCGTTTTGCTGCCGCTTATCTACGGCGCTATCGTTCAGGCGGCCGCACCCGACTATTTTGACCAGCTGCTTTATGCTCTCATCGGGCTGGCAGCCGTGTGTCTGCTGCACGCGACGAATATGCTGCTCGACTTCTCCGTCAGGTGGCAGCGCGTCGCCGTCACTGCGGTGAACGTGCTTGTGTTCCTTACAATGACCGCCGCCGCGGCAGCCGTTATGGTGATTGCGAAAAGCGCGTACTCGTCCGTTGACGACGCGACCCTGGGCTTTAAGCAGATTGCCGCGATCGCAGCGGTGATTGCAGTCATTGCCCTGCCGTCGCTTATCTGTGTGGGAACGGTCATGAGCCGACATTTCAAGCTCAACGACGAAAAAGATTTGGCCGATTAAGCGGCTTTTTAAGTCTTAAACCCGCGAATAATCGGGAATACTTATCACGGAGGTGGTCGTATGCCGACCGCAAACATCAAGCCTGCGGCGAGGGCGGCCCTGGCGGGCAGATACCTGCAAAGCGTCAGCGCGTACTGTATGCTCATCGCGGTCTATGCGGCCATAGTCTGCTGCGGCGACGTTATCGAAGCCGTGCTCGTTTCGCCGCTCGGAGCTGACCTTGCATCGGCGGTCGCGACCGTGCCCGTTATCATCGGAGTATGGCTGATCGCCGCGCCGCTTATGTTCGGCATACGGCGCTTTCTGGTCGCCGCCGCGCGCGGCGAAAGCGACGTCGGCCTTGTCCGCGTTTTTGACGGCTTTGGGACCGCTTGGCGGAAGATAACCGCGCTTAAAGCGCGCGTCTGGCTGCGCGCTTTTGCGGCGGGCGCCGTGCAGTATGTCGCGGGTGCTGTATGCGCGGAGCTTATGCGCGGCGAATATATTGAGTTAAGCTCTGCGACCGAAACCGCGCTCGGCTTTCTGGCAAGCGCGTTGTTCGCAGCGGGAGCAATCGCATCCGTCGCGGTTTTGTTCACATATTTTTTAAGCGACTATCTGCTCATAGGCAGCCTTGACGCCGCCCCAATCAAAAGCGGTCAGGCGCTTAAAGAGAGCCGCCTGATGATGAAAGGGCGCCGGCTGCGGCTGTTTGAGTTCTACCTGCGCTTTGCGGGTTGGCTTGTCTTATGCATAACGGGGCTTGCGGTGCCGTTTGTCGCACCCTATCTTGAATGTGCGAAGGCTCACTTCGCGCTCGGCGTAATTTCGGAGGAAAGACAATGAACATCGTACTTATAGGAATGCCAGGCTGCGGCAAAAGCACCGTCGGCGTGCTGCTTGCAAAGCGGCTCGGCATGAGCTTTGTCGACACCGACCTGCTCATTCAGGAGAGAACGGGCGAGCTGCTTCAGGAGACCATCGACTCAAAGGGCGACGAGGTGCTGCTTGCGGTCGAGCAGGACGTTATACGCGAGCTTGACTGCGACTCGGCCGTCATCTCAACGGGCGGCAGCGCGGTCTACTCCAAAAGCGGTATGCACAACCTCAAAATCGGCTCGGTGACCGTGTACATAAGGATAACGCTCGAGACCGTGCAGCAGCGCATAAACAACCTCGACACGCGCGGCGTGGTGGGCGCAAAGAACCGCCCGATAAGCGAAATCTACGAGGAGCGCGCGCGGCTTTATGAGCACTACGCCGACATTGCGGTCGACTCCGACTTGCTCACTATCGAGCAGGCTGTCGACGCGGTGGAAGCCGCCGTCAGGGACGCGCTTAAAGCCTGAATAGCCAATCAAAGCCCCGAGCAAAGCAGCAGTTTGCACGCTGTTTTCGGGGCTTTAATAAAATCTTAATCAATTTGAATATTGTTTGTTAAGGCAAAAAGGCTTATCATAGGCTTAACAGACATTAGGAGTGAAGGCAGATGTACAACATACTCGTTTGCGACGACGAAAAAGATATAGTATCGGCACTGAAAATTTACCTCTCTGCAGATGGGTACAGGGTGTTTGAGGCATTTAACGGACTTGAGGCCATCGACTGCGTTAAACGGGAGGACATTCACCTTGTCCTGCTTGATATTATGATGCCGCAGCTTGACGGAATTCAGACTATGCTGCGTCTGCGGGAAGAAAGCAACGTGCCCGTCATTCTGCTGACCGCAAAGAGCGAGGACACCGACAAGGTGCTCGGGCTTAACGTCGGCGCGGACGACTACATCACCAAGCCGTTCAACCCCATTGAGGTGCTTGCACGTGTCAAGAGCCAGCTGCGCCGCTACATGCAGCTCGGCGCGGGCAGCGTGCGGCCGACAAGCCTTATCATCGGCGGCGTGGAGCTTGACGACGAGCTGAAAAAGGTCACCGTCGACGGCGACGAGGTACACCTCTCCCCCACCGAGTACGATATATTAAAGCTGTTTATGTTCTCACCGGGCAAGGTGTTCTCGCCCAAGGAAATATACCGTGCCGTGTGGAATGACGCGCCTGTCGGCGCGGAGGGCACGGTCGCGGTGCACATTCGCCATCTGCGTGAAAAGATCGAGATAAACCCTGCCGAGCCGCGCTATCTGAAGGTCGTGTGGGGCAAGGGCTACAAAATGGACGGTGAAGCCAAATGAAAAGCGCATACAGCAACGTCTCCCGCGCGATCGGGCTGATTGCGGCAGCCGTGTTCGCTGTCATCGCCGTGCTCGGAGGCACCGCGACAGTCGCGCTCATATCGACAGGGTCGTACAGTGCCGACTCCTACGGCGACACCGACGTTTACGCAAACCTCGCGCGCAGCTACTGCTCCGGCAAAATGTCGAGTTTAAGCGTCTATATCGAAGACCTCAGCCGAAACATGAATATGGATATCGACAAAATTAAGGAGCACATGAGTGCCTCCGACTTTCCGTATTCAAGCAGCAGGATAAACTTTTTCTTTACCATGACCGACCCCGACGGCAACACGGTCTGCAGCTCCTATCCGGAGCAGGCCGCGACAATAATAGAGATGTCGACGGTCGTCACTCTTTACAACCAAACCAACCCCACGGCGATCCATGTCGAAGAAAGCTTCGACTCCGTTGAGGGCAGAGAAAGCTTCTATGAGCAGCTGCTGGCCAAAATCGGGGACGACCTGCACTATTCGCCGCTGCGCAATGTCACTCTCAGCGCCGTCGACGGCGCGGACGGCAACACCGTCTATACCTTCTCGGCGGATTACGACGAGTACGAGGGCACGGACTACACGCTCACCTGTGCCGTACCGAAAACGCTGACCGTCAAGGACACGCTTTACAAAAACAGCGCCTTTGCGTCGCAGCTTTTCGATTTGCGGCTTATCATTGCGGCCGCCGCCCTGCTCGGGCTGCTGCTGTGCGTGGCGGCGATGATATTCGTATGCAGCTCAATGGGTCACGTCAGGGGAACAGACGAGCTGCACCTGACTTGGTATGACCGCATACCGCTTGATCTGCTGTACTACCTCATAGTCATAGCCGAAGCGCTCGGCGTTTTAGGCGTAGGCGTAACCGCCGACCTGTTATTCAACAGCTGGTACGACGTAAACCTGCCGTCGATAATCCTGCTCGGCGTTGAAATGCTGCCGTTTGCCATGCTGGCACTGAGCGCCGTTACGACCTTCGCCGCGCGCGTTAAAAAGGGCAAATTCTGGCGCAACACCATCATCTTCTATCTGCTGAGACTGATTAAAAGGATTGCTCTAAAGTGCCTTGCGGGGCTTAGGTGGCTGGCGCGCAATATGCATATTTACGCTAAGCTGGCGCTTATCCTCTGCGCCGCGCTGATAGTCGAGTTCATCGTTATGCTCTCGTCCCAGTCGGGCAGTATGCTGCTGTGGTTTGTGCGCTCGGTGGGGCTTGTGGCCATAGTCATCTATCTGGCAAGTGCGCTGTGCCGCCTGCAAAAGGGCGCGGACGAGATTGCCGGCGGCAACCTCGACTACAAGATCGACCTGCGGCATATGCCGAGCTCGCTCAGGCAGCACGGCGAGCGGCTCAACAGCATACAGGGCGGATTGTCAAAGGCGGTCGACGCGAAGATGCGCTCGGAGCGTATGAAAACCGAGCTTATCACCAACGTCTCGCACGACATCAAGACGCCGCTGACGTCGATAATCAACTACGTTGACCTGCTTGAAAAGACGGAGATAACCGACCCGACCGCCGCCGAGTACATCGAGGTTATCGACCGCCAGTCCCACAGGCTGAAAAAGCTGCTTGAGGATTTGGTCGAAGCCGCTAAGGCTTCGTCGGGCAACATCGCGGTGCATATGGAGCGCACCGACATCAACGTGCTGCTCGCGCAGTCGGTGGCCGAATACGGCGACCGGTTTGAGACGCACAATCTCGAGCCCGTGCTGACCGAGTGCAGCTCCTCCCCCACGGTTATGGCCGACGGGCGGCTGCTGTGGCGTGTGTTTGACAATCTGATGAACAACATCGTCAAATACGCTCAGCCGGGCACACGCGTTTACATCGAATGCATCCGCTCGGGCAACCTCGTGAGCGTGGTGTTCAAGAACATCTCGTGTATGCGGCTGAACATCAGCGGCGACGAGCTTACGGAGCGCTTCGTGCGCGGCGACGAGTCGCGCAACACCGAGGGCAGCGGGCTCGGTCTTTCGATAGCGCGCAGCCTGACTGAGCTTCAGGGCGGTCGTTTCGACATCGTCGTCGACGGCGATTTGTTCAAGGCTATCGTCACGCTCGGCGTGGTGAACGTGCCCGCAGCAAACGCGCCGCAGAGCGCTTTAAGTGAGGACGCGTCCGCGCATAGCGAAACTGCTGACAACAAGGTCGACCACGACGGCTCCGACCCGGGTGAACCGCCCGCTTTGTAACGAATAATCCCGCTTGGCAGCGACCATCACAAAAGCCGCTGTCGAGATAAAGGAAGGAAATACGATTGTGAAAAAGCGTTCAATAATAATCCTGACGTCAGCAGTTGCGGTTTTGACCTGCGCCTTGCTGTCATTTTCACAGATCAAGTTCGGCAGCGTCAACATTCCGCGCATAATTTATTCCGCTTATGTTGTAAACAACCGCGACGAGAAATATTGTGTGATAAAGGATGATTCCTCGCGCGAAAGCAACGGCGCAAACTCCTTTTTCGCAAGCCCTAAAAAGGTGATTATGGCAACAACGGACAATTACGGCTTCAGCGATTACGTTGAAGCAGGCGGCTACAGCGTGGTGAATCGGTCCGGAAGCGAGGTCACTATTGAAAAGGACGGCAAAAGTGAGGTCGTCTACGTTCAGACCAACAAATATTACAGTCTCTGGCAATGGTATTAAAGCTAAGAAAAAATGCAAAGCGGTTTTTCGCTTTGCATTTTTTCTTTTTATCGCGCGTAACAGACGATTTTCTCAATCAAATCAGCGCTCGCTCTTTATCATCAATATTTCGGGTCAAGCCCGATGTTGTCAAACAGCTTTTTGACCTCCGCGACCGTCTCGTCGGAGACGGTAAAGCTCGTTTTCAGATCCTTCATTCCGCCCTTGAAGCGCCACCTCGTGCCGATAAGCTCACACCAGCGGCGCACCTCGTAAACCGGCTGCAGTATGCGCCTGCCTTTAAGCTGCGGATAGCGCTCGCACAGCCACGGATACGGCTTCCAGAAGCGGCGCAGGAGGTGCTTTCCCCTGCCCTCGGTCAGTTGCATGGCGACCTTCTGCCTGTTCGTGCCGTAAACGCCGCCCGAGAGAATGTAGCGCTCCATTGACGCGGTGGTCTCGTCGTGAGCCTCGCCGCCGAACCACACCGCGGCCAGTCGACGCATGTTCCTCACGAACGCCGCCAGCCGCGCGCGCTCAAGCAAGGCATCGAGCTGCGCACAGTCGTAATCAAAACTCTTATCAAGGATATAGAAATCGAGCAGCGGCTTGACCCCGCACCCGCCGCGAATGAAGTGATACGCCGCGTGGGCGATGAAGTGGAACATAAAGAACGCGCCGTCAAAGTGCTTTTCAGCGCCATCGGCGGGCTCGGCGTGCTCCCACGCTTCGCTTAATACGGGATCGAGCTGCTCGTTGCTCTCAAGCACGCTGAAATGCAGCTCAAGGTGCACGCCCGAGCGGGAGCTGAGCGGCAGGTCATGGTAGTTCATTTCCTCTCTGATGTAGCCGAGCTTTGAGGTAAGCGCTGCGGCGGCTTTTTCAAGCCCGCTTTCGTGCACGAGCACGTCGATGTCGCAGCTCGTGCGCTGCCACGGCTCGGGGTAAAAGCCGCGAATGACCGCGCCCTTGAGCGGCACAAAGTCGACCTTCTCAGCCGAAAGCACGCTTTTGATGCGTTCAAGCTCAAACGACTGATTTTCGCAGCGGAAAACCGCCATCATCCGCTGCTCCTCGAACTTGGTCTTTGCCTCGCCGTCTGGCAGCAGCCCGTCGGAAAGCAGCGCGTCGCCGACAAGGTGCGCCATATCGTGAAACAGCGCCAGACGGTACAGCTCGTCGGCCTGTTCTTCGCTCAAAGGCGCGCTGAGCGCCGCGCCGCCGAACAGCTCGCGGCATATCAGCTGTATCATAATTTTACCCGTGTTTTCCATTCGTTCCTGCCTTCCCGCGCACCCGAATCAGTGCGCCAAAGCGCCTGACCCCGCAAACGCCTTGCAACAGACTATTCACATTATAAAAATCATACCACAACAGGGTCGCATTTGCAATTGTATCACGCGCATATTTTTAAAATGTAACTTAAAAATAATGCTTTGTAACCTGCGGTAACAAAACTGTAATATTATTTTTCAATATATTTTTATTGACAAACGATAATCAAAGTGCTATTCTAAAGGCGAAAAGGATAATTCTACCACCGAAAGGAAGTCTAAAATTTGCACAATAAGCGAAGTGTCATTGCGTCGTTTGTCATAACCGAGCTGTTTGCGGTGCTCACCGTCGCGGGCGCTTTCACGCTGCCGATGCTGACTCGCATTTACTGTGACTTAACCGACAGACCCGAGCGCGTGGCAGTCTCGATAACCGTCGGCTGCTACACCTGTCTGCCGTTCGTTCTTGCGGCGCTCGTCTGCCTGCACATGCTGCTTGCCAACATAAACCGCGAGCAGACCTTCATCGTCCGGAACGTCACTCTGCTGCGCGTAATGTCGTGGCTGTGCTTTGTTATCGGGCTCGTCTGCCTTGTAAGCGGCTTTTTCTATATGCCGTTCTTCCTTGTCGCAGCTGCCGCCGCGTTCATCGCGCTGATAATCCGCGTGATAAAGAACGTGTTTGAGTCGGCCATAAAGCTCAAGGACGAGAACGACATGACGATATGAGGTGAGCGCAGATGGCGATAGTTGTTAACCTTGACGTTATGCTCGCAAAAAGGAAGATGACCTCGGGCGAACTGGCCGAAGCCGTCGGAATAACTCAGGCAAATCTCTCGATTCTGAAAACCAATAAAGCCAAGGCCATTCGGTTCTCGACGCTCGAAGCGCTGTGCAAGGCGCTCGATTGTCAGCCGGGCGACCTGCTCGAATTTAAGGAGGAGATTTAGTATGGATACCCCTGCT
>CAKSQO010000011.1 GCA_934486615.1 uncultured Eubacteriales bacterium | reverse complement strand
CAGCGGTGTTTGCAAACACGCTGTTTTCAAAAAACAATATTGTCAATCAGATTTTTGCCGCCCTGTTCTTCTATTTTTTGATGGTGTCGGTCAGCAAGCTGATCACCGAAATAAAGCGCGGCGGCTGCGTAGGGCGGCTTAAAAGCACCGTTTGCAATATGGTGCGGTTAAAGCCGCCGGCTCTCTGGTTTTTTATCGCCGCAATCGTTATATCGCTGTTTTTGCCGTATGCCTTTGTGCTGTCGCTGGCATTGCTGCTGTTCTGCTCGGCGGTATCGGGGGAGAACTCCCTGCTGCTCGGCGTAAAGAACGCCGTGACAAAGGGCAAAAATCCCGAAAAAAACGGCAAAGGGCTTGCCGCCTTTACAAGCGGACTGATCGCCTGCGGGCTGATCATCTGCATTCTTACAAACCTCGGTGTGCCGACGCTCTACGGTGTGATCGACGGCAGCAACCCGAAGCCCGGTACGACGCAGACCGAGCCGGCGGGGAAAGACGACGGTTCAAGTGCGAACACACCGTCGGATACGGATAAAACGCCCGACAACACGACAAAGCCGAACGGCGGAGATACAACGGACAATAACAACGCATCTGCAGAGGAAACAGCAAAGCAGCTCACGGATAAGCTGCTCGAGTATGCCGGCAAGGATAAAAAAGCGTTTGCAAAGCTGTTCCGCAACACGGACGACGCGGTCATCAATCAGTATTACAGCACCTCCTATGATAAATTCCGTGAGTACGGCAAGAGCCTGATCGCCATTGCGGCACAGGACGGCGATTCCGTTTGGTTCACGGCGCTGTATTATCAGATACCTGCAAACTACCCGGCAGAAAAAGAAAGATCGGTCTATCTGTCAACGATTATGACGCACGCGGACGACGGCTGGAAATTGGAATGGAACGACGATGTCCGCTCTCGGCTGCAGGCAAAATACGATGAATCCGGATTTACTCAAGAGGGGCTTTGGGCAAAGGAAAGCGGCTATGCGTGGGCGAAGTTCTTTATCCCGTTTGATCCGCACAACACGGCAATATTCTATGAGAATGCCGTCATGTGCAAGGTTACGGAAATGTATATGGACGAAAACGACAACCTGAACCTTACGGTATATGCGTCAAACGGCACGGACAAGGATGTTAAGCTCACCGGAATGGATATTTCGGCAGCAGACGGCGACAGGGTGCTGTTTGAAAAGCACTTTGATGTCGAGATTGAGCTTAATAAGGACGGTGTGTCCCTATGCGCACTGAAGCTGTTCTCGCCGCAGGACATCGACTTTACGACATGGAGCAGCCCGAAGATCATCGATTTCAAATTCAGCTATGAAAACCAATAAGGAGGGGAGCAGCCGATGCGGCACAACTACTTATATTCAAATGAAAGGCATAACAAGCATTTTCTGTCCCGGATATTGACAGTCTTTCTGCTTGTGAGTATGGTGCTGTGTGGCTGCGGAAAAGTGCCGACCGAGAAGCCTTCGGAAGCCGTCAGCACCAAGCCGGACACTACGCAGAGCGAAGCAACACAGTCAGATCCGGTAAATCTTGAGCAGCTGCTCTTAAAGGAGCGCGGCATACCGTATGACCGATCGGACTACAAGACCTTTGTCGGCGGCGAGGGGCTTCTGAACTTCGATACCGTTTTCACCGACGCGGATCCGGCTGCCGCAAAGGGCGAGCTTACAAGCGTTTTCCTTTCCGGCGGAAAGCTGTATAAATTCAGCACGGATTCCGCTCTGCCGAACGGGAAAAACTGCATGGAGATATACAGCCTGCCGGATACGGCAAAGCCGATATATCTGCATTCCCGTGACTATAACGGCGCCGAGCTTGATGTGATTTTTTCAGGCGGCAGACGCTTTTCTCTTGAAGCGCCGTCGAATAACGGCCCGTATGCCGCAAAGGAATCGCAGTTCGGGATGATATACTTTGAGCATACCTATCGGTATTCCGCAGACGGAAAGACGCTTTCCGAGATACCGGATTTCAGAAGCAGGATAACCCGCTTCGACAGCCGCACTGTAATAGCCGACGGCAGGCTTTACATCTACGCCGCAAAGCAGAACAAGGATGTAACAGCGGGGATTACCTCTTATTTCGACGATAAAAACCGCGGCGTTATCATATGGGAGGCAAACTGCTCGGCAATGTCGGACGGTGAAAAAATAATCACCCTGTTTAACGGCAATATCTTAGTGACCGACAAAGCCTTTTATAAGCTGGTTTACGATGCAATTCCCGATAACAGCGCAGACTATACCGATAAAATCACAAACAGCGACGGTACTGCGGCGGAGTATCTGCCTAAATTCGGAGGCGGCGACAGATACCGACTCAAGAAGATAGAGAAGCTGACCGCGTATTACGACGAGGTTGCAACAATAACCCATTCGGCGGCGATAACAACGGATAGAAAGATCCTGCCGCTTTCCGAAATCATTCCGGCGGAGAACGAATACGGCAAATACAGCGCCGACAGTATTGAAATACCGCAGGAAATTATAGATAAAATGAACTGAACGGAGGAAGAACCATGAAAAATCCTATTAAGGCAAGCGCTTTTCTTGCCGTTATTCTTGCTGCTGCAATATTTCTTGCCGCCTGCGGCGCTGAAACCACCGTCAACGATGACGGCACAAAGACAAAAACCGAGGGCGGAGTCAGGATCACCGAAACGGCGGCAAAAGCCGTGCAGACCGAAAAGTACGAAACCGCCGATTTCAGCATGACCATCCCGAAGGGCTGGACGGTGACGACCGGCGGAACGAATATCTACCACAGCATTCGGATAAGCGACCCGAACGAGCCGCTTAATCAGATGTTTGTGCTGCTCAAGGCCGATATTCTTCTGCACAGTCAGGCGGGTAAAGCCGCCTGGCAGCAGAACTATAACGCGGGCAATACGCAGGCGGCGCTTTTTGCCAAGGCAGTCGTGCTGGAAAATCCGTCCACCGAGGGATTTTTCAGGATTTTCCCTCAGTACGCAGCCTTTGTTTCCGATGTCGAGCCGGACTATGCGGGCTATGTTTTCCCGCAGTTCAATAACTTCACCGTTACTGAGCGCTATCCTTCAACCGGTCCGATGAAGTCCTCCGCCCTCGGCGACGAGCAGCTTCGTGCCACATTCACGGACAACGGCAAGGAGGGCGAGGGTCTGTTTGCCGCCTCTGTCGTGGACTTCGGCAGTTATATGATCTCCGGCGGCAATGTGATAGGCTATCAGCTGCAGACGGCGGACGGCGGCTACTATATGGCTTACAACATCGTTGCTGTTACCGCCGCAAAGGACACCTTTATCGAGTGGGAAGGTGTGCTGACCGATTGCTTCAAAACCCTGCAGTATTCCGACAGCTTTGTCAGTGCCACCAATCAGGCGAGCAACGAAAAGGTTGCCCTTGCCAAACAGATCAGTCAGAACTTCAATGCGACCATGGACGGCTTCATGTCCTCATGGGAGAGCCGCAATAAAAGTCAGGACATTATGAGCCAGAAGCAGAGCGACGCTACCCTCGGCTATGAGCGTGTGTATGATACCGAAACAAATGAGATCTACAAAGCGACAAACGGCTTTACCGATGTCTATGACGGCAAGCGCTACAAGCCCGTCACCGACGACAATATGTATGCCGAGCCCATCAGCGGCTATATTGAAAAGCAATAACACTTCAAGAATGATTTGCAACGAAACGTGAATGAAAAGGAGGTCAGAGTATGAATGTGCAGCAATCTGTTCCGCAGGACAGCAAAACCACAAAGAGAACACTGCCGTACAACAGGCAATATGTGATTCTCGCAGTCTATGAAGTGCTGGATAAAAACGGCGCAGAATATGAAAAAACAGACGCATCAACAATTTCAGCGGAGCTGCCGGTGTACGGGAATTTAAGCAGGATATCCGTCTCTGTGAATGAACAGGAATCGGGAACGGTGTTGACCGTCACGATGGTACATCCTTGCGAGGGGCTGTCCGACGCCGGTATACGGCGGGCAACGACCGCCATAGCCGACAGTATTTCACAGCATTTGGAAAACGAGCTTGAGATAAACAAGGTATCTGTCCGAAAACAACCTGTTTGAAATTTCAGAACGGAGGCAATCAAAATGAACGAGTCAAGAGTATTTATGTTGAACGGTACGGAGGTGTCACAGATCGTAGTTCGGTTGGAAAACTTCTTCCGTACCGAAAAAGGCATGGAGGTGCAGAGCTCACGGACTACGGACGGCTATGTCATGCAGGCGAGCCAGCCGAAGGACGGCTGGAAAACGCTGACCGGAATGCGGCTGGCCATCACCGTGCAAATGGCGGTGATGGGCGACAGGCTGAATGTCAGCATCGGCGAAGGACAGTGGTCGGATAAAATAGGAGCAGGCGCCATCGGTCTGTTTGTGGCGTGGCCGCTGGCGATCACCGCCGGAATGGGTGCATTCAAACAGAAAAAGTTACCAGGCGAGGTGTTTCAGGTCATCGAAACTACCATTATGACCGGCGGCCAGCCTGTGGTTGTGACCGGTGCCGGTCAGACCGTGGCGGCGGGTATGACCGTATGCCCGAACTGCAAGGCGCAGCTTTCCGTCGACGCCAAATTCTGCGACCACTGCGGAACAAAGCTCTCCAGAAAATGCCCGAGATGCGGCGCCGATGTTAAACTAAACAGTGCCTTCTGCTCCGAATGCGGAGAAAAACTGTAAGGAAGGTATATGAGAATATGAAAAACAAAGCACAAAGAATAAGACTGCTTAGCGTTCTGCTGACGCTCTGCTTGGTGCTGTCGCTGGTGCCGATGACGGCGTTTGCGGAATCCGGAGCGTATGCCGTTAAATTTTACCCCGGTGATTATGGAACAATGAGAAAAAACGACCGGATTCCGTCTGTGTATTATAACATTGATGATGATGTTAACAAGCCCTTCTACTACAAGCTGCATGTATCCGAGACAGATGCTTTCGGCTTTGTCGGCAGCATCATGGATACTTTACTTCCAAATTCGGGATATGAGTTTGCCTATTGGACAGCCGACGCTGCCGTCTACCGGGTCGGAAGTGGTACTGCCATTCCTGCCGGTACCGCTCTTTCCTCTGATCAGATACAGAACAGCGTTAATGTGCGGAGTGATAACGTGACTTTCACGGCCCATTTCAGGCAGATCTCTGAATATCCCGAGGATTCAGAAATCGCCGCCGTTGAAATCGTCGGCGCAACCCTTTCCTACAACCCCGGTGATGCCCCGCGGGCCACGGCTGCCGTAGCAGCCGCCGATCAGGGCAAATACCGAATTTCCGACGAATGGTGGCAAGAGTTAAATGAAAACGATGAGCCCGTTGCCATATGGCATTCCAACGACGGGATATACAGCACCTTGCCGACCATTACTGCGTTTGAAAGCGGGAAAAATATGTATATTCCGTTATGCTGATGCCTGAAAGGGGATATGACTTCGGCAGAGAAGTCGCCGCTACGGTGAACGGAAGCACGGTGACAGCGGTTCCCGCCACAGACGGATACCTGAGCCTTCCCAATGTTAAAACGCTTACGCCGACGGCGGAATCCCATACCCACAGCTACGGTACGGATTGGAAGTATGACGAAACAAACCACCGGCACGAATGTGCCTGCGGGGACAAAGCGGACACGGCGGCGCACACCTTCAAGTGGGTTACCGACAAGGAAGCGACCGCAACCGAGAAGGGCTCCAAGCACGAGGAATGCACCGTCTGCGGTTATAAGAAAGCAGCCGTTGAAATTCCCGCGACCGGTTCCGGAAACGGCTCGGCCGATCAGCCCGGCAATACTTCTTCTCCGCAGACCGGCGATAACAACAGCCTTGCTTTGTGGTTTGCCGTTCTGCTCGTCAGCGGCGGCGCTGTTATTGGTACAACCGTGATAAGCAGAAAGAAAAAGAATTCTGTCAAATAACATAGTGCAAACAGAAACAGGCAAGCTCAATTCAGGTGAGCTTGCCTGTTTTCCGCACGTACTTGTGCTTTCAAGTCGTAAATGCTTTATGTTTATCTCTTAATAACCGCTGATGCCTGATAGACACAAGAACGGTCAAAACAAAATCCTATCGGATTTTGAACGGCTGCGCCGTTTACGGAGCTTGCGCTCGCTCCGCTTTTGTGGTATAATTGTGAAAAATCAACGTGCGGCAACGGGGGAGCGATATGATAATCAAAATCAACCAAATCTCATACGCTTCAGACCCCGAATACGATATTGAGGGCTTTGAGCGCGTATATCAGGCCAACGCGGGCTTTTACAGCAAGTATCAGTCTGTGACTGTGCGCGCGAGCGACTGCCTGTACGAAGCGCGTTTCGACCCTGCGGGTGTCGGCAGCTATATCCCGCTATCCTACTTATTCGGAAAAGAAAAGGTGACGCGCCGCTTTTGTCTGTATAAGGACGACTGCGCCTATGGCAGCGTGGCACTCGTCAAAACGGCCTGGTTCAGGGAGTTTTACCGAATTGAGCTTGACGGCGGCGAGACGCTGATATGCTACAGCCGCCTGAAAGGCTCGTTTGAATACATTTCGATTTACCTCGGTGAAAAGCAGGTTGCACTGGTCGAAATCCTCCTCAGCAACGTCGGCCACAAGTATCGGCACAAGCTGTATCTGCTCGACGAATGTGCGCAGTTTGCCGAGACTCTGGTGTTGTTTGTAATCTATCATTCGAGCTTCACTTACGCCAAGCGCGGCGAATTCTGCGGCCGCAGCGAAAGCGTGTATGCATTCAGCTTTTCGGGATTTAACAATAAATACGACCCGCAGTGGCGCGAAAAGAACTTCCCCGATGAGAATTTCTTCGGCAAAACAAGCCTGCTTTAGCGATGCGGTGACCGCGAATTGCAAAGGCAAATCCAAGGAGGACGCGTATGAAAAAGATGAGGGCGGCAGCAATCATTTCGGCGGTTGCGGTAGCGGCGGCCGGGGTGAGTGCAGCACTGCTTTACTTCGGCGTGTGGCACATCAACCGCATTGATTCGAGCAAGTACCCGACAGTAGGGGTCGATGTTTCGCGCTATCAGGGCGAGATCGACTGGGAGCGGCTGTCGGACGAGGGTCTGAGCTTCGCTTTCATCAAGGCGACCGAGGGCTCAAAGCACGTCGACCCGCGCTTTGACTATAACTGGAGCGCTGCCGCCGCGACCGATTTGAGAATCGGCGCGTACCACTTTTTCAGCTTTGAGTCGGCGGGCGAAAGTCAGGCCGAGCTGTTTTGCAGCACGGTCAAGGCCGTTGACGGTATGCTGCCGCCGGTAGTGGACGTGGAGTTTTACGGCAGCTTCAGGTCCGAAAATGACATCGACGCGGCCGAAGTCAAGACACAGCTGCGCGCCTTTATTGACCGCGTCGAGCGCGAATACTCTGTCAAGCCCATCATCTATGCGACGAAAAACAGCTACCACGCGCTCATTGCGGACGATTTTGACGACTGTGACCTGTGGTTTCGCAGCGTTTACTCGGGCGTGCCGGACGGAATCGACTGGACATTCTGGCAGTATTCAAACCGCCACGTCCTCGAAGGCTACAGCGGTCAAGAGCGTTACATTGATATGAATGTGTTCAACGGCAGTCAAGCCGACTTCGCCGCCTACGGCCGCGGGTAAAGCGTGTCAGGCGCGGCGGGGTGCTTCTTAATAAAGACGTGCGCCGATTTTAATAAAACTAAAAATGAAAGCAGCCTCGGAGGGCGGCTTTGCATTTACAATCGCGGCGAAGCAACGCCGAACACCTTATATATTACTTATTATCTTTCAAAAATCCCGTTACCGATTTTTGAAGTACGAGTGAAGAGGTAAAAAGTAATAAGAAAAAATCCCGTTCACGTCAGTGAATGGGATTTTTTGGTGCGGGTGACAGGGGTCGAACCTGCACGTTGGAAAACACCAGATCCTAAGTCTGGCGCGTCTGCCAATTCCGCCACACCCGCATATATTTTATTTTGCGCAAGGCAGCCGCGCCCCGCGTGACGTTTGCGGTGCCCGAAATTTTTTTTCGGCTTGAAGCGCCGAAAAAAATTTCGACCGCTGCACCTTTGCCCATGCTCGCTGCATCTGCCACAGGCAGCGCTCGCGGGCAAACTGCCAATTTAAGCCACACCCGCGTATATTTAGTTTTGCGCAAGGCAGCCGCGCCCCGCGTGAACTCGCAGAGCTCTGCTTCATCGCAACCGACTGCGCTAACCACAATTCTACCACAAAAATGTGCCTTTGACAAGAGCGGCTTTCGAAATACTCGACAGAAGCCTAAACGGCCCCAAAAGTTAGTTAAAACTAACAATTTTCAAGAGTAAAACTTGTAAAAAGTCAATAGAAAATTATAACAAAATGTTGCTCGGGCGGATTGACTTTGCGCAATTTCGGTGTTATAATTTAATAAAAATAAAGGAGGTTACAAGTATGACTACTCTTGCAAAACTCGGCTTGTTTGCCGGCGGTGTTCTTTTCGGAACAGCCGGTATCAAGATACTTTCCGGCAAAGACGCTAAGAAGGTTTACACTCATGCGACCGCCGCCGCCCTCCGTGCCAAAGAGGACGTAATGAAGACGGCCACCAAGGTCAAGGAGAACGCGAGCGACATTCTCGCCGACGCGAAGCTCATCAACGAGGAGCGCGCCGCCGCCGAAGCCGAAGAGGTCATCGACGACGCTGCCGAGGACGAAGAAAAGTCGGCCGAAGCCGAGCAGTAATAAACTTTCGGCGCCGTCGGCTTGAATGTCGACGGCGCTGCATCTTTTTCGGAGATAATTTTAATGAAATGTGTTATAAAATACGATAAGCCGGGGCGTATGCGTGTCCGCGCGGCAGTCAGTCGAATGACCCTTGACGAGGCCGACGTGCTCGAATACTATCTGCGCGCCGTCGCGGGCGTCGAAAAGGTGACCGTTTACGACCGAACCTGCGACGCGGTCATCGAATACAGCTGCTCCAGGGCAATGATTGTAAAGGCGCTGGCGAAGTTTGCCTTTAATCAGGCAAACGCGGCGCTCGTGCCCGACCACACCGCCCGCGCGCTCAACCGCGAGTTTGAGGACAGGCTCGTGATGAGCACCGTTATGCACTGCGCCAAAAAGCTGCTGCTACCCGCGCCCATAAGAATTGCGTGGGCGGCGATAAAGTCGCTCAAATATATCGGAGAGGGGCTTAAATGCCTCGTTCACGGCAAAATCGAGGTGCCCGTGCTTGATGCGACTGCGATAACCGTGTCGCTTCTGCGCGGCGATTTTGCGACCGCGTCGTCGATAATGTTCCTGCTGAACATCGGCGAAATCCTCGAGGACTGGACACACCGCAAGTCGGTCGACGACCTCGCGAGCACCATGTCGCTCGGGGTCGAGAAGGTCTGGCTCGTAACCGAGGGCGGGGAGGTGCTCGTTCCCATTCGCGATGTTGCCGAGGGCGACAAAGTCGTGGTGCGCACCGGCAACATGATACCGCTCGACGGTCGCGTTTTAAGCGGCGGGATGACGGTCAATCAGGCCTCCATGACGGGCGAAAGCGACGCTGTGGTCAAGAAATCGGGCGACCCCGTCTACGCGGGAACGGTCGTCGAGGACGGCGAGTGCACGATAACCGTCGTCAGCAGCGCGGGCAGCGGCCGCTACGACCGAATTGTAAGGATGATTGAGGACTCCGAAAAGCTCAAGTCCGAGACGGAGGACAAGGCCTCCCACCTTGCCGACAAGCTGGTGCCGTACTCGCTCGGAGCGACGGCGCTGACCTATCTTATTACGCGCAATGCGACCAAGGCGCTCGCCATTCTGATGGTCGACTACTCCTGCGCGCTCAAGCTCAGCATGCCTATCGCGGTGCTCTCCGCAATGCGCGAGGGCAACACACGCAACGTCGCTTTCAAGGGCGGCAAGTTCCTTGAAGCCGTCGCCGACGCGGACACTATCGTGTTCGACAAGACGGGTACGCTGACGCACGCGTCGCCCAAGGTCGCGGACGTCGTTACCTTCGATGGCTTTGACGAGACCGAGGCGCTGCGCATCGCCGCCTGCCTTGAGGAGCACTACCCTCATTCGATCGCCACAGCCGTTGTCAACGAGGCCGCCGCGCGCGGGATTACACACGAGGAGTGCCACTCGTCGGTTGAGTACATCGTCGCGCACGGAATACTCGGCACAGTCGACGACCATCGAATTGCAATCGGCAGCCACCACTTCGTTTTTGAGGACGAGGGCGCGCTTGTCACCGACGCCGCCGCGTTCGCCGCTCTGCCCGACGACTGCTCGCACCTTTATATGTCACGCGACAGCGTGCTTGTTGCGGTAATCCTCATTGAGGACCCCATAAGAGAGGACGCGAAGGACGTTATCACGCAGCTGCACAAGTCCGGCTTCAAGCACATCGTAATGATGACCGGCGACAGCGAACGCACGGCGAAGTCCGTCGCGGCGCGCGTCGGAGTCGACGAATACTTCGCCGAGGTGCTGCCCGAGGACAAGGCCGACTACGTCCGCAGAATGCGCGAAAAGGGGCACAAGGTTATCATGATAGGCGACGGCGTCAACGACGCTCCCGCTTTGAGCGAGGCCGACGTCGGAGTTGCCGTCAACACGGGCGCCGCCATCGCGCGCGAGATAGCCGACGTCACGATTACCACCGAGGAGCTGGGCGCGCTTGTGACTATGCGCCGTCTGGCCGACGCGGCAATGCGCCGAATTCACGGCAACTACCGCTTCATTATGTCGTTTAACTCCGCGCTGATAGCACTCGGAGTTGCGGGATTTATCGCTCCGTCGACCTCTGCGCTGCTGCACAACCTGTCAACGCTCGGCATCGGGCTGAAGAGCATGACCGACCTGCTCGGCTGACAAAGTTGAAACGCATAAAACCGCCGCCTTTCTCCGCTTGGAGAGAGACGGCGGTTTTATGCGCCTATATTTAATCGACGAGCGTGAAGCGCGCCTTGGAGCTGAAGTGGTCGGCATAGCCTACCATCAGATCGAACTCGCCGGGCTCGGAGACAAACTCGTTGAACCGGTCATAGAAGCGGAGCATTTCCTCGCCGATCTCAAACTCGACGGTGACGGTCTCGCCCGCTTTGATGAGCAGCTTTTTGTAGTCGATAAGCTGCTGCACGGGGCGCGAGGTCGAAGCCACGCGGTCGTGCATATAAAGCTGGACGACCTCCTTGCCGTCGCGGTCGCTTAAGTTGGTGACGGTGACCGAAGCGATCAGCCTGCCGCCCTTTTTGAGTGTGTCGGACGACAGCTTCAGCTCGCCGTACTCAAACTTTGAGTACGACAGACCCTGACCGAAGAAATACTGCGGCAGGTTGGTGCAGTCGAGGTAGTTTGAGCAGTAGGGGATATACTCTGCGTCGCGCGCGGTGTTCTTCGGGCGGCCCGTGTTGAGGCGGTTGTAGTAGATGGGGCACTGACCCGCGGTTTTCGGGAAGCTCATCGTCAGCTTGCCGCTCGGGTTTGCATCGCCAAACAGCAGCTCGGCAGCGGCAGAGCCGCCCTCCGTGCCCGGGAACCACATCATCATGATAGCCTTTGCGCAGTCGTCAAGCTCACTCAGAGCAAGCGGTCTGCCGCCGAAAACGAGCACGGCGGTGTTGGCGTTTGCTGCGCAGACCTGACGCGCAAGCTCGGCCTGAACGCCGGGCAGCTCAAGGTGAGTGCGGCTGTTGCCCTCGCCCGAGTAGTAGTGCGGCTCGCCTATGCAGAGCACGACCGCGTCGGCAGCTTTAGCGGCTGCGACGGCATCGGCAAAGCCGTCGGTCGAGGTGTCCTCAAAGCGCGCGCCCGCGCCGAAGTCGCAGGTGATCTCCGCGTCGGGCAGCATGGCTTTCAGCCCCGCAAGAACGGTCACGGTGTCCTCGCCCTTGCAGTTGCACGACCATGAGCCGAGAATGTTGCAGTTGTCGCCGAACGCGCCGATGACCGCGACCTTTTTAACGCTCTTGTCAAAGGGCAGCACGCCCTCGTTCTTGAGCAGTACGGCGCTTTCCTCGGCGGCTTTTTTCGCAATAAGGCGGTGCTCGGCGCTGAAAATGACTCTCTCCTCGCGCTCGCTTGATGCGCCCCTGAACGGGTCGTCGAACAGGCCGAGCTCGTCCTTGAGCCTGAGTATGCGGCCGACGGCCTCATCAAGCTGCTGTTTGGTTAAAACGCCCTCTTCGATAAGGTCTTTAAGGTGACCCGCATAGGCGGCGGTGCACATCTCGATGTCGCAGTTGTTGCCGAAAGCAAGGCGCGCGGCGTCCTTCATATCTGCCGCGACGCCGTGGTCGATAAGCTCCGACACAGCGCCCCAGTCGCTGATTATCGTTCCGTCAAAGCCCCATTCCTCTTTGAGTACCTTCTGAATGAGCCAGCGGTTGGCTGTGCCGGGCACGCCGCCGATACTGTTGAACGACGGCATGACCATCTTCGCACCCGCGTCAAGGCAGGCCTTGTAGGCGGGCAGATAGTATTCGCGCATAACGTGCTCGGAGATTTCGACGGTGTTGTACTCGCGACCCGCTTCGCCCGCGCCGTTGCAGGCAAAGTGCTTAACGCAGGTGGCGATGTGCTCGTTGTCCTTCAGGTCGTCGCCCTGGAAGCCGCGCACCTGCGCCTGCCCGAGCCTGCCCGTGACGAGCGGCTCCTCGCCGCCGCTTTCCATAACGCGGCCCCAGCGCGCGTCGCGGACGTAGTCGACCATCGGCGTGAACGTGACGTGTATACCTGCGGCGGAGGCCTCGCGCGCCGCCATTGCCGAGCAGTCCTCGACGGTCTGCTCATCGAACGAGCAGGCGAGGCCGAGCGGAATCGGGTATATCGTGCGGTAGCCGTGAATGACGTCCATCATCAGCATCATCGGTATCCTGTGACGGTCGTTTTCAAGGTGCTTGCGCTGCATCTCGATTGCTTCGGACGCGTTGGCAAAGTTGAGCACGCTGCCGAAGCAGGAGAACTGCTCGGCGTTGTAGCCCGCCTTGACGGCAGGGCCTGTCAGGTCGCTTTCGGTGTTGAGAAACAACCCCGCCGTGCCTTGGCAAAGCTGGCCGATTTTCTCATCAACGGTCATTTCGCTTATAAGTTTTTTTATGTCTTTCAAATTTTTCGCCCCCCATATCGGGATTTTTAATCAGTATATCAAAGCGGCGCGCGCAAGTCAATCAAATATGACGTTCTGTTACGAAAAAACCGCGCTTTTTGCAGCGCGGTTTATCGGTTAATTTACATTTTAAGCAAACAGCCTATTGCAGCCCGAACAGCAGCTTTGCCTTGTCGTGGCAGTCGGAGGTTTTTATCAGCTTTGCGTGAGCGGCCTTCAGCTTTTCAAGCAGGCGGGAATCCGGGTACGGCTCGCTTCTGCAGCCGCGGGCGACCGCACCGAAGTTTATCTCGAATGCAGCGCCCGTTTGCAGCAGCCTGTCAAGCGCCGCGTCCGCCGCAGCGCGGTAGCGCGGGCTTGAGCGGTCGAACAAATCGCCCGCTTCGTTGAACTTTTCAATCAAATCAAAATGCCCGACGATGTCGCACTTTGTCTTGTTGTAAACGTCGCCGACGAGCGCAAAGTAATCCTCGCAAAAGGCGTAAAAATCGCCGGCGTAGTGCTCCTTTACAATTTGAAGCTGGATTTCGCGGCTCTCGTCAACCGGGAGGTATACGCCGTCCTTTTTGACGTAGTGCACCGAGCCGATGACGTAATCGTAGCCCTCGGTCGGCGCGTCGGAGAAGTAATCCTGCTCGACGCCGAGCAGTACCTTTATCTGCCCCGCGTACTTCGCTTTAAGCGCGTTTATGCAGCTTATGTACTCCTTTGTGCCGTCGACCGACATACACCAGCTTTCGTCAAACGCGGTGTGCGCGTGCCCCGAAAAGCCGATCTCGGGGCAGCCGAGGCGTATCGCCTCAAGTACAAGCGCTTCGGGTGAGTCCTTGCCGTCGCAAAACGCGGTGTGCGTGTGATAGCTTGAGGGGGTCATTTGGTCATTTTCTCCTGTTTGACCTTGTGGTCGATGATGTGGCGCGAAGCAAGCTCCCTGTGCACGTCCTCGACCGAAATGCCCATCTGCACCATCAGAACCATGCAGTGATAGGCGAGGTCGGCCAGCTCGTAGACGGTTTCCTTCTTATCGTCGGCCTTGCCCGCGATGATGACCTCGGTGCACTCCTCGCCGACTTTTTTGAGAATTTTGTCTATGCCCTTGTCGAAAAGGTAGGACGTGTACGAACCCTCGGGGCGCGTTTGATTGCGGCCCTCGAGCAGGTCGTAAAGCCCCTGCAGGCTGAATTCGCTGCGCTTCTCGCTTTGATAAACGGGGTTGAAGAAGCAGCTGTCACTGCCTGTGTGGCACGCGGGGCCGTCCTTCTCGACCACGACGACGAGCGCGTCCTTGTCGCAGTCGGCGGTGATGCTGACAACGTGCTGATAGTTGCCGCTTGTCTCGCCCTTGAGCCAAAGCTGCTGACGCGAGCGGCTGAAAAAGCAGGTCAGCCCCTTTTCCATGGTTATTTTCAGGCTTTCCTTGTTCATATAGGCGACGGTGAGCACCTTTTTGGTTATCGAGTCGACGACGACGGCGGGGATAAGGCCGTTTGAGTCAAATTTAAGTTCGCTTATTTCAACCATTTTTATAACCTCACTGTGATGTTGTTTTCTTTAAGAGCGGCCTTCAGGTCGGGAATTCTGACTTCACCGAAGTGGAAGATCGAAGCCGCAAGCCCCGCGTCGACCTTCGGGACAGTCTTGAACAGGTCGACGAAGTCCCTAATTTTGCCCGCGCCGCCCGACGCGATAACGGGCACGTTGACCGCGTCGCACACGGCCGAGAGCATTTCAAGGTCAAAGCCGCCCTTTACCCCGTCGGTGTCGATGGAGTTGAGCACGACCTCGCCCGCGCCCAAATCGACGCAGCGCTTTATCCAGCTTATCGCTTCCAGCCCCGTGTCCTCGCGGCCGCCCTTGGCGAACACGCGGAACTCGCCTCCGACGCGCTTTACGTCGGCCGAGATGACGACGCACTGGTCGCCGTATTTGAGCGCCGCGCGGCGGATAAGCTCGGGGTCGCGTACAGCGCCGGAGTTCACGCTGACCTTGTCCGCGCCGCACTTGAGCACGCGGTCGAAGTCGCCCAATGTGTTTATGCCGCCGCCGACGGTCAGCGGAATGAATATGCGGCTAGCGACCTCACGCAGAATGTCGGTGAACAGCCCGCGCTGTTCGACCGAGGCTGTGATGTCGTAAAAGACCAGCTCGTCCGCGCCGCTTTTTGAGTAGTATTCGGCCAGCTCCACGGGCGACGAAACGTCGTTTAAGCCCTCAAAGTTTACGCCCTTTACGACGCGGCCGTTTCTGACGTCAAGGCAGGGAATTATTCGCTTTGTTATCATCTTGCCACCTCGATTGCCGCTTTCAGGTCAACAGCTCCAGTGTAATAGGCCTTGCCGATTATCGCGCCGTAAAGCCCCATTTCGCGCAGCTGCCGCACATCGTCAAGACTGCTTACGCCGCCCGACGCGGTTATGTCCATACCGTATTTCTGCGACAGCCTGCGGTAAAGCTCAAGATTGGTGCCGCGCATCGCGCCGTCCTTTGAAATGTCGGTGCAGATGATGTTCCTTATGCCGAGGCTCTGCATACGGTCGAGAAAGTCGTCAAGCGTGAGCGCCGACTTTTCAAGCCAGCCCTTTATCGCAATGAAGCCGTCCTTTACGTCCGCACCGACGGCTATCGCATCGCCGAAGCGGCTCACCGCCGCTTGCAGAAAGCGTTCATCGTTGACGGCGGCCGTGCCGAGGATAACTCGGCTGACTCCCGCCGAGAGGTAAGCGTCGATCGTCGCTTCGCTGCGTATGCCGCCGCCTGTCTCGATGAACAGTCCGGTCTCTTTTGCAATGTCGGCGATGACCGACAGATTCGGCGTGGTGCCGTCCTTTGCGCCCTCGAGGTCAACGGTGTGAATGTGCGTTGCGCCGCAGCGCCTGAAGTCGAGCGCGACCTGCACGGGGGAGTCGCTGTAGACGGTCATCTCGCGGTAGTCGCCCTTGAACAGGCGCACCGCCTTTTTGTCGTAAAGGTCGATTGCGGGAAAAATTATCATAATTTTCAGCCCCCTTGGCAGAACGCGCGCAGAATGTTCAGCCCGACCTCTCCGCTTTTTTCGGGGTGGAACTGGCAGCCCTTGACGTTGCCCGACTCGACCGCTGCGGTAAGCTCGGCGCCGTATTCGGCGGTGGCGATAACGCTGTCGCAGCAGTCGGTCGCATAGTAGGAGTGGACGAAGTAAACGCAGTCGCCCTCGTTTATAAAGCGGAAAAGCGGGCTTTTTTTGGTGAATTTAAGCGCGTTCCAGCCGATGTGCGGGATCTTTAATTCAGCAGGGATAACGCCCTGCATCGGCACAACGCTGCCCTTGAGCAGCCCAAGCCCCTCGTGCTCGCCGTACTCAAAGCTCTTTTCAAACAGCAGCTGCATACCGAGGCAGATGCCCATTATGTCCTTGCCCGCCTGCGCCTGCTGTCTTATCAGAGTATCAAGCCCGCTCGCTTTCAGCTTTTCTGTCGCGTCGGCGAACGCTCCCACGCCGGGGAGTATCAGCTTGTCCGCCGCTCTTATCACCTCGGGGTCGGAGGTCGAGACGGCGTCTGCGCCTATCATTTTGAGCGACGAGGTGAGCGAAAACAGGTTGCCCACGCCGTAGTCGATTATCGCTATCATTTACAGCAGCCCCTTTGTCGACGGAATTTCATCGGCAAATTCCTTGTCGATTGCCACGGCGGCTCTCAGACTGCGCGCGGCGGACTTGAACACGCCCTCGATGATGTGGTGCGAGTTTGCGCCCGCCAGCTTGCGAACGTGCAGCGTAACGCCCGCTTCGCGCGCAAACGCGAACCAGAATTCGCTGCTGAGCTCCGTGTCAAAATCGCCGACCTTCTGCGACGGGGTCGCCGCGTCATAGCAGCACAGCCCGCGGCCCGAAACGTCGACGGCGGTGAGGATCAGCGCCTCGTCCATCGGCAGCACGGTGTCGGAGTAGCGCCTTATGCCGCGCTTGTCGCCGAGCGCCTTTGCAAAAGCCTGCCCGAGCGCGATGCCGATGTCCTCAACCGTGTGGTGAAAGTCGACCTGCGTGTCTCCGACGCACTTTACTTCCAAATCAAAGCGGCCGTGCTTGGCAAAGAGGGTCAGCATATGGTCGAGAAAACCCACGCCCGAGTCAATAGCGCTCTGACCGCTGCCGTCGAGCAGCAGCTTTAATTTAATATCCGTCTCGCCCGTGGTGCGGATGATTTCAGCGTGCCTCATAAGCTCATCTCCTTGAGAATTTCTTTTATCGCGCCGATCAGCGCGTCCGTTTGCTCTTGAGTTCCCACCGTTATGCGGCAGTAGTTCTTTATCCTTTCCTTGCCGAAACGGCGCACGAGAATACCCCTTTCTTTAAGCGAAAGGTACAGCCGTTCGCCGCTTATGCGGTCGCTTTCGGCAAAGATGAAGTTCGCCTTTGACGGTATTACCTTAAAGCCGAGCGCTTTAAGCTCGGCGGCCGCAAAATCGCGGTTTGCCTCTATAACGCGGCAGTTTTGCATATAGTAGCCGTTGTCTTTCAGTGCTGCAACGCCCGCCTTGGCGGTCAGGCGGTTGACGTTGTAGGGGTTGGTCGAGTACCTTATCGTGTTCAGGTCGGCGATGAGCGCTTCGCACCCGAAAGCAAAGCCGAGCCGAGCGCCAGCGAGCGAGCGCGACTTCGAGAACGTGCCGATAACCAACAGGTTGTCGTATTTTTCGGTCAGCGGCAGGGCGCTCTCCCCGCCGAAGTCGACGTACGCTTCGTCGATTATCACCACGTTGTCGGGATTGCTCTTTACAATGCGCTCGATTTCGTCAAGCCCGAGGGCAAGCCCCGTCGGCGCGTTCGGATTGGCGATGACGACCGTTCTGCCGATGCCGATGTAATCGTCGGGGTCAACGGAAAAGTCGGCCTTCAGCGGGATTTCGGTGTAGGGAATGCGGTTAAGCTGCGCGAATACGGGGTAGAAGCCGTAGGTTATGTCGGGGAAGGCGAGAGGGCGGCTCTCGTCCGCAAACGCCATAAATGCGAAGTTGAGCGCCTCGTCCGAGCCGTTGACCATCATCACATTGGCTTCACCCACGCCGAACACCTTTGACATTTCGGCGCGCAGCTCGCGGCACTCGGGGTCGCTGTAAAGCTGAAGCAGGCCGGTTTCCTCCGCGACTGCCGCCGCCACGCCCGCACTCGGCGGGAAGGGCGACTCGTTTGTGTTGAGCTTTATGTATTTTTTGTCGCGCGGCTGTTCACCCGGGGTGTACGGCTCAAGCGACGAATACTTTTCCGAAAAGAATCTGCTCATTTGCTTTTACCAAAGCGCACCGTGGCGCTCTTTGCGTGCGCGTCAAGCCCCTCTTTGTGCGCGAACATTGCCACGTCGTCGGCGACCCTTTCGAGCGCCGCGCGGGTGAAGTAGGTGTACTGCGTTTTCTTTACAAAATCGTCGACCGACAGTGGGGAGGAGAATCTCGCCGTTCCGCTCGTCGGCAGCGTGTGGTTAGGCCCTGCGAGGTAGTCGCCGAGCGCCTCGGGGCAGTATTTGCCCATAAAGACCGAGCCTGCGTGCCTGACCTTGTCGAGGTAGTCAAACGGCGAGTCCATGCACAGCTCAAGGTGCTCGGGAGCAATCTCGTTTGCAATGTCGATAGCAAGCGAGAGGTTGCCCTCGGCAACGATTATCTTGCCGTTGTTGTCAATCGACGCGCGGGCGATCTCCGCGCGCGGCAGCAGCGGGATCTGGCGCTCAAGCTCGGCGCTGACGGCCTCGGCGAAGCTGCGGCTGTCGGTTACGAGCACCGCGCTTGCCATTTTGTCGTGCTCGGCCTGCGAGAGCAGGTCGGCTGCAATGTATTCGGGCACGCAGGTCGAGTCGGCGACAATGAGAATTTCGCTCGGGCCTGCAATCATATCAATGGAAACGCGGCCGAACACCTGCTTTTTCGCTTCTGCGACATAGGCGTTGCCCGGGCCGACTATCTTGTCGACCTTCGGAACGCTTTCCGTGCCGTGGGCGAGAGCAGCTATCGCCTGCGCGCCGCCGACCTTGAAAATGCGGTCAACGCCCGCAATCTGCGCGGCTGCGAGAATTGCGGGGGCTACCTTGCCCTCCTTGTTCGGCGGGGTGACCATAACGATCTCGGAGCAACCCGCTATCTTGGCGGGTATGCTGTCCATAAGCACGGTCGATGGGTAGGCCGCCGTGCCGCCCGGCACATAAAGTCCGACTTTTTCGATAGGCATGACCTTTTGTCCCATGACCACGCCGTCAATGTCGTTGATGATAAAGCTGTTTCTGACCTGCTTTTCGTGAAAGCGGCGAATGTTTTCAGCCGCCTTTTTGAGCACCTCAATGAACTCGGGCTCGACCTGCTCAAACGCCGCGTCAAGCTCCTCGGCGCTGACTTCGAGCGAGTCAAGCTCGGCCTTGTCAAATTTGCGCGAGTAGTCGCAGAGCGCCTTGTCGCCGTCGCGGATAACGTCGGCGATTATCTGTGCGACCACGCCCTCGACGTCGGGGGATATGTTATCGCGGGCGAAGATCTCGCTGTTCGGCACCTCGCCGTAGTTAAGTATCTTTATCATTTGCTTTCAACCTGCTTTCTGACGCTTGCGGCGACGGCCTCGATGCGGTCGCCCTTGAACTTGAACGCTGCCTTGTTTGCGATAAGGCGAGCGCTTATCGGCAGTATCTCGGCTTTGACCTCGAGGTTGTTTTCCTTTAAAGTCGTGCCCGTCTCGACAATGTCGACGATAACGTCGGAAAGGCCGAGTATCGGCGCGATCTCAATCGAGCCGTTGAGCTTGATTATGTCGATGTCGCGGCCGCAGGAGTCGTAGTATTCGGTCGCGATGTTCGGAAACTTGGTCGCAACGCGCAGAGTGCGGTCGAGCGCGTCGCGAAAGTCGACGGGAGCGGCGACCGCCATGCGGCACTTGCCGAGCTTCAGGTCGAGCAGCTCGTATATATCGGGGCGGTATTCAAGCAAAATGTCCTTGCCCGCAACCCCGATGTCGGCCGCGCCGCGCTCGACGTATATAGCAACGTCGGACGGCTTTACCCAGAAGTAGCGCACGCCTTTTTCGGCGTTTTCAAAGATGAGTTTGCGGCTGTTTTCGTGAATGGAGGGACACTCAAACCCCGCTGCCTCAAACATGGAGTAGACCTTTTCGCCCAGTCTGCCCTTCGGCAGCGCGACGTTCAGCATTTTGCGCCCTCCTTTCTTATATCGAGCGTTGCCTTTGCGCGCAGTCGGTCGCTGACGCACTTCTGAGCGCTGACGGACTTGCCGAGCGCTGCCTGCGCGGCGACCGCTTTTGCCACGTCCCCGGCCGAAACCGAATCGTCATAGAGCACGAGCACGTCAACGTCAAAGCCGCTGTCGGCCGACTGCAGCTGCTCCAGCTCGTCAAGGTAGATTGCAAAGCCGACCGCTCCGCTTTTGCGGTTCATTTTGGCCATCAGACGGTCGTACTGCCCGCCTGCGAGTACGCCGCCGTACACTCCGTCAAGGAAGCCGCGGAACACAAAGCCGTTGTAGTAGCTCATATTGTTGACGACCGAGAAGTCAAAGCGGATTCTGTCGCTGTCGGGCGACGCATCGAGCAGCTTTGAGAGTGCCTTCAGCTCGTCAAGCTCTTTTCCGGAGTACTCGCCCTCAAGTGCCGAAATCACCGAGCCGCGCTCACCGTAGGCGGTGATGAGCAGCTGCAGTTTTCTTTCGTCGGCGGCGTTTACGTTATACTCGGCGCACAGGCGGCTTAAATCGTGTGCGTTTTTTTCGGCAATGAAGCCGAGCGCCTTTTCGCCGAACAGGGAGTCGCCGCACGCGCGGGAAAGCATCGCCTCGATAAGCCCCAGGTGCGACACTTCGAGCACAAAGTCGTTTGAGATCAGTTTTAAACTCTGCGCGGCAAGCTGAATGACCTCAAAAATATCGTAAAGCCCGATGTCGCCGATGCACTCGCAGCCTGATTGCATAAGCTCGCGAAATCTGTGCGTGCGGTCGGAAACACGGTAGACGTTCTCGTCATAGTACACCTTTTGCTTGAAGCCGGGCGTGTCCTCACCGTTTTTGATTATTGACAGCGTTACGTCGGGCTTGAGCGCCATAAGGCGGCCCGAGGTGTCGTTGAATGTGATTATACGGTCGCTGACAAGGAAGTCCTTGTTGCGTATGTAAAGCTCGTACTCCTCGAATTTGCTCATTCGGTACGGCAGAAAGCCGTAGCGGCGATAGAGCGAGCGCAGGGCGAGCACGGCCTTTTCTTCGTTTTTAAGCAGGGTCTCGTCTATCATAAAGCGTCAGTCCTCTTTGCAGCGGTCGATGACCGTTTTGTAGCCGCCCGAGCCGTACTCGCAACACTTGCTGACGCGGCTTATCGTTGCGGTGCTTGCGCCCGTCTCCTTGCTGATGACGGTGTAGCTTGCGCCGCTTGAAAGCAGCTTCGCCACGGCCAGACGTTGGGAAATGTCGAGTATTTCGTTGATGGTGCACGCGTCCTCAAGAAAAGCGTAGCACTCGTCGACGCTTTTCAATGTAAGCAGTGCTTTGCACAGGGCGTCCGTACTTTCGTTATGCCAGTTACTCATTGTAAAACCACCTTAAAGTATTTTTTACGGCGCCGGAGCATATTTTTCAGTGAACTGCTTTCGGGCTGTCCGAAAAGCTGCCTGACCGTTTTACGGTCGAAAGTGCTGCTTTTCGGAAGCAACCCGTCTCGGGCACCGCTTTACTTCGCTAATGTACTGATGTATTGAATTATAGCACGCTTTTTTCTTTCTGTCAATAGCTGCACCCGGTGAAAGCAGGGATTTTGAACGGCTTTTTCCGACCGAAACAGACAAAAGCGCGCCGCGCTTTGAGCGATTATAATCGAGCTGCAGCAAGTATTTACGCTTTTTGTGGAAAAACGCGTGAAGCTGTGCTACAATATCTGTTGTGAAAGGGGAAATCGGCTTGCTGTATCTGAAATTACTTGCCTGCGCGCTGCTGTCCTATCTGATAGGCTGCATAAATCCGTCATACATAATCGCGCGCATAAGGGGCTTTGACATACGACAAAAAGGCTCCGGCAACGCGGGAGCGTCCAACGCTGTTGTCACGATGGGCAAGGCGGTCGGTATATTCTCCGCATTTTTTGACATATTCAAGGTGTGCTTCGCGGCCTTTGCTTGCGAAAGGCTGTTTCAGCTGCCGTCCGGCGGCTTCGCCGTGTCGGCGGTGTGCTGCTCGCTCGGGCACATTTTCCCCGTGTTCATGGGCTTTAAGGGCGGCAAAGGACTGGCCTGCCTTGCTGGAATGGCGATAATGTATAACTGGAAGTTCTTCCTCATCGCCCTCGCGTGCGAGATCGTGCTTGCGCTGCTGACCGACTACATCTGCGTGGTGTCGATAACCGCGCCCGCGGCGTTCACCGTGTTCTACGCCGTCACCTCGGGCGACGCGGTCGGAGCGGTGCTCTTTGCGCTGATGACAGCCGTGATGTTCGGCCGCCATATCGATAACCTGCGCCGCATAAGGCTTAAAACCGAGATGAGACTCAGCTACCTTTGGAATCCCGAAAAGGAAACAAGCCGAATGAAAGAGAACATCGGCGAAAGCCGCAACGGCTGAACAGAGTGAAAGCGAGCGGCCGACTGCGCCGAGCTGACCGCATAAATCAGCGGGAAAACTGCCTGCGCAAAGCCATATATTTATAAAGCAAAGTTATAAAGCAAAGTTATAAAGCGAAGTTATAAAGCGAAAGCTCCGTCAAAAGACGGAGCTTTCTTGTACTTATAATCAGAATAAACCTGTGATTTTGCCGCTGTCGTCAACGTCGATTCGCTCCGCTGCGGGGACTTTCGGCAGGCCGGGCATAGTCATAATGTCGCCCGTCAAAACGACGACGAAGCCCGCTCCTGCGGAGACCTTCACGTTCCTGATGGTGACGGTGAAGTCCTCGGGCGCGCCGAGCTTGGTCGGGTCGTCTGAGAAGCTGTACTGCGTTTTGGCCACGCAGACGGGGCACTTGCCGAAGCCGAGCGCCTCAAGCTGCGCAATCTGCTTCTGCGCGGCGGGAGTCACGCTGATGCCGCGCCCGCGGTATACGCGCTTGACGATGGCTTCGACCTTTTCAGCGATGCTCATATCGTCGGAATAAGCAAACTCAAAGCCGCTGTTGTCGCCCTCGTCGCAGAGACGTACGACCTCGCGCGCGAGCGCCTCGCCGCCCTTGCCGCCCTCCGCCCAAACGGTCGAAAGTACGGTGTTCACGCCCAACTCGGCGCATTTGTCGATGATGAAGCTGATCTCATTATCGGTGTCGGTCGGGAAGCGGTTGACCGCCACAACGCAGGGCAGGTGATACACGTCGCGAATGTTCGAGACGTGGCGCAGCAGGTTCGGCACACCCTTTTCGAGCGCTGCGATATCCTCGCGTGCTAGCTCCTTTTTGTCGGCGCCGCCGTGCATTTTAAGCGCTCTGACGGTTGCGACAACGACGACCGCGTCGGGCTTGAGCCCCGCAATACGGCACTTGATGTCGAGAAACTTTTCTGCTCCGAGATCGGCGCCGAAGCCCGCCTCGGTGACAGCGTAGTCGCTCATTTTGAGCGCCAGCTTGGTCGCGGTGACCGAGTTGCAGCCGTGCGCGATGTTTGCGAAAGGCCCGCCGTGCACAAACGCGGGCGTGCCCTCAAGCGTCTGCACGAGATTTGGCTTGAGTGCGTCCCTGAGTAGTGCCGCCATTGCGCCCTGAGCCTTCAGGTCGCCGCAGGTGATGGGCTTGTCGTCGTAGGTGTAGCCCACGATTATGCGCGCAAGGCGCTCCTTCAGGTCGTGTATCGAGTCGGCAAGGCACAGCACGGCCATAACCTCGCTTGCGACGGTGATGTCGAAGCCGTCCTCGCGCGGCACGCCGTTTGCCTTGCCGCCGAGACCGTCGGTGATGCGGCGCAGTTGGCGGTCGTTCATATCGACGCAGCGCTTCCACGTTATCTTTCGCACGTCGATGCCGAGGGCGTTGCCCTGCTGAATATGGTTGTCGAGCATGGCGGCGAGCAGGTTGTTCGCCGCGCCGATGGCGTGAAAGTCGCCCGTGAAGTGTAGATTGATGTCCTCCATCGGTACGACTTGGGCGTATCCGCCGCCTGCCGCGCCGCCCTTAATGCCGAACACAGGGCCGAGCGACGGCTCGCGCAGGGCGACCGCTGCGTCCTTACCGATGCGCCTTAATCCGTCGGCAAGGCCGATGGTCGTGGTCGTCTTGCCTTCGCCCGCGGGGGTGGGGGTTATGGCGGTCACAAGCACCAGCCTGCCGTCCCTGCGAGCAGTCTCTTTAAGCAGACTCAGGTCGATCTTCGCCTTGTAGTTGCCGTATTGCTCGATATACCTTTCATCGATGTGGGCGCGCTTTGCAATCTCTTTAATATGCTCGGGTCTGCAGGCCTGAGCAATCTCAATATCGGACAAAACTGCCATTATAGGTCACTTCCGTTACTTAAAATATTTTACCGCCGCTTCAAACATATGAATATCATAATCGCCCGGGACGTTTTTGTAAAGTCCGCTGCCGATGCGTTCGCTGTGGCCCATCTTGCCGAACACGCGGCCGTCGGGGGAGGTGATGCCCTCGATAGCGCACATCGAGTCGTTGGGGTTGAAGCGAATGTCGGTTGACGCGTTGCCCTCAAGGTCGACGTACTGGGTCGCGATCTGACCGTTCATCGCCAGCTGAGCGACAAGCTCCTTACTTGCAAGGAAGCGGCCCTCGCCGTGCGAGATAGGCACATTGTAGACGTCGCCTACGTTTGTAAGGCTCAGCCACGGCGACTTGTTAGACGCAATGCGGGTGCGTACGATGCGCGACTGGTGGCGCGCGATGGTGTTGAACGTCAGCGTCGGGCAGCTTTCGTCGGTGTCAATGATTTTGCCGTAGGGGACGAGGCCGAGCTTTATCAGTGCCTGGAAGCCGTTGCATATGCCGCACATGAGGCCGTCGCGGTTGTCAAGCAGGTCGCCGACTCCCTCCTTTATCGCGGCGTTTCGGAAGAAAGCGGTGATAAATTTGCCGCTGCCGTCAGGCTCGTCGCCGCCCGAGAAGCCGCCCGGAATGAACACCATCTGCGCGGCTTTAAGCTCGTTTGCAAAGCGCTCCACGCTGCGGCTTATGCCGTCGGCAGTGAGGTTGTTGATAACGATTATCTCAGGCTCGGCGCCCGCGTCGCGAACGGCCTTTGCGCTGTCATACTCGCAGTTTGTGCCGGGGAACGCCGGGATAAGCACCCTCGGGCGCGCAACCTTTATCGCGGGGGCTACGCGCTGCTTTGCAGAGTAGGAGTAGTTGCCCGCAGGCTCGCCGACGTTTTTAATATTGCACGAGTAGACGCTCTCGAGCTTGTCCTCGTAAATGCCGAGCAGCTTGTCGAGCGCTGCGCTCTCGCTGCCGCAGCTGATGCAAGCGTCGTCGGTGACAACGCCGAGCAGCTCGCCGACAACGTCGGCGCTGCCGTCAAGCTCAACAACGAAGCAGCCGTAGCTGTAGCCGAATATCGTCTCTCGGCTTACACTATCGTCAAACCTGAAGCCGAAGCCGTTGCCGAACGCCATTTTCATCACGGCTTCGGCCACGCCGCCCATACCGGGGGTGTAGACGGCTTTCGCCTTGCCCGAGCGGGTAAGCGCGGTGACCTCGTCGAAAAGGGCAAGCAGGCTTGCGGTGACGGGCAGGCCGTTTTCGTCAAGCTCGGGGCGCAGGATAACGACCTTGTCGCCCGCTGCCTTAAACTCGTTTGAAACGATATCGCCGACCTTTTCGGTTGTGACGGCGAACGAGACGAGGGTCGGCGGAACGTCCAGATCCTCGAAGGTTCCGCTCATCGAGTCCTTGCCGCCGATAGAGCCGATACCGAGCTGCATCTGCGCCTTGAACGCGCCCAGCAGCGCGGCGAGCGGCTGACCCCAGCGCTTGGGGTCCTTGCCCGGGTGCTCAAAATACTCCTGGAAAGTGAGGTACACGTCCTCAAACTTCGCGCCCGTGGCGATGAGCTTCGCGACCGACTCAACGACCGCGAGGTAAGCGCCGTGATACGGACTTTTCTCGGTTATGAACGGGTTGTAGCCGAACGCCATCAGCGAGCAGTCGTCGGTGTGCTTCTTTTCGACCGAGATCTTCTGCACCATGGCCTGAATGGGGGTCAGCTGATTCTTGCCGCCGAACGGCATAAGCACCGTGCCCGCGCCGATGGTCGAGTCAAAGCGCTCGCTCAAGCCGCGCTTTGAGCAGATGTTGAGGTCGCCCGCGAGGGCTTCGATATTTTCGGTGAAGCTGCCCGATACGTCCTTTGAGTAGGCCTTGGGCGCGTCGGGAGTGATGGTGATGTGCTTGTCGGCGCCGTTTGAGTTGAGAAAATCGCGGCTGATGTCGACGATTTTGTTGCCGTTCCAGTTCATGACAAGGCGCGGCTCGGCCTTGATAACGGCGACGGGGCAGGCCTGCAGGTTCTCGTCATTTGCGAGCTTTAAGAAGGTGTCGACGTTCTCTTTTTCAACGACGACCGCCATGCGCTCCTGACTTTCGGAAATGGCAAGCTCGGTGCCGTCGAGGCCGTCGTACTTCTTCGGCACGGCGTTCAAGTCGATTTCAAGGCCGTCGGCAAGCTCGCCGATGGCGACCGACACGCCGCCCGCGCCGAAGTCGTTGCAGCGCTTAATCATCAGGCAGGCTTCCTTATTCCTGAACAGTCGCTGCAGCTTGCGCTCCTCGGGCGCGTTGCCCTTCTGCACCTCCGCACCGCAGGTGTCGAGTGACTGCGCGGTGTGCGACTTCGACGAGCCGGTAGCTCCGCCGCAGCCGTCGCGGCCTGTCGAGCCGCCGATGAGTATGACTACGTCGCCCGGAGCGGGCACTTCGCGCCTGACGTTCTCTGCGGGAGCGGCGGCGATGACCGCGCCGATCTCCATACGCTTGGCGGCGTAGCCGGGGTGGTATATTTCGTCGACGATGCCTGTGGCAAGGCCGATCTGGTTGCCGTAGGACGAGTAGCCCGCGGCGGCGGTGGTAACGATCTTGCGCTGCGGCAGCTTGCCCTTGATGGTCTGCTCAACGGGCTTGAGCGGGTCGGCCGCACCCGTTACGCGCATTGCGCCGTAGACATAGGAGCGCCCCGAAAGCGGGTCGCGGATAGCGCCGCCGATGCAGGTCGCCGCGCCGCCGAAAGGCTCGATCTCGGTCGGGTGGTTGTGCGTTTCGTTCTTGAAAAGCAGCAGCCACGGCTCGCTCTTGCCGTCAACGTCAACATTGATTTTGACGGTGCAGGCGTTTATCTCCTCGCTCTCGTCGAGCTTGTCAAGCTTGCCCTGCTTTTTGAGCGCCTTGACCGCGACGGTCGCCAGATCCATCAGGCATATAGGCTTTGTGCGGCCGAGGTCGCGGCGCACGGCGAGGTACTCCTCATACGCCTGCTGAAGCAGCCCGTCCTCGAACTTTGCGTCGTCGATAACGGTCAGGAAGGTCGTGTGGCGGCAGTGATCTGACCAGTAGGTGTCTATCATTCTGATTTCGGTTATGGTCGGGTCGCGGTGCTCGGACTTGAAATAGTCCTGACAAAACGCGATGTCGTCGGCGTCCATTGCGAGGGAGTAGTCCCTGACAAACTGCTCAAGGCCGTCCCTGTCAAGGGCGGTGAAGCCGTCGAGGGTCTTGACCGCGGTGGGCTTATCATAGTTGACGACGAGGGTGTCGGGCTTTTCAAGCGAAGCCTCGTGCGCCTCAACGGGGTTGATGACGTGCTTCTTTATGCGTGCAATATCCTCGTCGGTCAGCGCGCCGTAGAGCAGGTACACCTTGGCCGTGCGAATGAGCGGGCGCGCCTGCTGCGAGATTATCTGTATGCACTGCGCGGCGCTGTCTGCGCGCTGGTCGAACTGACCCGGGAGGAACTCAACGGCGAAGCAGGCACGCGCGTCAGAGACGAGTGTGTCGCTTACGGTGTCGAGCTGCGGCTCGGAGAACACCGTTTTTTTGGCGTAGTCAAAAAGCTCGTCCGAGATGTTCTCGGCGTCGTAGCGGTTGATGACTCTGACTTTCTGCAGACCCTTTATGCCCAGAAAGGTGTTGACCTCGCTGAGCAGCGCCTTTGCCTCGTGGGCAAGCTCGGGCTTTTTTTCAACGAATACGCGATAGACCATTTATTTGACCTCCTTCGCTTTCAAGGCTTTTGCGCCGATGTCTTTTCTGTAAAAGGCGTTGCCGAAGCTGATTTTTTCAACCTTGCCGTAGGCGGCCTTTATCGCGCCCCCGAGCGTGTCGGCCGTGGCGGTAACTCCGAGCACGCGGCCGCCGCTTGTCAGCAGCTTACCGTCCTTTTTGACAGCACCCGCGACGTAGACGCTGTCGGATACGTCGGCGGGAATGGTTATCTCGAAGCCCTTTTCGTATTTGACGGGGTAGCCCTCGGCGGCCATAATAACGCACGCGGCGCTTTTTGAGCTGAAGCGCACGTCGCAGTCGGCGAGAGTGCCGTAGGTGGTGGCTTTCATAATTTTAAACAGGTCGCTTTCAAGCAGCGGGAGCACCACCTGCGTCTCGGGGTCGCCGAAGCGGCAGTTGTACTCGATGACCTTCGGACCTTTTTCGGTGAGCATAAGGCCGAAGTAGAGGCAACCCTTGAAGGTGCGCCCCTCGGCGTTCATCGCGTTTATCGTCGGCAGGAATATTTCCTCCATGCAGCGCTGCGCGATGTCGGGAGTGTAGTAGGGGTTGGGCGCTATGGTGCCCATACCGCCCGTGTTAAGGCCGTTATCGCCGTCAAGCGCGCGCTTGTGATCCATTGACGACACCATCGGCACGACGGTCTTGCCGTCGGTAAACGACAGCACCGAAACCTCGGGGCCTGTTAAAAACTCCTCGATAACGATGCGGTTGCCGCTCTTGCCGAACTTTTTGTCGAGCATTATCTCGCTCACGGCCGACTTGGCTTCCTCACGCGTCTGGGCGATGATAACGCCCTTGCCGAGCGCGAGTCCGTCGGCCTTGATGACCGTCGGAATCGGAGCGGTTTCGAGGTAGGCGAGCGCCGCGTCGGCAGAGTCGAACACTTCATATTCGGCGGTGGGTATGCCGTATTTCTTCATCAGATTTTTGGAGAAAACCTTGCTGCCCTCGATTATCGCGGCGTTCGCGCGCGGGCCGAAGCACGGCACGCCGACCGCTTCAAGCGCGTCAACGCAGCCGAGCACGAGCGGATCGTCGGGCGCGACGACCGCGTAGTCGATGTGCCCGTCCTTTGCAAAGCGGACGATGCCGTCGATGTCGGTCGCACCGATGTCAACGCACTCGGCGTCGGCGGCGATACCGCCGTTGCCGGGCAGCGCGTATATTTT
The DNA here is from genome assembly GCA_934486615.1 of uncultured Eubacteriales bacterium. Taxonomy (GTDB): domain Bacteria; phylum Bacillota; class Clostridia; order Oscillospirales; family Acutalibacteraceae; genus RGIG2206. The sequence goes on along the minus strand of CAKSQO010000011.1, from coordinate 36,273 downwards.
TTCAACCTCGGCGCTTTCCTTGAGCTTTTTGATTATGGCGTGCTCGCGGCCGCCTGAGCCTACTACCATTATTTTCATATTTTCAGCCACCTGTCCGAATTTATCAGTGATGGAAAAGGCGCATACCCGTGAACGCCATTGCAATACCGTATTTGTTGCAGCAGTCGATGACCGCGTCGTCTCTTATCGAGCCGCCCGGCTCTGCGATGTAGCTTACGCCGCTGCGGTGCGCGCGCTCGATATTGTCGCTGAACGGGAAGAACGCGTCGCTGCCGAGCGCCACTCCGCTTACGGAGTCGAGGTAGGCGCGCGCTTCGTTGTCGGTCAGCGGCTCGGGGCGCTCGGTAAAGTAGCGCTGCCACACGCCGTCTGCGCAGACGTCCTCCTCGTTTTTGTTGATGTAGCCGTCAATGACGTTGTCCCTGTCGGGGCGTTTGAGCTCGGGCTTGAAGGGGAGAGAAAGCACCTTTTCGTGCTGACGCAAGAACCAGGTGTCGGCTTTAGTGCCCGCAAGACGGGTGCAGTGGATACGCGACTGCTGACCCGCGCCCACGCCGATCGCCTGACCGTCATAGGCGTAGCAAACGGAGTTCGACTGGGTGTATTTGAGGGTGACGAGCGCGATTATCAGGTCGCGCTTGGCCGAGTCGGGCAGAGTCTTGTTCTCGGTCACGATGTTGTCAAGCAGCTTCTCGTTTATCTCAAAGCTGTTGCGCCCCTGCTCGAACGTCACGCCGAAAACCTGTTTGCGCTCGATAGGCTCGGGAACGTAGTCGGGGTCGATTTTGACGATGTTATAGTTGCCGCCGCGCTTGGATTTGAGTATCTCGAGCGCTTCGGGGTCAAAGCCGGGCGCGATGATGCCGTCGGATACCTCGCGCTTGAGCATGGTCGCGGTGGTCACGTCGCACACGTCGGAGAGTGCGACCCAGTCGCCGAACGAGCACATTCTGTCGGTGCCCCTCGCGCGGGCGTAGGCGCAGGCAAGCGGAGACTCGTCAAGGCCGACGATGTCGTCGACGAAACAGGCCTTTTTCAGCCTGTCGTCAAGCTTTATTCCCACTGCCGCCGAGGTCGGGCTGACGTGCTTGAACGAAGCGACTGCGGGAAGGCCGAGCGCCTCCTTCAGCTCCTTGACCAGCTGCCACGAGTTGAACGCGTCGAGAAAGTTGATGTAGCCGGGTCTGCCGCAGAGAATTTCGATAGGCAGGTCGGCTCCGTTTTCCATAAATATGCGCGACGGCTTCTGATTGGGGTTGCAGCCGTATTTAAGCTCGAACTCTTTCATTTATATGTCAGCCCCTTTTACTTGTTTTTGTTGATAAGACGGTTTTCCTCCTCGCCCGTGGCAAGGTCGGTGAATCTGACGTAGAGCGAGATTTTGTTGTCCTCGTCAAGCGCGTTCCACAGCGAGCTTGTAAACTCGTCGATGTCGTTGCCGAGGGCTACGCGCTCGGGCTCGCCCTGAAAGGTCGGGATAGGGTCGCCGTCGCAGACGTAGGTATGAATGAAGTGGCCCACTCCCGCAAGGGCGGGGTAGGAGAAGAAGTATCTGCTGCACGCAGAGCCCTGAGCGTCGGCGCTTTTGAGTATGCTCATCTGATAGGAAAAATCATTTTTCTCAAAGGTCAGCATACCGCTGATACGCGGGGTGAAGTTCGGCCTGTCAGGCTCAAACTCGCGGGTGTTCAGCGCGTCTGCGAAGCTCCCTTTGCGCTTTAGAAAGTCGTAGATCGTGTCGGTCTGGTCGCCGTTTGTGACGATCAGCTTGTTTTCGTGCTTCCTCAAAGCGGCGTAGATGATGAGGCTCGGGTCCTCGACCCTTGACGCGTCAAACGGCTCGGTGAATACGGCCGAGTCGCGCTCGGTGAACACGCGGTTGCGGCTGTTGGCGCTTCTGCCCATAATGAAGTAGGCGGTGCACGCCTTTTTGCCGTCAGCGGACTTGCCGATGACTATGCCGCGCCCGACGTAGGAGTTGCCCTTGACCGACTCCGAGATTTCGCTTGTCTTATATACGTTCACTTTTATTGCTCCTTTTTGAGTAGTTCGGCCGAGACCCTTTCGACCGCCCGAGGGAGTATCTTCCATTCGGCAAGGCGCATAACACGCTTTTGCAGGCGCTCGGGAGTGTCGCCCTCGTGCACGTTTACGGCCTTTTGCATGATTATCTCGCCGCCGTCGGGAATTTCGTTTACAAAGTGCACGGTAGCGCCCGTGACCTTTACGCCTTTTTTGAGAGCGGCCTCGTGAACCTTCAGCCCGTAGTAGCCCGAGCCGCAGAACGACGGAATGAGCGAGGGGTGAATGTTGATTATGCGCCGCTCGAATCTGCGCGTGAAATCGGCGCTGAGTATGCTCATAAAGCCCGCGAGCACGATGAGGTCGATCTTCTCCTCCTCAAGCACGCGCACAAGCTCCTTTTCCATACCCTCGCTGCCGCCGAACTCGGCCTTTGTGATGCACACGGCCTTTATTCCCGCGGCTTCGGCGCGCTTGAGTGCGTAGGCCGAGCGGCTGTTCGAGATAACGAGCGTTATCCTGCCCGAGGTGATGACAGAGCCCTGCGCGTCGATAAGCGCCTGCAGGTTCGTGCCGCCGCCCGAAACGAGCACGGCGATGTTTGTCAGTTCTTTTTTCACTGCGCTTCTCCTTGCGATTAAAGGCGGAATTTATCTGATAACGATTTTATCGTCGGACTTGACGATTTTGCCGATGACGTACGGCTGCTCGCCGCTGCTTGTGAGCACCTCAAGAGCCTTGTCAGCGTCCTCGGGAGCGACGACGATGCTCATTCCCACGCCCATATTGAACGTGTTGAACATATCGCGCTCGGATATGCCGCCGACCTTTGCGATAAGGTCGAATATCGGCAGCACCTTTACCGCGCTGCGCTCGATGTCCGCACCCAGTCGAGCGGGAATGGAGCGCGGAATGTTCTCGTAAAAGCCGCCGCCCGTGATGTGCGAGATACCCTTGACCTTGACTTCGTCAAGCAGGGCGAGGACGGGCTTTACATATATTTTGGTCGGGGTCAGCAGCGTTTCGCCGATCGACTTGCCGCCAAGCTCGGCGACAGGCGACTTGATGTCGCTGTTTTCAACGTCGAACACCTTTCTTACAAGCGAGAAGCCGTTTGAATGTACGCCGCTTGAGGGCAGGGCGATTATTACGTCGCCCTCCTTCATCGACGAGTTGTCGATTATCTTCGCCTTGTCGACAACGCCGGTGCAGTAGCCTGCAAGGTCGTATTCGTCGACAGGGTAGAAGCCGGGCATTTCGGCGGTCTCGCCGCCGATGAGCGCAGCGCCCGACTGCACGCAGCCCTCGCACACGCCGCTGACGATGGAGGCAATCTTTTCGGGGTAGTTCTTGCCGCAGGCGATGTAATCAAGGAAGAACAGCGGCTTTGCTCCGCAGCAGATGATGTCGTTTACGCACATTGCCACGCAGTCGATTCCGACGGTGTCGTGCTTGTCCATAAGAAATGCTATCTTCAGCTTTGTACCGACGCCGTCGGTGCCGCTTACGAGTACGGGGCGGGTGATGCCCGTCAGGTCAAGCTCGAACAGTCCGCCGAAGCCGCCCACGTCGGAGCATACTCCTGCGGTCATAGTCTTGGCGATGTGAGCCTTCATCAGCTCGACCGCCTTGTAACCGGCGGTGATGTCAACGCCTGCTGCGGCGTAGCTGTCAGACTTGGAGTAGCTCATTATTTATCTCCCTTTCCGTTAGTTGAGATTTTGCTTTCAAACCTGCTTTTTTCGGTGTGCTCGGGTATCTCGGTCGGATAATCGCCGTCAAAGCACGCGGTGCAGTAGCCCTTGCCGTTTACGCCGCAGGCGATTTTTCTGACGCTGTCAACGCTCAGATAGCCCAGCGAGTCCGCGCCGATTATCCGCGCCGTTTCCTCGACCGTGTGGTGGCAGGCGATGAGGTTGTCGCGCGAGTCAATGTCGGTGCCGTAGTAGCAGGGGTTCATAAACGGCGGAGCGCTCACGCGCATATGCACCTCTTTAGCCCCCGCGTCGCGCAGCAGCTTGACGATTCTTGCGCTTGTGGTGCCGCGCACTATCGAGTCGTCGATGAGCACTATGCGCTTGCCGCTGACCGTTCCGATGATGGGGTTAAGCTTGATCCTGACCTTGTCCTCGCGGCTCTTTTGACCCGGCGAGATGAAGGTGCGGGCGATGTATCTGTTCTTGATAAAGCCCAGCTCATAGGGGATACCCGACTGCTTTGAGTAGCCGATGGCCGCGTCTATGCCCGAGTCGGGCACGCCGATGACGACGTCGGCCTGCACGGGGTGCTCAAGAGCGAGGAACGCGCCTGCGCGGGCGCGCGCTTCGTGAACGGAGCAGCCGTCGACGACCGAGTCGGGGCGCGCGAAGTAGACGTACTCGAACACGCACATCCTGTGCGGCTTTTTGCCGCAGTGCTTCACTATACTGCGAACGCCCGTCTTGTCGAACACGACGATTTCGCCCGCCTCAATGTCGCGCACGAGCTCCGCTCCGACCGCGTCGAGAGCGCAGCTCTCCGAAGCAACGACCCAGTCGCCGTCGGCGGTCTTGCCGTAGCACAGCGGGCGGAAGCCGTTTTCATCGCGCGCGGCGATGAGCTTTGAGGGCGACATTATAACAAGGGAGTACGCGCCCTTTATGCGCTCCATCGCGCGGTCGACCGCGTCCTCGATGGTGGGCGCTTTAAGGCGCTCCTCGGTGATTATGTAGGATATGACCTCGGTGTCGGAGGTCGTGTGGAATATCGAGCCTTTAAGCTCAAGCTCGCTTCTTAATTCATAGGAGTTTGTCAGGTTGCCGTTGTGCGCGAGCGCCATGCGCCCCTTGATGTGGTTGACAACGATAGGCTGAGCGTTGATGCGGTCGGTCGCTCCCGTGGTCGCGTAGCGGACGTGGCCGACGGCCATATTGCCCTCGCCGAGGGAGGCAAGGCGGTCGGCGGAGAACACTTCGCTGACAAGCCCCGTGTCCTTATAGGAGTTGAACAGCCCGTCGTCGTTGACTACGATGCCGCAGGCCTCCTGCCCGCGGTGCTGCAGCGCGAACAGACCGTAGTAGGTCAGCTGCGCCACGTCCTCGCACTTAGAACTGAAAATACCGAAAACGCCGCATTCTTCTCTGAGTTTTCCCATTAAATATCTCCGTTTCTTAAAGCTGCCTGTGGTTCCGCTTGGCGGAAAAATTACTCGCCGAGTATGCGCTTCATCATTTCCTGATAAGCGCCTTCAACTCCGCCGAGGTCTCTGCGAAAGCGGTCCTTGTCCAGCTTCTCATGCGTGTCGCAGTCCCAGAAGCGGCAGGTGTCGGGTGAGATCTCGTCCGCGAGGACAATCGTGCCGTCGGACAGGCGGCCGAACTCGAGCTTGAAGTCGACGAGGTCGACGTTGAGCTTCTTGAAGAACGCCTTCATAAAGTCGTTGACCCTGAAAGCGAGCGTCTTGATGGTATCGATCTCCTCAGAGGTGGCAAGGCCGAGCGCGAGCGCGTGATAGCTGTTGATGAGCGGGTCGCCGAGGTCGTCGTTTTTGTAAGAGAACTCGATGGTCGGCTGAGCGAAAACGATGCCCTCCTCAACGCCGTAGCGCTTGGCAAAGGAGCCTGCGGAGATGTTGCGGATTATGACCTCGAGCGGAACGATGGAGACCTTTTTGACCAGAGTGTCGCGGTCGCTCAGCTCCTTGACGAGGTGGGTCGGCACACCCTCTTTTTCAAGCAGGCTCATCATATAGTTGGTGACGCGGTTGTTAACAGCGCCCTTGCCCGAGATGGTGCCCTTTTTAAGGCCGTTGAAAGCGGTCGCGTCGTCCTTGTAGGAAACGAGCAGCACTTCGGGGTCGTCGGTGGCGAAAACCTTCTTGGCTTTTCCTTCGTAGAGCAGTTCTTTCTTTTCCATTATAATGACCTCCTGAAATTTTTTTATTAAAGGCTTTTGAGCATTTCGGTGACTTTTTCGTCCTTTTTGAGGACGGCTTCCGCATCGGACGCACGTTTTGCATCAAGCTTTTCGGCAAGAAGAGAATCGCTGACGGCGATTATCTGCGCCGCAAGCAGGGCAGCGTTCGCTCCGCCGCCGACGGCAACAGTCGCAACGGGTATGCCCGTGGGCATTTCGACGGTCGAAAGCAGCGCGTCCAAGCCGTCAAAGCACGGCGACTTGCACGGTATGCCGATGACGGGCAGCGTGGTGTTCGCCGCGATAGCTCCCGCAAGGTGAGCCGCCATGCCCGCCGCCGCGATAAGCACGCCGAAGCCGTTTTCGCGGGCGCTCAGCGCGAAGTCGCGCGCCTGAACGGGGGTGCGGTGGGCGGAGTAGATGTGCACCTCATACGGCACGCCCAGTCCGTCGAGAACATCGGTCGCTTTCTTGATTACGGGCAGATCGCTGTCACTGCCCATAACGATACCGACTTTTTTCATAAATGCGTCCTCCTTGAAAATGTCTTTAAGATAAAAAGGGCGCACTTCAAGCGTAAAAACTCTTAAAGTGCGCCCAGACGGTCGGCTTGAGGAGGAAGAATGTGTTCTTCCTCAAATTCTTTGCTCCCTTGCAGTGCTCTGCAAAAATCCGTCAGTCGCAAAGAATTCATACATATTTAATACAAGTTATATTTTACTAAACCTTTGGCGCTCCGTCAAGTGCAAAAGCGAATTTATCGGCCGAAAAAACCAAAATAGTGAACTTGCCCAACGTATGTGAAAAGCACCGACATAAATATGGCGACTTTTTTCGCGCTTTGCACGGGCTGTGTGAAAGCGGGGAAGCGGCGCAAAGTAAAAGCGGCGTGCGAAATTCCGAAAGCGACGCGCCTACCCGCCGCCCGCGGCCGGAACTTGCGCCTACCCGCGCCCGCGGCCGAAACCTGCGCCGATTTCGCACCGAGCCTGCCCGCGCCCCGGCCGGAACTCGCGCCTACCCGCCGCCCGCGGCCGGAACTCGCGCCTACCCGCGGCCGAAACCCGCGCCTACCCGCGCCTACCCGCGCCTACCCGCGGCCGGAACCCGCGCCTACCCGCGCCTACCCGCGCCTACCCGCGGCCGGAACCCGCGCCGACCCGCGGCCGGAACCCGCGCCTACCCGCGCCTACCCGCGGCCGGAACTTGCGCCTACCCGCGCCCGCGGCCGAAACCTGCGCCGATTTCGCACCGAGCCTGCCCGCGCCCCGGCCGGAATCCGCGCCTACCTGCGCCCGCGGCCGAAACCCGCGCCTACCCGCGCCCGCGGCCGGAACTTGCGCCTACCCGCGCCCGCCGAAAACAACAAGCGCCGCTTCTCCCTTTGGGAAAAGCAGCGCTTTAAAGCTTACGCCTTATTTATTACTGTGCTTGGCGACGATGGCGTTCATCATATCCATCTTCTGCTCCATATCGGCGACCAGCTTCAGCTGGGTGCGCGCGCGGTCGAGGTTGTGACCCTCGCGGTGGACGCGGAAGTACACGTCGCCGTCAAGATAGTCGGCCAAAAAGCGCATACCGCATTCGACGGTCATGATCTTTGCCGACATCGCGAGCAGGTCAAGCTCCTTCTGCGTCATGGCGTCGCCCGCCTCGCGCAGGAAGCCCTCGGTGTAAGCCTCGAACAGCTCGGGTACCATGTATACCTTGTCGAGGTCGGTTTCGTCCTCGGCGGCGCTGCTTGCGCCGAAGCGTATGCTGTCGCCGAAGTCGTAGAGAGCCGAGCCGGGCATTACGGTGTCAAGGTCGATTACGCACACGGCCTCGTCGGTGGCGTTATCCATCATAATGTTGTTGAGCTTGGTGTCGTTGTGCGTGACTCTCAGCGGCAGGCTGCCGTCTGCGAGCGCGTCGACGATGACGGAATAGTCGCTCTCCCTGTCAAGAATGAACTGAATCTCTTTCTGCACCGATTTAGCGCGTCCGACCTTGTCCGCGGCAACGGAGGCCTTGAAGTCGGCAAAGCGGCTGACGGTGTTGTGGAAGTTCGGTATGGTCTCGTGCAGCTCGGCGGCGGGGTAGTCCGCAAGCAGGCGCTGGAAGCGGCCGAAAGCCGCCGCAGCGTTCGAAAACAGCACGGGGCGCTCGACGGTCTGATACGAGGTCGCATTCTCGATGAAGATGTATGCTCTCCAGCAGCCGCCCTCGGCGTCGCGCCAGTAGAGCCTGCCGTCGGCGGTCGGAACGATGGTCAGGGTCTCGCGCTCGGGGTCGCCGCCGTTTTCGATGATCTTTCTGCGCAAAAACGAGGTGACGCCGTTAATGTTCTCCATCAGCGCGTCCGCGTCCTTGAAAATGTCGGTGTTTATGCGCTGCATGATATAGCGCCTGACAGGCTTGGTCTCGAACTTGAAATATACAGCATATGTGCTGTTGATGTGACCGCAGCCGAACGGCTCGCTGTAGAAATACTCGCCCTCAAAGGCGAAGTGGCTTATAAGCTCTTTTGAAAGCATTTCCATTTGAAAAACTCCTTGTTTTTTTACCAAAGCTTCTCGGGATAAGTGCCGTCGGCGACCATGGCGCGCATGGCGGCGGCAACCTTGGCCTTGTCGTCGTGATAGGTCACGCCGTACCACTTGGCTTCGGTCTTGAGCACCTTAACGTCGCACTTGCCGGTGTTTATCATATCCTGAACCGCGAAGGGGAGGAAAAACTCGCCCTTTGTCAGGTCTCCGGTCGTCCTGAAGAATTCCCTGAACAGACCCTTAAGCTCGTCAAACAGCGCGGGAGTGAACGCCCAGCAGTTCATCGAGACGATGCTGTGCTCGGGGATAGTCGTCCACACGTCGTCCTCGAGGTACTGAGTCACGTCGCCGTTTTTCTGAATTTTAGTGCGCTCGGTGACCTTGGTGAGGTAGCCTTCGGAGTCGATCTCGCATATGCCGCGGGCAACGTGGCCGTTTTCGGTCAGCGTGTTCTCAAGCACATAGCCCGCCATGCAGAAGTGGCTCTTGTCGCCGTCTGCTTTGTTATTGCGCATAAAATCGGCCAGCTTCATAAAGCTGTCTCGTCCGTAGAAGTCATCGGCGTTGATGACCGCGAACGAGTCGTTGATGGCACTTGCGGCTTCAAGCACCGCGTGACCGGTGCCCCACGGCTTGGTGCGGTCGGCCGGGACGGTAACGCCCTCAGGAACGTCCTCTGTCTTCTGGAAAACATACTCGACCTTTACGCGGCTTTCGACGCGCTTGCCGACAGTCTCGCGGAAAAGCTCAAGGTTTTCCTCTTTTATAATGAAAACGACCTTGTCAAAGCCCGCCTCGAGCGCATCATAGATAGAGTAGTCGATGATGAACTCGCCGTTGGGGCCGATAGGGTCAATCTGCTTGAGCCCGCCGTATCGGCTGCCCATACCTGCTGCAAGAATAAGCAGTGTCATTATTTGTCACCCACCGTTTCGGATTATTTAATTTGATTATAGCAACTTGAACTTGATTTTTCAATAAAACATTAGTATTATTATTAGTAAAATAGTATTCATGTTTATTATTTGACTTTCGGAGGCGATCGATACGGAGGAGCATATAGAACTGCTTGAGGTCATAAAGGAGCTTTATCACCTTTCGGGCTTTCGCATAACCGTGTTCGATCCGGAGTTCAATATTATTGAGACTTACCCCGGCAACCTGTGCGGCTTCTGCCGCTATGTGCAGGAAAACGGGCAGCGCTCGGCCTGCGTTGAGAACGACCGCAGGGCGTTCGAGCTTGTGCGCGGGCAGAAGAAGATACATATTTATAAGTGCTGCTTCGGGCTGTACGAGGCGGTCGCTCCGATTTACAGCATGGGTACTCTGACGGGCTATCTTATGATGGGACAGGTCATTGAGGACTCGCCCGAGAGCAGCGAAAACGTGCTGCGAAGCGCGGCGGCGCTGATGGGCGGAGTAAGCGAAGGGCTTGAGCGCGCCGTCGGGGAAATCCCCGCGGGCGACAGGGAGCGGCTGCTTTCGTGCATAAAGATAATGGACGTGTGTTCGAAGTACATCACGCTGCGTGACCGCCTTCATCAGGACAAGACCGATTTGGCCGAGCATGTCCGCGGATATATCGACAGCAACTTCAGCGGCGAGATAACCATTGAGAAGCTTTGCGCGCGCTTTTTCTGCAGCCGTACGACCGTTATCAATACGTTCAAGCGCCGCTACGGCTACGGCATCAACCGCTACCTCACGCGCGTGAGGATAGATAACGCCAGTGTCCTGCTCGAGACGACCTCAAAAAGCATGAAGGAGATAGCGGCCGAGAGCGGCTTTTCCGACCAGAATTATTTTTCAAAGGTGTTTATGAAAGAGACGGGGCTGCCGCCGAGCAAGTACCGCGCCGCTCACAGGATAAGACACGCGGCCGACGTGAGTGAAAACGATTGACAAATCCTGAACAAAGTGTTAGCATTATATCAGTACTCTAAGCCGTCGGAAAAGCGGACATACAGGGCTTCTCCGATTCCGGCTTTATTAAAGGCGCCGAGACAGGCGCAAACGAGAGGAGTTTTGTGTAATGTTAAAGGGTAAGGTTGCCGTCGTAACCGGCGGCACGCGCGGAATCGGCTTTGCCATCGTAAAGCTGTTTCTGCAAAACGGAGCGAAGGTTGCGCTGTTCGGCAGCCGTCAGGAGACGGTGGACAAGGCGCTCGGCGAGCTTAAAGGCGAGAATGCCGCTTGGGAGGTCATCGGAATGGCTCCCGATCTGACCGATTTCGGAGCGGTCAAGGCTGCTGTTGACGCCGTTGTCGAGAAGTTCGGCAAGCTCGATATCCTCGTCAACAACGCGGGCATTTCCGCGCGCGAGCCGCTTGCTATGTACGACCCCGACGCGTTCAGGAAGATTATGGATCTGAACGTCACTGCCGTTTTCAACGGCTGCAAGGCCGCCGAGGAGCATATGCGTGAGCACGGCGGCAGCATCATAAATACAAGCTCGATGGTCAGCATCTACGGTCAGCCCAGCGGCGTCGGCTATCCGACCAGTAAGTTTGCCGTCAACGGTCTGACCAAGAGCCTCGCACGCGAGCTCGGCCGCAGCGGTATCCGCGTCAATGCGGTCGCCCCGGGTGTCACACGCACCGATATGGTCGCGGCTCTGCCTGCCGAAGTGGTTGAGCGTATTTCGGCGCCGATTCCGCTCGGACGTATCGGCGAGCCCGAGGAGGTCGCGAACGTGTTCCTGTTCCTCGCCAGTGATATGGCAAGCTATGTAACAGGCACCGTAGTCTCCGTCGACGGCGCAGCTCAGACCTAAAAAGAATATGGAAAGCGGCAGACACAAACGCGTGCCTGCCGCTTTTTGCGTGGGAAAAGAAAAAAACGTGCGGCGCACGGTGAAATCAAAGGATAAAGCTCTTGATGAAATCACTCGCTGATGCCCACGGTTAGATAATTCGCTTTGCAAAAAAAGTGAAGCTTTCCGCCGGCGCAGAAAGTGAATTTAAAGCCGCCCACCGCGTAAGCAATTTCATATCGAAGATATTTCACTCGTTCCAACGGAACGAATTTCATTGAAAAAGAGACTTAGCATAAGCCAAGTCTCTTTTTTGGTGCCGATGGCGGGGGTCGAACCCGCACGGTATCGCTACCACCGGATTTTGAGTCCGGCGCGTCTGCCAATTCCACCACATCGGCTTATTAAATTGCGCTCAATTATCTTACCACACGCGAGCGGCAAAATCAAGAGCGATTTTTGTCCGCATCGGGCGCGAGAGAAAAAATATCGGCAGAATATCGGCGGGCAGGGAATACACACGTTCAGTTATATAAGCGGCTGTCGACTGCCCGTTCGGCAAACCGGAGAAAGCGCTCCGCCGACGGCGTTTCGGGGCGCGCCCCGATACGCTTTTCACGGTCCTTCGTTGCGCCGAACGGCTTGCCCAACAACGGAAAGCGGGCGTAAAATCGGCTGTTATGCTTCAACGAGTAAAAGCGTTAAAATTTCTTCTTGACTTTTACGAGTTAAAGCTTTATACTGTAAAAGCAACGGAAAAATTTCCGTAAGTATCAACGGACGAAAACCGCCCGGGCGTGAGGTAAAACGAAAATGACTATTATGCAGCTGCTTGAGGACAACGCGCGCCGCTTCGGCCGCGACATCGCACTTGTCGAGATAAACCCCGAGGTGCCAGAAACGCGCAGGATAACCTGGCGCGAGTACGACCTCGTCGAGACCGACCGCGCTCCTCACTATCGCCGCGAGATAAGCTGGGCGGTGTTCAACGAAAAGGCCAACCGCTTTGCAAATGCGCTCGCCTCGCGCGGGGTGCGCAAGGGCGACAAGGTCGCTATCCTGCTTATGAACTGCCTTGAGTGGCTGCCGATATACTTCGGCGTGCTGAAGATCGGCGCGCTCGCAGTGCCGCTGAACTTCCGATACTCGTCCGACGAGATAAAGTATTGCCTTGACCTCGCCGAGGCCGACGCGCTCGTGTTCGGCACGGAGTTCATCGGCCGCGTGGAGGAGATCGCCGACGACATTTCGACCAACCGCCTGCTCATTTATTACGGCGAAGCGTGTCCTTCTTTTGCGGAGGACTACGCGTCGCTGACGGCCAACTTCCCGAGCGCCGAGCCGGGCGTTGAGCTGACCGAGGACGACTACGCCGCGATCTATTTTTCAAGCGGTACAACAGGCTTCCCGAAAGCCATTTTACATAAGCACCGCAGCCTTATGCACGCGGCAAAAGTCGAGCAACAGCACCACGGCCAGACCAGGGACGACGTATTTCTGTGCATTCCGCCGCTCTATCATACGGGCGCAAAGATGCACTGGTTCGGCTCGCTTATTTCGGGGTCGAAAGCCGTCATTCTGCGCGGAACGCGCCCCGAGTTCATTCTTGACGCCGTCTCGCGCGAGAAGTGCACGATAGTCTGGCTGCTCGTTCCGTGGGCGCAGGACATACTCGATGCGCTTGACAGCGGTCGGCTCAAGCTTAAGGATTACACGCTCTCGCAGTGGCGGCTGATGCACATCGGCGCGCAGCCCGTGCCGCAGAGCCTTATCCACCGCTGGCTGCAGTATTTTCCTAATCAGAAGTACGATACCAACTACGGCCTGTCCGAGTCGATCGGTCCGGGTGCCGTGCACCTCGGAGTTGACAACGTCGACAAGGTCGGTGCGATAGGCGTGCCCGGCTACGGCTGGGAGGTCAAGATTGCCGACGAAAGCGGCGCTGCCGTCAAACAGGGCGATGTGGGCGAGCTGTGCCTTAAAGGCCCGGGCGTGATGGAGTGCTACTATAACGACCCCGAGGCGACCGCGAAGACCATTCGCGACGGCTGGCTCTTTACGGGCGACATGGCGCGTCAGGACGAGGACGGCTTCATCTTCCTTGTCGACCGCAAAAAGGACGTTATAATCACGGGAGGGGAGAACCTGTATCCCGTTCAGATCGAGGACTTCATCATCACTCACCCCGCCGTCAAGGACGTTGCGGTCATCGGACTGCCCGACAAGCGGCTCGGCGAAATTGCCGCCGCGATAATTGAGGTCAAGGACGGCTTTGAGTGCAGTGAGGACGATATAAACGAATTCTGCAAGGCGCTGCCGCGGTACAAGCGCCCGCGCAAGATCATATTCGCAGATGTTCCGCGCAATCCCACAGGCAAGATCGAAAAGCCTGCTCTGCGCGTAAAGTACGGCTCAGCCGACCTTGTCGACGCACAGAACAAATCGTGAGGTGTATTATAAATGATAGTAATGACAGCAGTTATGCTTGCGCTGTTTTTTGCTCTTATGCTCGGCGTCGGTGTCTCCTGCCGCCAACACGCAAAGAGCGTTGACAGCTTCGTTCTCGGCGGGAGGGGAGTCGGCGCATGGCTGTCGGCCTTCGCCTTCGGCACGTCGTACTTTTCGGCGGTTATTTTCGTCGGCTATGCGGGTCAGTTCGGCTGGAACTTCGGCCTCGCTTCGACCTGGATAGGACTGGGAAACGCATTCATCGGTTCGCTGCTCGCTTGGAGCGTGCTCGGCCGCCGCACCCGCGTTATGACCCAGCACCTCGGCTCGCGCACCATGCCCGACTTCTTCGGCAAGCGCTTTGACTCAAACAAGCTCAAGGTCGCCGCGAGCGCTATCGTGTTCATCTTCCTTATTCCTTACACCGCTTCGCTTTACAACGGCCTGTCGAGCCTGTTCAACATCGCGTTCAACATTCCCTACTGGGTCGTCATCGTCGTGATGTCGGTGCTGACGGGACTGTACGTCATCTTCGGCGGCTATATGGCAACGGCCATCAACGACTTTATTCAGGGCATAGTAATGCTCGGCGGCATCGTGGCCGTCATCGGCGCAATGCTTGTCAAAAACGGCGGCCTGACCGCTGCAATCGAGAAGCTGTCGCAGGTGCAGTCGCCCTATCCGCAGACTGCGGGAGCGCAGGGTGCGTTCACCTCGTTCTTCGGCGCGCAGCCGCTTTACCTGCTGTTTGTCGTGGTGCTGACCTCGCTCGGTACATGGGGACTGCCGCAGATGGTCGGCAAGTTCTATTCCATCAGGGACGAGGACTCCATTAAAAAGGGCACGATAATCTCGACCTTCTTCGCAATTGTCGTTGCGGGCGGCTGCTACTTCCTCGGCGGCTTCGGCCGGCTCTACACCGAGCAGCTGACAAACGATGCGAGCACCTTCAGAAAATTCGACGCCATTATCCCGACTATCGTCAGCTCACTGCCGAGCTTCATCGTCGCAATAGTAATGGTGCTCGTGCTTGCGGCTTCGATGTCGACGCTGTCTTCGCTCGTGCTGACTTCGTCGTCGACGCTGACGCTCGACGTTATCCTTATGGGAAAAAAGAACGTCGACGAAAAGAAAAAAATCCGCATTTTAAAAATATTTATCGTATTTTTTATTGCAGTTTCTGCAATAATTGCTATACTTAAAGATAAGTATAACTTCTCGATGATCGCTCAGATGATGGGAGTGTCGTGGGGAGCGCTTGCGGGAGCATTCCTGGCGCCGTTCCTTTACGGCCTGTACTGGAAGGGCACCTCGCGCGTCGGCGTTGCCGTCGGCTTCATTTTCGGAGTCGGGCTCGAGACGGCGCAGCTGCTCATTTCCCTCGGCGTGCTGCCGATGCCGTCGGGCGCGCTCGGCTTTGTGTTCACCAACTCGCTCTACTCGGGCGTGTTCGCAATGGTCGGCGGTCTGATACTCGTGCCGCTTGTAAGCCTTGTTACCCCCAAGTCGCGTCCTCGGAATGTCGGCGAGATGTTTGCTTGCTACAATGAGACGAGAACGGTGGAAGTAACCGACTCTCTCGGTAAATAATCAGCGTAAGGGAAGCCGCCCTTAGCCTTTTTGACAAAGGACGGCTTTTTTCGTCTCTTTCGCTTAAAGGAGAAACCGATGAAAAAACTGATGATCGGCAACGAAGCCGTTGCCAGAGGTCTCTACGAGGGCGGCGTTGAGATAGTCTCGAGCTATCCCGGCACGCCGTCGACCGAGATCACCGAATTTATTGCAAAATACGAGGACGTCTACGCCGAGTGGGCGCCCAATGAAAAGGTAGCCTGCGAGGTCGCTTTCGGCGCGTCCCTTGCGGGCCGTCGTGCTTGCTGCGCTATGAAGCACGTCGGGCTGAACGTCGCGGCCGACCCGCTGTTTACGCTGTCCTACACGGGCGTTACCGGCGGCATCGTCGTCTGCGTTGCGGACGACCCCGCCATGCACTCGTCGCAGAACGAGCAGGACTCGCGCCACTATGCGATAGCCGCGAAGGTGCCGATGCTCGAGCCTGCCGATTCGGCCGAGGCGTACGAATTTGCCAAGAGCGCGTTCGAGCTTTCAGAGCGCTTCGACACGCCGTTTCTGCTCAGAATGTGCACGAGGATCGCGCACTCGCAGGGCATAGTCGAGACGGGCGAGAGAACTGTCGCCGAGCACAGGGAATACGTCAAAAACGCCGCCAAATACATAATGATGCCCGGCTACGCAAAGCTGCGCCACCCGATCGTTGAGCAGCGCACGGCCGACTTGACCGAGTTTGCCGAGACATGTCCTTTCAACCGCGTCGAAATGGGCTCGACCAAGGTCGGCGTCATCACCTCGGGCACGTCGTATCAGTACACGAAGGAGGCGCTGGGCGACTCTGTCAGCGTGCTGAAGATAGGCCTTGTCAACCCGCTGCCCGTCAAGCTCATCAAGGACTTCGCGGCTAAGGTTGACCGCGTCGTTGTTATCGAGGAGCTTGACCCGATAATCGAAAATCACTGCAAATCAATCGGCGTTGAGTGCGAGGGCAAGAGCCTGTTCTCCTGCATCGGCGAGTTCTCGCAGTCGACCGTTGCCGCCGCGTTCGGCCTTGAGCCGAAGCAGGGCTTCTCAGCCGACAGCGCCATTCCCGGACGTCCGCCCGTAATGTGTGCGGGCTGCCCGCACCGCGGTATGTACTTCACGCTTTCAAAGCTGAAGCTGCACGTCATCGGCGACATCGGTTGCTACACCCTCGGTGCTCAGGCACCGCTGTGCGCGGTCGACTCCACCCTGTGCATGGGCGCGTCGATTTCGGGTATCCACGGCTTTAACAAGGCGCTCTCAAGCGAGAGTGAGGGCAAGACCGTCGCCGTCATCGGCGATTCGACCTTTATGCATTCGGGTATGACAGGCCTTGTCAACATCGCCTACAATGCGTCGAACTCGACCGTTATAATCCTTGATAACTCCATCACGGGCATGACCGGCCATCAGCAGAACCCGACCACGGGCTACAACCTCAAGGGCGATCCCGCCTCAAAGGTCGACCTCGAAACGCTGTGCCGGGCAATCGGAATCAACCGCGTGCGCGTCGTCGACCCCTATGACCTCAAGGCGTGCGAGACCGCCGTCAAGGAGGAGCTGGCCGCCGAGGAGCCGTCGGTCATAATCTCGCGCCGCCCGTGCGTGCTGCTTAAATATGTCAAGCCTAAGGCTCCCGTCAAGGTGAGCACCGACCGCTGCGTCGGCTGCAAGAGCTGTATGCGTCTGGGCTGCCCCGCCGTCAGCATGAAAAACGGCAAGGCGCACATCGACACTACGCTTTGCGTCGGCTGCGGAGTGTGCTCGCAGCTTTGCGGCGTAAAGGCTATAGAAAGCGGGGAGGCGGAATAATGAAAACCACAAACATTATGATCGTCGGCGTCGGCGGACAGGGAAGTCTGCTCGCAAGCAAGCTGCTCGGCCGTCTGCTCGTCGGCGAGGGCTACGACGTAAAGGTATCCGAAGTCCACGGAATGAGCCAGCGCGGCGGCAGCGTCGTGACCTACGTTCGCTTCGGCGACAAGGTCTATTCGCCTATCGTCGACAAGGGCGAGGCCGACTACATCGTCTCGTTCGAGAAGCTGGAGGCCGCGCGCTATGCGCCCTACCTTGCAAAGGACGGAATAATCGTCACCAACACCCAGCAGATCGACCCCATGCCCGTTATCACAGGCGCTGCTGAGTATCCTGATAAGGTGCTCGACGAGCTTGAAGCCAAAGGCGCAAAGGTCGACCGCATCGACGCGCTGACTCTCGCCGAGCAGGCGGGCACGCCCAAGGCCGTCAACATCGTCCTTATGGGTCGCCTTGCAAAGAATTTTCACATAAGCTATGACAAGTGGCTGAAGGCTATCGAAACAACCGTTGCGCCGAAGTTTGTCGAGGTCAACAAAAAGGCTTTCGATCTCGGCTATCACAACTGACGGGGAGAAGTGAAAATGAGCGAGTGCTATTATCAGGAAGACATCGAAACCATGCCCTTAGAGCAGCTTCGCGCGCTCCAGTCCGAACGCCTGGTCAAGCAGGTCAGACACGTCTATGACTCGGTTGCATATTACCGCGACCTTATGGATAAAAAAGGCGTAAAGCCCGAGGACATTCACGGCATTGAGGATCTGCACAGGCTGCCCTTTATCAGCAAGGCCGACCTGCGCGAGGCCTATCCATACGGCCTGTTGGGCAAGCCGCTCAGCGACTGCGTGAGGATACAGTCGACCTCCGGCACAACGGGCAAACGTGTCATCGCGTTCTATACCCGCAACGACGTTGATTTGTGGGAGGACTGCTGCGCCAGAGCCATCGTCGCTGCGGGCGGCACCCGCGACGACGTTGTTCAGGACTGCTACGGCTACGGCCTGTTCACCGGCGGCGCGGGGATTCACGGCGGCTCGCACAAGGTCGGCTGCCTGACGCTGCCGATGTCGTCGGGCAACACCGAGCGCCAGATTCAGTTTATGATGGATCTCGGCTCGACAATTCTCTGCTGCACGCCGTCATACGCCGCATATCTCGGCGAATCGCTCGCCGAGCGCGGCTACAAGCCCGAGGACAACAAGCTCAAGTCTGGCATCTTCGGCGCGGAGCCGTGGACGGAGGAAATGCGCCGCGACATCGAACGCTCGCTCGGAATAAAGGCGTTCGACATCTACGGCCTGACCGAGGTAAGCGGCCCGGGCGTCGCCTTTGAATGCGACGAGTTCAACGGCCTGCACATCAACGAGGATCACTTCATCGCCGAGATAATCGACCCCGACACGGGCGAGGTGCTCCCCGACGGCAGCAAGGGCGAGCTTGTCTTTACCTGCATAACCAAGGAGGCGTTTCCGCTCATTCGCTACCGCACGCGCGACATCTGCGTGCTTAACCGCGAAAGGTGCCGCTGCGGACGCACCCATGTGCGTATGTCCAAGCCTATGGGCAGAAGCGACGATATGCTGATAATCCGCGGCGTGAACGTGTTCCCGTCACAGATCGAGTCGGTGCTGATGAGCGAGGGCTACAGCTCGAACTATCAGATAGTCATCGACCGCGTCAACAATACCGATACTTTCGACATCAACGTCGAGCTGACAAACGACAAGTTCACCGATACAGTCAAGGATCTGAACGCTCTTGAGCACGAGCTTGTTGCCGCAATGCGCACCATGCTCGGCATAAGCCCTGCGGTGCACCTTGTCGCGCCCAAATCCGTTCAGCGCAGCGAGGGCAAGGCCGTCAGGCTTATAGACAAGCGTAAGCTTCACGATTAAGGAGGGTTTCAGCTATGGCAGTTCAGCAGTTATCCGTTTTCGCTCCCAACAAAAACGGCGCGCTCGGAGACGTCCTCTCCACCGTGGCCGACGCGGGAGTCGATATTCGCGCAATGAGCATCGCCGACACGCAGAATTACGGCATCGTCCGTATGATAGTCAGCGATCCCAAGGCCGCCGAAGCCGCACTTAAAGGCCGCGACTTCCTCGTCTCGGTCAATCCCGTCACTGTCGTGTCGGTCTCCGACCGTCCGGGCGCGCTGACCGACGTGCTGCGCGTGCTGTCCGACAACGGGCTGACGGTCGAGTACCTCTACGCCTTCGGCAGCGGCAGCAGCGCCAATGTCGTTATGCGCCTGAGCGACAACGCGCTCGCCTCGCGTCTGATAGAGACTTTGCCGTTCGCCGACCTCGTCGACAGTATAAATTGATAGTGTTAAGCGGACTTTAAAGCGTTTTCGTCGGCTTTTTACCCTGAGATCCGACAGGCAAAAACGAGCGTCTTTCATCTGCGGGCACTATCTCAAAGTGCAATATAACCAAAGCCGTCATTTTAACTTTTGCGAAAATGACGGCTTTATTTATTCACATTTCTGTGGTAGAATTGACCCGAAAGGGGGAACGACCCTTGAAAAGACTGAAAGCCCTAAAGCTCGGCAGTATACTGCTGAAGGTGTTCTTGCTCTTGTGCTGCGTGTTCGGCGCGGTCTATCTGTACGACTATCTTAAAGCGCCGCTCGGCTTCTCGGAATGGAGCACTTCCCGCGCGGGCTTCATTATTAAGCTGGTGCTCGTAATCCTGCTCTGCTCGCTTGTGTTCTGGACAGGAATCATCATCGTCTACATCACCTGCAACCAGTTGCGGCTGAAAAAGCGCGTGCTCGGGCTGCTGCTCGGCCTTATCCCGATTGCGAACCTGATAATGCTGACCGACATCATCGTAACCGCCGACCGCGAGTACCGCTTCGAGTGCGAAAAGCTGCGCCTGAACGAGTCGCGTGCCGCCGACAGAATTTGCGCGACAAAGTATCCTGTTTTGTTCGTTCACGGCGTGTTTTTCCGTGATTTCAGGCTCGTCAATTACTGGGGACGCATCCCGCGCGAGCTTGAAGCAAACGGCGCAGCCGTGTTCTACGGCGAGCACAACAGCGCGTCAAGCGTTGCTGCGAGCGCCGAGCAGCTTAAAAGCCGCTTGCTCGAAATCACCGAAAAAACGGGCTGCGAAAAGGTCAACATCATCGCCCATTCAAAGGGCGGACTCGACGTGCGCAAAATGCTCGCAGACGACGCGGCGCGCGAAAGGGTCGCCTCGCTCATCACGATAAACACGCCGCACCGCGGCTGCAAATTCGCCGACTACCTTTTTGAAAAGGTACCCGAGCGAATGAAAAACGCCATCGCGCGCACTTATAATGCGGCCGCCGAAAAGCTCGGCGACACCGAGCCTGATTTTCTCGCCGCGACCTTCGACCTGACCGCCGCGCGCTGCAAGGCGCTCAACGCCGAGCTTGCCGACCCCGACGGCGTTTACTGCGCTTCGGTCGGCTCGGTGCAAAGAAGGGCGACATCGGGTCGCTTTCCGCTGAATATGACCCACTTTTTCGTAAAGCTGTTCGACGGCGAAAACGACGGCCTTGTCGGCGCGGAGTCGTTCGGGTGGGGCGAGAGTCTGACAATGCTGCGCCCGAAGGGCCGACGCGGCATCTCGCACGGCGATATGATCGACTTAAACCGTGAGAATATCCGCGGCTTTGACGTGCGCGAGTTCTATGTGCAGCTTGTCGCCGACCTAAAGCGCCGCGGCCTGTGAAGAAAGGGGAGTTTGCCATGCCGATAACGGCTGCCTGCAAATTTGATGAAAAGAGCGTGAGTGCGCTTAGTAAAGTGAATTACAACGGGCACAACCGCGCTTCAAAGCGCGCGGTGCTGCAAATTGTGATGGGTGCGGTTATAATCGTCTATTCGGTGCTGATGATTTTGCTCGATATGCAGCGATTCGGCTGCGCCATGCTGGGCTTTGGCGTCGCTTATCTGATCTTTCACCTGTCGTATGTGCTGCGGGTAAGGGCTCTCAGTAAGCAAAGCGCGGCGCAGCTGTTAAACCGGGTTCAGACGTTCAGCTTTTATGAAAGCTATGTGAATATCGTGTTTGAGTCGCCGACCTATTCGGCTAATTCAAATTTATCGTACAGCGGAGTTGTAAGCATAGTCGAGACGGGCGAGTACATCTTCATATTCAGAGACAAGCTGACCGCGTACATTGTGGACAAATCAACCGTGAGCGGCTCGGTCGACGATTTGCGGAGCTTGCTTACCGCCGCAGTCGGCATCAGGTACAAAATGATTTAACGGAGAAAAACTATGATAAGATTTAACAATGACTACAACCGCGGCGCCATGCCCGAGGTTATGCAGGCGCTGAATAGCCTGCAAAGCGAGAGCTTCGCAGGCTACGGCGAGGACTCACAGTGCGATAAGGCCGCCGCAATTATCCGCCGCCTGACCGGGTGCGAGTCGGCTGATGTGCGTTTCTTCCCGGGCGCTACGCAGGCGAACTTCATCGTCATCGCGGCGGCGCTTAGCCGCGTGCAGAGCGTAATTTCCGCCGATACGGGGCACATCAACTGCCACGAGGCCGCTTCGATCGAGAACACGGGGCACAAGGTGCTCGCTTTGCCAAACTCCGACGGCAAGCTCACCGCCGCCCGGGTCGCCGAGTGCGCCGAGGAGTACCGCTCATCGGGCGGCGCGGAGTACCTGACCGAGCCGAAGCTCGTCTACATCTCGTTCCCGACCGAGCAGGGCACGCTCTACTCCCTTTCTGAGCTTGAAGCTATAAACGCTGTTTGCAAAGAGTACGGAATGTATCTGTTTGTCGACGGCGCGCGTATGAGCTACGGCCTTGCGAGCGAGGTAAACGACGTAACGCTGCCCGACCTCGCGCGGCTTGCGGACGTATTCTACCTCGGCGGGACGAAGTGCGGCGCGCTGTTCGGCGAAGCCGTCGTAATAACCGCCGAAAGCCTGAAGCCCCGCTTCAAGGCGTATATGAAGCAAAGCGGCGCGGTGCTCGCAAAGGGCTGGCTGCTCGGCGCGCAGTTTTGCGCTATGCTCGAAAGCGGCGCGTATTTTTCATGTGCAAAGCGCGCCGACGCGCTCGCGATGCGTATCCGCAGCGCGTTTGAGGCGGCAAAAGTGCCCCTTTGGGCCGACAGCTTCACCAATCAGCAGTTTGTCATACTGACCGACGGGCAAAAGCGGATTTTGGGCGAAAAGTATATTTTTGAGGAAAGCGTCCGCACCCGTGACGGCACGGTCTGCCGCTTCTGCACCGGCTGGTCGACGACCGACGACGAGGTGAACGCTCTGATTGCGGATATAGAGCGACTGCGATAATTTTCAACAAAATATTCGGCTAAATTTAATATTTCTCTTGCAAATGAGACAAATATGTGATAATGTTTTACTATAAAGACGAACAGTAAAAGTCGCTTCGGCTCGCAGTCGAAAGGGGAGAACGGTATGAAAAAGATGCTTGCCGCCTTACTTGCGGGGCTTGTCTGCCTGTCGCTTGCCGCTTGCGGGGAGAACAGCGCGAAAAAACCTACCGCGTCCTCGTCCAAGAGCGCTTCGTCTGAAGCGGGCAGCGCAGCTGCCTCACACGACGCGACCGAGCCGCTTGATGAAGAGTCGACTGCAGCCTCGTCCGAAGCGCACATTTTGCGTTCGGCCATAACAAGAGCTATTGAAGCCAAACAAGCCGAGGATAACACCCTCTATGTCAAGTTCGGCAGCATAGCCGAGTACCTTGAGAACGAGGACGTCAAGGCATATTTTGAAGAGCTCAAAGCGTCGAATGAAGAGCTCGGAATGTATCTTGAGGTTAAGGCCAACGGCAACAGGCTGACCTATATCTACACGCTCGATATGGCGAACAGCTACGACGTTGACTGTGCTTCGCTCGAGGCCGGTCTGGACGCAAATGCCGACAAGTACCGCCAAATGGCAAAAAGCCTGCACGAGATTATAATTATAAAAGGTAAGGCCAGTATTGAGATCATTTTCAAGACCTACAACGGCAATATGATTTGCTCAAGAGTTTTTGAAGAGCCGTAGAAAAGCTACAAAAGAGGTGCGTATTATGAATTTAACAAAACGAATTTTAGGCTTCGTGCTTGCGGGGCTTGTCTGCCTGTCGCTTGCCGCTTGCGGGGAGAACAGCGCGAAAAAACCTACCGCGTCCTCGTCCAAGAGCGCTTCGTCTGAAGCGGGCAGCTCAAAGGCGAGCTCGTCGCAGCCGCAGTCCGAAACGGCCGTGCCGTCCTCCGTTGCGGCCGAAAATCCGTCGCAGGCGGCATCTTCCAAATCCGCCGCGCCGGGCACGGTCTCATCAAAGCCCGCTGCGTCAAAAGCGACCTCGTCAAAAGCGACCTCGTCAAAAGCGACCTCGTCGCTCTATATCCCGCCTGTGCCCAACCCGCCGACCGTGCCGACTTCCAAGTTCAACAGCCTGAATGAATACCTGAACGACCCCGAGATCAAGAGCGGGCTTCAGCAGCTGACTGCGGAATTTGCCGAAAGCGGAATATACGTCGATGTAAAGGCCGCGGGCAACAAGCTGATTTTCACTTATACATACGATGAAGTCTACGGCACCGACTTTGATAAAGCGGCGCTTGAGGCGAATCTCGACAATATGAGCGACTTTTTCCAGGAGATCGCCAAACAGATGCACGAGGATGTAAATATTAACGGCAAAGCGCAGGTCGAGGTTATCTACAAGGCTTATAACGGCAAGGTTATAGCCTCAAGAGTTTTCACCGAAAATTAGCGCTTAAATTCAAAATGACAAAATCCCTCTGCCCGGCGTAAAAAGTCCGTCGGCAGAGGGATTTTTTGCCGCTGTTTTGCGGTCAGCGCGGCTCAGGGGATACCACATAGTCGCTCCGCTGCACTCTGATAGCGGTGCCCGCGCCCGCGCCCGAAATGAACGTCTGCCCGCTCTTTTCGCCAAAGCAGGAGGCGCGGCGTGCTGCTTTAAATTTTTACAAGCGTGTCAGCGCCGTTTTCCCCTTCATATGCCGCCGGCATATTTCATAATAAAGCTGTTTCATCCGTTCCAAAGGAACGAATATCATTATAAAGCTGTTTCACTCGTTCCAAAGGAACGAATTTCATTGAAAAAAAGCACTTGCGTTAATGCAAGTGCTTTTTCTGGCACGCCCGGCGCGATTCGAACGCGCGACCTTCCGCTTAGGAGGCGGACGCTCTATCCTGCTGAGCTACGGGCGCTTATTCGCCGATTAAGCGGCTTTATTATCTTATAACAAAATCGTCGGTTTGTCAACTTTAATAGCGGCGATCGCGCGGATTTTTTTGCAACACCAAGTTGATATTTGCGCGCTTTCAAAGTATAATTATCATATACCTTAAAGGAGTGAAGCTTTATGAGAGAAATCACTGTGCATGATATAAAGGACAATTTTGTCGACCTGATAAGCCGTGAGTGGGCACTTATCGCCGCCGGGGACGAGAGCGGCTACAATATGATGACCGCCAGCTGGGGCGGCTTCGGCGAGATGTGGGGCAAGGACGTGGCGGTCGCCGTCATTCGTCCGCAGCGCTGCACCTACGGCTTTATGGAGAAAAACGATATGTTCACTATGTCGTTCTACGGCGACAATAAGGACGTCCACGCCGTGTGCGGCAAGCGCTCGGGGCGCGACTGCGACAAGGCGAAGGAAGCGGGGCTCGACCCCGTGTTCACCGACTCGACCGTCACGTTCAGGCAGGCGAGGCTGACTCTCGTTTGCCGCAAGCTCTACGCGCAGGACATCGATGAGAAGTGCTTTGTTGACCGCTCGCTTATCGACAAGTGGTACAACGGCGACTTCCACCGCGCCTATGTCGGCGAGATCGTCAAGGTCCTGGTCGGCGACTAACGCTCTTTGGCAATAGTTATCTTGTCGGCGATGTCGGCCGCGCCGCCTGTCAGATAGGCAAAAGTGCCCGCTCTCAGCGACAGCTCGGCGGTCGCGTTCGCTTCGGCAATTTCGCCCTGCGCCGCTCTGACCGCCGCAACGACGAGCAGAGCACTGACGATGAACACTCCCACGGCGAAAATCACCGCTGCGGGGGTGGATATTGACTTGGCCGTTTCGCTTATGGCTCTCAGATATTTCATATGTAAAACACCTCTGAACGATTATCTCATCCGGAGGTGTTTTGCGCAAGCGGTAATGTTTTCAAATTGAAGCGCGCAAAGGTGAAATTCTGCTTGAAAAAGTCACATCGTTGTGATAGAATTTAAAAGAAAAAGCTGAATTGGAAGTGATTGGTTTGAAATGTCCGTACTGCGGCTTTGAGGAAAGCAAGGTCATCGACTCGCGACCGACCGACGAGGGCGAAAGAATACGCCGCCGCCGCGAGTGCCTCAACTGCTCCAAGCGTTTTACGACCTATGAAATTATTGAAAGCCTGCCGATCATAGTTATAAAAAAGGACAAGTCCCGCGAGGTGTTCGACCGAGAGAAGCTCCTCAACGGTCTGCTGCGCGCGAGTGAGAAGCGCCCCGTATCCATCGACGATCTCGACCGCCTTGTCGACGACATCGAAGCGACGCTGCACAACTCCCTCGACCGCGAGGTCTCGAGCGTTAAGATAGGCGAGCTTGCAATGGAAAAGCTGCGCAAGATCGACGAGGTCGCTTACGTCCGCTTCGCCTCGGTCTATCGCCAGTTTAAGGACATCAATACGTTTATGGCGGAGCTGACAGCTCTGCTCAACGAGAAGTGATGGAGCGGCTGACAACCTGCTGCTTCACGGGCCACAGGCCGCCGCAGCTGACCGCCAACTGCCCGTATGATGAGCTTTATTCGCGCATTGAAAAGGCAGTTGCCGACGCTGCCGCCGACGGCTACACCGACTTTCTCTGCGGCGGGTGCATCGGCGGCGACTTTATGTTCGCCGACGCAGTGCTTAATATGCGTGACAGCCTCGGAATAAGGCTGCATCTGTGCCTGCCGTGCCGCGATCAGGCCGACCGCTGGAGCCGCACCGATCGCGACCGTTACTCCGACTATCTCCAGCTGGCTGACAGCGTCGTCTGCCTGAACGACCGCTATGTCAACGGCTGTATGCAGCAGCGCAACCGCTATATGGTCGACCGCTCGAGCCTGCTTATCGCTGCATTCAACGGCACGCCCGGCGGTACGGACTATACGCTGCGCTACGCCAAAAAGCTCGGGCTGCGAACGGTCAATCTGCTTGAAATACAAGACGAAGAATCAGATCAGCTGTCTTTTCTGTAAGGCGAGCGCCCGCTTTCAGCTGCACCGGCAGTGCCTGAGCGGCAACGGCTGCGGCTTCATCCGCTTTGTCGAGCGAGGAGCGGCTCAGCGTAATTTTAACATCAAACGCCGACACGGTCAGTGAGTTGTCGGCGTTTTCTTTTGCGAAGAAAACGCTCTCGCGCTCGGAATAGCCTGTCCGCCGCGTGTTTTCGTCCGCTTTTTCGATGCCGAGTACGAGAACGACCGGCAGAAAAATCGCCGAAAGCCAGAGCGCAAACGTGCGTATGAACTGCCCGACGGCGCGCTTTTTTCCGCTCTTCACCACAGCTGAAGCGAGACGAGCCTTGCCGCAAACTGCGCCATGGGAGTAAGCAGGCGCGCTATGGCCTGAAAGAAGTAGACAAAGCCCGCTCCCGCCGAAAAGACGAGGGCGGCTGCGATGAATTTTGTGACACGTTTGTCCATAATTTGCGTCCTCCTTGGCAAGTGTTAAAACGCTTTTTAGTATTGTATGCGCCTTAAATCAGGTTAATTCCAGTAATATTTCAGGGTCGACCCCGACCTGCAGCGCGCAGTTTATCGCGTGGGCGAGTGTCTCGGCCGCTCGTTCGATGAGCAGGTCGATCTCCTGCGGGGTGACTATCATATGTGCGCCGCGCGGCTCGACTTCGCCGCGGCACTCGCTGCCTGTCAGGTCGCTTGCGAGGGTGACCGCGTCAACGACGGTCGGCACACCGACCGCGATTACGGGTATGCCGACAGTGGCGCGGCTTATCTCTGTTCGCGCGTTGCCCACTCCTGCGCCCGGGGCGATGCCGCTGTCGGACATCTGAACCGTGCAGCCCAAACGCGACAGCCTGCGGCTTGCCAGCGCGTCAATGACTATCAGTGAACAGGGCTTCACGCGCTCAATTATGCCGCGGATTATCTCGCTTGTTTCAATTCCCGTCTGCCCGAGCACACCGGGAGCAATCGCCGCAACGCTGTGCAGACTCTCAAGCCCGAGCGCGCGCGCGTATTCGCCCGTTATGTGGCGCGTGGCGAGGATTCTTGCGACCGTGCGCGGGCCGAGCGCGTCGGGCGTTATCTCGGTGTTGCCGAGCCCTACGACGAGCACTGTGCCGCTTGAGCCCTCGAGCAGCCGCCGCAGCTCGCGCTTTATCGCGGTGACGGCGTCGAAGTGCTCCGCTTTTTCGGTAAACGGCGGTACTTCGACCGTGATGTAGCTGCCTTTCGGGCGGCCGATGGCCTCCTCACCGCGTTTGTCGAGCACTCTTATGCGCGTTATTTTTACGCAGCCGAACGAGGTCTGCTCTGTCTCGACCCCTGCGAGCTCGCTTTGAGCATTTTCCACGCTTTCAACGGCCAGATCCGACCTGAAGCTCATTTGAGGTTACGCTCCTTTTCGCTTTTTTGGTAGTATGTGCCTTAGGGCGCGGCATTATTTGCCGCGGGCGGGCTAATTTCTTAAAACCTATTGACAAACTATGCTTATAGCTTTATAATTTAACAGAATAAAGCGGCAACGCTTTTGCGGAAAACGCGCTTTCGTTTTCCGCTTTTTTATTGAAAGTAGGTGTATAAGGTTGATCGAGCTGAAAAAGGTCGGCAAGGTGTTCCGCACCGCCAACGGCGACGTTGAAGCGCTCAAGGACATCGACCTTACCGTCAACGACGGGGAGATTTTCGGAATAATCGGCCTTTCGGGCGCGGGCAAGAGCACGCTTGTGCGCTGCATAAATATGCTCGAGCGACCGACCTCGGGCGAGGTGCTCATCGACGGCCGCGATTTGAGCAAAATGAGCCGCAGGGAGCTGCTTGCAACCAGAAAGTCCATAGGAATGATATTTCAGGGCTTTAATCTTTTGGCTCAGCGCACGTCGCTGCAAAACGTGTGCTATCCGCTCGAAATCTCGGGCGTAAGCAAGGCTAAAGCCAAGCAAAAGGCACTCGAGCTGCTTGAGTTGGTGGGGCTCAGCGACCGCGCAGGCTCCTATCCCGCGCAGCTTTCGGGCGGTCAGAAGCAGCGCGTTGCAATCGCGCGCGCCCTCGCTACCGACCCGAAGGTGCTGCTGTGCGACGAGGCGACAAGCGCCCTCGACCCCAACACGACCGACTCGATTCTCGAGCTGCTGCGCAGGATCAACCGCGAGCTTGGCGTTACCGTCGTCATAATTACGCACGAGATGCGCGTCATCGAGCAGATCTGCCACCGCGTGGCCGTCATCGACCACAGCGTTATCGTCGAAATCGGCGAGGTTAAGCAGGTCTTTGCCGACCCGCAGTCGCAGATCGCACGAGAGATAATCCTGCCCAAGGCGAAGTCGATCGACCATATCGACGGCGGGCAGAAGCTGCGTATCGTCTTTGACGGCAACTCGTCGTTTGAGCCTGTCGTCTCCAATATGGTGCTCGACTGCCGCACTCCCGTGAACATTCTGTTCGCCGACACGCGCGACATCGACGGCAAGGCCTTCGGTCAGATGGTCCTGCAGCTGCCCGACGACGAGGGAGCGCTTGCGCGCATCACCAAATTTCTCGACTCGCGCGGCATAACTTACAGCAGGGAGGGCGAATAATATGAAGGAATTTTTCGCTGATCCTATGGTTCAGGAGTACCTGAGCGGCCTCGGAGTAACGGCTTACCTCACTCTCGCGTGCACGCTCGCCGCCTATGTCATCGGCGTGCCGATAGGGGTCATTCTCACCGTCACCGATAAGGACGGCATACGCCCCAACCGCATCGTCAACGCCGTGCTCGGCTTCATTGTCAATATCTTTCGCTCGGTGCCGTTCATTATCCTGCTCGTCATCGTGCTTCCGCTTACCAAGCTCATCGTCGGCACAAAGGTCGGCAACGCCGCCTTTATGGTGCCGCTGATAATCGCCGCCGCGCCGTTTGTGGCGCGTATGACCGAGTCCTCGCTCAAAGAGGTCGACTCGGGCGTTATCGAGGCCGCGCAGGCCATGGGCAGCACCAACTTCCAGATAATCCGTAAGGTGCTCATTCCCGAAGCGAAGCCCTCGCTCATCACGGGAGCGGCAATCGCCGTAACGACCATACTCGGCTACACGCCGATGGCTACGTTTGTCGGCGGCGGCGGACTCGGAGCAATCGCGGTCCAGTACGGACTGTACCGCTTCCAGCCCACCATTATGTACATCGCGTCTATCCTCTTGATAATTATGGTGCAGATCCTGCAGGAGGTCGGCCTGAAATTAGCCAAGAAGACTGATAAAAGAATCAAGAATTAAAAGGAGAGTATTAAAATGAAAAGAATTATTTCGGTAATCCTTTCCGCTTTGCTTGTCTGCACCGTTTTCGCGGCCTGCGGCAGCAAGGAAGACGACAAGACCATCACCGTCGGCGCAAGCTCAACGCCCCACGCCGAGATACTCGAGATTGTCAAGGAGCAGCTCGCCAAAGAGGGCTACACCCTGAACATCAAGGTGTACGACGATTATGTCCTGCCCAACACCGCCACCGAGGACGGCGACCTCGACGCCAACTACTTCCAGCATCAGCCTTACCTCGACGACTTCAACAAGAAGAACAACACACATCTTGTTTCCGTCGCCGCTATCCACTATGAGCCGTTCGGCCTTTACAAGGGCACCGTCGCGTCTCTGGCCGACCTCAAGGACGGCGACAAGATCGCTGTTCCTAACGATGGCTCGAACGAAGCCCGCGCGCTTTATCTGCTTGAGGCTGCCGGCCTTATCAAGATGAAGTCGGACAGCGGCTTCACCGCCACCAAGAAGGACATCGCCGAGAACCCGCACAACTACGACATCGTCGAGATGGAAGCGGCCGTTATCCCGAGCTGCCTTGACTCCGTCGCTATGGGCGTTATCAACGGCAACTACGCGCTCGGCGCGGGACTCAAGGTCGCCGACGCTATCAGCGTTGAGGACAAGAACTCCGAGTCCGCCAAGACCTACGCCAACGTCGTCGCGGTCAAAGAGGGCAACGAGAACAAGGAGTCCGTCAAGGCTCTTGTCAAGGCTCTCAAGAGCGACGAGGTCAAGAAGTTCATCGAAGAGAAGTACAACGGCGCCGTCGTTGCGATGTTCTGATGAAGCCTTGAGCACAAGGTAAAATTCCTGCCGATAAGAAACCCTCCGCAGCTTAATCTGCGGAGGGTTTTTCGCGTGTGGGGGGGGAGAGTGCGCGCTTAATGCCAAATGCGCATTGAAATTCCACTGCTTCGCATCATTATCTTGAAAATAGTAGCAAATCTTGACAAAATGCAAAGTGTTTGATACAATTTATTTAGCAAATCAACCAATTATTGAAAAGGAGGACGATGTTATGATAATTAAAAAGATATTCCCCTCAAAACTGATTTTTACGCCGCTCCTCTTTATTTTGTATAGTGTGTATGTATTGAGTTAAGTTAAGTGCATACGCCGAAATACGCAGATATGTGTAATTGATGCTATATACCAACATTCTAAATGGGTGAATTATTATGAAAACATCCGCAAAGATAAGAAATGCACTATTATAATTAACTTCAGTAGCAGCCATATTGGCAACGAGCACTTTGAGCGTTTATGCTGCGACTTCGCCTAAAGATGCACCTCTGCCTTATCAGGTCGAAAAATTTACAGTTGTTTCAAAAAACACAATTACGGGAGAGATATCTTCGCGTGAATGTGACACGTCCGCAACGACTCTTGCGCTGAATCAAGGCGTTACAACCATGTCAACCCCTGCGTATAAAGGCAGCTTGCCGTCAACAGACATTACTGGAATAAACAGCGAAATAGCTCCGCAGTATATTATTGGTAGTGATGATAGAGAACGAGTTTTTTATCCGCAAGACTATCACCCATATCGGACGATTTGCAGGGTTGTTGCATATTGGGATATGGACGAAGACGGAATCATTGATGATACAGTAACAGTAGGAACAGGCTTTTTGGAAGGACCAAATGCAGTCGTTACTGCCGGCCATTGTATTTATGAAAACGAGCAAAAGAAATGGTGCGAGTATGCGGAAGTAACAGTTGCGCAAGACGGCCCTAACAGTACTCCTTTCGGCGTGATTCGCTCGACTACTATAAATACAAGTGTAGCATGGATAGAGGACGGTGACTGGAATCAGGACTGGGCTATTGTTGAAATTGCAGAAGATATTGGCTATACAGTAGGTTGGATGGGAAAACTGTGGACAATTGGCTCGCTTAACGATACTCCAATTATACTTTCCGGTTATCCGGGAGATATTGCAACAAGCCTCACTGACAAATATTATGATTCAATACCGTATAAAGGCTGCTATATGTGGACTTCAACAGGTATGATTAAAAATTCACTTTCAGCTCGTCTTGAATTTGATGCGGACATGATGGGCGGTATGAGCGGCTGCCCCGTATATAATTTGTCAAATCAGGCTCTTGCAATTAATACGTATGGAATTGAATATTCAGATGGTCCGATTAACGGAGGAACGCGGATAACAGAATGGTTGTATAATCTTCTTGAAGAATATAGACCTTTTTAAAATAGCGCGTATTAAGGTTGTGACTATATATGCCAAAATTCATACGTAGTATTGCGTTCTTATGTACGATTATTGTATTACTGACAGCCTGCAGTAATAAACAAGCTGATATGGCGGTGTCGTCGGCAGAATCGCGAAATGTATCATCGTTCGGGTCGGGCACACAACCTTCAGAATTTTTTGGGAACTCATCATATTCACACTCTGTAAGCAGTCGAGCTGTTTCATCAAAAGGGCAAGACAGCACAGATACAGCAAGCAGAACGCCGCCGCTAATATTAAACGGAGTAACTCGGGTTTCGAGTGAAGTAGTTTTGAAAATCAAAGCGGGCTGCACTTATCGAGAAATAGCGGACCGATTGGGCGGGAATGAAATAAGCGGCAATGCGTATTTGGTCGATAGCGAAAGGCTGTTTGTGCTTGAATTCAGCGATATAGATGATGTTTGCGAAAAAACCGGAAAAGAGATACTCGCAAGCGCAAAATCAATTTATCCGCCGAAGGAATTTGAGAAAAAAGCTGAAGAGCCGGCGACGGCATACGGAATTATTGTCGGAAACGGCGACATCTGGTATATGGACAGCCACGGCTCGCAGCGATGCCGTTTGATTTCAAACGATGCGGAAATCAAGTTCGCAAACGGTCAAAAAGCCACCAAAGCCGATTTGAAAACTATGGACGGAGTAATTGTCGTTATCAGCAGAACATTGATGTCAAATCCTGCGCAGTTGATTTGTTCCGAAATCATAATTATCCGCTGAAAGCAAAGAGGAGAAACGAAACTCGTTTCTCCTCTTTTGCGTTACTTAACAATTACGTGCCGCCGAGTCTGTCTGACTTAGTCGGCGTATATCGGCTCGAAGTCGTCGGCGGGGTGGCCGCACAGCGGGCAGACATAATCGTCGCTCATTTGAGCGGCTTCGTAGACAAAGCCGCATATTTTGCAGCGCCAGCCGACGATTTTGCGCTCGCTTTGCTGCTTATCGCGCTTGGGCTTGAGCCGCGCCTGATAGTCGGCGTAGGTCAGCGGCTCGAGGGCGCTCAGGCGCTTTGCGTCGGTCACATCGGCGATAAATAGCGTGTGCGTGCCGAGGTTGCAGACCTCGACGACTCTCGCGCTGATGACCGCGCACGCCTGCCAGCCGAGGTAGGGGATACCTTCCGCGGTCAGCGGTGCCTTGAGCCTGCCGAATTTGTCGGCGTCGCGCCCCGACTGAAAGCCGAAGTGCTTGATAGTCTCGATCGTGCAGCTGCTGTCAAGCACGCTCAGGGCGAACACTCCGCTTTTCTTGATAAGCTCGCAGGTGTAGCCGGAGTTCAGCACCGAAATCGCGATTCTGACAGGGTCGCTCGCGACCTGCATGCAGGTGTTGGTGATGCAGCCGCCCGCGACCTCGCCGCACTTGGTTGAGAGCATAAATACGCCGTAGCTCAGTGAATAGAGAGCCTTTTTGTCCACACCGGAACACTCCTTTTAAAATCATATTTCGCCTTGATACTCAGCAAAGTCAACTTCGTACTCTCGCCCTCGGCCGTATACCGGCCGCCGACTATCATATCAAAGTCTGTGTCGGAGAGGGCGGCGAAGATGACCTTTATTTTATTCCTGCCGTTTTCGAGCTTCGCCTGCTGCTTGCCGGTGCACAAAATCCCGTTAAAGAGAACTGTTCGGGTCGATCTTGCGGGCAAGCTCGAGGCTCTTGCTACGGTGCATCTGCGTTTTCATTATCGAGAGCAGCACCCATTTTGCATTTTCGCGCAGCATGGCAAGGCTGACTTCGCCTGTTTTGAGAGCTGTTTTCAGCTTTTCGGCATCGTCGGGGTTGCCGAACGGCATCTTTAGATTATTGCCGCCGAGCACTTCTTCGGTCAGCGAATCGTTGGTGCCCCAATCACTCATGACAGCGCCCTTGTATCCCCACTCGCCGCGCAGAATTCCGCGCAACAGCTGTGCGTTGGAGGACGCGTGCGTGCCGTTTAAGAGATTGTAGGCAGTCATAATGTAGGCGGGATTCGAATCTTTGACGACCTTTTCAAACGCTCTGAGATATATCTCTCGCAAAGCTCTTTCACCGATAATGCTGTTGTTGTTCAAACGGTTATTCTCCCGGTTGTTAGCCGCGAAGTGTTTGGCACATGCGCAGATACCGCGGCTTTGCATTCCGTTAATGATATTCGACGCAGTACGCCCCGCAAGGTACGGATCTTCGGAAAGGTACTCGAAGTTGCGGCCGCACAGCGGGTTGCGGTGAATATTCAGCCCCGGAGCAAGCAGAACATCAACATCTGAGATAAGGCATTCGTCACCCATGGTCTCGCCCATTTTGCGCTGCAGTTTGTCATCCCAGGTGCAGGCGATCAGCGTGCTGCAGGGGAAACACGTGGTGTGGATAGAGCGGCGCACACCTGCAGGGCCATCGGCCGTTTGGGCATTGACGACTCCTCGCTCGGGCAGATTACCGATTCCTGCGGTGCCGAGGTCGAACGTCGCCGGCTGTCCCTGTGCGATTGATATAAGCTCGTCGACACTCAACTGATTGACAAAGTCGTTGATGTCGGCTTTGCCGTCGGATACGTCAAAGAGAGTCAGCCCACGTTCGACAGGCTCTGAATTGTCAAATTCCGATTCGCCGAGTTTATAAGCCGAGCCGTCAAAGCGGACGGCCAGCTGTTTTATAACGCGCGTTTTGTCAATGTGTATCTTGCCGCAGACGAAAAGCTCGCGCGCGTTCTTCCCGACGTAGACGGTGTAGTCGCCGGCCTCGAGTACGTACGCGCCTTTGTGGCCCGTCGCGCCCGACTCGTCGAACGACGCC
This sequence comes from uncultured Eubacteriales bacterium, assembly GCA_934486615.1. GTDB lineage: Bacteria > Bacillota > Clostridia > Oscillospirales > Acutalibacteraceae > RGIG2206. Next base: position 1,705 of record CAKSQO010000011.1, on the reverse strand, counting down.
ATGTCGGCGACAGGGAAGCTTACCTCGACGTGAGCGCTGCTGTTTGGCTCGATGACCTCGGTCTTGGAGTAGCCTTTCAGCTCGACCGAGCACTTTTCAAGCTTTCCCGCGGGAGCGCCGACATATACCTGGACTGCTTCACGACCCGCGCGCGAGCCGACGTTTCTGACGTCCGCACTCGCCGTTACCACGTCGTCCGAACAGCTCAAAGCGCAGTTTTCATATGCATATTCCGTATATGAAAGCCCGAACCCGAAGGGGTAGAGCACCTTGTCCTTCGCAAAAGTCTCGAAGTAGCGGTAGCCGACGAAGATACCCTCGGTGTAATGCGTCTCGAGCTCATCCTGATTGAAGTTGGCTGCCGACGGATAGTCATCATATGAGCACGCGACCGTGTCAGCCAGCTTGCCCGATGGGTTCACATCGCCGCAGAGCACGTCGGTGATGGCGCGCCCGCCCTCCATTCCGGGCAGGAAAGCGAGCAGCGCCGCCTTTATCTTGCTGTATTCGTTGAGGAAGCGCAGGTCGCATATCCCCGCGACGTTCAGCACAACGACTACCTGCTTTATCGCCGAGCGCTCGACGGCTTCAAAGAAGCTGCGCTCCGCGCTCGTGAGCGTAAAGCTCGTCTCGTAATGTTGATTGATGGGCTGCAAGCCGGATTCGTCGCCCTGACCGCACTCCGATTTGCTATCGGAGACGATCTCGCGGTCGCCGCCCTCGGAGCTGTCGCGCTTGAGGGTGAAGATGACTTTGTCGCACATTTTGCCGACGAAATCAAGCTGCTCGCCCGACAGGTCGCCCGACTCAAATAAGGCGGCACTTTCGTCAATGAAGCACACCTTGCCCTCGCTCTGCTTTTCAAGCAGTCCGTCGCGCAGCGTGCTGACGTATTCGCAGTTGACGTGCGCGCTGCCGCCTCCTCCGCGTGTGATGTCAAAGCTGCCGTTGCCGATAACGCCGACCCTGTCCGTCGGCAGCAGCGGAAGCGCGCCGCCCTCGTTTTTGAGCAGCACCATTCCGTCCGTCGCAAGCGAGCGCGTGGCCTTGTAGTTCGCCCTTCTGTCCGATTTTTTCATTTAACCGCCTCCAAGCCCAGTGGCTGAAATCTATATCCGGCGCGCTTAAATCCGAGCACACCGGGTGTCAGTTTCAGTATACCCTCACGCCGTCGGAATGGCAAGCGAAATTTAATAAAAACGGAAAAACGCGGCGTGTTTTTAAAACACCGGACCTGCACCGACAAGAACCTGACGAAAATCGTTCAGGCCGCAGTCGGAGTAACCGCCGACGGCAAATGCGGCCGCAACACCGATGCAGCTATCCGCGCCTTTCAGCGCTCGCACGGCCTCACCGCCGACGGAGCGGTCGGCCTGAATACGTGGCGAAAAATTCTCGGAGTATAAAAATGAGCACCGACGGGGCAATCAACCTCGTCGGTGCTTTGGCGTATATTTATACAGAAACGGTGCTTGAAATAATCATTTGCTTTAAACATTTTTTGCACGTTTAAGGGGTCACAGAAGGGGTCACAGAAACGAATAGGGGGAGAATTACGACTAATTCGGAAAATAGATTTTAAAGCAAAAAAACACCGCTAAAGCCTGTAAGTACGCGGCTTTAGCGGTGTTTTCTGTGGTGGAGATAAGCGGGATCGAACCGCTGACCTCTTGAATGCCATTCAAGCGCTCTCCCAGCTGAGCTA
>CAKSQO010000010.1 GCA_934486615.1 uncultured Eubacteriales bacterium | reverse complement strand
TCGCACCCGCTGCCGCCGCAGTGAAGCGCCGCCCTGCGAAGCCGTGGAAGGTGTGGGACACCGTTTTCTCGCTGCTCACCCTTGTCACCGCATTCATTATTTCCGATTTCGCCGTCATCGGCGGCTTTCATTCGGGCTTTACCATCGCCTACGTCCTGATGTTCGCGGTCAGCGCCGTCTATTTCGGCAAAAGCGGCTCAAAACCCGCCCCGTTTGCCGTTTTGTGCGGCGCGTTCTCCCTCGCGGGCAGCGTGATTTTCTCGCTGCACAGCGACCCGACCGTGAATTTTCTGTGGGTCGTCGGCATCGTCCTGCTTTACGGAATATTCATCTGCGGCTGCTGCCTCGGCCGCGTGCGCGGCGACTGGCGTATGCTCACAGACTCGATCGTAACCGTTGTCGGCAACGCGTTTGAGCACATCGCCGAGCCGTTCCGCTCGATTGCCGCCGCCCGCAAGGACGGCAAGAGCCGCCGCGGACTTCAGGTGCTCATCGGCGCGATCGTCGCCCTGCCGATTTTGCTGTTCATCGCGGCGCTGCTCGCCAGCTCCGACTACGCGTTCTCGTGGGTGGTAAACAGCATATTCTCCGATATGCTCAGAATCATCGGCTCGATTCTGCTCACCGCTGTCGTCGTTCCGCTGCTGTTTTCGCTCTTCTTCGCGGTCAGAAAAGGTCTTGCGGCCGAAAGGAAGCCGAGCGATAAGGAGTACGGCGGCTGTCTGCCCGCCGCTTCGACCGTCACTGTGCTCGCGTGCGTTATCGGGCTGTACGTCGTCTACCTGCTCTCGCAGATAGCGTACACGCTGCCGTCGTTCATCGGCACGCTGCCCGAGGGCAGGATAACCGCCGCCGACTACGCGCGAAGGGGCTTCTTTGAGCTTTGCGCCGTCACGGTAATCAACCTCGTGCTTGTGTTCTTGACGAACATTCTGACGGTTAAAAAAGACTCGCGCACTCCCGCAGCCGTGCGGATTTTGAGCGTGTGCATCTGTGTATTCTCCGAGATTATAAGCGTTGCCGCGCTATCGAAGATGTTCCTTTACATCGACCGCTTCGGTATGACCAGAAGCCGCCTGCTCGTCAGCATGTTCATCGTGTTCCTTATGATTGCGATGTTTACCGTCGCCTTGCGTATGTTCTTTGTCCGCCTGCCGTATATGAAGGCGCTCGTCACGGCAGCCTGCGTTATCGGGCTTGTCACGGGCTTTGCGAACATTGACACGGTCGTCGCCCGCTACAACACCGAGCGCTTTTTAAGCGGTCAGACCGAGAGAATGGACGTCGACTACCTCGGCTCGCTTTCTGAGGAGGCCGCCGTGCCGTCGCTTATCCGCCTGCTCAACGAAAGCGGCGATTATGCGATAAAGGTTGAAGCCGCCAATGAGCTTTCTCACCGTCGGCGCTACCTCAGCGAGGACGAGGAAGCCCGCTTCACCGACACGTTTGTCGGCGAGCAGCGCTCGCTCAGGCTGCTGCGCGAAAACTCCGACCAAATCACGAAGTATATGACCGACACCGTCAAGCCGAGCCGCCAATACTCAGACTCGGATTATGATTACGACGACGATTATGATTACGACGACGATTACGATTACGACTGACTACGGCTGTTAAGCAGCCTGCACCAACCGCCAAAGAGCGCCCGCAGACATTGCGGACGCTCTTTTTTTATCGGTATAAAAAAACAGCCGAAGTGCAATGCACTTCGGCTGAAATCACATCAGACTTTTATTGCCGAGACTTTATCGAGATCAGATAAGCTCGATGATAGCCATTTCGGCTGCGTCGCCGCGACGGGGTCCGATCTTAGTGATACGGGTGTAGCCGCCGTTTCTGTCTGAATACTTCGGGGCAATGTCGTTGAACAGCTTCGCAACAACGTCGTCCTTGGTAACAAAGGCCATAACCTGGCGCTTGGAGGCGAGGGTGTTGTCCTTTGCAATAGTAATATACTTCTCAGCGACAGCGCGAACCTCTTTTGCACGGGTGACGGTGGTCTCAATCTTTCCGTTCTCGAAAAGGAAAGTTACCATGCCGCGCAGCATAGCGGTTCTGTGGTCGCTAGTTCTGCCGAGTTTTCTGGTACCGGGCATCTTATTTCACTCCTTGATACTAAAGTACAGGACTTACTCGTCCTCTTCACTCAGACCGAATCCCAACGAGGCGAGCTTGGCGATGACCTCTTCAAGAGACTTTCTGCCAAGGTTACGAACCTTCATCATTTCCTCTTCAGTCTTACTAATCAGATCCTCAACGGTGTTGATACCTGCGCGCTTGAGGCAGTTGAAGCTGCGAACCGAAAGGTCGAGCTCTTCAATGGTCATCTCAAGCACCTTTTCCTTGCCCTTGTCGTCCTTTTCGACCATGATCTCGCCGGTATAGGCTTCGCCGGAGAGATCGACAAACAGGTTCAGATGCTCGGTGAGCACCTTCGCTGCAAGCGAGACGGCCTCCTGCGCGGTGCAGGTTCCGTCGGTCTGGACTTCGAGGGTGAGCTTATCGAGATCGGTCACCTGGCCGACTCGGGTATTCTCAACCGTGTAATTTACCTTCAACACCGGCGTGTAGATCGAATCGACAGGAATAGTGCCGATCGCCTGCTGGGGCTGCTTGTTACGCTCCGCAGGAACGTAGCCGCGACCCTTATTGAGAGTGATCTCCATAAAGAGCTTGCCGCCCTCGCCGACTGTTGCAATGTGCAGATCCGGGTTAAGCACCTCGACATCCGCATCGGCGGTGATGGAAGCGCCCGTTACCTCACACGGACCCTCTGCCTCAATATAGACAGTCTTAGGACCGTCGGCATGAAGCTTCGCGTCAAGTCCCTTAATGTTGAGGACTATCTCGGTAACGTCTTCTTTAACTCCGGGAATGGTGGAGAATTCGTGTACCAAACCGTCAATCTTGATAGAAGTGGCGGCAACGCCGGGCAGTGACGAGAGCAGAACTCTGCGCAGGCTGTTTCCGAGCGTGATTCCGTAGCCGCGCTCAAGCGGCTCAACGACGAACTTGCCGTGGCTGCCGTTTTCGCTGACCTCTTCTATGTCGATTCTGGGCTTCTCAATTTCGATCATTCAAAACCCTCCTTATAATGTCGATGAAAGATCCTAAAACGGATTACTTAGAGTAGAACTCTACTATGAGCTGCTCGTCGACAGGAGTATCGATCTCCTCGCGGGCAGGCAGATTTACGACCTTGGCTTCGAATGTTTCGCTATTGACGGAGAGCCACTGCGGTACCGGACGGCCCTCGTTAGCTTCGAGGACTTCCTTGATCTTAACGCTGTCACGGCTGTCAGCCTTAATAGCGATAACATCGCCGGCCTTAACGAGCAGAGAAGGAACGTTGACCTTCTTGCCGTTGAGGGTGAAGTGGTTGTGAACGACGAGCTGTCTGGCTTCGGCTCTGGAGCTTGCCCAACCGAGGCGATAGACGATGTTGTCGAGACGGCTCTCAAGGATACGCAGCAGGTTGTCGCCCGTTACGCCGACCTTGCGCTCAGCCATATCGAAATAATGTCTGAACTGACCCTCGAGGACGCCGTAGTAACGTCTGGCCTTCTGCTTAGCGCGAAGCTGGAGACCGTACTCAGAGGTCTTCTTTCTGCCCTTTCCATGCTGACCGGGGACAAAGTTTCTCTGGTTCAGCGGGCACTTATCGGAATAACATTTTGCGCCCTTAAGGAAGAGCTTATCTCCCTCGCGGCGGCAAAGTTTGCATACCGGACCGGTATATCTAGCCATTTATTGCACCTCCAAATTATACGCGGCGTCTCTTGGGCGGACGGCAGCCATTGTGCGGGATCGGAGTAACGTCCTTGATCATGACGACCTCGAGTCCGGCAGTCTGAAGCGCGCGGATAGCGGCCTCACGACCTGCACCGGGGCCCTTTACATAGACCTCAACGGTCTTGAGTCCGTGCTCCATCGCAGCCTTAGCGGCAGTCTCGGCAGCGGACTGAGCGGCGAACGGGGTCGACTTTCTCGAACCGCGGAAGCCGAGCTCGCCGGCGCTTGCCCAAGAAATGGCATTGCCCTGAACGTCGGTGATGGTGACGATGGTGTTGTTGAAGGTAGACTGAATATGGACGGCGCCTTTTTCGATATTTTTCTTCTCGCGGCGTCTGCGGGTAGCGGTTGCCTTTTTAGCTTGTGCCATAACTATCTTCCTCCTTACTTCTTCTTGTTAGCGATGGTCTTCTTCGGACCCTTGCGGGTGCGGGCGTTGGTCTTAGAACGCTGACCGCGAACCGGAAGGCCCTTGCGATGACGCAGGCCGCGGTAGCAGCCGATCTCGACCAGGCGCTTGATGTCAAACGCAACGGCGCGGCGCAGGTCGCCCTCAACGTGAATGTTGTGGTCGATGTACTCGCGCAGCTTGGAAATATCGTCCTCGCTGAGGTCCTTAACGCGGATGTCGGGATCGACTCCGGTGGCAGCGAGAATGTCGTTTGAAGTCTTACGGCCGATGCCGTAGATATAGGTTAAACCAATTTCGACCCGCTTTTCTCTCGGCAGGTCAACACCAGCAATTCGTGCCATGTGTTTATTGCACCTCCATAAAATTGCTTAGCGCAGGTTAGCCCTGACGCTGCTTATGCTTGGGGTTCTCACAGATGACCATGATGCGACCCTTGCGCTTGATAACCTTGCACTTATCGCAAATTTTTTTGACAGAAGGTCTGACTTTCATTGTGTTTACCTCCTAATAGTAACTGATTTTCATCTGTTCATTTGAACAAACTGTTCGTCTTACTTGGTACGCCAGGTTATGCGTCCCTTTGTAAGGTCATACGGCGACATCTCGACAACGACCTTGTCACCGGGAAGAATGCGGATGTAGTTCATACGCAGCTTGCCGGAGATGTGGCTGATTATCTGATGTCCGTTTTCGAGCTCGACCTTGAACGTAGCGTTGGGCAGAGCTTCGACTACAGTACCTTCAATTTCAATCATATCCGCTTTGGACACGAAAAAACCTCCCTATCGGTTGACGGAGCGCAGCGCACCGAGCGCTTTGCGCAATCCGCGGTTTGATGCCAGCTGAGTCTCGGACAAACTAAAGTCGGTCGGGCTCAGATGCTTGATGCTTTTGCGTTTCGGACGCTCAAGCGGGCGGTGCTTTCCGTCGGCAAGCAGCGCGAAGCTGCCCTCAACGCTTATGACCGCGAGTAAACTTGAGCAATCCCTACCGGCCGTCGAGCGGACGACCTGCCCGCGCGCCAAGGTCAGCATTTAGTCATGATGACCGGTCCGTCGGCCGTGATGGCGATAGTGTGCTCGAAATGAGCGGACAGCTTGCCGTCCACGGTTTTGACGGTCCAACCGTCAGGCTGCACCTTTACATCAGGCCTGCCGATGTTTATCATCGGCTCGATGGCAAGGGTCATACCCGGAATCAGGCGAATGCCGTGACCGGGTCTTCCGAAATTCGGTACTTCGGGTGCTTCATGCAGGCTCGTGCCTACGCCGTGGCCCACGAAATCTCTGACCACCGAGTAACCACGCGACTCGACATAACTCTGAACTGCGTTGGATATATCGCCTATTCTGCCGCCGTTGACCGCCGCCGCGATACCTCTGTAGAGGCCCTCGCGGGTAGCGTCCATCAGCCGCTTTGCCTCGTCGGACACATCTCCGCAGGCAAAAGTGGCGGCATTGTCGCCGTTATATCCGTTGATCTTCGCGCCGAGGTCGATACTTACAATATCACCGGCGTGAATAACGCGCTTTTTCGAGGGAATGCCGTGAATCACCTCGTCATTTATGGATATACATGCAGTTGCGGGATAGCCGCTGTAATTGAGGAAGTTAGGCTCAGCCCCCTGCGACTTGATATAGTCGTAGGCGATCTTGTCGATCTCGGCTGTAGTAACGCCCGGCTCAACAGCCTCACCCGCTACCTTTAGTGCACCTGCGGAAATTCTGCAGGCCTCGCGCATAAGCTCAAGCTCACGCGTCGTTTTAAGCACAATCATGTTACCACCGTTTCTCCGCGTTAAAAGGTAATGCCTGTTGCTGCTCCCGACGCGGGCGGAAGTGCAGCAATCAGCTGTTGAGAGCCTCCATGGTCAGAGCCGAGGTGTCCTCGACCTTCTCCTGGCCGACAACGGTTCTCAACTTGCCGGACTTCTCGTAGAACTCCTTAAGCGGCTCGGTCTGCTCGTGATAAACGCGCAGGCGCTCAAGCACGGTCTCGGGGGCATCGTCCTTACGCTGGGCAAGGCTGTCGCCGCACTGGTTGCACACGCCGTCAACAGCGGGTTTTTTATACTCGGTGTGATAGCTTGCGCCGCACTTCGGGCAGACACGGCGTCCCGACATACGGAGAACTATCTTGTCGTCGGGTACTTCGATGGAAATGACCTTGTCGATCTTCACGCCCAGCTCGTCAAGCGCTTCGGCCTGCGGAATGGTGCGCGGGAAACCGTCGAGGATAAAGCCGTTCGCGCAGTCGGGCTGAGCGAGACGTTCCTTGATGATACCGATAACGGTAGCGTCGGGAACAAGGCGGCCGTCGTCCATAAAGCTCTTGGCTTCAAGGCCCATAGGAGTGCCGTTTTTAACGGCTTCGCGTATGATATTTCCGGTAGAAATCTGCGGAATGGAGAGCTTGGCGCTGATTACCTCAGCCTGAGTTCCCTTACCCGCACCCGGTGCTCCAAGAAGAATAATATTCATTCAATTTCCTCCGTTAAGCCCTGGTCGGCTTAATGTGCGCGTGCGCGACATTTTCAGCGGCGCACGCGCTTTGAGTTATCAGTCAAGAAATCCCTTGTAGTGGCGCATCATCAGCTGCGACTCGAGGCTGCGGACAGTATCGAGCGCGACGCCGACAACGATCAGCAGCGAAGTACCGCCGAGGGCGATGTCGATGCTGGTGATCTGGCCCGCGATTATCGGAAGGATAGCAAGGACGCCGAGGAAGATAGCTCCGATAAGGACGATCCTTGAAATGATCTTCTGAATGTAATCGGCGGTCGGCTTGCCGGGACGGATGCCCGGGATTGCGCCGTTGTTCTTGCGAAGATTGTTCGCCATCTCAACAGGATTGTACTGCATAGATACATAGAAATATGCAAACCCGATGATCATAGCGAGGTAAAGCAGCATATAGAACACGCCGCGTACCGAGAACTGCAGGCAAATCTTGTAAAGCAGAGTGTCGGCCTTGTCGTTGCCCATAAATCCGAGGATCATCGACGGAATGGCAAGGAACGAGCTTGCGAAGATGACGGGCATAACGCCGGCCATATTTACCTGAATCGGCAGGTGGGTGTTCTGTCCGCCGTACATTTTACGGCCGACAACGCGCTTTGCATACTGGATCGGGATACGTCTCTCGGCTCCGGTCATCCAAACGATGAAGCCGATGATGGCGACGAACACGACCAGGACGATGAGGGCGCCGATGTAGTTCTTGTCGCTGTGAATGGTCTCCCAAAGGGAGGCGGCAGAGGTCGGAACTCTCGAAATAATACCGGCAAAGAGCAGTATCGAAATACCGTTGCCGATACCCTTCTCGTCAATGCGCTCGCCGAGCCACATCATAACGGCGCTTCCTGCGGTGAAGCAGGCAACGATTACGATGCCGGCAAATACCATAGCGAATCCGCCGTCGGCAGAGACGAGGTTGTTGGCTTTAAGCCAGAAGAAGTACACAGTACCCTGGATGAGACCGAGGATGACCGTGCAAACTCGGGTGTACTTGGCAATGCGTCTCTGACCGTCTTCAGCCTTGGCGATTCGCTCCAGGAACGGAAACGCAACCGTCAGCAGCTGCATGATGATCGACGCGTTGATGTACGGGGTAACGCTCATCGCGAATACCGCGCCGTACTGAAGGCCTGCGCCGGTAAGCGCAGAGAAGTAGCTGAAGAATTCATTTACGCCCTGGCTGTTCTGCACAGCGGAGCGCAGAGCAGCGACGTCGATGAACGGAACCGGCAGCACAGCGCCGATTCGGAAAATAAGAATGATGAATACCGTAAAAAATATCTTTTTTCTTATTTCAACGACTTTCCAAGCGTTCTTGAGAACGTCTAACAACTACATCACCTCGACATTTCCGCCTGCGGCCTCGATCTTCTGCTTAGCAGTTTCAGAGAAAGCAGCCAGCTTGACAGTGAGCTTTACGTTAAGCTCGCCGTGACCGAGAACCTTGACACCGTTGTCAGCCTTCTTAATGATGCCCTTTTCGATGAGCGCGGCGGTATCTACGACAGCGCCGTTATCGAACTTGGCAAGATCGGAAACATTGATAGCAACCGGCTTAGCGGCGAAAATGTTGTTGAATCCTCTCTTCGGCAGACGTCTGCTGAGAGGCATCTGGCCGCCTTCAAAGCCGGGGCGAATGCTGCCGCCTGAGCGCGCCTTCTGACCCTTGTGGCCCTTGCCGGAGGTCTTTCCCCAACCGGAACCGTGGCCGCGACCGATGCGCTTGCTCTTGGAGTTGGAGCCGGGGACTGCAGTGAGTTCGTGCAGTTTCATTGTGATTGCACCTCCCTAAACTTATGCTTTAGTGACTTCGACTAAGTGGTTAATCTTCTTTACCTTACCCTGGGTCTGAGCATTGTCAGGCTGAACGGATACGTCACCGATCTTGCGAAGCCCCAAAGACTCGGCGGTAGCGATCTGGTCCTTTTTGGAGCCGATGAGGCTCTTGACCAGCTTTACCTGAAGGCTTGCAACCTTTTTACTTGATGCCATTGTTGCTCCCCCTTAACCTATGATTTCCTTGACGGACTTGCCGCGGATAGCTGCGACCTCCTCAGCGGAGCGGAGCTTGGACAGACCGTCAATGGTAGCCCTGACGACATTGCAGGGGTTATTGGAACGAAGAGCCTTGGTACGGATATCTTTGATACCGACAAGCTCAACGACGGCGCGGACGGCGCCGCCGGCGATAACGCCGGTACCGGGAGCAGCGGGCTTAAGCAGCACGCGGCCGGCATCGTAAGCACCGAGGATCTCGTGCGGAATGGTGCTTCCCTTAAGGGAAACGGTGATCATATTCTTCTTTGCGTCCTCAATACCCTTGCGGATAGCGTCCGGAACTTCGCGGGCCTTGCCGAGACCGAAGCCGACGTGGCCGTTGCCGTCGCCGACGACCATGAGCGCCGTAAACTTCATGATACGGCCGCCCTTAACGGTCTTGGATACGCGGTTGAGTGCTACCATACGCTCCTGCAGGTCGAGGGTAGATGCGTCAATCTTGTTAGCCAAAAGTATTCTCCTCCCTTATTAGAACTTGAGGCCGCCCTTGCGGGCACCTTCAGCCAGTTCTTTGACGCGGCCGTGGTAGATGTATCCACCGCGGTCGAATACGACCTCAGTAATACCCTTAGCAGCAGCACGCTCGGCGATGAGCTCGCCGACCTTGAACGCGGCTTCCTTATTGCCACCGTAGCCGAAATCCTTTTCAGCCGAGTTGGCGCTTACCAGAGTGGTTCCGGTAATATCGTCGATGATCTGAGCGTAGATATTGGCGTTTGAACGGAAAACATTGAAACGAGGACGCTCAGCAGTGCCGCTTATCTTGCCGCGTACACGAACGTGACGATGCAATCTTGCTTTATTGCTGTCTGGCTTATTAACCATTTATATCACTCCTTTACTTCTTTCCGCCCTTGCCGGCCTTGCCTTCTTTATGTCTTACATACTCGCCGGCATAGCGAATGCCCTTGCCCTTGTACGGCTCAGGCGGACGCTTCTCGCGAACTTCGGCAGCGAACTGGCCGACAGCCTGCTTGTCTGCACCGGAAATAACTATCTGGAGCGGATCGGGCACGTCGATCTTGATGCCGTCGGTTTCGGGAACGATGACCTGATGCGAATAGCCGAGGTTAAGAACGAGGTTGCTGCCCTGCTTCTGAGCACGGTAACCGACGCCTTTGATCTCGAGGCTCTTGGAATAGCCGTTGGTAACGCCCTCGACCATATTGTGAATGAGGGTGCGGCTGAGTCCGTGCAGCGAGCGGGAGAGCTTAGTGTCGTCGCAGCGGGTAACGATGATCTCGTTGCCCTCAACGGCAGCAGTGATCTCCTTGCGGAGCACCTGAGACAGAGTGCCCTTCGGGCCCTTGACGGTGACTTCCTGACCGTTGACCTTAACGTCAACGCCTGCGGGGATAATGATAGGCTTCTTACCGATTCTTGACATATCGCTTCCCCCTTACCAGACGAAAGCGAGAACTTCGCCGCCGACGTTTGCGGAGCGAGCCTGCTTATCGGTCATAATACCCTTGGAAGTAGAAAGGATAACGGTGCCGAGGCCCTTCATAACCTTGGGCATATCATCTACGTTGGTATAAATTCTCAAACCGGGCTTAGAAACCCTGCGCAGACCGGTGATGACCTGCGACTTGTTCGGTCCGTACTTCAGGACAATGTGGATCATGCCCTGTTTACCGTCTTCATTAACGGTGAAGCTGCTGATGTATCCCTCGTCAACGAGAATCTGAGCGATTGCTTTCTTCATGTTGGAAGCGGGAACATCGACCGAGTCGTGCTTAGCTGAGTTCGCGTTACGAATACGAGTAAGCATATCAGCTATTGTATCGGTGATTTGCATAACCGTTAACCTCCTTACCAGCTGGCTTTCTTTACGCCGGGAATCTCGCCCTTGTAAGCAAGCTCCCTGAAGCAGATTCTGCAGACGCCGTATTTGCGGAGATAGGCATGAGGCCTACCGCAGATCTTGCATCTGTTATAAGCGCGAGTTGAGAACTTAGGCTCTCTCTTCTGCTTAACTTTCATTGATGTCTTAGCCACAATAGTACCTCCTTACTTCGCAAATGGAGCACCCATAAGCGTAAGCAGCTCACGAGCCTCTTCGTCTGTGTTCGCAGTGGTAACGAAGCAGATGTCCATACCGCGAACCTTGTCGATCTTGTCATACTCGATCTCAGGGAAGATCAGCTGCTCCTTGACGCCCATGCAGTAGTTGCCGCGGCCGTCGAAGGAGTTCGGGTTGATGCCCTTGAAATCGCGTACTCTCGGCAGAGCAGCCGAGAAGAAGCGGTCGACAAATTCGTACATACGGTCGCCTCTGAGGGTGACCTTAACGCCGATAGGCATACCGGCACGGAGCTTGAAGTTTGCAACGCTCTTGCGGGCATTGCAGACTACGGGGCGCTGACCGGTGATAAGGGCGAGATCGCCCATAACTGCGTCGATAACCTTTGAATTGTCGCGGGCTTCACCGCAGCCTACATTGATGATGATTTTATCAAGCTTCGGAATCTGCATGACGCTCTTATAGTTGAACTTTTTCATCAGTGCAGGCGCGACTTCAGACTTGTACATCTCTTTCAATCTTGCCATTGTCATGTATCCTCCTTAACTTAAAAAGTCTTGCCGCACTTTTTGCAAACGCGGACTTTTCTGCCGTCTTCGACAGCGTGGCCTACGCGGGTGGGCTTGCCGCACTTGGGGCAAACGACCTGAACCTTGCAGGCATAGACAGCACTCTCAGCCTTGATTATGCCGGACGGATCGCCGGGCTTGCGGGGCTTAACGTGCTTGGAGACCATGTTGCGTCCCTCGACGATGACCTTCTGCTCCTTGGGGCTTACCTCAAGAACCTTGCCGGTCTTGCCGCGGTCGGTTGCCTTGTCTCCGGTAAGAATCATGACTGTATCGCCAGTCTTAATGTTCATTTTGCTCATCGTGACTGACCTCCTTACAGTACTTCGGGAGCGAGGGAGAGGATCTTGGTGTATTCCTTTTCTCTCAGCTCACGCGCGACAGGCCCGAAAATACGGGTGCCTCTCGGGTTTTTGTCGTCTCTGATGATAACGGCAGCGTTTTCGTCAAAACGAATGTAAGTGCCGTCCTTGCGGCGAACGCCCTTGGCCGAACGAACTACGACAGCCTTAACAACGTCGCCCTTTTTAACGGTGCCGCCCGGAGCAGCTTTCTTAACGGAAGCTACAACGACGTCGCCGATATTAGCGTACCTCCTGCCTGAACCGCCGAGAACGCGAATGCACATAAGCTCCTTCGCGCCGGTGTTGTCGGCAACTTTGAGGTAAGTCTGCTGTTGGATCACAGTTACTCCTCCAATCTTTTTAGCGAAGAGGTATGTTACTTCGCCTTAGAAATGATCTCGACAACACGCCATCTCTTGTCCTTGGACAGCGGTCTGGTCTCCATAACAAGCACGCGGTCGCCGACGTTGCAGGTGTTCTCCTCGTCGTGAGCCTTGAGCTTGATGGTCTTCTTTACGATCTTGTTGTAAAGGGGGTGCTTGACATTATCCTCGATAGCAATAACGACGGTCTTATCCATCTTGTTGCTGACGACTCTGCCCGTTCTGGTTTTTCTCAGATTTCTCTCGGTCATAATGTTACCTCCCCTTCTTACGCCTCAGCGCCGTCGGACTCTTTGAGCACGGTCAGAATGCGTGCGATGTCCTTCTTGACGGCCTTGATGCGCATCGGATTTTCAAGCTGGTTGACGGCGCTCTGGAAACGAAGTCTAAAGAGCTCATCCTTGAGATCGGCCAGCTTGCTGTTGAGCTCCGCGCTCGACATCTCTCTGAAATCCTTAGCCTTCATTATCCTCACCACTTTCCTGCTTAGTTACGAATTTGCACTTGATCGGGAGCTTGTTGGCAGCCAGACGCATAGCCTCGCGAGCAACCTCGGGAGCAACTCCCGCGATCTCGAACATTACGCGGCCGGGCTTAACAACGGAGACCCAATACTCAGGCGAACCTTTACCGGAACCCATTCGGGTCTCAGCCGGCTTTTCGGTGATCGGCTTATCCGGGAAGATTTTGATCCAAACCTGACCGCCGCGCTTGATGTATCTGGTCATAGCGACACGGGCAGCTTCAATCTGATTGGAAGTGATCCAGGCGGGCTCAAGCGCCTGCAGACCGAAATCACCGTAAGTAACGGTGTTTCCGCGCATAGCCTTACCGGTAAGGCGGCCTCTCTGGACACGGCGGTATTTAACGCGCTTAGGCAGCAGCATTACTGAGCACTCCTTTCTCTGCGCGGCTTGCGATCCTCGCGAGCCTTGCGATTGTCGTGAAGCACCTCACCGGCGTAGATCCAAACCTTGACGCCGATACGGCCGTAGGTCGTATGAGCCTCGGCGACACCGTACTCGATGTCGGCACGAAGGGTCTGGAGCGGAATGGTGCCCTCATGATAGTGTTCGGTACGGGCAATCTCAGCACCGCCGAGACGTCCGGAAACCTGGGTCTTGATACCCTTTGCACCGCAGCGCATTGCACGGCCCATAACGAGCTTCATAGCGCGGCGGAACGAAATACGCTTCTCAAGCTGAGCAGCGATGTTCTCAGCAACAAGCTGAGCGTTAACGTCGGGATTCTTGATCTCAACGATGTTGATGTTGACGGTCTTGCCGCCGAGCTGCTTCTCACACCAAGCCTTGAGCTTCTCGATCTCGGAGCCGTTGCGGCCGATGACCATACCGGGCTTAGCGCAGTGAATGTGCAGTCTGACCTTGGAGGCGTCGCGCTCGATCTCAATCTTGGAGATACCGGCGTCATAGAGCTTCTTCTTCAGAGCGGTACGGAGCTTATAGTCCTCAACGAGAGTGTCGCCGAAGTCCTTCTCCTTAACAAACCAGCGAGAATCCCAGTTCTTGATGACGCCTACTCGAAGGCCGTGGGGATTAACCTTTTGTCCCATATTATAACCTCCTTCTTACTCAGCTTCCCTGAGCACCAGGGTAACGTGAGAAGTTCTCTTGTAGATGTGATAAGCGCGGCCGTGAGCACGCGGACGGATTCTCTTGAGAATCGGACCGGGGCAGGCGATGCACTCGGCAACATAAAGCTTGGAGACGTCCATGTTGTGGTTGGTCTCTGCGTTGGCGATAGCTGATTTCAGCAGCTTCTCAAGATACTCGCAAGCAGCCTTGGGAGTATGCTTGAGAATAGCCATGGCCTTGTCAACGGGCTGATTGCGGATAAGATCCAGTACAATCTGCACCTTGCGAGGCGAAATGCGGGCAAATTTAAGAGTAGCCCTTGCTTCCATGTGTATTCTCTCCTTTCGGCTGATTACTTCTTGGTCGTCTTTGAACCGGCGTGACCCTTGAAGGTTCTCGTCGGAGCAAACTCGCCCAGCTTATGGCCGACCATATCCTCGGTAACGTAGACCGGCACGTGCTTGCGGCCGTCATGGACGGCGAAGGTGTGACCGACGAATTCCGGGAAAATAGTGGACGAGCGGCTCCAAGTCTTGAGAACGCGCTTTTCACCGGCGTCGTTCATCTGCTGAACTCTCTTCAGCAGTACGGGTTGGACGTAAGGTCCTTTTTTAATACTTCTTCCCATAGTTACTTAGCTCTCCTCTCCACTTATTTGGTGCGGCGCTTAACAATATACTTGTCAGATGCCTTGTGCTTGTCGCGGGTCTTGTAACCCAGAGTGGGCTTGCCCCACGGGGTAACAGGGCCGCTGCGGCCGATCGGGGACTTGCCCTCACCACCGCCGTGCGGGTGGTCGCACGGGTTCATAACGGAACCGCGTACGGTCGGTCTCCAACCCATGTGACGCTTACGTCCGGCCTTGCCGTAGTTGACGTTCTCGTGCTCGGGGTTGCTGACCTGTCCGATGGAAGCCATGCACTTGACCGGGACCTGTCTCATCTCGCCGGAGGGCAGACGAAGCAGAGCCATACCGTTTTCCTTACCCATCAGCTGAGCCTGGTTGCCGGCGGAACGGGCAAGCTGAGCGCCCTTGCCGGGATAAAGCTCGATGTTGTGGATAAAGGTACCGGTCGGGATATTCTCAAGCGGGAGCGCATTGCCCGGCTTGATATCGGCAGAGGTGCTGCTGATGACGGTGTCGCCGACCTTGAGGCCGACAGGAGCGATGATGTAGCTCTTTACGCCGTCAGTGTACTGAATAAGAGCGATGAACGCGCTGCGGTTCGGATCATACTCGATGGTGACGACCGTAGCGGGAACGTCGAACTTGTTACGCTTGAAGTCGATTACACGGTACTTCTTGCGGTTACCGCCGCCGCGATGCCTAACGGTGATGCGGCCGTAGCTGTTGCGGCCGGCATTCTTCTTTATAGGCTCGAGAAGGCTCTTCTCGGGGGCAACCTTGGAAAGTCCGGAGTAATCAATAGTAGTCATACCGCGGTAACCCGGGGTAGTAGGCTTATAATGTTTCATTGCCATTGAATTTCACTCCTTATAATAGCTTAGCGGGATAATTCCCATACATCGCCTATTATTACATCATACCCTCAAAGAACTCGATCTTCTTGGATTTCTCGCTCAGGGTAACGGTGGCCTTTTTCCACGAAGGAGTGGTTCCCTCGAAGCGACCGTAACGGCGGGACTTGCCGCGGACATTAACGGTGTTGACCTTGACGACCTCTACGCCGTAGATTTCCTCAACGGCGCGAGCGACGTCGATCTTAGTGGCGTCCTTGGCTACCTTAAAGGTGTACTTCTTGGCTTCGGCGCCGAGCATCGACTTCTCGGTGATGATCGGGCGAAGAATGATATCGCGTGCTGCTTTCATTATGCGTACACCTCCTCGAGCTTGCTGACGGCATCCTTAACGATGACAACGCTGTCGGCATTAAGAATGTCATAGGTGTTGATGGTGTTGACCTGCGCGGTCTTGACTCCCTTGATATTGGCGGCGCTGCGGACAGCCTTTGCATCGTTCTCAGCGAGAATGATGAGCGACTTCTTGGCCGCGCCGATGGCATTAAGGCAGTTGACAACGGTCTTGGTCTTGTAGTCCTCAACGGTGAGGGCGTCAAGCACGATGACTGCATTGTCGATGACCTTGCTGGAGAGAGCGGACTTGATGGCCAGTCTCTTTTCTTTCTTGTTCAGCTCAAAGCCGTACTCACGCGGCTTCGGTCCGAGAGCGACACCGCCGTGATACCACTGCGGAGCGCGGATAGAGCCCTGTCTTGCATGACCGGTGCCCTTCTGACGCCAAGGCTTTCTTCCGCCGCCCGAAACCTCGGTGCGGGTAAGGGTCGACTGAGTGCCCTGACGCTGGTTAGCCAGATAGCTGACTACTGCCATGTGCATAACGGCGGTGTTGGGCTCAATACCGAACACTGCGTCGTTCAGCGTGATCTCGGCAACATTCTTGCCGGACATATCAACTACGTTCAAAGTAGGCATTAGTAACTCCCCTTTCCTTAAGCTTTGACGCTGTCGGTGATGAAGACATATCCGCCCTTGGGGCCGGGAATGGCGCCCTTGATGGCAATGATATTGTTCTCGGCATCAACCTTGACAACCGCGAGATTCTGAACGGTCGATCTGACGGCGCCCATATGGCCCGCCATCTTGCGTCCCTTATATACGCGCGAAGGCGTAGAGCAGGCGCCGAGCGAGCCGCCGTGACGGGCGACAGGACCGGTACCGTGAGACATCTTAAGTCTCTGGAAGCCGTGGCGCTTGATAACGCCTGCGTAACCCTTACCCTTGCTGGTGCCGGTTACGTCAACAGCCTCGCCCTCAGCGAAAGCGTCGCTCTTGACAACGTCGCCGATATTGAGCGCGCTGATGTCCTCGAGACGGAACTCTTTAAGTACGCGCTTGGGAGCGACGTCGTTCTTCTCGAAGTGGCCCTTGAGGGGCTTGGTGACCTTGTTGGCCTTGATGTCGCCGTAGCCGAGCTGGACAGCCTCGTAGCCGTCATTCTCAAGAGTCTTCTTGAAAGTGACGAGGCAGGGACCTGCTTCAACGACGGTAACAGGCACAACATTGCCGTTCTGGTCAAAAAGCTGGGTCATACCGAGCTTCTTGCCGATGATACCTTTTTTCATTGATATTTCCTCCTTGTTGGTTATTGGTCGGCGTTAACCGACTTGACCATACCGTGCCTTACTTTAAGATTAAAGCTTAATCTCAAATTCGACGCCGGCTGGAAGCTCAAGACTGGTCAGAGCCTCAACGGTTTTGTTGGAAGGTCTGAGAATGTCGATAAGCCTTTTGTGGGTTCTGCTCTCAAACTGCTCGCGGCTGTCCTTATACTTATGAACGGCGCGCAGAATGGTAACGATCTCTTTTTCGGTCGGGAGCGGTACGGGACCCGAAACGCGAGCGCCGGTGCGCTTAGCAGTCTCGACAATCTTCTCCGCAGCCTGATCGACGAGAGCGTGATCGTAGCCTTTCAGTCTGATTCTGATCTTTTCCTTTGCCATTGTGAAGTTCGCCTCCTTAAAGATTTGGCGGGCTCACGGTAAAACTTTACACGCTGCCGGGTGTTTCACCCGTTTGCATTATAAAACCGGACTTGTATCAGGTTGTCAAGTACCTCTGGCCATGCCATAGCTTTTGACAAAACAAATCCGGGATTGATGCTTGATTTCGGCATCTTGTAAGGTTTTGATCGCCCGGTTTGAAATCGGACATACTCCGCGGAAATTCCCCGGCCTCAGAGGGTCGGCCACCTCCCGCATCAACGCATATCTGCACACGTTTTCACACACGCGTGCCTGATAATAGTACCACAACGCGCGGTTTATGTCAATAAAAATATGATTTTGTTTTGCTTGTGTCGCAAAAATCAGCGTTTTCATCGTTAAAACGCTGATTTTCATAATACAATTTGTGCAATATATACTAAATTTGCGGTGGATTGAACAGATTTAGGTTGAAGATAATTTCTATACAGTAAAAATAAAGGCCGCCGCAACGCGCAGTCGGACAGCTTTTTGAAATTGTTGTAACGCACCGC
The DNA here is from genome assembly GCA_934486615.1 of uncultured Eubacteriales bacterium. Classification (GTDB taxonomy): domain Bacteria; phylum Bacillota; class Clostridia; order Oscillospirales; family Acutalibacteraceae; genus RGIG2206. The sequence continues at coordinate 53,994 of CAKSQO010000010.1, read as the reverse complement.
TGTTTTTGTGCCGTCGAAAAAATATATCGCACCGTTAAAATGCAAAAAAGAACACCGCCGACACTTGTACCGAAGCATCAGCGGTGTTTGTGTTTAATATAAAGCTAAGCGGTGTTTGTGCTTAATATCAAGTTATCAGTACGCCTTGCCCCAGTAGACCATGTACTTCGCGGGCTTGCCGCAGCAGACGCAGCGGTCGGACAGGTGCTCCTGAACAAGCGGAATACAGCGCGAGCCGACTCCCGTCTTCTCCTTGACCTCGTCCTCGCAGGCCTCATCGCCGCACCACATAGCCTTGACGAAGCCGTCGCCGTTCTCCTCGAGCGCCTTGGTGACGGACTCGAGGTCGGTGCAGGCATAGGTACGTCTTTCGCGGTTGGCGAGCGCTTTGGCGTAGATGCCGTCGCGGACGTCCTGCAGCTTCTGCTCGAGCACGCTTTCAAGCTCGTCGAGCGAAACTGTCGTCTTCTGCCGGTCGTGGCGGGTGACGAGCACGCAACAGTTGTTCTCGATGTCGCGCGGGCCGATCTCAATTCTGACGGGCACGCCCTTCATTTCGTACTCGCTGAACTTCCAGCCGGGCGAGTTGTCGCTGTCGTCGACCTTTACGCGGAAGCGGGAAGCAAGCCTCTCTTTAAGCTCGGCAGCCTTTTCGAGCACGCCGGGCTTGTGGCTCGCAATCGGAATGATGACAGCCTGAACAGGCGCGACCGCGGGCGGCAGAACAAGGCCGTTGTCGTCGCCGTGGGTCATAATGATAGCGCCGATAAGGCGGGTCGTCATACCCCACGAGGTCTGGAACGGGTTGACCTTCTTATTATTCTTATCGGTAAATTCGATGCCGAACGCCTTGGCGAAGCCGTCGCCGAAATAGTGCGAGGTGCCCGCCTGCAGCGCTTTGCCGTCGTGCATAAGCGCCTCGATAGCGTAAGTCGAAACGGCGCCCGCGAACTTGTCGGACTCGGTCTTTTTACCCTTTATGACAGGAATGGCGAGGTACTTTTCGCAGAACTCGGCGTAGAGGTTGAGCATACGCTCGGTCTCCTCAACAGCCTCCTCGGGGGTCGCGTGAATGGTGTGTCCCTCCTGCCAGAGGAACTCCCTCGAGCGCAGGAACGGGCGGGTCGTCTTTTCCCATCTGACGACGTTGACCCACTGGTTGTACAGCTTCGGCAGGTCGCGATAGGAATGGACGATGTTTGCATAGTGCTCGCAGAAAAGCGTCTCTGACGTCGGGCGGACGCAAAGGCGCTCGTCGAGCTTCTCGCTGCCGCCGTAGGTCACCCATGCAACCTCGGGAGCGAAGCCCTCGACGTGATCCTTTTCCTTTTCAAGCAGGCTCTCGGGAATGAACATCGGCATGCACACGTTCTCGTGCCCGGTGGCCTTGAACATACCGTCGAGGATATGCTGAATATTCTCCCAGATAGCGTAGCCGTAGGGTCTGATGACCATGCAGCCCTTTACGCTGGTGTACTCGACAAGCTCCGCTTTCTTGCAGATGTCGGTGTACCATTGGGCGAAGTCGGTATCCATTGAAGTTATAGCTTCAACCATTTTGTTTTCTGCCATAGTTTTCTCCTTAAACGCTCCGACAATAAAAAACCGCTTGCTTTGGACAAAACGGTTTTTCTGATTATTGTCCGGGCAAATTACTGCTGATTGCTCTCGATGAATTTCACGAGGTCGCCGACGGTCTTAATCTCGTCAACGGCAGAGTCGGGAACTTCAATGTCGAACTCGTCCTCGATGGACATCATCAGGTCGACAATGTCAAGGCTGTCGGCCTGGAATTCCTGCTCGATATCGGTATCGGCGGTGATTTCATCGGCGTCGACGTCGAACTGATCGGCCAATATTTCTCTAATCTTGTCAAAAACCATAAAAAAGCTCTCCTAACCTGAGATTATTCTTACAAAATGCAAGTAGACACACAATATAATAATGTGTTATTATTAGTCCACATCGGTTTGTACAAACAAATTGTATGTTTACATGTCGGTTTTGTCAATAGTTTTTTACAAATTTTAGTTTTAAAAATGGGGAATCTGGCCGTGGCAAAAAAGCATTTTGCAGTTATAGGACACCCTGTCGGGCACAGTATGTCGGATTTTATCCACACGCAGCTTTTTGAGCTCAGCGGCCTTGACGCCGATTATGTTCGGCTCGATGTCTCCCCCGACGCGCTCAAAGCGGAGTATGAGCGTACCCTCTCCGCGCTTGACGGCTTTAACGTCACCATCCCGCACAAGCAGAGCATTATTCCCATGCTTTCATCGCTTGACGGCTGCGCCGCGGCCTTCGGCGCGGTCAACTGCGTAAAGCGTGAGGAAGACGGCGCTCACACCGGCTTCAACACCGACGGCTGCGGCTTCACCTCCGCGCTCGAAGCGGCGGGTATGCGCCTTGACGGCAGCGTGCTCGTGCTCGGCTGCGGCGGAGCGGCGCGTACCGTTGCCGCCGAGGCCGTAAAAGCGGGCGGGCGCGTGACTGTTGCCTCCCGCAGCGAAAAGGGCGCGGCTCTGGCCGCAGAGCTCGGCCACGGGGCAAAGGCAGTCGCCATTGCCGACGTTCGCGGCGGGTACGACCTTGTCGTCAACGCCACCCCCGTCGGTATGTGGCCGAACACGGACGCGTCCCCTCTTAAAAAGGATCAGCTCGAGGGCTGCAAGGCTCTCTTTGACCTGATATACAACCCCGAAGAAACGATGATAATGCGATACGCACGGGAGCATGGCATACCTGCCGAGGGCGGTATGTCGATGCTCGTCCGTCAGGCCGTGCGCTCGCACGAGATATGGTACTCGGCTCAATTTGACGAGGCCGACATAGCACGGCTTATCGCCGACTCTCACGCAGAGATGGTGCGGCGATTTATTCGCGAACAGGGCGACGGAAGCATAGTCCTGTTCGGTTTTATGGGCTGCGGCAAAACCACCGTGGGCAGGCTGCTCGCAAAAAGCCTCGGCTTCGATTTCATTGACACCGATGAGGAAACTCAGCGGCGTCTGGGCCTTACGACAAGCGAGATATTCGACCGCTTCGGCGAAGCGTACTTCCGCGACGAGGAGCACAAAAGCTGCCTTGAAGCGGCCGCTCGCAGGCGCACGGTCATCGCAGTCGGCGGCGGCGCCATGACTTTTGAGCGCAACGCCGAGTGCTTTGAGCGTGAGGGCGTTAAAAGAGTGTTTATGAACGCTCCTCTCGAAACTATCGCCGAAAGGCTCAAAAACGACCGCACACGCCCGCTTTACGGGCCGCAGGCGGAAAAGCTCTATAACGACAGACTGCCGCTTTACAAAAAAGCGGCCGACATTGAGATAAACGCGGTGGGTGAGCCCGCCGCAGTAGCAGAGAGGATCAAAAGCAAATTATGATTATTGTACTTAAAAAAGCCGCTCAGGAAGATATTAACCGTTTTATAAAGGAAATCGAAAGAGAAAACGACGTTTCCGTCAACATCTGGCAGGGCACGGACAAGACCGTCCTCGGCCTTATCGGCGACACGCTCAGCGTTGACGAACGCAAGATCGGCGCCAACAAGATAGTCGAGAGCGTAAAGCGCATCGCCGAGCCGTATAAGAAGGCTAACCGCAAGTTCCACAACGACGACAGCGTCTTCAACATAGCCGGCCGTCAGATAGGCGGCGGCACCATGACCCTCATGGCGGGCCCCTGCTCGGTCGAGAGCGAGGAGCAGATCTGCGGCATCGCCGAGCGCATAAAGAAAGCCGGCGCTGCGTTCCTGCGCGGCGGCGCGTTCAAGCCCCGCACCTCGCCATACTCCTTCCAGGGGCTGCGCGGCGAGGGTATTCAGCTGCTGCTGAAGGCCAAGAAATACGCCGACATTCCGATCGTAACCGAGATCATGGCGATGTCCGACTTTGACCTCTTCGCCGACGTCGACATCATTCAGGTCGGCGCAAGAAATATGCAGAACTTTGAAATGCTCAAGGCGCTCGGGCACACGGACAAGCCCATTCTGCTCAAGCGCGGTCTGGCCAATACGATTGAAGAGACGCTGATGAGCGCCGAGTACATTATGGCGGGCGGCAACGACAAGGTCATTCTCTGCGAGCGCGGAATCCGCACGTTCGAAACTGCGACCCGCAACACGCTCGACATCTCCGCCGTTCCCGTGCTCAAGGAGCGCACCCACCTGCCGATAATCGTCGACCCGTCGCACGCTGCGGGCTTTGCAAAGCTCATTCGCCCGCTTTCGATGGCAGCGGTCGCGGCAGGCGTTGACGGACTTATGATCGAAGTCCACAACGACCCCGCAAACGCTCTCAGCGACGGTCAGCAGTCCATCACTCCCGACGAGTTCGACTCGATCTCAAGCGAAGTTTTCGCTCTGCACGACTTCATGCAGAGTATAAAGTGATGCGCATACTCATAGTCGGCCTCGGCCTTATCGGCGGCAGCTTTGCCCGCGCGATAAAGGCCGGGACAACGCACACGGTAGTCGGCCTTGACCGCGACGAGGCGGTCGTAAAAGCCGCTCTCGAAGCAAATGCCATCGACCTTGCCGCCGACGGGAACTCTGTCGAAGACGCCGACCTTGTCATAGTCGCCGTCACTCCGCAGGCGTGCGTGGACTTTATAAAGCAAAACGCCGCGCGCTTTAAATCCGGCGCAGTGGTTATGGACATCTGCGGCGTAAAGGGAGCGGTCTACGACGGCATCGCCGACACGGTCAGGGAGCACAGGCTGCGCTTTGTCGGCGCTCACCCCATGGCAGGCAAGGAGCGCGGCGGCTTTGCTAACAGCTCGGCCGACCTCTTTGCGGGCGCAAGCCTTATCGTCACGCCCGAGGGCGCCGACAGCGACGCGGTCGCGACGGTCAGGCGCCTTGCCCTCGACATCGGCTTTGCAATGTGCAAGGAGACCGACATGGGGACTCACGACAGGATGATAGCCTACACCTCGCAGCTGGCGCACGTCCTCGCGTGCAGCTACGTCCGCGACCCGCTTGCGCTCGGGCACAGGGGCTTCTCCGCAGGGTCGTTTCGCGACGTAACGCGCGTGGCGACGATCGACGAGAATATGTGGAGCGAGCTTTTCCTCGAGAATAAGGCGGCGCTCAGCGACGAGATAGGCGTGCTGATAAGCAATCTTGCGCAGTTCAAGACGGCTATCGACTCGTCCGACCGCGAAAAGCTGCGCTCGCTTATGAAAGAAAGCAAACTTATAAAGGACAAGATCTGATATGATGAAAAAAGTATCCGTTTCCGACGAGTACAACGTCGTTATCTCAAGCGGTATCCTCGACCGCGCGGGCGCGATGATCCGCGTCGTTGAAAAAGGCAGCCGCTGCGTGGTGGTTGCCGACGACAATACAGCTCCGCTTTATTCGGAAAAGGTGCTCGACTCCCTCAGCCGCGAGGGTGTCGACGCTTCGCTTTGCGTTATACCTCACGGCGAGAGCAACAAGCACATCGGCACCGTTACCGATATTCTTAACTTTCTGGCCGAACGTCGGCTTGCGCGCAACGACTTTGTCGTAGCTCTCGGCGGCGGCGTTGTCGGCGACCTCGCAGGCTTCGCTGCGGCGATCTATTTAAGAGGTATCAGCTTTGTTCAGATACCCACCACCCTGCTCGCGCAGATCGACTCCTCCGTCGGGGGAAAGACGGGCTGCGACCTGCCGTCGGGCAAGAACCTTGCGGGAGCATTCCACAAGCCGAGCCTCGTGATCATCGACACCGACACGCTCAAGACCCTGCCCGACGAATACATGCGCGACGGCATGGGCGAGATGATAAAATACGGCGCGATAAAGTCCGAGGCGCTCTTTGAGCAGCTTGAAACGCAGGCACCGTTTGAAAACCTCGGGGACAAGATCCTCGAATGTGTCAAAATAAAGGCCGACATCGTCACCCGCGACTTTAAAGAGTCGGGCGAGCGCACGCTGCTCAACTTCGGGCACACCGTCGGTCACGCTATTGAAAAGACAGAGAATTTCTCCGGTCTGTCGCACGGCGCGGCGGTCGCCGTCGGAATGTGCGCGATAACCCGCGCCGCCGAGAAGGTCGACCTCTGCCACAAGGGCAACGCCGATAGGATTGCCGCCCTATGCCGCAAGTACGGCCTGCCGACCGACCGCGACATTACCCCGATGCAGGTGCAGGACGCCGCCTCGCTCGACAAAAAGCGCATGGGTGCGCAGATAAAGCTCGTCCTCATTCGCAAAATAGGCGACAGCTACGTCTGCCCGATAAAGGTCAGCCGCCTGCACGAGCTTCTCGAGGGCTGCATAGGAGTCGGCCTGTGAGGGCGCTTGTAAGCGCGGCACGGCTCAAAGGTCAAATCGACATTCCCGCGTCGAAAAGCGAGGCGCATCGTGCGCTCATTGCCGCCGCCCTTTCAGACGGCGAGGTCGCGATAAGCGGACTTACGACCTCCGACGATATTGAAAAGACGGCGGGGGCTTTGGCCGCACTCGGCGCTGAAATAAAGCGCTTCGGTGCTCTCACCGTCGTCACCGGCATAAAGCAGGCGCCCGCGAAAGCGGTCATTGACTGCGGCGAAAGCGGCTCGACCCTGCGCTTTATGCTGCCGATCGCCGCCGTGCTCGGTGTGGAGACCGCGTTTATCCTGCACGGCAGGCTGGCCGAGCGCCCGCTTGACGATATGACCTCCCTGCTCGAATCGGGCGGCGTGACCTGCTCGCGCTCCGACGGCGGCGCAAGGGTACATATCAGCGGCCGCTTCAGGCTTAAAGCCGCCCGAATCCGCGGCGACGTCAGCTCACAGTATGTGACCGGGCTGATGTTCGCCTTTGCGGCCGTGGGCGGCGGGCAAATACATCTGACGACCGGGCTGCAGTCGGCGGCCTACGTCCAAATGACGGTCGATACGCTCGCCCGCTTCGGCGTTACGGTCAGCCATGAGGACAGCACCTACACCGTCAGCGGCCGCTGCAAGGCAAGCCGCATAACCGTCGGCGGTGACTGGTCGCAGGCGGCGTTCTGGCTCAGTGCTGCGGCGATAGGAGCTGACATTGAGCTGCGCGGGCTTGACACGTCCTCCACGCAGGGCGACCGCGAGTGCGTCGAAATTCTGCGCCGTATGGGCTGCCGCATTGAAGAGCGCGGCGGCGCGCTTTACGCATGCGCGGGCGAAAGATTAGTCGCAACCGACATCGACGCCGCGCAAATTCCCGATATAATCCCGCCGCTGGCCGTTGCCTGTGCCTTTGCCGAGGGCGAAAGCCGCATCTTTAACGCCGCCAGACTGCGCATAAAAGAAAGTGACCGCCTTGAAGCGATGGCCGACGGCCTGCGCCGCATGGGCATAAAGTGCGAAACTTCGCCCGACACGCTCATAATCAAGGGCGGCCGACCGAAATCCGCTTCCGTAAACGGCTGCAACGACCACCGCATAGTTATGGCGTTCTCGGTCGCCGCGTCGTTTTGCGACGGTGAAAGCGAGATAAGCGACGCGGGCGCGATAAGCAAGTCGTACCCGACGTTTTTTGAAGATCTGAAAAAGCTGGGAGGTAAAGTAAATGTCATCTGAGATCGGCAAAAACATAACAGTGTCGATTTTCGGCGAGAGCCACGGCGCGGCCATCGGAGCAGTGATAAACGGACTTCCCGCAGGCGAAAAGCTTGACCTTGAGCTTATCCGCGAGCAGATGCGCCGCCGCGCTCCGGGTCAGGATCCGAGCGCCACAAAGCGCAGAGAGGCCGACGAGCCGGAGATCCTCTCGGGCGTGCTCGACGGCTTCACCACGGGCGCTCCACTCGCGGCGATAATCCGCAACTCCGATACCCGCTCGTCCGACTACTCTTACTTAAACGGCCACCCGCGCCCGTCTCACGCCGACTACGCCGCCTCTGTCAAGTACGGCGGCTGCTTCGATATTCGCGGCTCGGGGCATTTTTCGGGCCGCCTTACCGCGCCCATCGTTTTTGCGGGAGCGGTGTGCAGGCAGATCCTCGCGCGCCGCGGTGTGACCGTCGGCGGCCACGTCTGCAGCATTGCCGACGTAAGCGACCTCCCCTTTGACCCGGTTGAGGTCACCGCAGAGCAGCTGAACTCCCTTAACACCGCCTACTTCTCCGTCATTGACAGCGGCGCAAAAGCCGAAATGGCGCGCGTTATTGAAGCTGCGCGCATGGACGCCGACAGCGTCGGCGGCGTAGTCGAGGTCGCGGCTGTCGGCCTGCCCGTCGGAGTCGGCGAGCCGATGTTCGGCGGCGTCGAGGGCACTCTGGCCAAGATAATTTACGGTATTCCCGCCGTCAAGGGCGTTGAGTTCGGCGCGGGCTTCGGCATCACCAAAATGCGCGGCAGCAATGCTAACGACCGCTATGTTGAGCGCGACGGGCGCGTCGCCACCGCCACCAACAACAACGGCGGCATAACAGGCGGAATAACCAACGCGATGCCCGTCATCGTGCGCGCAGCCTTCAAGCCCACGCCGTCGATAGGCAAGGCGCAGCCGACGCTCGACACAAACGATATGACCGAACGCGAGCTTATCATTCGCGGCCGCCACGACCCGTGCATAGTCCCCCGTGCGCTCCCCGTTGTTGAAGCTGCGGTGTGCATAGGTTTAAGCGACCTTATGAAGGAGGCGGGCAAGCTGTGAGACTTGAAGAAATACGCAAAAATATCGACGAGATCGACGCGCAGCTTATCGAGCTGATAAAGCGCCGCCTTGCCTGCTCAAAGCAGGTGGCCGAGTTCAAGCATGACAATAATATGCAGGTGTTCGACGCGGCGCGCGAGAAAGCAATTCTCGCCGCGCTCGGCGAAAAAGCGGGCGACGACCGCTCGGCGGTCGAGCTTATCTGGCAGACGCTGATGGAGCAAAGCCGCGCGCGGCAGTACCCGTTCATCGACAGCCGCAGCGTCAGCGACTTTGCCCCCGCCGAAGCGCCCGAGAGCGTGCGCCGCATCGCCTGTCAGGGCATCGCGGGAGCGTACAGCGGCATCGTCGGCAAGCGGCTCTATTCAAACGCCGAAATCCTCTTTTTACCCAAATGGAGCGACGTCTGCCGCGCAGTCAAGGAGGGCGAGGTCGAATACGGCATACTGCCTGTTGAGAACTCCTGTGCCGGCTCCGTCCACGAGGTGTACGACCTGCTGATGGACGGCGATCTCTGCATCGCAAACAGCGCCGACGCGCATATACACCACGACCTCATCGGTATCAAGGGCACTCGTCTTGACGAGATTGAGGAGGTCGTCTCACACCCGCAGGCGCTCAAGCAGTGCGCGGCTCTCATCTCCGAGCTGGGACTGAGCGTGACCGAAATGAGCAACACCGCCGTCGCAGTCAAGTACGTCGCCGACCGCAATGACCGCTCCGTCGCCGCAATAGGCTCGGCCGAAGCCGCCGACGACTACTCGCTCGAGGTCCTCAAATCCGACATTGCCACAAGTCGGAACAACACCACGCGCTTTGTCTCCGTCTGCCGCGAGCCGAAGCGCAGCGCGGGTGCGGACAAGATCAGCATCGTGTTCTCGACCGAGAACGTCCCGGGCTCGCTCTACCGCGTGCTCGCGCCGTTTGCGTCGACCGATATGAGTCTTACAAAAATCGAGTCGCGCCCCATCGCAGGCTCGGATTTTGACTACCTGTTCTACGCCGACCTCAAGGGCGACGTGACCGACCCCGTCGTCGCAGGCGTGCTCGCAACGCTTAAAATGCAGCTGCCGTGCTTCAAGCTGCTCGGCAACTATCCCGAAGCCGAAATCAACATACTTTAAAACAGGAGCGATAAATATGGCTCGTCAACTTTCAGACAGCAATCAGAAAAAGCTCACCGACAAGGCGCGGCAGCTCATCGCCGATGAGCGCGCAATGCGCGGCTCGGTCTGGCTTCACACGGGCGGCTACCTTTGGAACGCGTCCGCGATAATCGAGGGCGTGCTCAGCGTTATTAACGGCATTCTGCTTATCGCAATGCTCATCGGGCTGCTGCTGACCGTGACGGACGGAGGCGTAAAGGGCACCGACAAGTACGCGTCGCTTATTTACGACACACGCCTGACGGTAATTCTCATCGTCCTGCTGATTACAGGCTTCATTTTTCATCGGTTTAAAAAGCACGTCGTCGCAAGCGCGCTTTTCATCGCCGAGGCCGCCGTGCTCATCCCGAGCCAGTCGTTCCGCTCGCTCGCGCTGGCGGGAGCGCTTCGCCCGCTGCTGATGTTCACCCTGCCCACGGCGCTCATGGGCATCGCGGCGGCGTACATCGTCATCACCGCGATATGCGACAGAGCAGTGCTCAAGCGCACCTGCGACAGGCTCGTCATGCGCATCGCCGCCGCTCACCCGAGTAAGGATGGCGAGCTTACAAGCGAGCAGCAGTGGAGCGACTACATCGACGAGTTTATCTCCCCTGCAGCCCACGTCAAGCCGAAGCGCTCGTTGCGCAAAAAGGCCGAGAAGGAAAAAGAAAAACGCTGATTTTTCAAATTTGCCCTTGACAAATGCAGGAGCTTTGTGGTACTATATTACTGTTGTCAGTCGGTGCTGATGGCTGCGAGGGTCCACCTGTTCCCATTCCGAACACAGCAGTTAAGCTCGCATACGCCGAAAATACTTGAGTGGTGACGCTCCGGGAAGATAGGGCGGTGCCGACACAGCAAAAAAGCAGTCGCTCTTGCGGCTGCTTTTTATTTTGTATGACACGAAAGGAGCAGCGCTCCCAAAATGAACAAAAGTGAATTTGAGGAAACTACAAAATCGGCAGCTGCCAGGTAGGATTGGACAGCAAAACAGGCGGCACTCAGCTTCGGTTGGGTGCTGCCTGTTTTTGTACATCCGAGGGTTGAAAATTGCTTGTTTTCCCCTCTGTGTGGCTTTGTTCAAAAGTGAGCATATCCGGCTTCATTTATTCACATAGATTAAGTTTGAAACATGAAAAAGTCCACATTTCAACATATTGATTATACGGATCAGAGAATCACTTTACGATGAAGTCATTATACATAGCAGCATAAATTTTTGCTTGAATAAGCATCACTATTTTACATGCAGGAAAAGTGACCCAAACGGAGCGAATAAACCGATTATACTAATTCTCTGAAATATGCCGCATTATCTTGAAAAAGCAGAAGAAAATGAGTATAATATAATGCGTACACACTATTCAAGGATACCCAATTAGAGCTATGGAGGAAAAATGAAGCTATCATCCTTTTTTCACTTCGCTGCTTTTGGCATAAAGACGATTCTGCTTAGAAAGAAATCACCAATCCTTGGAACTGTAATCGTAACAGACAAATGCAATTTGCATTGCAAGCACTGTTCCGTCAACAATATTACGGCAATCGTCCATCCATATGAACAGATCCGGCAAGAAATGCAGCAGCTATATGACATGGGAGTTCGCATTTTGTTCTTCTGCGGTGGCGAAACATTTCTTTGGAAAGATGGCGAACGCACTCTCAGAGATTTGGTTATAGAAGCAAAGAACATGGGTTTTCTCATCGTCAACGTAGTTACGAACGGAACGTTTCCCATTGATCTCCCGGAAGCAGATTTGATTCTTTTGAGCTTGGACGGAGATAAGCAGCGCCATAATGAAGTTCGTGGTGACACCTACGACACTATCATGAAGAACATCAGCAATGCTACCGCAGACAATATCTGTTTCTATATGGCAATCAATCAAATCAACAAAGATCATGTACGAGATGTCTGTCTAACGGCTCGTGACACTAAAAATGTCCGTGCAGTATCATTCAATTTCCATACACCATATCCTGACACAAAGGAATTAGCTCTGACTAAAGATGAAAAAGCCAAGTGCTGTGATACGATAACTCAAATGATGAAAGAAGGCGCACCTGTATTCAACCTAAAAAGTGCGTTTCCATATCTTATTGAAAATCGTTTTCCTACGCCTTGCCATCAGTGCGTAGTGATGGAAAACGGAAAGTTGTCTACTTGCGGGCGCTGTATAGATGTTCCCGGCCTTTGCGACCAATGCGGATACTTTTTTGTTGCCGAATATACGCTTCTGTTCAGAGGCAATCCCAAAATAATCATTGAGATGCTTCATACATACTTGAAGTATATTTAGGAGTACTATGAGCTTCATTACAGGTTTAACGAGAATGTGGCTTACACGGACAGCGAAGCCATTTACGTTCAAAAATGGATATGACCAGATATTGCCGTATGCAGAATGTGAAAACCTTGGGCTGTATGTTCATATCCCTTTTTGCAAAAGCATCTGCAACTTTTGCCCTTATTGCAAAGTGCGGTATTCTGCTGAATTGTGTGATAGGTACATAGATTCTTTGATTCAAGAAATACACATTGTGGGCAGCCAACATGCGGAGCATAAAAAAGCAACCAGCCTATACTTCGGTGGTGGGACACCTGCACTCGCAGCCAACCGTATAAAAGAAATCGTTAATGCATTGAGTGAGCACTTTATTATTACAGAGGGGATTGGACTGGAACTTCATCCCGATAATGTGAATGTGGAAACGCTGCAAATGTTGAAAAACGCAGGTGTAACAAAAATCAGCATCGGCATTCAATCATTCTACGATAAGTATCAGAAGATTCTTGGCAGAAAGAAAATTGATACCGCAGAAATGATGTCTGCGTTGTCTGCCGTTTCTTTTGAAACTGTTTCCATGGACTTTATCTTTGCGCTGCCCGGACAAACCTACGATGATTTGAAGTCGGATATTGATACCGCTTTTTTATTGGGGGCAAATCACGTTGCCATATACCCATTCATTGATTTCACTTTTACAGAAAGTCCCGTTACTGCAATGCCTAAAAAAGATAAACGAGAGTTGCTGGATGCCATTACTCAATACTGTTTAGCAAAAGGATACTCTCGAAATTCTATCTGGACTTTCTCAAGTGGAACGGATGCAAACTACTCATCCATGACCAGAGATAATTTCCTCGGATTCGGTTGCTCTGCTACGAGTCTATTCAAAGAGCAATTCAAAATCAATACTTTTGATGTAGATTCCTACTGTGAAAGAATTCGTTCCGGGAACCTCGCCACATCATTGACAATTCGCTTTACCAAGCGGCAACGGATGGTTTATTGGCTATTTTGGACAGCATACAGCACAAGAGTAACTGCCAAAGATTTTGAAAAATTCTTTGGTGTGTCATTGAAAAAAATGTATGGATTCGAGCTTTGGGTTGCCAAACAATTAGGGCTTGTCAAGGAACACGACGGCACTTATGAAATGACGCTAAAAGGCGCCTTCTACTATCATTACTATGAGAATTTTTACACGCTGTCTTATATCGACAAGATGTGGGGTATCATGCGAAAAGAAGCATTTCCCGAACAGATTGAACTGTAAAAGAACGGAGATCGCTCAATGCCGGACAACAGGAATCGTAAGCGACCGATACAGGTCAAATTCTTCGTAGATGAAAAGGAACTCAGCTTGATAAAGGCGAGGATGGCGCAGCTTGGGACAGAGAATATGAGTGCTTACCTTCGCCAAGTGACGATCTTTTTAATTTAGTTTCTTAGCTCTAAGAGTCAACCGCGAACGGTTTCCTCTCTTTATGACTCAAAGCTGCGAAAAGACAATAGATACATGATAAAAAGCCGCCATTGCGGCTGCTTTTTATTTTGTATGACACGAAAGGAGCAGCGCTCCCAAAATGAACAAAAGTGAATTTGAAGCCTATGTTTTCGACACGTTCTCAGTGGCGGCCGACCACCCTTTCGGCGACCATCCGGAGTTTGCCGTCTACCGCCACGCGGGCAACCGCAGGTGGTTCGCACTCGTTATGAGCGTGCCGCGCGCAAAGCTCGGCCTTGACGGCGCGGGCAGCCTCGACATCGTCAACGTCAAGTGCGACCCCCTGCTCTCCGGCTCGCTCAGAGAAAACGATGGCATATTTCAAGCATACCACATGAATAAAGAACAGTGGCTCAGCGCCGCGCTCGACAATTCGGTTGACGACGAGGTGCTGAAAATGCTCGTTCAAATGAGCTTTGACGCCACCGCGCCGAAGCCTAAATCCAAGCGCGCAAAAAATTCCGAAAAAAGCTGAATTTTGTCCTTGACAAACAGGTGGCTTTGTGGTAATATAATGCTGTTGTCAGTCGGTGCTGATGGCTGCGAGGGTCCACCTGTTCCCATTCCGAACACAGCAGTTAAGCTCGCATACGCCGAAAATACTTGAGTGGTGACGCTCCGGGAAGATAGGGCGGTGCCGACACAGCACAAAGCAGTCGCTCTTGCGGCTGCTTTTTATTTTTACATAAGGGAGCGCTTTGCAATGATTCAGAGCTTTGACGACCGCTTACTTGACTTTTTCGGCTCGCTTCAGGTCGCGTGGCTGACCCCGATCATGATCTTCCTGTCAAACCTCACCGCCCACGGCGAGCTCTGGATAGCCGCAGGGCTGATTATGCTGATTTTCAAAAGGACGCGCAAAATGGGCTTTGCCGTCCTGCTCGCGCTGCTGTTCGACGTGGTGCTCACGAACCTGCTGCTTAAGCCGCTTGTAGCGCGCACGCGCCCGTTCGATGCGCACGAAATCACGCTGCTCGTCACGCGCCCGAAGGACTACTCCTTCCCCTCCGGCCACTCCGCCGCGTCGTTCGCGGGAGCGCTCGCAATGCTGCTGCACGATAAGCGCTTCGGTATACCCGCAATTGTGCTTGCCGCAGTCATCGCGTTCTCACGCCTGTACCTGCAGGTGCACTACTTCACCGACGTCGCCGTCGGTATCCTGATAGGCTGCCTGTGTGCCATAGCCGCCACTGCCGCCGTCAGAGCCGCCGATAAGAAGCTGGCGGCGAATAAGCTGAAGTAAGTTAATCATTATATAATAACCGCGCCCGCTGTGGCTTTGAGGGTACACAGCGGGCGCGGTTTTCATTATATTCCGAACAAGGTTTTGGCGTTTTGCTCGGTTTGAGTCAGGATTTCCGTTAAGGTGCAGCCCTTGATTTCGGCAAGGCGGGCGGCGACGAGGCTTATCATCGCAGAATTGCAGCGCTTGCCGCGCAGCGGAACCGGCGCCATATAGGGCGCGTCGGTTTCGAGCAGGATGCGCTCGAGCGGAACGGCCTCGGCGACCTCGACGGCTTTGCGCGCGTTTTTGAACGTCAGCACGCCGCCGACTCCGATGTAAAACCCGAGCCGGACAAGCTGACGCGCCATCTCGGCGCTGCCCGAAAAGCAGTGGACGACGCCGCGCGGGCGGTGTTTTTTGAGCATATCGAATGTGTCGGCGTGCGCCTCGCGGTCGTGGACGATAACGGACTTGTCGTACTCAAGCGCAAGCTTTATCTGCCCCTCAAACGCAGCCAAATCAACCTCGTTCGGCTCGTGCCAGTGGTAGTCAAGTCCGATCTCCCCGACGGCGACGCAGCGGCTGTCCTCAAGTCCCGCCCTGATCCGATCCTCGCGGTAGCCCTCGTCGGTATTCTCGGGGTGCAGCCCGACCGCGGCATAGATAAAGTCGTACCTGTGCGCAAGCTCAAGCGCAGCCTTGGCCGAGGCTTCGTTGTACGCGCAGGTGACGATGCCGCTGACGCCGTAGGCGTGCATTCGTTCAAGGAGCTCGTCGCGGTCGGCGTCGAAGGCTTCGTCGTCATAGTGGGCGTGGGTGTCGAATATGTGCGCGCCCCCGAGCGAGGGCAGCAAATCAAAATAATCCATTTTGCGTTTTCCTTTATATAGAATTTAAGAGCAGCGAGCCGAACTTCACGACCCGCTGCTCTTATTCTATCACCCGACAGCCCGCAAATCAACCCAAATCAGACGCAGCCGACGGGAATCACGAGGGTTTTCTCATCGTCGAGGGCGTCGCCTGTGAGGGTGTTCAGGTCACTCAGCGCCTTGACCGAGGTGCAGTAGCGCTTTGCGATGTCCCACAGCGGCTCACCCGACTCGGCGCGGTAGACGACAATCGACGATGCGGAGTACGCCCGCGCGAGCTTGTCGCCCATTTTCACGCCGACGACCGCGCTGACAGAGGTCCGCAGGATAACGTCGACGCGCACGTTCAGCTCTGCTTTTACCTCAAGCTCGCCCCTGTTGAGCGCCGCCGAAATGCCCGTGGGCGTTACGCTCGCGGCGAACTCGCAGTCATTGCCGTCGAGGGCGCTTTCGCACGCAAACCCGAAGTCGAGCGTGCGCTCGAAATACACCGCCTCGCCCGTGTCGGCCGCAGCGAGGACGCAGACGAGCAGGCTGCCCTTCATCATCAGCTGTCCGTCGGCAAGCGAGCAGCGCTCCTGTGACACGTCGCTCCAGACATCGATTATCTTTTCGATGTTCTCTGCGGGAATGTCGATACTTTTGTCGATAAGCAGCGGCTCGTTGACCGACTGCGCGACGCGCTCGAGCGCGAGAGTGCCGAAGTCAAGCTCCAGCGCATTTTCGGTCGAGTACGCGTCGGTGATGTACGGTATCTGCGCGTTGCAATAGGCGCGCACGCAAATGTAGAGCTTCGCACTGACGGCGGCCTTGCGCCTGACTCCGTCGGTATCGCTTTGCGGCTGAACGGCGCAGGCGATAACCTCCGCGTCGGCAGTGCAGGTGCAGCTCTCGGTCAAACCCGGTATGTCGAGGATCTGGCTGAACGGATAGCTCTCGCTTGCGGTGAAGCAGCCGCCGTCCTCGCCGATATAGAGGAACTTCACCAGCAGCTCGCCTTTTACGACGACCTTGCTGCCGATGACCTTTTCGTCGTCGATGATAACGCGCGGCTCAAGGCGCAGCACGCTCCTTATCGGCTCGCCCGAGCCGACGTTCATCTCGTCGCTGACCATAAGATACTTCTCATCAAAGCCGATAGGCATATTCGACGCGCCGCTGCCGCGCTTTATCTGTACGGTAGGGTCGTCGATGTCGGTGATGACGTCCTCAGACTCGTTAACTCGGACGCGCGCGTGCAGGCTGAGCGCGCACTGCACGTCGATCCTGCGCTCGCTGACGGCGCGGCAGCCGCACCTGCCCGAGCGGACGGTCACGCGGCAGTCGGCATCGCCGACGCTCTCGGGCAGCTCGAACGAGTGGGTGAACAGCTCGCTTGTCTCGTAGGAGCGCACCGCCCCCTCCGAGTCGACGTAGCAGACATAGAGCTGCGCTTCGCCCTCAATTTCAAGGCGGTCGCCCGACACCGACTTGTTTGTTACCGACGGCATAACGCGGCACTTGAGCAGGCGGCGGATATCGCTGCAGAAATCGGGCAGCGTGATTTGAGTCTCAAGCGCGTGCTCGGCGGTCGCGTCGAGTATATCGCGGCTTATATTGACGCTTTGAGCGGTATATTTACATTCCATTGCGGCACTCCCTTTATCCTTTTTGTAAATGTATATGCCGCTTTTTGCTCCCGATATGCCACGAAGCCCCCGCAAATCTTCAAGCTGCGGAGGCTTCGTATGTAATATGTTTTCAGCTGTCCTTTTTAATTCCGAACACAAGGCGAAGCACGCCCCTCAAAAAGCGCGGACTCTTGACGACAACGATCTTCATAAAAATTCAGCTCCCCACTCAGCGTTTGACCCTGATGACGGCGAGGATAAGCAGCGCAAGCGCGAGCACGACGACCAGCGTAGCGCTCGGCACGTAGTGAGACACGAGCAGGCCGAGCGAAAAAGCGCACAGCACCGTTATCGGCGAAATGCACCTGCAGCGTTTCACATTCGTCACCACCCGAAGCATCAGTTCATACTTTCATTATACTCCGCCCGGTGAAAAGTGTTAATCGCGGCTGATAAACACGGCAAGTGTGCCGTCGGTCACGCTGATTTCGGCAAAATCGGCGGCAAATTCGTTGCTGACTCCGATGGGAAAGCTCGAGGTGAGCGTTGCATTATTTAATGTGTACTTGGTGCCGCTTATGCTCACGCCACGCGCTTCACAGCAAAACGGCAGCAGCGAGAGAAAGCAGCCCTTGCGGCGCTTGACTTTTACCGCCGAGCGGGTCAAGAACACCTCGTTGTGCTCGTCGATCAGGGTCGCGCGCACCGAATGGCGCTCAAGATAGTCGGCGACGAAGAGATTGCCGAGCGTGTGGTCAAGCCGCGTACCCGTGCAGGCGAGCAGGAGCACCTCGTCTGCGCCGCGCTTAACGGCGATGCGGGCGGCGCTCATGGTATCGGTGTCGTCCTTCTCGGTCGGCAGGATTATGCGCTCGCGGCAGTGCTCGGGCACTTCGCCGAGCGAGTCGAAGTCGCCGACGACGATGTCGGGGGTAAGCCCCATCTGCTGCGCGTGACTAAGCCCCGAGTCGGCACATATCAGCATATCGCAGCCGCTTATAAGCCGCTTTACAAAGGCGTAGTCGCTGACGCTGCCGCCCGAAAGAATCGCACATTTCATTTTTTCAGCTCCCAGCTTTTGACCTTGGCGGCTTCGGAATACAGCACGCAGTAGCTCTCAAAGCGAGAGCGCGCGATCCTGCCCGCATTCACCGCGTCGATAACGGTGCAGCCCTTCTCGCAGGTATGCGAGCACGAGGTGAAGCGGCAGCCGCCGAGGCAGTCGCCGAACTCCCTGAACAGGTCGGCCAGCTCCTCTTTCGGCACAGGGTCGCTCTCAAGCGTGGAGAAGCCCGGAGTGTCGGCGATGAAGCGGCCGCAGCCGACATCGTAAAGCTCAGTGTGGCGCGTTGTGTGGCGGCCGCGGCCGAGCTTGTCGCTGACCTCGCCCGTCTTTATCCCCAAATCGGGACTGATCATATTCAGCAGGCTTGACTTGCCCACGCCGGAATTGCCGGTAAACACGCTTATCCCCTGCGGCAGGCTTGCCTTGACCGCGTCGACCCCATCGCCCGTGAGGCAGGAAATAACAAACGTCTCGAACCCCGCTTTGGAATAGACTTGCTTCAGCTCGTCAAAGTCGCCCTCGTCGCTTTTGTTGAATACGACGGCAGGCTCGATCCCCGCGCGCTCGCAAATGCAGATATGCCTGTCGATGAGCAGCGTGTTCGGCGCGGGATTGAAGCGCGACGAGACGATATACAGCCTGTCGATGTTCGCGACGGGCGGGCGTATAAGAAAATTGCGGCGGTCGAGCACCTCCTCGACCGTGCCCGAGCCGCCCTCACCCACGAGCGAAACGGTATCACCCACAAGCGGGGTGACACCGTTTTTGCGCATTATTCCGCGGGCGCGGCACTCAATGACGCGCCCTTGAGTCTCAACATAGTAGAAGCCCGATATTGCACGGACTATTCTGCCCTTAAGCTCCATCAGCCGCTCACCGACGAGAGGTTGACCTCGTTATCCATACTGGTCGTGACCTTGCCGTCGGAGTCGACCTTGAACGACCACGTCTGATAGAGGTTGGAGTCGACATACACCTTAATCGTACCCGAAGTTTCGGTCGTCTCGAACGAGAACTTGTAGTTATCGGCCATCTTGGACTGGCTCTTCTCCTGCGAGCCGAGCACGGCCTTGACGGTATAGGTGTCGGTATAATAGCTCTTCGGCCTCGGCACGGTTATCGAAACCTTGTGGCTCTCGGCCTTGGCGGGCGGATTGCCTGTGCTGACGGTCAACTCGACCGTGCTGCCGTAGACGACCTTGTCGTTCTCCTTAACGGAGTTGCCGCCTGTTTTGGCCGAGAGAACGATGCCCTTGGCAAGCGTGCTGTCGGCTTCGACTATCTTTACGCGCAGTCCGACGGCTTCAATCTTCTTTGTAGCGGCCGACTGCGAAATTCCGACGACGCCCGGCATTGATACCATATTCGGCTCGGGTCCCAAACTGACGTATATCGTGACCTTGGTGTCCTCGGTTATCTCGGCGTTGCCTGTCGGGTCAGTCTTGATGACCTCACCGGCAGCGACGGAGTTGTGGTACTGTTTCTCAACCTTCGGCTCGGTTTTGAGGTTGTACTGTTTGAGCTCGGTTTGAGCATCCTCAAGCGCGTACCCCTGAAGGTTCGGCATAAGCACGGCTTCCTTGCCCTTGCTGACCGTGACCGTGACCGTCGCACCCGTCTTAAGGTACTTGCCCTCCTTGGGGTCCTGCTCGATTATCTGACCGTAGGCGTAGTCCTCACTGTACTTCCATTCCTTGACGTTTATGACGATGGAAGCGTTTGTCTTCTTCGCGTCTTCATAGTTTTTTCCGATGAGGTCGGGACATCTGACCTGACCCGACGAGCCGGTGTCAAAATACTTTATCAAAAACCACGCGCCGAACACAACGAGCGCCACGACCAGCACAGCCGCGATTGCCGCCAGAGTCGGCAGCAGACTCGACTTCTTGTCGCCGAACTCGTCATCGTCATCGTCGCCGTCGTCGCCGTTGATTATCTCATACTCCGGCTTTTCTTTATCCTTTTCCTTGCCGTAGAGGCCGTCGATCTTCTCGGCTACGCTCCTGTCAGCCGCGTGATTTTCGCTGCCGACGGCGCCGATGTACTTTGTCGGAGAATTGTCGACCGAGTACCCCTCGTCGTAAGTGAACGTCACGGCGGGGTCGCGCTTTATTTCCTCAAGGTCGCGCAGCATTTCGGCATCGGAATGATAGCGGCGGTTCGGATTTTTCATCATCGCGTGCATAACTATCTGCTCAAGGCCGACGGGAATTGACGGATTTATCTCGCGCGGAGGGGTCGCGTCGTTCTGCATATGCATAAGCGCGACGCTTACGGCGCTTTCGCCGTCAAACGGCAGGCGGCCGGTAAGCATTTCGTACAGCATAACGCCGACGGAGTAGAGGTCGGCCTTTTCGTCGATGACATCGCCGCGCGCCTGTTCCGGGCTGATGTAGTGCACCGAGCCGATGGCCTTGTCGGTCAGCGTTTTCTGCTCGCTGCGGGCAAAGCGCGCGATGCCGAAGTCAGTGACCTTTATCGTGCCGTCGCGCAGCAGCATAATGTTCTGCGGCTTAACGTCGCGGTGAACTATGCCCTTGTCGTGCGCGTGCTGCAGCGCCTGCAGGGTCTGCATCGTGAAATAAACGGCGTTTTTCCACGGCAGAGCGCCCGTGCGGTCCATGTACTCCTTGAGAGTGATGCCGTCGATATACTCCATAACGATGTACTGGAAGTTATCGCCGAAGCTGACGTCAAGCACCTTTACAATGTTCGGGTGCGACAGCACGGCGATGGCCTTCGATTCGTTTTTGAAGCGATTTAAGAATTCACTGTTGCGGACAAATTCTTCCTTTAAGATTTTGATGGCGACAATCTTATCGTCGATGCAGTCGTAAGCCTTGTAGACCACGGCCATACCGCCGACGCCGATTATCTCCTGAATAACATATCGCGCGTCAAGACGCTTGCCGATAAATTTATCCATACAAAGAATTCCCCTTTCTAAAGTGATAGTATGACAACGGTGATGTTGTCGGAGCCGCCCGCCTTGTTTGCAAGCTGTACAAGTTGGTCGGGATATTCGTAAAAGCTGTAGCTTTTGAACACTTCAAGCATTTGCTCGGGCTCAACCATACCGCTGAGGCCGTCGGTGCACATCATGATCGCGTCGTCGACGGAGAGCGTGACCTCGTTATAGTCGACGGTTATACGCTCGTCAACGCCGAGCGCACGGGTGATGATGTTGCGGTGAGGGTAGGTCTTGGCCTGCTCGGCGGTGAGCCGCCCGTCCTCGATAAGGCGCTGAACATAGGAGTGGTCGCGCGTTATCTGCTCGATTTTTTCGGTTGAGAACAGGTAGGCGCGCGAATCGCCCGCGTGAGCGATGTGCGCGACGCCGTCGGTTATCACGGCCGCGACGACCGTCGTGCCCATGCCCGCGAGGTCGTCGGACTGCTGCGACATCTCGTAAACCGAGACGTTCGCGGCGGTTATGGCCGACTCGAGCATATTGCGAACGGAGTTCGAGCTCATTCCCGCGCGATAGGACGACGAGATGTGCTCGCTTATCACCTTTACGGCTGCGGCGGAGGCCACATTTCCTCCGTTAGCGCCGCCCATGCCGTCGCACACAACGGCCCATGCAACGCCACCCGGCAGCTCGCCCGTGGCGTAGGAGTCCTGGTTGCTGCGGCGTGAAAGTCCTATATCCGTCTTGCTGACAATGCGCAAAAAGCTCACCTCCGTGTCACTTTAAGAGATTGATTTTTCCCTGCCGCACAGCGCGTTTTGCCCTCTGCGCAGGCTACCGTCGACGGAAACACCTTTGTCTGCCGACGGCAAGCATCTCGCTATATAATAGCACAGTTTATGCGGAATTTAAAGTAACAAATTTGTTATCATTTGTAACCCTGTCTGAGCTGACCGCACGAAGCGGAGATGTCGCTGCCGAGGGTGCGGCGTACGGTCACGGTCAGACCGCGGCGCTCAAGCAGCCCCTTGAAGCGGTGCAGCCGCGCGTCGGAGCTGCGCTGATAGTCGTTTTCGCGCACCTCGTTGGCAGGGATAAGGTTGACGTGGCAAAGCATACCGTGCAGCTTGTCGGCCAGCTCTTCGGCGCACGCGTCGGTGTCGTTTACATCCTTTATCATCGCATACTCAAACGAGATCCTGCGCCCTGTTACGGCGATGTAGCCGCGGCAGGCATCAAGCAGCTCGTCAACGCCCCAGCGGCGGTTTATCGGCATGATGCGCGTGCGGACCTCGTCGTTCGGCGCGTGCAGCGAGATTGAGAGTGTCAGCTGCAGGTTAAGTTCCTTTAGCTTTTCTATGCCGTCGACGCGCCCGCAGGTTGAGAGCGAAATGTGCCTCATTCCGATGCCCGGGCCGTTTTCGTCGCCGACAAGCTCCAGAAAGCGCACGACGTTATCGTAATTGTCGAACGGCTCGCCCATTCCCATAAGCACGACGTTCGATATGCGAACGCCCAAATTTTCGGACGCGCTCGTAATCTGCGCGAGCATTTCGCCCGCCGTCAGACTGCGCGCAAGTCCGTTTATCGTCGAGGCGCAGAAGCTGCACCCCATTCGGCATCCGACCTGCGTTGAAATGCAGATACTGTAGCCGTGGTGATACTTCATCACAACGCTTTCTATGAGCAGGCCGTCGTGGAGCTTGAACAGGTATTTGACCGTCTCGTCCAGCTTTGAGTCAAAGCGCGCTTCGACCTCGGCGACGGCGATGTAGCCGATTTCATTCAGCTGCGCGCGCAGGCTCTTGGGCACGTTCGTCATCCCGTCAAACGAGCTTACGCCGCTTTGCAGCCAGGCGTAGACCTGCTTTGTGCGGAATTTGGGAGCGCCGAGGGCGGCGAGCACTTCGCCCAGCTCGTCGATGTTAAGGCTTCTTAAATCGCGCTTTTCGCTCATTCGGCGCCGTCCTTTCTCATTTTGGCGAAGAAGAAGCCGTCAGTGCCGTCAAACGGCAGTAAAAGCTGCGTTTCGCCTGTCAGTTCAAACTCGCCGTGGCGCGACAAAAAGTCGGCGACGGCAAGGTCGTTTTCTTCCTTTAAAAGAGTGCAGGTCGAGTAGACGAGCACCCCTCCCGCCTTAACGTAGCGGGCGGACGTTTCGAGAATCTGCCGCTGCGTGGCCGTGAGGGCGCTTAAATCGAACTCGTCCTTGTATTTTATTTCTGGCTTGCGGCGCATAACCCCGAAGCCCGAGCACGGCACATCGCACAGCACGCGGTCAAACTCGCCGAGCGAGGGGTCGTACACCGTCGCGTCGCCTGCACGGGCGCTCACGTTGCCGAGTCCCAGCCGCTCTGCGCCCGAAGCGATAAGCTGGGCGCGGTGCTCGTGCAGGTCGCGTGCGACGACCTCGCCGGTTCCGCCGAGCATTTCGGCGACGGTGAACGTCTTACCGCCGGGAGCGGCGCAGACATCGAGCACGCGGTCGCCCTTTTCGGGCGCAAGCGCTTCGCAGCAGCGCTGGCTTGCAAGGTCCTGAACGTGGAACAGCCCGGCTTTGTAGGCGCTGCTGTCCTCGACCGAGCCTTTTACCCGCACGGCGAGCGGGCAGCCGTCGACTTCCCTGCCGTCCGCTTCCTCCCCGAGGGCGCGGATAAGCCCCTCGCGGTCGCATTTGAGCGTGTTCACCCGCAGGTATGTAGCCGCAGGCTCGAGGGTCGAGGCGAGCACCTTTTCGGCGCAGTCGACCCCGAGGTCGGCGACGAGCTTTTTAACTATCCACTCGCTGCACGAAAAGCGCACGCTCATATCGGCGGCAGACCTGCCCTGCGGCATATCGAAGCCGCCCGCCTGCGCCTTTCTGAGCACCGCGTTGACGAAGCCCGCGGCGTAGCGCTCCTTTGACGAGCGCACGAGCAGCACGCTTTCGTTTACTGCGGCGAACGGCGGAATTTTATCCATAAAGAAAAGCTGATAAAGCCCCATTCTGAGCGCCTCGAGCACTATGGGCGTTAGCTTTTTTGCGGGCTTTGACGAATACTTTTCTATGATTTTATCGAGGATCAGCCTGCGCTCGAGCACGCCGTAGAATACGGCGGCGGCGAGGGCGAGGTCCTGCCGCGAAAGCCCGCTGTCGGCAGCGACCCTGTCAAACGCGATGTTGGAATAGGCTGAGTCGCGCTCAACGCTGATAAGTGCCTTTAAAGCGGCCTTGCGCGCGGTCAACGCCTGTTCCTCCGATTGTTTCCGGTCAGTATTGCGATATAATAAAGCAGCTGCAAAAGCGACTGCAGCATTCCTGCAACGTAGGTCATGGCCGCCGCTGTCAGCACCTTTTTCGCGCCCTCGTACTCCTCGCCGCAGAGCAGCCCCTGCTCCCTTATGACCTTGAGCGCGCGTCGCGAAGCGTTGAACTCAACAGGCAGCGTGGCCAGCTGAAACAGCAGCGCAACGCCGAACGCGGCCACTCCCGCGACGAGCAGCGGCCTGAACGCGAATATCGAGCCGATTATCAGCAAGGGTATGCTGAGCCGGCTGCCGATGTTGCATATAGGCAAGATCGCCGTTCTCACTTTAATCGGCAGGTAGCCGTCGCTGTACTGCGCGGCGTGCCCCGCTTCGTGAGCGGCGACGCCGACGGCAGCACACGACGAGCTGTAAAACACATCGTCCGACAGCCTGATCACGTTATTGCGCGGGTCGTAGTAGTCAGTCAGACTGCCCGAAACACGCTCAAACACAACGCCCGGCACGTTGTACGCCGAAAGCACGGCCTGCGCCGCACCCTGTCCGGTCAGCCCGCGCGAGTTTAGCACTCCGCTGTAGCGCGAAAAGGCTGACTTTACCTTATAGCTCGCCAACAGCACGACAATCAAGCCGGGCAACATGAAAATATAGTAGTATATAAAAGATGAATCGAAATAGTATGATGTAGGCATATTTCTCCCCTTGTGAGTTATCGGCCGAGTATGTCGCCTTTTTTGACCGCGCGGCCCTTGAGCATATCGGCTGCGGGCATACGGCGCGAGCCTTCAAGCTGCACGTCCGTCAGCTCGACAAAGCCGCCCTCGCAGCGGACGATGAGCCGTCCGTCGGCGCAGACGACCTCGCCGTTTTCGGCGCTCGCTGCACCCGAAAACGCGCACGGCAAGGCGGCGTACACCTTGAGCCGCCTGCCCGAAAGCAGGGTGTAGGCGACAGGCCACGGCGAAAAGCCGCGCACGGCGCTGCAAATCCTTTCCGCAGGCAGGGAGAAGTCCATCAGCGCCGCCTCTTTTGTTATTATCGGCGCGGCGGTGGCTTCACATTCATTTTGTTTTATCGGCGCAAGCTCGCCCCTGCCGAGCTTGTCTACGGTTGACACAATAAGCTGCGCTCCGAGGCGGGACAGCCGCTCGAACAGCTCGCCCGCCGTCTCGTTGGCACCGATCTCGGTTTCGGCAACCTCGAGAATGTCGCCCGTGTCCATACCCTCGTTAAGCAGCATCGTCGTCACGCCCGTGACCTTGTCGCCGTTTACGACCGCCCACTGTATCGGCGCCGCGCCGCGGTATTTCGGCAGCAGCGACGCGTGGACATTGACAAAGCCGAGGGGAGCGACCTTCAGCATATCGGCGGGAATCAGCTTGCCGTAAGCGACGACAACGACCGCTTCGGGTGCAAAGGCGCGCATACGCTCAAGCTCCTGCGCGCTTCTGAGCGACGCGGGCTGGCAGACCTCGATGCCGTGCTCCAATGCGCACTTTTTCACCGGGGTGGGAAATATCTCCCTCTTGCGGCCGACAGGCTTGTCAGGCTGCGAATACACGGCCGCAACGTCGTGCCCCGCGCCTATCAATGCTTCAAGGCACGGCACGGCAAAGTCGGGCGTGCCCATAAAAACGAGTCTCATTCAATATCCTCCGCGCTCACGCTGCGAATGGCCTTGTCCTTGAAAACAACGCCGTCGAGGTGGTCGATCTCATGGCAGAACGCGCGCGCTTTAAGCCCTTCGCCCTTGACCCTGAACGGCCTGCCAAAGCGGTCGAGCGCCTCGACAACGACCGAGTTCGGGCGCGAGGTCACGACGTACTCGCCCGGGAAGGACAGACAGCCCTCGACCTCCTCCTGATGTCCGCTTTGGCCGACTATCTTCGGATTGACAAGCTCGATAAGCCCGTCGCCGCAGTCAATAACGACCGCGCGGCGCAATATGCCGACCTGAACGGCTGCAAGCCCGACTCCCTCGGCCTTGTACATTGTCTCGGCCATATCGTCAAGCAGGCAGTGCAGCTTTGTGTCGAATTTTTCTACAGGACGGCTCGTTTTGAACAGCCTGTCATCGTCCTCTTTGATAATATTTCTGGTTGCCACTTAAAACACCTCAAAATGTCGTTTCGGGATTCATATCCGCAAACGCCGTTATATTTTTATTCGCCTTGTCCGACATAAATGCCTTGAGCACTCTCATCAGCATTTCGCGGAAGGGACGGTTGTTTTTGACCTTTATCATCACGCGGTAGCGGTACTTTCCGCTGACGCGCGGCACGACTGCGGGCGAAGGTCCGAGCACTATCATTCTGACCTCGTCGCGGCCGTCGGCAGGCTCGCTCGCCTTTTTGAGCATATCGAGGAAGCGCACGCTGCCCTCCCTCGCCTGCTCGGACGTGTCGGCGATAAAGCCGACCAGACACAGCGAGCAATAGGGCGGATATATCATCACGCGGCGGGTCATGATCTCCTGCTCGTAGAATTTGTCGTAGTCCTGCTCGGCGGCGAGCGTGATTATCTCGTTTTCGGGCGTGACGGTCTGAACGACCGCGATGCCCTTCTCGTCGCCGCGCCCCGAGCGCCCTACCACCTGCGTCAGCAGCGAAAACGTGCGCTCGCAGCTGCGGTAGTCCTCGCTGTAGAGCGAAGAGTCGGCATTGAGCACTCCCACGAGGGTCACGTTCGGGAAGTTCAGCCCCTTTGCGACCATCTGCGTGCCGAGCATTATGTCGTACTCCCCGCGCGCAAAGGCGGAGAGCTTGTCCTCATACGAGTTGCGCGCAAGAGTGCTGTCGGCGTCCATACGCAGCACCTTAGCACTCGGAAACAGCTCGCCCAGCTCCTGCTCGGCGCGCTGCGTGCCCACTCCTGAATAGCGAATGTGCTCGTTGCCGCACTCGGGGCACTTGCTTGTGAACTCCTCCGAGTAGCCGCAGTAGTGGCACATCAGGCGGCGGTTGGCCGAGTGGTATGTGAGCGAAATGCTGCAGTTGGGGCAGGTCATAACGTGGCCGCAGCTTGAGCACGTGACAACAGTGTTGTGCCCGCGGCGGTTCAGCAGCAAAATCGACTGATGCCCCGCCTCAAGCGCTTCGCCCAGGCGCAGCTTTAAAAAGCGGCTGAACGGCGACGAGTTGCCGTCGCTCAGCTCCTTGCGCATATCGACGGTGTGCACCGTCGGCAGGTGAGCGTTGCCGTAGCGCTTTGTCAGGCGGAAGAGCTTGTACCTCCCGCTTTTTGCGGCGGCAAAGGTCTCGACGCTCGGGGTCGCGGAGGCAAGCAGAAGCAGCCCCTTGCCGTAAGCGGCACGAAAGCGCGCCGCGTCGCGCGCGTTGAAGCGCGGGGTCGACTCGGATTTGTAGGTGTGCTCCTGCTCCTCGTCCATTATTATAAGGCCGAGGTTCTCAAACGGTGCAAACACCGCCGAACGCGTGCCGACGGCCACGTCAGCGTCGCCGTTTTTGACGCGCTTCCACTCGTCGAGCCGCTGCCCCATCGACATTGCGCTGTGAAACACCGCGACGCGCCCGCCGTAGCGGCGGTCGAACACGTCGAGCGTCTGCGGGGTCAGCGAGATCTCGGGCACCATAACTATCGCGCCGCGGCCGGAAGCGACCGCTTCGTCGACAAGCTTCAGGAAAACCTGCGTTTTGCCGCTGCCGGTTACGCCGTAGAGCAAGGCAGCTGCGCCCTCGCCGCTTTCGTAAAGCTGCTTCAGGCCGTCGAACGCCTGCTGCTGCTCGTCGGCCAGAACTATCTTTGTATCGTCGGCGGGGCGCGTGGCCCCTCCCGTGCGGTAGACGACGCTGTCGTAGCAGTCGAGCACTCCTTTTTTGGCAAGCGCGGTTATGACCGCCTGGGTCACACCCGCGAAGTAGCAGACCTCCTTGACCGTCGCCGCGCCGACCTCGCTTACAAGGTCGACGACCGCCTTTTGCTTGGGCGTCAGGCGGCCGATGTCGGCGTCCTCGGCAAGGCGCACCATCCTGACAGTCGCGTCGCCCATTCGGCGCACGGCGTCGTCGGTGCGCTCGAGCAGGCCGCGATTTACAAGTGCATCAGGCACCTTGCTGTCCGCGCCGAGCGAGAGCGCGTCAAGCAGCCGTGAGCGCTCGACCGTCGCGCGGCTTGAAATAAGGAAGTCGAGCGTGCGCTTTTCTTCGTCGCTCAAATCGTCGGGCAGCTGCTCCGCCGTCGCCCTTTCGCTTGCGCGGTAGGAGGCGATGATGCGCATATTTATGCCCGCGGGCAGCATGAGCTTCACCGCGTCATAGTAGGTGCAGAACGTGTGCTCCCTTATCCACCCGACGAGCGCCAGCATTTCGGCGCTGAGCACAGGCTCGCTGTCGAGCACGCCCGCGACGGGCTTGAGCTTGTCATAGTCGCTTGTCTCGCCGACGGAGAGTATCATTCCCTGCCGCTTTTTGTTCGAGCGGCCGAACGGCACCATCACGCGGCAGCCGGGCTTGCCCGCCTGCTGCATATCGTAGGGTAAAAGATAGTCGAAGGGCTTGTCATAGCTAAACGCAGTCTGCTCCACAGCAACGCTGACGATGACCGCAGTTCTCATAACAAGCCCTCCTAACCGTTTTTTAGTTTTCGCCGAAAAAATCAGTCTTCCTTTTTCTCGTCAAGCTCGGCGGCAATCTTGTCGATAGCGAGGCTTACGGGCTTTTCAACGAGGATCTCGTGGTTGGACTCGGCCTCCTCGGAAATTCTTCTGGCCTCGTCGGCTACGTCGTGGACGAGCTGATAGCGGCTGTCGTATTCTTTGATCAGTTTACCTATTGCGGGATTAAGCATCTTCAAGCACCTCATCAATAAAATTTATCATATTTTCAGCCCTGAACCGAGCGGCGGCGATGATATTCACCATATCGTCGACCGCTTTATCCAGGTCATCGTTGACAATAACATAGTCGTAGTTTTTGGCGCAGCCTATCTCGCGCACCGCTTCGTGCAGGCGCTTTTCGGCCGCTTCGGGCGAGTCGGTCGAGCGGCCGAGCAGGCGCTTGCGCAGCACCCGCATACTCGGCGGCATAACGAACACGCTGACCGCGTCGGGCATAGTGCGGCGTATCTGCGCCGCACCGTTGACGTCGATTTCGATTATTATGTCGCGCCCAGCATCTATCGCAGTCTCGACAGGCTCGCGCGGCGTGCCGTAGTAGTTGCCGAGGTAGATATTGTGCTCCAAAAACATATTCTTCTCAAGCCGGGACTTGAACTCATCGACGGAAATGAAGCTGTACTTCTCGTCCTCGGCGGGTGTGCCGCGTCTTGGGCGCGTTACACACGAGATCGAGAAGCCGAGCTCCGGCATCCGCTCGCGCACGAGCTTGAGCACCGTGTCCTTTCCGCTGCCCGACGGGCCTGAGACGACGAAGGCGGTACCTTTATTCATCGTATACCTCCTCGTCCACGAGGCTGTCCTCCTCATTGAGCCTGTTGGCGACCGTCTCGCACTGCAGATAAGTCAGCACGATGTGGTCGCTGTCGGTTATGATTACTGCGCGGGTGCGGCGCCCGTGGGTCGCGTCGATGAGCATGCCGCGGTCGCGCGCGTCCTGAATAATGCGCTTTATAGGCGCGCTTTCGGGCGAAACGATCGCGACAAGGCGGCTTGCCGAGACCATATTGCCGAAGCCTATATTTATCAGTTTCATTGCTTTCGCCCTCCTTTATTCGATGTTCTGAATCTGTTCGCGTATCTTCTCGATCTCGCTCTTGACGGCGACGACCTTGTGCGCGATCTCTACGTTCTGGCTCTTGGAGCCGATGGTGTTGATCTCGCGGTTCATCTCCTGCACGAGGAAGTCGAGCGGACGGCCTATCGGGCCCGATGAGGCGAATATCTCCTGCATCTGCTTAAAGTGGCTGCGCAGGCGGACAGTCTCCTCGTCGACGGCTATCCTGTCGGCGAAAATCGCCGTTTCGGTTATCAGACGCTGCTCGTCGACCTTCGCATCGCCCAGCAGCTCGCGCATCTTCCGGTCAAGGCGTTCGCGGTAGGCGGCGACCGTCTCGGGCGACTTTGACTCGATGAACGAGACGGCGTCGAGAATGGTGTTCATTCTGCCCATAACGTCGGCCTCGAGCCGCTCGCCCTCGCGGCGGCGCATCTCGAGGAACGCGTCGACCGCCTTGTCGGCAACGCCGCTGAGCACGCTCCAGGCGTAGTCCTCGTCGATGCTCTTGCGCGTGACGCTCAGCACATCGGGGAAGCGGGCTATCGCCGCGGCGGACACGTCGGTGGTCAGCCCGTAGGTCGCGCCGATCTCCTTTATCGCGTCGACGTACCCCTTGGCGAGAGAGTGGTTTATCTCAACCGCCGCGTCGCCGACGTCGTGACCCGTGACGGTGACGAACATATCGACCTTGCCGCGGGCGATGCGCGCCTGGCACAGCTTCTTGAGCTTATCCTCGGCGAAGCTGAACGAGCGCGGCAGCCTGACGGAAAATTCAAAGAATTTGTGGTTGACCGATCTTAACTCAACGACGATGTCGAACTCAGCCGCGCTGACTTCGGCACGGCCGTAGCCGGTCATACTCATTGTCATAAAGGCTCATTCCTTTCGGGACTTGAAGCGGCTTGAAAGCAGCTCGCTTTAGGCGTATAACTTATCAGCTTATTTTACCAAAAAAGCAGGGCAGTTGTCAACCTTTAGCACACAAAATGCCTCATCTTTCGGTCACAAACCGCGACTTTTTGCGGTACATTCACTCATAAAGCCGAATTTCACCCCGGCGGCTCTTGATTATTTTCGGCAAAAGCGATATAATACCTCTTGACTTTAATGTTTAAGAGGTATTTTTATGAAGCTCGGTATCGTCGGGCTGCCGAACGTCGGCAAGTCCACTCTTTTTAACGCTATCACAAACGCCGGTGCGCAGTCGGCTAACTACCCTTTCTGCACGATCGAGCCGAACGTCGGCATCGTCAGCGTGCCTGACGAGCGCCTTGATAAGCTGGCCGAGATGTATCACCCCGACAAGTTCACCCCCGCGACGATCGAATTCGTCGACATCGCAGGCCTTGTCAAAGGTGCGAGCAAGGGCGAGGGTCTGGGCAACAAGTTTCTCTCGCACATTCGCGAGGTTGACGCGATAATCCACGTCGTGCGCTGCTTTGAGAGCACCGACATCATTCACGTTGAAGGCTCGGTCGACCCGCTGCGCGACATCGAGACTATCAACATCGAGCTTATTTTAAGCGACATCGAAATGGTCCAGCGCCGCCTTGACCGCGCAAGCAAGGCGCTCAAGGGCGACAAGGGAATGCAGGTCGAGGTCGACTTCCTGCGCAAGCTGCTGGCTCACCTTGAGGCGGGCAAGCCCGCGCGCTCGATCGAGACCGACGACGTCACCGCCGAAATTCTCGCGACCACCGCGCTGCTGTCGTCGAAGCCCGTCATCTATGCCTGCAACATGAGTGAGAGCGACTTCACCGACGGCATTGACACCAACAAAAACTACTGTGCCGTCAAGGCGCTTGCCGAAGCCGAAGGTGCGCAGTGCCTGCCCATCTGCGCCGAAATGGAAGCCGAGATCGCCGATATGGACGACGAGGAGAAAAAGGTGTTTTTGAGCGAGCTCGGGCTTGACTGTTCGGGTCTTGACCGCCTTATCAAGTCGGGCTACGCCCTGCTCGGGCTCATCTCCTACCTCACGGCGGGCAAGCCGGAGGTACGCGCGTGGACCATTAAAAACGGCACGAAAGCGCCGCAGGCCGCGGGTAAAATCCACTCTGACTTTGAGCGCGGCTTCATTCGCGCGGAGGTCGTATCCTACGACGACCTTATGGCGTGCGGAAGCATGACCGCCGCAAAGGAGAAGGGGCTTGTCCGCAGCGAGGGCAAGGACTATGTTATGAAGGACGGCGACATCGTCCTCTTCCGCTTCAACGTATAAAATCAAGAGGCCGCGACACAAGGCCTGCTTATAAGAAATCCGCCCGTTTCCGATTTTTCACGGAAGCGGGCGGATTCGTTTTATTCCTGACTATTCAACCGATTTCAGCGACTCTACCATGTCGATTTTATCAAGCTTGCGGTTCATGATAAGATTGACCGCGAGTGAGAATATAATCGTTATCACGAATGAGAGCGCGAACGAGTACCAGTAAATCGTGCGGCCGAACATCGCAATGTCGATCTCGGCAGAGACTATGACGAACATCGCCAGCGCGTAGCCGAGCCCGAGGCCGACGAGCGCACCGAGCACGGTCAGAACAATGTTCTCGCGGAACACATAGGCGCTGACCTCGCGCGGGGTGAAGCCGAGCACTTTCAGCGTTGCGATCTCGCGGCGGCGTTCGGCGATGTTGATGTTGGCAAGCGAGAACAGCACCACAAATGCGAGTGCCGCAGCCGAAACGATGAGCACGAGCGTGACAAGGTCGAGTATCCCGATTATGTCGGAGAACGTCGTCCTGGTCGACTCGCTCAGGCTGACGGCTTCAACGCCGTCGACGGAGAGCATCGCTTTCGAGAACCTGTCGGAGTCAACGCCGCCGAGCTTGCACAGCAGGACGTTATACTGCATATCGTCGCCGCACAGCCGCTCGGCCGTCGCATTGGAGACATAGACGTAGTTATGGACGTAGTTTTCGACTATCGCAGTAATCTTCAGCTTGCCGAGCGCCTTGCCGTCGCTGACGACGGTTATGCTGTCGCCGACGGACACCTTGAGCAGCTTCGCCGCCTTCTCGGTCAAAACGGCGCCCGTTGAATCGACCTTGTGCGCTTTGCCCGACACGCGCTCGTTAAGCGCGATGAATTCGGTCAGGCGCGAGTCGTCCTCGGCAGCGATGAGGCCGGCATCAAGGGAGCTGTCCTCCCCGCGCAGGATGACTGAGCGGTTGTACGCCGTCAGGCTGCTGCCCGACTTGCCGAGCGACTCGGCCGCCTGCTGCTCGGCGGCTTCGCGGTTGCTGAACGCGACGAGCGCGTCGTACTGCTGGATCCTGCCGAACTGCAGGTTGACGATGTCGGTTATCGAATCGCGCAGTCCGAAGCCCGTCAGCACAAGCGCAGTGCAGCCCGCGATGCCGATGACGGTCATCAACATTCTGCGCTTATAGCGGAAAATGTTGCGCGCGGTGACCTTTTTGACAAAGCTCATATGTTTCCATATGAAGCCCACGCGCTCGAGCAGTATACGCTTGCCCATCGGCGGCGCCTTCGGGCGGATAAGCTGCGCGGGTCGGCCCGTGAGCTCTTTCATACAGGAGGCGAGCACGGTCAACGCGATGCACGCGAGGGTTATCGCGGAGGAAACAAGCGCGAGCGACCACCTGAACGGTGTGAGCACAACAGGAATATTGTAAAGGATAGTGTAAGCGTGCAATATCACGCTCGGGAACAGTCGGAAGCCGACTATGCACCCGACTGCGCAGCCGAGAGCCGTTGCCGACAGCGAGTAGAGCATAAACTGCGAAAGAATCGCGCCGTTTGAGCAGCCCATCGCCTTGAGCACGCCTATCTGTGTACGCTGCTCGTCGATCATGCGGGTCATGCCCGTCAGGCACACAAGCGCCGCAACAAGCAGGAAGAACACGGGAAACACCTTGCCGATATTGCCGATTCTGTCGGCATTTTCGCTGTACTCGGTGTAGGCGGGCAGGTCGCGGCGGTCAAAGGTCAGCCATATCGTATCGAACTGCTTAAGCACTTCGCCGACGTTTGTGCGCATGGCGTAGATCATATCGTTTATAGCGTTGCCCTGCGTAATGTAAGCCTCGCGCGCGATGTCGTACTCGGCCTTGGCCTTTGAATATATCTCGACCGCCTGAGCGTACTGCTCTTTGGTGGTAATCTCCGTCTTAAGCAGCGCATCGCGGTCGCTTTTAAGCTGTTCGTCCGAGGCCTGATAGCTCTCTTTCAGCCGCTCGTATGCTTCGGTCGCTGAGGCTATCCGGCTGTCGAGCTCGGAGTATTCCTCGCCCGCGCTCGTCGCCGCTGCGGAAAGCGAATCGACCTCGGCCTTGGCGGCGTTGTACCCGTCGGTATCGGGAGTCATCGCGTCAAGCGCCGCTTTCCTTTCCTCATAGGCCCGCACTGCCGCTTCGTGCGCGGATTTAAGCTCAGCGAGCTTCAGCTTCAGCTCGTTGAGACGCGTTTCCGTCTCGTAAAGCGACTTTAAGCCGCTCTCATAGTTGCGGTCGACCTCAGCCTCGCCGAAGTCGGCCTCCATGCCCGCGACCTTGGCCGCAAGGCGGTAGGTCTCGATCTGTGAATAAAGCCGGTCGAGTTTTTCCTTGCTGTCGGCAAGCTCCTCCTCGGCCGCACTTATCGAGTCGCGCAGCTGATAGACCTCGTCTATTCTCTCGGCAAGCTCGGGGCTGAGCATATCAAGCCCCGCGTCGCGCAGGTCGAACGCGGCCGAAACGATGTAGCCCTCCTGCCTTTCGGCAAGGACTTCAAGGCGCTTCTTAACGTCGTCGACCGCGGCGTAGTAATCATCGGAATAGCAGCCGTTTTCGCGCATAAAGTCAAAGTACAGATACATCTGATTGTATCGCTTGAGCGTAAATTCGCTCTCCCTGACATACACGGCGGTCGCAATCTGGCCGTTGCCTATCAAGGTCGTGCCGAACTGCGAGTCAGACACATAAAGCGGCGACGAAAACGTGCCGACGACCTTGTACTCCTTGGCGGAAAGCGGGGCGGACTCCGTCTCGATCTTCACCTTGTCTCCGACCTTGACGGTAGCTCTGTAGCTGTCCGAATCGACGATGCATTCGCCCGCCTTTTCGGGCAGGCGGCCGTCGGTCAGCAGCGGAATGTTGACCTTGCCGCTGTATGAATAGAAGCGTGCGACGAATTCGCTTTCGCCGCTTTTAACAAGGCTGTCGGTGTAATACGACGGCACGGCTGTGCAGTCAAGCTGCTCCTTGATAAGGTCGACCTCGTTTTTTGAAAAGCCGTTGACGGGAATGATACGCACGTCCATCAGCTTCTGGTTCTGATAGTACCTGTCGGCGCTTTCGGCCATATCGGGCTGAGCGGCCTTGACCCCCGCGAAGAAGCCGACCCCTATCGCCACTATCGCAAAAATCGACAGAAAGCGGCCGAGATTGCTCTTTATATCGCGCAAAGTCGAGCGTAAAAGCATTTTCATCGGCGTCACCACTCGATCTCGTTGACGTCGGTCGGTGCGGGGTTGAGCTTAGTGCTCCCGACCGCTCCGTTTTTGAGCGTTATAACGCGGTCGGCCATCGGCGTCAGCGCGGAGTTGTGCGTAACGAGTACGACGGTCATGCCCGTTTTTATGCACATCTGCTGCAAAAGGGCGAGCACCTTTTTGCCCGTGCTGTAGTCGAGCGCACCCGTCGGCTCGTCGCACAGCAGCAGCTTCGGCTGCTTGGCGATTGCACGTGCGATGGCGACGCGCTGCTGCTCGCCGCCCGAAAGCTGTGCGGGGAAGTTGTTCAGCCGCTCGCCGAGGCCGACGGTCTCAAGCACCTTCGCCGCGTCGGCTGCGCCATGGCTTAACTGCGTGCTGAGCTCGACGTTCTCCTTTGCGGTCAGGTTCTGAATGAGGTTGTAAAACTGAAACACAAAGCCGATGTCGTGGCGGCGGTATTCGATAAGCTGCTTTTTGTTAAACTGCGCAATGTCGCTGTCGCCGACCTTGACAACGCCATCGTCGGCGGTGTCCATTCCGCCGAGAATATTCAGCACCGTCGTCTTTCCCGAGCCTGACGGGCCGACTATCACGGCAAACTCGCCCTTTTCGACCTCGAAATTTATTCCGTTTGCGGCGGCGATGGTCACGTCGCCCATTTTGTAATTTTTATGTACGTCTTTAAGTTCAATGAAGCTCATAGCAGATCACTCCGTCTTTTTCGGCCGCGTTGCAGGGTCGGCCGAGGAATACTTACTGCTATTGTAACACAAACCGACGCAGATTTCAGCATATTTTTTCGCGGTGTTATTGATTTCGCGCTCATTTTGTGTTAAAAGTAAATAGAAGTAATTTTTTGTTTTTTCGGAGCAGCATTTGATATGAAAAGCAACCCGCTTGAGCGCTTTAAGATGAAGCCGCATGAAAAAATAATAGTCATAATCTCGCTGCTATGCCTTGCGGTGCTGCTCGTCTACCGCTTGGTTGAGGTAAAGCCGCGCAAGGTCATTCGCGTCGGATACAGCGTCTCAAGCGCCGCGTCGGTTTCGGCCGACAGCAATGGGGCCGGCAGCGCGTCGGTCGCTTCCGGCACGGGCGAAGCCGTCAGCTCGGCGGCGAGCATAGGCGGGCTTATCAACATTAACACCGCGACGGCGGAGGAGCTGACCGCGCTCGACGGCATCGGGCAAAAGCGCGCCGAGGCGATAGTCGCCTACCGCAGCGAAAACGGCGCGTTTGCCGCTGTCGAGGACATCAAAAACGTCAGCGGCATAGGCGACGCGACGTTTGAGAAAATTAAGGACAGCATAACCGTCGGGTAAAATGACAGCATTAAAAGAGCTCTGCTTTCTTAAACCGAAAGCAGAGCTCTTTTACATATCGCGTATCAGAATCATATACACGGCTGTCGCGGCGATAACGCTTAAAAGCGTGTTGTGCTTCCGCTTGTGCAGCAGCACAGCGCAGGCAACTCCCGCCGCCTCGGGCATGCCGTGAGGCGCGGCAGCAAAGTCGGTACCGCGCAAAGCCGCGGTCGGCCATCATAATGCCGAAGCCGATGCCGAGTACTATGTAACCCGCCATAACAGGCAGCGAGGTTTTAAACGAATGTTTTAAGGTGTCCGACATCTTGAAATTTCCTGATTTTATTTAAGCATTACCGCCTCGGCGCAGCGTATTCCGTCGACGGCGGCCGAGACTATTCCTCCCGCAAAGCCCGCGCCCTCGCCGCAGGGGTAAAGCCCCGCTATGGGCGACTCAAGCCGCTCGGAGCGCAGTATTCTGACAGGCGAGGACGAGCGCGTCTCGGGCCCTGTCAGCAGCGCGTCGGGGCTGTCAAAGCCGCGAATGCTGCGCGCAAACCGGCGCACTCCGCCGACCAGAGCGTCGGTTATGCGCGGCGGCAGAATTTTTCGCACGTCGGAGTAGATCACGCCCGAGGTGCAGCTCGGCCCGACTTCGCCGCAGCCGCGGCTTGCCGCGCCGTCGGCCAGGTCGCCGAAGCGCTGGCACACGCCGCGGTAAGCACCGCTCAAATTATATGCCGCGCGCTCGATATTGCGCTGAAAGTACATTCCCGCAAGCACGTCGTCGCTGCCGAAATCGCGGCTGTCAACGCCGACGAGCAGCGCGCTGTTGGAGTTTATCATGTCGCGCGCGTGCAGGCTCATGCCGTTGGTGACGAAGCCGCCCGCCTCGCTCGAGGCCGCGACGACCTCGCCGCCCGGGCACATACAGAAGGTGTAAACGCCGCTGTCGCCCAAATGGGCGGCGAGCTTGTAGTTGGCTGCACCCAGCGCGGGGTGACCTGCAAAATCGCCGTAGCGTGCGCGGTCAATGTCGCGGCGCAAATGCTCGATTCTTACGCCGACGGCGAACGGCTTTTGCTGCATCGGCACGTTCTTAGCCTTGAGCATTTCAAAGGTATCGCGCGCGCTGTGGCCGACGGCGAGTATGACCGCATCGCAGTCAAAAGCCGCTTCCCCGCTCGGGGTCGAGCAGCGCACGCCGCTTATGCTTTCGCCGCTTATGATAAGCTCGTCAACGCGGTGCCCGAACCTGACATCGCCGCCCAGGCGCTCGATTTCAAGCCGCATATTTTTGATAACGCCGCGCAGCAGATCGGTGCCGATGTGCGGCTGCGCGTCATAGAGTATGTTTTCGGGAGCGCCGAAGCGCACGAAAGTTTTCAGCACGCTCGATCGGCGCGAATCCTTTGTGCCCGTGTTCAGCTTGCCGTCGGAGAAAGTCCCCGCGCCGCCCTCGCCGAACTGGACGTTGCACTCGGTGTCAAGCTCGCCCGTGAGCCAGAAGCGGCTGACCTGCTGCGTGCGGCGGTCGACGTCCATGCCGCGCTCAAGCAGCAGCGGCGCGAAGCCGTTTTCCGCGAGAGTCAGCGCCGCAAACAAGCCCGCAGGGCCGCTGCCGACGACTATCGGGCGCTCTTTTTTTCTGTCGCGCGTCGGAGTAAAGCACTCCTCGCGGCTTTCATAATAAGGCTCGGCAAAGCGGCACTTTTTAAGCGCCTTTGCTTCATTTTTAACCTCGGCCGCGACGGTGCAGATGAGGTGCACGTCGACCTTTTTGCGCGCGTCAACGGAGCGGCGCAGCAAGCGGCAGGAGAGAATCTCGTTTTCGTCGCAGCCGAGCTTTTTTGCGCACATTTCGCGTATGCGATCCGCC
Organism: uncultured Eubacteriales bacterium; assembly: GCA_934486615.1. Lineage (GTDB taxonomy): Bacteria > Bacillota > Clostridia > Oscillospirales > Acutalibacteraceae > RGIG2206. The sequence goes on along the minus strand of CAKSQO010000010.1, from coordinate 15,215 downwards.
TTGTCGAGCGGCACGGCCATATCTCTGACTATAATCACAGCCTGCCCTCCGCATATCGCGCAGCGGCGCGGCCCGCGGCAGTTCCGCTCGCCCACGCCCACTGCAGATTGAAGCCGCCGCAATCGCCCGTCACGTCGAGCACCTCGCCGCAGGCGAACACGCCCGCGCACTTTTTCGACATCAGATCGGCGTCAAACTCGCGCATGGGCACTCCCCCGCGCGTGACCTGAGCCGCGTCGAAGCCGCAGGCGGCGGTGATCTTCAGCTTAAAGCCCTTGACCGCGTCGGACAGAGCCGCAATCTGCTTTTTATCAAGCCGCGAGCAGGGGTCGTTGACCCCGACGCCGCAGTATTTGACGACCGCAAGCCCGACCCGCTTGTTGAGCAGGCCGAGGAACAGGTTCTCCGCGCGGTCGCCGTAGACCTTGCCGCGGCGCGCCATGATGTAGGCAAAAACCTCGCTGCGGCTGTATTCGGGCAGCAGGTCGAGGGTCGCTTCCGCCTCACCCGCGCCGCTCAATATCGACGAAAGCTGCAGCACGGGCGGGCCGGACAGGCCGTATTCGGTGAAGAGCACCTCGCCCGTCTCGCTTCTGGTGCCGTTTTTGTTCGAAAACGTGACGGTGCAGTCGGCCTTGACTCCTTTAAGCGGGCGGATCTTTTCAAGCTCGGTCTTTACCGGCACGATTTCGGGAGAGAGCGGCGTGCAGCTGTGACCGAGCGCTTCAAGCAGACGGTAGCCGTCGGAGCTGCCGCCGAGCGAGGGCGCAGCCTTGCCGCCGCAGGCGACGATGACCGACTTTGCGGAATAAGAGCCGCTCTCGGTCGCAATGATGATTTCGCCCGCAGCGCCGCAATTCCCCGCAGCGCCGCTCCTGTGCGCGGCAGCGTTCTCTGCCGCAGCAGAGCCGCGAGCCGCGCTTTTCACGCGCTCGTTCGGCAATATCTCCACCCCGCGGCGCTCGCACTCGAGGCGCAGCACGTCAACGACCGTACCCGCCTGCAGCGAGTACGGGTACAGCCTGCCGCTGTCAAGCTCGCGCAGCGGCACTCCGAGCGACGAGAAAAGCCGCTCTGTCTCCCCGACCGAAAAGCCGTCGAGGACTGCCATGGCCTTGTCCAAATCGCGCGAGCGGTAGTGCTCCTCCGAAATATCACGGTTTGAGATATTGCAGCGGCCGTTGCCCGTGGCAATCAGCTTGCGCCCGACGCGCGCGCCCGCTTCAAGCACGGCCGTCTTCAGCGCGCCGTTTGCTTCGCTCACGGCAAGTGCGGCCGCAAGGCCCGAAGCACCCCCGCCGATTATCGCAACGTCACAGCTTTTCATTTTTTGCCCACCTTTTTACCCAAAAAGCCGCAGCTGATATAAGGTCAACTGCGGCTTGAATTTCGGCTTTGATTATTTGATGAACGCGGCGTGAACGGCCTGAACGGCCTTGTCTGCGTCCTCGGCTTTGATAAGCACGCTGACCTTTATCTCGCTGGTCGCGATCATCTGAATGTTGATGCCGCTGTCATAAAGCGCCTCGAACATCTTCGCCGCAACGCCGGGGTGAGTTTCCATACCCGCGCCGACGATGGACACCTTGGCAACATCCTCGTCGCAGATGACCTCGCCGCCGTGCAGCTCGGCAACGGCGTCAAGCGCGTCCCTGGCCTGGTCCTTGGCAACGGTGAAGGTGATGTCCTTCGTGCCGTCGCGGCCGACCGACTGGAGAATGATGTCAACGTTGGTCCTCTTCTGCGCAAGGCGATCGAACAGCTTGAACGCAACGCCGGGGGTATCAGGCAGACCGACTATCGAAATACGGGCGACGTTAGTATCCTTTGCAACGCCGCGAACCAACATTTTTTCCATTTTGACACTCTCCTTAACTATCGTACCGGGCTTGTGCTCAAGGCTTGAAAGAACCTCGATCTCAATTCCGTATTTTTTCGCCATTTCGACCGAGCGGTTGTGAAGCACCTGAGCTCCGAGCGTAGCAAGCTCGAGCATCTCGTCGTAGGTTATTTCCTCAAGCTTTTTGGTGCCCTGCACCTTGCGCGGGTCAGCAGTGTAAACGCCGTCGACGTCGGTGTATATCTGGCATCTGTCGGCTCTCAGCGAGCACGCGAGCGCGACTGCCGAAGTATCGGAGCCGCCGCGGCCGAGGGTCGTTATGTCGTCGTATTTATTGATGCCCTGGAAGCCCGCAACGATAACGATGTTGTGTTTTGCAAGCTCCGCGGTCAGTCGCTCGGAGGCGACGGATTTTATCTTGGCCGCTCCGTGGTTGGAGTCGGTGTGAACTCCCGCCTGCCAGCCGAGCAGCGAAACTACGGGGAAGCCGAGCCTCTCAATAGCCATCGACAGCAGCGCGACCGACATCTGCTCTCCCGCAGAAAGCAGCATATCCATCTCACGCTTGGAGGCGTTGGGGTTAATCTCGTTGGCCTTTTCGATAAGGTCGTCGGTCGTGTCGCCCTGAGCCGAAACGGCCACGACGACGCTGTTGCCCTGCTTATAAGTGTCGGTTATGATATGCGCGACGTTCATAACGCGGGCTGCGTCGGCGACGGAGCTGCCGCCGAACTTTTGAACTATAAGTGCCATATATTACCCTCCGTATCAGGTTAGTCTATAACGTGGATTATCGACCTGACTCTCATCCTGTCGCAGGTCGTCAGCTTCTGCCTTATCTCGCCCTCGACGCCCTTGACGATGACGGCAAGCTCGCGCCCGCCCTTGTCGCTGAGCTCGGCGATGATGTCGCAATCGGCCTTGATTTGAGCAAGAGCCGCGTCATAGTCGTCGACCTCGGCGCGGATAAACAGCTCGCCGAAGGCGGTGAGGTGGTCGCGGACGTAGCCCGGCTCGCTCTCCTCCCAGAACATATACTTGCGCGCCTTGATGTGCTTGACGCAGTCGACAACGTCGGCGACGACGGCGCTTGCAGTGGGCAGCTTGCCCGCGCCGCGGCCGTAGAACATAACGTCGCCTATCGCGTCGCCGCGCACCATAATGGCGTTAAACACATCGTCAACTGTAGAAAGCTGGCTGTAGCCGGGGATAAACGCGGGGTATACCGTTGGCATGACCGTATCGTCGTCAAAGCGGCGCACGCGGCCGATGAGCTTGATGACTCCGCCCCATTTTGCGGCGTAGGAAACGTCGGTCAGCGTGATGCCGGTGATCCCCTCGGTGCTGATAAGGTTCGGGTCGACGTGCTTGCCGAACGCGAGAGAGGTCAGAATGGCGATCTTGCGGCAGGCGTCGATACCGTCGACGTCGGCGGACGGGTCGCGCTCGGCATAGCCGAGCTGCTGCGCCATTTTGAGAGCGTCGGAGAACTCCATGCCCTCTTTTATCATTTTAGTCAGAATAAAGTTGGTCGTGCCGTTGAGTATGCCGATAATTTCGCTTATCTCGTTGGCCGCAAGGCACTGGACTATCGGGCGAATGATCGGAATACCGCCGCCGACGCTCGCCTCAAACAGCAGGTTGAGATTGCGCTCCTTGGCGATTGCGAGCAGCTCGCAGCCCATGGTCGCGATAAGCTCCTTGTTGGAGGTGACCACGCTCTTGCCCGCAAGCAGGCAGCGCTTTACAAAATCGTAGGCAGGACGCAGACCGCCCATACATTCGACGACAATCCTGACTTCGGGGTCTTTTTCAATAATGCCGAAATCCTTGATGAATCGGTCAGCAAAGGGGCTGTCCGGAAAATCGCGCAGGTCAAGTATGTATTTGATGTTTATCTGCTCGCCCGCACGCTTTGAGATGCTCTCGCTGTTGTGCTTGAGCACTTCGACCACGCCCGAGCCGACCACGCCGTGGCCCATTATTGCAATCGAAACCATAGGATTTATCCTCTTTCTTATTGATAAGCCCGCTGAAAGGCGGGCTCTGCGGGGTATTAACCCACTAAAGTATAGCATAATTTAAAAGTGTAATCAAGAATAATATGCGGATAATAATATACAAATATATTTGCAAAGTCGGCCTTTTTGCTCACCGAAATCACCATTATTTTACGCGAAAGGAGCGTCTGAGGTTTGAACGCCGAAGCAGCCCGCCGCCGCCTGATAAAGCTCACCTACGTCGCCGTTATATGCGCGGCGGTTTATCTGTCGGTAAAATACCTGATAAGGCTTATACTGCCGTTTGTGATTGCCCTCGCGGTCGCCGAGGCCACGCGCGCTCCCGCCGACAGGCTCAGCCGCCGCCTTAAAATAAGCCGCAGGCTGTGCTCGGGCGCAGTCGTCACGGCGGTGATAGCGGTCGCGGCAGTGCTCGTGTTCTTCGGCGTAAGGCAGCTGTTCGGCGCGGCGCAGGCGCTGATAAGCCGCCTGCCGCAGCTTGGCGACGCCGCGTCGCAGTGGGTCGGCGGCGTATCGGAAAAAATAGCGGCTTTACTCGGCGAAAGCCCCGATGCGCTCGTCGGTGCGCTCGACTCCGCGCCCGCCGCCCTGACCCAAAGCGCGGTCAGGGCCATAAGCGCAAAGGTCGCCGACATAGCGGCGGCTATGCCCGACTTCTTTCTCACGGCGGGAGTCAGCGTGATCGCCGCCTATCTTGTCAGCGCCGACTATTATAATCTGAAAGACTTCGCGCGCAAGGTGCTGCGACCTCGGCTGAAGGAGAAGCTCAGCGCCGCAAGGGCGATAGTCATCGGCAAGCTGGGCAGGCTCTGCCGCGGCTATGCGATTTTGCTCGGCGTAACCTTTGCCGAGCTGTTCGCGGGGCTGCTCCTTTTGGGCGTAAAAAACGCGCTGTTCATTGCCGCAATCATCGCCGTCGTGGACATTCTGCCCGTGTTCGGCACCGGTACCGTGCTTGTGCCGTGGGCGATCGTCGCAGTGATTCAGGGCGAGCTGCCGCTTGCGCTCGGGCTCGGCGGGCTGTGGGCGGCGATAAGCGTCGTGCGCAATTTTTTGGAGCCGAAAATAATCGGCGCGCAGATAAAGCTCGACCCGTTTGCCGTGCTCGTGTGTATGTTCGTCGGCTATAAGCTGTTCGGCCTTGCAGGGCTGCTGCTGTCCCCTCTCGCTGCGTCGGTGATACGCGAGCTTGCCGTCGGAGACATCATATGACAAATTTTTTGAGGATTATATGAAATTTAGCTTGACATTTATGAGCATAATGATTATAATTATAAAGCTTTCGTAATGAAAGCCTGATATTTTGCGCTGGTAGCTCAGCCGGATAGAGTGTTTGGCTACGAACCAAAAGGTCGGGGGTTCGAGTCCCTCCCAGCGCGCCAGAAAAAAGCACTTGCATAATGCAAGTGCTTTTTTCAACTAAATCCGTCCTGAACGGACGGGAGAAATCCGCCTTACGGCGGGTGAAATCGCTGACGCGGTGAAATCCGCCTCAAGGCGGGTGACGGATTTAATTTCACCTGAACCGTAAGGTTCAGATTTCACCAAAGGCTTTAGCCTTTGATTTCACCGTGAGCATTAAGCGAACGATTTCACTTTATACGAAAGGTCGACTGCTATGGCAGAAAGCAAGCTTGCAGCTGCATCTATGGATTTAGCTGTAAATATAATTAAAATCTGCGACCGTATTAAAGGCCACTACTCCCTTATAAATCAGATTGAAAGGTCGGCCTCGAGCATAGGTGCGAATATTCGCGAAGCGAACTATGCCCACAGCAAGCCTGATTTTATCGCAAAACTGCAAATATCCCTGAAAGAATGTTACGAAACCGAATATTGGCTTGAGTTGCTGCAAAAAGCTGATATACTACAAAGCGACACTGCAAAAGAGCTTTTGCACGATTGCGGCGTAGTCCGAAGAATGCTTGTTGCTTCTATCAACACTGCCAAAGTCAATCAAGCCTCTTCAGCCGAATAAAGTCAATTTTACATTTACAAACCACCGCACCCCACGCGCTCAAGTCTAATCTCGAACGCGTGGGGTGCTCATCTTTTATATCTCTATTTCATCGACGGCTTTCAGCCACATTGCGGCGGAGGCGTCGCTGGGCATTCTCCAGTCGCCGCGCGGGGACAGGCAGATGCTGCCGACCTTCACGCCGTCGGGCAGACAGCTGCGCTTGAACTGCTGCGTAAAGAAGCGGCGGTAGAACGTGCGCAGCCACTTAAGCACCGCCGCCCTGTCGAAGTCCTTTTCAAACGCGCGGCACGCGAGGGCGAAAATCTTCTCCGGCCCGAAGCCGTAGCGCAGCATATTATAAAGGAAGAAGTCGTGCAGCGCGTAAGGCCCGACGATGTCCTCGGTCTGCTGCGCAATGTTGCCGTCTGCGTCGGGCGGCAGCAGCTCGGGGCTTATCGGCGTGTCGATAATGTCGCGCAGCACGTCGCGGCAGGCATAGAACGCTTCGCTCTCGGCGATGCTGTCGATGAGCCAGCGCACGAGCGTTTTCGGTATACTCGCGTTCACGCCGTACATACTCATATGGTCGGCATTATAGGTGCACCAGCCGAGCGCAAGCTCGCTCAGATCGCCCGTTCCGACGACAAGGCCGCCCAGCTCGCACGCGCAGTCCATGAGCACCTGCGTGCGCTCGCGCGCCTGCACGTTCTCAAACGTCACATCGAGCCTGTTTATATCGTGGCCGATGTCCTCGCAGTGCTTGACGCACGCGTCCCTGATGTTTATCTCGCGCATATCCACGCCGAGCAGGCGCATAAGCTCGAGGGCGTTATTATGGGTGCGCCCCGTCGTGCCGAAGCACGGCATGGTTATGCCGATCACGTCGGTGGAGGGTCGGCCGAGCCGGCGCACAGCCTCGCAGCAGACAAGTATCGCGAGGGTCGAGTCAAGCCCGCCCGATACGCCGATAACAGCCTTGCAGCCGGTGACCGCAAGGCGCTTTTTAAGCCCCGCGACCTGCATCTCGAATATCGACATACAGCGCTCAAAGCGGTCGGCGCGGGTGCTCGGCACAAACGGCAGCTTATTCATCGGATAAAGCGCGCCGTCGCTGTCGAAGTTGCAGCTGCCGACCGGGACGGTGCGCGTCGGCTGCAGGTGCGCATAGAGATCCGCCGAGTCAGCAAAGGTCTTGACCTTCATTCGGTCGGCGCGCAGCCGCCCGAGGTCGACGTCGCTTATCACGATATGATTGCTTGCGACGGTCTGCTTATTCTCGGCGAGGACGGTGCCGTTCTCGCAGATGAGCGCGTTGCCCGAAAAAATGAGATCGGTCGTCGACTCGCACTCGCCCGCCGAGCAGTAGGCATAAGCGCAGACCATTCGCGCCGACTGCTGACTGACGAGCGTACGACGGTAGGCGCGCTTTGAAATAGTCTCGTTGCTCGCGGAAAGGTTGACGATGACCTCCGCTCCGCCTATCGCAAGCCAGGTCGACGGCGGCACAGGCGCCCACAGATCCTCGCAGACCTCGGCGGCGACTTTCACGCCGTCAAAATCGAAGATGAGGTCACGCCCGACCGGCACATCGTAATCGCCGTCAAGCCCGATATCTTTCGCTTTAACGGAAGCTGAATCGAGCGCTTCGCTCGGTGAAAACCAGCGCTTTTCGTAAAATTCGTTGTAATTCGGCAAAAACGTCTTCGGCACAAGCCCGAGCACGCGCCCGCCGCAGACAAACGCCGCGCAGTTGAACAGCCTGTCCCCTATTTTAAGCGGAAGGCCGACCGCGAACGCCGTCCCGAGCGTGCCGCTGAGCTTAACAAGCCGCGCAAGCCCCGCCTTCGCGCCGTCAAGCAGCGTGCGCTGAAAGAACAGGTCGGCGCAGGTGTAGCCTGTCAAACTAAGCTCGGGGAATACCGTCAGGCACGCGCCGCGTTGCTCGGCCTCAGTGAGCTTCTCGGCGATTTTTTCGGTATTAAAGCCGACGTCGCCGACGCTCAAATCGGGTACGGCGCAGGCTATTCTGAAAAAGTCAAACACTTCTTTTCCCTCCCGCTTGCAGGCTCTTTTGATCAAAAAGCACCCCGCATACATTAAATATAATTATAAAGCCGCGCGCGGGTATTTGTCAATATAAACCGAAAGTTGACCCGCGGCGGGCGAGGTGGTATAATTAAAATTGTAATCATACGTCGAAATTTCAGAGGTTGAGAAAGTGAACAGGTTTTTCGGGCATCTAAGCACTATTTTACGCCACCGTCATCAGGTCATACGCCACTGCTTCAAGGCGGGCATCGGCTTTCAGGGACTGAGGCACGATTTGTCAAAGCTCTCCCCCGCCGAATTTATCCCGGGCGTGCGCAATTATCAGGGCAACCGCAGCCCCAACGAGCACGAGCGCGAGACGCGCGGCTACTCGGCGGCGTGGCTGCACCACAAGGGCAGGAACAAGCACCACTTTGAATATTGGATCGACTATATTCCCGCGATGCGCCGCACGGGCCCTGTCAAAATGCCGCTTAAATATGTGGTCGAGATGTTCTGCGACCGCGTTGCGGCGGGTAAAATATATCGCGGCAAGAATTACACGGAGGACTCACCCTTGGCGTACTTTTTGGGCGGCAAGCCCAACCGCATAATCCACCCCGAAACGTCCGACCTGCTTGAGGGCTGGCTCAGAATGCTTGCCGAGCAGGGCGAGGACAAGACGTTTGCCCACATTCGCGCGCTTGTTAAAGACGGCGGCGAATACTGATTTTTTGCGCATTTGGCGAATTTATTACACGTTTGTGACAAACTATTAAGACACTCGCGTTGACATTTAATGACCGAAAATGCTAAAATTTTAACAGCATAACGGAGGGCCGAAGTGAAAAAGTTCGTAAAAAAATATCGCCACGCGCTGTGGTTTCTGCTCTTCGCCGCCGTCGGCCTCGCCTATTTCGGTATTCAGCAGCTCAACCTGCGCCACCATATCATTCACGTTGCACTCGACGACCTGATACCGTTTGTGCCCGCGTTCATCGTGCCGTATATTCTGTGGTACGCGTTCGTGCCCGCGCCGATGATATATGCGTTTTTCAGGGACAAACAGCTTTTTTACAGGCAGGTGGCGACCCTCTTCACGGGCATTTTTATCTCAACCGCGCTGTTTGTACTCTATCCGTCGATGATAGACTTCCGCCCCGAGGTCACGGGAAACGGAATTTTTGAGCAGCTGTGCCGCTTCATTTTTTCAAAAGACGAGCCTGTCAACGTCCTGCCGAGCCTGCACTGCTACGAGGCGACGGTAATGTATCTGGTCACGTTCAGCCGCGGCCGCCTTTCCGAAAAGCTCGGCGCGCGCATCGCTTACGGACTCGGCGCGGTCGTCATCTGTCTTTCGACGGTGTTTGTAAAGCAGCACTCCGTCGTCGACATCGTGCTCGGCTGTCTTATGGCAGTGCTGATCTATTCTGCAGTTGATTCATTTTTCGATCGGAGGAGCAAAAATGACAGTAAAACCGTTTAACGCGACTTTCTTTATGCTCTTGGCAATCGGCGCGATCCTTTTCATTACAATAAGAGCTGTTTTCAAAAATCAAAGTGTAAAATCGAAGAAGATTTTCCTTGTAATTATGAGCGCGGCGAACATCGCGCTGTACTTTACATACAAGGCCTGCCTGTCGGTCGACGCGGAGTTTGTCGCCATTTCGGGCATCTCCAAGTTTAACTGGTTCAACGAGCTGCCGCTGCAGCTGTGCAACATAAACCTGTTCCTTATCCCAATCGGCGCGCTCATCGGCAGCCGCGCGATTATGGGCTTCTCGTTCTTCACCGCACCGCTCGGCGCGGTGATGGCGCTGATATTCCCCGAGCCTGCGTTCACGGGCTTTTCGCTTGCAACGCCGCGCATTTTCGGCTTCTACGTCACTCATATCCTGATTATGGTGGCAGGGCTGACGCTGACTTCGCTCGGCTTCTACCGCCCGCAGTTCAGGGACTTCCCGTGCGTTGTCGTCGCGTTCCTCGCGCTGTCGTTCTCGGTACATATCATTAACCTGATTTTGCGTGCGACCGTGTGCCCGTTTGCGAACTATTTCTTCACCTTCGGCGCGGACGTGAGCATACTCAAGCTGTTCTGGAGGTTTATTCCCGTACCGTACCTGTTTGAACTGCCGAGCATCGCGATATTGCTTGCGTATATGTTCGTCGTAACCTCGGCGATGAACGCTGCCGACCGCTTAAAAGCCCGCAGAGCCGCAGTCTCGGCAAGCAGCGAAAATGTATAAAGTATAAAGCAATCCCCTGCGAAAACCGCAATCAGCGTGCGCTTCGCAGGGGGATTTTGTGTAATGAAGCTACAATTCCTCGCAGCCCAGAAGTGTCACCATAAGGTCACGCAGCTTCATTTGAAGCTTTTCTTTTTCCGACGGCTCGCACGGAATTTTTCTTATGTGCTTTATAAGATTTGAAGCCAGCTCACACACCTTCAGCACGATTAATTTTTATCAATAAATTTTTCATATCATAATTTACAATCGGTACATAAACAGGTATAATAACGATACCGTGAATCTTTTTATAAAGCGAGGAAAAAAGAATGAATCCTATTGAGAGATTTAAAAGCGCGCAATTCGGAATGATGGTGCATTTCGGACTTTACAGCCTGCTTGCAGGCGAATACAAAGGGAAGCAATACGGAGGGATTGCGGAGTGGATACAGTCAAAGGCAAGGATTCCGAAAGCCGACTACGAAAAGCTCGCCACAGCCTTTAATCCGATTTATTTTGATGCCGAGGAGTGGGTACTGATTGCAAAATCGGCAGGAATGAAATATATTGTGATTACCTCTAAGCACCACGAAGGCTTCTGCCTTTATAATTCGGCGTACGATGACTACAACTGTGTTAAGGGCACGCCTTTCGGCAGAGATATTATAGGCGAGCTGGCCGATGCCTGCCGTAAGCACGACATGATGCTCGGACTTTATTACTCTCAGGATATGGATTGGCATGAGCCTAACGGCGGCGGTTGGAGCAGAGTGCCCGACACCGAGGGCAACTTGCTTGATGAGCTGAGGTCTTGGACAAACGATTGGGATTTTCCCGATAATTCCAAAAAGAATTACGATCAATACTTCAGAAGCAAGGTCTTGCCGCAGGTGCGCGAACTTCTGACGAACTACGGCGACATACTTCTGATGTGGTTCGATACTCCGTCGGTCATTTCGCCTGAGCAAAGCCGCGAGCTTTTCGACCTTGTTAAATCGCTTCAGCCCGACTGCCTTGTTAATACGAGAATAGGCAACGGGTTAGGAGATTATTGTTCTATGGAAGATAACGAGCTGCCGGAAACTCCCGCCCGGGTTCCGACGGAAGCTCCCTGCACTCTAAACGATACTTGGGGATTCAAATACTTCGACAATAATTGGAAATCGGCCGAAGAGATTATCAGAATTCGTGACCATTGCCGCGAGCGCGGAGCCAATTATTTGCTGAATGTCGGTCCGGATCATCTCGGCAGAATACCTGCTCCGGCGTGTGATATTTTAAAAGCCGTCGGTAAGGCAAAATAGTTTTCAAAGAGCAGCAATAAAAACGATATCAAGCAGCTTGCCAGATTCATGAGGCTTTGACTGTGCCCCAACCGTTTGAGCGTCTGTACTCTATTCAAAGAGAAGCTTGTTGACGTTAACGATGCTGCTTCGATTATATTTCTCGTTTTTGACGGTAATAAAAATGCAGGCGGATTTGATATTAGCTTTTCGCGAACTCAAGTGCGGTCACAAAAGTAAAACGGCGATTTTACATCTGCATCTCGGTACAGAAAAATCGCCGTTTTGCAACAAAAAAGCCCGATGTAATCGGGCTTTTCGGTGGACACATCTTTTTTGTGTCCACATTATGGCAAGGAACCGTAATTTTGATAGAAACCCTTAAAGGGGGTGCAACTTCGGTTTAGAGGGGGGGCAATTCTTAATTTGAGGGGGTGCAATACTTTCCTGCGTTGCCCTCCGATTACGATGTAGGTGCAGGCGGGTGTTATTCTTTATGGGAGCTGTCGTAGATTGCACGGATGTCCTTCGGCAGCTCGTCGGGAATCATGGCGGCGAGTTTTTCTTCATTTCCGTCCCGGATTGCCTGGTCATAGTACCAGCATTTGAATTTCAGCATATCCAGAGTGCGGTTCAAAGCCCGAATGGATACCGAGCCGGGATTTTTATCGGAACTGAGCGGCATGTTCTCCAACCGCACAAAGTGGCATCCGCTCCCGATGTTTGAAGCCACCCCGGAAAATTGCGAAGCCTTTCGGCGGTGGCTCGATTCGCGGTGGGCAGAGCTGCCGGAGGCTCTGCCCACGCAGGCGGCGGCGGAACTTGTCGGTCACAGCCCGCAGCGCATTCACGAATGGATACGGGAAGAAACCTTAACTGGCATCAAGTTCGGCACTATACAGTACTGCGCCAAAGCGGAATTTATCGGCTTTATGGCGTCACCGCAAAGGCTGGCGCACCCGCGCACGGAAAAATATAAAGAACTGATTCTGGAATTCAAATACAACCGGCGCCGTGAGCGTGAGAACGAACAGCGGCGGCAGAAAAGAAAAATGATAAAAGAGAGTACATAATCTATGCCTCACCGGAAACGGTGGGGCAGCATTTTTTGTTTCTGACGGGTCGAACTATGAGAATAGCAAAATAAGATTCCCTTATTTTGCACCGTATTTTAGGGGAAACGGAAAGAAAATAAGGGAAAGCCTTTGGCGGTATTAAAAATGCCGCCCACGGATAGGGGCGGCTGACTATGGAAATTTAATTGTTGGTTTTACCGCCTTTTATTTCTCTTAATGCGTTTTCAACTTTTTCATGTAGTTTTGGGAAACGCTTGTCTTTTATTACCGACTCAAAATAATTTTTATAATCATGTCCCATTTTTGCATACCAATCTTCAAACTCCGATGTAGTTGAATTTGGGTGCAACTCATTTTTGCTGAAAATAAGTTTATCAAAGATAGGCGATTTGTAGGAGTATTTTCCGATTTTCAATATTTTTTCAAACTCTATATAACAACTAATAACCTCATCGATGCTCTCGTATGCTTTATCAACATCATCTGTTGACGAATACGCCATTGCAAGACCGTTATAAGCGGCCGCGGATTTAAGTAAAAAGAAGCCCTCATTCCCAATGTTTTCAATTATGACTATTGCCCTTTTATAAATATCAATCGCTTTAGAAAACTCTTTTCTTCCCAGTGAAAGTCCGCCGAGCCATAAGATATGATTCATCATCACTTCAAAATTGCAAAATACACATTCTTGTTGCTTTTCTTTTCGTTTTTCCATTGGCATAATTATATTTGAAAGAACCAGCTGTCTATTTACAACCGTATCCGGCAAACGGTTTGCCGTTTTGATTGCCTTATCCTGCATTTCGAGATAGTTATATGAGTATGCCAATTTTTCCAGAACATCAATCCGTTCTTCTTCGTTTGTACTATCTTGTAAAACCAACTCCGCTTTAGCGATTATTTCTTCTAAAAGCTCTTTTTTACCGTTAGCGCAAAACAAACCGAAAAGAAATTCGATAAGTAAGGATAATAGTTTTGAATTATTTGGATAGATAGCCAACCCTTCTTTTACTATTTTTATACCTTTTTCCATTTCGCCGGTATGCGAACAGCCCATTGCTGTTTTATAGTATTCATTTAATTTTTCTTCATTTTCATCAGCTTTAATTCCTAACAAATAATCTGATGTAACCCCGAAAAAATTTGATAAAGCGGGAATAAGCGTTATATCGGGCAGTGCAAGTCCGTTTTCCCACTTAGATACAGCTTGATAGGAAATATTCAAATAATCAGCTAGCTTCTCTTGGGTAACATCCTGTGCCTTTCTTAATTCTTTAATCTTTTCGCCGATTTTTATCATTATAGTTCACCTCATTTTTTATTAGAAAACGCTTTCTGATTCTATTATAGAACTTTATCTTCAATATGAGTATAACATATCCGTTTACCGCTATGCAACCATTGGTTGAGTAAGCGACTTTAAGAATGCCGCCCACGAATAGGGGCGGCTGACTATGGGGACTTAATAGTTCGTTACCCATATACATTACTATTCCTCAAAAAGGGGATAAGAAAAGAGCCGATTTCTCGACTTTTGCCACAGATATACCATTGGGGGAACAAAATTCGCGATTTTCACCGAGATTTGCTCCCTGATATAGATGTGTTTACTTTTTGCAATATGGGTGTGGAAAACCCGCATAAACACTGGGTTTATGCGGGTTCCGTTGGCGGAGAGGATGGGATTCGAACCCATGTGCGATTGCTACCTGCAAAACTAATGTATCAGCACTACATTGAAAACACAAAAATAGATATTCGAACACTGCGCCTGTAACGGCAGTGATTCGCATGAAAAAAGTAAAAACGCAGAATGGCTAAATGGCAAAAATAAGAACTATGAACTCCTCTGTCGAAATTCGCTGTGAGTTACACAAATTACACCATGAAGAACAACTTCATTGGGACGGAGACTACTTTCATAGCAGGGGAACAACTTTGTTCAGACAACACCGCAGCCCCGCACCTTTTGAATGAGGTGCGGGGCTATTTGTGCGTTTCATTTCATAAGTTTTTCAAAGCGGAACATTTCATCCGGCCCCTCGCCGGGGAATGATTGTTCGTCTTTCTCCGGCGGATTCGGCTCCGGGTGCATGGCGGAGAAAAACTCGACGGCGTGAAAGCCGCATTTGTTGATATAAAAATGGATATTGCGCTTTTCAAAATATGGCGTGCAGGTTGCCCAGACCTTGGTTTCGGGGTGCAGAGCTTCCACGGCAAGCCAAGCGCCATAGCCGATGCCTTTGCTGTGTTCCTTCGGCGAAACGAAAAGAAGTTCCAGCTCGTTGTGATGTGTCTCTTTGTCGATTTTCAGCACCACACCGCCAACCTTTCTGCCTTCATACAGAATCCGGTATGCTTCGCTGTCGGGTGCATCAATACTTTGCTCAATGGTTGCGCGGGGGATGATCTCTCCGTCCTCCTCAAAATGATCGTCCCGCAGCCCGAACTCTTCCGCCGCACCATACTTGAAAGACTCCTGATTATCAAGAATGAACTGCTCACGATCCTCCGCTTCCAGCGGTGCAAGGGTTACTGTTGTGTTATTCATAGTTACCTCCGAAAAATAAAAATACCCGGTCATTACAAAGTAATAACCGAGCGCACTCGACACCTAATCCGCTACGCAAGCCGTGGAGAACTGAGCGAAGCCATCTGCAACAAATATCATGTGGCGGACGATAAAAGCAACAGGAAAGACTTCCCCGATGGCAGTTTCCGTGTAGAGGAAGCCATGGCGGAACGGCACTATTCAAGCAAAAAGGCGGCGGCAAGGCAC
>CAKSQO010000009.1 GCA_934486615.1 uncultured Eubacteriales bacterium | reverse complement strand
ACGGCTGCCGCCCGACTTCCGCACAACGGCTGCCGCCCGACTTCCGCACAACGGCTGCCGCCCGACTTCCGCACAACGGCTGCCGCCCGACTTCCGCACAACAGCTGCCGCCAGACTTCCGCTTAACAGCTGCCGAGCAATGCCCCAACTTGCGTCCGCAGGCTGTATCGTCTCGACCGCATATCCGCGCACGCCCACCGAAACCGCAACACATAAAAACAGGGGCTTTCGGCGTGGGTGAAACGCCGAAAGCCCCTTGCTTCCCAATTATTTCTCCACGTCTACGCGACCGAAAAGGGGCAGATCGCCCGCGTCGCTTCTCTTTTCACGCACGGGAGCGCTGCTCTCGTAGCGCGGACGGCTCGGGCGGCGGTCACCGCGGGACGGGCCGCGACCGTGACGGTCGTTTCTGCCGCGGTCTGCGCGGCGCATCGGCTTGTAGTCGGGGTCGACAGGCGTGCCGTCGGGATTGGCAAGGCCGATGATAACGCGGCGCTCGCGGCCGTCGGTTATCGACCAGGAGGTCAGACCGTCGATCTCCTGAATTGCGGTATGGATGACGCGGCGCTCATAGGGATTCATCGGCTCGAGCGACTGATTTCTCTGCTCGGCGACGACCTGGTCGGCGACCTTCCTTGCAAGCTCGGTCAGCGTGGTCTCGCGCTTTGTGCGGTAGTCGTTGGCATCAAGCACAACGCGGACGAAGCTGCTCTCGTTATTGTTGTAGAACAGGCTGACGAGGTACTGCAGCGAGTCAAGAGTCTCGCCGCGGCGGCCGATGACGATGCCGAGGCCGTCGCCGGTAAGCCTGATGCAGAAGCCGCCCTCGACCTCCTTGACCTCAAGCTCGTATTCGCCGCAGTCCATCTTTTCGATAATACCCTTGAGGTAGTCAACGGTGCGGTTTATAAGCTCGTCGTTGAGCTTGACCTGCTTTGCGGGTCGCTCTTTCCGCTCGCTTTTGTGCTCGGGCTTTTTGTCAGCCTTGTGAGCGCTCTTTTCGGCAGCGGGCTTCTGAGCAGGCTTTTCGGCGCGGGGAGCGCGCTCGGCAGGCTTGCCTTCGCGCGGCTTGTCGGCCTTAACAGGCTTCTGAACGGGCGCGGCAGCGGGCTTTTCGGCCTTTTTCGGCAGGTCGCTCCTGCCGTCGTCGTAGAAAGCTCTGACCTTGGCGGGCTTGCCGCCGAACAGGCCGAGGATCTTCTTTTCGGGCAGGTCGATTATTTCAAATTCGACGTCTGCATCCTCGGGCGCGCCGAGCTCGGCGACCGCGAGAGCGCGGGCCTCGTCGATGGTTGAAGCGGTGGAAACGGCTTCGATTATCATAAAGTGACATCCTTTCGTGACAGCGCCTGAATCCCGGCGCAAGCGAAGATATTGTTAGTTCTTGTCAGCGGCCGCCCTGATAAGCTCCTGCTCTTTAGCGCGGCGGGCGAGCGTCTCTTTCGCCTCGATCTTGGCGATGACGCGGCCGGGGTTAAAAAGCAGCTGCGTAACGACCTGAATGAGCATACCGATGAAGCTCGAGCACGCCCAGTAGAAGCCGACGGCTCCGGGAACGCTGAACGCGATCCACAGCGAGAACAGCGGCATGATAAGCAGCATACCGTTCATCGAGGGAGCGTCGGGGTTGGTGCGCTTCTGAATTATCATCGAGACAACGGAGCTGAGCATCGCAGTGGCGAACGCGAGCAGCGGAATGATGCATATCCACGTCCATTCGCTGAAATTCCACGAGAATTCAGGGGTCTGGGTCAGGTCGAGACCGAACAGGTCAAAGCTGAACGAGCCCTTGAGAGCGCTGTACTGCTCTCCGCCCTTGGCAACGATCCGGTCAAGGTTGTGGAGAATGTCGATCTCGGGCGCGCGGGTGTTCTTGGTGATGATTTTAAGACCCTCGGCTATCTTCTTGGCGCCGTCGATGAGCTTGGAGTCGGCGTGGATAAGATAGGTCAGCGGGCTTTGAATCGCATAGTAAAGGCCGAAGAAGAACGGCAGCCTGAGCAGGAGCAGCAGGCAGCCCGACATCGGGTTTGCACCCGCCTCCTGATAGAGCTTTCCCGTCTCTTCCTGAAGCTTTACGCGGTCGTCGGCGTATTTTTCGTTGAGCTTGGCAATCTTGTTCTTAAGCCTTGCCTGCTTTGCGCTTGACTTCTGCTGCTTGATGTTGATGGGGCAGAACACGATGTTGATAAACACGGTGAAAAAGAAGATGGCAAGCGCGAAGTTGTTGCCGAATATGGCGCAGAAGGGCGTCATAATATAGCTCATGATCTTTGCGAGAAACGCAGTCATTTAGTGTGTCCTCCATTGTTGAACCTCTCGGGCAGAGGGACAGGGTCGTAGCCGCCCTTGCAGAGCGGGTTGCACCTGAGCAGACGCCGAAGAGTAAGCCTTAATGCTTTGAAAAAGCGGTAGGTCGAGAATGCTTCGGCAGCGTAGGCCGAGCAGGTCGGATAGAAGCGGCAGCACGGCCGCTTGAGCGGGGAGATCCCGCGGCGATAGACGTCGATGGCCTTTAAAGCCAGACGGTTGAGCGCTTTCATTCGTTTTCGCCTATAAGGCCGCAGGCCTTGAGCTGATTTCGCATAACGCCCGCGACGTCACGGCTGTTGGCGGGAGCGGTACGCGCGCGCGCGACAAAAACTATGTCGGCAGCGCCGCTTACCTCGGGGCAGACCTCGCGCCAGGCGGCGCGAATCACCCTGCGCGCGCGGTTGCGCGTGACGGCGTTGCCGAGCTTTTTGCCCGTGGTTATGCCTATTCTCGCTTCACCCGAGCGGCGCTTGAAGGCGTAGGTGACCAGAGTCGGCGCGGTGAGGCACTTTCCGCGCGTGTAGGCACGGCGGAACTCGTAGTTCTGCTTCAGCGTTTGTGTCACTTCGGCGCACTCCTTTGGCGGTCGGGTCGGTTTTAAACGAATTATCGCGATAAAAACAAAGGCCACTTAAAAGTGGCCTGCTTGTTTTCAGTAAGACAGGCGCTTTCTGCCCTTAGCTCTGCGACGGGCAAGCACCTTGCGGCCGTTCGCGTCAGCCATTCTCTTGCGGAAACCGTGTTCCTTCTTGCGGTGAAGCTTTTTGGGCTGGTAGGTTCTTAACACTGATAACCCCTCCGTTCATTAGAAATCTCGTTATATCTTCGGGTCAACCGAAAAACGCAAAATGCCCCCTCGCGGCCTTACACCGTGTGGGACGGGCCGATAAGTACAGCCCTGCAATGTTAGATTATATAATATTTTATGTGGTTATGTCAACACAATTTTTCGTAAAAAAAGAAATTCGTCGAAAGCCGTCACCGTCCCGCGCACAACAAATAGTGGCGCTCCGTCACAAGCCGACGAAACGCCACTACATATTGGTGAATATTTTTGTGATATGGGCGCTTATCCGCGCACCATTTTGCAGCCGGTGTAGTAGTGGCTGAGTATCTCAAGAAACGTCGAGCCGCATTTTGCCATATAGTTTGCACCGTACTGGCTCATGCCGACCCCGTGGCCGTAGCCCTTGACCTTGAATGTGAAGCCGCCGTCAGAGCAGGACGCTTCAAACGCCGCCGAGTGCAGGCTAAGCAGCTGTCTGACCCGCTCGCCCGTGAGGGCTTTGCCGCCGACGGTCACCGAAGTGACCGTGCCCGACTGCGACCATTTCAGCTCGCCGAGCCACCCGCCCGCGTCGCCCTCGAGCGCGACCTCGGGCTTCATCAGCTGAGCAAACTCCGCCTGCGTGAACGTGCGTACCGAGAGGTAGTCGGGGCTTAAAAGGTCGCCCACGCTTTCGACCGGCTGCAGGTAGTCGAGCTTTTCGCCCCACGCGACCTCGGCCGACTCGGTGCGTCCCGCGCTGACTGCGTGGTAGGCTGCCAGTATCGGCGCGCCCGAGTCGTCGACGAGCCGATAGCCCGCGACCGCCGCGACGGCTTCGTCGACGGCCTTTTCGTAGCTGTCGGCCTTTTTTCCCCACTTCTCGCGCGCCGCCGAGCGCGTGATGTAGGCCTGATCCTTTGACGGGTCGTCGGTTATGTCGTACTTTTTGCCGCCGTTTTGCGCTTTGCGATAGAGCGCGAAGGTGTACGAAGCGACCGCCTGCGCCTTGAGCGCCTCAGGCTCGTATCCGCCGCCGACCTCGGCCGCAACAACGCCGAAAAGGTACTCGTCGCGCTTTATTTTCTCAACCCTTTTGCTGTCCGAAATCAGCACGCGAAAGCTTTCGCCCGAGACGGACGCGCCGCCTTTTGCGCCCGACGAGCCGCCGATGTCGGACGCCTTCAGCCCGCTTATCGGGAGCAGAGCTATAGTCAGAAACAGCGCCAGAGATACGGCTATGTATATTTTTTTGCCGCTTGAGCCTCCCATATGCCGAGACCTCCTTGACTTTAGCGGAGCAATATAGTAAAATGAGTTATTAAATTTAATTGTAAGAAAGAGCGTGCGGTTTTCTTCCGAACGACCAAAAGAAAGGAGCCGAAAATGGACATATCTTTTGACGCCTTGTCCAGTTTATGCAAGGAATTCAAGAAAAATAACCACATCGACCCTGCGGATTTCGAGCGCTACCACGTCAAGCGCGGCCTGCGAAACGAGGACGGCACCGGTGTTATGGCGGGGCTTACCCGCGTGTGCAGCGTTCACGGCTACATCATCGACGACGGCGAGCGTCAGCCCGTTCCGGGCCGACTGCGCTACCGCGGTATCGATATGCGCGAGATAGTCGCGGGCTGCAACGCCGACGGCCGCTACGGCTTCGAGGAGGTCATCTGGCTGCTGCTGTTCGGCAAGCTGCCCACCAAGGAGCAGCTCAGCTGGTTCAAGGACATCATCAGCAGTGTGCGCGAGCTGCCGCCTTATTTTGCCGAGGATATGATAATTAAAGCGCCGTCGCGTAATATAATGAATAAGCTCGGGCGCAGCGTGCTCGCGCTTTATTCCTATGACGACAATCCCGACGACACCTCGCTTGAGAACGTGCTGCGCCAGTGCATCGAGCTTATCGCGCGTATGCCCGTCATTATGACCTATGCCTATCAGGTCAAGCGCCGCCACTACGACGGCGAGAGTATGTTCTTCCACCCGCTCGACGCGAAGCATTCCATTGCCGAGTCGATTCTTTCGTCCATTCGCCCCGACCGCGCGTTCACCCGCGAGGAGGCGATGGTGCTCGACCGCTGCCTGATGATCCACGCCGACCACGGCGGCGGTAACAACTCCACCTTCACCACCCGCGTGCTCACAAGCTCGGGAACCGATACCTACTCGGCCGTAAGCGCGGCCATCGGCTCGCTGAAAGGCCCGCGCCACGGCGGCGCAAACATCAAGGTCATGGAAATGGCCGACGATATGCTCAAAAACATCAGGAATATCCGTTCCGACGCCGAGGTGCGCGACTATCTCGCCAAAATGCTCAAAAAGCAGGCGGGCGACCGTTCGGGGCTTGTCTACGGCATGGGTCACGCGGTCTATACTTTAAGCGACCCGCGTGCGGTCGAGATAAAGGGCATTGCCGACAATCTGCACCTCGAGGGCGCGCTTGCCGAGCGGCTTGAGCTGCTCGAGGCCGTTGAGCGGCTGACCCCCGAGGTCGTCGCCGAGGTCAAGGGCACCGACAAGCCGATGTGCGCCAACGTCGACCTCTATTCGGGCGTGGTCTACAGCGCCCTCGGGATTCCGCCCGAGCTGTTCACGCCGATCTTCGCCGTTTCGCGTATCGCGGGCTGGTCGGCTCACCGAGTTGAGGAGCTGACCTCCGGCTCGAGAATAATCCGTCCCGCGTACAAGGCTGTCGTTCAGAAGCAGCCCTACGTCTCGATGGATAAGAGATAAGGGAGTGCAAGTGATTTGAAACGGTCTCTCGTTTTTACGCTGTTTTACATCTGCACGCCGCTGCTCGTCATCGCACGCACGGTGCAGCGGTTTTATATGATCGACTCGCAGACCGGCTTCTACCGCACCGGATTTGAAACGGCGGGCGCGGTCATTTCGGGCGTCTGCGTGGCGTTCGCGGTCATGCTCGTCATTATGACGCGCCTGTCGCGGCCGGAAAAGGTCGCCCTGCCGCAAAAAAGCCGCAGCTTAAGCGGTGCAAGCTGCTTTGCGGCCGTTTGCCTTGCAATAAGCGCGGCAGAAAATTTCGTCATTGCGGACAGCGGCTTTGCCGACGCGCTTGAAGCGCTGTGCGCGGTCGCGTTTGCGCTTGTGCTCGCGTGGTTCGGCTTTGCGCAGTCAGGGCGCGCCGAGTTTGCGCCCACCGCGTCGCTCGTCGGCGTGCTGTATGCGATGGTGCGCCTGTTCGTCAGCTTCATCGGCTACAACGGCGAAATCGCTATCTCCGACTCGATGTTCGACATCGTCACGATGTGCCTTGTGCTGCTGTTTTTCACCGCCCTTGCAAAGCTCGTCTGCGGCATCGGCGACGAAAAGCTGCCGCGCTCGCTTTACGGCTTCGGCCTTGCGGCGGTCATGTTCTGCCTGTGCGCGTTTATTCCCTGCGTCGTCGCGCTGCTGACGGGCAACAGCGCCACCATTCACGGCGGAGCGCTGCCCGACGCGGCGCACATCGGCTTTGCCGCGCTGATCTTCGCCGTGCTGTGCTCGTTTGAGCCGACCCCGGCCGGGAAAGCGGACGAAGCCCACGATGAAGCGGACGCCGCCGACAGCGACGTTGACGGCGAAGCCCACGATGAAGCGGACGCCGCCGACAGCGACGTTGACGGTGAAGCCCCCGATGAAACAGACGCCGCCGACAGCGACGTTGACGGTGAAGTCCACGACTCGCGCAACGACAGCGCGACGAGCGGCTCTTCAGACGCAGAGTGATCCTCCCGAATTCAAGTCGGAATAACAACCGAAACGGAGTCTTTATTTAATGAATCAGGTTTTGACGTTTTTTAACGACAACATCATCGGTATAGTGATAATGTTCCTGGTCGGACTGGTGTTTATCGTCAAGGGCGGCGATTTCTTTGTCGACGCCGCAAGCTGGCTTGCCGAAATGTCGGGGATACCGAAGTTCATCATCGGCGCAACCGTTGTCAGCTTTGCGACTACGATGCCCGAGCTGCTGACCTCGCTGTTTGCGACGGTAAACGGCAACCGTCTCATCGAGGCCGCAGGCTCGATGACCGCCGAAGCGCAGGGCTATATGACGATAGCCGTCGGCAACGCGGTCGGCTCGGTCACGGCCAACATCGGCCTGATAATGGGCATCTCGCTTGTGTGTATGCCCGGCGAGATCGACCGCCGTCAGTTTGTGCCGCAGGCGATAACCATGGTCGCGGCCGCGGCGGTGCTGACTGTTTTCGCTCCGAGCGGCAGCATCGGCATGATCCCGAGCATAATCCTTATCGCGATGTTCGCCGTGTTTATGTATAATAATGTAAAGAGTGCAAAGCGCAATATGGCTTCCGCTGCGGCTTCTTCCGGGGGCGACGGGGCGGTCGAGCGCCCGAGCGGCAAGGTCGTCGCGGGCAACATCGTTAAGTTCATCATCGGTGCGGCGCTCATTGTGCTCGGCGCGAATATGCTCGTCGACTACGGCACGAAGATTGCCGAGATAAGCGGAATCCCCGAGGACATAATCGCGATCACGATGATAGCCATCGGCACTTCCCTGCCCGAGCTTGTCACGACCGTCACCGCGATTGCAAAGAAGCAGTCGTCGCTCTCGGTCGGCAACATCATCGGCGCGAACGTGTTCGACCTGACGCTGATATTGTCGGTATGCTCGTTCTCATCGGGCGGTAAGCTCGTCGTCAACCCCTCGAGCTATATGCTCGACCTGCCCGTATGCCTTGCGATAGGACTGATAGCCGTTATCCCGCCGATCGTCAGAAAGCGCTTCTACCGCTGGCAGGGAGTCGTGCTGCTGACAGTCTACGCCGCCTACATCACCGCCGCCTGCGTTCTTTGATCCGCGCTGAAAGCGCGTACATCAGATAAAAAGCTACCCCGCGTGAGTAACTGCCGAGCGAGTTGTAAACTCGCTGAGTGCTGCTTCCGCGGGGGAATTTTTTAGGTAAGAAGTAAGAGTGAAGAGGTAAGAGGTGCGGTGTGCCTAAAGGCACGGATTGGATAGGGGTTCGCACTGCGCCCCCAAGGCTCCCCTGCGTAAACTGCGCACCGTCCAAAGGCTCCCCTGCGTAAGGGGAGCTGTCGGCGCAGCCGACTGAGGGGTCGACTGATTACTTGCCGCGCCTATTGCGCGGGATAATATTTGAAATAACTTGCTATACCAAAATGCGTACTGAAATCCCCACCGTCACGGCTAAGGCCGTGCCACCTCCCCTTACTTCAAGGGGAGGCTTTGGTGCACTGCTAACCTGAAAAATCACGCACCGTTCTTATTGCGCGGGGTGGTTGCTCCCAATAACCCTTTGCGCAAAAACGCGGACAAGCGGACTGCGTCCGTGCGCGAGGTGGTTGTTTCCAATAACACGCCGTGTAAAAGCGCGGACAAACAGCCTTCGGCTGCGCGGACAAACACCCTTTGGGTGGACAATCAAGCTATGCTTGCTTCGATTTCCAACAGGCGGTCGGTTACGGCGGCGAAGTCCATGTTCGCAACATAGAGCTTTTCAAGCTCGTCGTGGGTCGCCTTCGCCTGCGCAAGAGTCTGCACCGTGCCGCGTATCAGCTCACTGACGGCGCGGCGGTTGAACTTTAACCTCTGCCGCTTCTGATGCAGCTGCGCTGCGTCCGTGAACCTGCGCGCGTGGATGATCCGCTCGCCCGTCGGCGTTTTAAGCGAGCTGTTCTGCGTAACAAATGCAAGACGCAGCTCGGGGATAATTATGTGCTCGACCTTGTCGTCGGGTGCAAACGGGCACATACAGGTGATGATGTCCGCTCCGCGCTCGAGCGCCGTCATACGCACCGCCGAGAGTATCACGCGCGACGCCGCACCGCACTCGTCCTCGACGGCTATCACGCGGTCGCACATCATGCCGACCGTGTCGCTCAAATGCATAAGCCCGAGCGGGGTCGCCGAGCTTAAAAACCGCACCTGCTCACGCCCGCGCCCGACGGACAAGGGTATGTTTTTCTCTGCCAGATGAGCGCCGAACTGCGCCGCTTTTCTCACATCAAGGCAGTCGTAGGCTATGCGGAACGTGTCGGCCGACAGCGCTCCTATAGCCGCAACGTAGCGCGACGCACGGGCGTAAAGCGCGCTCAGTCGCTTGTAGACAGGCAGTGCCTCGCCGCTTAACGCGCGCATCTTTTCGTGGTCGCAGCAGTCGGCAAGGTTTACGATGACCTCGCACGCCTCGGGGTACTTAGGGTTGACGATGTGCGGCGCGGTCGCGTCCATAACGGCAACTTTGAGGTCGGGAAAGATCACCGCGTCGAGCGAGTTCGGGTCGCTCGGGCACGCGATAAGCTCGGCTCTTGCCCCGCGCGAGGTCAGGTCGCTTGCGAGCGCTTTCATCAGCGTCGACTTGCCCATTCCGGCGCCGCCCTTTATCAGGTAGGCGCGCCAGCCGTCGTCGGGATCGTATATTCCGTCAAGCCGCGAACAATAGCCGTCGGCCGACATCACTCCGGCAAAGAATACCGGCAGTTTAAGTTCTGTCATACTGTCACCGCTTTCCGCCGCTATCGCTTCGGATAACGGCTTTTTTCTAACATAGTATTCAAAAATTCAGCCGTTGACACGAAAAAACGGCTTGAAGTGAACGGGGATATGGACTATAATGATTTTATCAGTTTACCGCAAGGAGCTTTTGCGCTATGGGCAAGGAAGTCAAGACAAATGCGATGCGCATACTTGACCGCAACAGGATCGGGTATGACATCAACCTCTACGACTGCGAGGAGTTCATCGACGCGATAAAGATCGCCGACGAGCTTCATCAGCCGTACGGGCAGACGTTCAAGACTCTTGTCACCGTCGCAAAAAGCGGAGAGCACTACGTTTTCGTCATACCCATCGCCGAGGAGCTTGACTTGAAAAAAGCCGCGGCGAGCGTAGGCGAAAAGGCTGTTTCGATGATACACGTCAAGGAGATAACCGCGCTTACGGGCTATGTCCGCGGCGGCTGCACGCCGATCGGTATGAAAAGGCAGTTTCGCACGGTCATTCACTCGTCGGCGCACGACTTTGAGCGCATCATCATCAGCGGCGGGCGCATCGGAGCGCAGATATTTGTCGCTCCCGACGACCTTGCAAAAGTGACGCACGCCGAATTTGCGGACATTATCGCCTGACGGCGGATTTCGGAGGAGAAAAACACTATGAAATTTGAAAACCTGAAGCTGAAAGATTATTTCCCGTCGCTTGCCGACAGCAAGGCCTCGGTCGACGCTTACATCCAGACCTATGACGGCGAGCTCGATGTAAAAGACCGCCCTGCGATGATAATTTTCCCGGGCGGCGGCTACTCGGGGACTTCCCACCGCGAGAGCGAGCCTGTCGCGCTCGCCTTTGCCGCGAAGGGCTACCAGACCTTCGTTGTGTGGTACACCTGCGCCCCCGCGCAGTATCCGCAGCAGCTTATCGAGGGCGCGGCGGCCGTCGCGCTCGTGCGCAAGAACGCGGAGCGCTTCGAGCTTGACCCGAAGCATATCTCCGTGCTCGGCTTCTCCGCGGGCGGACACCTCGCGGGCATGGTAAGCTCGCTTTACGGCGAGCAGGTCGTCGTCGATGCGCTCGGCGAGGAGCCGTCGGTCATGCGCCCCGACTCATGCGTGCTGTGCTACCCGGTCGTGACCCTCGGCGAGAGCACTCATTTCGGCTCGCGCAATTGCCTGCTCGGCACAAATAAGGAAGCCCCCGAGATGATAAGGAAACTGTCGCTCGAAAACGCCGTGACCGAGAACACGCCGCCGACGTTCATCTGGACGACCGCCAACGACAACGCCGTGCCGAGCGAGAACTCGCTTCTGCTCGCGCTTGCGCTCAAAGCGCACAATGTGCCGTATGAGCTGCACGTTTTCGGCGACGGCCCTCACGGACTGTCGCTTGCGGATATGAAGCTTACCCCGATGCACTGGTCACCCGACAGGATTGACCCCCGTCTGCAAAGCTGGGTCGACCTCTGCCACGCGTGGCTGCGTTGGCACAACTTTTAATCCGCGCCGCCGAGGGCGGCCTGTCCGCGCACGGAGCGTGAATATCGGATAAATAAGTGCCCCGCGTCGAGCAACTGCTTCAGCGAGTTTGGAACTCGCTGAAGCACTCCTTACGCGGGGCGCGTTTTTAATGGATATTGAATGTGTGCGCTGCACCGAAAAAGCCTCCCCTTACTTCAAGGGGAGGCTTTTGAAGCGCGTTGCTTACCATAATCCAATCTGTGCCTTTGTCGGTACACCTGCCCCTTTACTATTACATAAACCGAAAGCGGACTGCTTTTGTTTGAGCAGTCCGCTTTTTTGTTAAATATCAATAAATTCCCTGAACCTCGGGAGCATCCCGATTTTATCGGGGACGTGGGGGGGCATTTGCAGAATGTCGTGGCCCGGGAAGTGGTTGCCCTCTATGAGCACCGGACCGTTCGGCGTGACGGCGATGTCCCAGCCGACGTAGCCGAGCCCGTCGACCATCTTCGCCGCTTTCAGGCAGGTCTCGAGCGACTCCTTCCAATAAGGGATCACGCGGCCGACTATCGGGCAGCCCGTGCTCGGGTGCACATCGTAGTAGTTTGAGTCCTTGTCGAACGCCGCGTACTGTATGCGCCCGCTCTCAAGCTCGATCGGAGCGGCCATGCCGCCCGCATTTATGTTGTCGACGTAGCGTCCGCCGTTGCCAATGCGAATGAATGCGTAAACGACGTGCGGCTCGTTGTCGCGGCCGATGACGGTCACAATTCTGAGCGTGTTTATCGAATGAGGGTAGATGGCGCTGATGTCGGGGTGCTGCTCAAGGCAGTCCTCGATAAGCCCGCTGCCCTGCTCTTTCAGATGAGCGTACATCGCCTTAAGCGAGGCAAAATCGGACTTTTTCAGCTTCTCAACGCCCTTGCCGCAGGTGGATGCGGCGGGCTTTGAGATTATTACCTCGCGGCTTGCCATAAAGTCCTCGAACTCGCTCTCGCCCGCCTTTTCCATATTCAGCCAGCCGCGGCCGAGGAAGTCGGCGAATATCGTGTTGAACTCGGTCTTATCCTCAACGAAGTGGTACGCTTCGCGGCGGTTGAGCTTGGCGACGATCTGATTGTTTATGCCGCGCGTAACATAGGTCGCGCGCTGCTCGGGCGTGAGATTGTAAAACTCGCACAGGCGGTAGTCCTGATAGCCCGCGCCGTACTTCATACCGCAGCGGATCATATCGAAAAACAGCCACACGCTGTTTTTGCCCGTTTTCTTGTGTATCAGCTTTACCACGCGCAGCATAGCGCCGTAGTCCATACGGGCGATGCGCTTTATCAGGTATTTTATGCGTCTCATTCGGTCTTGTCCCCGTTGTCGGCGTCCTCAGCGTCGCCTCCGAGCCTGCCCTCGGCGATGGCGGCGTTAAGCTCCGCGGTCAGGCGCTCGCCCTCCTCCTTGGAGACGGGGCGCACGATGCAAAGCGGGGTCTGCTGGCGCGACTGGTCGAGCGGATTGTCCTTAAAAATGGCGCGGCACTGCGGAATCTCGCGCTTTTTGTTGCTGCGGCCGAGCACCTCGACGCCGAGGTCGTTTGCGTCGATGATGACGACCTCGTTGCCCGTCTTTTCGGCGAGCTTTGCCGCGACCTTGTCGGGGTCCTTCGGCGCGAGCTTCGCATAGTGGTTGTACGGCGGGAGCGTGCAGTCGCACGGGCCGTCGATGGCGCGCGCGCGCGGGCCGCAGATACGGTAGAACACACCGCGTATGCCGAACAGCTTGGTCACGGCCGAGCAGGCGGCGGCGAACAGGATCTTCGGAGCGCCCAGCTCGCGAATGGCAAGCTCCATCGTCCACGGCGAGCCGAGGCCGATGCCGTAGGGGGTCTTATAAACGAATTTGCACAGGAAGTTTGCGAGCTTCGACGGCTTTATCTCGTCGATCGGGAACGCGCGTCCCTGGCTGATAGCGACGATCTTCTCGCTGATGAAGATCATATCACCCTTCTGCAGGTAGGGCATAAGGTAGCGCTCCATCATTTCTTCAAGGTCGTCGCCGCTCATTACAACGTGAGTGTGAACGGGATATCGGGCGTAGTCGCCCCAGTCGGTCGAGATGACCAGCTTTTTGGTACCGTTGGGAACAAAAGGCAGCACAGGTGATTCCTCCGTTTTGTCGGCCGAAGCACGGCCGAAGGTATTTGTCGGCGACGCGCTTGCTTTCGGGCGCGTCCGGTAACTACATTATTATAGACCAGCTTCGCCCGATTTTCAACATTTTTTGTTCCCGATTGCAAAACAAGCACTCTTCTGCAGCGAAGCTGACTGAAAAGTTGCACAAAGCGGGCGGCATAAGTATGTTGACATTTCACAGATGTGTGCTTAATCGGTGCTTTTTACTTGATTTAGCTCGTAAAAAATGTTAATATTCTTGTGCATATGTGGAGCGAATCGAACTCAAAGAGTGCAAGATCATACTCCTATTATTGTTTTCAGGTTATTGTTTTCAGGGAGGTATCACCAGATGAAAAAAATCCTTACCGCTTTTTCGCGCTTAACAAGCGTTGCGCTTATAGCGGGTATACTTGCGTCCTGCTCGGGCGGCGGAGACAGCACGTCTTCCGGCTCATCAAGCAAGGCAGCGTCGGGCAAGACCGAGAGCAACACCTCGTCTACCGCTTACGACACCAGCAAGAATGAGGCGCAGAGGGCAAGCTTCGATAAATACGGCCACTACGGCAACGCCGATCTCGGATACGAGACCATGTCCGGCGAACGCGATCCGTGGACGTGGCCCTTTTCCCGTGATTCCATATGGAATATGCCGCTCGGCTCCAATGCGAAGTATGAGCATGTCGGATTCGAGTTCTATGATGCATACGGATTCGATGAGGAATACATCTGGACTACCGATGAGAACGACGAACAGCTCGAGATCGTCAAATCCACCATGCATGACCGTTGGCCTGACGACGTCACCAACTATCATCGCGGCGGCAAGATATACTGGCCGCGCGGAGTGACCATTTCCAAAGAACTGCGCGGTAACTGCTGTTCCGCTATACTGCAGCCTGACGGCCGCTACATAATACAGCTGCAGCCCACCTGCCGCGACACCACCGACGCCAACTACGTTGTCGGTATCGGCGGCGGAAAGGTCGACATCTATGATTTGGGATACTTCGGATCGCACTACGGCAGCTACCTGTCCACCCTCGGCGGCTCTATCCGACTCGGTGAGCTGACAAACGACGAAGACATTCACCACTCGCTCAAGCTCGACGTATTCGGCAAGACCTGCCTGTACTTCGACTGGGAGACTATGGGTTACACCTGGCCTGCCAAGACCGCTGACTCGGGCGCGTCGGAAGGCGCTTACGCCGGTAAGAACCCCAACGTAAGAATGGGCAGCCTGCTCGCCATCGATCCGAACGTGACTGCCGAGAGCCTCGGCATCACCACCAAGCCCGGTAAGAAGATCTTTAAGGCGCTTCAGGATTACGGCTGCTACATCGTTGATGATTCCGCTTGGGAGGAGTACAACTTCTGCGGTGACATTGCCGTTATCGACGAGGTCAAGAAGGCTTACGGCATCAACATCAACGGCAACTACAGCATGACTGCCGACTCCGTAAACCGCGCATGGGCCAAGGATCTCAAGGCCATGATCGAGAATCTCAAGGTCATCACCAACAACTCCAAGGCGACCGTCGGCGGCGGCGGCACTCCCAGAAGGCCGCTTGCTCCGAACCTTCCGAGCCTGAAGTAATCCGTTTCTGACAGCGCTGCGCTTTAAGCCTGAATTTACTTACGGTACGGCGCACGTGCACAAGAACAAGGAAAGCCATATCTGTGCACAATCTCACGGATATGGCTTTTTGTGTTATCTCAGACGGAAAATACGTGTTGATTAAGCGAGAATTCGGGAGGGAAAAGATATGAAAAAACTTGCCGCCGCAATTTCGCGTGTGACAAGTGCGATGCTCATTGCGGGCATACTTGCCTCGTGCGGCGAGAGCAACGATAACGCTTCGAGCGGCTCGTCGTCGAAGAAGGCGAGCTCCGCTTCCTCAGTGTCCGTCGCGACGTCGAGCGTG
Organism: uncultured Eubacteriales bacterium; assembly: GCA_934486615.1. Classification (GTDB taxonomy): domain Bacteria; phylum Bacillota; class Clostridia; order Oscillospirales; family Acutalibacteraceae; genus RGIG2206. The sequence continues at coordinate 59,339 of CAKSQO010000009.1, read as the reverse complement.
CCGATTGACTACACAAGCCGCACGGCTGCGCAGCGCGAAAGCTATGACAAATACGGCCACTACGGCAACCCCGACCTCGGCTACGAGACGATGTCGGGCGAGCGCGAGGCGTGGCTGTGGCCTTTCTCACGCGACTCCGTCTGGAATATGCCTATAGGCTCCGACGCCAAGTACGCCGAGACGGGCTGGAAGTTTGTCGACGGCTACGGAATTGACGAGGAGTACATCTGGACCACGGGCGACGATGCGGAGGATCTGAAGATTTACAAGTCCGATATGCACCACCGCTGGCCCGACTCGACGGGCGGTCTTGCAAACGGCGGCTCGCTGTTCTGGCCTAAGGGTGCGACCATTTCCAAGGATCTGCTCGGCAACACCTGCTCGGCTATCCTTCAGCCCGACGGTCGGCACATAGTCCAGCTGCAGCCCACCTGCCGCGACACCGCCGACGCAGACTATGTTATCGGCTTTCCCGCGAAACCGATCGACATATATGACGAAGGCTCTTACGGCTCGCACTGGGGCAGCGCACTAAGCACGCTCGGCGGCTCTATCCGTCTGGGTGAGCTGACAGGCGACGGGGATATTAACCATGCGCTGAAGATTGATCCGTACGGAAAGACCTGCCTGTATTTTGACTGGGAAACGATGGGCTACACCTGGCCTGCGACGACCGCAGACTCGGCCGCTTCAAGTGGCGGCTACGGCGGTACGAACCCCGACGTCAGGATGGGCAGTCTGCTCGCTCTCGACCCGAGCGCTACCGTCGAAAGCCTCGGTATAAAGAGTCCCGTCGGCAGGAAGCTGTTCAAGGCGCTGCAGGACTATGGCTGCTATATCGTCGACGACTCGGCGTGCGACAACTTCAACTGGGCGGCCGACATCGCCATAATATCCGAGGTCAAGAAGGCCTACGGTATCGACCTGCACGGGCGTGTAAGCACCGCGGCGGATACCGTAAACCGCCAGTATGCCAGGGATATGAGGGCAATAGTAAACAATCTGAAAGTCGTCACCAACAACTCGAAGAAGTCCGTCGGCGGCGGCGGAGTTCCCAGAAAGCCGCTCGCGCCCGATCTTCCGAGCCTGAAGTAAGGCGGCTCAAGAGTACATCTGTCAGGAGTGCGCAAATACGGGAGCTGCCCGATATTGATCGGTATCGGGTAATGCTTCCGAATGTACCGGTTTTCAGTGCTGCGGCATTGCGGTGCGCGCATCGTATGTTTTACGGGGGGAAAAGAATATGAAAGTATCAAAACGGTTTTTATCAGGCGCTCTTTGCACTGCGCTCATCGCGGCAACGCTCGTTTCCTGCGGCGACGGCGGCAAGGACGCATCGAGCGCAAAATCCGGCTCAAAGTCCGTCAGCGCTTCAAGTGGCTCATCATCGACGGCGAGCGCGTTCTTTGACGCGAGCGGCCGAACCGAAGCGCAGAAAGCGAGCTTCGAAAAATACGGCCACTACGGCAACCCCGACCTCGGCTACGAGACGATGTCGGGCGAGCGCGACCCATGGCTGTGGCCTTTCTCGCGCGACTCCATCTGGAATATGCCGATTGGCTCCGACGCGAAGTACGAGGACGCGGGAATCCGCTTTGTCGACGAGTACGGAATCGACGAGGAGTATCTGCTGACTACGACCGAAAGCGACGAACAGCTCGAAATTTACGAGACTAATATGCACAACCGCTGGCCCGACGTTTCGACTCTGAAAAAGTCGACCGTAACGACCTATTGGCCGAAAGGCTTCAGGATTTCGGCCGACCTCGACACCAACACCTGCTCGGCTATCCTGCAGCCCGACGGCCGCACGATAATCCAGATGCAGCCGACCTGCCGCGCCACGTCGACCTCGACCTATGCGACGGGATACCCGACCAAGGGCGGCGTCGACATCTATGACGAGGGCTCCTACGGCTCGCACTGGGGCAGCTCGCTGAGCACGCTCGGCGGTTCTATCCGTGTGGGTGAGCTGACGGGCGACGGTCAGATTCATCACGCGCTGAAGATTATGCCGTATGCCAAGACCGACCTCCACTTCGACTGGGAGGATATGGGCTTCAAGTGGCCTGCGACTACCGCCGACGGCTATGCGTCCGACACCTACGGCGGCACTAATCCCAACGTCCTTATGGGCAGTCTGCTTGCAATCGATCCGAGCGCGACGGTCGAAAGCCTCGGCATAACCACCGAGGTCGGCAAGAAGCTGTTCTTTGCGCTGCAAAACTACGGCGCTTATATCGTTGACGACTCGTTCGGCCCGCGCTATAACTTCGGCGGCGACATCAACATTTCCGCCGAGGTCAAGAAGGCCTACGGCATCAATCTGTGGGCAAAGGCGTCAAAGGCCACCGACTCGCAGAACGCCGCCTATGCCAAGGATATGAAGGCGCTTATTGACAATCTGAAGGTCGTCACCAACAACTCGAAAAAGCGCGTCGGAGGCGGCGGAACTCCGCGCCAGCCCCTCGCGCCCAACCTGCCGAGCGTGAAGTAAGGCAAGGCGTGAGTACCCGAAGCGGGATTGAGGATTGGAACGCGGTGCGCTGCGTATAAGGCGCATATTACGCGCAAAGCACACCCAAAAGGGTGCACCGCACAAAAGGTACGTTACGCGCAAAGCGCTGCCCGAAACGGCTGTGCTGCGCTGCGCCGCGCCGCTGCACAAAAGGTACGTTACGCGCAAAGCGCTGCCCGAAACGGCTGTGCTGCGCCGCCAATAAGGCGCACATTGCGCGCAAAGCACACCCAAAAGGGTGCACTGCACAAAAGGCACGTTACGCGCAAAGCGCTGCCTGAAACGGCTGTGGTGCTGCGCTGCGCCGAAAGCACGCGCGGCTGCTCTCGCGCCCGGGAAACGCGCCTGAGAAAATCATAATATAAAAAACCGCGCGCAACCTTTTCGGCGCATCTGCCCGCGCAACAGCTTAAAACAAAAAAGTGCCCGCCTTTTTGCAAGGCAGGCACTTTTGCGGCTTTTAAACGGAGGAAAAATGAAAGCAAAAAAACCGAAAAAGCATTTGATAAGGCGCTTTTGGCCTTATCTGAAAAAATACCGCCGCACCGTCGTGCTCGATTTGCTCTGCGCGGCTCTGACGTGCCTGTGCGACCTCGTGCTGCCGCTGATACTTCGCACGATAACCAACACGGCGATAACCGACCTCGCGGCGCTCAGCGTGCAGCTTGTACTGAAACTCGGCGCGCTTTACCTCGTGCTCAGGCTCATCGACTCGGCCGCGCAGTATTTTATGGCCGATATGGGTCACGTCATGGGCGTTTATATCGAGACGGATATGCGCCGCGACGCGTTCGACCATCTGCAGCGGCTCGATCGCAGCTACTACTCCAACACCAAAATCGGCCAGATAATGGGGCGCATAACCAACGACCTGTTCGAGGTCACGGAGTTTTCGCACCACTGCCCCGAGGAGTTCTTCATCGCAGCGCTGAAAATAACCGTAAGCTTCTGCGTGCTTGCGTCGTACAACCTGTGGCTGACCCTGCTGATATTCGCCTGCGTGCCCGTGATGGCGATAGTCTCGGGCGTGCTCAATCACCGCCTGCGCAACGCGTTCAAGCAGCAGCGTGTGCAGATCGGCGAGCTTAACGCCCAAATCGAGGACAGCCTGCTGGGAGAGAGCGTTGTAAAGGCGTTCTCGGCCGAGGAAGCCGAGATAAGGAAGTTCGCGCGCGGCAACGAGGAATTCAAGAATATCAAGAAAAAGACCTACCGCTCAATGGCGATGTTTCAGGCGTCAACGCGGCTTTTCGACGGTCTGATGTACCTGACGGTCGTCATCGGCGGCGGAATTTTCGTCGTCAGGCGGCTCATCTCCCCCGGCGACCTCGTGGCCTATGTGCTCTACGTCTCGACGCTCATCGCGACCATTCGCCGCATAGTCGAGTTCGCCGAGCAGTTCCAGCGCGGAATGACGGGCATCGAGCGCTTTTTCGAGATTATGGACACGCCCGTTGCGATAAAGGACGCGCCCGACGCGGCCGAGCTGAAGGTCACCGCGGGCGTTATCGACTTTGACCGCGTCTCGTTCGAGTATCCCGACGACCATAACGAGGTGCTCAACGACCTCAATCTGCATATTTCGGCGGGCGAGCGTGTCGCCCTCGTCGGCACGTCGGGCGGCGGCAAGACCACGCTGTGCAGCCTTATCCCGCGCTTTTACGATGTGACGAGCGGGCGCATACTCATCGACGGGCAGGACATTCGCGACGTGACCCTGAAGTCGCTGCGCTCGGCGGTCGGCATGGTGCAGCAGGACGTGTACCTGTTCAGCGGAACGGTGCGCGAGAATATCGCCTACGGCAAAGAGGATGCGACGATCGGCGAGATTCGCCGCGCGGCAGAGCTTGCAGGCGCGGACGAGTTTATAAATGCGCTCTCCGACGGCTACGATACCTATGTCGGCGAGCGCGGAGTCAAGCTCTCGGGCGGGCAGAAGCAGCGCATTTCGATAGCGCGCGTATTTCTGAAGAATCCGCCTATCCTGCTGCTCGACGAGGCGACGAGTGCGCTCGATAACGAAAGCGAAATTCTCGTCAGCAACAGCCTTGAGCGGCTCGCAAAGGGCAGAACGACACTGACCGTCGCCCACCGACTGACCACCGTGCGCGACTACGACCGCATACTCGTCCTCGGCAATGACGGAATCATAGAGGAGGGCACGCACGAGGCTCTTATGAATAAGCAGGGCGTCTACTACCGCCTGTGGACGAGGCAGCCGAAGTAGAAGCGGATAATCAATAGTGAATACTGAATAATTTCGGAGTGCCTGCGGCACGGGATTATACATTCGCTGTGAGCCCAAAAAGGCTCCCCTTGAAGTAAGGTGAGCCTTTGGTGGCGCGGCGCTTACTCTTATCCAATACCGTGCTGCAGGCACACCACAACGATTCACTTATCGATAGTCGCCCCACTACCCGCCGCACCCATTGCGCGAGGCAGCGATGCCCAACAGCTTGCTGCACATAAACGCGGACAAGCGGACTGCGTCCGTGCGCGTGGAAGCAGCGTCCAATAACCCACTGCAACCAACCGCGGCCAAACAGCCTGCGGCTGTTGACTTTTGCGGGGGAATACATTATAATTGGACTGTTATAGACTGTTAATCCTTTCTTCAACGAAACGGAGGTTTTATTTTGAAAATTACCGCTGAAATGGTCGACTATGTCGCCGCGCTGTCGAGACTTGAGGTCTCCGCCGAGCAGAAAGAAAAGACTATCGACGGACTCAACGCCATAATCGGCTATATGGACGTGCTCAACAACGTCGATACCGACGGTATCGAGCCGATGAGCCACACCTTCAAGGTCAAAAACGTGTTCCGCGAGGACGAGGTCAAGCCGTCGTTCGACCGCGAGGAGCTGCTCAAGGGCGCTCCAAAGCGCGACGAGGAAGCCTTCATCGTCCCGAAGGCCGTCGAATAAGGAGGAGCACAAATGGATATCAGAAATCTTACCGCTCTCGAAACGGGCCGCCTTATAAAGGAGGGCAAGCTCACGAGCGTCGACGCAACCAAAGCTGTGCTCGACTCCATCGCCGCTACCGATAAGGACATCAACGCCTACATCACCGTCATCGCCGACGCAGCGCTCAAGCGCGCCGCCGAGGTCGACGCGGACATCGCCGCAGGCCGCCTGACCGGCCCGCTCGCAGGCGTTCCCATATCAATCAAAGACAACATCTGCACCAAGGGCGTCAAAACGACCTGCGCGTCAAAGATACTCGGCGACTTTGAGCCGCCCTACGACGCGACCGTTATCGAAAAGCTGAACGCCGCCGGTATGGTTATCGTCGGCAAGCTGAATATGGACGAGTTCGCGATGGGCTCGACGACCGAGACTTCGTTCTACGGCGCGACCCGCAACCCGTGGAACACCGAGCGCGTTCCCGGCGGCTCGTCAGGCGGAGCGGCTGCCGCAGTTGCAGCCGGCAGCGCCGTGTGCGCCATCGGCTCCGACACGGGCGGAAGCATACGCCAGCCGTCGTCCTACTGCGGCGTGACGGGCATGAAGCCGACCTACGGCACCGTCTCGCGCTACGGCCTTATCGCCTACGCCTCGTCGCTCGACCAGATGGGACCCGTCGCTAAGGACGCGGCCGATTGCGCGGCTCTGCTTGACGTTATCAGCGGCCGCGACGAGCACGACGGCACCTCGCTCGACGTTGAACACAAGAGCTACCTCGACGCGCTCTCGGGCGATGTCAGGGGGCTGAAGATCGGAATTCCGTCCGAGTGCTTCTCCGACGGCCTCGACCCCGACGTAAAGGCGAGCGTCCTCGCCGCAGCCGAGAGCTTCAAGGCGCTCGGAGCAGAGGTCGAGTACTTCCCGCTGCCGCTTATTCAGTACGCCGTGCCGACCTACTACATCGTCGCCACCGCCGAGGCGAGCAGCAACCTGTCGCGCTTTGACGGCGTCAAGTACGGCTGGCGCGCCGAGGACTACGACGGCCTGACCGACCTGTACGTCAAGACCCGCACCGAGGGCTTCGGTGAGGAGGTCAAGAGCCGCATACTGCTCGGCACGTTCTCACTCTCGACCGGCTACTACGACGCTTATTACAAGAAGGCGCTGCAGGTCAAGAGCCTTATCAAGGGCGCGTTCGACGAAGCCTTTGAAAAATACGACATTATCCTTTGCCCGACCGCTCCGACCACCGCGCCGAAGCTCGGCGAAAGCCTGTCGGACAAGCTGAAGATGTACCTTTCCGACATCTATACCGTATCGGTCAACCTCGCCGGACTGCCCGGCATCTCGCTGCCGTGCGGCTTCGACAAAAATGCCATGCCGATAGGCGTGCAGCTCATCGGTCAGGCGCTTGACGATGCAAAGGTGCTCAACGCCGCCTACGCTTATCAGCAGGCGACCGATTTCCACAAAAAGACCGCTTGGGAGGTGCGCTGACTATGGCTTGGGAAACTGTAATGGGTCTGGAGGTTCACGTTGAGCTTTCGACCAAAACGAAGATATTCTGCTCCTGCACGACCGAGTTCGGCGGCGAGCCCAACACGCACTGCTGCCCCGTGTGCACAGGTATGCCCGGCACCCTGCCCGTGCTCAACAGGATGGTCGCCGAGTACGCAATGAAGGCGGGCATCGCCCTCAACTGCGACATTACCCGCTACAACAAGTTCGACCGCAAGAACTACTTCTACCCCGACCTGCCGAAGGCGTATCAGATTTCGCAGCTCTACCTGCCCATCTGCCGCAACGGCTACGTTCCGATCGAGGTTGACGGCGTAGAAAAGAAGATTCGTATCCACGAGATTCACATGGAAGAGGACGCGGGCAAGCTCATTCACGACCCGATGATCGACATGACCAAGTGCGACTACAACCGCTGCGGAGTGCCGCTTATCGAGATCGTCAGCGAGCCTGACTTCCGCACCGCAGACGAAGTCCTCGCCTACCTTGCCAAGCTCAAGAGCACGCTCGAGTACCTCGACGTCTCCGACTGCAAGCTGCAGGAGGGCTCAATGCGCGCCGACGTTAACCTCTCCGTCCATCAAATCGGCGAGGAGTTCGGCACGCGCACCGAGATGAAGAACTTAAACTCGTTCAAGGCCATCGCCCGTGCTATCGAGTATGAGTCAAAGCGTCAGATCGAGCTTATCGAAAAAGGCGGCAAGGTCACTCAGGAGACCCGCCGCTGGGACGATAACAAGGAGCGCTCCTACGCCATGCGCAGCAAGGAGAATGCGCAGGACTACCGCTACTTCCCCGAGCCGGACATTCCGCCCGTTGAGATAAGCGACGAGTGGTTCGACCGAGTCAAGGCCTCGCTGCCCGAAATGGCCAAGGAGAAAAAGGCGCGCTACATCGCCGATTTCGGTCTGCCCGAGTACGACGCTTCGATGATAACCGACCAGAAGGCGCTCGCCGACTTCTTCGAGGCCACTGCAGCCATCTGCGGCAAGCCGAAGGAGGTCTCCAACTGGATAATGGGCGATCTGATGCGCCTGCTCAAGGACGAGGCCGTCGAAGCCAAGGATATGATCGTCCGACCCGAGGACCTCGCAAAGCTCATTGAGCTGTGCGAAAAGGGCACGCTCAACCGCAAAAAGGCGCGCGAGATTTTCGCCGTTGTGTTCAAAGAGCCTGTCGACATCGGCGCCTACATCAAGGATCACAACCTCGAGCAGGTCTCCGACGACAGCGTTGTGCTTGACGCCGTTGCGAAGGTGTTCGCGGCAAATCCGCAGTCCATCGCCGACTATAAGGCGGGCAAAGTCAAGGCCGTCGGCTTCCTGATAGGTCAGACGATGCGCGCCCTTGCAGGCAAAGCCGACCCCGCCGTCGTCAACCGCATAGTCAACGAAGAAATCAAAAAAGTTTAGTCCGCGCCCGCCGAGGGCGGCTTGTCCGCGCACGGCGCTCGTACATTAGATAAACAAAGCCCCCGCTTCGAGTAACTGCCGAGCGAGTTTGAGACTCGCTAAAGCACTGCTTACGCGGGGGATTTTTTTAGGTAAGAAGTAAGAGTGAAGAGGTGTGGTGTGCGCCGAAGGCGGATTGGATTTGGATACGCTGTGCACCCAAGGCTCCTTTGCGTAAAGGGTTATTCCCCGCAGTGCGGGGAAATGTCTGCGAAGCAGACAAAAGGTACCGCTGCCGTGAGCGGCTGTCGGCGAAGCCGACTGAGGGGATTTATAATTACTCGCTGTGCCTGTTGCGCGTGTTAAAGGTTAAAATAACTCTCTGCGCCTAAACGCGGCCAATCCGTCCGCGACGGCGCGGCCAAACACCCTTCGGGTGCGCGGACAAGCGGACTGCGTCCGTGCGCGGGGTGGTTACTCCCAATAACCCGCCGTGCAAAAACGCGGACAGACAGCCCGCGGCTGCGCGGCCAATCCGTCCGTGACGGCGCGGCCCACCTCCCCTTACTTCAAGGGGAGCCTTTGAGAGCGTTAATCAATAATAAAGATGTGCCTGCGGTACGGAATTGCGTAAAGCAATCAATCCCTTGCCGCAGGCACACCGAAACTATTCACCCTTACCTATTCACTTCGTCCAACGGTTTTCCAATTACCCACTGCGCCCATTGCGCGAGGCAGCCTCTTCCAATAACCCGCTCAACTCAAATGCGGACTTAAATTCTGAGCAAATGGGTGGCAATGTTGAAGTAGACTATCAGGCTCAGCGCGTCGACGATAGTTGTGATGAACGGCGAGGCCATAACGGCGGGGTCGAAGCCGATCCTCTTCGCCAAAATCGGCAGCGAGCAGCCGATGAGCTTTGCGCACACGACCGTCACGGCGAGGGTCAGGCAGACGACGAGCGCCACCGTGACCGACACTCGGTCGATGAGCAGCATCTTACCGAAGTTCGCGACTGCGAGGGTCACGCCGCACAGCACGGACACGCGCAGCTCTTTCCACATAACGCGCAGAATGTCGCCCATCTCAATATCGCCCAGGCTGAGCGCGCGAATGACCGACACCGACGACTGCGAGCCGGAGTTTCCGCCCGTGTCCATAAGCATCGGAATGAACGCCGTCAGCGCGACCTGAGCGGCGAGCGCCGCTTCAAAATGCTGGATTATCTTGCCCGTGAACGTCGCCGAGATCATGAGCAGCAGCAGCCACGGAATACGCGCAAGCCACGTTGCGAATACGCCCGTCTTGAGGTACGGCTTGTCGGTCGGCGTGATAGCCGCCATGACCTCCATATCCTCGGTCGCCTCGTCCTCGATGACGTCGATAGCGTCGTCGACGGTGACTATGCCGACAAGGCGGGTTTCGCTGTCAACAACGGGGATCGCAAGCAGGTCGTACTTGGCGAATTTCTTCGCCACGTCCTCTTTGTCGTCGAGGGTCGCGACGGAGATGATGTTGTGCTCGGTCAGGCCGTCAATGATGTCGTCGGGCTCGGCGAGCATAAGGCTCATCGCCGTGACAACGCCCAGCAGATGCCGGTTTGCGTCAACGACGTAGCAGTTGTAGATGGTTTCTTTGTCGATACCCGTGCGGCGAATGTTCGCAAACGCGTCGGCTACCGTCAGACCCGAGCGCAGGCTGACGTACTCGACGGTCATTATGCTGCCTGCCGAGTCGTCGGGGTATTTGAGCACCTCGTTTATCGCGTGGCGCGTCTCGGGGTCGGTCTGGTTGAGTATTCGGCTGACGACGTTGGCGGGCATCTCCTCAATGAGGTCGACCGTGTCGTCGAGATACATTTCGTCAACCAGCTCTTTCAGCTCGCTGTCGCTGAAGGAGCGGATAAGCGCGCCCTGCGTGTCGCTGTCAAGCTCGACGAACGTCTCGGCCGCCTGGTCCTTTGACAGCAGGCGGAAAACGACCGCGCGCTCGTGCTCGTCAAGCTCCTCAAGGATAAGCGCGATGTCCGCAGGGTCGGTGTCGGCGAGCATCCCGCGAATGTCGCGGTAGCGCTTCTGCTCAAGTAATTCGCGAATGGTTTCTTCCGTTTCCATTGACATAGAAATTACTTCCTTTCTTTCGTATAGTAAGAAAGGGTCGCAAGGTCGGAAAACTTAAATGCAGGCGAAAAGAACGCCGCATAATCGATATTTTCCGCTGCCTGCGGACCCGCCCGGATTACCGGCGTCCATATCATCACTGCCTTTTCTGAAAATTTTTGCAACCGTCTGTTATTATATTACGGCATAAAAAACAGCCGCCCGTTCGCATTTGACGGCGGCTTGATTTTTTCAGCCGAAAAAGCGGCTGCCACCGTGCGAGCTTCAGCATCGCAGGGCGGTGAAATTGCGTTAGATTATGCCTTGTTGTTCGACATAGCCTGTTGACCGGCTGGCAGTGTCTCCACTGCTTCGCGGCAGCAATCCATATCCCTGCGGTAGCCTTGCCTACCGGGATATATTCGGTTACATTCCTATAATATTACTATTATGCTCAAATGTCAACATTTTATTGATTATCGGATTGCTGCCCCGGTTGATAGTTTTATTTAAATGTGATAAAATGGTCGATGCATATTTAAATAAACCCCAAGGAGTACGAAAAATGTCCGTTATCGCTGCCAATTCAATATCGCTCAGCTTCGGTGAGCGCACGCTGTTTGAGCCTGTCAGCTTTGAGATACAGGCGGGCGAAAAGGTTGCGCTCATCGGCGCAAACGGCTGCGGCAAGACCACGCTGTTCAAGCTGCTGACGGGCAAAATGCAGCCCGATACGGGCGGAATCCTGCGCCAAAAAGGGCTGCGCATCGGCTATATGGAGCAGATCGTCGCGTCCGACAGCAGCGAAAGCGCCTACGACTTCGCGCTCGACATCTTCTCGGAGCTGCAAAAGCTCGAAGCCGAGCTTGAGCGGCTCGGAGAGCAGCTTTCATCGGGCGACACCGACATAATCGAGCGCCATGCCCGACTGCGCGAGCGCTTCGAGGCAGAGGGCGGGCTGACCTACCGCGCGTGCACCCGCAGCGCTCTGCTCGGGCTCGGACTAAGCGTCGAGCAGCTGGCGCTGCCGCTTAAATCGCTCAGCGGCGGGCAGCTGTCGAAGCTCTCGCTTGCGCGCCTGCTCCTGAGTGAGCCGCAGCTGATGCTGCTCGACGAGCCGACGAACCACCTCGACATTCCGTCGGTCGAGTGGCTCGAAGCATTCATTCGCTCATTTCGCGGCGCGGCGCTGATAATCTCGCACGACCGCTACTTCCTTGACACGGTGACCTCGCGCACGCTCGAGATCGAGCACGGACGCATCATCGACTACAAGGGCTCGTACAGCCGCTGCCTCGAGCTGAAAGCCGAGCGCAGGGAGGCCGAGCGCCGCGAGTACGAGAACACTCTCGCCGAAATCGAGCGGCTCGAGGCCGTCATAAAGCAGCAGCACCGGTGGAACCGGGAGAAAAACATCAAGACCGCCGACTCAAAGCAGAAGGTCGTCGACCGCCTGCGCGAGGGGCTTAAAAAGCCCGAGGCCGAGACCGAGGGCTTACGGTTCAAATTCAACGTCAAGGCCGTGGGCGGCAACGAGGTCGCCGTCGCGCGGGAATTGAGCTTCGCCTACGGCGAGCGCGAGCTTTACCGCGACGTCAGCTTTACGATAAGGCGCGGCGAGCGTGTGTTTCTGCTCGGCGCAAATGGCTGCGGCAAGACCACGCTGCTCAAGCAGCTGCTGCGCCCGAGCGACCGCGTGCGCTTCGGCTCGCAGGTGAGCGTCGGCTACTTCGACCAGACGCAGAGCACGCTCGACGGCTCAAAGGACGCGCTGCACGAGGTCTGGGACCGCTTCCCCGACAAAACGCAGAGCGAGATCCGCTCGGCGCTCGCGGCGTTTCTGTTCAAAAACGACGACGTGTTCAAGCCCGTGTCGACCCTCTCGGGCGGCGAGCGGGCGCGGCTGATGATACTTGAAACGATGCTCGCGGGCGACAATTTTCTGCTGCTCGATGAGCCGACGAACCACCTCGATCTGTACTCGCGACAGGCGCTCGAGGACGCGCTCGCGGACTACCCCGGCACGATGCTGATAGTCTCGCACGACCGCCGATTCATCGACCGTCTGGCCGACCGTATTTTCGTGATGGAGCACGGCGGAGTGACCGTCTACGACGGCAACTACACATATTACACAGAAAAGCGGCCGGTTGACGAGACGCGCCCCGCAGCCGAGGTTAAGACCGTCGGAGCGGGCGGCGCGGCCTACAAGGCGAAGAAGGAGCAGCAGGCGCAGCTGCGCAGGCAGAAAGCCCGCCTGAACGCGGTCGAGGCCGAAATCGAAGCCGCCGAGGCGGCTGTTGCCGAAAGGAACGCCGAGCTTGCGCAGCAGACGACCGACTACGTCCGCATAACCGAGCTGACGGAAGAGATAGCCGACCTGGAGCAGAAAATCGAAGCCCTCATGCAAGAATGGGAAAGCCTGAGCATTTAGGCCGCGCACCCGAAGGGTGTTTGGCCGCGTTTATGTATAGCGAGTTATTCAAATCTATACCCCGCGCCGTCGCGGACGGATTAGACGCGTTTTGGCGCAGTGGGTTATTTTAGTCACTACCTCGTGCAACAAGTGCGACGAGTAATTAGGTCGACCCCTCAGTCTTTTTGCTGCGCAAAAACCCACCCCCCCTTGCTTCAAGGAGAGGCTTTTTGGCGCAGTGCTCATCTGAAAAATCACCCGCCGCACCCATTGCGCGAGGTGGTTGTTTACAATAACACGCCGTGAAAAAGCGCGGACAAACACCCGAAGGGTGTTTGGCTAAGCCGTCGTGACGGCACGCCGCACTTTTACCTCTATGCTTTTACATATTACCTGAAAAAAATTCCCCGCGGGAGTGAACGCTTCAGCGAGACTTAAACTCGCTCGGCAGTTACTCGACGCGGGGAATAAACTTATTTCATATACGCGCTCAAAGCGCGGACAAAAACAGGCTGTGCCTGTTATTTGGCGTAGTCGACGGCGCGGCTTTCGCGGATCACGTTGACCTTGACCTGACCCGGGTAGTCCAGCTCGTCCTCGATGCGCTTGACTATATCGTGCGCGGTCAGTACCATCTGGTCATCGCTGATGACGTCGGGCTTGACCATTATGCGGATCTCGCGGCCTGCCTGAATGGCAAACGAGCCTTCGACTCCGTTGAAGGAATTCGCGATTTCCTCGAGCTTCTCAAGACGGCGAACATAGTTCTCGACATTTTCGCGGCGTGCACCCGGACGTGCGGCCGAGATGGCGTCGGCGGCCTGAACCAGACAGGCGATGACCGTTCTGGCTTCAACCTCGCCGTGGTGGGCGTGAATAGCGTGGATAACCTCCTCGCTCTCCCTGCACTTCTTGGCGACCTCGACGCCGAGCTGAATATGAGTGCCCTCGTGCTCGTGGTCAAGCGCCTTGCCGATGTCGTGCAGCAGTCCCGCGCGGCGGGCAAGCTGAACGTCCTCGCCGAGCTCCGCCGCCATAAGTCCGCACAGGTACGAAACCTCGAGCGAGTGCTTGAGCACGTTTTGGCCGTAGCTCGTTCTGTAGTGCAGGCGGCCGAGCAGCATGACCAGCTCGGGGTTGAGATTGTGTATACCGGTCTCGAGGATGGCGTTTTCGCCCTCCTGCTTGATGGTGCGGTCGACCTCGCGGCGCGCCTTTTCGACCATTTCCTCAATGCGCGCGGGGTGAATACGTCCGTCGGTGATGAGGCGCTCAAGCGCAATGCGCGCGACCTCGCGGCGAATGGGATCGAAGCTCGAAAGCGTGATGGTGCCGGGCGTGTCGTCGATGATGAGATCGACGCCCGTCAACTGCTCGAACGTGCGAATGTTGCGGCCCTCGCGGCCGATGATACGACCCTTCATTTCGTCGCTGGGCAGATCAATGACGGAGATCGTGACCTCGGACGAGTGGTCGGCGGCGCAGCGCTGAATGGCCTGGGCGATTATCTTGCTTGCAAGCTTCTCGGAGTCCTCCTTGACCTGCTGCTCGTAGTTCATAATCTTAATGGCCTTTTCGTGGGTCAGCTCGTCCTCAAGGGACTTCAGCAGATAATCCTTGGCCTGCTGAATGGAGAAGCCCGAAATGCGCTCGAGAATGTCAAGCTGGCTCTTTTTAAGCTGCTCGACTTCCTCCGTTTTGGCGTCGGCCGCGGCGAGCTTTTTGGACAGGAGCTCTTCCTTTTTTGCGATATTGTCGCTGCGGTGGTCGAGCGACTCCTCCTTCTGGGTCAGGCGGCGCTCCTGCTGCTTGACCTCGTTGCGGCGCTCGCGGATCTCTTTCTCGGACTCGGTGCGGAGATTGTGGATCTCGTCCTTGGCCTCGAGAACGGACTCCTTTTTCTTGGCCTCGGCGGCCTTGTAAGCGTCGTTAAGTATTCTTTTGGACTCGTTTTCGGCAGAACCGATGATAGCCTCAGCCTTGCGCTTGCGGTGAGAAACACCGGCGAAAAATCCGACTACGGCGGCAACAACGGCAACGCCTAAAGCAATTAAAACTGCAATCAAAATTGAAACAGAACCGTTTGATAACACTTGGAAAGTGCACCTCCTTGTATAATAAAACGCATTTGCATCGGCGGCGCCGATATTATGATAAAGCGCTTGTTGTAAAAGCGCCTTTCACGGCGCCGGTACGGGCTGCGTATTGACCCGATACCGATATGCACGAGCGCGCCGCCCGTCATAGCGGACACGCATAAATATGCTACAATATCACGTCTTATTTTACTGCACACTGCACAATATGTCAAGGATATTCAAGCCCGAAGTTAAATATTTTTAATAGGGTATTGATAAAATTCCGATTTTGTATTATTATTGATATTATCAGTATTATCGCCGACTGTGTCTATGCGGCAAGCGGAAACACCCGCTTTTTCGCCCAAACGACTTCTTTTTTTCAGGCGAAAGCAAAGGAGTGTTTTCCACAAGCTATGCACAAGCGCTATCTTGATATGACCCGCGAGGAGCTTGAGCGTGAGTATGCCGAGGTCAAGGCCGTCTACGACGGCTACAAGGCTCTCGAGCTCGATCTCGATATGTCGCGCGGCAAGCCGGGCAAGAGCCAGCTCAACCTGAGCATGGACCTGCTCGACACCGTCAGTTCCAAAAGCAGCACCGAGTGCGAGAACGGCCTTGACTGCCGAAACTACGGCGGTCCCGACGGAATCCCCGAGATAAGGCGGCTGTTCGGCGCTATCCTCGGCTGCTCGCCCGAAAAGGTCATCATCGGCGGCACTTCGTCGCTTAATATGATGTTCGACTTTATTTCGCAGGCCATGTCGTCGGGTCTCGGCGGCGAGCCGTGGGCGCGTCAGGGCGAGATAAAGTTTATCTGCCCCTCGCCCGGGTACGACCGCCACTTCGCGATATGCGAGCATTTCGGCATTAAGATGATTCCTGTCGCCATGCTCGGCGACGGCCCCGATATGGAGGAGGTCGAGCGCCTTGTGAAGGACAGCTCGGTCAAGGGAATGTGGTGCGTGCCCAAGTATTCCAACCCGCAGGGCATAACCTACTCCGACGCGATAGTCCGCCGCATCGCCGCGCTCAAGCCCGCGGCCGACGACTTCCGCGTTATCTGGGACAACGCCTACTCCATTCACCTTGTCAGCGAGAACGACACGCTGCTCGATGTGCTTGAGGAGTGCAAAAAGGCGGGCAACCCCAGCCTTGTCGTCGAGTTTGCTTCAACCAGCAAGATAACCTTCCCCGGCGGAGGAGTCGCCTGCGTTGCCGCCAACCGCGCCAACCGCGACCTGCTCAGAAGCCGTATGAAGATTCAGACCATCTGCAACGACAAGATAAATCAGCTGCGCCACGCGCGTATGTTCCCCGACTTCAAGTCGCTTCAGGCTCATATGCAGCGCCATGCCGAGATTCTGACACCCAAGTTCCGCATGGTCATCAATATTCTCGAGGATAAGCTCGAGGGGCTCGACATTCTCAACTGGTGCAACCCCAACGGCGGCTACTTCATCAGCGTCGATACGCTGCCCGGCTGCGCAAAGCGCGTCGTCGAGCTGTGCAGGGAAGCGGGCGTCGTGCTCACCGCCGCGGGAGCGACCTACCCCTACGGCAAGGACCTGCTCGACAGCAATATCCGTCTCGCGCCGTCCTATCCGCCCGTCGACGAGCTGCATCAGGCGATGCTGCTGTTCTGCGTAGCGGTCAAGCTCGCAACAATCGAAATGCAGCTTAAAGAGGACATTCACGCCTGATTTTCGGGCAAAAACGCGATTTATTAAACGCCGAAAGCGCCCTGACGAGAAGGGGCTTAAAGCGAGAAATAAATAATTTTTCAGGGAGGAAAAAAGCCAATGAAAAAGAATGGTCCGGCAAAGAAAACGGGAAAGCCGTGGTTTTTCATCGTTGCTGCCCTTATTATTGCCTTGACTTCGATTTCGTTCTTCGGCGTAAAGAACTATTACGGCGATAACGAGACGGTCTATTTCAAAAGCGCAAGCGATATCCGCTGGGGTATCGACATTCAGGGCGGCGTCGAAGCGGTGTTCTCGCCCGAGACCGACAAGGAGGTAACCAAAGCGCAGCTTGAGTCTGCCAAGGAGGTTATCGACACCCGCCTTATCAACCTCGGAGTCACCGACTATGAGACGTCTATCGACACCAGAAACAACCAGATTATCGTCCGTTTCCCGTGGCAGTCAGGCGAGGATGAGTTCGACGCGACCAGCGCTATCAACGAGCTGGGCGATACCGCCGTGCTTACGTTCTGCTCGGGCAGTACATACAATAAGGACAAAATCGTCCTCACGGGCTCGACCGACGTTAAGGAAGCAAGCGTTGTTCTCGACAAGGGCAACCCCTGCGTTTCGCTCAAGCTGACGGCGACGGGCCGCAAGAAGTTCGCTTCCGCCACCGCCGCCAACCTCAACAAGACGATCGCTATCTGCCTTGACGAGACGGTCATCTCCGCACCGACGGTCAACTCCGTCATTGCCGACGGCAACGCCGTCATCACGGGCAAATTCACCTATGACGAGTGCAAGAGCCTTGCAAGCAAGATAAACTCGGGCTCGCTGCCGTTCAAGCTGACGGTCGACGACTCCAAGCTGCAGGTCATCAGCGCCACCCTCGGCAAGGAAGCGCTCAACACCATGCTCATCGCGGGCATCATCGCTTTCTGCGTTATCTGTGTTATCATCATCGTCAGATACCGCCTGCCGGGTCTTATCTCGTGCATCGCGCTTGTCGGTCAGGTCGGCGGAATGATAGCCTGCGTTTCGGGCTTCTTCGGAGGCACAAACAGCTTCACTCTCACGATACCGGGTATCGCGGGAATCATTCTCTCGGTCGGTATGGGAATTGACGCAAACGTCATCACTTCCGAGCGTATCACCGAGGAGCTGCGCAAGGGCAAGGGCGTTGTCACTGCGATCGATTCCGGATTTTCCAATGCGCTCAGCGCAATCATCGACGGCAACGTTACCAACGTCATTGTGTCCGTTGTTCTGATGGGCTGCTTCGGCCCGTCCGACAGCTTCTTTGCAAAGGTGTTCAGCCCGATAATGCATCTGTTCGGTGCGTCTGTTTCGGGCTCGGTTTACTCGTTCGGCTACACGCTGCTTATGGGCGTTATCTTCAACTTTATCATGGGCGTGTTCGCTTCGCGCGTTATGCTCAAGAGCCTTTCAAACTTCAAGTGTATGCGCAAGCCGTGGCTGTACGGAGGTGTAAAGAACGATGAAAACTAAAAGAAATCTTGACTTTGTCGGAAACCTGAAAAAGTTTGTTATCGTTTCCGCCGTCCTGCTCTTAGTCGGTATCGTGTGCACCGCAGTGTTCGGGCCTGTGCTCGACATTAACTTTGCGGGCGGTACCAAGATAAGCTATTCCTACACGGGCAAGCTCGACACAGATAAGGTCGCCAAGCTCGCGGGGGACACCGTCGGCAAGAAGGTCTCCGCCGACATCACCTCGGGCGTCAGCGATTCGAGCCATAAGCTCGTCATTTCGCTGTCGGATAACGAGGCTCTCGATTCCTCGACCATCGACTCGCTTGCAAAGGCGCTCAAGGAGGGGTATGCCGACAACAAGATCGAGCAGATCGAGGTCAACTCCGTCAGCCCGACCGTCGGTGCCGTGTTTTTCATCAAGTGCCTGGTCGCGGTCGTTATCGCGTGTTTGCTCGTTATAATCTACGTCGCGATCCGCTTCCGCAAGATAGGCGGCGTCTCGGCCGCTATCGCCGCGCTCATCGCGCTGCTGCATGACGTGCTTCTCGCGTTCTTCGCCGCGGTTATCCTGCGACTGAACATCGACTCGAATTTCATCGCCGTCGTTATGACGCTGCTCGGCTATTCGCTCAACGACACCATCGTCGTGTTCGACCGCGTGCGTGAGAATCGCCGCCACTACGGTCAGTCAAAGTCGATTGCCGAGATTACAAACATCTCGAACAATCAGGTGCTGTCGCGTAACATTATGACGTCACTGACCACCGTTATCGCGATCGTCACCATTATGGTTGTCGCAGAGATAAAGGGTCTGACCTCGCTGCGCACACTGACCATTCCGCTGACCGTCGGTCTGCTTTCGGGTACCTATTCATCCGTTTGCCTCTCACCCGGCCTTTGGGTCAAGTGGCAGGAGAGGAAGGCGCGTAAGGCTGCCAAGGATTAAGCCGCCGAGGGCGCTTTGTACGCGCCGGCACGGGCGGTTTGTCCGCGCCGCCGAGGGCGGTTTGTCCGCGATTTGAGCGCGCACATTATTTAAAAATTTACCCCGCGTGAGTTGTTGCAAAGCGAGTTTGAAACTCGCCGAAGCAGCGCTCCCGCGGGGATTTTTTAGGTAAGAAGTAAGAGTGAAGAGGTAAGAGGTGAGGAGTGCCTAAAGGCACGGGATTGGAATTAGGAATAAGCAGCGCACCAAAGGCTCCTTTGCGTAAAGGGTTATTCCCCGCAGTGCGGGGAAATGTTGCGCACTGCACCTAAAGGCTCCCCTGCGTAAGGGGAGCTGTCGGCGCAGCCGACTGAGGGGTCGACCGATTACGCATCGTTCTTATTGCGCGGGACAGCGATGCCCAACAGCTTGCTGGACCTGAACACGGACAAGCGGACTGCGTCCGTGCGCGGGGAATAAATCAAAATAACTCGCTATGCTAAAACGCGGACAAACAGCCTTCGGCTGCGCGGCCAATCCGTCCGTGACGGCGCGGACTAAAATCCCCACCGTCACGGCTGAAGCCGTGCCACCCGCCTTGCTGGCGCCCGCCCCTTTTGTCTGCTTCGCAGACATTTCCCCGCACTGCGGGGAATAACCCTTGCTTCAAGGGGAGGCTTTGAGGGCGCGGTGCTTTTCAAAAAAAATTTTGCACAAGAATTACTTCCGCGGGGAAAAAGCTCATATAATAACCGCATTTCAATCGCGGACAAACAGCCTTCGGCTGCGCGGCCAATCCGTCCGCGGCTGCGCGGACAAACAGCCTGCGGCTGCGCGAAAAAACGCCCGCGGTCGGGCGTATTAACAGAAAGAAAAGCGGCATACTAAGCTTGTACTTTTAAGTACAAAGGAGGTATTTTGATGGATAAGTGTAACAAGAGCATCGAATGTACTGTCGGTGAGTGCAGCCATCACAGCTGCTGTGAGAATTACTGCACCCTCGACAAAATTCTTGTCGGCACGCACGAGGCAAATCCCACGATGGATCAGTGCACCGACTGCAAGTCCTTCGACAGAAAGTAACTGCCGCAGGCGACAAAAAAAGGCAGCGCCCTCAAAAAGGGTGCTGCCTTTTGCCGTAAAACCGATTATCAGTCGCCGAAGCCGTTGGGATTCATCGACTGCCAGCGCCAGGAGTCCTCGCACATCTCTTCAATGCCGCGCTCGGTCTTGAAGCCGAGCAGCCTGAGCGCCTTTGCGGGGTTGGCGTAGCAGGTGCCGAGATCGCCCGCACGGCGCGGAGCGATGCGGTAAGGTATCGGCTTGCCGCAGGCCTTCTCGTAAGCCTTGACAACGTCGAGCACGCTGTAGCCGACGCCGGTGCCGAGGTTGATAGCCTCAACCCCCGTGCGGCCGCGGACGAAATCGACCGCCTTGACGTGGCCGAGCGCGAGATCGACGACGTGGATATAGTCGCGGACTCCCGTTCCGTCGGGCGTGTCATAATCGTTGCCGTAGACGCTAAGCTCCTTGAGCTTGCCGACGGCGACCTGCGCGATATAGGGCACGAGGTTGTTCGGGATACCGTTGGGGTCCTCGCCGATAAGGCCGGACTTGTGCGCTCCGATGGGGTTGAAGTACCTGAGCAGAGCGATGCTCCACTCGTTGTCGGAGGTGTACAGATCCTTGAGTATCTCCTCAATCATATACTTGGTGCTGCCGTAAGGGTTGGTGCAGCCGCCCGTCTTCATATCCTCGCTGTAAGGCGCGACGTTGTCGCAGCCGTAAACGGTGGCCGACGAGCTGAATATCAGCTTTTTGCAGCCCGCCTCTGCCATGACTTCGCAGAGAGTGACCGTGCCGCCGATGTTGTTTTCGTAATATGTAAGCGGGATCCTTACCGACTCGCCGACGGCCTTGAGGCCTGCGAAATGAATAACGACGTCGATGTCGTTCTCTTTAAATACGCGGCGAAGCCCCTCGCGGTCGCGAATGTCGCACTCGTAGAACTTGAAGTCCTTTCCCGTGATTTTGGAAATGCGCTTTAAGCTCTCGGGCTTTGAATTGTAGTAATTGTCAAGAACAACGATGTCCTGCCCTGCATTAAGCAGCTCAACGCAGGTGTGGCTGCCGATGTAACCGGCACCGCCTGTAACAAGAATTGACATAGACTTTTGACCCACCTTTCTTCCTTCTGATTTCATTATATAAATAAATCGGCGATAATCAATGTTTTTTAGTCCCATTTTAGGGTAAAATATTCTCATAATTTAAAATTTTTAAAGAATAGCTTGAATAGTGTCGCATTTTTTAGTATAATGACCTGTGGAAAATTTGGCACTTTCTGCATTCTCTGCCCCGCTTCAACGCCCGACTTCAAGGCGTCGGGTCGGACGGGTAAGCAGGACTGAAGCGCTGATAATTTTGAAAGGAGTCCAGATATGAACTATTCACATGAAGTAGAAAAAATGTGTCCCGTTACAAAAGGACCGCATCACGGACCCGCTCCGATCCCGGAGGAAGGCCAGTGGGTAAAGGCTTACGAGATAACCGACATCTCGGGTCTGTCGCACGGCGTGGGCTGGTGCGCACCTCAGCAGGGCACCTGCAAGCTCACTCTTAACATCAAGAAGGGCATCGTTGAGGAAGCTCTTGTCGAGACCGTCGGCTGCTCGGGCATGACCCACTCCGCAGCTATGGCCGCCGAGATCCTCCCCGGCAAGACCCTGCTTGAGTGCCTTAACACCGACCTCGTTTGCGACGCTATCAACGTCGCTATGCGTGAGATATTCCTCCAGTTCGTTTACGGCCGCACCCAGTCCGCTTTTTCCGAGGACGGTCTGTCCATCGGCGCAGGACTTGAGGACCTCGGCAAGGGCCTGCGTTCGCAGGTCGGCACCATGTTCTCGACCAAGGTCAAGGGTGTGCGCTACATGGAGATGGCCGAAGGCTACGTCACCAAGATGGCGCTCGACGAGAACGGTGAGGTCATCGGTTACCAGTTCGTTCGCGTCGGCAAGATGCTCGAGGATATTCGCCACGGCATGACCCCGAACGAGGCTTATGAGAAGAATGTCGGCAGCTACGGCCGTTTCGCTAACGCGCCGAAGTATATCGACCCGCGTGAAGAATAATTTCGGAGGAGGTTCACTGTAATGGCTAATGATGTAAAATTTGAAGGCAAAGAAAGAAGAATGGCCACGATAGAAAAGTGTCTCGCCGAAAACGGCCTTGCCTCGCTTGAGGAAGCCAGAGAGCTTTGTCTGTCGAAGGGTATCGACGTTGAGTCTATCGTCAAGGGCGTTCAGCCGATCGCGTTTGAGAACGCAGTCTGGGCTTACACCCTCGGCGTTGCCATCGCTCTGAAGAAGGGCATCAAGAACGCCGCCGAAGCCGCTGCCGCCATCGGTATCGGACTCCAGGGCTTCTGCATTCCCGGCTCGGTCGCCGAGCAGCGCAAGGTCGGCCTCGGCCACGGCAACCTCGGCGCGATGCTGCTGCACGAGGACACTCACTGCTTCTGCTTCCTCGCAGGTCACGAGTCCTTCGCGGCTGCAGAGGGCGCTATCGGTATCGCCCGCACCGCCAACAAGGTTCGCAAGACCCCGCTGAGAGTTATCCTCAACGGCCTCGGCAAGGACGCCGCTTATATTATTTCGAGAATCAACGGCTTCACCTATGTCAAGACCGACTATGACTTCTACACCGGCGAAGTCAAGGTTCTTGAGGAGAGAGCTTTCTCCGACGGCGAGCGCGCAGCTGTCCGCTGCTACGGCGCCAACGACGTTCTCGAGGGCGTTGCTATCATGAAGATGGAGGGCGTTGAGGTCTCCATCACCGGCAACTCCACCAACCCGACCCGCTTCCAGCACCTCGTCGCAGGCACTTATAAGAAGTGGGCTATCGAGAACGATAAGAAGTACTTCTCCGTTGCTTCGGGCGGCGGTACAGGACGTACCCTCCACCCCGACAACGTCGCTGCAGGCCCCGCTTCTTACGGCCTGACCGACTCGATGGGCCGTATGCACGGCGATGCCCAGTTCGCCGGCTCGTCCTCCGTACCTGCCCACGTTGAGATGATGGGCCTTATCGGTATGGGCAACAACCCGATGGTCGGCGCCACCGTCGCCTGCGCCGTTGCGGTTGAAGAGGCAAACAAGTAACACCCGAAGGGTGCTTGTCCGCGAACGCAGCGCGTGTGTTGCATAAGCGCATACCTCGCGAGAGTAGTTGCCGAGCGAAGTTGAGCTTCGTGCCGTCACGGACGGCTTGTCCGCGCTTTGAGCGCGTACAGCGGATAAACAATCGCCCCGCTTCGAGTAATTGCCAAGCGAGTTTGAGACTCGCAAAGCGTTACTTTCGCGGGGCGCTTTTTTAGGTAAGAAGTAAGAGTGAAGAGGTAAGAGGTGCGGTGTGCCTAAAGGCACGGATTGGATAGGGGGTTATCGCTGCACCTAAAGGCTCCCCTGCGTAAGGGGAGCTGGAATTTTGCACAGCAAAAAGACTGAGGGGTCGACCTAATTACTCGCTGCACTCATTGCGCGGGGTATAAATTATAATAACTCGCTATACTCGAACGCGGATTAAATCCCCACCGACACGGCTAATGCCGTGCCACCTCCCCTTGCTTCAAGGGGAGGCTTGTGGTTTTCTGCGACAAACTCAAAGCCGCATATCTCAGCTGCTCTCAATTCGCTTCAACCAGCTTGTCTATCAGTGCAGCCACACCTGCGGCTATATCGTCGAATGTGCGGGCGAAGTCGCCTGTGTACCACGGGTCGCTGACTGCGCCGCGGCCGCTGAAATCGCCGAGCAGGTGCAGCTTGCCCTCGGGGTCGCCGCCGAGCAGGCGCAGCGCGCGGCTGACGTTCGACTCGTCCATGCAAACGAGCATATCGCAGCGGCCGTAGTCCTCCCTCGTCAGCTGCCGCGCGCGGTGAGCGCCGCACTTTACACCGTGCGCTTCAAGCTCCGCCCGCGCGGGCGGGTACACGGGGTTGCCGATCTCCTCGCGGCTGACGGCGCACGAGTCCGCGCAGAGCCTGTCCGCCGACCCGAGCCGCTGAACCATGTCGTTAAAAATATACTCCGCCATCGGCGATCGGCAAATATTGCCGTGGCAGATAAACATAACCCTAAACATCTCGCTCGGATCCTTTCTGGCCCTCGGTGCGGTCGGTATTGTCCATGCTCCTTTCCGGCCCTCGGTGCGGTCGGCATTGTCGCCGTGAATGATAATAAACGAGCCGTCCGAGGTCGTGTGCACATCGGCCTCAATCCCGAAACTGCGCGGCTGCCCGCTGCGACAAAGGCGGCTGCCCGCTGCGACAAAGGCGGCTGCCCGCCGCGACAAAGGCGGCCGCGGTGTTCCCGCACTCGGCTCCTTTCTGACCTCCGCTGCGCTGCCATACACGTGGCGCGACTGTTGAATTTAACGGAGTCAGTAGACGATGCGCCCTTATGTGCAGCCGCGGCTTACTTCAGATTTCGCTCCCAGTAAATGTCGCTGCAGTTTTTGACACTGTCAAAATTATCACGCAGCACCTCGCAGATGCGGTCGGCCTTGGCACGGAGTTTGTCGCTGTCGAACGCCCAGTATTCGCCCGGTTCGTCGCAGAAGATGTGCTCGAAGACCCTCGCCCTGTCCTCAGTGGGGTAGGTTTTGGAATAGCCGTCGATGAACCAGATATCGGGGCAGTCGCCGCCCTCTAAGAGGTAGTTCATCGCTTTGTCGCTCTCGGCAGTGTAGTCCGGGGAGTAGCTCGAGTCGATGGTCTGCCCCGCCGATGTGACGTAGCCGTTGAAGTAGCGGAAGCTGTTCGGGTTAAGCTCATACCAGTCGAAGAAGTCGTCGCTGTTTTGGCCGATGAGCGAGTCGATGCCGTGCATAAGCTCGTGGACGAAGTTCTGCCCGAGCGGCGACAGATTCACGTTGAGCGCGATGCGCAGCGTGCCGCCGAGAGAGTTCGTGACAGCCGACGCGTCGCTTATCGAGGACGAGCCGGTGGGGCTTATCGCGCCGCACAGATACAGCTCGAAGCCGTCGAAGCCGTCGGCAATCTCGTCAATGAAGCCCTTCGGCATCTTGCCGATAACGCTGTCAAGCTCGACGAGCGCGCGCCTTATGGTGACAGAGTTGCTCTCGGCAGCTGCGGTGTAGCCGTCAAAGCCTTCGGTAACGTCCGCGCCGTAGTGCACGTTTATCGCCGTGCCCGAGAGCTTGCCTCCCGCGCAGATGCGCTCGATGTCGGCGTTTACGGCGCTGCCGAGCCCGGAAATTCCGCTGCTTTCGGAGTCGTCGCCGCTTACCCACGCACATATGGTCACGCCGTCGGACGTGCGCTTTGCGAACAGGAGGGTTGAGTCGTCGAGTACTCGGCTGTGGGCAGAGATGACCGACTCGCTGCTTGTGTCGATGGCAAAGCGAGCGGCTTCGCCGCCGCTTTTCAGGCTGATTTTGGCAAACTGCCCCTGATCCGCGCCGAGCGCGACAAAGAAAAAGCCGTCGCTCGCGCCGAGGAAGTCGAAGTATTCGCCGTCGCCGACAGAGTAGACGGTCGACACCGACGAGTTGCTTGCCTCGGTGCGCGTGACACTCGACGTGTCGTAGCCGACCGAGTATACCGCACCGTGGGCGTAGCGCACGTTTATCCCGTCGAACGGGCGGGTGACGGTGGTTTTGCCGTCC
Organism: uncultured Eubacteriales bacterium; assembly: GCA_934486615.1. GTDB lineage: Bacteria > Bacillota > Clostridia > Oscillospirales > Acutalibacteraceae > RGIG2206. The sequence continues at coordinate 33,621 of CAKSQO010000009.1, read as the reverse complement.
TTGACAAAGGCGTAAACGAGCTTCTTATTCTCGGTATAGCAGGTGAAAATCAGCTCGCCGTCGTCGGTCGTGCCCTCGAACGACGCGTCCGTTCCGGTCAGGGTGCAGCTTGTGCGATCGCCTGAGAAGGTGTAGAGGTCGGCCGTGTCGCTCGCGCCCGTGACGATGACCTTGTCGCCCGAAACGGCGACCGAGCCCGGGTTTTCGAGCTTAAATTCGGCCGTGCGGCTGAACGATGAATTGTAAACGCGCACGCTTTCGCCGTCGGAAAGCACGATCTCGCCGCCGTCGCCGAGGCCGACGGTTATGCCGGCGCTCATCTCAGTCGCGCTTGCGGCGTAGAACCTGTCAAAGTCCTCGCCCGTGCCCGAAGCCGTGACCGCGCCCTTCTTCAGGTCGTATATCAGCGCGTGGGCGGAGTCGTTTTCACTGTATATCGCGAGCATTTTGTCGCCGCAGTAAGCGACGTCCGACAGCCCCTCGAGGGTGTCAAGCCCTTTCAGCGCGTAAATGCCGCCGCCCAGCTCGTCGCCGAGCAGCTTTTTGTAGGCCGAGTCGGTGCTTTTTCCCCCGTTTCCGCCGCAGGAGCAGAGAGTGAGCAGCATTACCGCCGTAAGCAGCAGTGATAACATTCTCTTCATCAAAAGTCATCGCCTTTCCTTTTCTTTATTTACATTATAGCAATGATTACGCCCGACTTCCACCGAAAAAGTGTAATTTTACGTTTACAATAATGTAACCGTTTTTTGCTTTGCGCAGTGCGTGCTAAAACTCTTGACAAAAGGCGTGCGATGTGGTACAATCTATGAGCCGCATATTCCGGGCCGCTGTTTTAAGTGGGATTTTTCCCCGCCCGAGCGTAGCGAGTCTATAATAAGGCAGGTGCCAATGTAAATGTACGCTATCATCGAAACCGGCGGAAAGCAGTACAAGGTAGAGAACGGCGACGTTATCTATGTTGAAAAGCTCGACGCTGCGGAGGAAACCACCGTAACCTTCGACAAGGTCATCGCCCTCGGCGGTGAGGACGGCCTCAAGGCCGGCGCTCCCTATGTCGACGGCGCTAAGGTAGTCGCCGACGTCCTCAAGCAGGGCAAGGGTAAGAAGATCCGTGTCTTCACCTATCGTCCGAAGAAGGGCTCCAAGCGTTGCCTCGGCCACAGACAGCCCTACACGAAGGTACAGATCAACTCTATCGAGGCCTGATCAAAATGACGCGTGCCGTTTTCTACTCCTGTGACAGCTTATTTACGGGCTTCACCGTTTCCGGCCACACTGACAGCGAGGGCAGCCTTGAAGCAAGGCTTGTCTGCGCCGCGGTCTCAAGCGCGGTCTATCTGACCGCCAACGCGATAACCGACATTATCCGCGCAAAGGCCGCTGTAAGCGAAAGCGACGGTCGGCTCACGGTAAGGCTCAGTGCTCCCGACGGGCGCACACAGGACGCTGTTGCAGCACTGAAGCTGCATTTGGAGGGCTTAAGAGAACAGTACGGCAACTATATCGCTATAAATACGGAGGTGCAACACGATGCTTAAGATTAATATTCAGCTTTTCGCTCATAAGAAAGGTATGGGTTCTACTAAGAACGGCCGCGATTCCGAGGCTAAGCGTCTCGGCGTCAAGCGCGGCGACGGACAGTTCGTCCTCGCCGGCAACGTCCTTGTTCGCCAGCGCGGTACTCACATTCACCCGGGTGAGAACGTCGGCAAGGGTTCTGACGATACCCTGTTCGCGATGATCGACGGTAAGGTCAAGTTCGAGCGTCTGGGTCGTGACCGCAAGAAGGTCAGCGTCTACGCAGTAGAGCAGTAATCATCAATCGACCGTACCCCGGGCATACTATGCTCGGGGTATTTTTGTTTTAAGCGCTTTGAATTGCTGAATCCGGCGCTGCGCTCGGCGCAGGTTTTAGGTCGGGCTTTGGCTTAGGGCGTAGGCTCGGAATTGATGCCGGTGCCGGCTTTAAGCCGTGAATTTAAGACTTTGAGGTCGGGTTTGCGCTTGCGCCTTTAGTCCGGCTTCATGCCGCGGATTTGTTCCGTTTTCCGCTTTAAGCTGACGGCAGAGGGCTTTCAAGCGCTGCAAAACATAACAAGAGGTGACGAATATGTTCATTGATACCGCAAAAATCAAAATAAAGGCAGGCGACGGCGGCCACGGCGCCGTTTCGTTCCACCGCGAGAAGTACGTCGCCTCGGGCGGCCCCGACGGCGGTGACGGCGGGCGCGGCGGCAACGTCGTGCTGAAGGTCGACGACAACCTGTCGACCCTCGCCGACTTCCGCTACAAGCGCAAGTACGTTGCCGAGAACGGACAGAACGGCTCCGGAGCGCGCTGCTTCGGCAAAAGCGCGCCTGACCTCACCGTCTGCGTTCCGCGCGGCACGCTTGTGCGCGACGCCGAGAGCGGCCGCATAATCGCCGATATGTCCGACGACGAGCCGTTCGTCATTGCGCACGGCGGCAAGGGCGGCTGGGGCAACGTCCACTTTGCGACCCCCACGCGCCAGACCCCGCGCTTTGCCAAAAACGGCGCGCCGGGCGAGGAGCTGGAGGTCACTCTGGAGCTTAAGCTGCTCGCGGACGTCGGCCTGATAGGCTTCCCGAACGTCGGCAAGTCGACCCTCATCTCGGTCGTGTCGATGGCAAAGCCGAAAATCGCAAACTACCACTTCACCACTCTCACGCCCGTGCTCGGCGTTGTCCGAATGGGCGAGGGCAGCTCGTTCGTTATGGCTGATATTCCGGGCCTTATCGAGGGCGCGGGCGAGGGCGTCGGGCTCGGCCACGAGTTTCTGCGCCACATCGACCGCTGCCGTATGCTCGTCCACGTCATTGACGTTTCGGGCAGCGAGGGGCGCGACCCGATCGACGATTTCAACAAGATAAACAAGGAGCTTGAGGTGTTCGACCCCGAGCTTGCCAAGCGCAGGCAGGTCGTCGCGGCAAACAAGTGCGATCTGACCGACGAGGCCGAGGTCGCGCGCGTGCGCGCCTATTTTGAGGAGCGCGGCATCGCATTTTTCCCGATAATGGCGGCCATCGCCGAGGGCACAAAGGAGCTCATCGACTACGTCGCCGCCGAGCTTGCGACGCTTGAGCCTATCAAGCGCTACGAGCCCGAGCAGGCGCCTGAAGAGGACTTCACCGACGGCAAAAAGCGCGACTTCAGGCTCACCGTCGAGGACGGCGTTTTCATCATCGAGGCGCGCTGGCTGCTCAAAATTATGGAGACTATCGACCCCGACAACTACGACTCTTTGCAGTATTTTCAGCGCGTGCTGCGCTCAAGCGGAATAATCGACGCGCTTGAGGACGCGGGAATCGAAAAGGGCGACACGGTCAGCATTTATGACTTTGAGTTTGACTATGTGCCGTAAGCGGAGGGGCAGGCTGTGAGTGAAAATCCGATAAACGCGGGCGAGCAAAGCCCGCTGACCCTCGCCTTTTACGGCGACGCTGTGTTCAGCGTGCTCGCGCGGCGCTACATAGTCGAAAAGGGCAACCGCCCCGTCGGCGGGCTGCATAAGGCTTCGGCGCAGCTTGTCTGCGCTCAGACGCAGGCCAGGGGCGTTTCCGCTGTTGCGGATATGCTGAGTGAAAAGGAAGCGGCGGTGTTCCGCCGAGGCCGCAACGCGAAGGTGTCGCACGTTCCGCGCGGCTCGTCTCAGGCGGAGTACCACGCCGCGACGGGGCTTGAAGCGCTGTTCGGCTGGCTTGCGCTGAACGGGCAAAACGCGCGCGCCGAGGAGCTTTTCGCCGCGATAGTCGAGCGGCTCGAGCTGTAACAAGAAGTATAACCTCCCTGTGCTCACGGTTCGGTATATGAACCAAGAGCACAGGGAGGCTTTGCGTTTATCCCTTTTTGCGAGCCGAAAAATATTCCTGCAGCAGCCGTACGGCAAGTCAGCGCTTTATCGCATTTTTGCGGCGGCGCTTTATCACCGCGGCTTGCCTGCCGGCAGAGCGCAGCTCCTGTGCGCCGCCCGTGACGTACAGCAGCGGGACGTAGGCCGCCGCGGCGGCAGCCGCTTCAAGCAGAGTGCGAGCGATGATGGGCAGCTCGGCGGCAAGTCGGTGTGCGGCGATCGCGACTGTGACGGCCGCAAGCGCGCATATGAGCGGCCTTACGACCCAGTCGAGCAGGTCAAAGCGCACTTTTGCCACCCGCAGCAGCTTTATCAGGCACAGCAGCGAGGTGAAAATGTTGCTTATTACCGTCACGCCGATAAAGCCCGCCATTCCGAAGCGCGGCACGGCGATGAAGATGAGCGCGATGCGCAAAACGGAGTCGGCCACGTTGTAAACGAACACGCTGCGCTGCTTGTCAAGCCCGTTGAGCATACCCGCGACTACACTTTCGAGGTACATCAGCGGTATCAGCGGCGCGAGGGCGCGGACGTACAGCCCGACCTCGTCCGAGCCGTAAAACGCGTTGCCGATGTCGGTTGAGAACGTGAAAAACACCGCCGCGACAAGCATCGACGAGCACATCGTCAGGTGCACCGTGCGCTTGGCGGCGCTCCTGACGGCGCCCTCATCGCCCGAAGCAATCGAGCCTGACAGCTCGGGCACGAGCAGGGTCGAGATCGCCGTCAGAAACGACGACATAAAGAAAACTACGGGCATCGCCATGCCGCGAAACGCGCCGTATTGCGACAGCGACAGCTCATGCGAGGAGTTGAACGCGGTCAGCTTGTCGGGAATGAGCAGGCTTTCGGCCGTTCTCAGCGCGGTGGTGACGTATCTGCCGCCCGCGATGGGCAGGCTGATGTCGAGCAGTCGGCGGGTGACGTGATAGTCGGGGCTTTGCCGCGCGCCGACGGGTGAGCCGAGTTTTCTGCGGTCGCGCAGATATCCGATGATGCTGAACGCGCACGAGGCGCTCTCCGCGACGGTGTCCCCTATCAGCACCGCCGCGCAGGCGTATTCGAGCCCCTTTTCGGCGCAGCCGCCGATTATCGCGGCGATGACCGCCATTCGCACCAGCTGCTCAAACAGCTGCGCGTTCGACGGTGTGAGCACGCGGCGCAGCGCCACGAAATAGCCGCGAATACACGACGAAACGCCCATAAACGGCAGCGAAAACGCGAGTATCTTCAGACTGCGCGCTGCGCGGGCGTCCTTTATCCAGTAAACGGCTATCACGTCGCCGAGCGCGAACACAAGCGCCGCCGAGGCCGCCGCGACAAGCAGGGTCAGCGTGAGCGAGCGGCGCAGTATGCGCCTGACCGAGCGCGCCGAGCCGACGGGCAGCTCCTCGGCGACAAGACGCGTAACTGCGGTGGAAATGCCTGCGGTTGCGAACGTCGCCACGAGCATATAGACCGAGAAGATCAGCTGATAAAGTCCCATCCCCTCGCTGCCGATGCGGTTTGACAGCCAGACGCGGAAGAACATTCCGACCGTGCGCAGAATTATGGCCGAGCAGGTCAAGATCGCCGCATTTTTAATGAAGCGCCTCTTGCCGCAGGTCAGCACTGATCCCCTTCGCACCGTGAGTAAAGACGGCAGAGCGCGTTCCACGTCGCCTTGTTGACAAGCCCCGTGGGCTCCATTTGATTGACCTTCTGCAGCTCGCGGATATTGTCGGCGGTGACAGAGCCGAAGTCGCCGTCGACTCTCACCTTGCGGAAGTTGTCGAACTCGCCGGCGATCGCGTTGAGCATTATCTGTATTATCGAAACGAGCGGCGAGCGATCACCCGGCCGCAGCACCTTGCCGCAGTCGGGGTATGGCGAGAACGAGTCGGCGGGCAAGGCTGCTTCAAGCAGCAGGGTGTAGACCTCGTTTATCGCTTCGAGCGTGTCAAAGTCGACCTTGCCCGTCGCTTTCAGCCCGAAAAGCTGCTGAAAGGCGCGAACCGCGTTCTCCGTTTCCTCGCCGTAAATGCCGTCGACAGCCACGCTCGGCAGGTTGTTGCCGTAGTTTGCTATCAACCGCAGCTGCTCCTGCAGCCGTCTTATCGAAACACTGTTCATACGCTGCCTCCAAGGTCATCGTAAAGCGAGCCGATGCTGTCCCAGGTGACTGCGCCGACTATGCCGTTGGGCTGGAGCCCGAACTCGGTCTGATAGGCACGCACGGCTGCCTCTGTCGCTGCTCCGAAGATGCCGTCGGGCGTTATTTTCGGTATAGCGGGGTAGTCGTCCGCAATCCGCGAAAGGTAGGTTTGCAGCAGGCGGACGCTCTCGCCGCTCATTCCGCGCTGCAATATCACTCCCGGGAAGAACGCCGCGCGGTTCGGGTCGGCGGCCTGATTGCCGATTATGCCGCGATAGGCGCGGTTGATGGCGTTCCACGTCACCGCGCCGACGATGCCGTCGACAGGCAGCCCGACCGTCTGCTGAAAGGCGCGCACGGCCGCTTCCGTCTGCTCGCCGAAAATGCCGTCGGTCGCGACGACGGGTACGGTGTCGTAATACCGCCCGATTACCGCCAGGTAATACTGCACCACCTGCACGTCGCGCCCCGTCGAGCCGAGACTTATCGTGTCGACGTACTGCTGCGGCACGTCCGAAAGGCTCAGACCCTCGGAGTTCAGCTCGCTCAGCCGCTTTATGCTGACGTATATGTAGGCCAGTCTGTACCACGTCGCGTTGCCGACGATGCCGTCGGGCGTGAGGTTGAATATCTGCTGAAATTTTTTGACCGCCGTTTCGGTCTCGAGGTTGAATATGCCCTGCGAGTTCGACACGGTCAGTATCGCGGGGTAGTTGCGCGATACGCGGTTGAGCATATTCTGCAGCGTCTGCACGCTCGGCCCCGCGTCGCCCAGCCGCAGCGGACTGCCCTGGTACGAGCCTGCGCTGATGCGCACAGGCACGGAGGTGACGATCTCGATGTCATCGCCGTAGTAGTATTTGAGTATGTCGAGCGCCGAGTATCCCTGCTCGGCGAGATTGACCGTGTCCCACTGCTTCAAGCCCGCGCAGTTTGTGCCGCGCCCGCTGCAGTAGGAGGTGAACAGCGGCTCGAGGTTGCCCTGACGGCGGACGTAGCTGTTGAAGATCTCGTCGACGATGTCGGAGATGTTCTCAAATACGTTGCGGCCGTTTACGAACGACTGGTCGTAGGCCGTGGTCGACGTGATGTCAAAATCGTAGCCCTGTGAGGGGTACCAGTCGGTGAAAATCCGGTTGAGCGCGAACGAGATCTGAGCGTAGATGTTGGCGATTATCGCTTCGCGCGGCCAGGTGGGGTAGATCTCGCTCGACGCGACGTTTTTGATGTAGTCGGGAAAGGTAACGGTGACGTTTTGAGCGGCTTCATTCGGCCGCCCGAGATGGACGGTTATGTATTCGGGAATGGTGGGAGTGACGGGCATTTTGTCCTCCTTAAAGCTGCATTTCGGGCGTTTCGGTGCGAATGACGCGGCCTTGGTCGCCGAACTCGGCGACGGGTATCAAACGCGTGTTCTGTACCGTCGTCACGCCGCCGAACAGCGGCACGCCGATGTTTTTCGTCGGATAGAAGCCGTCGGCGCTGACGCTTATGTCGCAGACGGTGTAGGGTGCTTCGCTGCCCGATTCGGTCGACAGCGCGCGGTCGACACAGTCAAGCTCGATGAGCTGGGTGCTGCCGTTTTCGTCGGTGACAAGCTGTGCCGCGAGCGTTTTGCCGCGCGTGACCTCGACGTGCGCGCCCGCTATCGGAGCGGCTTCGCGCGCGGTCGACACCCTGACCTTCAGCAGACAGGTGTCGGACATATTGCGGTCGGGGAAGCTCTTGTCAGGGTCGAAGCCCGGCGCATCTCTCGCGGCGGGCGTGCCCGTGCCCGCCTCCGTCGGGCGGTCAAAGGCGCTGCTATCGTCGCTTCCCCGCATTTCGGGCACGGGATTGCGCGGCGAGACCTCGGGGATGTCGCGCGCAGGCTGCGGCATTTCGGGCTGCGGCATCGTCTGTATGGGCTGCTCGGGCTGCGGCGCGGGAGTGCGCTGAGGGACTTCGGGCGACTCAGTCGCGGGCTGCGGCCTGTGCGGCTGTTCAGGCTCGGGGCCGGGGACGAAGCCGGGATAGCGCGGCGTGATCGGGTCGGAGCCCGGGGCGGCGGGAGTATCCGGAGCGGCAGCGGGGGCGGCGGGCGGCGCGGAGGTCGGCGCGCTCTGCTGCGGGTGCGCGGCGCTGAACTTCATCAGGTCGGACTTGTATTTCTCAATGAGACTTTTGAAATCGCTTTCCAATCATATCAACCTTTCGTAAGCGTGTCTTTGCGGCAAAAGCCCGCTGACTGCGAGCTTAAGCACAAAGCCCAAAACGGCGTTTGTATTATTATATTTACCGCTACCGCCCAAAATAACCAAAAGCTCTCACTTGAATTCAGGTGAGAGCTTTGAGTCGGTAATGGATGTTGAAGGTTTAAAATGAAGAATGAAAATGTCGGTGTGCCGTCGCGGACGGCTTGTCCGCGCACCCGAAGGGTGTTTGGCCGCGGGTGATTGCGTGAGGTTATTGGGAGTAAGTTGCCTCGCGCAATTAGTACGCGGGGTGATTTGTTATTGATTTGAAGCAGGCTTAAATCCTCCCCTTGAAGCAAGGGGAGGTGGCACGGCTTCAGCCGCGCCGGTGGGGATTTAATCCGCGTTTTGGCGCGGTGGGTTATTTTAGCCGCTACCTCGCGCAACAAATGCAGTGCGTAATCAGTCGACCCCTCAGTCTTTTTGCTGCGCAAAAATCCAGCTCCCCTTACGCAGGGGAGCCTTTAGGTGCAGTGCGCGACAGTAGCCACAGCGTTTGAACAAGTCGATTTGGAAAAACTTTTTATACGCACTGCACCCCCAAAAGCCTCCCCTTGAAGCAAGGGGAGGTGGCACGGCTTTAGCCGTGACGGTGGGGATTTTGGTGCGCGCTGTTGCGGACGGATTGTCCGCAGGTTTGTGCAGCGAGTTATTTTAACCGCTACCCCGCGCAATAAGTGTGACGAGTAATTATAAATCCCCTCAGTCAGCTTCGCTGACAGCTCCCCTTACTTCAAGGGGAGCCTTTGGTGCGGTGATTATAAAGGCTTATTCACCATACTTACTCTCCCACATAAAAAACCAGCCTGCGGCTGCGCGGATGATCGGCGGCCACGGGCTGTTTTGTTTATTTATTACTGTAAAAATCAAAAATTACTTGCTGCGCCTATTGCGCGGGCTGAGCACTGCCGATGACCCGCGTTACTTCCCCGCGGACACGGGCTGAGCACTGCCGATGACCCGCGTTACTTCCCCGCGGACACAGGCTGGGCACTGCCGATGACCCGCGTTACTTCCCCGCGGACACGGGGTGGGTGCCGCGCCGATAACCCGCGTTACTTCTCCGCGGACACGGGGTGGGTGCCGCGCCGATAACCCGCGTTACTTCTCCGCGGACACAGGCTATGCCTGCCGGACGTAGAAAACGTCAAGTAACAGCTCATAGAGGGCTTTTTCGTCGGCGTACATTTCGGCGTACTCCTCGCCCTGCACGATTTTGCCCGGAACGGTCACAAATTCGAGATCGGCGCCGCCGTTGAGGAACACGGTCGCGAGGTACGTTATCTTCGACGCGTCGACGGTGCTTATCGAGTTCTTCGACAGCTTGTTGTAGAGGTTGAGCGGGACGGTGATGTCCTTTTTTGTCTGCTCGATCGTCTTGTTCGCGAACGCTTTCAGAAAGTTTACCTGCCGCTCGACGCGGTTTGAGTTCGACTCGAGCACGCTCTTGTCGCGGCCGGAGATGTACTTGGTTATGCGATCGCCCGAAATCGTGATGTTGCGGCCCGTCTTTTTGTAGTTTGAGTCGTACTCGGGCACGGTCACGCCGCCGAGCACGTCGGTCAGTGCGGCGAAGTAGACCTGATCCATACAAAAATAGGTGCTGATGTCCGTGCCGTAAAGCAGCCCCGACACGGCGGTGACGGTGTTTTCGCAGCTGAGTTGCTTGCCGTCGCCGTAGGCGAAGGCGAGGCAGACCTGCTTGCGCTCACGGCCGATGTAGTTGCCCGAGGCCGAGTACATATCGATCTCGGTCATCAGGTCGCGCGGAATGGCAATTACGGTCACCTTGCCGCTTTTTGTGTCGATCGCGGCGAGGTAGAGCGCGTCCGCCTGCCCGTTTGTGCCGTTCGCGCCCGAAGCGGTCGCGACGCGCTTTTTGTCCGTGCCGATGAGCAGCAGGGTCGCTATGCCGGAATTGTACCTGTAGGTTTTGCCGTTGTAGCGGACGGTCCGGCCGTCGTCGTCAAGGTCGATGTCATAGCCGCTCGGCGCGCTGCCCGGCGCTTTGCTGCTGATAAGTCCGCTGCGGCCCGTTGCATAGAGCACGGCGAAAGTCGCTGCCAAGGCAATGAGCAGAGCCAGAATGACGCAGACTATCGCGGTTACGACGCGCTTCCACCTGCGGTTGAGCACGCGGCGGAAAAGGCTCGGCTTTGCGTGGGCGGGCGTGTAGCCGTCAGAGTGTAAGCTCATCTTTTACCAAAACTCCTTGCACAAGGTATCTGTATCTTTCGTCCGAAATGCAGGTCGAGAGAGTGACGATCTTGTCGTCGGTCGTCAGCTTGACGCCCTCGCGGACGTTCTTTATCATACTCGGCGGGTTTGATACCATATCCAGATATTGCTGATATATTTCTTTATTAGTAAAATCGTAGGTATTGAGAATGTGCTTGTTGTCGCTGCGGTAGGCGGCGAAAATGCGGTAGGTCAAAATGTGACCCGGGGTGTAGATGTAGAAATACTCGTTTTCGTTGAAGAACTGCTCGTCGCGGAACCTGTGCAGGTGGCGGAACATCGAGCCGTTGCGCAGGTTGTGGCCGTAAATGACGGTGTTCGGATCGGTGAAGTGGAAGCTGTTCAGGCGCTGAATGTAGATGGCGCCGTCCTGAGTGTACTGCTTTTTGTAGTTGTGGTTGATGTAGAAGTCGTCGTCCTTTTCGGAGCTTTGCAGAATGGGATAGTCGATATTGGTGTTGGGCACCTTTATCCACGCGCATATGTCGGAGTTGGTGGTCTCAAGCTCGGCAAAATTTATCGGATTTTCGGGATAGGTCACCTCTGACGAGGTAACAGAGCTGCTTGCGGCAGAGCTGTTTTTGTATTTGTCGGCGTGCGACGTGTCAGGGCGCAGGTAGCTGTAGATTATCACCGACAGCGCGACGGCGAAGGCGGCAAGAAAGGCTATGGCAGCCGTAAGCCATTTTTTGTTCATGCTCTTTTTTGACTTTTCGTCTTTCATAACATTTCCTCCGATAGAGATAAAGCCCACCCACGATCCGTTCGGATAATGGATGGGCTTTTACACACTTGTGTTTACGCCTTAGCGGTTAAAGCTTAGGCAATGGCCTTCTTCATAGCGAAGCCGGCACCTGCGAGCGACAGAGCGCAAGCAAACATAACCAGAGCGAGGTTAGCCTCACCGGTCTTAGGCGCACCGGTAGAAGAGGAGCCGCTGCTGGAGCTACCGCTGAAGTTAGCGACAACGACGAGGTCGACGTTGGGCTTGATAACGAGGGTAGCGGTGGTCAGAGAGCCGCTGACGATGGTGTAATTGGCGGTGTCGGCAGCATTGGTAGCAACCTGAGCGTCGGTAACGGGAGCCTGAGCAGTTGTTGCAGCTGCAGTGATGGTCCAGTTCTTGAAGGTGTAGCCCTTAGCAGGGGTGGCGACGAGCTTTACGGAGCCGTCGGCGTTGACGGTCTTTTCAACCGAACCCTGAGCGGTGTTGCTGGGCTTGGCGTCGATCTTTACGGTTTCGGCGCCGGACGGACTATTGGCAGCGCTGGCCATTACCGGAACAGCGATTATTACCAATATTGCGAGAATGAGAGCAGTAAGTCTTTTCATTGTTAAATATCAACTCCGATACTTATAATTATCTATACTATACCACCACTTGCGGCAAAAATCAAGGCTTGGGACAAAGATTTTAACAAATAGCGAAAATTTGGTAAATATTCACAAATTTTGCTGCCCGTAATTTACACTCACATATACGACCATTCGGAGCCGTCTTTTAAGCAGCGCACGAGCTGACCGTCGCCGTTATTGTAGTAGAGATAGTCGCCGTCAACGCTCAGCGACTCGACCGAGCTGCCGTGGATCTCGATGTCGCGCACCTTCGGCTTGTCGGCCGCGAGGTCGTAGCAGTGCAGGCCGCTTTCGTCGGTGAAAAACAGCACGTTCGAGTCGCTTATCGTGAACCTGTCGACGTTGAAATAGGTCTGCTTGCTTGCCGTGTTGCCCGTGGCGACGGAGCAGAGCAGGCCGTTGTGCTTATAGAAAATGAGCGAGCCGTGCTTTAAAAAGAAGTCGGTCGTTTCGTTATAAAATACAGCGTCTTTTGAGCCGTCGGTGTAGGCCGTGTGCAGTTTTCCGTCGTCGGCGATATAGATGACGGCGGTGGCTGCGACGGCGAATTGGCCCACCTTCAGGCCTGTTGAGGTGCTTTCGCCCGTTTTCATAAACAGCTTGCACAGCACGCCGTCTGCCTTTGTGTAGAACAGCCAGTTGCCGTTGAGCATCATGCGCTTTACGCCGCTTATGAGCGTGCGTCGGTCGCTGCCGTCGTAGCGCGAGAAGCACACGTCGCCGCCTTCGAGCAGATAGACCGCGCCGCTCTCATAAGGAGAGACGCAGCTTGCACCCTTTGCGACGCGGTAGCTCTTTGCGCCCGAGACGCAGCGCAGCACGCCCTCGCCGTCGACGTAGTACAGCATCGAGCCGTCGGCCGCGACAAGCCCGCCGTTTGCGATATTCTGGAAGCCGCCGGCGGGGTCGACTGCTGCGGTGTCGTACGGTACGGCCGCGATTATTCCGATGACGATGACGGCGACGAGAACGAAGCCGAGCACGGGAATGAGCGCCTTTGCTTTTTTGCTTTTAAACATATTTATCATACCTTATATATAATATAAGCGCCGTTTCCCGCAAAAAGCGGACCTTGGCTACGCAGATAATGATACCGCAGACGAAAACTTTTGTCAATTCCCTATTCCATTGCGGCGCAAAGTGTGGTAGAATAATACAGAATAGGTGTTCGGCGCAAAAAACCGTCGGACTTTTAATCGGAACAAATTCAAAGGCGGTGCTTATACTATGAAATACGCGGTCGTTTTGTGCGACGGAATGGCGGACACTCCCGTCGAGGCTCTCGGCGGACTGACCCCGATGCAAAAGGCGAAGAAGCCGAACATCGACGCACTTGCTGCAAAGTCGACGGTCGGCCTTGTGCGCACGGTCGACGCGGGACTGAAGCCCGGCAGCGACGTTGCAAATCTCTCGGTCATGGGCTTCGATCCGCTCGTTTGCTATACCGGCCGCTCGCCGCTCGAGGCCGCCAGCATCGGCATCAGTATGGCCGACGACGATGTGGCGATACGCTGCAATCTGGTCACTCTGTCGGACGAGGAGCGCTATGAGGACAAGACGATGGTCGACTACTGCGCGGGCGACATCACGACCGAGGAGGCCGACGAGCTTATCAAGGCTGTTCAGGCCGCGCTCGGCAACGACGAATTCGAGTTCTACACCGGCATAAGCTACCGCCACTGCCTTATCTGGCACAAGGGGGTCAGCAAGGGCTACACCCTTACCCCGCCGCACGATATTTCGGGTCAGCCGATCGCTTCTCACCTTGAGGGGCACGTCCGAAGCGGCCTGCTCGAGCTGATGAAAAAGAGCGTCGACGTGCTCAAAAATCACCCCGTGAACCTCGCGCGCGTCGCTGCGGGCAAGCGCCCCGCAACCTCGATCTGGCTCTGGGGTCAGGGCGACAGGCCGAGCCTTGAGGACTTCAAGGCCAAAAACGGCGTTTCGGGCGCTGTCGTCAGCGCGGTCGACCTGATAAAGGGCATCGGCAAGTGCGCGAATATGGAGGTCATCGAGGTCGAGGGTGCTACCGGCTACATCGACACCGATTTTGACGCAAAGGCCGCCGCGGCCATCGACGCTTTTAATCGCAACGACTACGTCTACGTTCACCTTGAAGCGCCCGACGAGTGCGGACACCGCCGCGAGGTCGAGAACAAGGTGCGCGCCATCGAGCTTATCGACGAAAAAATCGTTGGGCCGCTCGTGAATGCGCTTAAGGGCGGGGACTTCAGAATGATGATCCTTCCCGACCACCCGACCCCGCTTGCGATCGCCACTCACACATCCGACCCCGTGCCTTTTCTGCTCTACGACAGCACCGCCGAGGTCGAGGGCGTCGCCGGCTTCACCGAGGAAAATGCGGCAAAGACGGGCGTGTTCGTCGAGCGCGGCCCGATGCTTATAAAAATGATGCTCAAAAAATAAAGCTCGTTTTCGCGGGCAATACGGCAGGAGGATTCAATGGAACTGAACAACAAGCAGCAGAAGGTCTACGATTTTCTGCTCGAATGTGAGAGCCGCGGGCTGCCTCCGACGGTACGCGAGATATGCGCGGCGACGGGGCTCGGCTCCACTTCAACGGCGTTTTCGATACTCAACGCGCTTGAGGAAAAGGGGCTTATCACGCGCGCGAGCGGCTCGTCGCGGGCGATAAGCGTCGTCAGTGCCGCGAAGAGCGTGAGCGTTCCGCTGGTCGGAGTGGTCACTGCGGGGCTGCCGATACTTGCGATAGAGAATATTGAGGAGTATCTGCCGCTGCCCGCGAGTGTTTCGCGCGGCAGAGAGATGTTCGCGCTGCGCGTCAGGGGTATGTCGATGATGAACGCGGGCATTCTGAGCGGCGACATCGTCTATGCCGAGAAAACGCCGTCGGCCGAGCAGGGCGACATCGTCGTTGCGCTTATCGGCGACGAGGCGACGGTCAAGCGCCTTGACCTTTCGACGGGCCGCGTGGTGCTTATGCCCGAGAACGAGGCGTTCGAGCCGATAGTTCCCGACGAATGTGAAATCCTCGGCCGCGTTGTGGCCAGCTTCAGGCAATATTAACGCTTAGGTTTACCGGGCGAAAGGAGCAGGTTTTATGGGCAATATGGGCAACGATCACAGCATAATGGCAATCATTGCTTTTGTGATGTGGGTGCTGTTTTTAGCGGCATATTTTGTCGTGCGGGCGATGTATCCCAAGCTCGGCCGCGGAAAGCACAAGGTCAAGCGCGGCGAAAAGTACGACGAGCAGGGCTTTGACAAGCGCGGCTTTTCGGCGCTCGGCTTCCACCGCAACGGCACGCGCTACGACGACAACGGCTTTGACCGCGAGGGCAATCCGCGCCCCGCAGGCGAGCGGACGGATCTGCGAATGTTCGACCCCGTCGAGCCCGTTGCGGCCGCCGGGAGCGGCTCGTCCGACGGTTCGGGCGATGATCGCGACGGCTCGGACGATGGCTTCGGCAGCTCGGACGATGGCTTCGGCAGCTCGGACGGCGGCAATTCCGCCGGGAGCGGTCTCGGAGGCGAGTTCAAGGGCAAGCTTAACGGCGAGGAACGCTGAGCTTTACCGTTTGTACAAAACGTGTATATACCGCTGCGCTTGTGCTGCAAGATATTGCGGCATAAGCGCAGCGGCTTTTCTTTGTCGAGATTTGTCAATAGTGATTTTAGACAATTTATTAACAATATATTGTGCTGTTTTCCTAAAGTTTCGGATATAGCTACAAAATATGCGAAAGCCCTCTTGAATTTTGAGCGCGGGCTTGCTATAATAATAAACGCTCGTAAAAATCAAATTCTTGTGTATATATATTTTATAAAACACAATATTTAGTGGTTTGCGCGTCAAGCCGCTTTGTGGGAGGGCTAAGGTATGAAAATCATAAAGAGAAGCGGCGCCGAGGTCGAATTCGACCGTCAAAAGATAATTGTCGCTGTCTCAAAGGCTAACGAAAGCGTCGTTCCGAGCGAGAGAATGAGCGAGCTGCAGATAAGCCGCATCGCTGAGGACGTCGAGCTGGCCGTGCGCAACATCAACCGCGCGCTCAGCGTCGAGGAGATCCAGGACATCGTCGAGAATCAGATAATGAACCAGCGCGCGTTTTCGGTTGCAAGGCGCTATATCACCTACCGCTACAGCCGCGAGCTGATACGCAAGTCAAACACCACCGACGAGCAGATACTCGCTCTTATCGAGTGCAATAACGAGGAAGTCAAGCAGGAAAACTCCAACAAAAATCCGACTGTCAACAGCGTTCAGCGCGACTATATGGCAGGCGAGGTCAGCAAGGACATCACCCGCCGCATACTGCTGCCCGGTGACGTTGTCGAGGCGCACGAGCAGGGGCTTATCCACTTCCACGATGCTGATTACTTCGCCCAGCATATGCACAACTGCGACCTTGTCAACCTTGAGGATATGCTGCAAAACGGCACGGTCATCAGCGGCACTCTTATCGAGAAGCCGCACTCGTTCTCGACCGCCTGCAACATCGCCACCCAGATAATCGCGCAGGTCGCCTCCAACCAGTACGGCGGGCAGAGCATCAGCCTTGCGCACCTTGCGCCGTTTGTGCAGATAAGCCGCGATAAGATTCGCGCCACCGTTCGCGAGGAGCTTGACAGCGTCGGCTGCTCCGATGAGGAAAAGCTCAACGAAATCGTTGAAAAGCGCCTGCGCGAAGAGGTTCGCAAGGGCATACAGATGATACAGTATCAGGTCGTCACCCTGCTGACCACCAACGGGCAGGCTCCGTTCGTGACCGTGTTCATGTACCTGAACGAGGCCAAGAACGCGCAGGAGAAGGCCGACCTCGCGCTTATAATCGAGGAGACGCTCAAGCAGCGTATTCAGGGCGTAAAGAATGAGAAGGGCGTGTGGATAACCCCCGCGTTCCCGAAGCTCATCTATGTGCTTGAAAACGACAACGTCACCGAGGGCACGCCTTACTTCTACCTCACCGAGCTGGCTGCAAGGTGTACCGCAAAGCGTATGGTGCCCGACTATATCTCCGAAAAAATTATGCTCGAGACCAAAATCGACAAAAACGGCGAGGGTCACTGCTACACCTGCATGGGCTGCCGCAGCTTCCTGACCCCTTACGTTGACGAGGACGGC
The DNA here is from genome assembly GCA_934486615.1 of uncultured Eubacteriales bacterium. Taxonomy (GTDB): domain Bacteria; phylum Bacillota; class Clostridia; order Oscillospirales; family Acutalibacteraceae; genus RGIG2206. The sequence continues at coordinate 16,681 of CAKSQO010000009.1, read as the reverse complement.
AAGCCGAAGTACTACGGCCGCTTCAATCAGGGCGTTGTCACGGTAAATCTTGTCGACATCGGCCTTTCCGCAGGCAAGGATCTCGACCGCTTCTGGGAGATATTCGGCGAGCGGCTTGAGCTGTGCCATAAGGCGCTGCAGTGCCGCCACGAGCGCCTGACGGGAACGCTCAGCGACGCCGCCCCGATTTTGTGGCAGTACGGCGCTCTGGCCCGCCTGCAAAAGGGCGAGACCATCGACCGCTACCTCCACGGCGGCTATTCGACGCTGTCGCTCGGCTATGCGGGACTGTGGGAGTGCGTCTACTCGCTCATCGGCAAGAAGCTGACCGAGCCCGAGGGTGAAGCGCTCGGCCTTGAGATTATGCAGAAGCTCAACGAGTATACCGCAAAGTGGAAGGCTGCCGAGAACATCGACTACTCGATCTACGGCACTCCGCTTGAGTCGACGACCTACAAGTTCGCCAAGTGCCTGCAAAAGCGCTTCGGCATCGTCAAAGGCGTCACCGACAAAAACTACATCACCAACAGCTACCACATCCATGTTACCGAGCCTATCGACGCGTTCAAGAAGCTCGAGCTTGAGTCGAAGTTCCAGGCGCTTTCGCCCGGCGGCGCTATCTCGTACGTTGAAGTGCCCGATATGCAGAACAACATTCCCGCGGTGCTCAAGGTCATGCAGTTCATCTACAACCACATCATGTACGCCGAGCTTAACACCAAGAGCGACTACTGCCAGGTGTGCGGCTATGACGGCGAGATGGAGATAGTCGAAAACGAGGACGGCAAGCTGATTTGGAAGTGCCCCGACTGCGGCAACACCGATCAGGACAAGATGAACGTCGCGCGCAGAACGTGCGGCTACATCGGAACTCAGTTCTGGAATCAGGGCAGAACTCAGGAGATAAAGGAAAGAGTCCTCCACCTGTGATTTTGGCAAAAAAGCGCTCGGCTTGACCTTGAAGTCGGGCGCTTTTTTCGGAAGGAGACGCGCTTTATGCATTACGGCGAGATTAAGCCGTGCGATATTGCCAACGGCATAGGGGTCAGGGTGTCGATATTCGTCTCGGGCTGCACCAACCGCTGCAAGGGCTGCTTCAATAAGCAAACGTGGGATTTCTGCTACGGCGAGGAATACACCCGGCAGACCGAGGACAGGCTTATCGAGCTGCTGCGCCCGGACTACATCAGCGGGCTGACCCTGCTCGGCGGCGAGCCGTTCGAGCCTGAAAATCAGCGCGAGCTTGTGAAGCTCACCGAGCGCGTGCGCCGCGAGCTGCCGGGCAAGACCGTCTGGTGCTACTCGGGCTTTACCTACGAGCAGCTGAAAACCGACGGCGAGCACTGCCGCTGCGAGGTCACCGACAGGCTGCTTGACACACTCGACGTGCTCGTCGACGGCAAATTTGTTGAGGAAAAGAAAAACATCCGCCTCAAATTTCGCGGCAGCGAAAATCAGCGGATAATTGATATGGTCAAGACCGGAGAAAACGGGCGGGTGACCCTGCTCGAGCTTTAGGAGATGATTTTATGCTGATAAACGTAAAGAAGCTGCGCGAAAACGCGACTCTGCCCACGCGCGGCAGCGCTCAGGCGGCGGGTTACGACCTCTACGCCTGCATTGATGGCGGGAGTGTGACAATAGCGCCGCACTCGACCGAGAAGATAGGTACCGGCCTTGCGATAGCCGTACCCGACGGCTACTTCGGTGCGATATTCGCCCGCAGCGGCCTTGCCGCCAAGCAGGGGCTGCGCCCCGCCAACTGCGTGGGAGTCGCCGATTCCGACTATCGCGGCGAGTACATCGTCGCTTTGCACAACGACACCGACGAGCCGCGCACCGTCGCGGCGGGCGAGAGAATAGCCCAGCTGGTCGTTATGCCCTATCTGAGCGTCGAGTTTACCGAGGTCGCCGACCTCGACGAGACCGGGCGCGGCGCAGGCGGCTTCGGCAGCACGGGAAAGTAAGCCGCGCAGCCGAATGCTGTTTATCCGCGCTGAAGGTGCGGCTATAGTATAAGTTTAACACCCCGCGGGAGTAATTCTTGTTCAGGCTTTTTTAGAAAAGCACTGCACCAAAAAGCCTCCCATTGAAGCAAGGGTTATTCCCCGCAGTGCGAGGAAATGTCTGCGAAGCAGACAAAAGGGGCGGGCGCCGTCAAGGCGGGTGGCACGGCCTTAGCCGTGACGGTGGGGATTTAGTACGCGCCGACACAGACGGATTGGACGCGCAGCCGAATGCTGTTTATCCGCGCTGAAGGTACGGCTATAGTATAAGTTTAACATCCCGCGGGAGTAATTCTCGTTCAGGCTTTTTAGAAAAGCACTGCACCAAAAAGCCTCCCATTGACCCAATGAAGCAAGCGGAGCCTTGGGGGTGCGGCGCGAGCCAAAAACACGTTAAAAACGCAAAACAGGCACTGACAGAAAAAGTTTCCGTCAGTGCCTGTTTTTTCGTGAATTACAAATTGGTGAGAGAGCCGCCTTTTATGCGAAACTGTTCGGACTTGCAAAGCATTGGGAGGCGCGCTCCTTTCCGTTAAAAATCACTGCATTTCGTAGCCGTAGACGCGGCGGCCGGAGGTAATCTTACCGAAGATATACTTATTGGAAGCGGACTCGGTCATAATGACGATGCGGCCGTCCTTGAGGATAATTTCTTCGCTCATCGGAGGAGCTTCGACGGTCTCAACGAGCGACTTGGAGTCGAGGTACCTGATGCCGAGCTTTTTGCCGTCGACCTCGAGCGTACCCTCGTCGGCCTTCGCGAGGTCGTAGACATACAGGTGCGAGGCGGCAAGCCCGTAGCTTGTCGACAGCACGGCGCGACCCTTTGCGTCAAAGCACATACCCTGAACAAGGCCGGGAGTGCTAAGCGCGCTGACGGGCTTCGCGTCAATTCCGAGGTCGGCCTCTGCGTTGAGGCTGAAGATGTAGACGACGGAGGTGTTCCTGTCGCCCGCAGGAGTGGTGATGCGCTCGTGCGCGGGAGTCTCGTAGTTGCCCTCGCGGTAGAACGAGCCGACGTAGAGCAGGTCGCCCTCGCGGTGGCAGTAAGCGGGATCGCTGCCCGTCTTGAACGAGCCGATGAGCCCGGCTTCGCTCTTGTCCTTGATGTCGGCGAAGCTGAACACGTCAAGGCCGTCCTCGCCCGTGATGTAGATATAGTCGCCGAAGCGTGCCACTCCGCCGGTGTGGCCGCAGTAGTCGGCGCCCTTGCTGTCCTTAAGCTCGCAGAAGCGGCTCTTGCCGTCCTTGTCGACGGTGTAGACGCGCGAAGCGCCCTTGCCCATATAGCCGCAGACGATGTAGAGATCGCTGTCATCATCGTAACAGAGTCCCTGCTGAACGAAGCCGTCGCCGGTGCCGGGGGTCTTGAACATGACCTCGGCGTTCCTGTAGAACGAGCGGTACCTGATCTTCTCACCGAAGTGGAAGCAAAGCAGGAAAACGAGCACTGCAGCAAGAATGATGCAGAGCACGCGCAGAAGAATTTTTATCGGTTTTGGCATTGAAATGCCCTCCTTAGAATATATTATCCTTATCTATCTACGGTGTATTCGGATTATAACGTATATTCGGATTTTTTTCAACAGCCAAAACGCAAATTATGCCCAAACGAAAAGAAAGCGGTCGAATTCAGCGTTGATTAACGCAAGGATTTGTGCTAAAATGGGGTTGAAAAAGTGGTTTGAGGGAGGAACTTATGCCGAATTTTACCGAAAAGGCAATTAAGCAGTCGTTTCTGAAGCTGCTCAACGAAATGCCGCTTAACAAAATAAGCGTACGCACCATTGTCGAGGACTGCGGGATAAACCGCAACTCGTTTTACTATCATTATCAGGACATTCCGACCCTTATTGAGGAGATAGTCAAGGAGGAGTTCGACCTGCTGATGAAGGACACGCGCGAGATAAACTCGCTTTACGAGTGCGTGCAGCTTGCGTTTCGCTTCGCTGTCGAGAATAAAAAAGCGGTCATGCACATCTACAACTCCGCCAACCGCAGTATGTACGAGAAGTACACCATGCAGCTGTGCGAGTACGCCGTGACGAGCTATTGGGACAGAGCCTTCAGCGGCAGCGGGATAAGCGATACGGCGCGCGCCGACGCGATATGCTTTTTCAAGTGCGAGCTGTACGGCCTGTTCTTCGACTGGGTCGCAAACGGGATGAAGAGCGAGGCCGCCGAGCAGGTCAGGCGTCTGGCCGCGATAGGGCATCTGGCTGCCGAAGCGCTTGTCAAAAGCGACAAGGAAAAATGATAAGTATATATAATGTGAGACGCACCCCCGAGAGTTAAGGATAAGCCTTGGCTTTCGGGGATTTTTTTGGGCAAAAGGGGCTCGGTTGTCTGAAATGTAGGCAACGGCGGCGATTTTGCCCTTTTTCTTTTATGAAAACACTTGATATACTGTAAAGGCTGAAAAAATGATTTGGCCTGATTTGAAAGGAGGCGTTTCTTATGCGCTTGCGTTCCGTAGCACCCATGAGGACCGCTAAAATAGGTTACATTGTCGTCTCCGCTTTAATGTGTGTGCTGGGAGTGTTTCTGATGGTGAAGCCCGACTTCTCAGCTTCCGCACTCGGCGTGCTTTGCGGCGTGCTGATGATAGTGTTCGGGCTGGTAAGGCTGACGGGCTACTTTTCAAAGGATCTGTACCGTCTGGCGTTTCAGTACGATTTGGTGTTCGGCATACTGCTGATAGCTCTCGGCATTATAATGCTGGTGAGGCCGGGCAGCCTGATGAACTTCATCTGCATCGCGCTCGGACTGTACATTCTTATCGACGGCCTGTTCAAGCTGCAGATCGCCAACGAAGCGAGAAGCTTCGGAGTCGGCAGCTGGTGGCTGATAATGACGTTCGCGATCGCCACCGCGGTGTGCGGCTTTGTGCTGCTGTTCCGCCCGGGCGAGGGCAGCAGAGTGCTGATGACAGTGTTCGGCATTTCGCTTCTGGCCGAGGGTGTGCTCAACCTGAGCACGGCGGTTACCGCAGTTAAAATCGTCAAGCATCAAAAGCCCGACGTCATCGAAGTTGACTACACAGAAGAAAGAGAGGACTAAGCGAGTATGCATTTTTCAAAAGCGGTTGTAAAATTCCGCATACCGATAATCATAATCGCACTTGTGCTGCTTGTACCGTCTTTGTTCGGTATGATGGCGACAAGAATCAATTATGATATGCTCGACTACCTGCCGGGCGATATGGATACCGTCGTCGGTCAGGAGGAGCTGCTTGAGGACTTCGGCAAGGGAGCGTTTTCGTTCATCGTTGTCGAGGACATGGAGCCTAAGGACGTCAAGACCCTGTGCTCCGAAATAGAAAAGGTCGACCACGTCGAGACCGTGCTTTCGTGGGCGTCTCTGGCCGATGTCTCCGTTCCGATGGAGATACTGCCCGACGAGATATACCGGGAGTTCAACACCGAGAACTCGACCCTCGTCGCCGTATTCTTTGACTCGGCGACCAGCGCGGACGTTACAATGGACGCTATCCGCTCTATTCGCTCGATATGCGGCAAGCAGTGCTTCGTCTCGGGTATGTCGGCGCTCGTTACCGACCTTAAAGACCTGTGCGAAAAGGAAGAGCCGATATACGTCGCAATCGCCGTAGTGCTTGCGACCGTCGCAATGCTCATCTTCCTTGACAGCTGGCTCGTTCCGTTTGTGTTCCTCGCGTCCATCGGAATGATGATACTGCTCAACCTCGGCACGAACTATTTTATGGGCGAGATCTCCTACATAACCAAGGCGCTTGCTTCCGTGCTGCAGCTGGCCGTTACAATGGACTACTCGATATTCCTGTGGCACAGCTACAACGAGAAGCGCGCGGAGTACAGCGACAATAAAGAGGCTATGGCGCACGCCATAAGCGAAACGCTGACCTCGGTCGTCGGCAGCTCGCTTACGACCGTCGCGGGCTTCATCGCCCTGTGCTTTATGTCGTTCACGCTCGGCCGCGACCTCGGTATAGTCATGGCCAAGGGCGTCGTGCTCGGCGTTATCGGCTGCGTCACCGTGCTGCCGTCGCTGATACTGCTGTTCGACAAGCCCCTGCAAAAGGCCAAGCACAAGTCGCTTATCCCCGATATGACGAAGTTCGCAGGGGGCGTTGTAAAAGTGTTCCCCGTGTTCATCGTCGTGTTCGTCGCCCTCGTCGCACCCGCGCTTTACGGCTACAATCAGACCAACGACGAGGTCTACTACGATATGGGCGAGTGCCTGCCCGAGGATATGGAGTACGTCATCGCGAACTCCAAGCTGAGCGAGGAGTTCGACCTCGCTTCGACTCATATGCTGCTTGTTGACGCGAACCTTGCGCCTAAGGACGTCAAGAGCATGATTAAGGAAATGAACGCCGTCGACGGCGTCAAGTACACGCTCGGCCTTGAGTCGATAGTCGGCTCGAGCGTGCCCGAGGAGTTCCTCCCCGAGAGCGTGACTGGGATACTGCAAAGCGATAAGTGGAAGCTGCTTGTAATCAACTCCGAGTACAAGGTCGCAAGCGACGCGGTAAACGAGCAGATCGATCAGCTCAACACTATTCTCAAGAAGTACGACAGCAAGGGAATGCTCATCGGCGAAGCGCCCTGCATGAAGGACATGATCGAGACGACCGACCACGACTTTCAGGTCGTAAATGCGATTTCGATCGTCGCGATCTTCCTCATCATCGCCGTGGTTGAAAAGAGCATCAGCCTGCCGTTCATACTCATTGCGGTCATCGAGCTTGCGATCTTCATCAACCTCGGTCTGCCGCATTACCTCGGCCAGTCGCTGCCGTTCATCGCGCCTATATGCATAAGCACCATTCAGCTGGGCGCGACCGTTGACTACGCTATCCTGATGACGACGAGGTACAAGGCCGAGCGCCTTGCGGGCAGCGACAAGCGCGCAAGCGTTTCAACCGCTCTTGCGACCTCGATCCCGTCGATAATCGTTTCGGGTATGGGCCTGTTCGCCGCCACGTTCGGCGTTGCGGTCTACTCCGACATCGACATCATCAGCTCCATGTGTATGCTTATGGCAAGGGGCGCCGTCGTCAGTATGCTTTGCGTTATCTTCATACTGCCCGCGCTGCTTATGCTTTGCGATAAGCTCGTCTGCAGGACGACTTTGGGTATGGCTCATCTTTCCAAAAAGAACAAATCCAAATCGGAGGTAAAGTGAAATGAACAATAGATTTGCTAAACCGCTGGCGCTCGTGCTCAGCGCAGCAGTGCTCGTCGCGGGCAGCGTCGGCGCTACCGTGCTGGCAATGAAGGGCAGCAGCGACAAAACGACCGCCGCCGCTTCAAAGACGACCTCCTTTTCCGAGGACGCGACCAAGCTCAGTAAGGACGAGACAGTCTACGTCCTCGCGGGAGCCGACGGCAGCGTTAAGAAGATAATCGTCAGCGACTGGATCAAGAATTCGCTCGGCAGCACCGACGTTTCCGACAAGTCGGAGCTTAATGACGTCAAGAACGTCAAGGGCGACGAGACTTACACCATGAACGGCGACAATATGCGCGTCTGGGATGCCGAGGGCAACGACATCTACTATCAGGGCAACATCAGCAAGGAGCTGCCCGTAAACCTCGCCGTGTCCTACAAGCTCGACGGCAAGACCGTCACCGCCGATAAGCTGGCGGGCAAGAGCGGCAAGGTCACTATCCGCTTTGACTACAAGAACAACCAATACGAGACCGTTTCGATCGACGGCAGGAACGAGACGATTTACGTTCCGTTCGCAATGCTGACGGGTATGCTGCTTGACAACGACGTGTTCACAAACGTCGAGGTCACCAACGGCAAGCTCATCAACGACGGCGACCGCACCGCGGTTGTCGGCATCGCCTTCCCGGGGCTTCAGAGCAACCTCGACCTGAGCGCCGACAAGCTCGAGATCCCCGACTATGTTGAGATCACCGCCGACGTCAAGAACTTTGAGATGGCAAACACCGTCACCATCGCGACCAACGAGCTGTTCTCCGCAATCGACGCCGACAAGCTCGACTCCGTCGACGGACTCACCTCGCAGCTCGACGAGCTGACCGACGCTATGAATAAGCTGATGGACGGCTCGTCCGCCCTTTACAACGGACTGTGCACCCTGCTTGACAAGTCGGGCGAGCTTATCGCGGGCATCAACAAGCTCGCAAATGGCCTCGGCCAACTTGCAGGCAACAACGACGCGCTGAACTCCGGCGCAAAGCAGGTCTACGATTCGCTGCTGAACGTCGCCGAGACTCAGCTGAAAGCCGCAGGGCTTACCGTTCCCACCCTCACGATCGATAACTACTCCGCAACGCTCGACGCGCTTGTAAAGCAGCTTTCCGAGAGCAATGTCAAGGCGCTTGCCGAGGCTCAGGCCAAGGAGGCCGTCACCAAGGAGGTCAACGCCAACAGGGACGCTGTCGTCGAGGGCGTTACCAAGGCTGTCCGCTCGAATGTTGAGCAGCAGGTCACCGCAGCCGTTCGCAAGAACGTGCTCGGTCAGGTCGTCGCAGCCGTCCCCGCGCTCGGCGGTATGGACGCTGACGCTTACAACGCCGCAGTCGCCGCGGGTCAGATTCCCGAAGCCGTTCAGGCTCAGGTAAACGCCGCCGTCGACGCTCAGATGGCTGCCGACAACGTAAAGGCGCTCATCAACCGGAACGTTGAGACTCAGATGGCGAGCGACACTATCAAGGCGCTCATCGAAGAGAACACCGAAATTCAGATAAAGACCCTCATAGAGGAAAATATGGCCTCCGAGACGGTCCGGAGTCAGATAACCGCCGCGCTTGAGAAAGCCAAGGCGGGTCGCGAGAGCATCAAGTCGCTGAAAACGCAGCTTGACAGCTACAATACCTTCTACACCGGTATGACCCGGTACACCGCGGGCGTTATGGAAGCCTATCAGGGCGCGCTCACGATGCAGCAGCAGGCACCCGCCCTCACCGACGGTATCACCCGACTGCGCGACGGCGCCATGACCCTTTCCGACGGACTCAAGGAGTTCAACAACAAGGGCGTTCAGAAGCTGGTCGACGCGGTCGACGGCGAGCTCGGCGGACTGCTGACGAGAGTTAAGGCCACCGTTCAGGTGTCGCAGGACTACAAGTCCTTCTCGGGCATTTCGGACGAGATGAGCGGCAAGGTCAGGTTCATCTACCGCACCGATTCGATAAAGAAAGCCTCGAAGTAATCGGGGTAAAAGCAAAAGCCCGCACGGCGATGAAAAGCTGTGCGGGCTTTTTGTGTGCTGCGGGTGTTTTCGGGGGCTTTGAGCGGCTTTTGCGTTGGTGTTTTCAGGGGGGGCTTTGAGCGGCTTTTGCGCGGGAATTTTGCCTTGCACGGTGCAGCCTTTTTTTCCGCTCCTGTGCCGCCACTTAAAGCGAAGCGAAGATAGCGCTGCCGCGGCCTTTCAGCCAGTAAACGGCGAGCACGTCGGCGCCGATGAGCACGGCGCTTGCTCCGAAAAGGACGAGCGGCGCGGGCAGCAGAAGCCCGAGCGCCACGCACCCGCCGCCGAAAACGAGGGTGATAAGCGTGTTGACAAGCATCGACACGCCCGAGCTGCCGCCCTGCTTGACTGCGACGGCCTCGGTCGTCCAGTTGAGGTAAGGCATTTTCAGGTTTATCATCAGATCGAGCGCGCCGAACAGCACGCTTATCGCGATGGCGAATATTACTGCGGCCAATGCTCCGGGCACTCCCGCGCCGAGTGCTGCCGACATAACGCCCGTGCAGACGGCGGCGGGCGCGGCGGTCAGCATCAGGTGCAGCTCGAGCTTGGCCCTGAGCACCTGCTGCGGCGTGACGGGCAGCGACCGGATAAGGCTGATGCTGACTCCCTCAAGCGAAACGGCGCACGCTGTCAGCAGGTTCATTCCCGCCGTCAGAGCGATCGCGGCCGCCGACGCAGTCGCCGCGACCGAGCTGCTGAACATCTCGGTTAAAAATTCGCGCACGTCGCCCGACTTTATGACTGCGGCGACGGTCAGCGCGACCATAAACAGCGTGCCCATCGCGGCGTTGGTGATGTACACCGCGTTGCTGCCGAGGTGGCGCAGCTCGCGCTTGAGCAAGGCCGCGTGCGGAGTGCCCGCCCTGCCCGCCTCGTCGGCGCGGTAGGCGCGCTTGGCCGTTGCGGGAGCGGCTGTGGCTATCTTGCGGAAGCTCTTTGCGAGAATATAGTACATCAGCGCAAAGGGCGCTGCGCTCAGTACGGCAAACAGCAGCAGGTGCACTGCGCTGCCCGAGCAGGCGCGCCCCATGCAGTAAAGCGGGAACAGCGCCGCTTTAAGCCCCGAAGCGACCGCGTCGATGTTGGCGATTATCTGCTCAAGCAGCTTTTCGGCCTGAAAATAGACAAAGTAGTAAGCGCCCAGAAACAGCACCGTAAACGCGACGGTTACGAAGCTTTTGTTATTGAATTTTGACGAGATAAGGGCGACCAGCCACCCGAGCAGGCACGTCAGTGTCAGCCCGAGCAGGGGCAAAAGCAGCAGCGAGAGCACCGCCGACAGCCCTCCCGCAAAACTGAGCCTTACCGTCAGCATATAAGCGGCCGCGGCGGGCAGAAGGACGATCGCCTCAAAAATGCAGATTTGTATATAAAGCCCGAGCATACGCGCAAAAAGGATCTGCCACGCGGGTATCGGCATAGAAAGCAGCGCGTCGTTGTCCTTGGCATTATACAGCTGCGACTGGGTCGCGAATACGCTGCCGATAACGCCGAGCACGGTCGCTATAAGCGCCATAAGCGCGAAGTAGACCCAGTCGGCGCCCGCCGCGTGCAGGCTCATGCTCATAACGATCCCGATTGAGAAAAACAGCACCGCAAAAATCACGGCGCAAAACGCCATAAGTATGCAGTAGCCCACGACCGCGCCCGACGAGCGCGCGGCGCCCGTCTTTGAATTGATTGAAAATGCACAGAGGTACTCTCTGAATTGCTTTTTAAGCAGCGCTTTTATCATTGTTCGCCCTCCAGCTCAAGAAAGACGTCCTCAAGCGAGCTGTCGCCCCTGACCTCGTCCATTGTGCCCGAGCGGATAAGCACGCCGTTTTTGATTATCGCGACCTTGTCGCACAGCTTTTCGGCGACCTCAAGGACGTGGGTCGAGAAGAATATCGCGCCGCCCCTGTCGCAGATGCCGCGCATTATCAGCTTCAGCTGGTGTGTGGCACTCGGGTCAAGGCCGACGAACGGTTCGTCCATTATGATGAGCTTCGGCTCGTGAATGAGGGCGGCGATGACGGCCAGCTTCTGCTTCATTCCGTGTGAGTAGGAGCTTATCGACTGCGGCAGGTCGCTCTTTATGCCGAAGATGTCGGCATAGTGCTCTATCCGCTGCGCGCGCTCGGACTTGGCGATGCCGAAAATGTCGGCGATGAAGCCGAGATACTGCAGCCCCGTCATATAATTGTAAAGGTCGGGGTTGTCGGGAATGTAGGCCAGCTCCCTCTTGCAGCCGACGGGGTCTGAAAATATCGACCTGCCGTTTATTTCGATGCTGCCTGCGTCAGGCGTGAGGATACCGCAGCAGGCCTTGATGGTCGTGGTCTTGCCCGCGCCGTTGTGGCCGATGAAGCCGTATATCTCGCCGCGCTGAATGTGGAGCGAGAGGTCGTCGACCGCGACCTTTGAGCCGTATACCTTGCGAAGATGTTCGATTTTAAGCATATTTCAGCCCTCCGTTTTAGGCTTGGAGTTCGGCGCTTTTAAGCGCCCTTTGAGAAAAGAATAGCACACGAACTTTCTCTTTTCAAGAAAATTCGTGTGCTGTGGGGATTTATTGCTGATTTGTTACACTTATTTGTTCTTGCCGATGCTGAGCGTGCGCATGGCGTTGAGTATCGCTATGACCGCGACTCCCACGTCGGCGAACACCGCCAGGTACATTCCCGTCAGGCCGACGGCCGAGAGTATGAGCACCGCAGCCTTGACCGCGAGGGCGAACACGATGTTTTCGCGGACGATGCGCATCGTCTTGCGCGAAATGCCGACCGCGTCGGCGATCTTGAGCGGGTCGTCGTCCATAAGCACGACGTCGGCGGCCTCGATTGCCGCGTCGCTGCCGAGCGCGCCCATCGCGATGCCGATGTCGGCGCGCGAGAGGACGGGCGCGTCGTTTATGCCGTCGCCGACGAAGATGAGCCGACCCTTTTCGGAGCGCTCTTTAAGCAGCTTCTCGACCCAATCGACCTTGTCGGCGGGCAGCAGCTCGCTGTGGTGCTCGGTTATGTTCAGGCGCTTTGCGACGTCCGCCGCAGCGCTCTCACGGTCACCCGTGAGCATTACCGCGCGCTTTATGCCGACCGAGCGGAGGGTATCGGCGAGCTTTTCAGCGCCCGCGCGCAGCTCGTCGGAGATGACGATGAAGCCGGCATATTTGCCGTCGACCGCAACGTGGACGATTGTGCCGACCGCGTCGGTCTTGCCGGCGCTGACCCCGATAAGCTGCATCAGCTTTTCGTTGCCCGCGCAGACGGTGCGCTCGCCGACCTTGGCGCGAACGCCCTTGCCCGCAAGCTCCTCAACATCGCTGACGACGCTGCCGTCGGCCTTGGCCGCAGCGCGCAGCGAGACGGCGACAGGGTGGCTTGAGAAGCTCTCGGCCGCAGCCGCAAGGCTCAACAGCTCGTCCTCGCCCATGCCGACGGGGTGCACCTGCGTGACCCTGAACACGCCCTTGGTGAGCGTGCCCGTCTTGTCGAACACGGCGATCTCGGCTTTCGAGAGCGCTTCAAGGTAGTTTGAGCCCTTGACGAGTATGCCAAGCCGCGACGCGCCGCCGATGCCGCCGAAAAATGACAGCGGGACGGAAATGACCAGCGCGCACGGGCACGAGACTATCAGGAACGTCAGCGCGCGCAGTATCCACTGCGAGAAGCTGCCCAGCCCCGCGAGCGGCGGGATTATCGCAAGCAGCACGGCTGCGATGACGACCGACGGAGTGTACCACCGCGCAAAGCGGGTGATGAAGTTTTCGCTTTTGGACTTGTTTTCGCTCGAATTTTCGACAAGGTCGAGTATCTTCGACACGGTCGACTCGCCGAACGGACGGTCGACCTTGGCGCGCAGCAGGCCGCTCAAATTTACGCAGCCGCTGATGACGCGGTCGCCGACCCCGACGCCGCGCGGGACGCTTTCGCCAGTAAGCGCGACGGTGTCAAGGCTCGAGTGACCCTCGATTATCTCGCCGTCGAGCGGCACCTTTTCGCCCGGGCGGACGACGATTATGTCGCCGACCGCGACCCCCTCGGGGTCGACCTCTTTAACGCCGTCGGGCGTTTCGAGATTGGCGGTGTCGGGGCGAATGTCCATAAGCTCGCTGATGGAGCGGCGGCTCTTGCCGACTGCAATGCTCTGGAACAGCTCGCCGACCTGGTAGAACAGCATAACGAATACAGCTTCGTTGAATTGCGCCTCGCCGCCGGGGACGAAGCCTATCGCCATCGCGCCGACGGTTGCGATAGCCATCAGGAAGTTTTCGTCGAACAGCTGACCCTTGGAAAGCCCGCGCACGGACTTGAGCAGCACGTCGTGACCTATTATAAGGTAAGGCACGAGGTAGACCAGCAGGCTGACCCACAGCGGCAGCTTATACAGCCACAGCTTTTCGGCGATTAATGCCGCGACGAGCGTGACCGCCGCCGCGATTATGCGGTAAAGCGTGCGCTTCTGCTTTTTCGTCATTTTACGATCACCGAGCTGTCGGGCTCGATTTTGGCGAATACGTCGACCGCCTCTTTCAGCACGGCGTCGAATTTCGCGTCATCTGCATCAAGCACCAGCTTCTGAGCGAGAAAGTTTACGCTGACGGAGTTGACGCCGTCGAGCTTTCTGATCTCGTCCTCGATTTTAGCGGCGCAATGTGCGCAATCCAGATCCTCAACCTTAAATGACTTTTTCATAATATATTTCCCCTTAAAAAATTTATTCGCTGATGTGGTCAAGTCCCTGACCGATTATGGTTTTAACATGGTCGTCGGCAAGCGAGTAGAACACCGTTTTGCCGTCCTTGCGGTAGTCGACGAGCTTCGACTGCTTGAGCACCCGGAGCTGGTGGGAGATCGCCGACTGCGTCATGTTCAGCAGCCTGGCGATGTCGCACACGCACATCTCGGCCTCGAACAGGACATAGAGTATCTTGATTCGCGTGCTGTCGCCGAACACCTTGTACAGCTCCGCAAGGTCGTAGAGCAGGTCTTCGTCGGGCATTGCAGCGCGTACTTTTTCAACGATTTCGTCATGAGCGTGAAGAAATTCGCAGTGCGGAGAATCGTCTATCAAAATTATTACTTCCTCATATGTTCATTTGTTCATATGTTTATTATAGCACCCGCTTCCCAAATGTCAATAGTGATTTTGAAAAAATCGGAAAAGCGCGGCTTCGGCGCGTCGCTTACATTATATAGTATACGGCACCCGCAAAACGCGCTTTATATTATATATAATGTAAGGTAGCGGATGAGGGCGGTCAGAGGAACGGAGAAGTGATACGTCGGCGGTGAAGCGGAGCGATTGGAGCGTGCGGGACAGGCGAGTGTTTCGGTGCGCGTTGGGTGCGCTTCGAGCGAGCGATTTCGCGGAGCGGCGGCGGTATCGGGCGCAGCACGGTAAGCCGTTTTCGGACGCAGGCACACAGGCGTTTTCGGACGCAGGCACACAGGTATTTTCGGACCAGGCACACAGGCGTTTTCGCGTTTGCCTGCGCACAATTCAAACGTTATGTGCAACATAGGGTATATGCATCACAGGTATGTGCAACACATGTATGTGTATCACCGGCTGTCCGCTGCAGTCGGCGCAGAGGAGCGAATGACGGTGAACTCCTATGCGGCGGCCGAAACCGCGAAAAAAGGCGAAAAATGGAGCGCGCAGCGCTCCAAAAAGCCCGAAATCAAGCCAAAGTGGAGGGTGAAACCAAAAAAATTTAAGTTTTTTGCGGGATTTTTTAAAGAACTATTTTCTTTTAAATAAAATAAAAATACAAATATTTCCAATTTAACGATTTTTGAGCTTGCCAAAACCATAAAAATTACAAATTATTACAAAATATTACAATTCAGAATCAGTTTCAAAGTCCGCAGATCCAGTAGCGGCGCGGGTTTTGGGCGTTTGTGTTCTTTGTTCACAAACTTCTGTTATCTTGCACAAGCGGTGATTTCACAAGCGGTAATATTGCCCCAAAATCGCCGCAAATGCCGCCGAAGAAGTGTCACAAAACCGCCACAGAGCCGTCATTCATTGTGCAAAGTGCCTAACAACCATACTCAAAAAAGCCTTGACATTGGCGAATAATTTGAATATAATCCCTTTTGCCGAAATAAAATAGGTGTTGAGGAAACATTTTCAAGTGCCTGACACCGAAATTTATGGGGAGTTTTTTATGTTTAAACTTACAAAGCTGTCACTGCTTGCGCGCTCGTTCCATAAACAGATCGTGCTGCTCGCTGTTATGACGGCAACGGTGCTCTCAAGCGTCGCTTCGCTTGAAGTGATGACGAAGGCCGTCTCAATAAACGACGGCGGCGAGGTAAGCACCGTATACACAATGAGCGAGGACGCCGACGCCATTCTGGCCGAAGCGGGCATTACGCTCGGCGAAGATGATGAATACGCCTTCAGCGGAATATCCGACGGCGAGGGCGAGATCAGGCTCATGCGCGCATTTAAGGTCACCGTCACCGCCGACGGCAAGACTTATTCGCTCAGCACCACAGGCGGCACGGTTGCGGACGCGCTCAAAAAAGCGGGCGTCACCGTCGGCGAGAACGACAGCGTCAGCGTCGCGACCGACACCAAGCTGACCGAGGGTATGAATATCATCGTCGGCCGCATCGAGTACAAGACCGAGGTCAAGGAGGTCGCGATCCCGTTCGAGACCAAGACCGTTTATTCCGACAAGCTCGCGTCGGGCGCGGTCAAACAGACCAAGGGCTCCGACGGAGTAAAGGCCGTAACCTATTCCTACAAATTCATCAACGGCCAGATTGCCAACGCAGAGATTGTTGACGAGACGGTCACCAAGGAAGCTGTCGCAT
Organism: uncultured Eubacteriales bacterium; assembly: GCA_934486615.1. Taxonomy (GTDB): domain Bacteria; phylum Bacillota; class Clostridia; order Oscillospirales; family Acutalibacteraceae; genus RGIG2206. The sequence goes on along the minus strand of CAKSQO010000009.1, from coordinate 656 downwards.
CGGTCAAGACCGTCGGCACTAAGCAGGCAGAGAAAAAGAACGCTGCCACCGCCGCACCCGGTACGGACTACGGCTCGCTGGGCAACGTCGTGTCGTCACTTACGCCCGACATCGACATCGCGCTCGACGCAAACGGCGTTCCGACCAACTACACCAAAAAGATCACGGGCAAGGCGTCCGCTTACACCTGGACCGGCCACCACACCTGCACAGGCAAGGTGCCGCAGACGGGCTACATCGCGGTCAATACCAAGATCATTCCGCTGCACACCAAGCTGTTTATCCGCTGCGCCGACGGCTCGTATATCTACGGCTACGCGGTCGCGGAGGACACCGGCGGCTTTGCCAAGACGACCGACCGCGTCGTCGACCTCTACTTCAACACGCGCGCGGAGTGCTATCAGTTCGGCGTGCGCTACGTTGACATCTATGTTCTTGGGTAATTCGGCAATACTTTAAAGAGCTTATCCCCCGACAGTGCTGTAAATTCGGCGCTGTCGGGGATTTTTGTATGCGGCATGAGGGTGAGCCGCGCCGCGCTCCATCGTCGGAGCACCGCGCCGCGCGCTATCGTCGGAGCACCGCGCCGCGCGCCATCGTCGGAACACCGCGCCGCGCGCCATCGTCGGAACACCGCGCCGCGCGCCATCGTCGGA
>CAKSQO010000008.1 GCA_934486615.1 uncultured Eubacteriales bacterium | reverse complement strand
TGGGTATGGTGCAACTCATACATAAATCAACTCCTTATAAATAATCTCATTGATTCTGTCACGGATATTATTCATTTTACAAACCCAGTCCATCTGATTCTCAGCTTTCAGTTGTTCGGTGATGCCCTCAATCTCGGCGTACTGTCTCATCAGCATTTCGAACATCTCCTGTGCATCCCGGTCGATGTCGGTCAGATACTGTTCAAGCGTTCCTTTCATCCGCATAACATTGATTACTGTCGGGCTGTGTTTTTTCAAGTAAACATAGTGCCGCTGTCCCCAAACCCCTATGTTCTTTACAAATTCATCTTTCATACTCTCGCACTCACTTTCTTTGACGGTGCTTTAATGATTTTGACAAGCAAATCATCCACATCCTCAGTCGGTTTGTTTTGCTCAAGATACATTGTTCTTGCCACGTTTACACAACCAACGAGCAGGCGGTGCTCAAAATCATCAAGGGTTACTTTGTGCTTAACATCTTTAACTTTCATAATGCAAAATCCTCCTTTGCAAGTACATTGTACTGCAAAAGAGGATAATTGAAAAATGTGCGTTTTAATAAATATGATTGTACGGTTCCGGTGTGTTTGTTAAATCCCTTATGAACATCCGTACCATATCGAGTATTCATAAGGATTTTGACTTTATGAATACTCGATTTTTTGTTGAGTAAAGCGGGTTATTTCCCGTTCTGTATACGGCTATATCCGTTTTGCACACAGCGTGAAAATGCCGGCAAAAATATAAAATCCGCAGATAAGCTAAAAGCCTGTCAACTGTTAAGTCGGCAGGCTTTTTCGGTTTGTGTTACATAAAACGGCTTACTTCTGCGCTTTAATCAGATTTTTGTAGAATCTGACGGCACCCGGGAGGCAGTTGTACTCGATATTTTCGTTTAATCCGTGCATACCTTTCATCTGCTCGGGACCGTAGATAACGGGCGCGAAGCGTATGCAATTCTTGCATATCGGCTGATAGAACTGCGCGTCGGTCGCGCCTGTCATAACATACGGGCTTGACGCCAGACCCGGGAAAGTCTCGGCAATTACATCCTCGACGATGCCGAAGGCTTCGCCGTGAATATCAACAGGCTCGGTGTAATCGTTTGAGTGCAGCACGTTCATCTCAAGGCCGTGTTTTTCGGCGCACGCGCGGATGATTTCAAGGCTCTCTTTCTCACCCTGGTGGGGGATAAAGCGCATATTTGCGCCTACGGTCGCCTTTTGCGGCAGGACATTGAACGCGTCTGAGCCGGATTGCATTGTGAACGCGATGGTCGTCCTGAGCATTGCGCCAGCCTGCGCGCTGAGCTTCGGCAGCACTGCGATGAGCAGCGGCCTGAACAGCCACAGGTTGCCGAACACGAGCTTCAGCCCGAAGGACGCGTAGGGTGACAGCGAGCTGAACATCGCGGCGACCTCGGGCATCATCTTTTTCTTAAACGGCGAGTGCGTCTCGGTCTCGTTGACAAAGGCCGCAAGCCGCGCTATAGGCGTACCCTGCGACGGAGCGCTTGCGTGCCCGCCGTTTCCGTGCGCGCTGAACTCGACGTCGGCCTTGCCCTTTTCAAACACGCCGACCATGGCATAGTTGCCGTGCACGCCCGCGATGGGCTCGGCGATGATTCCGCCGCCTTCGTCGCAGAGCATAAACAGCTCTACGCCGCGGCGCTTCAGCTCCTCAACGATCTTCGGAGCGCCCGTGCCCGCCCATTCCTCGGTACAGGACGAGGCGAGGTACACATCGCACTCAGGCTCGAAGCCCTCCTTAAGCAGCTGCTCGACAGCCTCAAAAAAAGCCATGACCGAGCTTTTGGTGTCGGACGCGCCGCGCCCCCAGACCTTGCCGTCGGCGATGTCGCCCGAGAACGGCTCGTGCACCCACGCTCCCTCTGCCGGGACGACGTCCTGGTGGCTCATAAGCAAAATCGGCTTTGCGCTGCTCTTGCCCTTCCAGTAATAGAGCAGGTTGCCGTCGATCTCGGTTTTCTCGAGCTTTTCGTGCACAAGCGGAAACAGCTGCTCGAGCACCTTGTGAAAGCCGCGGAACTTCTCCGCTTCCTCAACGCCCGCGTGGGACGTGGTGTCGTACTGTATCATCGTCGACAGCTTCTTTGCAAGGCGCAGGCTCTCGTCCTCATCCTCGTGCGGAGCATAGTCGGACTTTCTGTTCGGAGTCAGCAGCGTGCGCACCACGGCAACAAGCAGAGCGAGCACGATGAGCGCCAAAACCCCGAGCAGGACGAACAGAACATATTTCATCATTTGCCCTCCTTAGCCTTGCTCTTTTTGTAGAGCAGCAGCGCGAAACCGATCGCGATTGCGCCCGAGGGGATAATCATAAAGCTGGTCGAGCTTACAAGCGCAGGCACGAAGATGAACAGCACGCTCATAACGACGAGCGGGACGATGGCGACCTTGATGTTCTTGCGGTAATATTTGTATGCCATTGCGCCGAAGAGCGCGGGCACGACGTTGTCGAATGCGGGCTGCAGCACGGGCGACTGAAGCACAGGCTGCAGGGGAGTAAGCAGTGCAACTCCGATGGCCAGCACGACGATGGTGACAAGCGACGAGGTCGCGATAGACAGCGTGGAGATTATCTCGTTCTCGCGCGTGCCGGTCTTAGCGCCGACCATATCGCGCGCATTGACGGCGCAGGGGATCTTCATATTGATAAGGTTGCCTGTGATAAAGGCGAGGTAGCCGCCGCCCGAGCCGAGCATCGGAGTGTAGATAAGAAACTCCGCAATGCTGCTGACGAGCCAGACGATGCCGACGGAGACAAAGCCCTTTGCCGCGGCCGAAAGGTCGGGGTAAGCGCCGAGATACCTGCCGATGAGAAACGGCGCGCCGATGAGCATGACAAGCGTTATAACGCTGACAGTGCGACCGATGATGTGAGTGGTGCGGCTGTACTTTTCCCAGTTAAGATTTTTTTCGTTATCCATTGCTTATCCCACCTTAAATCAGTTTGATGACGACTGCAGCCGCCATACCTGCAAGCATACTCGCCGCGACGGAGAAGTTGTCGACCCACGCGAACCTTTTCTTGTCCGACAGCCGGATAAACAGCGCCATCACAAGCCCCGAAACGAGCACGACGGCCAGCGGCAGCCAGTCGCCGCCGAAGCTGAACAGCCCCTTTGACGAGACGAACGCTCCTATGTAGCTGCCGATGTAGGCGCTGACAAGTCCGATGAACATCGCGGTCATCGCCATATCGCCGAAGCCGCCTGCGGTCGAGCCGCTTTTCTGTGACGAGGTGAGCTTGTTGGTGTACTTTTTATTGAAGAACACCGACAGCACCATGCCCCAGATGATGCAGAAGCTCATCAGCAGGGCGATGGTCGCAAAGCCCGACGCAGTCATTTCGGAGGCGGAAAGCTTTTCCATTCCGACCTGCTCGGCAGCACCCTGTGCGACCTGCGTTTCATAATGCAGTGCGCCGATGACCGACAGGCGCAGCCACGGCCACGGAATACCGAGACTGCCTGAAAGCGCTATGACCCCGAGCAGTATGCCGATGCTCGGCAGCACGGAGAAGGTCGCGCTTGAGACAATGACGCGCTTCATTTTGGTCGTGTCCATACCTATCGCTTTTCCTGCGCGGAAGGCGCGCACCATAAACACAACGCACACTGCGGCTACGAACGCGATTATCACGCCGCAGATGAGGTACATCGGTGCGCTGCTCAGCTTGCTGATGATTGACATAAGACATGCAGCTCCTTTTTGCGAAAAAACGCATTGCTGTAACAATTATATAATAGTTTTTACGGTTTGGCAAGGGCGGCGGATACATAAAAACGCACAATTTGTCGGTATGAGCTGCCGCAAGCGATGACAGTCGGTGCTATTATATAATAAAAGGTGAATAGCCGAGGTTTATATTGACTAATACGAATTTTAGGTCTATAATAAACGGTAAGAATTTAGGCTTATTCTGACAGTTTCGGTCGTTTCAATTTGAATTTGAGGTGAACTTATGCCCAACTCACATAAAAGTATCGGCTTTGACGAACTTTATAAGTCGGTTGAGGACTACAAAAAGATATTTGAAACGGTTCGCCTGCTTGACAAGAATAAGCTCGACGAGCTCAAGCGCAAATGCGATGAAACGGGTGCAGGCGGTGGCGAGGGCTGCTTTTTTTTCGACCGTGACGGCGTGCCGTGTCTCAATTGCGTTTCGGTTGCGGCATATGTCGCCAAGAGTGATAAAACTAAGATAGAGACTGATAACAACCGCCTTTATTACGTTTTCGCAAAGTATATTGAGGTTGACGGTGAGCCTTATGTTATTGAAATGCTCAACCCCGTCAACGAGGATTCTTACATCGGACGCGACGGCATAAATGCCGTCAGAAACAGGAACTCCGTCTATCACAACCGCGTAAACACGGATATTCTCACGGGCGCGCTTAACCGTCGTTTTTATGAGGAAAACATCAAGAACAACCGCTTCACCGCGGGCGTTGCGATGATGGATATTGACGACTTCAAGCTCTTCAATGATTTTTACGGTCACAATATCGGAGATATGGTGCTCAAGACCTTTGTCGCTGTCATCACAGGCTGCCTGCGCGACACCGACACGCTTATCCGCTACGGCGGCGACGAGTTTATGCTCGTTATGCCCAACATCAGCGAGGAGTCCTTCATTCGCACTCTGCAGCGTATAAAGCGCAAGCTCAACTCTGCTAATATACCCGGAATAGGGAACAAGCACCTTTCTATGAGCACCGGCGCTGTCATTGCCGAGAACGAGCCCATCCACGACGCATTCGTACGCGCTGACAAGCTGCTGCTGCTCGCAAAGGCAAAGAAGAATATTATTTTGACCGAAAAGGACGCGGCGGTCGCCGGGCAGTCAAAGGAGCAGCCGCTCATTCTGCTTGCCGACGATTCCGAAATGAACCGCGACATTCTGTCAGTCATGCTCGGCAGCGATTTCAGGATAATCGAAGCCGTTGACGGCGAGGATTGCATTGAAAAGCTCAACCACTACGGTATGCGCATTTCGCTGCTGCTGCTCGACATCGTTATGCCGAAAAAGGACGGCTTCGACGTGCTCGAGTATATGAATGACAAGAACATCATCGACGACGTGCCCGTAATCATCATTACCGGCGACAATGCGTCTTCAACTATGCGCCGCGCGTATGAGCTGGGCATTTCCGACTACATCAACCGCCCGTTTGACAGCAACGTCGTATGCCGTCGGGTGTACAATACCATAAAGCTGTACGCCAAGCAGCGCCGCCTTGTTCAGCTGATAACCGACAAGACGCTCGAGAAGGAAGAAAACAATACGATGATTATCGACCTGCTGTGTCACGTTGTGGAGTTTCGCAGCTGCGGCAGCGAGATGCACGGTATGCAGATGAGGCAGCTGACCGAGCTGCTGCTGACCCGGCTTAACAAGCTGACCGACAAGTACGGCGTGACCGGCCATTCGATCTCGATAATCGCAAATGCCGCCGTGCTGCACGACATCGGCAAGATAAGCATACCCGAGAGCATACTCAACAAGCCCGGCCGCCTTACGCCCGAGGAATTCGAGCTGATGAAAACACATACGGTCATCGGCGAGCAGATACTTGATAATTTGCAGGAGTATCAGGATAACGCGCTGATTAAGGTCGCCGAGCAGATCTGCCGCTGGCACCACGAGCGCTACGACGGCGGCGGCTATCCCGATGGGCTGAAGGGCGACGAAATCCCGATTTCGGCGCAGGTCGTCGCTCTGGCGGACGTTTACAGCGCGCTTATTTCCGACCGCTCGTATAAAAAGGCGTATTCGCACGAGAAAGCGCTGCAAATGATACTCGACGGCGAGTGCGGTCGGTTCAACCCATTACTTATCAGGTGTTTGCTCGATTGTGCGGACAGAATCAAAAATATGATGTAAGGGTTTAAAATGTTAAAAAAGCAGCTGCTTGTTCAAACGAACAGGCAGCTGCTTTTTGATGTTTTTTTGGGGAATTAGGACTCATGACATAAACTGAATAAAGGCAATTAAAAAGTGCTTATGAATTCAAATGAGTTCATAAGCGCTTTTAATATATTTCTTGTTCTCTGCTGTCAAATAGATCGCAATCAAAAAAATCACGAACACTTATTTCAAGACCATCGCATATTTTCTTTATAGAAACTACTCCAGGATTTTGGCTTTTCTCGTTCAACATACTATAAATTGTAGAGGGGGCTACACCGGAGATATTGGCCAAAGCATTTATGACAATATGCCTTTCCTCGCACAATTGAAGTATTCTTTTGGCAACTGCTTCTTTTGTATTCACCGACGTACCTCCTTTTCACATAAAATTTTACTAAAAATTGCGATAAATCGTGTGGGATATATCGCAATTTTGAAATTAGTGTGATATAATATGCAATAGAGAAGACTTTGAGGAGGAAACAAAGATGGCGATTGTAGAAGTAGTTAAGTATAACGGTAGTCCTGATGTATTTGCTTGGAAGTACCCAAGTGAAGAATTAGGTACTTGGACACAGCTGATTGTAAATGAATCACAGGAAGCAATCCTTTTTAAGGGCGGGAAAGCACTTGACGTGTTTCAAAGCGGCCGTCACACATTAGAAACCGCTAATATTCCGATTCTAAACAAGATTATCAATCTTCCTTTCGGTGGTCGTTCTCCGTTTACTGCGGAGGTTTGGTACATAAACAAGGTAAACTCACTTGATATCAAGTGGGGAACAGCTTCGCCAATTCAGTTGCAGGATCCTAAATATTCAATATTTGTCCCTGTAAGAGCTTTCGGACAGTTTGGAATTAGAATTGAAAATTCCAATCAGTTCCTCGTTAAATTAGTTGGAACACTACCTGTATTCGATAAAACAAATATCATTAGATATTTCCGCGGCTTGTATCTCACAAAAGCAAAAGATGCCATTTCCTCTTATTTGGTACATAAACAAATAAGCATTATGGAGATTAATGCTTATATCGAAGAACTTTCAGCATATTTGCAAGAAAAGATGCAGCCTGTACTCGATGAATACGGCATTAAACTTGTTAACTTTTATGTTAATGACATCAGTGTTCCTGAAGACGATACAGCGGTTAAAAAACTTAAAGATGCTTTAGCGAAGAAGGCCGAGATGAATATCATCGGATACAACTATCAGCAAGAGCGTTCCTTTGATACATTGGAAGGTGCAACAAAGAATCACGGAACTTCCGGAGATTTTATGGGCGCAGGTTTGGGCATTGGAATGGGCGTAACTATGGGTGGAGCAGTCGGCAGTCAATTCAGCGGAATTGCAAAAACGCTTGATACAAATGCCGAAGATACAAAAGTTTGTCCTTCCTGCGGTGCTGTAATGCTCAAAAGCAAACGCTTCTGTTCTGATTGCGGTTGTGATACTAACAAGACGGAAGCAAAAGATACAGTAAAATGCAGCTGTTGCGGATTTGAATATAAAAGCTCTATGAAGTATTGCCCTGAATGCGGCTAGTCTTTATTAAAGACTTGCCCGTCTTGTAATTTTCCGTTAACTGGTGCGCCTAAGTTTTGCCCCGAATGTGGTGCGAAAATAGAGTAAGGTTAATGCGATTGCAATATTAAAGTGTGCAGATTGAAAAACGGAGGTATTAGATAATCATGGCTTCAAATATTGTTAATTCTGCAATTAACAAAGTAAAAGTTAAAGGTACTACTCAAAGAGTATTCGGGTGGATAATAGCCGTTTTTAACGGATTCGTTGTCTTTGCTGGCTGTGCAACATCTGGATTTAAAGAGGCACTTGATGTGGCAATGGTATTATTTTTTTCGGCTATTGCAGCTGTTGGTGTTTGGCTAATTATTAAAGGAAATAAGAAAATTAAATTAATTCGTACATTTTATGACTACTCAGCTCGTCTGTCGGCCGATACAGAAAAGTCAATTGATTTATTGGCTTCTTCTACAGGCACTACAGTCGCAGTTGCAACAAAGAACATAAGCGATATGCTTGCAGCTGGTTTTTTCCCTAACTGCTATCTTGATGGACAACACAATAGGTTGGTTGTGCCAGCAGTATCGCAGCAACGAGTTCCAGCCTTCTCTGCATCTGTTCCCAATGCAGCAACTCAAAGGGTAAAATATACCACTGTTCAGTGCAAAAACTGTGGTGCAACAAATAAAGTAATCTTGGGAACAGTAGGCGAATGTGAATACTGTGGCTCACCACTGGAATAGGAGAGAAAGATATAGAATTAAAAAAGCAGCTGCTTGTTCAAACGGACAGGCAGCTGCTTTTTTATGTTTATGGTGGTGCGGGGCGGTAATTCGGGTGTTCAAATGCGTCGTACAGTTGAATTTAAGCGCGATTAAGTCAGGCGCAGATTGCTCTGTTCGGCGCCACTCGCTAAAACGGGCGTTGCCAGGTCTCCTTTTATCCGCATCCTCTCTCGTCAATCGAGCGCGGCCAGGGCGGCGGCACAGGCAGCGTATTCGTCCTTGACTGCGGCAAAGCCGTCAACGCCGTGAGCCGTGTTGCGCTCGGCACGCAGTGCTTCGGTAAGCTCGCTTGCGGCGGCGAAGAGCTGGTCAAAGCCGAGGTTTATCGCAATGCCCTTGAGCGTATGCGCGGCACGGAAAGCACGTTCGCCGTCGGACTCCTCCATGGCGGAGCACAGCTCGTCGTAGGTGCCGTCGTCGAGAAATTTCAGCGCAAAGCGCTTGACCGTATCCTCAGAGCCGCAGAAGCGCCTGAGCACCTCGTCATAATTTGACCCGAGCGTTTCGTAGCATTCACGAATGTTCACTTCTTGTCCAACTCACTTTCTCTCCCGAGGGGGGGAGGGCTTACAATAGTGCAAAACTGCTTTGATAAGTGCCTGTGCATCGATGGGCTTTGACAGGTGCTCGTTCATTCCGGAGCTCTTGACCAGATCTACGTCATCTGAATAGGCGTTGGCGGTTATCGCAATTATCGGTATTTCCGATGCGTCGGGTCTGTTGAGCGCTCGGATTTCTTTTGTCGCGGAAATTCCGTCCATAACCGGCATCATCATATCCATTAGTATGACATTTATCGAGTAAGGCTCGGACGCTTTGAATGCGTCGACCGCCTGCCGGCCGTTCCACGCCTTTATGACTGTTGCTCCCGCGTTTTCAAGGACGAACTCGGTTATTTCCATATTGAGCTTATTGTCCTCGGTCAGCAGAATTTTCAGCCCGGAAAGGGGAGTGTTGGGACTGATGTCACTGTCAGGCGATGCTTCGTCGTGTGTGTCGGAGATGTGCTCGGCGGTGTCAACAGGCAGGCTGAAGCTGATGCAGACGGTCGTTCCGACGCCCTGCTTGCTGTTTACGGTTATTTCACCCTCAAGCTGATCGACAAGGCACTTAACTATAGAAAGGCCGAGCCCCGAGCCGTTGTAGGATGCTTTGCAGGAGCTGTCCTCCTGTTCAAACGGCTCGAACATTCGCTTCTGAAATTCTTCGCTCATGCCGATGCCGTTGTCCTCACAGATAAACTCAAAGCTCGCCTTGCCGTCGGAGCAGCCCGTCTCACGCAGGCTCGCTTTGACATAGCCGCCATCACGGCTGTACTTCATCGCGTTGACGACGATATTTTGGAATATCCGCTTGAGCGCAAGCGAGCTGCCGATGAGCGCCGCGTGAGTTATTTCGCTGCGGTCGACTGTTAAGGTCAGGCCGTTTTCCTTGGCGAGGTGGTTGACGATATCGTACATCTCGTCAAAGGTTCGCGCGATGTCGAAGCTCTCGTTTCGCCACAGCTGCTGACCCTGCTCGAGCTTGCTCAAATCGAGCACATCGCTTATCAGGTCGAGCAGATAGCCTGAGGCTTCGCGCATTTTAACGTAGCACTCGTGTCGTTTTTGCGGGTCGTCATCGCTGTGCTCGGCAATGTCGAGCATTCCACGCATGCCGTTTATCGGCGTGCGAATGTCGTGACTTATGCGGCGCAGAAAGTCGCTTTTGGCTTCGTTTGCGCGTATTGCGTCGTTTGCAAGGCGGTCAAGCTCCTGCTGATGCGCTTCAAGGCTGCGCATTTGCTCGGTTCGGCGGTTGATGGAATTTCTGTAATAGGCGAATATGGTTATTGCACCGATAATGCTTATGAGCACCGCTGCAAAAGACATTACTACTTTGCGTTCCGTAAATACCCGACTTTTGGGTATGAAGGCATACAGATAATAGTCACGGCATTTGTCGCGCATAACGTAGTAGGTGTCGTCGCTCGTACTTATCTTATGCGGCTCGGAGCAGTCGCTGATAGAGCGGGCCTGAGTCATCAACTGACTGTTATCTGCCGGTATTCCGTTCAGATCAGTGACATTTGATGCGACGATAATGTTGTCCCGTACAATGCACAGCTTTCCCGTGGACTCAAAGTTATATTCCGTAAGCAGTCCGCGCAGCAGCCTTTCCGTGTCCGAAACGCTTGTCGTCTCCTGTCGGCTGTAACCGATTATTACACCGTCTGTGTCGGTACGTCCGATTGCAACATAGTCATAGATGTAGTTTTCGAAGCTTACACGCTCGGTGTAGGCTTTGATCGTGTTTTCGCTTACGCCGCTCGCAGCGACTTTTTCGATTATTTCGCTCCATTTTGACAGGTCGTCTCCGTCATAGCCGCATATTCTTGTGATACCTGTCGAATTGTCGGTGAAGACGAAGCCGGTCATGCGCTGAGCATCGAGGTAGGCAAGAATACTATCGTCAGCGGCCGCGTTGAGATCGGCAAAAACGCGGCGAAACTCCTGCGTTTTGTCAGCAAGGCTGATCAGACTTTCGGTTTGGCTTGCATCGGCACGCTCATTGTACAGCACGCATTGGCGACTTATGTAATTAAGCTCCCTTGTCATACGCCCGTCTGCATTTGTTATGCAGCGAGCGCTGCTGTAAATGAATATTCCGAGCAAAATAACTACTATAAACACCGCATGGGCGAGAAAAATTTCGACGGCTTTGACAAAGCTGCTTCTTGATATGTTCTTATGCATTCCGATCACCTATAAGCAGCTTGTCGTTGTATATGCCGTGACGGCGCAACACATCTGCAATAAAACCGTCGCTGTTCATTTCCTTCAACGTTTTTGTCAGCTTGTCCGCAACGGTGCGGTCGCCGTCCTTGTAAAACGCAACACCCAACTGTACCTCAAGCAGTTCGTCGTCAAGCAGGCGAAAGCTGCCGTTGGACGACTTCATATGGTCGGTCAGAACGCTTTCGTGCCCTGCAACAGCGTCGACGTAGCCGTTTTGCAGCGCCGCGATGACGTAGTCAATGTCGGAGAAGGTGTAAAGCTGCTTGATATTCGGTACGGCAACGTCGCTTTGACCCGAGAAAATCTCGTCGGGCTTGGAGGTCGACTGAACGGCAACTCTCTTACCCTCAAGGTCGGCGAGTTTGGTTATCTGCGCGTCCTTCGCCACGGCGATGACCTGGCGGCTGTTCAGATACGGTCCTGCCCAATAGTAGCGATCCTCGCGGCCGTTCATCGAAAAGCTGCCCCACAGGCAGTCGAGCTTGCCCGAGGAGAGGTACGAGTCTTTGTCCTGCCACGGAATCAAGACAAACTGCGGCTTATAGCCCATACGGCGGCACGCCTCGGTGGCGATCTCAACGTCAACCCCGATATAAGTGCTGTCCTCGTTTATCGAGAAAAACGGAGGGTAGTCATCGCTGCCGATCCTCAGTACCGGCAGTTGAGCGTATGACGAAGTTGCTTTTTTGTCTGAAGTGCAGCCTGAGCTCAGTCCTCAAAGCAACAGTGCCACACTGAGCAGCAGGGAAAATATGGTTCGTGAGGCTTTCAACTTAAAACTCACTCCTCGACTTTTGTACGACGGGTTTTTACACCGAATATTTTTACATAATATATATAATATATGTAAGCGACAATCATTTCAAGACAAATATTGAAATATTTCGTGTTTTAGTATTCGTGTTTTAGTATTCAAATTTGAAAAACGATTTCCGGAACGTACGCGCGCTTGTGAATTTTTTGTCATCAGAGGCGTTTTTTTACTTGAAATACGGCGGCAAATGTGCTAAAATTGGTTGAAAAATTGGTTTTGCGGACTTTTGGCAAGTTTGCGAGCGCCAAATCTTATCAAGGGAGGAGTTGTAGGATATGGACGGACAGGATCTGAAGGTGATTTTGCTCGGTATCGGTATCGTATTCGTCGGACTTATCTGCCTTATAATTATTTGCTATATTATGAGCGCGGTGGTTCGCCTTCTTACCGGTAAAATAGCCGATGCGCCTGCTGCTGTTGAGGCAGCTCCCGCTGCGGTAAGTCAGGAGATACCGAACAGGCAGGAGTTTGTCGCCGCCGTCTCGGCCGCTATCGCCGAGCACATGGGCAAGGACATCTCAGCTATCAGAATTTTATCAATCAAAAAACTGTGAGGTTAGAGTATTATGAAAATGTACAAAGTTAATGTTAACGGACAGATGTATGAAATCACTCTTGAAGAGTGCGATGTAAACGAAGTCAAGGCCGCTCCTGCTGCTCCCGCTGCTCCTGCTGCTCCTGCTGCTCCCGCTGCTGCTCCTGCCGCCGCTCCCGCTGCCGGCGCTGAAAGCATCACCAGCCCGATGCCCGGCACCATTCTCTCCGTCAACGTGTCCAACGGCTCTCAGGTCAAGAAGGGCGACATCCTCTTTATCCTTGAGGCTATGAAGATGGAGAACGAGATCATGGCTCCCAGAGACGGCGTTGTAGGTGCTGTTTCCGTTGCCAAGGGTGCCTCTGTTGAGGCCGGCGCTGCTCTTTGCACCCTCGCTTAATCGGAGGGATAGCAAATGAACGATGTACTTGATTTTTTGACAAATACAGGATTTGCGAACCTTACTTTGGTCAATGCCGTAATGCTTTTGGTTTCGTTTGTCCTTTGCTATTTGGCCATTGTTAAAAAGTTCGAGCCGCTGCTCCTGCTGCCGATCGCTATCGGTATGCTGCTGACCAACCTGCCTGTCGCCGACGTGTATCACGAGATACTTTTTGCCGGCGGTCATATCAACTGGCAGCTTTTCGGCGGCGCTATGACTCAGGAGCTGCACGATCAGCTCGCTGCAAGCGGCGTTGCACAGAGCGTGCTCGAAACGCTGCCTGTCGGCCAGTCGCTCAGTGTCGGCCTTGTCGACATTCTCTACCTGGGCGTTAAGCTTCAGATATATCCCTGCCTTATCTTCATCGGCGTCGGCGCTATGACCGACTTCGGTCCGCTGATTGCCAATCCTAAGAGCCTGCTGCTCGGCGCTGCCGCTCAGGTCGGTATTTTCGCGACCTACACCGGCGCGCGTCTGCTCGGCTTCACCGCCGCTCAGGCCGGCTCAATCGGTATTATAGGCGGTGCCGACGGCCCGACCGCTATCTTCACCACCTCGCTGCTCGCTCCCGAGCTGCTCGGACCTATCGCCGTCGCGGCTTACTCCTACATGGCGCTCGTTCCTGTTATTCAGCCGCCTATTATGAAGGCGCTGACCACCAAGAAAGAGCGTATGATACGTATGACCGCGCTGCGTCAGGTTTCCAAGACCGAGAAGATTGTATTCCCGATCGTTGTTACTGCGTTCGTCGCTCTGCTCGTTCCTGCTGCTACCGCGCTTGTCGGCTGCCTGATGTTCGGCAACCTGCTCAAGGAGTGCGGCGTGACCGAGAGACTCAGCAAGACCGTCCAGAACGAGCTTATGAATATCGTTACGGTATTCCTCGGCATTTCCGTCGGCGCTACCGCGACCGCTTCCACGTTCCTTGCGCTTCAGACGATTAAGATCATCGTCCTCGGCGTTGTTGCGTTCGGCGTTGCTACCGCCTGCGGCGTGCTCTTCGCCAAGATTATGAACCTGTTCCTCAAGAACAAGATAAACCCGCTCATCGGCTCTGCAGGCGTTTCGGCCGTTCCTATGGCTGCGCGCGTTTCGCAGAAGGTCGGTCAGCAGTATGATCCCGGCAACTTCCTGCTCATGCACGCCATGGGTCCGAACGTCGCGGGTGTTATCGGCTCGGCCATCGCCGCGGGCGTACTCATTCAGGTTCTCGGTTAAGGAGGTAGTTTGAAATGAGTAAAGTTCAGATTACAGATACTATACTGCGCGACGCGCACCAGTCTCAGGCTGCCACCAGAATGCGCACCGACGAGATGCTGCCCGCCTGCGACAAGCTCGACAAAATCGGCTACTGGTCCATCGAGTGCTGGGGCGGCGCGACCTTCGACGCGTGCATGCGTTTTCTTAACGAAGACCCGTGGGAGCGCCTGAGAAAGCTCAGAAAAGCGCTGCCCAATACCAAGCTGCAGATGCTGCTCAGAGGTCAAAATATCCTCGGATACAAGCACTATGCCGACGACGTTGTTGATGCTTTTGTCAAAAAGTCCATCGAGAACGGAATCGACGTTATCCGCGTGTTCGACGCGCTCAACGACACCCGCAATATGCGCCAGGCTATGACTTCTATTAAGAAATACGGCGGTATTTGCGAGGCTGCTATCAGCTACACCAAGAGCCCCGTGCACAGTGAGGAGTACTTTGTAAACCTCGCCGCCGAGCTTGAGGAGATGGGCGCCGACACTATCTGCATCAAGGATATGGCTAACCTGCTGCTGCCTTACGACGCGTATTCGCTCGTTAAGAAGCTCAAGGCTCGCATCAAGGTGCCGATTCATCTGCACACCCACAACACCACCGGTACCGGCGATATGACCAACCTTATGGCCATTCAGGCGGGCGTTGACATTGTCGACTGCGCGCTGTCGCCGCTTGCTAACGGCACTTCGCAGCCGTCGACCGAGGCGCTCGTCGCCACGCTCAAAGGCACTGAGTTCGACACCGGCCTCGACCTGACTCAGCTCAGCGAGGTCGCCGCGCACTTCCGCAAGGTTGCCGACAGGCTCAAGGCCGACGGTATCCTTGACCCGAAGGTACTCAACGTCGACACCAAAACCCTGATTTATCAGGTCCCCGGCGGAATGCTTTCCAATCTGCTCAACCAGCTTAAGCAGGCGCACGCCGAGGACAAGTATTACGAAGTCCTCGCCGAAATTCCGAACGTCCGTAAGGACTTCGGCTATCCGCCGCTTGTCACCCCGACCAGTCAGATCGTCGGTACGCAGGCCGTTCTGAACGTCCTTAACGGCGAGCGCTACAAGATGATAACCAAGGAGTCCAAGGGACTGCTCCGCGGCGAGTACGGCCGTGTTCCGGGCGAGGTCAACGAGGAGGTCCGCAAGAAGGCCATCGGCGACGCCGAGGTCATCACCTGCCGCCCCGCCGACCTTATTGAGCCCGAGCTTGAAAAGTACCGCGAGGAGTGCAAGGACTTTGCAAAGTCCGAGGAGGACGTGCTCAGCTATGCTCTGTTCCCGCAGGTCGCCGAGAAGTTCATCAAGCAGCGCGACAGCAAGGAGGAGCCGCAGGACAACACTGTCCGTACCCTCTATGTCGACGACAGATCCATCTGATCTGTCTCTGACGGCCTAACGGCTGCTTTTCGGTCGCTTTGACCGTAATCTCACATTTTTAAATAAACGCCGCCGCTTACGTATCCGTAGGCAGCGGCGTTTATTTAGCTCTATTGGCGGGGAACTATGCTGTGAATTTATGCTTAAAGTGCACTGTTTCGGTGAAGAGGTAAGAGGAGAGGTGTGCCTAAAGGCACGGATTGGATAGAGTAGCAGCGCGCCTAAAGGCACGGATTGGATAGAGTTGCAGCGCGCCTGATTATGTTCGTGCGTGGTATGCTTGCTTTCAATCATAATTACATATAAGCACAGACCCGAGCAAAGACGTGAGATTTCGCCTTGCTCGGGTCTGCTTTTTTAATTTGTGCCTGCTTAAAATAATCTTTGCCATCCCGCCGCGCTCGCTACTGCCGTTCCTCAGACTGGCGCAGCTCTAAGGCTATCAGCAGATTCAACAGCTCCTGCTCGTCGTCGAGCTGAATGCCGGTTATTGTTTGAACTTGGTTGAGTCTGTGCAGCAGCGTATTGCGGTGAAAGCCGAAATATTCGACCGTCTTTTTGCTGTTCAGAAAGCTGCGCAGGTAGACATACAGCGTGTTCAGATAATCGGTGCGGTTCCTGCGGTCGTAGTCCTCAAGCAGGTTTATCGCTGCCGGCGTATAGCAATCGGCGGGAATGGTGTCGGTCACGATCTTGAAGATGTGGTCGAGCGAGTGATACTCATACCTATGTACACCTTTTTTATACGGGCGTGAGAAGTATTCGCTCAAAAAATCCACCTGAATTTTTGCCGACGGCACTCCGGCGAGGTCATCGAACGGCTTGCTGACATCAAACTGGCACTGCGCCGACGTCTCGGGGAAATGTTCAAGTTTACTGATCTGCCGCGTGGCATCATCGTCGCGCATAAACTGAATCAAGACATAAATACCCGCACGTTTATGTTCGGTCTGCTTGCTGAGCACGCACAACTGCTTCGGGAAGGCGTTGTGAAGCTTTTTGACCGTAAATTCAAGTCGCTGCGGCGACACCGAATCGTTGAGCGTAATTTTTACAATACGGAAGCGGCTGCCGTGCTGTACCCGCAGCGCATCCTTAAGAATATGTATCGATCCGCGGTCGATTTCACCGTTTTCGAGAAGCGACAGAAACAGCCATTCCTTAGTCGGAGTGTGCGCGGCAACGGTCGTTTTGGAGCTATAGTGACTGAGTACCTGCGTGCACGCATTTGCGATAAGCTCGTATACGTCATTGTCCTGCTCTGTCCAGCGGTAGTTTCCGAGCGTTATCATCGCAAGCACGCCGTAAAGCTCGTCATGCTCGGTCAGCTTGCAGTTAACGCGCGGGTTTTTCTCGCACACGCCCCAGTCGATGAGCTGCGGCTTCTGTTGCTCCATTATCGGAACCATATATGCGCCCTTGATGAAGTTGCGCTGCATTTCTTCATTAATGCGGCCGCTTGACATTATCATATCCCACGTTGGGTCGCCTGTCGGAATCTTCGGCTGCATATCTATCAGATTGTAGCGTATGTCGATGACTGCAGAGGGAAAGCCCCATATTTCATATGTCAAAAATAAAAGCTGAGACAAATTGCCTGCGACCATGGCTTCATAGAGCTTTCGATATACGTCCTCGAGGGTCAGATTGTGCGCTTTGCCTATTGTGAGAAACTCGTTCATCAGTCAAACCTCCGCTTAGATGCGACTATATGTTGTGAAATATTGTTATATTCAACGAAAAACATCAACAAATTTTGCTTGATAATATTATACACTATAATCAAGTGTTGTGCAAGTGCACAATTTGAAAAATGCGACTGTGCACCTCTCACATTGATATTCCTTTGTCAATCTGTTATTTTGATAACAATGTCAAAACCGAAACGGGACCAACAGATTTTGAAGCGCATTAAGTTGCTCCGCTGCCGATATCGGTATGAAAAGTGAAGAAAGGAAGGCTTTGCCGCACATTTTCTCTGCTTTTCATACAGCTGTCACAGCGGAGTTTCGACGAAAAGCGTGTCAAAACGCGTCGCTTAAGCGTGGTAGGGAAACTCTTTGACGCAGCTCATTCGGGCACAGGTACCGCTTGTTCGGTGGACAAGAATTTAATTTCATTTTTGAGAGGACGGTAGTTTTAGTGAAAAGTTCAAAAAGAGCGTGGGGCGTAGCTGTCTCCGTCGCGGCCATTCTGTTTGCCGTGTCGGGCATCGTCGCCAACACCATCAGCCTGTTTATGGCTCAGTTCAACACCGAGTATTCGGACACCGCCAGCATGGCGCAGCTTGCTTTCTACTTCACATGTATGACCGGTACGATGGCAGTCTGCCAGCCGATCGCACGCAAGCTTTTCTCCAAGCTTGACACCCGCCTTGTTATCGGCGGCGCAGTTATTCTTTCGGTTGGCGGCTTCGCTGCTATCTCGCTTTACACCAGTTATATCGGTTGGCTTGTTTCCGGTATAGTTATCGGCTTCGGTTTCTCGTTCATCACTTACCTGATGGGACCGATCCTTATCAACAACTGGTTCAAGAAGAGCTCGGGAACCATACTTGGCATTGTCCTTGCGTGCTCCAACCTCGGCGGTGCTGTGTTCGGCACTGTCAGCGGTAAGCTCATCGCCGGCCTCGGCTGGCAGAGCGCTATGCTCGTTTGCGCCGCTATCGCTCTGGTGATCGGCCTGCCTTTCGCTGTCTTCGGCCTGAAGTATGCTCCGAACGCCGACAAGGGCGAGTGCGCTTTCGGCGAGGAGAACGGTGCTGTTGTTGCTGCTGCTGAGCAGAAAGAGCTGAAGGGCTACACCTTCGGCGAGTCGCTCAGGACGCCGTGGTTCTGGATGGTCGCCATCGCAGTTATCGTTTGCTTCTTCGGCTCCAACTTCCAGACCCAGGCTGCTAAGTTCGCTACCACCACCTATGAGTTCGACATTGCCAAGGCCGGTATGCTTTCTACCGTTCTTATGATCGGCGCTATCGCAGGCAAGGTCCTGCTCGGCGTTATCAACGATAAGCTCGGCAGCGGCGCTTGCTATTCCATCGGCTGCGGCGCTATGGTTGCCGGTATCCTCGTTCTCGTATTCGGCACGGGCATCGGTGCTGTTATGGGCTTCGTCGGTGCAGGCCTCTTCGGCTTCGGCTTTGCGACCATGTCCATCGCTCCTCCGTTCATCATCAAGAAGATGCTCGGTGAGAAGCACTTCGCTCAGATCTACGGCTATGTTGCTTCTATCGGCACTCTTACCAGTATGTTCTCCTCAAATATCTACGCCAGCATTTACACTGCCTCCGGTTCTTATATCGGCGGTATGATCGCCGCTTCCATCGCCCTCGCTGTCGGTATCGTTGTCGTCAACATCGGCCTTGTCTGCACCAGAAAGCTCTGGAGCAAATAATGAAAAAAAGCGGAAGTTTCAAAATCGCATTTCCCGTTGCCAGTGTGTGGTTTGGCGCACTGGTCGGACCGTCGATGATCTCGGGAGTATTCGCAGCGTCCTACTTCGCCCCCTACGGCGCAGCAGGACTGCTGCTTCCGATGCTTTCTATGGGGCTTGCAGCCTTTATCATCGCAATGGGAGCGGAAGTCGTTCGCAAGCACAAGGTCTATAACTATTACGACTACGCCAACTGCCTTTACGGCAAGCTCGGCAAGGTTCTGACCCCTGTGCTCGAGATTTATATGATAATCGCCATGATTGTCGGCGGCAGTGCTGTCGTGTCAATGGGCGGAATATTCTTCAGCGACCTTACACACCTGCCGAAGCTACTCGGTTCGATAATCGTCGCGATAATCAGCATCGTGCTCGTGCTCTGGGGCGACAGGCTCGTAAGAGCGTCCTCGGCGCTGATGTCGGTCGTGATGATCGCGGGTATGATATTGCTGTCGCTGTTCGCGGTCATTAACCGCGGTGAGCGCACAGCCGAGATTGTCTCGTCGTTCTACATTCCCGAAGGCGTCAGCCTTTGGGCGGGAGTAAGCGGTGCAATAGCGCTCGGCCTTTCCAATGCCTGCAACGCGCTGACGCTCAGCGCGGTCGAGCAGAATGTCGAAAAGCCGCGCCACTCTGCCGCAATCGGCGTTTGCAGCTTCATTCTCAACAGCTGCGCGTTCATTCTCAGCACGCTGCTTCTGCTGCCGTACTGCCCTGATGCGCTGAAAGAGTCCGTGCCCGTGCTTTCGATAGTCAACAGCTTCCTTGTCGAGAACGCACCGTGGCTGCCTGCAGTTTATTCGGTCACGATGTTCCTTGCACTGCTTTCGAGCGGCGCGCCGCAGCTTCACGCGGTCGTTTCGAGAATACGCCCGATCTTTCCTAAAAAGGGAGTGCTCGGCAACAGCTATGTCAGCGGCGCCGTTATCGGCGTTATCTACTTTGCATGCTGCATATTCATCTCGCGCGTGGGACTTCAGACCATAATCAGCAAGGGCTATTCGATGCTCGGCTATCTTGCGATACCGCTTATCGTTATCCCTGTGTGCATACTTATGCCACTCAGAGGCTGTAAGAAGAGCACTCAGCCCGAAGTAAAGCAGAACATTCAAACAAAAGGAGAACAAGCAGAATAATGAAATTGTTTGAAAGAACCATTTACGGTAATGTTAAGCTGAAAAACCACATTGCCATCGCCCCCATGGGCATGAAAACCGATATTGACGGCTTCGTCAGCGAGCGCAATATCGAGTTCTACCGCCGTGTGGCGGAGGGCGGAGCAGGCCTTATCATGGTCGGCTGCGCCATGTGCACTCAGAAGTACGAGGGTCGTCCGACATGGGCTATGGACAGCTTCTTCGAGGTTGCCCAGTACGGCCAGCTCGTCGACTCATGTCACGCTTACGGCGCCAAGGTCATCAGCCAGCTCACCGTCGGCCTCGGCCGCGTAGCTTACGCTGACCGCCTTGAGACTGCTCCTTACGGCCCGAGTGCGATTCCGCTGAGAAACAACCCAGCGGTCTGCACCCGTCCGTTCACCGTTGACCAGATTCACGAGGTCGTCAAAGCCTACGGCGCTGCTGCGCTCATGCTCAAGAAGGCGGGCGTTGACGGCATCGAGATGCATGCTTACGGCGGATACCTGTTCGACCAGTTTATGACGAGCGCATGGAACCACCGCACCGACGAGTACGGCGGAAGCCTCGAGAACCGTATGCGCTTTGTTGTCGAGTGCCTGCACGAGGTCAGGAAGACCTGCGGCGCCGACTTCCCCGTAACCGCAAAGGTCACGGTCGATCACCGCATCAACAAGCCCGGCTATCGCACCATTGAGGAAGGCATCGAAATGTGCAGAATTCTCGAGAGAGAGGGCATCGACGCGCTCCACCTCGACACCGGCTGCTACGAGCGTTACTACTGCCAGATCCCGTCTGTTTATGAAGAGAAGGGAATGGAGCTTGACGTTATCCGCAAGATTCGCGCTGCCGTCAAGGTTCCTCTCATGGGACAGGGCAAGCTTAACGACCCCGCAGTTGCCGAGAGCGTCATCGAAGAGGGTGCGCTCGACGTTATCGCGCTCGGACATCAGATGCTTGCCGATCCCGATTGGCCGACAAAGGTCAAAGAGGGCCGCTGGAAAGAGATTAACTACTGTATAGGCTGCAACGAGTGTATGCTTATGGCTGTTATGGGCAAGCATCGCCCCTGCGCCGTAAATCCGCTCAGCGGTCACGAGCTTGACTATCCGTTCACCCGCGCCGAAAAGACCAAGAAGCTGCTCGTCATAGGCGGCGGACCTGCCGGCCTTGCGGCGGCTCTCGAAGCGCGTCATCGCGGTATCGAAGTCACCCTGTGGGAGCGCAACGGATACCTCGGCGGTAACCTTGCCGCTGCGGGTGCTCCGAAGTTCAAGTCTGACGTTAAGACCTACCTTGAGAACCTCATCTACAGAGTTGAGAACTCGGGCGTAAACATCGTTATGAACAAGACCGCGACCAAGGAGGACATTCTTGCCGAGGGCGTTCAGGACGTTATCCTTGCGACCGGCTCCGACCCGATCGTAATTCGCCTGCCCAAGGCTGAGAACAGCTCCGTCAAGGTTTACACCAGCAACGAGCTGCTCCTGGCTGACAGCCTGCCCGAGGGCGACGTTGTCGTCATCGGCGGCGGCCTTGTCGGCTGTGAGGTAGCTCTGCACCTCGACGGGCGCGCAAACGGCGGCAAGGTCACGATGATCGAGGCGCTCGAAGACATACTCAAGACCGTTTCGCACTTCGGAACCAACGACCAGTCGCTGCGCGATCACATCGCAGAGAGCAATATCGAGGTCGTCTGCTCCGGCCGTGTAACCGGTATCACCGAGACCGGCGTTACCTACGAAAAGGACGGCGAGGTTTACGAAGTACCGTGCTCGGCTGTCATTATGTCGGTCGGCTACCGCTCCAACAACGCCCTTGAGGACGAGATCTGGAGCGACGTTGACAACGTCCGCACCGTCGGCGACGCGATCAAGCCGCGCAAGGTCATCGACGCTGTTCACGAGGCGTTCCACGCTGTACGCGTACTTAAATAAACATTATTATATTTGGGAGGAAATTTAAATGGTATCTTTTGATCTCACCGGAAAAGTTGCCCTTGTAACCGGCGCTTCTCAGGGTCTCGGCGTTGATATGGCGCGCGGCCTTGCCGAAGCCGGCGCCGACGTAGTCGTCGCTGCCCGCCGTCTCGACAAGCTCGAGGCTGTTGCTAAGGAAATTCACGAGTCCACCGGCCGCACCATCGTCCCGATGTACCTCGACGTCACCAAGATGGACGTTGTAAAGGACGTTGTTGCTAAGATCCTTGAGCAGTTCGGCAAGCTTGACATTCTCGTCAACAACGCAGCTCTCATCGACTACACTCCTGCTGTTGACCTTACTCCCGAGGCTTATGACCGCGTCCTCAACGCCAACGTCAAGGGCCCGTTCTTCCTCGCTCAGGAGGTTTTCAAGAGCTACATGAAGGAGCACGGCGGCAACATCATCAACATCTGCTCCGTCAGCGGTTACCGCGCTTCTGCGGTCGCTCCGACCTACTCCATCTCGAAGGCTGCCGCTACGATGATGACTCAGTGCCAGGCTATGGCTTGGGCGCAGTACGGCGTCTATGTCAACGGTATCGCTCCCGGACAGATCATGCTCGGCATGGGCGAGAACTCCACACCCGAGCACGTTGCCAAGATGTCCGCTAAGGTTCCGCAGCGCCGCCTCGGCACTGTCGATGACCTCAACGGCGCGCTTGTGTTCCTTGCGTCCGACGCTTGCCGCTACACCCAGGGTCAGATCATTCTCTGCGACGGCGGTCTGCTTCTGCCGCTGGCCTAAGGCAATTTTGCTTTTTGGCTTAAAGGAGAGTTTTCCTCGGCTGAAAGTTCACGCTTTTGGCTGAAAGCGGATTGTCTTGAGCAGATTTTGCTCAAGCTGCGCAACGCCTTTCGGAATACGAAAATCCAATTAAAAGCAACTGCTGCCGAAAGCATGATAGATATAATCCCCACAGAGCAGACACCTGAAAAGCCAATGCGACTTTCAAGGCTGCACTATGGGGATTATTTTTGTCAGGGAGAAGAAGCAGGGGGGTACAGCAAAGTGCTGAAGCTTAAAGCAGAGCAGGCATACAAAACATACGTGGTGTCTTACCGCAGATATATGTATGGGTAAGGAAGTATGAAGAAAAGAGGCGGATGTACTGAAATCGGCAGAGGTTCAGATGTATGATACCGAAAAAAGCTCCGTCATGCTGACGCATAAAAAATCCACTCTGCTGTGCAGCAGGGTGGATTTTTCGCTATAATAATTTTTGTTTTTGATTATCTGCTTGACAGTGAGCGGTTCACCGAATCAGAGCTTAACTGCTTTTAAGGGAAAAATCAGTGCTTTTACTCCCGATGCGCAGCGCTCTACTTGATAAGACCGCTTTCTTTAAGCAGCAGCTCGATGTCGGTGCCCTTGACCTTCTTGAGGAGGAACTTCAGTCCCTCTTTTTCAACAAGGCTCAGCGGTGCTTCGTTTATCGGCTTCTTGTCGATAGCGTAGTAGCACGCGCGCAGCAGCTCGCGCACGTCGTACTTGCTGCCCCAGACCTCCGGCACGCCGCGGTCGACGTTCAACAGGGTGTAGACCGCTTCCATACCGGTTCTGATTGAATACTCGGTGGTGAATATCGTGTCGCGCGGGGTCTCGGCGAACTGACCGAGGAACGCGAAGTTGACTGCTCCGTGCGGAACGACAAGCGGTCGGTCGGACTCTTTTCTCGGCTGGAAGAACGCGTTGATATAGGGCATATAGCAGGTCGTGGTGTTGCAGGCGGAGTGCGCAAGCTCATCGATCTCGCTCTCGTCAACGCCGATGTGGTACAGCCACTCCTTGCAGACCTCTTCGCCCGTGCAGTCGCGCATGGGCTTCTTGACAAAGTTACCTTCTTTGCCGGTGTTCAGCGAGTAGAGCCACACGAGGACGGCGTTCTTGTCCTGACTCTTGAACTGCGGCTGACGGTTGATCGTCCACGACAGATACCAGTTATCGGTGCTGTCCTTGACGGTTACGATGCCGCCCGTGGTGACCTTGCCCGCGCGCGGGTCACGCTTGCAGATGTTTATAATGTGCTGAATTACGCGCTCGTCGGAGGTTTCGACCGTGGCGCTCATCCAGTTGGTCGCTTCAACGTCGCTGCAGAACGCGTCGGGGTTGCCGAACTCGCCGTGCTTTGCCTGGGCGGCGATGTTCTTCCACATATCCCACGATTCGCCCTTGCCGTTCTCGATGCCGCTCAAATCGGGCGCGTGAGTCTGGTCGCCGTAGCACGAAGTGTCGGTGCAGCAGCCGTTGGTGATGAACACAAGGTCGTTCTCGGTCAGGTCGATGGACTGCTCCGATCCGTCCTTGACGTAAATTATCTTCTTTGCGGTGATAGCCTCGCCGGAATGGTCAAAGATTACATTCTTTACGTCAATGCCGAAGTCGATCTGCACTCCGTGCGCTTCAAGGTATTTGACCAGCGGGAGAATCATGCTCTCATACTGGTTGTATTTGGTAAAGCGCAGAGCGCTGAAGTCGGGCAATCCGTCGATGTGGTGTACGTATCTGCACAGGTAGCGCTTCATCTCGAGTGCGCTCGACCAGCGCTGGAACGCGAACATTGTCTGCCAGTAGAGCCAGAAGTTGGTGCTCCAGAACGAGTCGGGGAGGACTTCGGAGATCTTCTTGTCCTCGAGGTCCTTTTCCGGGGTGATAAACAACTTCGAAAGAGCAAGCGCCGAATCCTTGTCAAGCGCGAACTTTTTGTCGGTGTGAGCGTCCTCGCCGCGGTTGACGGTGGCTCTGCACAGCGAGTAGTTCGGGTCGTGCTTGTTGAGCCGGTAGTATTCGTCGAGCACCGAGACCTCGGGATTTTCTATGCTCGGCACGTCGCGGAACACATCCCACATGACCTCGAAATGGTTATCCATCTCGCGGCCGCCTCTCATGTAGAAGCCCTTGGTAATGTCCTTACGGCCGTCGCAGCTGCCGCCTGCAAGTTCGAGCTTTTCGAGCAGATGAATGTTTTCGCCCTTCATCTGACCGTCGCGGACAAGATAGAAAGCTGCGCTGAGTCCTGCAAGACCCGTGCCGACGATGTAGGCGGTTTTGTTATCAACACCATCGGGCTTTTCGGGATGGGCGAACGCTTCATAAGTACCTGCTGAATAATACATAAATCATAACCTCCGTTGATTTTGTTGTTTGATTATAGTATATCTCAAATTCGCGCATTAACAATGTGCAAACAGCGGGGGAGTGAACAGATTTTGTGCAGCCGGTCAGCTT
The DNA here is from genome assembly GCA_934486615.1 of uncultured Eubacteriales bacterium. GTDB lineage: Bacteria > Bacillota > Clostridia > Oscillospirales > Acutalibacteraceae > RGIG2206. Next base: position 65,544 of record CAKSQO010000008.1, on the reverse strand, counting down.
TGCCCAAATCTTGAGCAAAACACGCCTGATTGCCGGATAAAATGGCAAAATGGGTAAAAACGGGTGAATTCGGCGCGCTTTGACCCGATAAAGCTATTGAATATTGTTTTCCTTTATGGTATTATATACGATAATAAACTGGAACAGTGCGTTTTAGGTTTTTTTAAAATGAAAGAAGGTGGTTGTATGGGCCCCCTGCCCCGAAGTAGGAAGCACGGGTTTTTTGCACCTCTGAAAGACAAAATCGTTTTTCATATCGGGCGTAATTTTTCACGTCTTCTCGGCTCAATGCCGCTCAGACGGTAGAAAATATTTCGGCTTTATTATAATGAAAAACGATTATTTTGGAGGTTAATTATTTTATGTTTAAGCAACTGCTGCTGCAGCTTGTACTTATCGCGCTGAATGCGTTCTTTGCCGCGACCGAGATCGCGGTCATCTCTCTTAACGAGAAAAAGGTGCGTTTGCAGGCTGAAGACGGCAATAAAAAGGCCAAAAAGATGCTGCATATAATCGAGGAGCCGACCAAGTTCCTCTCGACTATACAGATCGGTATCACGCTTGCGGGCTTCCTCGGCTCGGCTTTCGCAGCCGATAACTTTGCCGAGCGCGTGTCGGGATTTTTCATCTCGGCGTTCAACATACCCGAAAAGTATTCGGGCACGATGAATACGGTTGCCGTTATTGCGGTAACCATCATTCTGTCGTATTTCACGCTCATTCTCGGCGAGCTTGTGCCAAAGCGCATCGCGATGAAGCACAAGGAAAAGCTGGCCGACAAGGTGTGCGGAATAATTTCCGTGCTCGCGGCGATACTCAGGCCCATAATCTGGTTCTTGACCGTGTCGACCAACGCGGTGCTGCGTATAATAGGCATCGACCCTCACGAGAAGGAGGCGCCCGTCTCCGAAGAGGACATCGTTATGATGCTCGACGCGGGTGTTGACGAAGGCTCGCTCAACGAGGACGATATAAACTACATCAAAAATGTGTTCAAGCTCGACCGTATGACGGCCAAGGACGTTATGACTCCGTGGAAGTCTGTCGTTTACATCGAGGACGACGCAAACGAGGACGAGATAACCGGGGTCATCGAGCAGGAGGGCTACTCACGCATACCCGTTTATAACGTTGACGATGACCGCGTGATCGGCATACTCCACGTCCGCGATTATCTGCTCGAGTGCGACAACGAGGGCTTCGACCCGAAAAAGATACTGCACACGCCTGTCTTCGTGCCGGACACCGTCAATCTTGACGTGCTGTTCAAGCAGATGCAGGGCAGCCACAACCACCTTGTCGTCGTAATCAACGAGTACGGCGAGACGGCGGGCGTCGTTTCGATGGAAGACATTCTCGAGGAGCTGCTCGGCGAAATCTGGGACGAGCGCGACGAGGAGATAACCGAGTTCCTCGAAATCGGCAAGGACACGTTCCGCGTGCTGTGCACCGCCTCGGTCGAGGATTTCTTCGAGTTCTTCGACCTGCCCGAAAAGGAGCTGGACGTTTCCACCGTCAACGGTTGGATCGTCGAGCTTGCGGGAAAGATACCCGCGGCGGGTTACTCGTTCAAGTATGAGAACCTGACCATAACAGTCACCTCGGCCGACGAGTTCGTAACGCACGAGATTACCGTCGAGGTAATGCCCCAATCCGACGAGGACGAGGACAACGACGGCGAATAAAACAGCGGCGAATAAAACAGCCGCAAGGCTTAAAGCCACGTTTGTTAGGCAGAAAATGCCGAATAAGCGTGGCTTTTTTTGTTGCGATCAAGGCATATGTCAGTGATACTGCCGCTTAACGCTTTTGCTGATAATCGCACCCGTTTCTCACTGCCTGAATTGCGCCGCCGCGCCTATTTTCGTTTGTCGCCGAACAGGCTGTCGCTTATCATTTCGGCGTGCTCGAAGCTGCGCGTCAGTTCGACTTGGCGGCGCAGCTGCTCGGCCGAGTGAATAAATTCGTTCTGTTTGTGCAGGCTTACCTGAAGCTCAACCGGCAGAGACATAAAGTACGCGCGCGTGCTCATGCTCGAATTAAGCAGCTCGCGCAGGTCGTTATAGAGCATAGCTTTCACCCCGCTTATATCTTTTGCGAAAAGCAGCGCGAAAATACAAAAATACCGCCGACTGCTTATCCGGGAGAATCTAAGCAATCGACGGTATTTTCAGTCGAGCGGGAAGCGCTTTATTCCGCGCCCTTGAGTGCTTCGACCATATCAATTTTCTTGTTCTTGCGCGATACCATCAGGCTGACAAGCAGCGACATACCGAATGCAAGCAGTATGCTTATGATAATCGAGCCTGCGCTGACGGCGAGCTTCATCTCGTACTCGCCTGCAAGCGCTTTCAGCAGGTAGTCGAGCGTAGCGATACCGAGCGGTATACCGATGACAACCCCGATAAGGCTCAGCCACAGGTTCTGCTCGATAAGCAGGTGACCGATGCGCTTATCCTTGAAGCCGACGACCTTGAGCGTCGCCATTTCGCGGTAGCGCTCGGTGTAGCTCATAACACCGAGGTTATAGAGCACCACAACTCCCAACAGCAGTGCCGCGCCGATGAGCACCGAGACGGACACATTCAGCATATCGGTGAACGTATCAAACGAGTCGACGATCATCTGCTTCGACTGCACGCTTTTGATAGAGTCGCTCGACTTTACGTCGGACTTTACCGTCTTGGTGTAGACCGAGTCGGGCGTGTAGCTTATCCCGAGTCTGTCAGCGTAGGCGGGAGAAATCGAAATGCTTTCGCTCACGCTGCGGATAATTCCCGCGACCTTCAGCTTGTACTGCTTATCGGTGCCGTAGGGGCTGACGGTGAAGCTGTCACCGACGCTCAAATCGTTATCGTCGGCAATTCGCATACAAATGTACGCGCCGTCGTCCTTCAGCTTGATAAAGTTTGCATCAACGTCGGGGAAGCGGACGAGGTTATTGTCGACGTTGCAGACGTTGAGTGTGACGGCCTTGTCGTTCAGCTGAACGCTTGTGCTCGCGCTCCAGTCGCCGTCATACTGCCTGATGAGCTCGTCGCGGGCCTCGTCGTCCGCATCCTCGGCAATGAAAATGCGCGAGGAGTAGTTAGTCGCGTCGCCGTAATAGAGGTCGATAAATGCGTTCATCGTGTCGCCCATTCCGAGCGCGCCGACAATCAGCAGGGTGCAGCCCGCGATGCCGATAAGGCTCATGGCCGTGCGCGCCTTGTGGCGTATTACGTCGCGCATATTCCAGCGCGTGCCGAACGAGAGCTTGTGGAACCAGCCCGTGCGCTCAATGAGCATCGGCTTGACCTGCTTCGGCGAGTAGGGACGCAGAGCGTCCGCTGCTGTGCCCTTGAGCATCTTTTTTACCGAGAGGAAGCCGATGAACGTAAGTGCGACGATGAGCGCCGCCATAACAATGTAGCAGAATGCGGGAATGCTCAGGCTCCAATAGGGCAAGTCCATATAGGTGCCCATCGCACCGTTGGGATTCATTATTAAATAGGCCACGGCGAAGCCGATGCCGATACCGAACACCGAGCCGATAATGCCTATCATAAACGCATAGGACGTGTAGTGTCTGAGGATGCGTTTGTCCTTAAAGCCGAGGGCTTTGAGCGTACCGATCTGCGTTTTTTCCTTGGCTGTCAGGCGGTGCATGGTTGTAACCATCGTCAGCACGGCAATCATCAGAAACAGCACGGGCATGACCGAGCCCATCGTCTTGCCTTCCTCAATTTCGCCGTTAGCGGCGGAGTAGGAGGCCGACTCGTCCTTGGTCAAAATTATGCTCGTCGCGCCGAGCGCCTTGTCGGCCTTTTCGGTGAAGTCCTTTTTGCTCAGCGACGAGATGACGTTTATCTGCGAGTAGAAGTCAAAGCCCGACGCCTCGCGGTACATTTTCGGGGAAATATAGGCGAAGCCGTATGTATTAAAGTCGGGCATAAGCTGGCTCTCGTCGCGGGTGCATATGAGGTATTCGCCAGCCTTGATAAGGCCCTTGACCTCGCCCTTGAGTGTGATGCCCTTGTAGGTCAGGGTGAGCTTGTCGCCGAGCTTTACGCCGTTTGCATCGGCGTATTTGTCGGACAGCCAAATGCCGTCGGCGCTGCTTTTGTCGTATTTTTCGCCCTGCATCAGCTTAATGCCCGATACGTCTGCGTCGGTCGTGACCGTCAGCGCGAGCGCGTCGCCGTCGTACTCCTTGACATCGGCGTTGACCGAAAGATAGCGCGCTGCCTTGTCGACGCCTTTAATGGCGCTTATCTTGTCAAGGTCGTCTTCGGTGAAGCCTTTTTCGCTTATAATGCGGTAATCGGCGTAGCCTGTCTCGTCAAAAAAGCGCGACATATTCGTGTCGATTGACGACCACTCCATATTGAAGCCGACGAAAATTCCGACGCCGAGCGCTATCATAATTATCATAGATATGAACTGGGCCTTGTAAAGCCCCATCGTTCTCCACAGCTTTTTGAACAGCATTGAGCGTCCTCCTTACCAGTCGATGTCGTCGGCCGAGGCGGGGGACGGCTGATCCTCGCGGGAAACGATGTGTCCGTTCTTTACGCGTATGACAGTGTCAGCCATTTTGGCGATGTTCTGGTTGTGCGTGACGATGACGATGGTCTTGCCGTAGTCGCGCGCCATTTTCAGCAGCAGCTTGAGCACGAGCACGCCCGTCTGCGAGTCGAGCGCTCCCGTCGGCTCGTCGCACAGCAGGATCTTCGGGTTCTTCGCGAGCGCGCGGGCGATTGAAACGCGCTGCTGCTCGCCGCCCGACAGCTCGGACGGGAAGTTCTTCAGATGGTCGCTGAGGCCGACCTCCTCGAGCATTTTAGTAGCGCTGAGCGCATCGGGTGCAATCTCCTTGACAAGAGAGACATTTTCGTGCACGGTGAGAGTCGGCACGAGGTTGTAAAACTGGAACACGAAGCCGACTTTGGCAGCGCGGTAGTCGGCCAGCTCGTCGTTTGAGAGTGTCGAAATATCGCGGCCGTCGACGATTATTTTGCCCGAGGTCGGGCTGTCAAGGCCGCCGAGCAGGTTCAAAAGCGTGCTTTTGCCCGCGCCGCTGGGCCCCAATATGACGACGAACCTGCCCTCTTCAAGCGACATATCAACGTCGTCGAGCGCTTTCAACTCATGGTCGCCGCTGACATAAATGCGGCTGACGTTTTGAAATTCTACTATTGCCATTTCTTTTATCCTCCTTATTTATTCATTCATGCGCTTGCGGGCGCGCCGTTTTTATCCATGCTGTCGATTCCGTTTTCGGTCATCTGCGACAGCAGATAGCAGACAGCGCCGCTCAAATTTTCGATGCTGCCGGGGTACTGCGACAGCAGGGAGTAAAAAATGTCATAGCATTTGCTGTATCGGTCGGCAAGCGCGATGCCCTGCTCGGTCAGGAAGGCCGCGCCGTAGGCGTTCTTGCTGACAAGTCCCATATCGGTGAGCGTGTCCATCATATTGTGCACACTCGGCTTGCTCAGCCCGAGCGAAGCCGCAATGTCCTTGCTTTTGACTCCGCTCAAATCGGAGCTTAGCTCTCTCATTGCAAGCAGGTAGCGAATGTTGGAGGCAGTGAGAGTTTTATGATTAGCCATTGCTAACCTCCTTGTAAAAGAATAGGGGAGATACAAACTTTTATCTGTATCTCCCCTGAAGTGAAGGTTATTTCTTGTTGTGGCAGGAGCCGGCCATTGCGCAGTGAGCACAGTTATTGCCGCAGGCCGACTTGCCCTTTTTCTTATCCTTGACGAGCTTAATGATTATCGCAGCAACGATAGCTATAAGTATCAACGAAATAACGATCGTAGCGATGTTTTCGGACAGCCAGGCGAACATATTGAACGACTCCTTTCAAAGAGTTGAAGCTAACCTTACTTTGTAACCTTGACGTTTTTGGTGAGCTTGGTAGCTTCCTTGTACGGGCGAACAATCATGTAGATGATAACGCCAAGTGCAACGAAAGCGCAGATAAGACTGGTAACATCAAGCACGCCGGTGATTTTACCGGTAAAGAGCTTGCCGAACTGGTTGATCATAAGGGCAATGATGTAAGCGAAGCCGCACTGATAACCGATTGCAAACCAGGTCCACTTGGGACTGTTCATCTCGCGTCTGATTGCGCCGATAGCAGCGAAGCACGGAGCGCACAAAAGGTTGAATACGAGGAACGAATAGCCGGTAACACCGGTGAATACGTGGGCAAGTGTGCTGTAAACATTGCCCGAAGCACCGTAGAGGATACCCATAGTACCGACGATGTTCTCCTTAGCAACAAGGCCGGTGATAGAAGCAACGGCTGCTTCCCATTCGCCCCAACCGAGAGGCTTGAATATCCAGGCGATAGCGCTGCCGACAGCGGCAAGCATAGACTTATCAAGTTCGTCCTCGGCAAGCATACGGAAGCCGTCATCGGTGAAGCCGAAGTAAGAGGTGAACCAAACAAGAATGGTCGAAAGCAGGATTATGGTACCGGCCTTTTTGATGAACGACCAGCCGCGCTCCCAAGTCGAGCGCAGGACGTTGCCAAGGGTCGGCAGATGGTAAGCAGGCAGCTCCATAACGAACGGAGCGGGCTCGCCTGAGAACATCTTGGTCTTCTTCAGCATGATACCCGAGATGATAATCGCTGCCATACCGATGAAATAAGCGCTGGTGGAAACGATGGCCGAGCCGCCGAACAGGGCGCCCGCGATCATCGCGATGAACGGCACCTTAGCTCCGCAGGGGATAAACGTGGTGGTCATGATGGTCATACGGCGGTCGCGCTCATTTTCTATTGTACGCGAGGCCATTATGCCGGGAATACCGCAGCCGGTACCGATAAGCATAGGAATGAACGACTTACCGGAAAGGCCGAACTTGCGGAAGATACGGTCGAGGACGAACGCGATTCTGGACATATAACCGCAAGCCTCGAGGAAAGCAAGGAGGAAGAACAGAACAAGCATCTGCGGAACGAAGCCGAGCACCGCGCCGACACCGGCGACGATGCCGTCGTTGATAAGTCCGCTCAGCCACGGTGCAGCGCCGGCAGCATCAAGACCGTTGCCGACGAGTACGGGAATACCGGGCACCCAAACGCCGTAGTCAGCCGGATCGGGCTCGTCGAAGCCGTTCTCATCAAGATACTTGACAGCGTCAACATAAGTCATTGCGACGTCGTCGTCACCGAGCTTGCTCGGAAGAGTATCGTAATAAGCGGTCTTCTTGTTTACGGCGAGGGTCTCCTCGTCCTCAACCTCGGTGGTCGCGGTCTTATCTGTGGCCTTGAGCGCCTTCATATCTGCAATGGCAGCCTTGGCGTCAAAGTCATCGGCTTCGGTGTCAACCTCGCCGTAGAACGCGTCAACAGCCTCCATGGCGGCGGTGTATTCGTCGTTAACGTCGTTATAAGCGCTTGAGCCGATGCCGAAGAGGTGATAGCCGTCGCCGAACAGTCCGTCGTTGGCCCAGTCGGTCGCGGCAGTACCTACCGTTACCATGGATATGTAGTAAACCAGGAACATAATAACTGCGAAGATCGGAAGTCCGAGCCAGCGGTTAGTGACGATCTTATCGATCTTATCGGAGGTCGTCAGCTTGCCGACGTTCTTCTTTTTGTAGCTGGACTTGATTATCGAAGCGATATAAACATATCTTTCGTTGGTGATGATGGACTCGGAGTCGTCGTCCATCTCCTTCTCGACGGCCTGAATGTCGTTCTCGATGTGGTCGAGGGTGGCCTTGTCGAGGTTGAGCTTTTCAAGCACCTTGTCGTCGCGCTCGAAAATCTTGATGGAGTACCATCTCTGCTGCTCCTCGGGAAGACCGTGAACCGCGGCCTCCTCGATGTGAGCCAGAGCGTGCTCAACGCTGCCGTTGAAGCTGTGCTGCGGAACGGTCTTGGTGTTCTGCGCAGCGTCGATAGCGGCCTCGGCGGCTTCCTTTATGCCGGTGCCCTTAAGAGCCGAGATCTCGACGATCTTGCAGCCGAGCTGGCGTGAAAGTTCGGCGGTGTCGATCTTATCGCCGTTCTTGCGAACAACGTCCATCATGTTGATGGCGATTACGACAGGAATGCCAAGCTCGACGAGCTGAGTGGTAAGGTAAAGGTTACGTTCAAGGTTTGTGCCGTCGATGATGTTAAGGATAGCATCGGGGCGTTCGTCAATGAGGTAGTTTCTTGCAACAACCTCTTCAAGAGTGTAAGGGGAAAGGGAATAGATACCGGGAAGGTCGGTGATAACAACGCCGTCGTGCTTTTTCAGCTTACCTTCCTTTTTCTCCACGGTAACGCCCGGCCAGTTACCAACAAACTGGTTAGAACCCGTCAGCGCATTGAACAAGGTGGTTTTACCGCAGTTAGGATTGCCTGCGAGGGCAATACGAATGTTCATTTGCTTGATCTCCTTCTTTAGTTAGTCGCGTCTAACGCAATCGCAAAAGCATAGGCGGAATAAATCCGCTCCCGCAAGGGGAACGGGATGCTTACTCCACCTCGATCATCTCGGCGTCGGCCTTTCTGAGACTCAGCTCGTAGCCGCGCACAGTGACTTCGATCGGATCGCCGAGCGGGGCGACCTTGCGAATATGAACTTCGACGCCCTTGGTCAGCCCCATATCCATAATGCGGCGCTTGACAGCGCCTTCGCCGTGCAGCTTGACAACCTTGACGGTGTCGCCGATTTTTGCTTGCCGCAGAGTTTTCATCGTTTTTCCTCCTTACTGAAATACTTTTGATGATATATGCAGGCCTTTAAGCCGTCATATCATGATCTTGCGCGCCATTTCTTCGCTGATGGCTACGCGCGCTTCCTTAACGTTGACGATTACGTTGCCGTCAAGGGAAGTGATCACCATAACAGTGCCGCCGACGACAAATCCCAGATTTTCAAGATGCTTCTTGACTTCGGGCGTTCCGCCGATGCGTTTGATGATGTTTTCTTCGCCGATGGTTGCAAAGCAAAGCGGCATCATAATATCCACTCCTTTATAATAAAGGTATATGCTTGTGATTAGCAAACGCTAACCGCAACGGTTGAATTAATGGTTAGCGCAAGCTAACCTACATCGTTATAATACAACTGTTTTTTTCGTCTGTCAACTGCTTTTTTGAAAAAAACGTGTCGAATTTTCAATTTTGGTATTCATTTACAAAACAGTTAGTCCAAGCTAATATTTTTGTTGTTCAAATTTACCATCGCAGACAAAGTTAGACCGCTTTGCGACGGCAACGATGAGTGCCGGACTGCAGCATCGGCACAGGTGGCGCAGACCGGCCGTCTTTCATATATCTGCCGACCCTCACCATTGCCAGGAGGATAAGTCCTTATAAGTTTTTCGTATTTGCCGACAGTACCGTGTTCGAGTGTTAAAGGACAGCGAAAGTCAGTGCAAATCTCAAAATGTAACAGTATCGTAAAAATTGTTAAAAGCGCCGCGTTTTGTATTGAAATGGATTTCTCAATGCTATATAATGGGTAAAAGTAAAATCACTTTTAGAGGGAAGTAATGTAAAATGTTCAAACGATTGCTGTCTGCCTTGTCGGCTGTTGTCTGCCTGACACTCACCCTTGCCGCCTGCGGCGACAACACCGCCGAGTCTCCTTCAAAGTCCGATTCGTCGTCCGAAGCCGACTCGTACGTTCAGACCGTGCCCGATGAGCCGAAGCTCTATGTCAACAATCTCACGGGGCTTGAAGAGCTCGACAGCGAGGAAAAGCAGAACGTCCGCCCTGTTGCGGTTATGATCAACAACATCGCAGTGGCGCAGAAGGTGCAGACGGGCCTCGGCAGCGCTTCCATTATATATGAGACTTACGTTGAGGGCGGCATCACGCGCCTGCTGGCGGTGTACAAGGATTTGACCGACGTCGGCACTATCGGCTCGATGCGCTCGGCGCGCTACTCCTATATTGATCTTGCGTGCGGCCACGATGCTGTCTATCTCCACGCGGGACTCGACCCGAACTACACCAAAAAGCGTATGGCCAAGCTGAACCTCGACGACTACGACCTCAACACGGGCTACGGCGGCAACTACTGTTTCCGCGTCAAAAACGGCCTCGCGAGGGAACACACGATGTTCACAAACGGCGAGCTTATCTATAAGGGTCTTGAAGCGGGCAAGCGCCGTATGACCGTCGATGAGAAGCACTCCGGCAACTGGCAGAATTTCGCCGACCCAGACGAGAACGTGACCCTTTCGGGCGGCTCTGCTACAAAGCTGTCTGTGTTCTTCTCAAACAGCTACATAACCAACTTTGCTTATGACGGCGAGAGCAAGACCTATCTCAAGTCCAACCGCACCAAACCGAGCGTCGATGCCGACACGGGCAAACAATACGGCTATAAAAATGTGCTCGTGCTGTTCACGACCGTCGGCAATTTTGACGATAAATACAGGGTATATTCCGAAATGAAGGGCGGCGAGGGCTACTACTTCACAAACGGCACCTATATGCCCGTAAAGTGGAGCAAGGGCGACACCTACGACCGGCTCAAGATAACCGATGAGAGCGGCGCCGCTGTCAAGTACAGCGCAGGCAACTCCTATGTGTGCATTACTAATAAGAATTTAAAGAGCAAGACCACATTCAGCGGCGACGCTGCGGCAGCTTAAAGGAAAAAAAGTATGACCGATTTAAAGCTCGGCCGCTATCGGCACTTTAAGGGTAACGAGTACGAGGTGATTGCGGTCGCAAAGCACTCCGAAACGCTCGAGCCTATGGTCGTCTACCGCGCGCTTTACGGCGACGGCGGCGTGTGGGTGCGCCCGCTGTCGATGTGGAACGAGACTGTTGAGCGCGACGGCAAGGCTTACGCCCGCTTTACCTACATCGGTGACTGAAATTATGGGAAAAGTTTACGACATTCTGCGCTCATTCAGTGCCGACGGCTATAAAATTGTGCCGTTTGACGAGGTCGACTCGACCAACAATATCGCAAAGCAGCTTGCGCGGCAGGGCGCCGACGATTCGACCGTGGTTATCGCCGCGCGTCAGACCGGCGGCCGCGGCCGCAAGGGCAGAAGCTTCTATTCGCCTGAGGGCGACGGCATTTATATGAGCGTTATCCTGCGCGGCAGAGAGATCGTCGACCCTGCGGAGTACACCGCTACCGCCGCCGTGGCGGTTGCGCGCACGGCCGACGCGGTAACGGGCAGGCGTGCGGGCATAAAGTGGGTCAACGACATCTATCTCGACGGTCGAAAGGTCTGCGGCATACTGGCCGAGTCCGCTTTCTCAGAGCCGGACGACAGCGCCGACTTCGTCGTTATCGGTATCGGCATAAATTTGTTCGAGCCGCAGGGCGGCTTCCCGCCCGAGATTGCCGACCGCGCGGGCGCGTTTTTCGACTGCTCGTACCCGAAGGACGGCGTGCTCGAGCAGGTCGTCGGCGGCGTGCTTAAAGAGCTGAAAGCACTGCTCGGCGGCGACTTCGTAAGCACGGTTATGCCCGAATATCGCTCACGTTCCGTATTGACAAATGCGAACGTAGATGTTATAAATGTAAACGGCGTTTTTGAAGCGCGGGTAATCGGTATCACCGACCGCGCAGAACTCGTCGTTGAGGATAAAAACAATTTTAGATTCACTCTTAGCAGTGGGGAAGTGAGCGTAAAGCAAAAATGAAAAAGCCGAACGTTAAAATGCTTATTATGTCCGCGCTGATGGCCGCCGTTATATGCGTTACCGCCGTCATATCCTTTAAAATCGGAGTTATCCCGATAACGCTCGCACTGCTGGGCATCTTTCTCACGGCTACCATGCTTGAGCCGAAGTACGCCGCGCTGTCGGTCGTTGTTTACCTGCTGCTCGGAATTATCGGCGTGCCGGTGTTCTCGGGCTTTTCGTCGGGTATCGGCGTGCTTGCAGGCCCGACCGGCGGCTACATCGTTTCGTACATTTTCGTCGCGCTCATCGTATCTATCGTCACCAAGCGCTTCAACCGCAACGTCATCGCGATGATGGTCTCAATGATAGTCGCTATTGCCGTATGCTATGCGTTCGGCACGGCTTGGTTCCTCATCTACACCAAAAAGGGACTGGCATATGCGCTCGCGGCGTGCGTCACTCCGTTCATTATTCCCGACATCATCAAGGGTGTTGTCACCTGCGTTATCATCAAGCTGCTTGAAAAAACACCCGTTTTCAAAATGCTCTACGACAAATAAACAACATATTAAGATTAAAACCGCGCCTTACACTTAAAGTTAGGCGCGGTTTTTGCTATTGCTCCTGCTGAACGGAGCGGGCGTAGGCACTCGGCGTGCAGCCCTTTATGCGCTTGAATACGCGGCTGAAGTACAGCGGGTCGGAGAAGCCCGACGAATACGCCGCCTCGCTGACGCTGATGCCGGCATTGCGCAGCAGGTTGCACGCAACGCTTATGCGGTATTTTACAAGGTAGTCGTTGGGCGTGATTTGCAGCTCCTGCATAAAAATGCGGTAGAGGTGGCTGCGGCTTATTGCGGCGCTGTTGGCAATGTCGGTCACCGTAATGGGCAGGGAGAAGTTGTGCTCAATGTATTTGACGGCACTGTCAAGGTACTTTGTCGTGCGGTGAGCCGACTCCTCGGGCGCGTTTTCTTCTATGATTTTTGCAAGGAACGAGTAAAGCCCGCCCGTCATATGCGCTTCGCTTGCGGCTGAAACTCCGTTTGAGCCGTAGATGTCGAGAATCAGGCGAATCATTTCGTCGGGGTCGCTGCTGTGAAAGCACGGCTTCTCGGCCGAAAGCCTGCACGCGTCGAGCAGGCGCGGAGCGTCCACTCCACTGAAGCCGACCCAGTAGTATTCCCACGGCTCGTTCTCGTCCGCTTCGTAGAAGATGACCTTGTTCGCAGGGGCAAAGAAGCCGTCGCCGGCGCTGACGGTGTATTCCTTGTCAAGGCAGACGAACTTGCCCTTGCCTTTTGCGACAAAATGAATGAGGTCGTGGCTTCTCAGTGCAGGCCCCCAGCTGTAAAGCGGAGCGCACTTCTGAAAGCCGCAGTTGTAGACCGACAGCCCCAGACTGTCGTGATACGGCGCGACAAACTGGTGCTTGAAGTCGTCGTGCCTTATATCCTGCTCCATAAAATTCACCTCAATTGAATTTTACCACAAAAAAAGCAGTTATGCAACAAAAATCCATAAAGATGATAAAATTAGCCGTTTGACATTTGTGCTTATTTTGTTATATTAAAAGTGTAACATTTTCGGTCGATTTATACATAAGCCGATAACAGTGAGGGGATATTATGAAACTTGAATCAATGAAAAAGGAAATATCCGACGGCCGCTTTGACGAAAAATTCAAGGTGCTCTACGGCGACGCTTCCGCTGCCGAGGCCAGATATTCCGAAGCCTGTGATGAATTTGCCAAGCTGTTCGGAGCAGACCGCAGCGTGGGACTTTACAGCGCTCCGGGCCGCACCGAGGTCGGCGGCAACCATACCGATCATCAGCTCGGCTGCGTTATCGCGGGCAGCGTCAACCTTGACGTTATCGCCGTCGCTTCCGAAAACAACGATAATACTATCCGCATCAAATCGGCAGGCTTCAATATGGACACCGTTGACTTGAGCGTTATGACTCCCGTGCCCGAGGAACAGGGTCACGCCGCCGCGCTTATTCGCGGAGTATGCGCGGGTATGCTCAAGTACGGCTGCAAAATCGGCGGCTTTGACGCTTATACCACGTCCAACGTCCTCAAGGGCAGCGGACTTTCGTCCTCGGCGGCGTTCGAGGTGCTCGTCGGCAACATTATTTCCTATATGTTCAACGGCGGCAAGATCGACGCTGTCACTATTGCAAAGATCGCGCAGTATGCCGAGAACGAGTTCTTCGGCAAGCCGAGCGGACTTATGGATCAGATGGCAAGCTCCGTCGGCGGCTTCACCGCTATCGATTTTGCCGACAGAAACGACCCCAAGGTCGAGGCGGTCAACTTCGACTTTGCCTCCTGCGGACACAGCCTTTGCATCGTAAACACGGGCGGCAACCACGCCGACCTTACCTCCGAGTACGCGGCCGTTACCGACGAAATGCGCAAAATCTCCAACTTCTTCGGCAAGAGCGTGCTGCGCGAGGTAAACCCGGATGACTTCTTCGGCAAGCTCGCTGAGCTTCGTCTGTCGTTCGGCGACCGTGCGGTGCTCAGAGCGTTTCACTTCTTCGAGGATAATCAGCGCGCCGTTGACGAGGCTGCCGCTCTGCGCAAGGGCGACTTTAATGCGTTCCTCAAGCTCGTCAACGAATCGGGGCGCTCCTCATTTATGAAGCTGCAGAACGTCTATTCCACCCTGAATGTCGCAGAGCAGGGTCTGACTCTTGCCCTCGCCGTCAGCGAGCACGTCCTCGGCGACCGCGGCGCCTGTCGCGTTCACGGCGGCGGCTTCGGCGGCACCATTCAGGCTTTTGTGCCCAACGACCTGCTCGACGAGTACAAAAAGCAGATTGAAGCTGTGTTCGGTAAGGGCAGCTGCTATGTTCTCAATATCCGTCCCGTCGGCGGAACAATGATAGGCTAAGGAAAGGACTTGTTATAAATGGCTGAACTCAGATACGATCCCTTTACCAAAGACTGGATAATGATTGCCTCGCACAGACAGAATCGCCCGCAGATGCCCAAGGACTTCTGCCCGTTCTGCCCGGGCTCGGGGAAGGTGCCCGACAACTACGATGTCTATGAGTATGACAACGATTTCCCTGCGCTTTCGCAGAATCCGCCCAAGCCGGACGATGTCGGCAACGGCTTTTTCAAGACCGCTGACAGCTACGGCAAGTGCGAAGTCATTCTCTATTCACCCAACCACACCGTGACCCTGCCCGAGCTGCCGACCGAGCACATCTGCAAGCTTGTCGACCTCTGGTGCGAGCGCTTCAAGGCCATTTCCGCCGACGAGAAGATTAAGTACGTCTTTATTTTTGAGAATCGCGGCGAGGCGGTCGGCGTTACAATGCCGCATCCGCACGGCCAGATTTACGGCTACTCCTTCGTGCCGAAGAAGCTGCAGCTTGAGCTTGAGTCCTCCAAGGAATATTTTGAAGAGAATCACAAGTGCCTGTTCTGCGAGACGGCCGAGCAGGAGCGCAGCTTCGGTGAGCGCGTCATTTTTGAGACCGAGCACTTTATGGTATATTTGCCGTTTTACTCGGCCTATCCTTACGGCGTGAACGTCATCGCCAAGCGCCATGTCGGCTATATCACCGACCTGACCGCCGATGAGAAAAAGGATCTTGCCGAGACGCTGCGCCTGACCGCTGGCACGCTTGACAGTCTGTTCGGCTTCAAGTTCCCGTATATGATGTGCATGCACAACGCGCCCGTAAACGTCGGGGATACGAGCGACTACTACCACTTCCACATCGAGTTCTTCCCGCCGATGCGCTCTGCCGACAAGATCAAGTTCAACGCTTCAAGCGAGACCGGCGCATGGGCGCACTGCAACCCCACCGCTCCCGAAGCAAAGGCCGAGGAGCTTCGCGCTGCTTACGAGCGCTTCAAGAACGCTGAATAATCAGCATAAAAACCATACTCAAATTCGCGAGAGCTGCCTGGATTCAAGCGGCTCTCTTGCTTTTCGGATAGTTTCAAGTTAAAATGTATTTGCTCTTATTTTTTAAAAGGCGGTGGATTTATGGCGAACAAAAGCTCTCGCGGGCTGCTGAAGCTCGGAATAGTCACGGCGGTCGTCGTCGCGCTGACTGCGTCGACGGTCTGCGGTGTGTTCGCTTACAACAGCTATCTGATGAAAGGCGACTGGCTGCGTGAAAAGACTGCACTCAGCTTTGACTCGGTAGAGGTCGACAACGCGATGATGAGCTTTTACTTCGGCACGGTCAGCCGCGGCTTTGCCGACGCTCATTCGGGCGAGCTTGATTCGCTCGGCCTTGACGAGACAAAGTCGCTTAAAAAGCAGACCTGCGCCTACAAAACCGAAGACGGTAAGGAGCAGAGCTGGTTCGACTACTTTGCCGACACCGCAATAGGCGAGCTTGTGGACATTCTGCCGGCCGCAGCCGCCGCGAAAAAGGAGGGCCTTACGCTCGATGACAGCGACACCGAGCAGATAAACAATCAAATAAACACCTTCAAAACCAACGCATCAAAGCTCGGCCTGAGCCTTGACTCTTATCTATCGTCGCGCTACGGCAAGGGCGTGAAAGAAGCGGACGTGCGCCGCTGCCTTGAGCTGTCGGCACTGGCGAATATGTACAGCAAAAGCTTCGAGCAGTCGCTTGAATTTACAGACAGCGAGCTTGAGGACTACTTCACGCAGAATATCGGCGGCGAAAAGAGCCTTGAGCCGACCAAGAATTGGCGCGGGATTTGGCTTTCCGCAAGTGCCTACGGCTCGTCGGACAGTGCAAAAGAGGCTGCTCGGGGCGTGCTGTCCGAGTGGAAGAAGGGCGAGCGTGATGAGGACAGCTTCGCGTCCCTTGCGCGGCTCTACAGCAACGAGCGCGGCTATGCCGCTTTAGGCGGCAGGCACACCGATGTCGCGCGCGAGGACATGCCTGAAACCGTGCGCGACTGGCTCTGCAGCTCGCTGCGGGTCGAGGGCGACTTCACGCTTATCGAAAGCGACAGCGGCTGCTTTCTGCTCTACTTCATCGGCGACGGGCCGCCCGAATGGCGCGCAAAAGCGGAAAGCGGTCTGACCGAAGCCAAAGTGAGCGCTGAGCTTGAGCGCCTGCGCAGCGCGGGCAAGCTTACCGTCGACCGTGAGGTCATAAACAAGCTTAAATGGTAAAAAATCACTGTCATAATTGCATTTGTGCATACAATGTGCTAAAATATATCCAATCGGCTGATATTCGTATTCTAAACGGAAACAATACCATCGGTGAAACGAAAAGTTTTAAAAGGAGATTGCGTACATATGTACTACAAGATAAAAAAATTCTTTGATTACATCAGCAAGGAGCGCGTCGCTTTCTGCGGAATCGGCATAAGCAACCTGCCGCTGATATACAAGTTCAAGGATCTCGGCGCGGACGTTTACGCCTGCGACCGCCGCACCAGGGAACAGCTCGGCACTACCGCCGACGAGCTTGAAAAGGCGGGCATAAAGCTCGTTCTCGGCGCGGACTATCTTAAAAATCTCGATGTTGACATCATCTTCCGTACTCCGGGAATGAACTTCAATCTCACTGAGCTCGCCGAAGCGAGAAAGCGCGGCATCATCGTCACAAGCGAGATGGAGGTGTTCTTCGACCTCTGCCCGTGCAAGCTGTTCGCAGTCACCGGCTCCGACGGCAAGACAACGACCACGACCCTCATCGCTAAAATGCTCGAAACACAGGGCTACACCGTCCACCTCGGAGGGAACATCGGCCGCCCGCTGCTGCCGATAATTGACAAGATTAACGCCGACGACTGCGCAGTTGTCGAACTGTCAAGCTTCCAGCTTATCTCAATGCGCAAAAGCCCGAATGTCAGCGTGATTACCAATGTAGCGCCCAACCACCTCGACGTGCATAAGAATATGGACGAGTATGTCGACGCAAAGCGCAACATTATGATTCACCAGAACGCGTTCTCACGCACCGTCCTCAATGACGATAATGCGATCACCAAGAGCTTTGAGCCTGATGTGCGCGGTCAGGCGGTGATGTTCAGCTATCATCACCCTGTTGACAACGGTGCTTACTACGGCTCCGACCGCGTGCTTTATATGAACGACCGAAACGGTCGCACCGCCGTAATGAACCGCGACGACATCAAGGTTATCGGCGAGCACAATGTCGAGAACTTCCTTGCGGCGATATGCGCGGTTTGGGGCTATGTCACCCCCGAGAACATCGTCAAGACCGCCCGCGAGTTCAAGGGCGTCGAGCATCGCATCGAGTTCGTGCGCGAGCTTGACGGCGTAAAATACTACAACGACTCCATCGCGACCAGTCCGACGAGGACCAATGCGGGGCTTGCCGCCTTCGATCAGAAGGTTATCCTCATCGGCGGCGGCTATGACAAGCACATTCCGTTCGAGCCGCTCGCGCCAAACATTATCAAAAAGGTCAAGGTGCTTATTTTAAGCGGCCCGACCGCAGATAAGATTGAAAAAGTCGTGCGTGAAGATCCGGGCTACGCTGACAGCGGGATTGAGATTATCCGTGTTGCGGGCATGGAGGAGGCTGTCAAAGTCGCTCACGAAAAGGCAAAATCGGGCGACATTGTGACTCTCAGCCCCGCGTGCGCGAGCTTCGATGCATACGCAAACTTTGAACTGCGCGGAAAGCACTTTAAGCAGCTTGTAAACGAGCTTAAATAATCAAAATAAAAGCCGATGTAACAGTCGGCTTTTTTGAGGTGAAAATATGGATATTACCAAGCTGTTGTGCGAGCTTTCAAACGCCTGCGGCGTAACCGGCGAAAGCGGCGCACTCGACGTTGCGCAGTGCTGTCTTGACGACCTCGGCGAGGTGAAGCGCGACATCGCGGGCGGGCTCACCTGTACTTTCGGCGAGGGTGAGCGCACGCTTATGCTTGATGCCCATATCGACGAGATAGGCTTCATCGTCACTGCGATTGACGGCGACTTTCTGCGCGTTGCGGCCGTCGGCGGCATTGACACGCGCGTGCTTGCCGACGCGGAGGTCACCGTTCACGGCAAGGAGAATCTGTTCGGTGTGTTCTCAAGCATACCGCCGCATCTTAAGAAGGACGCTGACAAAGCGCCCGAAATCGACGTTATGACGGTCGACTGCGGCCTGCCGAAGGAGGAGCTTGAACGCCTTGTGACCCTCGGCGACCGCGTCAGCTTCAACTGCGAAGCAGCACCCATGCTCGGCAGCCGCATAACGGGCAAGTCGCTCGACAACCGGGCCGGCGTTGCCGCCGTTATCCTTGCAGCGCATGCAATTGACAGGCTGAAGTGCCCGTTCAAGGTGATCGTTTCGCTTTCGGCTCAGGAGGAGCTGTCGCTGCGCGGCGCGCGCACCGCGACCTACTCCGCTGCGCCCGATGAGGCGATAGTCGTCGACGTAAGCTTCGGTGACGGCCCCGATGTGCCTAAAAGCATGTGCGGCAAGGTATCCGCCGGCGCCATGCTCGGCTTCTCTCCCGTGCTTTCGCGCGCAATGACCAAGCGCCTTGCGACACTCGCCGACGAGGAAAATATTCCTTATCAAAGTGAAGTTATGAGCGGATCAACTGGCACAAACGCCGACGTTATCAGTATTTCGCGTTCGGGAGTCAGCACCGCGCTCATCTCGATACCTCTCAGAAATATGCATACAAACGCCGAAGTCGTTGTCACTTCGGATATTGAAGCCACAGCGCGTCTTATCGCCGCCTACGCAAATAACGGAGGTGCTTTCGATGCTTAAATATATGCGTGAGCTGTGTCTGACAGACGGCCCGTCGGGCAGCGAAAGCAAAGTCACAGACTATATCCGCAGCGTTATCGAGCCGTACTGCGAGTGCAGCACCGACGCCTGCGGCAACCTTATAGCGTTTAAAAAAGGCAAAAGCCGCGCCGCCAAAAAGGTGCTGCTCGATGCTCATGTTGATGAGGTCGGCTTCATCGTCACCGACATTGACGAGAACGGCTTTCTCGGATTCAGGACCCTCGGCGGCATAAATATCGAAAGCCTGCTCGGCAAGCGAGTTACCATCAACGGCTGCGTGGGCGTGATTCAGATCAAGCCCATTCATCTGCTGAAAGCCGACGAAAAGCGGAAGCTTCCCGACAAAGACAGCCTGACTATCGACATCGGCGCAGGCAGCCGTGAGGATGCTTTGAAGCACGTCTCCCTCGGCGACAGCGGCACTTTCGCAAGCCGATTTGTCGAGTTCGGAGACGGCTTTATTAAGGCAAAAGCCATCGACGACCGCCTCGGCTGCGCGGTGCTTATGCAGCTTGCAACCGAGGAAGCGGAGCACGACTTCTGGCTCAGCTTTTCAACGCAGGAGGAGGTCGGGCTGCGCGGCTCGAAAGCGTCGAGCTTCACCGTCGCGCCTGATATGGCGATAGTCGTCGAGTCGACATCCGCCGCCGACCTTGTCAATATGCCCGCGCAGAAAACGGTCTGCGAGGTGGGCAAGGGCGCAGTCGTCAGTTTTATGGACAGATGCACGATATATCCGCAGCAGCTTGTGCGCGCTGCTATGGCGGCGGCTGAAGAAAACGGTATCCCTGCGCAGTTTAAGCGCGCCGTCGCGGGCGGCAACGACGCGGGCGAGATTCATCTTGCTCACGGCGGTGTTGCGACGGTCGGTCTTGCCGTGCCGTGCCGCTATCTGCACTCACCCTCGTGCGTTATAGCTAAGCGCGACGCGGATGCAGTGCTCGCCCTTACGCGCGTTATGCTCGGCAGGATGACCTCGGGGGAGCTTATACTGTGATTAAGCTGCTTGAGCGGGCTGCAGAGCCTGTTAAAAGCGCGCTCGGCGCGCGGGTCGCTTCGTTTATGTATGCCTATGGCTTCGGCTTCGGCTTCGCGCGCTTTTGGGAGCAGCGCTCGTCATCGGGCGAGCGGGCGCTTATCGCTTCGGTCGACGGCAACGTCACCGTCGCGGGTGAAGTCTGCGACGCAGACGAGCTTGCGCGATTTCTGTACGCGATAGGGTACGCGAATGTGATGAGCGATGTGCCGCTCGGACTTGAAAATGGGCGAAAGTTTGACGTTTACTTGCTCGTTTGCGATGGTGCTGGCAAAGCGCACGAACCGCCCGAGCCGCACGAGCCGCACGGACCGCCCAAGCTGCCCGACTACCGCGTAGCCTACGCGGCGCTCGCGAGCGAATTTGATATGCCGCCGTTTGACGTGTGGTACGTCGACATCTGCCACCGCGTGCGGCACTCGACCGCCGTTATAAAGCAGCTTTCCGGCGGCGTTGCCGTTGCTGCGGGCTTTGAGGGCGAATGGCTCATAACAGGTATTGCCGTGCCCGAAGCTGACCGCCGCAGCGGAATCGGGCGCGAGCTGATACATTTGCTTGCTGAAAACAACGGCTGTCGAAGGCTTTACGCCGCAGTCAAAACAGAGGCTGCCGCCGAATTTTACCGCAGCTGCGGCTTTGAAAAAACTGCGGAAATATTTGAATACGGAGAAGTGAAATGAACCAGAAATTTTTTGAAATATCAGAAAAATTAAAGCAGGCCGACGCAAAAGCGATGGCTGCTGTTAAGGACAGATTCGCCGAAATCGACGAGATCACCGAGTACAATCAGGTCAAGATGCTCTCGGCCTTTATCAACAACGGAGTCAGCGAGTCGCATCTGACCGCTTCGACGGGCTACGGCTACGGCGACCGCGGCAGGGAAGTGCTTGACAAGGTGTTTGCCGAGGTCGTCGGCGCTGAAGCGGCGCTTGTCCGCCACAACTTTGTTTGCGGCACGCACGCGCTGACTGTCGCGCTGTTCGGCGTGCTGCGCCCCGGCGACACAATGCTTTGTGTAACCGGCAGACCGTACGACACTCTGCTCGGTGTGCTCGGGATCAACGGAGAGTCAAGCGGCTCGCTCGCCGAGTTCGGCGTAAAATATGACGAAGTGGCGCTCCTGCCCGACGGCACTGTAGACTACGACGGCATAAAAGCAAAGCTCACCTCCGGCAAGTACAAGATGCTCTACATTCAGCGCTCACGCGGCTACAGCCTGCGTCCGTCGCTGTTGGTCGAGGACATCGAGCATATTGCCGCACTTTCAAAATCGCTCGCGCCCGACACTATCGTTATGGTCGACAACTGCTACGGCGAGTTCACCCAGACGACCGAGCCGGTGCAGCACGGCGCCGACCTTATGGCAGGCTCGCTTATCAAGAACCCCGGCGGCGGAATTGCACCGACGGGCGGCTACATTGCAGGACGCGCAGACTTGGTCGAGATGTGCTCCTATCGCCTGACTATCCCGGGAGCGGGCGCGGAGGTCGGTGCAACCCTCGGCCATAATCGTGAGCTTTATATGGGTATATTCAGTGCCCCGCACGTCACGGGCGAGGCGGTCAAGACCGCCGTGTTCACTTCGGCTATACTTGAGTCGCTCGGGTACGAGGTCACCCCGCATTTTGATGAGCCGCGCGGCGACATTATTCAGTGCGTTGTTATGGGCAACGAGGAAAAGCTCATCGAGTTCTGCCGCGGTATGCAAAGCGGAGCTCCTGTTGATTCGTTCGTTCGCCCCGACCCGTGGGCTATGCCCGGCTACGACTGCGACATTATCATGGCGGCGGGCGCGTTCACGCTCGGTGCGTCGATTGAGCTTTCGGCGGACGCTCCGCTGCGCGAGCCGTACGCGCTCTGGCTGCAGGGCGGGCTTAACTTCCACAGTGCGCATATGGGCGTGCTGCTGGCAGTTGACAAAATCCTGAAATAATCGCAATTAACCCCGCCGAAAGCGCTCCTGCCGTCGGCGGGGTTAATCGTTCTGTCAGTGTGTGCACAGCCTTTGGCAGGGCTTTACGGAGTCGTGGGTCGCTTATTGAGTTAAGCCTCACAAGCTCGTCAACGCTTGTGAAAACCGCTTTGCTATGCCCTACAGTGTGTCGACGCTTTTGACCGTGCAGCGCTCCGTATTCATAAAAACACCTCTTTCAGCTTTTTATGCCGAGGGGTGTAAGAAGTTTCAACATTGACTTGATGAGCGAAATATGCTAAAATTTGTAAGGAGTATGATTGTCGGAGGTGACGACGTATGAGCCGTTTAAAGCGCGCGCTTGCACTCATACTGTCGGCTGTTGCCGTCGCGGCGCTTTCGTCGTGCGATTTAGCGGACGGTGTCGCTTCGTCGAGCTTTGCTTCAAAGTCGAGCAGCCGCCCCGACGACGTTGTCGAGCACGCGATAAGACACTCGGGCAATATTAGGCTTTATACTGACAAAAAGGAATTTGAGGATTACGATTCGGGGTTTATCAACTATTTTGAAAAATATTACAACGGCAACATCGAGTACACCTATACGACTGATTTTACCGCTAGCTTTTTGACCGACTACGCCTCGAACAAGGCGCCGGACGCGGTCGAGCTTAACTCCGTTTCATGGCCAACCGTCGGCAACAGGGGGCTTGTCTATTCCACCGATGATTTGAAAAATATCGGCGTGCTCGGCCTTGAGCGGAGCGAACTTGCGGTGTCGCAAAAGCTGTGCAAGGCGAACTTTTCCATCGGTGAGCGCTGCTACGGCGTCTCGGTCACTGACTGCGACCCGCTGCTTGCGGTCGTCAACATCGACCTGTTCAGTCGCCGCTCCGTTGCGTCGCCGATGAAGTATTATTCCGACAACAGCTGGGATTTTGACACGTTCCTGACCGCCTGCCGCGAAGTTTCCGATCCTTCAGGCGGAGTCAGCGGCTTTTACACCGACGAGATTGACGGATTCCTTGTCGCCAACGGCTGCGAACCTGTCAGGTGGAGCGATACAGGTATGCTTATCACCGATATGCTTTCGGATAATTTCATTTCGACCCTCGGTGCGGTGCGCGAGCTGTATTCGAGTCGCTTTGCCACCGAGGATGTGTCCGCTTTCGCAAACGGCGAGTGCGGTATAAGCGCAATAAGGCTCAGCGAGCTTTTGAACCAAGCGCCGACGTGGAGCTTTTACTGGGAGGTACTGCCGTTTCCGCGCAGCGATGCGAACGCCGACGGCTATTTGCCGGGCACGGTGAAGGGTATCGGAATTACGTCAAACGCCGCTAACCCACAGGGTGCGCTCAATTACGCAATCGCGCGCAGCACCTATGACGATAAATACTACGATTCTTCAGACAGCTCCAACCGCCGACCCGAAAGCAAGCTGCTCGACGAGCAGCAGCAGTACGTTGTTAAAAGCGCACAGGGCCTGACTAAGCAGAATCTCTACGTCGGAGTCGGCACGCTGAACATCGAGCGCTACACTTTCCTTAAAGATATACGCTCGTCGGGCAAATCGGTCGCCGACGTGGTGAAAAAGTACGAGCCGATAATAGACGCACAGTGCAAATCCGAAATGACAATGAGACAGCAGTAAGTGATTTACCGCTGTCTCATTTTTTTGTGCCGTAATCAGCTTTAAAAGAGGAGAGAAAGCTATGCAGTCGCTTCTTCAAGCGCTGCTGCGATCTCGCTCTCGGTTTTGAGCTTCATAATGCGCTCGGCCAGAGCGTCGGCGTCGGCCTTGCTCCAGCGTGCGATCTCACTGCGGGTGCGCAGGGTCGACACGGGGGACACGCTGAACTCATTCAGCCCGAACGAGATCAGCAGCGGAATCAGCCGCTTGTCGGCGGCCGCCTCGCCGCACATCCCGACGGGAACGGAAGCAGCTCGCGCCGCTTTAACAACGTGCTTTATCGCGCGCAGGACTGCGGGCGACAGCGCCGAGTAGAGATAGGCGACGTTCGCATTACCGCGGTCGACCGCCATAGTATAGCCTGTCAGGTCGTTCGTGCCGATGCTGAAGAAGTCAGCCTCTTCGGCGAGCATATCGGCGTTCATCACGGCCGCGGGCGTCTCGATCATAACGCCGACCGACACATCGGCGCGGTGCTCTTTGCCATCGCACTCAAGCTCGGCGGCCGCTTCGCTTATCAGCGCTTTGGCGGCACGCAGCTCGTCAACTCCCGTTATCAGCGGCAGCATAATTCTGATGTCGCCGAAAGCGGCTGCTCTGAGCAGCGCACGCAGCTGTGTTTTGAACAGCTCTTTATGCCCGAGGCAGTAGCGTATCGCGCGGTAACCGAGAAACGGATTTTCCTCTTTTTCAAGGCCGAGGCAGTCAATAGCCTTATCTCCGCCGATGTCGAGCGTGCGGATTATAACAGGCTTGCCGTTCAGCGATTCGGCGACCTTCTTATAGGCGGCAAACTGTTCGTCCTCGGTGGGCGCAGACTTTCTGTCCATAAACAGAAACTCTGTGCGGAACAGCCCCACGCCCTCGCTGTCGTTGTCGATGACCTTCGCCGCTTCATCCGGCGTGCCGATGTTAGAAACAAGCTCGAGCTTTATTCCGTCGCTGGTCGCGGTGGGTTTGCCGCGATAGGCTTCAAGCGCCTTGACCGAGAGGGTATACTCCTGCTTTTTGCGGCGGTATTCGTCGGCCGTCGCTTCGTCGGGCGAGGTGATAACCTCACCTGACGAGCCGTCGACAATGATCTGCTCGCCGTCTTTGATAAGACGCGTCGCGCCCTGCACGCTCAGCACTGCAGGGATTTCCATAGCGCGCGCGAGTATCGCCGCGTGCGAGGTCATCGAGCCTTCTTCGGTGACAACCGCGACAATGTTTTCGCGGTCGATGCACGCTGTCATCGACGGTGTAAGCTCTGCGGTGACGAGCACGCTGCCTTTTTCAAGCACAGACAGATCGACCGCTTTGACGCCGAGCAGCAGCGCAAGCAGCTCAGCCTTGACGTCCTTTACGTCGGCGGCGCGCTGGCGCGTTATCTCGTCGTCGACCGAGCTGAACATTGTAATGAACATATCGCAGATGTCGCAGACCGCCGCCTCGGCGCAGTTGCCTGCGGTAATCAGCTTTTCTATCTCGCCGCAGAAGAACGGATCTTTAAGCATCATAATGTGCCCTGTGATTATCTCGCCCTGCTTTTCGCCCGCGGCAGCGGTTATGCGCTCGCGCAGCTGCTCGTTGTGTTTTGTAAAAGCGTCAACCGCCTTGTCAAAGCGTGCCTTTTCACTCTGCGGGTCACAGCCTTTTTTATGTTCAAAGCTCAAATCAGCCTCTTTAAATATAACAGCCTTTCCGATACCGTAGCCGCTTGAGCCTGCAATACCCTTATACATACTCTTCACCGCTTTCTTTAAAGGCCTGCGGACTTGTTTTCGCCCGCAGGCCTTTGTACTGATAGGATTATTCTCCGAAGCCGTTTTCAACTGTGGCGACCGCTTCGCTAAGTGCTTCATCTTCGCGCTCGCCGTCGCAGACTATCTCTATTTCGGTGCCGCACTTGATGCACGCGGCGATGATGTTCATAAGACTCTTACCGTTTACGTCGCGGTCGTTGACCTTAATGGTGATCTCGCACGGATACTTGGCCATTGCATTTGCAAACGCTGTGGCAGGGCGCATATGAAAGCCCATCTCGTTGACTACTTTTACTTTCTTTGATACCATTTTGAAGTACTCCTTTAAACTATTGATTGACTTTCTTTTTTAACAGCCCGAGCAGCAGCATCGAAACAACAGAGCCGATAGCAAGAGACAGCAGATAGAACGGCCAGTTGCCGATTACCGCGACAACGAAGATTCCACCGTGCGGTGCCATAAGCGTGCACTTGAAAAACATCGACAGACCGCCTGCGAGTCCGGCTCCTACCATACACGCGGGAATCACTCGCAGCGGGTCGGACGCGGCGTAGGGAATTGCGCCCTCGGTGATGAAGCTGAGTCCCATAAGATAGTTGACGGGGCCGCTCTTGCGCTCTTCGGCGGTGAACTTGCTTTTGAAGAACGTGGTCGCAAGCGCGATCGCGAGCGGGGGAACCATACCGCCGATCATAACTGCGGCCATTATATCGTAGTTGCCCGAGGTGATTGCCGCCGTGCCGAAAACATAGGCCGCTTTGTTAAACGGTCCGCCCATATCGATCGACATCATAGCGCCGAGCACCACTCCGAGCGCCACGCGGCTTGTGTCGCCCATCGATTTGAGCAGGTCGGTAAGGCCTGTATTAATCATACCCATTATCGGATTGACCGCGCACATAACTACAGCGATGATTCCGAGTCCCGCGAGGGGATAGATGAGCACGGGCTTTATACCCTCAAGCGCTTTCGGCAGCTTGTCGCACAGCTTTTCAAGCCCGAGCATCAGGTAGCCGCCCGCAAAGCCCGCCAGCAGCGCGCCGAGGAAGCCCGACGGCACGTCGCCCGTTATATTGGCGAAGGTCGAGCCCGTCGTTGCGAGGAAGCCGCCCACCATACCGACGAGGAAGCCGGGACGGTCGGCAATCGCCTTGCCGATAAAGGCCGCGAGCACGGGAATCATAAACTTAAACGTATAGTCGCCGATGGTCTTGAAGAACGCGGCGGCAGCGGTGTTGGTGCCGAAGTTCGAGTCCTGCGGAGCGCCCGAAAGCGAGTCGATAAGGAACGCTATCGCAATGAAAATTCCGCCTGCGACGACGAACGGCAGCATATTCGATACGCCGTTCATCAGCTGCTTGTAAATGCGGCGGCCGAAGCTGTCGCCCGAGTCGCTGCTTTCGACCTTTGCGGCTGAGCTGTGATAGACCGAAGCCTCGCCGTTTATTACGCGCTCTATAAGCTCTTTCGGCTTCTTTATACCGTCGGAAACCTTGACGCTTACGACCTTTTTGCCGTCAAAGCGCGCGGTTTCGACCTCCTTGTCGGCTGCGATGATAATTCCGTCGGCCGCTTCGATCTCGGCGGAGGTGAGCCTGTTCTTAACGCCGCCCGAGCCGTTTGTCTCGACCTTTACGGCGATGCCCATTTCCTTGCCTGCTTTTTCAATGGCTTCTGCCGCCATATAAGTGTGTGCGATGCCGGTCGGACAAGCGGTGACTGCCAGTACGCGGTACGCGGTGCTTTCGGCAGATTTGGCGGGCTTATCGTCGGGGTACTTCTCCTGCTCCTTGCGGTTGATTATGTCGATGAACTGCTTCTTGCTTCCGGCCGACATAAGCTCGTTTCTGAAGTCCTCGTCCATAAGCAGGGTCATCAGGCGCGAGAGCACCTCAAGGTGCAGGTCGCCGTCCTTGGGTGCGGCTATCATAAACAGCAGCTCGCTCGGCTTGCCGTCGAGCGCCTCGTAGTCGACGCCGTTTGGCACGGTCATGGCCGCAAGCCCAGCCTTGCCGACGGCTTCGGTCTTGGCGTGGGGAATGGCGATGCCGTCTCCCACGGCGGTCGAGCCCTGCTGCTCGCGGGCGAGAATTGCCGCCTTGTACTCGTCACAGTCGTTCAGGTTGCCCGCCGCTTCGTGCAGCGCGATAAGCTCGTCGATCGCTTCTGCTTTATTCTTCGGGGAAGCGCTGAGGGCAATGCTTTTTTCACTTAAAAGATCGGTTATCCTCATTGGTTTTTCCTCCTTAAATAAATTTAGTTTTTACGGAAAAGTTTCATTATGTCGTCGCCCTTTGCAAGCCCCTCGGAAAAGGCGGTTGCGCTGCCTGCGGCGCTGCCGAGAGCAAGCGCACAGTCAAAGTCACCGGTGTTTTTGAAGCCCGCTATGAAGCCTGCGACCATCGAGTCGCCGGCGCCGACTGTGTTGACGACCTTGCCGGATATAGCCTCTGTGAAGTGCGTCCTTCTGCTTGAGTCGACGAGCACGGCGCCCTTGCCGCCCATCGAGACGAGCACGTTCTGCGCGCCGAGGTCAAGCAGCTTTTCGGCGTAAACGGCGGCTTCCTCCTGCGTGTCGATTTTGGTCGAGAACAGCTCGCCCAGCTCGTCATTATTCGGCTTTATCAGCCAAGGTGAGAATTTCAGACAGCTTTTGAGCAGCCCGCCCGTCGCGTCAACGACGAACTTTACGCCGCGCCCGAAAAGCGACTCCATTATGCGCTCGTATATGTCGTCGGGGAGGGAGTCGGGCACGCTGCCCGCAAGCACGAGCAGGTCGCCGTCGCCGAGCACGCTCAGCTTTTCAAGCAGCTTTTCGAAGTCGGCCTTGCCGATGCTCGGCCCTTGACCGTTGATGTCGGTCTCGCAGCCCGAGCGGAGCTTTACATTGATGCGGGTGCAGCCGCTCTCAAGCTCCACAAAGTCGCTCATTATTCCGCCTCCGTCAATTCCGTCCGCGACGGCTCGGCCCGTAAAGCCCGCAATAAAGCCTGTTGCAACCGACTCGATCCCAAGCTCGCGCAGTATAAGGGAGACGTTTATGCCTTTGCCGCCGAAGTGTATACTCTCGCTTTTGGCGCGGCATATCGTGCCCGGAGTCAGTTCGTCGACGTGAACGACGTAATCCACGGCGGGGTTGAATGTAACGGTGCAGATCATTTATCCACCTCCTTAATTATCGTCAGATCCTTGTATTTATTATCAGGCAGTTTGTCGGTAATAATGCACACTTTTCTTATATCGGCAAAAGTTACGGCCGAATTCTTGCCGAATTTTGAGCTGTCGGCCAGAATGTAGGTGACGTAGCTCTGCTCGGCGGCGGCACGCTTGACACTCGCTTCGTCGATTTCGGGAGTGGTAAGCCCGCACTGCGCCGAAATTCCGTTTGTGCCCAAAAAGCATTTGGTGAAGTTGTAGTTCTTAATCGCTTCAACGCAGCTGACGCCGACGAGCGCCTCGGTGGAGGCTTTGACCTCGCCGCCCGTGAGTATCACGCGAAAGCCGCGCCGCGCGAGCAGGTGAGCGTGAATAAAGCCGTTGGTCACGAACGTCACGTCGCGCTCGGTGATGTGCTCGATCATTCGCTCGGTGGTCGTGCCCGCGTCGATAAAGACGAAGTCGTTCTTATTGATGGTGGAAGCGGCGTACTTTGCGATGGCTTCCTTTTCGTCCGCGGCGAGGTTCATCTTTTCCTCGACGTTCGCTTCTTTATAAACGCCTACGGCCTGAATGCTCATTGCGCCGCCGCGCACTTTCTTGAGCATGCCCGCCTTTGCAAGGTGTTCAAGGTCGCGGCGCACCGTCGACTCCGACGTGCCGATGACCTCGCACAGCTCGGCAAGCGTGGCGGTGCTTCTGGCGCTGAGCACCGATAAAATCATACGGTATCTTTCTTCACTGAGCATTTGCAGCACCTCTATGTTTGAAATAATTTGAAATATTATGACTTGTTCTGACTATATAGTAGCATAATTTAGCGAGACTGTCAAGCAAAAGTTTTCATATTATTTCAAAATATTTCAAAAATCATTCATGCACAAAAAAACAGCCCGAACGGCTTAAATTTCACCGTGCGGACTGTTGTCTGTTTTTTGTTTATTTTCCGAAGCCGAAAAGCCCTTTCTTTTCATACGGCTCGCTTGTTACGCCGAGCAGCTTGTAGCCCGTCGGAGCGATCGCTTCGGCAACTTTCGCCTCGTCAAGCGGTTCTTCGCTGATTATGACGCACTCGCCGCTCGAGTGAGAAGAAGTGACCTTCTTTACGTTGAAGTGGCTGCGGATAGCTTCGTTCATATGTGATTCGCACATTCCGCACATCATTCCGTCGATTTTAAGAGTGGTTTTGGTCATTTTAATTATCTCCTTTTCGTGTGATTTTTTGAACTTTATATCCACAAGCGGCAACCGCTTTTTTGAAGATGTCGTCGCTTATCGGCTTGCTGAGGGTCACCTTAGCCGTGCCCGACTTGCAGTCGGCTGTGGCTGAGTCAACGCCGTCGAGGGCTTCAAGCGCCTGCCTGACGTGAGCTTCGCAGTTTGAGCACATCATACCTTTGATCTTCAGCGTGCAGTCGGCGCTGCTCTCGGCTTCGGCGGCTTTCGCTTCAATTTTGGGAGCAGCTGCGGAGACAGGAGCTGCTCCGACGACCGCCGCCTTGCGGCCGTAGATCTTCGTAAAGTTCAGCCGCAGCGCGTTACTCACTACGCAGAAGCTCGACAGGCTCATCGCCGCCGCGCCGAACATCGGGTTGAGCGTAAGCCCGAACGGAACAAATACGCCCGCTGCAAGCGGTATACCGATTATATTGTAAATGAACGCCCAGAACAGATTCTCGTGAATGTTGCGCAAAGTTGCGCGGCTGAGCCTTATCGCGGCGGGCACGTCGGCCGGAGCGCTCTTCATCAGCACCACGTCCGCCGCGTCTATAGCTACGTCCGCTCCCGCTCCGATTGCTATGCCGATGTCGGCGCTCGTGAGGGCGGGAGCGTCGTTGATACCGTCGCCGACCATCGCGACCGAGCCGTGCTTTTTAAGCTCGCGGACAACGCTTTCCTTGCCGTCGGGCAGCACTCCCGCTATGACCTCGTCAACGCCCGCAAGCGCGCCGATTGCCTTGGCAGTGCGCTCGTTGTCTCCCGTGAGCATTACAACTTTAATGCCCATATCGCGAAGCTCTGCAACGGCACGCGGGCTGTCGGGCTTGATAGTGTCGGCCACGGCGATTATGCCGATTAGCCGCCCGCCCTCGGCAAAGAGCAGGGGAGTTTTGCCGTCGGTCGCGAGGGCTTCGGCGGCCTTTTTCGCTTCTTCGCTGACAGTCACGCTCTCACTTATAAAGCGCAGGCTGCCCGCCAGCAGCTCTTTGCCCGTTAAAGTCGCTTTCAGACCGTTGCCCGGCAGTGCGGCGAAGCCGTTCACTTCGGCAGCGTTGACGCCGCGCTCGGACGCGTACTCGCATACTGCAATCGCAAGCGGGTGCTCGCTCCTGGCTTCAAGCGCAAAGGCTACCGCGATTAGCTCGCTCTCGCTCACATCGAAGGGGAGCACGTCGGTCACGCGCGGGTGACCCTCGGTGATGGTGCCCGTCTTGTCGAGGGCTACGCACTTGATTTTTCCCGCAGCTTCAAGTGAAGCAGCTGTTTTGAACAGAATGCCGTTCTTCGCGCCGAGACCGTTGCCGACCATGACCGCGACCGGCGTCGCCAGTCCGAGCGCGCACGGACAGCTGATGACGAGCACCGAAATACCGCGTGCAAGCGCGTAGGCGAACTCCTGCCCGAGCAGCAGCCATACCGCAAAGGTTATCACCGCAAGGCTGATAACGACAGGCACGAACACGCCCGAAACGCGGTCGGCGATTTTGGAAATCGGTGCTTTCGTCGCTGCAGCGTCGCTCACCATTTTGATTATCTGCGAGAGGGTGGTGTCCTCGCCGACGCGGGACGCCTCGCATTTTAAAAAGCCGGAGGTATTTATCGTCGCGGCAAAGACAGAGTCGCCCAAGGTCTTGTCAACAGGTATGCTTTCGCCTGTCAGCGCCGACTCGTTCACAGCCGAGCTGCCCTCGAGCACAATGCCGTCGACGGGTATGCTCTCGCCGGGGCGGACGACGAATATGTCGCCCTTGCGCACCTGCTCGATGCCGACGGTCACTTCATTGCCGTCGCGCAGTACTGCAGCCGTCTGCGGCGCAAGCTTCATCAGGCTCTTTATCGCGTCGGTCGTGCGGCCCTTTGAATAGGACTCGAGCGTCTTTCCGACGGTTATCAGCGTGACTATCATCGCTGCCGACTCGAAGTAGAACTCGTCCATCAGCTGCATGACGCGCGCGTGATCGCCTTTAAGCTGCGCGTCGGTCATCATGAACAGCGCCGCCACGCTCCAGATGAACGAAGCAGCCGAGCCGAGCGCTACGAGCGTGTCCATATTCGGCGAGCGCTTGATAAGCGCCTTTGTGCCGCTGATGAAGAAGCGCTGATTTATCACAAGTATTATTCCCGCAAGCAGCAGCTGGATAAGCCCCATCGCGACGTGGTTGTCGGCAATGGCGCTCGACACCGGCCAGCCCCACATCATATGCCCCATTGAGAAGTACATCAGTATAAGCAGGAAGGCGACCGACCATATCAGTCGCTTGATGAGCTTCGGCGTTTCACGGTCGGCGAGCGCGTCGTCGGATTTAGCCTTTGAAGCCTCTGCACCCTTGATGCTTGCGCCGTAGCCGGCACCGACTACGGCCGCGATGATCGCGTCCGCGCTTGCCGTGCCTTCGACGCCCATCGAGTTCGTCAGCAGGCTGACAGAGCACGACGTAACGCCCGGCACTTTTGAGACGGCGTTTTCAACGCGGGCGCTGCACGCCGCGCAGCTCATTCCCGTTACATTATATTGCTGCATCATTTTAACCTTACTTTCAACCTCGCTTTCATTATATTTGCTGAATACAGTTTGTCTGATTTTTTCGAATTATTTCATCAGTTTCTGCAGCGTCGCCACAAGCTCGTCGATAACCTCGTCGTTACCGTTTCTGATGTCGCGCGCAACGCAGGTGTGAATGTGGCTCGACAGCAACTCTCGCTCAAAGGCGCTCACGGCGGCATTGACGGCGGCCGACTGAACGAGCACGTCGTTGCAGTAAGAGTTGTTTTCAATCATCGTCTGAAGCCCGCGAATTTGCCCCTCTATGCGCTTTAAGCGGTTGATAAGCTTCTTTTTTTGATCGTCGGTTCTGACGGTCGATTTATCGCAGCAGCATTTTTCCATCGGAAGTCCAGCTCCTTTCAAATACCCCTTATGGGTATAATATATACCTGCAGGGGGTATTTGTCAAGGCTAACTTTTGCAAAAAATATCGACCACGGTAAAGTCCGTAAACCGCGGCCGAAAAGGGAAGTATTTGACAGATTCTTTAACCGATAATTCCCGTCAGAAATATCTCAAGCCCGATGGTGATGAGGATAATTCCGCCCAGAATGTCAGCCTTGTTCGACAGCTTTGTGCCGAACTTTTTGCCGATGACAAGCCCCGACATACATATAATAAACGTTACCGCGGCGATGATGAGCGAGGCCGTCAGCGCCATGACCCAGCCGTAGTCGGCGATGGTGAAGCCCACGCTCAGCGCGTCGATAGAGGTTGCAATTCCCTGAACGAGCAGCGCACCGAAGCCGAGCCCGGGCTTTTCGCCGGACTCATCCTTGTTGCGAATACCCTCAATGAGCATTTTTCCGCCGATGTAGAGCAGGAGGACAAGCGCGATCCACGGAATAAATCTTTCAAATTCGGTAAAATACCGCACTATCGTGTGAACGCATATCCAGCCCGTCATCGGCATAATCGCCTGAAACGCGCCGAAAACGCCCGCGATGCCGCACATCTTGCCTTTGCTCATATTCGGCTCGTTGAGGCCGTTTGCCATCGAGACGGAGAACGCGTCCATTGCAAGCCCCACTCCGAGCAGCACGCTGTTAAAGAAAAACATAAAGCTCTGATCCATTTCTACTCCTCCAAACAATAAAGAAGACCCGTGCACAGCCGCAAAAAGCTGCACCCGAGTCAAAGAAGCGGGAATAAGGCAAGGCTACAAGTACAGCGCGCGGTTATACATGAGTCTCGCGATTTGAAACAAGCCAGATCAAAAGCTGATCAGTATGTTGACTTGCTACGCGGCATGCCCGCGCTCGCTACTCCCTCACAAGGAAAAGATAATTCGATAATAATACTACGCCGATAGGTGTTTGTCAATAACTGCTTTTGACGGTGGGAGGAAAATCTTTTGATTATGAAATTTTCTGCTGACGCCGAAATGGCAAGTGAAATCGTTCGCTGTCGTTTACGGTGAAATAATTCGTGTTGCAAATTATGAAATTTTCTGCCGGTGCAGAAAGTGAAATTAAATCCGTCACCCGCCTTGAGGCGGATTTCACCGCGTCAGCGATTTCACCCGCCTTGAGGTGGATTTCTCCCGTCCGTCAGGACGGATTTAGTTGAAAAAGACCAAGTCATCGACTTGGTCTTTTTCTGGCCCGCCCGGAGGGATTCGAACCCCCGGCCTTCAGAATCGGAATCTGCTGCGATATCCAGCTTCGCCACGGGCGGATATGGGTGGCACGAAACTAAGTATACCACCCGAAAATTAAACTGTAAAGTAAAATCCGTCAAATTATCTGAAAAATGTTTCTTTGCGTACGCGCAGCTCGGCGGCTGCGGACTTCAAATCAGCGCTTTCATCCATCCTCCACAGCCAGTTGCCCGAGCAGGTCGACGGTGTATTCATACGCGCACGGCTGTCGAGCATCAGCAGATCCTGCATCGGCACGACGCAAAGCTCCGCGCGGCTGCTCCAGGCAAGGTCGATGACGGCCGATGCGCAGTCGCGGTCATTGTCGGTATGGGTAAAGCGGTAGAGGTAGGCTTTGTCGCCCTCGTTCATTGCGTCAAGCCAGCCGATAAGGGTATCGTTATCGTGTGTGCCGGTGTAGCAGACGCAGTTTTTGACGTGGTTAAACGGCAGATAGTCGCTCTCGTACCCCTTGGTAAAGGCGAACTCGAGCACCTTCATACCCGGGAAGCCCGTGTATTTGAGCAGCTCGCGCACGTCGTCTGTAATCAGCCCCAAATCCTCCGCGATTATCGAGGGACGGCCGAGCGCAGCGTTCAGCGCGTCAAACAGCTCGCGGCCGGGGCCTGCCTCCCAGTGACCGCCCGCAGCGGTCTTGTCGCCGTAGGGTATCGACCAGTAGCCCGCAAAGCCGCGGAAGTGGTCAATCCTCGTGCAGTCAAACAGCTCTAAAGCGGCTTTCAGCCGCTCGATCCACCATGCATAGCCGCGCTTTTTCATCTCGTCCCAGTCATAAAGCGGGTTGCCCCACAGCTGGCCGTCGGCGGAGAAATAGTCGGGCGGGCAGCCCGCGACCGCGACGGGTGAGTGCTCTTCATCAAGCCGGAACAGCTCGGGCGCGCTCCAGACGTCGCTGCTGTCGAGCGAAACGTATATCGCAATGTCGCCGATAAGCTCCACGCCCTTGGAGTTTGCGTACTTTTTCAGCTTGCCCCACTGGGTGAAAAACTCAAACTGTACGAACTTCCAAAATTCGACCTCGTCACGGTGAGTGCGCTCAAATTCCGCGAGTGCGGCGGACGAGTGCATCTTCATATCCTCGCTCCAGTTGAGCCAGCAGGCTCCTCCCTCGGTGCGCTTTATCGCCATAAACAGGCTGTAGTCGTCGAGCCATTCGGCGCGGCGGCGCTTGAAGCAGTCGTACTCCTCATCAGGCTCAAAGCGCGAAAACGCCAGGCGCAGCAGACGCTCGGAGTGTTCCTCAAGCCGCTCAAAGTCCACCGTCCGGCAGTCACTTTCAAGCAAAGCGGCCTCGCTTTCGTGCAGCAGTCCGTCCGCACAGAGCAGCTCGGGGCTGATAAAGTACGGATTGCCGGCGAATGTCGACGGCGACTGATACGGCGAGTTGCCGAAGCCTGTTGGGTTGACCGGCAGCACCTGCCAGCAGGCGACTCCGCTTTCGCTTAAAAAGTCGACAAACGCGCGCGCTTCATCGCCCAAGGTGCCGCAGGCGTATTTGCCGGGCAGGCTTGTGATATGCATAAGTATTCCGCTTTTTCTCATTAATCTTTCACCGCCTAATACGTAAAATGATAGCACATCTTGTGCCCGAAAGCAACGAATTTGAAAAATTAAACACAAGTTTAATGTTGAATTGAGACGAAAACTGCGCTATAATTGAAGTCCGACCAAAACAAATTAAATCCAATTAATTCGGAGTGCATATAATGAACAGTGAATTTGTTGAACTCAGGCGAAAGCTGATAAAACGCGAGTTTAAGCGCATGAACGATATGCAGTTTTCAGCCGTCACCACCGTTGACGGGCCCGTACTCATTCTTGCGGGAGCGGGCAGCGGCAAGACGACGGTGCTCATAAACCGAATCAGCAATATGATACGCTTCGGCCACGCCTACGAGCTTGACTCCGACGAGTACGCGACCGAGGAGGACGTTTCCGAGCTCAGGCGCTGCCTTGATGAAAACCTGCCCGCGCCCGAATGGCTCGGAGTGGGCAGGGTGCGCCCGTGGGAGATACTGGCGATAACCTTCACCAACAAGGCCGCGCGCGAGCTTAAAGAAAGACTCGACGCCTCCGTCGGCGAGGACGCAGGCGATGTCTGGGCGGCGACGTTCCACTCGACCTGCGCGCGCATACTGCGCCGAAACGCCGACAGGCTCGGCTTCTCGCAGAGCTTTACAATATATTCGGCCGACGACCAGAAGCGCCTCGTCAAGGACGTGATGAAGCGGCTGAACATCGACGATAAATTTCTGTCTGTCAAGTCTGTTCTCGGCGAGATAAGTCACGCCAAAAACGAACTGATTACTCCCGAGCAGTACGCCGAGGGCGCGCAGGCGGACGTCAGGCGCAAGATGATAAGCGACTGCTACTGCGCGTATCAGAAGCAACTGAAGGAATACGACGCAATGGACTTCGACGACCTTATTTTCAACACCGTCAAGCTGTTTGAAACGCAGCCAGACGTGCTCGACTATTATCAGAACCGCTTCAAATACATAATGATAGACGAGTATCAGGACACGAACTTTGCTCAGTACCGCTTTGCGAAGCTGCTTGCCGAAAAGCACCGCAACATCTGCGTCGTCGGCGATGATGATCAGAGTATATACCGCTTCCGCGGCGCGACTATCGAGAACATTCTGCACTTTGAGGACGAGTACCGCGACGCCAAGGTCATTCGCCTTGAGCAGAACTACCGTTCAACGCAGGTGATACTTGACGCGGCCAACGCGGTCATCGCCAACAATACGGGCCGCAAGGGTAAGAATCTGTGGACCGACCGCACCGACGGCGGCAGGATAATCTGCTACACCGCGTCCGACGAGGGTGACGAGGCGCGCTACATCGCCGACCGTATTCAGGACAACCTGCAAAAGGGAATGAAGCTCAGCGACCACGCGATACTTTACCGTATGAATGCGCAGTCAAACGCGATAGAGAATGTCTTTATGCGCGCGGGGCTGAGCTACCGCGTTGTGGGCGGCTTGAAGTTCTTCGACCGCAAGGAAATTCGCGACGTTATCGCTTATCTTAACCTTATAAACAATCCCTCCGACGGTGTGGCACTCGCCCGCATTATCAACGAGCCGAAGCGCGGAATAGGGGACACGACCGTCGCAAACCTTTCCGCAATCGCCGCCGAGCTCGGCATTTCGATGCTCGAAGCGGCGAAGAACGCCAATCAGTATGCCGCTTTGTCGCGCGCAAGCGCAAAGCTCAAGGCGTTTGCCGATATGATGAGTGAGTTTTCCGATCTGGCCGATGAGGTGCCGATAAGCGAGCTGTTCAAGGCAGTGCTTGAAAAAACGCACTATGTCGACTCGCTCTGTCTGCTCGGCGAGGAGGGCAAGGACAGGATCGACAACGTAAACGAGTTTACGTCCTCGATTATCCAGTACGAAAGCGAAACCGAGAACGCGACCCTCGCGGGTTTTCTCGAGGAAATTGCGCTGATAACCGATATGGACCGCGACGACAACGATTCCGACCGCATATGGATGATGACTATGCACACTGCAAAGGGACTGGAGTTCCCGTGCGTGTTCCTGGTCGGAGTTGAGGAGGGGATTTTCCCGGGAAATCAGGCGGTCTACGGCACTCCTGAGGATATGGAGGAGGAGCGCCGTCTGGCCTACGTCGGCATAACGCGCGCGAAAACGCAGCTTTACATCACCAACGCTTCGTCGCGTATGCTGTTCGGCCGCACCGAGCGCCCGCGACCGTCGCGCTTTATCGCCGAGATTCCCGAGCACCTGACCGAGAAAACGCAGGCACAGTTCCGCTCCGGCGGCTTCGCGGGCTTCGGAGGGTTCGGGGGCTCGTCAGACTCAAACGGCTGCTCGGGGCGCACCGCTTCAAGCTACGGCCGGAGCCGCGCTGCTCAAGGTGAGCGCAAGCCGCAGAATAACGTAGGCAGCAAGTATGCTTCACGCGCCGCCGCTTCGGCCGCTGCTGCCGAGCAGGTCGCCTATTCAATAGGCGAGCGCGTCAGACACAAAGCGTTCGGCGAGGGTACGATTATCTCGGCCGTCAAAATGGGCAACGACACAATGCTCGAAATTGCGTTCGACCGCGTGGGTACAAAACGCATAATGACAAATTTCGCCAGGCTTGAAAAGCTGTAATCCCCGCATTTAACGCACAAATTCGCTTTTTAAGGTCACATAAGCCGCAGAAAGTCATACTATGAAAGTGAAGTTATCCCTTCACATATTCTAAACATAGGAGGCTTATATTATGGCGGTACAAAGAGGTTCTGCGGTCGCTTCGGGCGACTTCAGAGAAGCCGTGTGCATCGACGGCGGCAGAGTGTACGATTCGTGCTGTGACCGCGATTGTCTCGAGGATCTGCGGGTCTACTTCGCGCCCGCAGGGCAGACTCTTATTGAGAACGCGGCAAGCGTGAGGTGCAGGTCGGCTCAGGTAAGCAACGTCTTTATGGACATAGAGCCTGTGCACCTTAACCGCGGATTTTATTCGTGCGATCTGACGTTCTATTTTCTTGTTAAGTACGACGTTTATGCCGAGGTCTGCACCACGCCGACGCAGGTCGAGGGCATCGCCTATTTTCAGAAAAAGGTGATACTCTACGGCAGCGAGGGCAAGGTACGCGTGTTCACCAACGATAACGAGTGCGACAGCGCTGCCGCGGGCTGCCAGACAGGTCCGCTCGGCAGCCTGCCCAAGTGTGTTGTAGAGTGCGTTGACCCCGTCACGCTCAGCTCCCGCATATGCGAGCTGAGAAACGACGGCGAGGTCGCGATGATACCGCAGTGCGTGGCCGACCTTATCGGCGGCGAGGTCGCGACCGACCTCGAAGAGGGCGAGAAGATTGCGCGCGTAACGCTCGGACTGTTCACTATAGTTCAGCTTATCCGCAACGTGCAGATGCTCATTCCCGTGTACGACTTCTGCATACCCGAGAAAGAGTGCGACTGCGCAACCGACAATCCGTGCGAGGTGTTCGGTCGTCTGCGCTTCCCGACGGAGGACTTCTTCCCGCCGCGCGAGTGCGACATCGGCTGCAGTATTCCCGAAAACAACTGATAAAGCCGGAAAAATCGCCGCAGTTACCGCTGCGGCGATTTTTTATGCATATTATCGAATCATAAGTCTTGATAAAACACAAATTTTATTGTATACTGATTAAGAATAAACAAATTTGCCCGCTCAAAGCGCCTGTGGCTTTAAAGCTGCGAAGAAATGCCGACGAGCGGTGAAATACAGGAGAATGTAATGAATCAGACCCGCAACAATATACCCATGCTCGCCCTGCGCGGCGTGGTGGCTTTCCCCGATTCTTATATGCAGATCGAGATTAACCGCGACGAGTCGCTTGCTGCCGTTATGGCAGCACTTGACAATGATCGCTATATCTTTATGACTGCACAGAAGGACATCGCCTGCGAAAAGCCCGGCTTTGACGACGTCTGCCTTGTCGGCTGCGTTGCAAAGGTCAAGCAGTTTGTGCGAATCGACGGCGGCGCTATCGCCGTGTTCGATGGCGCTTGGCGCGCCCGTCTGACTGCGATTGACCGCTCGCAGCCCTTTATGGCCGTCACGGTCGAGCGCTGCGACATCTCGCCCGCATCGGCCTCCGAGGCCGAGAACGAGGCGCTTGTAAGAGAGCTGCGCTCGATGTTCAGTCACTTCGCGGCCGCAATCCCGAATATGCCAGGCGAGGTCATCGCCCGCGTTATAAGAGAGAGCGACCCCGTGGCGCTTGCGAGCTTCATTTCGTCGAATTTGCCCGTAAGCTGGGAGAAAAAGCAGACCCTGCTCGAGCGGCGAAACGGCAGCGAGCTTATATTCGCGCTTATATCGCTGCTGCGTGACGAAAGTGAGATAAGAGAGTACGAGGCCGATATAAAAGACCGTGTCTCCGCCATTATCCAGAAAAATAACCGCGACTACTACCTGCGTGAGGAGCTGCGCCTGATAAAGGACGAGCTCGGCGAAAGCGATGAGGAATACTTTGACGACGTCGACGAATTCACCGAGAGGATAGCTTCCCTGAAGGCGGGCGACGACGTTAAAGAAAAGCTCACAAAAGAGGTGCGCCGGCTGTCGCGTATGCCGTACAATTCGCACGATGCAAGCGTGCTCGGTACCTATCTTGACTACTGCCTCAGCCTGCCGTGGGAGAACTACAGCAACGCCGAGGTCGATATGGACAAGTGCCGCAGGATACTTGACAAGTCTCATTACGGTATGGACAAGGTCAAGGAGCGCATACTTGAAATGATCTCGGTCAGAAAGCTGACCGGCGACTTCGCGGGGCAGATTATTTGCCTTGTCGGCCCTCCCGGAGTGGGCAAGACCTCGATAGGCCGCGCCATCGCCGACTGCCTTGGCAGGGAATATCACCGCATTTCGCTCGGCGGAATCAAAGATGAAGCCGAAATTCGCGGCCACCGACGCACCTATGTCGGAGCGGTCGCGGGGCGTATAATTGAGGAAATCAACCTCGGCAAGACCTCCGACCCCGTCATTCTGCTTGACGAGGTCGACAAGGTCGGATCCGACTTTAAGGGCGACTGCTCCGCGGCGCTGCTTGAAGTGCTCGACCCCGAGCAGAACAAATTCTTCAAGGACCACTACGTCGATTTGCCGTACGATTTGAGCCGCGCCGTGTTCATCGCGACCGCCAACGACGCGTCGGCGATACCCGCGCCGCTGTACGACCGTATGGAGATAATCGAGCTGCCGAGCTACACACGCGAAGAGAAGTTCCATATCGCCAAGGAGCACCTTATTGAAAAGCAGCGCAAGAAGCACGGCTTAAACAGCCGCAACTTCAGGATAACCGACGCAGCTCTTTATTCGATAATCGATGATTACACCCGTGAAAGCGGTGTGCGCACGCTTGAGCGCAAAATCGCCGCGCTCTGCCGCAAGGCCGCCGCAAAGGTTGCCGACGACGAAAAGGCGACCGTCTCCGTAACAGGCAAGCGTCTTGCCGAAATGCTCGGGCCGAAAAAGTACTTCGAGGATGAGAAGTCGCCGGGTGAGGTCGGCGTTGTAAACGGTCTTGCGTGGACTTCTGTCGGCGGCGAGATTATGAAGCTTGAGGCCGCCGCTCTGCCCGGAAACGGAAAAATCGAGCTGACAGGCTCGCTCGGCAACGTGATGCAGGAGTCGGCCAAGACGGCAATCAGCTTTGTCCGCAGCGTTGCCGACGAATACGGCATTGACGCTGAGTTCTACAAGAAAAACGATATACATATCCACGCGACCGAGGCTGCCGTTCCCAAAGACGGCCCGAGCGCAGGCGTGACTATGGCCGTCGCGATACTCTCCGCCCTCACCGACAAGCCCGTCAGGGGCGATGTCGCAATGACGGGTGAGCTAACGCTTCACGGCAAGGTAACGCCCATCGGCGGACTTAGAGAAAAGACGATGGCCGCATACCGCGCGGGAATCGACACAGTGCTCATTCCTTACGCCAATACAAAGGACCTCGCCGAGCTTGATCCCGCCGTCACCGAGCGTATTCGCTTTGTGCCGTGCAAGAGT
Source organism: uncultured Eubacteriales bacterium (assembly GCA_934486615.1). Taxonomy (GTDB): domain Bacteria; phylum Bacillota; class Clostridia; order Oscillospirales; family Acutalibacteraceae; genus RGIG2206. The sequence goes on along the minus strand of CAKSQO010000008.1, from coordinate 23,742 downwards.
GTGCGTGAGGTGTTCAAGGAAGCGTTCAACTAAAAGGAGCAGACAATGAACTATAACAACGCCGTTTTTGAAGCGGCATTCGGAGTTTCAAAGCAGCTGCCAGCGTCCGACCGCCCGGAAATCGTTTTCAGCGGCCGCTCCAATGTCGGCAAGTCGACCCTGCTCAACAAAATTTTTAACCGCAAGCAGATGGCGCGCGTCAGCAGCACGCCCGGCAAGACTTCGACCATCAACTTTTTCTCCGTCGACGGCGTGCGCTTTGTCGACCTGCCGGGCTACGGCTTTGCAAAGGTCAACAACAGCGAAAAGCGCCGCTGGTCGGAGCTTATGGAGAGCTACTTCAGCTCCGGGCGCGACATTCGCCTTGTCGTTCAGCTGATTGATATGCGCCACAAGCCGAGCGCTGACGACATAATGATGCTCGAATTTTTAGTCGATAACGGTTTTCCGTTTATCATAGTTCTGACCAAAAGCGATAAGCTGAATAAGACCCGGCAGCAAGAGCGCCTTAAAGCGCTCGAAAGCGAGCTCGATTTTATGGAGGGCTGGGTCGCGCTGCCGTTTTCGGCGACAAAGAACGAAGGCATTGACACGGTTCGGTTTCACATCGAACAGGCACTAAAAGGAGACTGAAATGGCAACACTCAGCACACTCTCTGTAAATGAAAAGGGTCATCTGACCATCGGCGGGCTTGACACGGTCGAGCTTGTCAAAAAGCACGGCTCGCCGCTGTACGTTATGGACGAAAATGTTATCCGTCAAAACTGCGCGGACTTCCGTGACGCGATTGAAAAGTATTACGACGGCAACGGCCTGTGCATTTATGCAAGCAAAGCGTTCTGCTGCAAGGAAATGTGCCGAATAATTGACGACGAAAAGTGCGGACTCGACGTCGTCTCCGGCGGCGAGATTTACACCGCGCGTGCCGCAGGCTTCCCGATGGAGAGAGTGTTTTTCCACGGCAATAACAAGAGCAGAGAGGAGCTGGAGCTTGCTTTGGACAGCGGCGTCGGCAGAATAATCGTCGACAATATTTCGGAGCTCGAGCTGCTTAATTCCCTGTGCGTCTCGATGAATAAGCGCGCGAGCATCTATATGCGCATAAAACCGGGCATCGACGCCCACACCCACAGCTTTATCCGCACGGGTCAGATCGACTCCAAGTTCGGCTTTGCCCTCGAAACGGGCGAGGCACTCGACGCAGTTAAGAAGGCCGTTTCCTACGGCAACATCGACCTCGTCGGCTTCCACTGCCATATCGGCTCGCAGATATTCGAGCTTGAGCCGTTTACAGCTGCCGCCGACGTTATGATCGGGTTTATTGCCCTGGCTGAAAAGGAGTGCGGCGTTAAAATCTGCGAGCTCGACCTCGGCGGCGGCTTCGGCATTCGCTATACCGACGAGGACAAACCCCGCGCTTATACCGAGTTTATTGACTCCGCTTCCGCCGCCGTTAAGGCCGCCTGCAAGGCTCACGGCGTTGCTATGCCCAAGATTATGATCGAGCCGGGCCGCTCCATCGTCGGCCCTGCAGGCATCACGCTCTATACCGTCGGCGCCGTCAAGCATATACCGAACATCAGGACGTATGTATCTATCGACGGCGGAATGGGTGACAACCCGCGCTATATCCTCTATAGCTCGAAGTACGATCTCATCGTCGCCAATAAGGCTGACCTGCCCAAGACCGAGACTATCACCCTTGCGGGCAAATGCTGCGAAAGCGGCGATCTCATTCAGGAGAACGCGCTTACTCAGCCTGTCGAGGTCGGCGATATTATGGCCGTCACCGCCACGGGCGCTTACAATTATTCGATGGCGAGCAACTATAATCGAATCCCGCGTCTGCCCGTCGTTATGGTCAAGGACGGAGTTGATCGCACAATTATCCGCCGCGAGACTTATGAGGATCTTATCCGCCTCGACGTTTGACGCCGCAGACGGAAAATATAAAGGGGGAGCACATATGAAAAACGCAGTTATCACCATCGCTCGCGAGTATGGCTCGGGCGGCCGTAAAATCGGTGAGCTTGTCGCAGAAAGGCTCGGTGTACCGTTCTATGACAAGGAGATAATCGCGCTGACGGCTCAGAAGTCGGGCTTCGCCGAGGACTTCATCAAGGCTAATGAGGAGAGAACACACTCAAGTCTCATCTACAGTCTTTATATGCACAGCGCGATTCCGAATGTGTTCGACCAGGCCGCTATCGCCGAGGCAAACGTAATTCGCGAGCTTGCCGAAAAGGGGCCGTGCGTCATCGTCGGCCGCGCCGCCGACAGCATCGTCGACAAGGGCAAGAGCATTCGCGTGTTCGTCTACGCTCCGATCGAGTCGCGCATCAGACGCGTCGAAGGCGAATACGGGCTTAAAGTCAGCGATACCAAGCGCTATATCGACAAGACCGACCGCGAGAGAAGTGCGTTCTACAACTTCACTTCCAACAAAAAGTGGGGAGATACGCGCAACTATCACCTGACGCTCAACAGCGACGTCGGAGTTGAGACCGCAGCGAACCTCATCGTCGAATATGCCAAGGCTTATGAGTTGAAGTAGTTTATAACTTTTGAACCAAAGGGTGAGTAAGCGATACATAATTTTGTTCACTATCACTAAAAGTGAAAAATCGGGTTAAAAATGTAACAATTTCCTTGCAAATCCAATCCTGTTGGGTTAAAATATGTATATACTTTTTTATGGAGGTAAAATTCAATGGCTGTAAAAGTTGCTATCAATGGATTTGGCCGTATCGGCCGTCTCGCGTTCAGACAGATGTTCGGCGCTGAGGGTTACGAGGTTGTCGCTATCAACGACCTGACCAACCCCACCATGCTTGCTCATCTTCTGAAGTATGACTCTGCTCAGGGCAGATACGCTCTGTGCGATACTGTTTCCGCTGATGACGAGGCAGGCACCATCACCGTCGACGGCAAGACCATCAAGATCTATGCCGAAAAGAACGCTGCCGATCTTCCGTGGGGCGAGCTCGGTGTTGACGTTGTCCTCGAGTGCACCGGTTTCTACACTTCCAAGGCGAAGTCTCAGGCTCACATTGACGCAGGCGCTAAGAAGGTTGTTATTTCCGCTCCTGCCGGTAATGATCTGCCGACCATCGTATACAGCGTAAACGAGAACACCCTTACCAAGGAAGATAAGATCATCTCTGCTGCTTCCTGCACCACCAACTGCCTTGCTCCTATGGCTAAGGCTCTTAACGACTACGCTCCGATCCAGAGCGGTATCATGACCACCGTTCACGCTTTCACCGGCGATCAGATGGTCCTCGACGGCCCGCACCGCAAGGGTGACCTCCGTCGTGCCCGCGCTGCCGCTGTCAACATCGTTCCGAACTCTACGGGCGCTGCTAAGGCTATCGGCCTTGTTATCCCTGAGCTCAACGGTAAGCTCATCGGCTCGGCTCAGCGTGTTCCGGTTCCGACCGGTTCCACCACTATCCTTGTTGCCGTTGTCAAGGGCAAGGATATCACTAAGGAAGGCATCAACGCAGCTATGAAGGCCGCTTCTTCCGAGTCCTTCGGCTACACCGAGGAGCAGCTCGTTTCTTCCGACATCATCGGTATCAGATTCGGTTCTCTCTTTGATGCTACCCAGACCATGGTTACCAAGATCGACGACGACACCTATCAGGTTCAGGTCGTTTCGTGGTACGACAACGAGAACTCTTACACCAGCCAGATGGTCAGAACCATTAAGTTCTTCGCTGAGATGTAATTCTTCTCTCCAAGCCTAATTAAAACGGAGACGCTTATCCTGAGCGCCTCCGTTTTTTGTCGCTTTTATATTTCTAAAGCCCCAAGCCGTCGGACATGATCCGACGGCTTTTTCGCGCTTGCAAATAAAAAAATAAAGCGCGCATCGGTTTTGACAAAATGCGCAGGGTTGGGTATGCTACAATCTCCATCGGGGGTAAGGACGATGACTGTTTATATCGACGTGCTGCTGCTGCTCAATTTCTACATCGACTATCTGCTGATTTTGCTGTGTGAGAAATTGAGCGGTATTCACATAAAGTTTGCCCGCAGAGTCGGAGCGGCGTTGTGGTCGGCACTGTTTTCACTGACTGTTCTGCTGCCTCCGATGAGCCTGCCGCTGACCCTGCTTACAAAGGCTGCTTGCGTGATGTCGACGGTGTTCGTCGGCTTCGGCAGACGGCACGCGGCGATGTATTTTAAGCTGTGTGCGTATTACATAGTTTTTACCTACGTCGTCGCGGGCGGATCGGCGGCGCTGATAGCGCTGACGGGCTTCGACAAGGCGACGGTGCGTAATTCGAGCGTGTACTTCGATGTGTCGCCGCTGCTGCTTATCGGCGCGACGACCGCGGTATACGTCCTGCTCGGCATACTGAAAAGGCTGCTGCCGCGCAGCGCCCCGAGCGAAAGCCAAGCCCGGATAAGCCTTGCTTACGGCTCGTCGGCCGTCTCGGTCACGGCGCTTATCGACTCGGGCAATCTGCTGAAGGACCCGATAAGCGGCGACGAAGTCTCGGTCATCGACTCGGCGACTGCTTTCGCGCTGACGGGTATGACGGCTGCGCAGCTGATGAGCGCCGACAGCCACCGCTTAAACGGATTCAGGCTGATACCGTATTCGGCCGTAGGCGGCTCGGGCGTTTTGCCGACGTTTCGGGTCGATACCATGACCGTCGGCGATAAAAAAAGCGCGGCATACAGCCGCGTCCTTGTTGCAGTGTCGCCAAGCCCGCTCAAAAGCGGATACTCGGCAATTTTGCCCGATATTTACGATGAAAAAGGGGAGAGGTAAGAGTGTTTAACCGGCTGAAAGAAGCCACTCGGCGGCTTATAAGCCGACTTTGCGGCGGCGTTTACTACATCAACGGCCCCGACGTGTTGCCGCCCCCTCTGAAAAAAGCGGAGGAAAACGCGCTGCTCGAGCGCTACGCGGCGGGCGATATAAGCGTGCGAGAAACGCTGATAACGCACAATCTGCGTCTTGTTGTCTACATCGCGCGCAAATTTGAAGCGCCCGGGGCGGGCATCGAGGACTTGGTATCGATCGGAACAATCGGATTGATTAAAGCCGTCAACACATTTCGCCCGGAGAAAAACATAAAGCTCGCGACCTATGCCTCACGCTGCATAGAAAATGAAATCCTGATGTATATGCGCAAGTCGACTCAACTGCGCTCGGAGGTCTCGATCGACGAGCCGCTCAACATCGACTGGGACGGTAACGAGCTGCTGCTGTCCGACGTGCTCGGCAGCGAGCCTGACGTGATAAACCGCAACATTGAGACAGAGGACGAAGTTTCGACCCTGCGCGGACTGGTCGACAACCTAAAGCCGCGCGAAAAAATGATAATGCAGATGCGCTTCGGTCTCGGCGGCTTCAGGGAGCATACGCAAAAGGAAGTCGCCGACCTGCTCGGAATATCGCAGTCGTACATCTCGCGCCTTGAAAAGCGGATAATCGACCGCCTGCGCCGCGACTTTGAATATGTCAGCTGAAGTGAATTATTCGCCCGCCCCCGGCATATATTGGAATAGAGGACGCAGACGGCGTAAGTTGGGACGATGCTCAGTCGATACGCGGTTTTAATTCAACCACAGCGGTCATAACGCCGCCGTCAACTATGTCGATGTAGCCGTAGCTGCCGTAGTACGACCCTCGCGGGCGCGATACCGAGCCGGGGTTCATCAAATATAGCCCGTCGCAGTAGCGCACCGCCGCTTCGTGCGTGTGGCCGAACAGCAGAATGTCCGCGCCCTCGGCCTTTGCGCGCTCTATGGCGGCATTGTAGCCGTACTTGACGTTCATCGTGTGCCCGTGGGTGTAGAGTATTCTCTTGCCCGCAATCTCCGTAACGGCGGTCGATGGGTAGCTTGAGCCGAAGTCGCAGTTGCCCGCGACGAGGTGAAACTGCATATTGTCATAGATGAAGCTTGCCTCCTCAGCTTCGCGAACGCCGTCGCCGAGGAAGATGACGTGCTCGGCCTCCGGGTGCATATCAAGCACCTTTTCAAGGTTTGCAAGCGAGCCGTGAGAGTCTGAAATAACCAAAATTCGCATATTATCACCACTAAGAATATTACCACAACAGGGAGTCGGTTTCAATGCAAAATAACGATAAAAGTCTCGATAAATTGCTCGACCTTGCGTCGAAAAAGACAGGTGCAAACCGCGAGGCACTGCGCTCGGCCGTCTCGGGCGGGGACATTAATAAGGTGCTCTCTGCGCTCAATTCCGCCGACGCCGAAAAGCTGAAAAACGCGCTGCAAAACAAGGCTGAGACCGAAAAACTGCTGCGCTCAGAGCAGGCGCAGGAGCTTATCAGAAAGCTGTCTGGCGGAAAATGAACGACATCACCGACAAGCTCGCCGCCATACTCGATGACCCTGCAAGTATGGAAACTATCAAGGCGATGGCGGGCAATCTGCTCGGCGGGCAGGGGGTTGAGCAGGCGGCAGCAGCAAACAAAAATGCGCAGAACGAGTCGAAAAGCGACGGCCTGAACGAAATGCTGTCAGCCGTTTCGCCCGAGCAGATGGGGTCTATGCTCCGCGTGTTAAAAGCGTTCAATTCCACCGCTTCAGACGACCGCACCAAGCTGCTGCTCGCGCTGAGGCCGCATCTGTCGCCGCCGCGCCGGGAGCGCCTCGACAAGGCGGTCAAGCTGATGAAGCTCGTCACCGTTATGCCGGCGCTGAGTGAAAGCGGCCTATTCAAGCTGTGAGGTGAGCAACACGGACTATTCAATGGACGACTGGGAGCGTATGCAAAGGGAAGCCGAGCGTCGCGTGATGAACTCGCGACGTCAGAATATGCGCCGCGTCGGCGGCATTCCCGCTCCCGATTTTATCGGCACGCAAAGCCGTCCCGAGCCGCCGAAGCCCGCTCCCGCAAAGTCGGACGCACCGCGCCCGAAACCTAAGCCCGCGAGGCATGGTCTGTTTGACCTGCTCAACATCGGGAATATGGATATCGACGGCGACAGATCGATAATTTTGATGATGTTGGCGCTTTTGGGCGGGGAAGAAAGCGATGAGCTCTTGACACTGGCGCTGCTTTATATTATGCTTTAATCAGCCGCCTAAAATAGGGGGCTGATAATTTTTTCGATTTTAAAGCGCATAATAGCTGAAACGGCCGACGGAAAGAGTGACAAAATGTCTGAAATTAAGAAGTTCGATATGCCGAAAAGTCTGGAAGGCTCGATGTACTCGGCCATTCTTGCCACGGCAAATATGTACCCCGACAACCTCGCGATAGAGTGCGGCACTGATAAGCTGACCTATTCACAGCTGTTGCGCCTTATATCCGCCGAAAACCGCCGCCTGGCGGCGCTCGGTGTCGGGACAGGCTCGCGCGTTGCGATTGTTTTGCCGAACAGCGTTCGCGCGGTCGTCGCCGTTTACGCAGCCAACGCACTTGGTGCGGCGGCTGTTATGTGCCCGACGTTTATTCAGGCAGAGCGCCTGTGCTCGACCGTTGCTGCGCTCGGCTGCAGGGCGGCGTTTGTCGCAGAAGGAGCTGAAATTCCGCTCGGAGACTGCGCGGTGATAACCAACCTTGCGACCGACGACGGCGATATTGCCGAGCCGCTGTCAGCCGACCCGAATATTGATGCGGTCATAATGTTCAGCGGCGGCACAACGGGCAGAAGCAAGGCCGTCGCGCTTACCAACCGTAACCTCAACAGCTGCGCCGCGCAGATTGCGGCTTTCAGCGGCGTAAGCGACCTTTCAAAGGAAAAAATGCTGTGCTTGCTGCCGCTGTTTCACGGCTTCGGTCTTGCAGTGGGGCTGCACACGATGATGTGCTTCGGCGGCTCAAGCCTTCTCGTCGCCGGATTTTCGCAGGAGCGCGCGGCCGAGCTGCTGTTTAACAGCCGTCCGAACCTGATACCCGGCGTGCCGTCGTTTTTTAAAAAGCTGATTTCAGCTCAAATTCCACAGACGGCCGACCTCTCGTTCATTCACGAGGTGTTCACGGGCGGAGACGCGCTTGATGTCTCGCTTAAAGCGGAAATTGACGACTTCCTGCGCACACGATCGAGCAGAGCCGTCGCGCGGCAGGGCTACGGAATGACCGAGTGTGTTACCGTCTGCGCCTATATGCCGCCCAACGGCGACCGCGCGGGCAGCATCGGCGTGGCGATGCCCGATATGCGCATTAGGATTTTCTCGCCGTCAAGCGGCAGCGAAGTGCCGATTGGGGAGATAGGAGAGCTTTGCATTTCAGGGCCGACCGTGATGCGCGGCTATATCGGAGAAGAGCAGGAGACAGCCGCCGCGTTTTTCACCGACGAAAACGGTACGCGCTGGCTGCGCTCGGGCGATCTCGGCACTTTAGACGCCGACGGCTATCTTTATTTCAAGCAGCGCCTGAAGCGCATGATAGTTACCAACGGCTACAACGTCTTTCCCTCAAGCGTGGAGGAGGTCGTTTTGCGCCTTGACTGCGTGGAGGACTGCTGCGTTGTCGGCAAGCCCGACGAGCAGCGCGGCGAGCGAGTCGCAATCTTTGTTACGCTCAAAGACGGCACCGACCGCAGCCTTGCCGCCGAGCAGATACGCGCGCTGCTTGTGCGCGAGTGCGAGCCTTACGTTGCACACGCGGAGATAAATGTCATCGCCGCAATGCCGCGCACAATGCTCGGCAAGATTGATTTTAAGCAGCTGCGTTATAATTAAGCATAAAAAGACCCGAGCTTCAGCGGCTCGGGTCTTGAATTATTTCTCGGCAATAAGGTCGTAGGCGGAAACCTCAAGAATTTCTGCGATTGCAAACAGCTCGTAGTCACAAAGCTGTCTGAACTGTCCCTCAATTTTGGAGAGGGTCGAAATATTCATATTGATGCCGCGGATTGCAAGCTTCTCAACGATATATTTCTGTTTATAGCCTTTGGCGGTTCGCAACTCTTCGATTTTACGTCCGCATATGTTCTTATTTCCGAGCTCTTTGCGTCTTACTCGCATATATATCACCTCATATTTCGTATTTTAACCAAAGAATTTTTTTTATTTATTAACAATTTGTGAATTATTTGAAAATAAGCTGTACTAAGTCATTGCCAAATCCGCTTTTTATGGTATACTGTATGTAAGCAAATTTCAGCAGTTTTTTCGTTAAAAGCATGGAGGAAATTCCGATGGACAAGAATTTTTGCAGAAACCTTACCCTGCTGACCGATTTCTACGAGATCACAATGGGCAACGGCTATTTCAACGAGGGACTCAAGGACGTTGACGCGTCGTTCGACGTGTTCTTCCGCACCATTCCCGATGATGGCGGCTTTGCCATTATGGCAGGTCTTGAGCAGGTTATCGAATACATCGAGGAGCTGCGCTTTTCGGAAGCAGACATTCAGTATCTCAGAGAGCAGAACCTCTTCAACGAACAGTTTTTGCAGTATCTGGCAGGGTTCAAATTCACCTGCGACATTTACGCTATCCCCGAGGGCACCCCGATATTCCCGGGCGAGCCTGTGCTTATCGTCAAGGGCCCGATTATTCAGGCACAGTTTGTCGAGACGCTCATTCTCATCTGCATTAACCACCAGTCGCTCATCGCCACCAAGGCCAACCGTATGGTCAAGGCTGCCGACGGCCGCCCCGTAATGGAGTTCGGCGCCCGCCGCGCTCAGGGCTTTGACGCTGCCGTTTACGGCGCCCGCGCCGCCTGCATCGGCGGCTGCGCTTCCACCTCCAACGTCCTCGCGGCCAAGATGTTCGGACTCAAACCCGCGGGCACCATGGCGCACAGCTGGGTGCTCGCCTTTGACGACGAGTATGCCGCTTTCGAGGCTTACGCCCGCAACTATCCCGATGACTGCGTTCTGCTCGTCGATACCTACAACACTATCAAATCTGGCCTGCCCAACGCGATAAAGGTGTTCAACGAAGTCCTCGCTCCGATGGGCAAGCGCCCGCTCGGAGTTCGCCTTGACAGCGGCGACATCACCTATCTGACCAAGAAAATGCGCACCATTCTTGACGAAGCGGGCTATCCCGACTGCAAGATCGTCGCGTCGAACTCGCTTGACGAGTACATCATCAGCGATATGCTCAATCAGGGCGCGAAGATTGACTCGTTCGGCATCGGCGAGCGGCAGATAACCTCGTCATCTTCACCCGTGTTCGGCGGCGTGTACAAGCTCTCCGCCACTTGGAAGAACGGCAGGATGATACCCGCCATCAAGCTCAGTGAGAATGTTCAAAAGATAACCACGCCCGGCTTCAAACAGGTCTGGAGACTGTATGACAACGTCAGCGGCAAGGCTCTTGCCGACGTCGTGACCCTGTTCGATGAGGTTATCGACGACAGCAAGGATTACGAGATCTTCGACCCCGAGCACACATGGAAGCGCAAGAACGTCTACGACTTCACCGCCAAGCCGCTGCTCAGGCAGTTATTCAAGGGTGGCGAGTTTGTCGGCGAGCGCCGCAGCGTCAACGAGATCGCCGCATTCTGCAAGGAGCAGGTCAGCCTGCTCTGGGACGAGGTTCGCCGCTTTGAAAATCCGCACAACTACTACGTTGACCTTTCGCAGGAGCTCTGGGATCTTAAAAACGATATGCTTAACAAATCTTCGGTAAAATAGGAGGTTTTGCTATGACTTTCAAACGTATCATCGCTTCAGCCGCAGCGCTGTGCATCGCCGCAAGTCTATTCGCCTGTAATAAGGACGACGCCGCTTCAAGCTCGGCTGCCAGTTCAAATAAAGAGCCGACCTACGTCTCTGTTGAGGAGTACGCTTCAAAAGGGGAGATACTCGGCTGCAAATTTGCGCTTAAATCCTCGATTGAGGACATCAAGAAGGCCTACCGCTACGGCGAGGAAGACTCGCAGCCCGCTGACAACGACGCTGCCGACTCGGCAGACGACGCCCACGGTGCCCACGACGACAGCGATTCCGACGAGGACTCGCTCATGATAATCGAGGGCGATACCGCAATCCGTATGATCAGCAGCGACACAAAATATTACTACCGCTCTTGGCTTGTTGACAGCGGCGTTGCGTTTATCGCCTATTTCGGCGACTCCTACAGCTACACCGTCGGCTCGACCACCGTTGACGAGCTGCGCAAATCCATCAGCGCCACGCCCGAAACCGACGGTGAAGCCGGCAGCGACTCGCTGTTCTTTATTCCCGGCGACCCGGAGTCGATGTATATGCTGCGCTACAAGTTCGGCGATTACGTCGTTTCATTCTTCTTTGAGAATGACTGCCTTGCCGCGACGACGATCTACTGCGCGCCGTTGTGGACGGACTTCGAGACCAACTGATAAGGGGCTTTAAATGAACGATAAGACCAAACTTGACAGCAAATTCTGGCTGAAGGTGTTCGGCGTTGCGGTCGCGGTGCTGCTTGTCTACTATGCGCTGCAAAGCAGGATGCTTACGACCGTTCTCGGAGTGCTCGAGCCGATAACCATCGGCGTGGTGTTTGCTTATCTGCTCAACCCGCTGATGACGGTTATCGAAAAACTGCTCAAAAAGCCGTTTGGCAAGCTGTTTAAAAAGGAAAAGACGGTGAGCTCGCTTTCGCGCTGCTGCGGAATTTTCTTCTCGCTTATCATCGCGCTCAGCCTTGTTGCATTCATTGTATACCTGATCGTACCTGAGCTTTATTCAAGCGTCGTCAGCTCCGTAAATGCGCTGCCGGGTCAGATTGACGCGCTTATTGGCTGGTACAACAAGATCGTCGCCGATTACGACGTGGTCAACTCAGTCGTCGAGCAGGGGCTTGAAAACGTCAAGGGCTGGCTGCAGACTGACCTTATCAAGACCGTCGGCCAGCTTTCAAGCGGAGTTATTTCAACCGTCAGTACGACGTTCAATGTCATCGTCGGCATAATCGCCGCCGTTTACCTGCTTGCGAGCAAGGAGCGCCTGCTTGCACAGATAAAGAAGCTGCTCTACGCGTTCTTTGAAACGCACCGCGTCGACCGATTTATCAGAACCTCGCTTGAGGGTCACCGCATTATGAGCAAGTTTATAATCGGCAAGCTCATTGACTCTGCGATAATCGGCGTGCTGTGCTTCATAGTGCTTGCGATATTCAGAATTCCGTATGCGCTGCTTGTCAGCGTTATCGTCGGAGTGACGAACGTGATTCCGTTCTTCGGCCCGTTCATCGGAGCCGTGCCGAGCGCCGCGCTGATCATGCTTAACGACCCGCTTAAGGGGCTGTATTTCATCATAATTATCGTTGTTTTGCAGCAGATTGACGGAAACCTCATAGGGCCGAAGATTCTCGGTGACTCAACGGGGCTTTCGCCGTTCTGGGTAATGTTCGCAATTATCGTCGGAGGTGGTCTGTTCGGCTTCTTCGGAATGGTCGTCGGAGTGCCCGCGCTCGCGATAATCTTCTTCGTTATCCGCGAGCTGTCCAACGCTAAGCTCAAGAAAAAGCACCTGCCCGTGCAGTCGAGCGAGTATATAGGCAGCTTTAACGCCGAAGCACCCGACAGTAAGCAGGGGAGTGCAACTGAAGCTGCTGATAATGACGAGAGCGCCGAAAGCTACGTAACCGGAGCGGACGAGAGCACTTCTGCACCGTCTGACCAAAACACGGACGGGAATGCAGCTAAACATTGACAAAAGTACGACTCATCTACGCACCTGAAAAAGCGTAAAAAATCGCACAGATCGCAGTTGAAAAGCATATCTATTTCATTCTCATTCATCAAAAAATAAACCGCGCCGCAGCGATATTAAAACGCTGCGGCGCGGTTTATTTGTGCATATCTTGACTTAGCGAATACTTATTCAATCATATCATTCATCGAGTACATTCCGTTCGGCTTGCCGACCATAAACTGCGCAGCTTTGACCGCGCCGGTGGCGAATATCTCTTTCGAGCGCGCCGAGTGTGAAATACTCAGGATTTCGTCGTGACCCGCGAACATAACCGTGTGCTCACCGACAATCGTTCCGCCGCGAATGGAGTGGATGCCGATCTCATTTTTATCGCGCTTTTTGCGCTCGCTGTGGCGGTCATAGACGTATTTACAGTCCTCGCTGAGCGCGCCCTTGACAGCGTCGGCAATCATAACCGCCGTGCCGCTCGGCGCGTCGATTTTCTGATTGTGGTGTGCCTCGATAATCTCAATGTCAAAGGCGTCACCGAGGATACAGGTAGCCTTTTTCGTCAGCTCTATAAGCAGGTTTATGCCGAGCGACATATTGAATGTAAAAAACAACGCGCAGTCGGCCGCGGCGCGCTTGATAGTCTCGGTCTGCTCGGGCGAGTAGCCTGTAGTTGCGAGGACGGCGGGCACGCCGTTTGCCTTACAATAGGCGAGAATACCGTCAAGCGCGGATGGGTGGCTGAAGTCGATGACGACATCGCCCCTGACGTCGAGTGCGTCAAAGCCCGAAAAAACAGGGTAGCCGAGGGAATCGTCCTTGTTTATATCAATTCCCGCGACAATACGGCAATCCTCAGCCGCGGCGACGCTGCGGGTGATAACGCGCCCCATTTTGCCGCAGCAGCCGCTTAAAATAATATCTACCATAAAAATACCTACTTCCCGAAAAAGCGGCGAGCGACCGACTCACAGCGGCCGTTCGGTCGCAAGCAGGGCAGCGCTCGCCGCTTTTTTCAAATTGTTTTTACCGCTTGAAAAAGCGGTGCTCAGCAAATATTTGTTCAGCCGTGCCGTTGCTTCGCTTATCAGATAAGCCCGACGTTCTTCATCGCAACTTTAAGCTTCGCTTGACCCGCTTCGTTCATTCTGACGAGCGGCAGACGACAATCGCCGACCTCCCAGCCCATAAGGTTGAGCGCTTCCTTAACAGGAATGGGGTTGACGTCGCTGAACAGTGAGCTGATGATGTCAATGTACTTGATCTGCGCGTCTCTTGCGGCGGCGACATTGCCGTTAAAGTAGTCGTAGCACATATCGTGAACAGCCTTAGGCATTATGTTCGACAGAACCGAGATAACACCCGCGCCGCCGAGCGATAGACACGGAACAACCTCGTCGTCGTTGCCGGAGTAGATGTCGATCTTGTCTCCGCAAAGGGCGAAGGTGTGCGCCATCATCGAAAGGTTGGCATTGGCTTCCTTAATTCCCACAATGTTTCTGTGCTCGGCGAGGACGGCGTAAGTCTCGGACTTGAAAGCCGTGCCGGTACGCGAGGGAACATTGTAAAGAATGATGGGGCAGTTGACGCTGTCGGCGATTTTGGTGAAATGCGCGATAAGTCCGGCCTGCGAGGTTTTGTTGTAATAAGGCGTTACGGTCAGCAGTCCGTCAGCGCCGAGGCGGTCGGCCTCCTGCGACAGCTCAACGGCAAAGGCCGTGTCGTTGCTGCCCGTTCCTGCGATAACAGGCACGCGACCGGCTGCCTTGTTGATAACGCACTTGATGACATCAACATGCTCATCTTCTTTGAGCGTAGCGCTCTCGCCGGTGGTGCCGCACGCAATTATAGCGTCGGTGCCGCCCGCAATCTGGAACTCGACCAGATCCTCAAGCTTGGCAAAGTTGACTGAGCCGTCGGCGTTCATAGGTGTGACGAGGGCAACCCCTGCGCCCTTGAAAATGGTGTTTTTCATTTAGCACCCCTCCTGTAAGGCAAAAGTGTCAGTCCAAATATCCCTCGGCGCAGAGCAGCTCGGCCATAAGGACAGCGCCGCCGGCAGCACCGCGCAAAGTGTTGTGCGAAAGGCAGACAAACTTGTAATCATACTGCGTATCCTCGCGCAGACGGCCGATAGAAACGGCCATACCGCCCTCGAGGTTACGCTGCAGCTTAGCCTGCGGAAGATTATCTTCATAGAAGTAGTTGAGGAACTTCTTCGGCGCGTGGGGCAGCTCAAGCTCCTGCGGACGGCCGCGGAAGTTATTCCAAACCTCAATCATCTGCTCCTTGGTCGGCTTCTTTTCAAAGTCGACGAACACAGCGGCAGTGTGACCGTCGGAGACGGGCACTCTCAGGCACTGTGCAGTGAAAGCGGGGCGGGTGGCGTTGACGATTTTATCGCCCTCGATTTTACCCCAGATCTTCAGCGGCTCCTGCTCACTCTTTTCTTCCTCGCCGCCGATGAACGGAATGACATTGTCAAGAATTTCGGGGAAGGTCTCAAAGGTCTTGCCCGCGCCCGAAATGGCCTGATAAGTGCACACGAGCACGCGCTTTACGCCGAACTCCTTATCGAGCGGGAACAGCGCGGGGACGTAGCTCTGCAGCGAGCAGTTGGACTTGACGCTGATGAAGCCGCGCTTGGTGCCCAAACGCTTGCGCTGAGCATGGATAATCTCGGCGTGCTCAGGGTTGAGCTCGGGAATGATCATCGGAACGTCGGGGGTGGAGCGGTGAGCGCTGTTGTTCGACATAACAGGGCACTCGGCCTTGGCATAAGCCTCCTCAAGCGCGCGAATTTCGGCCTTAGGCATATCGACGGCGCAGAAAACAAAATCGACCATAGAGGCGATTTTTTCAACGTCGTCAGTGGCGTTCATAACGACCATATCGGCAAACTTTTCGGGCAGTGGAGTTGCCATAGCCCAGCGGCTTCCGATTGCTTCGCGGTAAGTTTTGCCTGCCGAACGCGGGCTGGCTGCGATAGCCTTTACCTCAAGCCACGGGTGGTTCTCAAGCAGCGTAAGAAATCTCTGGCCTACCATTCCTGTGGCGCCGATGACGCCGACACTGTAATGCTTCATTTTCTCTGACCCTCTTAAAAAATATTTTTTAATAAGAAAACCGGTTGAAAACCGGTCATCATTACACTATAATGGAGTTGTCGCTTTTTTTATAAAAATAGAAAGCACTCCATCATTAAAATAATGATGACAGTTTTAAGGCTGTTGACCTTAAACCCAGGCAGTAATCCGTCCGCTTGAAATACCGTCTTCGGCAGCCTTGCCTTTCACCCAGACTTAAATTCGACCGCGGCGGTCTGTTTCTGAGCTAATAATCTTGGTTGCGCCTCTTATCTACACTGCCATAATACCACTGCTTATTGTGTTTGTCAAACACATTTTATGTATATAAGCTATATTTGTTAATATATCCCAAAGAGTGGAGCTGTAATATGAAAAAACACGATTTCTTTTACGAATTGCCGCCGGAGCTCATCGCTCAGACACCCCTTGAGCCGCGCGATTCTTCGCGCCTGATGACCCTTTCGCGTGAGACAGGGGAGATAGGCCATCACATCTTTCACGATATTATCGATATGCTGAACGCGGGCGACTGCCTCATTCTCAACGACACGCGCGTTCTGCCCGCAAGAATTTACGGCAGCCGTGAGGATACAGGCACGGTCGTCGAGTTTGTGCTGCTAAAGCAGGTCGAAAACGACGTGTGGGAGTGTCTTGCAGGTCCGGGAAAGCGCGCTAAGATCGGCAAGCGTTTCGTTTTCGGCGACGGACTGATGAAGGCAGAGGTCGTCGACGTAACGCCCGACGGCAACCGCATAATGCGCTTTGAGCACGACGGCGTTTTCTTTGATTTACTCGATCGCATCGGCCAGATGCCGCTGCCGCCGTATATCACCGAAAAGCTCGAAGACAAGGAGCGCTATCAGACCGTGTACTCGCGCGAGCTCGGCTCGGCGGCCGCTCCGACTGCAGGGCTGCACTTTACGCCCGAGCTGCTTGAGAGGATCAGGCAAAAGGGTGTAAAAGTCGGCTTTGTCACGCTGCACGTCGGGCTGGGCACTTTCCGCCCTGTCAAGGCCGACGACATCGAAGATCACAAAATGCACTCCGAACATTATTATATGCCTGCCGAGACCGCCGCGCTCATAAACGAGACAAAATCTTCGGGCGGACGCGTTATCTGCGTAGGCACGACCAGCTGCCGCACGCTTGAAAGCGTGGCGCAGCGCTTTGACGGCAAAATTGAGAGCTGCACGGGCGATACCGATATTTTCATCTATCCGGGGTATCGGTTCAAGTGTATGGACGCGCTTATCACCAACTTTCACCTTCCCGAAAGCACGCTGATAATGCTTGTCAGCGCTTTCGCAGGCTACGACCGCGTTATGAATGCCTACCGCACCGCCGTAAAGGAAAAATATCGCTTCTTCTCATTCGGCGACGCAATGTTTTTGTATTAAAAAGGAGACACAATGTACAAGCTGTTAAAAACCGAGGGCAAGGCTCGCCGCGCTGAGTTTAAGACTGTTCACGGAACGATTCAGACGCCGGCATTTATGAATGTTGCGACGTGCGCTGCGATAAAGGGCGCGGTGTCGGCCTATGACCTCGAGGATGTCAAGTGCCAGGTGATGCTCAGCAACACCTACCATTTGCACCTGCGGCCCGGCGACGACGTCGTCCGCGACGCGGGAGGGCTGCACCAATTCACCGGGTGGAAGAAGCCTATCCTGACCGACAGCGGTGGATTTCAGGTGTTCTCGCTCTCAGGCCTGCGCAGGATAAGCGAGGAGGGCGTGACCTTTGCCTCGCACATCGACGGCAAGCGCATTTTTATGGGGCCTGAAGAAAGTATGAGAATACAGTCGAACCTCGGCTCTACGATTGCCATGGCGTTCGACGAGTGCGTTGAAAATCCCGCCGAGTATTCGTATTCCAAGGCTTCCTGCGCGCGCACGGCGCGGTGGCTTGCCCGCTGCAAGGCAGAAATGCAGCGTCTTAACGCGTCGGGCAGCGCTGTCAATCCAAATCAATTGCTGTTCGGTATCAATCAGGGCTGTACGTTCGAGGACGTTCGCATCGAGCATATGAAGACCATCGCCGACCTCGACCTCGACGGCTACGCTATCGGTGGACTTGCCGTCGGCGAGCCGACCGAGGTGATGTACAGCGTTATTGAAGCGGTCGAGCCGTTTATGCCCAAGAATAAGATGCGCTACCTTATGGGGGTCGGCACACCGGTGAACATTATTGAAGCTGTCGACAGGGGAGTTGACCTCTTCGACTGTGTAATGCCGAGCCGCAACGCGCGACACGGGCATTTGTTCACGTCACAGGGTATAATCAACCTCAACAATGCCAAGTACGAGCGCGACTTTTCGCCAATTGACAAAAGCTGCGGCTGTCCCGTTTGCCAAAGACACTCACGTGCCTACATCCGCCACCTGATGAAGGCAGGCGAAATGCTCTCACACAGGCTTTGCGTTATGCACAATCTGTGGTTCTACAACTCGCTTATGGAGGACATTCGCGCGGCACTCGACGAGGGACGATTCGCTGAGTTTAAGCGCGACGCAGTTGCGAGGTTGGGGCGCAGAATATGAGCATCAAACTCGCGATTTTTGATATGGACGGGGTCATTCTCGACTCAATGAGCTACTGGCGGCGCATAATCGTCGACGACGTAGCCGAGCTTATCGGTATTCCGATTGACGACGAGACTGAGCAGCGCCTGCGCTCGATGTCGACCGAAAGGGTGCTCGGCTATATAAATACCGAGTTCGCCGATCGCCTTGATCACGAGCTGACGGTCAACGACCTGACGGATATAATACTTGACCGCTACCTGCACGACATTCAGCCTAAGCCTAAGCTCGTCGAGCGCCTGAAAGAGTACCGATCAAGATGTGTACCGGTCGTGGTGATGAGCGCCACGCCGACGGTTATCTGTTGTCAGGCGCTTGAAACGCATAACCTGCTCGGCTTTGTCACCGAGGTTTGCGGCGGCGCGGACAAGTCGAGCCCTGCGGGCTTCACTGCGGCAATGGAGCGCTACGGCGCGCGCCCTGACGAGACCGTTCTGTACGAAGACTCGCTTTACAGCATACGCACGGGTGCGGCCTTAGGCATGCACGTTGTCGGCGTATATGACGAGAGCTGCTGTGACGATATTTCCGAGCTGAAAGCGGCCGTAGAAGAGTATATTGAACCGTGAATTTCCATGTGATACTCGAAAAACACAGCAAGAATTCCGATGTATTATCTTGTGTTTACGCAATCAATATAGCGAAAAGCAACCCCGAAGTCGGAGCGTAATGCTCAAGCTTCGGGGTTGCTTTTTGAATAATAATTTCAAATATACAATGGCGATCTGTAATCAGGCGCTGACGTTCGCTTTAGCAGCCTTTGCCTTTTTGGCGGCTATCTTCTCTTTGAAGAATGACGGCAGGCGGTTGATGTTTGCCATAAACTGCTCAACAGGCTCAAGATAAAGCAGATAGTTGAGTGCGCCGAGTATAGCGATTGCAAACGGTATTGCAGTGATGTTGTCAGTGTTGCTGGCGACGACCTTGTATCCGACAAAATCGACGTACTGATATGTATCCATATCAAAGTAGCCGTAGTCGCCGTACTTTGATATGGTTGCAATGTTAAAGTTGGGCGAGGTGTAAACGCCGTAGATAAACGCCGCAAGAATCACTGTGATAAGCATGCCCGTCATCGAGAACGACTTGGCGTTATCGGGGTCGATAAACAGTCTCCAGATCAGGACAAGCTGCATGGTGATGAGCGCGATGAACAGCAGTATCTCGATGACCGAGATGATATTCCACGTGGTTATTCCGCGACCGCCGGGCTCGACAACGGTAACGTCGAACGCATATGTACCGGGCGAGTCAAGTCCGAGAACAGCCATAAGCGAGTACCAGGCACCCTTGGTCTCGACAAACCACGGACGAAACATCATTCCGATGACGGAAACGGGGAAGAGCATCTTGAGAAACAGCGTCTTGAACTCAACGTCGTAAATGGTGTTGATATGATAGGCAATGCAGGTCCTGCAAAGAATGGCAGTCAGTGAAATGAGCGATACCAAATACCCGACAACAACGAGGATATTGTAGCAAAACAGGGTTGAAACCACGCAGCAGGCAAACGTCACGGCAAGACCGGCAATTAGCATTGCATCGATTTTATCATGCTTCTTTTTAACCGCGAGAACGAGCATCAGCACCGAAATGAGGGCGGTTGCGCCGCCGACGATTGCGGAGATGAGGTAATTCCCCTCGAGGCTTAACAAATCGTTGAGTAAATACATATCGGATTCCCTCGCATACATAACTGTATTTTTTATACAATTCATTGTACAGTTTTTGCAGCGATTTGTCAATAATTTGTATTTTGTACAACAACAAAATATTGCGGTCGGTGTTGTGCAGATTGCCAAACAATATGAACATTTTGTTAATTTTCATACTTTAAGTCGTCCTTGGCAGGACCTGATATTACTTTTCCGTCGGCCGAAAATCGCGAGCCGTGGCAACCGCAGTCCCACACGCCCTCGCCTGCGTTCCACTTCAGCGGGCAGTTCATGTGTGTACAGCGATGGCTCATTTTGCGCACAGTATCGCCCTCGCGGCAGGCGCATACCTTCTTCACTCCGTCGGCCGCCACAGCGCTTTCACCCGATTCAAGGTCGCAAACGCGCGTGTGCGGCACGCTTATCGCGTCGACGGCAAATTCGCCCGCAATCTCCGCCGAATGCCTGAACATGCTGCCGAGCCCCGCGCGGACGCTGCGCTTCGGCGAGAACACCGCCGCTTCCTCCGAATACCCGCGTACGATTGTGTCGGCGATGAGCGCAGCCGCTCCGAACGAGGTCGACAGCCCCCATTTACCGAAGCCGGTCGCGATGAAGAATTCGCCCTCAGGGCGCTCGAGCCGCCCGATATACGGCACCTTATCGTGGGTCATACAGTCCTGCGCCGTCCACGCCGCTACCACACGCATATCCTGCAAAAACGTCGAAACGCGGTCGGTCAGCTCGCGGCAGCCGTGATAAGGCTCACCGTTCTCACTTTCGCCGCCGCAGATAAGCAGCAGCTCGCCGAACGGCCGCAGTGACAGCGACGAAGTCGCAGCTCCGATAAACATTCCGTTTATTTTGCGCGAAGTCTCAACAGCGAGCATATACGCGCGCTGCTGATACAGCTTAGCAAAATATAACCCATACTTATCAGCAAACGGAAAACGAGAGGATACAATAACTTTTTCCGCAAAAATTTCACCTTTATCGGTAACAACAGCAGCTTTTTCAACACGAAGTGCCTTAGTGTTTTCAAAAATAACACAGCCTTTCATTATTATATATCCGAGAAGCCTGTTGATAAATAACCCCACATTGAGTGTCGCCTGACACGAAAATCGCAGTGCGCCGACCGTAGGAAAGGGGAGCGCACAGTCAAAAGTCAGTTCAGCGTCAAAGCCGAGCCGTTCGGCCGCTTTCAGCTCGGTTTTAAGGCGCTCGAGCTGATTCCCGTCCTCTGCGTAAACATAGGAGTCGGCACGCTCGACCGTTCCGACGGCGCCGATGTCGGCAGCGACCTCAAAGGCACGCTCGACCCCGTGCTCATTCAGCCGCTTGTACCACAGCGCGCGCTCAAAGCCGAATTTTTCTATAAGGCGCGCGTATATCAGCCCGTGCTGCGCTGTCAGCTTACCTGTCGAGTGCAGGCTTGTCTCTCCGCCCGCCGAGGCCGCGTCGATTATGCAGATGTCGCCGCCCGAAACGCCGCGCTGAATCAGCTCATAGGCGCACATCAGCCCGCACAGCCCCGCGCCTACGACAAGCACCTTGCAAGCAACGTTTCCCGTTTGAGGAGAGAAGTGCTCGCGCTCATTGCTCTCCCAAATTGATTTATTATCTATTACTATCGCTTCCTTTATCCTTTTTACAGTCAGAATTATTTTGCCGCATATATCACGCTTTTATTAAATAAAGTTTAAGTTGACTTTTAAGGTTTAGAGTGCTAAAATATAATTAAAGTTACTGAAGTGAGGTGCAGACTATGCCGAACATCAAAGACCCGAATGTGGATAAGCTGCTTGAGGGGATCCTTACGCTCCAAACTCTTGACGAGGCTCTCGAGTTTTTCAAGGATCTATGCACCGTCAGGGAGATGCAGTCTATGGCTCAGCGCTATGTTGTCGCGCGTATGCTGACCGACAAGCGCGTTTATAAGGATATAGTCAGCGAGACGGGTGCCAGCACCGCGACCATCAGCCGCGTAAACCGCTCTTTGAGCGACAGCAGCAACGGCTACGCCCTCGTTTTCAGCCGCGTTGACGGCAAGAAAAGCTGATGTCTTACACCGCATTTGCCGACGTTTACGACCGCCTGATGGGCGACTGTGACTATTCCGCCCGAGCCGATTATCTGCTCGGGCTTTTTCACTCTTTCGGCACTGCCCCCAAACTGATGCTCGACCTTGCGTGCGGCACCGGCGGCATTTCGATTGAAATGCTGCGCCGCGGCGTGGACGTTATCGGAGTCGACCTGTCACCGGAAATGCTTGACAAAGCGCGCCGAAAGGCGGATGACGCGGGGCTTGATATGCTGTGCCTGTGCCAGGACGCTGCCGAGCTTGATCTTTACGGAACGGTCGACTCCGCTGTCTGCTGCCTTGACAGCGTCAACCACATCACCGATTACGAACAGCTGAAGGCCGCTTTTGCCAAGGTCGCACTGTTTCTTGAGCCGGGCGGGCTGTTCATTTTCGATGTAAACACCGAGTACAAGCACCGCTGTGTCCTTGCAGACAATACGTTTGTGCTTGAGGACGACGGGCTCTATTGCGTTTGGCGCAATTTTACCGATATGCCGTATACCGATATTTGCCTCGATTTTTTTACCGAAAAGGACGGCGCCTGGGCGCGCAGCGGCGAGGTTTTCTCCGAGCGTGCCTACTCGCAGCAGGAGCTGTCTCAGGCGCTCGCTGCGGCCGGCTTTAGGCTGGAAGCCGTCTGTTCCGATATGACCGAAACGCCCGCCTGCGACACGGACGAGCGCCATATATATATTGCAAGGAGATAATTTTATGAGCAAGCTCATCAGATGCATAACCTCCGACGGCTGCGTTACCGCTATGGCCGTCGATTCAACCGATATTGTCAACAAGGCAGCCGAGCTGCACCAAACGTCCGCCGTGGTTTCGGCCGCTCTCGGGCGGCTGCTGACCGCCGCTTCAATGATGGGCAATATGCTCAAGGGCGAGCGCGACAGCATAACCCTGCGCATCGACGGTGACGGTCCGATCGGCGCTGTGGTCGCCGTTGCCGACAGCAAGGGCAACGTCAAGGGCTACGCCGTCAACAACGTGGTCGAAATTCCGCTCAATGCCAGGGGTAAGCTCGATGTAGGCGGGGCAGTGGGGCAGGGCAACCTGTATGTGCTCAAGGATCTGGGCATGAAAGAGCCGTACAACGGCGTTATCCCGCTCGTTTCGGGCGAGATTGCCGAGGACATTACCGCGTATTACGCCGAAAGCGAGCAGATTCCGACCGTCTGCGCGCTCGGCGTGCTCGTCAATCCCGACCTTTCGATAAAGGCGGCGGGCGGCTACATCATTCAGCTGCTGCCGACTGCGGACGATACTGTTATTTCCAAGGTCGAGAACAGTATCGCGGGAGTAAAGCCCGTCACGACGCTTATGAGCGAGGGCATGAGCATCGAGGATATCGTGCGCGACGCGCTCAGTGAGTTCGACGTCGAAGTGCTTGACGAGACCGAAGCGGAGTATCGCTGCGATTGCTCGCGCGAGCGTACCGAGCGTGTGCTGAAAGCCATCGGCAAGGAGGAGCTTGAGAAGCTCGCCGACGAGCAGGAAATCACGGAGGTCAGCTGTCACTTCTGCGGAAAGAAGTACAAATTCACCGCCGATGAGGTGCGAAAATTGGCTTCGAAAAAAATAATTGAAAAAAATTGAAAAAAGTGTTGACATTTGGCTTTGGATATAGTATTATATCACTCGTCGCCGGTGATACGAACAACGTCGACTGACAATCGGGAGCATAGCTCAGCTGGGAGAGCACCTGCCTTACAAGCAGGGGGTCACAGGTTCGAGCCCTGTTGTTCCCACCA
>CAKSQO010000007.1 GCA_934486615.1 uncultured Eubacteriales bacterium | reverse complement strand
GAAACGCAAAGTGAAAAGAATGAATGACGGAGTTCGGAAGAGTAATAACGCAAAATGAGCATAACCTTCACAACGGTAACTTCAAGTTTACCAAGCCCTTTGAGAGAGGAGAAATCCTTTTCTCAAAGGGCTTTTTTTGATTATACGGATATGCGCGGACTACAGGATAAAGCAAAACTTAAAAATCGCAAAACGCCGCTCCTTTGTAAAAAGAGCGGCGTGACGCATAAATCAGCTCTCGACGAGCGGGGGAATGAAGCTCTCGATCGCGGAGCGGAGCTTCGGATGATGAATGACGAAATGAACTTCGGGAGCGTTGCCCTTTGAGATCATCGCCCACTTGCCCTCATGCATGATAAGCTGCAGTTCAGGGTCGAAATATGCAAAAAACAGAAAAACGGCGCTTTGAGCTGCAAAAAGTCAAAGCGCCGTTTTTCTGTGTGTTTGTGGGATGTGCGTTTGCGGGATTTGCGGGGATTGTGTTTGCGGGGATGTGCGTTTGCGGGATGTGTGTTTGCGGGATGTGTGAATTTGGCCGTGCGGGGTCGGATGCGTAAATTCGGCGGTGGAATAATTCTATGCGGAGTGTTTGCGGGCGTTGCGATATAATACTGCGCTGCGAGCATCGGACGGTACTCAGTCCTGCAGACCGCGCCGCTGTTCATTCAGGCAGAACCGCTTCGCGTAGGCGCTGAAGCGCCTGTCGAAGTCTGCGTCGGACAGCTTGGCTTTGCGCAGCGTTTCGTGCAGGTTCAGGTTGTGCGCCGCCGCGTCGATGACGCAGCCCGCGATGTTGGAGCAGTGGTCGGAGGTACGCTCGAAGTCGGTCAGCAGATCCGACCAGACGAAGCCCGCCTCAATACTGCACTTTTCCTGCTGCATACGCAGAATGTGGTTGGTGCGCAGCTGCTCTTTCAGGCGGTCGATGACCTGTTCGAGCGGCTCGACGTCCGCCGCCGCTTCGGGGCTGTTCGCCTTGAACGCCGAGAGGGTCAGCTCGAGTATGCATCCGACGGCGCTTGAGATTGTACCGAGCTCGCCCCTTGCGTCGGGTGAGAAGCTCAGGTGCTTATCATTCAGCTCCTCGGCGGCCTCGAGTATGCCGACAGCGTGGTCGGAGATGCGCTCAAAGTCACCGATGACCTTCAGCAGTGCAGCGGCCTCCTCGCTCTCGTCCTCGCCCATTTTCAGCGCACTCAGCTTGACGAGGTACGTTCCGATCATATCCTCATATTTGTCACACAGCTCCTCTTTGCCGCGTATTTCGTCGGCAAGCTTGGGAGTCAAGCGTACAAGCGCTTCAAGCGAGCGGTTAAGCGCGCTCACGGCGCACTCGGCCATTTCGACCGCCTTATCGCGCGCCTGCTGCAGCGCAAGCGACGGCGTGGCGAACAGGCGCTCGTCAAGCTCGCTGAGCGGCTCGGCTTTCTTCGAGTCGGGCACAATGCGCTTGGCCAGCTTCTCAAGCAGCCCGCCCGCAGGGAGCAGCAGCGCGGTGCAGATGATGTTGAACACCGAGTGCACGACGGCGATGCCGTACATTGTGGCGGGATTGTTCAAAATCGCGGGGGCGAAGGCGGCGCGGACGATGCAGAACACCGTCAGCAGCACCGCAACTCCGATGACGTTGAACATCAGGTGGACGACGGCTGCGCGCTTGGCGTTTTTGCTTGTGCCGACAGACGAGATCATCGCGGTTATGCAGGTGCCGATGTTCTGCCCCATTATAATGGGGATCGCCGCCGAATAGCTGACGGCTCCCGTCGCGGCGAGCGCCTGCAATATGCCGACCGAGGCTGAGGACGACTGGATTATCGCCGTCAGCACCGCTCCCGCCAGCATACCGAGCACGGGATTCTTGAACATAATGAATATTTCGGTGAACGCGGGCACGTCCTTGAGTCCCACGACGGCATTGCTCATCGTCTCCATACCCATCATCAGGGTCGCAAAGCCGAGCAGGATAACGCCCGAGTCCTTTTTCTTCTCGCTTTTGCAGAACATATAGAGGATAACGCCTATCAGTGCCAGCACGGGTGTGAAAGACGAGGGCTTGAGCAGCCGCACAAACACGCTTTCGCCGCTTATGCCGCCGAGGCTTAGCAGCCACGCGGTGACGGTCGTGCCGACGTTTGCGCCCATGATGACGTTTATCGCCTGCCGCAGCGTCATAAGCCCCGAGTTTACGAAGCCGACCACCATAACCGTGGTCGCGGAGGACGACTGGATGACCGCAGTCACTCCCAGTCCGGTGGCGAAGCCCGCCGCGACGCCCGAGGTCATCTTGTTGAGCGCTTTGCGCAATCCGCTGCCCGCGCGGCGCTCAAGCGCCTGTCCCATAAGGCTCATACCGAACAGGAAGATGCTCAGCCCGCCTATCATCGTCAAAAAATCGAATATGTCCATTCTTTCTCCTTACCGGCCTTTCCGTCGGCCTGCTCTTTTCAATTCTTCTCTTTTATAAGGATATAAAATTTATGTCAAATCTAAAACCTCAGTTTTGTAAAATTCGCGTAAAGTCGATTTTTCTGTGAGGCAGCGGGGCGAAAAAAGTCCGCTCTGCCTTGACCGAAGGAGTAAAAAAGTGGTATACTTGATTTTAAGATCTAAGCCGGCTCTGCGGTGGAAATTTACGGAGAAAATGCTATGAAAACAGGACTTGTAATGGAGGGCGGCGCTATGCGCGGGCTGTTCACCGCGGGGGTCATCGACGTGTTTATGGAGCACGGGATAACCTTTGACGGCGCGGTGGGAGTGTCGGCGGGAGCGGCGTTCGGCTGCAATATAAAGTCGCACCAGATCGGGCGCGTGCTGCGCTACAACACGCGCTTTTGCCGCGACAAGCGCTACTGCGGGCTGCGCTCGCTGATAAAAACGGGCGACATCTATAATCGCGATTTTTGCTACGGCGAAGTGCCGAATAAGTACGACGTGTTCGACTTTGAAGCGTTCGAGAACGACCCGATGAAGTTTTACGTCGTTTGCACCGATGTTGAGACGGGCAAGCCCGTCTATCACGAGTACGCGGGGCGCGACGGGCACGGCTTCGACTGGATAAGGGCGTCGGCGAGTATGCCGCTTGTCTCGAAAATTGTCGAAATCGACGGGCAGAAGCTGCTCGACGGCGGGATAAGCGACTCTATCCCCGTCAGGTTTATGACAGATGCGGGCTATGACCGTCCGGTCGCAGTGCTGACGCAGCCGCTCGGCTACCGCAAGGGAAGGAATCCGCTGATGCCGATGATAGAGCGCGTTTATAAGCGCTATCCCGACTTTGTCGCGGCGGCGGGACGCAGGCACGAGATGTACAACGCCGAGCTGGACTTCGTCGCCGCCGAGGAGCGCGCGGGGCGGCTGCTCGTCATCAGGCCGAAGGAGAAGCTGCCCGTCGGCCGCATTGAGAAGGACCCCGGGAAGCTGCGCGCGGCGTACGAAGCGGGTCGCGCGGCTGCCGAGGAGCGACTTGAGGAAATAAGGGAGTATTTGGGTTGAGGTTTGCCGCTTTTGGCGAGAGGAGAAGCAATGAGCGGCTTGTGCGGCCGCGGGATGTTGCTTGTGCGGCAGATGGAAGAAATGCTTAGCCATAAGCCTGCACATCACCTCCCGAACGGGAAACAACTCGCTAAGCGGCAATTTGCACATCATTTCATCACATAAATAAAGAACACGTCCGAGGTCAATGCAACTTCGGACGTGCTCTTTTTCAGCTTGTTTTTATTTCAGCCTGCGCAGCTTTTCTTTGTCGGCCACCACTATCAGGTGCATACCCGCCTTTATCGGAGCGCTGGGGTTGATGGCGGTGTCAGCCTTGCCGTCGCGCACGACGGCGATGACGTTGACCGAGAACTTCTCGCGCAGGCGCAGCTCGGCCAGGCTCTTACCAACCCAGTCGGGTCTGACCTCGATGTCGACCACGCTGACTTTGTCGGATATTTCGGCCATATCAATAAAGCCGGAGCTGAGCAGGTTCTTCGCAAGCCTGCGCCCGGAGTCGGTTTCGGG
The DNA here is from genome assembly GCA_934486615.1 of uncultured Eubacteriales bacterium. GTDB lineage: Bacteria > Bacillota > Clostridia > Oscillospirales > Acutalibacteraceae > RGIG2206. The sequence goes on along the minus strand of CAKSQO010000007.1, from coordinate 119,444 downwards.
GAACAAGACCCTGTCCGCACCGACGCGGCTTAAAATCCTGCCGTGGATCTCGTCCTTGCATTTTGCGATGACGTTGCTGACGCCCGCTTCCTTGCACAGCATCGTGGTCATAACGCTTGCCTCCATGCTGCCCGCCATTGCGATGACGACGGTGTCGATGTTCGAGATGCCGAGGCGCTTGAAGGTGTCGGGGTCGGTCACGTCGGCGCACTTGCACACGGGCAGGAGCGCTGCCGCGTCGTCGACGGCCGACTTGTCCGAATCGACCGCAAGCACTTCGGCGCCGTTTGCGACCAGCTCCGCCGCGACGGCCTTGCCGTATCTGCCGAGACCGAAAACGGCATATGTTTTGTTGATACTCATTTTAAGCTTCCTCCTCAGCCGACGCTTATTTCCTCGGTCGGATTTATTATCGCATTATCACTTTTGCCATTGCCGCTCAAGGCGACGGCAAGCGATATCGGGCCGACGCGCCCGAAGTACATTGTAAAGCAGATGATTATTTTGCCGACGTCGGTCAGCTGCGCGGTCAGGTTGCGCGTAAGTCCCACCGTCGCGGTGGCGCTGACGGTTTCGTAGATTATGTCGATTGCCGACGCGTCGGTCATGGCCGCAAGCAGCACGGTCGACGCGAACGCGGTCAAAAACGAGCAGCACATCACGGCCGTCGCCTTGCGGATCGAGCTTTCACTCAGATTGCGGTGGAACAGCTCAACGTCCGACTTTCCGCGCACGACCGATATCGCGGTCACGAACATTACCGCTGCGGTGACGGTCTTTATCCCTCCCGCAGTGCCGACGGGCGAGCCGCCGATGAACATAAGCAAAAGCGAGAGTATCGCCGACGCGTTGGTCAGATTTTGCTGTGCGACGGTGCAGAAGCCCGCCGTCCTCGTCGTGACTGACTGGAACACAGCCGCGCCGATCTTCTGCGGCAGGCTCATCGGTCCGAGGGTGAGCGGGTTGTTATATTCAAGCACGAAAAAGCCCGCCGCGCCGAAAACCAAAAGTCCGAGCGTAACGCTCAGCGCAATTTTGGTGTGCAGCGACAGACCCGGCCAGATGTGCGCGCGGCTGTGGGCTCGCCGTTTGACGGCGTGCAGCACGTCCCACCAGACGATGTAGCCGATTCCTCCCATGACGATGAGTATGCAGGTGGTGAGGTTGACGACAAAGTCGCCCGCGTAGGGCGCAAGGCTGTCGCTGCCGATTATATCTATCCCTGCGTTGCAAAACGCCGACACGGAGTTAAAGACCGAGATCCACACCCCGCGCGCGCCGAACTCGGGCACAAAGCGCGTCATATAGCTGAGCGCTCCGACAAGCTCGACCAGCAGCGTGCCTGCGGTCACGTTCTTTACAAAGCGGATAAGACCCGACATGGTGTTCAGGTTGAACGCGTCCTGAATCAGCAGACGGCTTGAGATGCCGATCTTGCGGTGCATAAGCATCATCAGCCACGACATTACGGTTATAACGCCGAGGCCGCCGATCTGAATGAGCACCAGAATGACCGCCTGTCCGAATACGCTCCACGTTGCAGCGGTTTCGACAGTCACAAGCCCCGTCACGCACGTTGCGGTGACGGAGGTGAACAGTGCGTCGAGATAGCCGACCTTCACCCCGCTTTTTACGGAAACGGGGAGCATGAGCACGGCACTGCCCGCGAGTATCACCCCGAGGAAGCCGAGCAGTATCAGCTGCGCGGTCGAAAGCCGCAGCTTTTTGTTTTTAGTCATATAAGGACCGCTTTTCGTTGGTATTTAAGCCGCGCTTTGCACTTTAAAAGTCCTGTCGGCGCGGCAACCTATATTTTAGCACATACGGGCGGTCTTATCAAGAGAAATCGGTCACCCGCCGCGAAAGGCCTCTGTCACCGTACATACGGCGGCAGTCTGCGGCTCGGAAAAAGCTTGCCGCGCTCGACCGTTTCGGTCGTGCACATTTTTTCGGAGCTTTACTCCGTACCAGAGGGGATACGCAAGGGCCGTTTTAAGGTAAAAATCCTTAAGCTGCTGTTGTTTTTGAGCGCGCTCGACACCGATTCAAAGGCGCGCAGCTTCACGCGCAGTCAGGTGCGTCCGGCCGAGCAGGTCGGCGTGTTCGTCGCGGCCAAACCGCCCTCGGCGGCGCGGATAAACCGCTAATGCTGCGGCCAAACCGCCCTCGGCGGCGCGGATAAACCGCCTGTTTACGCGGCGGCCTTTAGGCGGCCTGCGGGGGAGGTTATTTCGCCTTTCTCGCAGGAGGCGACCAGCTCTTTTGCGTCGACGGTTATTGTGCCGTTATAATCGGTACGGAAGTAGTCGACGCCCGCCCGTCGGACACGCTCGAGGGTGCTCTCGGACGGGTGGGAGTAGGAGTTGTCCAGACCGCAGGAGAAGATTATCAGCCCCGGATTTGTCGCGCGCAGGAAGTCGGCGCTCGTCGAGTATCGGCTGCCGTGATGACCCGCCTTGAGAATGTCGCAGCTAAGCTCGGCGTGCGAGGCGATAAGCTCGCTTTCGACCTTGCTCGACGCGTCGCCCGTAAACAGGAACGCGTTGTCTCCGCATTCGACCCTGACGACGGCGGAGCGGTCGTTTACGTCCTCGTCTGTCTTATCGAGGGCGAGCACGTTGAAGCTGAACTCGCCGAGTGTCAGGCTGTCGCCCTTCGAGAGCGAGTCGAGCTTGACCGAGTGCTTGTCGCACGCCTCGAAAACGGCGTCGAACATATCCTCGTTCTCCTCACCCTCGCCGACGGTGTCGGAGAGAAAGAGCGTGTCGACCTGCATCTTTTCAAGCAGCCCGAGCAGACCGCCGAGGTGGTCGTCGTGCGCGTGGGTGATTATGATGAACGCGAGGCTCTCGATGCCTTTTGCACGCAGCTCGTCGGCAATGTCACCGCCCGAGCTGCGGTCGCCGCAGTCGATAAGCCCTGCGGCCGAGTCGCTGACAAACGCGGTGCAGTCGGCCTGCCCGACGTCGAGATAATAGATGCAGCTGCCGTTTTCCCCCTCGGGCTTGAGCCCTGCGTCGGAGTAGACGGTGCGCCAGCTGAGGTTTGACTCGGGCAGACTGAGAATAACGGCCGCCGCAGCGACGATGAGCGCCATAATGACGCAGAAAGTCGTTGTCGGGCGGCCTTTTTTGTACCTTTGATAGCTCCCATTGGGAGCGGTGCGCTGCCTGCTCATTGCGGGGGCAGCTCGCTTCCTGCCTGCATTTCAAGCAGCTGCGACTTACTTATCTTGACCGCGCGGGGCTTTGCACCCTCGGCAGGGCCGATGTAGCCGTGGCTCTCGAGCTGATCCATAATGCGGGCGGCGCGCGAGTAGCCGAGCTTCAGCTTGCGCTGCAGCATCGAAGTCGAGGCCTGTCCCATATCGACAACGACCTCGAGCGCCTTTTCGAGCATCGGGTCGTCGTCCTCGACCTCGTCGGAATCGGAGTCGGCCGCGCCGTTCTTCTTGCCCTGTTTGGCGAGGGCGGCCTGCCGCTCGATCTCCTGCATAATTTCGTCGTCGTAGCCTGCGTGACCCGATTTGCCCTTGAGGAAATCGGTGACGGCCTTTATCTCGCCGTCGCTTATCCAGCAGCCCTGAATTCGCACGGGCTTGTTGGCACCCGTCGGGGAGTACAGCATGTCGCCGTAGCCGATAAGGCGCTCTGCGCCCTGCATATCAAGGATAATGCGGCTTTCAAGCGGGGACGCGACCTTGAGCGAAATGCGGCTGGGTATGTTCGACTTGATAAGACCCGTGATAACGTCGGCGCGCGGGCTTTGCGTTGCGATGACAAGGTGCATACCCGCGGCGCGCGCCATCTGAGCCAGACGGCAGACCGAGTCCTCGACTTCGCCGGGAGCAGCCATCATCAGGTCGGCAAACTCGTCGATGAAAATGACTATCTTCGGCAGTTTTTTTATGCTGTCGTCGTGCTCGGCAAGCTCGTTGTAGCCGTCGATGTTGCGCACGTCGTGCTCGCTCAGAAGCTGATAGCGGCGCAGCATTTCGGTGACCGCCCAGCCGAGCGCTCCCGCAGCCTTTTTCGGGTCGGTGACGACGGGAACGAGCAGGTGCGGAATACCGTTGTAGACCTTCATTTCAACGGCCTTCGGGTCGATCATGAGCATTTTAAGCTCGCTCGGGTCGGCCTTGTAGAGCATTGAGATTATGATTGAGTTTAGGCACACGGACTTACCGGAGCCGGTGGTGCCCGCAATGAGAATATGCGGCATTTTTGCGATGTCGATAAAGCAGCTTTCGCCCGTAATATCCTTGCCGAGCACGCCTGTGAGCTTGCTCTTTGCGTCGGTGAAGCCGCTTGATTCGATAAGCTCGCGTATGCTGACGGACGAGCGCGCCTTGTTCGGCACCTCGATGCCGACGGCGGCTTTGTTCGGAATCGGCGCTTCGATTCTGACGCCTGACGAAGCAAGGCTGAGCGCGAGGTCGTCGGTCAGGTTGGCGATGCGGCTTATTCTTACGCCTGCGGCGGGCTGCAGCTCGTAGCGGGTGACCGACGGCCCGCGGCTGATGTTGATGACGCGGGTCTCTACGCCGAAGGAGCGCAGCGTGTCGACGAGCTTTTCGGCGTTGGTCGACAGCTCGGCGCGAATGTCGGTTGCGTTGTCGGCAGGCGCTTTTTTGAGCAGCGAGAGCGGGGGATAGACGTATTCGACCGGATTCTCTTCCTCGTCCTCGGGAGCTTTAAATTCGCCGTCCGCTTCGCCTGACTTTTTGCCTGCGCTGTTGGCTGCGAGCTTCGGATCATCGGCAGAGATAACATCAAGCTTGGAGTTCAGCCCCTTGATTATGCTGTCGATGGCGCTGCCGGTTTCTTCATTTTCGGCGGAGCGCTCCTCCACGCCGTGAGTGTTCGCGGAGTCGGGTGCGGCAGCACCCGCGCCGTTTATGTCGGGCACGACAGAGTCGGACGCAGAGTTGAACGCGTCGACCATCTTTCTGCTCTGCTTTTTCAGGTCAACCTGAACGTCGCCGGCGGGATTTATCGGGTCTTCATCGCCTATCGGCACGTCGTAGGGGTGGCGGTTGGTCGCTTCGAGATCGGGCTTTTGCTGCTTTGCGCCGTCGCCCTCGGCGTCAAGCTGTGACGCGTGCCCGTAGGCGACCTCGGCGGCCTCCTTTATCTTCTTTGCAGGAGTGCTGACCGTGCGGAACAGCGACATAAGCGTAGTGCCCGTAAGCAGCATGAGGAATACGAACGTCAGCAGCACAATGAGTATCTTTGCGCCTGTGTTGCCGAGGGCAAGACACAGCGCGTCGCCGAAAACAGCGCCGAAGAAGCCGCCGCCCTTGGCTCCGCTTTTATAGACCGAGACGAGGTAGTCCCAGTAGCCGATCTTCTTTCCCGTGTGCAGGAAGATGTCGACAAGCGTCTGCACCGTCAGCAGGAGCACGCCCGAGCATATGATCGGGCGCGTGACGGCGGGTCTTTCCCTGTCCATTGCGAGCAGCACGGCGGCATATATCATAACTGCGGGCCATATGTAGGCGGAGAAGCCCGCTAAGCCGAGCCAGAACGTGTGGAGCGCCGTCCAGACGTTCTCGCCCTTTACCACGGCGATACAGAACAAAAGTATCGCTGCGGCGAATATGATGACCGAAGCCGCATAGCGGGCTGCTCCGCTTTTATTGCCGCCCGATGTGCCGCGGGCGGACGATTTTGATTTTGACGCGGCAGGTTTGCGCGTTTGCTTTTTTGCTGCCATAACTGCCCTCCGTGCAGATTATTTCGAGAGAATGTGTTCGACGATGCTGATGCCGACGACGATGGCGCCGACGACAGCGCAGTAGTAGGAGAAGATGACGTAGCGGTTTTTCTTAATAAGCCACACGAACGCCTTTATCGCGAAGATGCCGACTGCGGCGGCGGTGATAACGCCGATTATTGTTGCGCCGACGTTTAAGTCGGCAAAGCCGACGGTGGTCGCCGCGTCCTTGAACTCAAGCAGAGCGGCGGCTGCGACGGCGGGTATCGAAAGGATGAAGCTGTACTGGGTCGCCGCCTGCTTTTCCATTCCGCAGGCGAGCGCAGTAGCGGTGGTCGAGCCCGAGCGCGAAAGCCCGGGGAAAGCGGCCGCTGCGCACTGGGTAAGGCCGATGAGTACGGCGTCGCGCGGGGTGGCGACCTTGTGGGTCGGGCGGTCGGACGCGGTTATGCGGTAGGACATATACATCAGCGCGCTTGTCGCGATAAGCATAAGGCCGATGACCCAGAAAAGCCCGGGGTCGGTCGAGAACGCTTCGACTGCGTCCTTTATCGACTTGCCGCCGAATACCGGCAGCACAAGCAGAAGCAGCATGGCGCTTGAGAGAATCATCATAATAACGGTGCGCTGGCCGCCGTTTAGCTTTTTATAAGAAAACTTGCCCGTGAATATCAGCTTGAGCATATCGACAAAGTCGAGGATAAGGCGGCCGATAGTCCTGCGGAAAACCAGGCACACCGCAAACAGCGTGCCGATATGTAACAAAACGGTGAACATCAGGCTGCCCTCGCCCGAATTGCCCGTCAGGTGCTGATATATCGCGAGGTGGCCGCTGCTTGAGATCGGCAGAAATTCGGTCAGCCCCTGAATTATTCCCTGAAGTATTGCATTCAGTATCTCCATAATCATTTTCTCCTTGTTCTGTAGTGTTTGGTGGCTTATTATATGTAACGCCGCTCAAAGCGGCGGTTACGCCTCGGTTTCGGCCTGCGGGAAGTTCGGCTTAAGCGCGGCCGCTTTATCGCGCGGCTTTTTCTGCGCGGGAGCGGACTCGGCTATCATGGCGTAAAGGCTGTCGAGCGCGTCGCTCAAAGAGCCGAGCGCGTCGATAAGCCCCTCTTTCACCGCCGCCTCGCCGTCGAGCACGCTGCCGACGTCGGTGACAAGCTCGCCCGTGTTCATCATAAGCTCTGTAAAGCGCTCCTCGCTTATGTGCGAATTTGCGGTGACAAAGTTGGTTATGCGCTCCTGCATACGGTCAAAGTATGACAGCGTCTGCGGCACGCCGAGGACGAGCCCGTTCATTCTGACGGGGTGTATCGTCATCGTAGCGCTCGGCGCTATGAACGAGCGCTTGGCCGACACCGCGAGCGGCACACCTATCGAGTGCCCGCCGCCTAGAACGAGCGACACGGTCGGCTTGCTCATTCCCGCAACAAGCTCCGCGATGGCAAGCCCCGCTTCAACGTCGCCGCCGACGGTGTTGAGTATCATCAGCAGCCCCTCGATCGACGGGTCCTCCTCAATCGCGACAAGCTGCGGAATGACGTGCTCGTACTTGGTGGTTTTGTTCTGCTCGGGCAGGGCGTAGTGCCCCTCGATCTGCCCGATGACGGTCAGGCAGTGGATAACTCTGCCGCCCTTGTCGGCCGTGACCGAGCCCGTCTGCTCGATTTGCTCGATCTGGTCGAGCGACATCGTTTCGCGGCTTTTGTCCGAGTCGGATCCGGAGCGGCTTTGCCGATTTTCGTTGTTCATTTTAAGCGTTCCTCCTTTTTTCATTTAGTTTAAGGAGAAACGGACATATAATACCATTAAAAAATTATACCACCCGCAAAAGAAAAAAACAATATTTATCTTGTGCGCGGGCAAAAATAAAGCCGAAAGGGTGAATAATTTGATTGAAAACGCGGTGCTGTTTCTCTTTGGCGGAGTGTCATACGGACTAATGGAGCTTATCTGGCGCGGGTGGACGCACTGGACGATGGTTATCGCGGGCGGCTGCGTCTTTTTGCTGATGCAGCTGATAAACCGCAGGCTTTTGCCGCACATTCATTATATCGCCGCGTGCGTGGTGTCGGGGCTTGCGGTGACGGCGGTGGAGCTTGTGTTCGGGCTTGCGGTCAACGTTTGGCTCGGCTGGAACGTGTGGGACTACTCGCATTTGCCGCTTAATCTGTTAGGTCAGGTAAGCCTGCCGTTTACCGCAATATGGACGCTGCTCTCGGTCGTCGCGCTGACTCTCGAGCGGCAGGTACGCTTCAGAATGTTCGGCGATATAAGGTAGAGCGCTATTGCCAAGTCCGCTTTTAATGTGTATAATTATTGCTATCAGTGTTAAAAGCGAGGCTTATTATGGAAAAGGTCAACTATCAGCGCAGGCTCGACGAGGTCATCGCCGCCTTGGGGGATAAGCGCCCGAGGCTGCTGCTTCATTCGTGCTGCGGGCCGTGCAGCAGCTATGTTATAGAGTATTTGTCAAAGCACTTTGACATAACCGTTTACTATTATAATCCGAATATTCACCCCGAAAGTGAGTATGCCCGCCGCCTTGAAACGCAAAAGCAGCTGATTGCAGCTCTCGGCGGCGCGGTGCTGACCGAGAGTGAGTACGACCCCGAGCGCTTCTTTGCCGCCGTAAAGGGGCTTGAGAGTGAGCCGGAGGGCGGCGCGCGCTGCACCGAGTGCTTCAGACTGCGGCTTGAAGCGACCGCAAAGCGCGCAAAAGAGGGAAGCTTCGATTACTTCTGTACGACACTCAGCGTGTCGCCGCACAAAAACAGCGCCGTGATAAACGCGCTCGGCGGGGAGCTGGGCGAAAAGTACGGCGTAAACTGGCTGCCGGGCGACTTTAAAAAGCGCGAGGGGTACAAGCGTTCGATCGAGCTGTCCAAACAGTTTGATCTTTACCGCCAGGACTACTGCGGCTGCGCTTTTTCGATGAGCGATCAGGCAGCGGAGAGGTGAAGGCGCGTGTGAAAATCGGGTCGAAGAGGTGCGCTGATTCAACTTTTTTCGGCATGGGTATTGTTATAGCCGCGCGCGTATGTTAAAATAAAGTATTAGCTTAAAGCAAAAGGAGATGATTCGGTGAGCCGTAAAAAGTGGGTGACTTCCCACTGCGACCGCGAGTGCGCGCGGGAAATAGCCGAAGAGTGCGACATCGACGCGCTTGTTGCGCTGATACTTGTTTCGCGCGGCTTCACCGATCCGTTCGAGGTCGACGAGCTTTTAAGCGATGACCAGCAGCTCAGCGACCCCTATGAGCTTATCGATATGGACAAGGCGGTCGGGCGGCTGCATCAAGCGCTCGAAAATCGCGAGCGCATATGCGTCTACGGCGACTACGACGCCGACGGCGTGACCTCGACGGCCATGCTTTATACATATCTGCTTTCAAAAAATGCGCTTGTCAGCTTTATCGTGCCCGAGCGCGAGGAAAATTACGGCCTTAACAAAAATGCAGTAGACCGTATGGCGCAGGCGGGAGTGCGCCTGATGATAACCGTCGACAACGGCATCAGCGCGGTTGAAGAGATTGATTATGCCAACTCAAAGGGTATCGACGTCGTTGTTACCGACCACCATCTGCCGCAAAGCCACCTGCCCGCCGCCGTCGCGGTGGTCGACCCGCACAGGCTCGACTGCCCCTCGACGTTCAAGGAGTACGCGGGTGCGGGCGTTTGCTTCAAATTCATCTGTGCGGCCGAGGGCGTTTCGGGCGAGGAGATGTGCGACCGCTTCGCCGACCTCGCCGCCGTCGGAACCATCGCCGACGTTATGCCGCTTATCGGCGAAAACAGGATAATCGCGCGCCGCGGAGTGGAGCGGCTTATGAGCACCCGCGAGGGGTTCAAGGCCATAATAAATGCCGCTTGTCTTGCAAAGCGCGGCGTAAACGCGCTGACGGTCAGCTACGGTATCGCTCCGCGCCTTAACGCGGCGGGGCGCGTCGGCAGCTGCGTTCGCGCGGTAGATCTGCTTATAGAAAGCGACCCCAAGCGCGCTGCGGCCATCGCATCCGAAATCAACGACGCGAACACGCAGCGACAGTCGCTCGAGCGCACAATTTCCGAGCAGGCAATGTGCCTTATCGAGCAGCAGCAGCTCTGCTTTGACCGCGTTATCGTTGTTGCGGGCGAGGGCTGGCACCACGGAGTCATCGGCATCGTCGCCTCGCGCATATGCGACAAATACGGCAAGCCTGCGATAGTGCTCGTCGACGACGGCACGACAGCTTCCGGCTCTGCGCGCAGCGTTGGCGAATTTTCGCTCTACGCCGCGATAAGCTCGTGCGCGGGCTTGCTTGAGCGCTTCGGCGGCCACGCGCAGGCGGCGGGACTTTCAATGCCGCGCGGGAACGTCGCCGCGTTCAGACGTAAGATAAATGAATACGCCGCAAAGGAGTACGGCGATATGCCGTTTGCTGAGCTCAGCATCGATTGCAAGCTGCGCCCGACGGCGTTTACACCCGACATGGTGCACTCGCTTGAGGTGCTTGCGCCGTTCGGAGCGGGCAACGCCGTGCCCGTGTTCGGTCTGTTCGGTATGCGGCTTGACCGAGTCACCGCCGTCGGCAGTCAGGGCAGCCATCTGCGCCTCGAGGTCAGCCGCGACGATATGAAAACCACCGTTATGTACTTCGGCTGCACCGCCGAGCGCTTCGGCTACGAGACAGGCGACAGGCTCGACTTTGCCGTCACCGCCGATGTCGGCGAGTATTCGGGCCGCGAGCAGGTCACGCTCACGGTCAGGGGAGTACGCGCGTCAGAGGGCGACGACGACGCGCTGCTGAGGGACATTCGTCTGTACGAGCGGCTGCGCCGAAAAGAGGATATAAGCGGATTAAGAGAGGACTTCCTGCTGACGCGCGACGACGTCGCCGCCGCTTACAGAAGCGTTCGCCGCGGCTTCGACGGCGACTGCGAGGCGCTTATGCTGCACTCAAAGCTCGGCTATCTGAAGCTGCGCCTTGCGCTAGACGTGCTTGACGAGCTGGGGCTGGCAGATATAAAGTGGAATATGTCCGCGGTGAGCGTTCAGCTCGCCGACGCGACGAGAAAATTCGACCTTGACGAGTCGCTGCTTTACAATCGGTTAAGCTCGCTGTGAGACTTTTTTGAAAAAGGAGGGGTAAACGGGTATGAACGAGGAAAAGATGAGCTTTTCGCTTATTGAGGAAGCGATGAAAAAGCAGGGCGGAGGTTACGATGTTGACACCGTAAGGCGCGCCTACGATATGGGCAGAGACGCGCACGCCGGGCAGATGCGCCTGTCGGGCGAGCCGTACTTTATACACCCAGTCGCGGTCGCGTGCATAGTCATCTCACTCGGAATGGACACCGAGAGCGTCGTCGCGGCGCTGCTGCACGACACGGTCGAGGACACTCCCGTCACCTCCGCCGATATTGAAAAAGCGTTCGGCCGCAGCGTCGCCGCGCTCGTCGAGGGCGTGACCAAGCTGGGCAGGGTGCCCACCGAGAGCTACGAGCAGCAGCAGGCCGAGAACGTGCGCAAAATGCTGCTTGCGATGGCCGAGGACATCAGGGTCATCATAATCAAGCTCGCCGACCGCCTGCACAATATGCGCACTTTAAGCGCGCAAAGTCCGAAAAAGCAGCTTGACAAATCGCGCGAAACGCTTGAAATATATGCACCTATAGCGCACCGTCTCGGGATCCGCGCCGTCAAAGAGGAGCTGGAGGATCTGGCGATACGCTACCTCGATCCGGTCGCATATAACGAAATTGAAGCGCTGCTTGAGAAAAACCGCGAATACCGTCAGGGCTTTATTGAGAAAATCAAAAAGCAGCTTTCCGACCGCATCGGCGACTCTATCGAGAACCTTAACATCGAGGGCAGGGTAAAGTCCATCTACGGCATCTACCGCAAGATGTTCATGCAGGGCAAGCAGTTTGAGGAAATATACGACATCTACGCTGTCAGGGTAATCGTCAACACGGTCAACGACTGCTACAACGTCCTCGGAATGGTGCACGAGATGTTCCGCCCGATACCCGGGCGCTTCAAGGACTACATCTCCACCCCCAAGTCGAATATGTACCGCTCGCTGCATACCACCGTCATCAGTCGCGAGGGTGCGCCGTTTGAGGTGCAGATACGCACATGGGAGATGCACCACACCGCTGAGTACGGTATCGCCGCGCACTGGAAGTACAAGGACGGCATCTCAGCCTCCGACGGCCGCTTTGAGGAGCGGCTTTCGTGGATAAGGCAGCTGCTTGAAAACCAGAAGGAAGTCGAGGACGTCGAGGAGATAGTCCGCACGATAAAGACCGACCTTGCGCCCGAGGACATCTTCGGCGTAACGCCGAAGGGCGACGTTATCAGCCTGCCCGTCGGCAGCACGGTCATCGACTTTGCCTATGCGATACACTCGGCCGTGGGCAACCGTATGGTCGGCGCAAAGGTCGACGGCAAGATCGTGCCCATCGACTACAGGATAAACACGGGCGACGTAATCGAGATAATCACCACCTCGCAGCCCGGCCACGGCCCGAGCCGCGACTGGCTTAAAATAGTAAAGACAAGCGAAGCGCGCAACAAGATACGCGCGTGGTTTAAAAAGGAGCGCCGCCCCGAGAATATCGAGACGGGCAAAAACGAGGTCGAGCGCGTCCTGCGGCAGGCAAAAATTCACCTGACCGACGAGGAGTACGACCGCCTGATAAGCGATCTGGTCGAAAAATACCACTGCCAGACCGCCGACGATTTTTATGCCAAGATAGGCTACGGCGGAGTGGTGTTCTCAAATCTCATTCCGTCCATACGCGATAAGTTCAAGCCCAAGCCCGCCGAGCCGGCGGCTCCCGTGGTCAACGCGTCCCCCGCCTCGCACGACGGAGTGGTCGTCGACGGCATCGACAACTGTCTTGTCAAGCTGTCGCGCTGCTGCAGCCCGATCCCCGGCGACGACATAATCGGCTTCATCACCCGCGGTCACGGCGTGTCAATCCACAAGCGCGACTGCAAGAACGTGCCCGCGAATATCGAAACGAGCGCCGAGCCGGAGCGCTGGATCCCCGCGCACTGGGCGGGGGGACAGACGACGTCGTTCAACGCGACCATTCGCGCGCTGGCCATCGACCGCACGGGAATGCTTGCGGACATAACCACCGTCATTTCCAATATGAGAATTATGATATACGCCGCTTCCGCGCGTCAGCTTAAAAGCGGCAAGTACGCCATCGACATCACCGTCAGGGTCGAAAGCGCCGAGCATTTGAAGAGCGTTATGACCAAGATCGAGAATGTCAGCGGCGTCTATTCCGTCGAAAGGGTGTACAGCTGATGAGATGTCTTATACAGCGGGTCAGGCAGGCTCAGGTCGATATTGACGGCAAATGCGTCGGCAAGATCGGCGCGGGCTTTATGATACTGTTCGGCGCAGCGCCCGACGACGACCGCGACACAGCCGACTTCATCGCCAAAAAGGTTGCCGCACTGCGTGTGTTCAGCGACGAAAACGGCAAGATGAATTTAAGCCTGACCGATGTCGGCGGCGAAGCGCTGATAGTGTCGCAGTTCACCCTCTATGCCGACTGCCGCAAGGGCAACCGCCCGTCCTACACCGGCGCTTGCGAGCCGAAAAGGGCAAGCGAGCTTTACGACCGCTTCTGCGAAGCGGTCGCCGCTTACGGCATTAAGGTCGAAAAGGGCGTGTTCGGCGAGGATATGCAGGTGTCGCTGATAAACGACGGCCCTGTCACCGTAATGCTCGACTCCGACGTTATTTACAGGAGGGCGCAATGCTCAAAGTAACTCCGTTTTATGAAGAAGACCTCGTCGCGGGCACGGCAAATACTTACATTATAACCGACTCCGCAACGGGCGACAGCGCGATAATCGACCCGGGTCTGCCCTTCGGCAAGGCGCACGACGCGGCCGTGGCTTTGGGCGATAAGCTCAAATACATTCTGCTGACCCACCGCCATTTTGACCACGTCCTCGGCGTTGCCGCGCTCAAAAGGGAGAGCGGCGCTGCCGTCGCCGTTCACTCGCTTGACGCAAAGGGGCTTTCAAGCTCGCGCGAGAGTTTGTACGATATGTTCAGCCGCTTCTATGACTTCCCGTTTGAGGCAAGCGCGGCCGATATACTGCTCGACGAGGGCAGCGTTATCGAGCTGGGCGAGAGCCGCCTTGACGTGCTCCATACGGCGGGGCATACCGCGGGCGGCGTGTGCTACCTCTGCGGCGGCGACATTTTCACGGGCGACACGCTGTTTCGCGACAGTATGGGGCGAATCGACTTCCCGAGCGGCAGCGCCGCCGAAATGGCCGCTTCGCTGCACCGCCTTGCTGCGCTCGACCCCACGCTTAAAGCGTGGCCCGGCCACGGAATGCCCACAACGATAGGCCGCGAAAAAAGCGTCAACTACTACATGAAGCAGGCTGAAAATGGAACTTTATACGATTGACCACGGGTACAGGTACGAGCTTGAAAACATCTGCCGCCTGTTCTTCCCGTTTGAAAAGATAAACGTAAGCGACCGCTTTGAAAGCGAGAGCGCCTTTGACGTTTATACCTCGGTGAAGGCGGAGCAGGGCGGCTCGCGCTTTGCAGTGAGCGTGCGCCGCGGCGACTTTTTTGCCGAGCGCGAGGGCTTCGTCCCCGACGATGCGCACGAAAACGGCTCGGGAGATGAGCTTGAGCGTATGCTCGCGGTGGCTTTGTACGAGATCATGTGCTCGCTTACCGATATGCGCCCGCAGTGGGGCATACTTACGGGGGTGCGCCCCGGCAAGCTGATGCGCCGCACGGTCGATGCGCTCGGAGCGGACGGCGCCCGCCGCTATTTTAAGGAAAAGCTGCTGTGCTCCGACAAGAAGATCGACCTGTGTATGACCGCGTCGGCCAACGAGGAGAAGATAATCGCCTCGTCCGAGCCGAACGACTTCAGCCTGTACCTGTCCGTGCCGTTTTGCCCGACCAGATGCAGCTATTGCTCATTTGTCAGCCACTCGGTCGAGAAGTCGATGAAGCTTGTCGACGAGTACGTCGGGCTTCTGTGCAGGGAGCTTGAGTACACGGGCGCGCTTGCAAAAAAGCTCGGTATCGACCTTAAAACCGTCTACATCGGCGGGGGAACGCCCACGACCCTCTCGGCCGAGCAGCTTGAGCAGGTCATGGGCGCGGTGAGCGCGAGCTTCGACCTGTCAAAGGCCGAGGAATACACCGTCGAGGCGGGTCGCCCCGACACCGTGACAAGGGAGAAGCTGCTTGCGATAAAGCGCGGCGGCGCTACCCGCATTTCGATAAATCCGCAGACGATGAACGACTCGGTGCTCGAGGTCATCGGCCGCCGTCACACCGCGGCGCAGACCGAGGCGGCCTTCGCCCTTGCGAGAGAGTGCGGCTTTGACAACATAAATATGGATCTGATCGCGGGGCTGCCGACCGACACGGTCGAGTCCTTCGCCGACACTCTGCGCCGCATACGCGCTCTCGATCCCGAGAGCGTGACCGTGCACACGCTTTCGCTCAAGCGCTCGTCGCGCCTGACCGTCACGGGAGACCTGCCCGAGGCGCAGGCGGGGCGCACGGCCGACGAGATGCTGACCCTTGCTTCAAGCGGACTTGCACAGAGCGGCTACATTCCGTACTACCTCTATCGTCAGTCGCGCACGGTGGGCAACCTTGAAAACACCGGCTACGCAAAGCCGAAAAAGGAGTGCCTTTACAACATATTCATTATGGACGAGACACACTCGATCCTCGCCTGCGGGGCAAGCGCGGTGACAAAGCTGCGCGCGCCCGACGGCTACATTGAGCGCGTGTTCAACTTCAAGTACCCGTATGAATACATTTCTCGCTTTGACGAAATGCTGCGCCGCAAGGAAGCGATTGAGAAATTTTATAATGAACATATGCCGCGCTGATAATCGGGTTATGGTTGAACTCGGGCGGCAAATGTGTTAATATGATTGAAAGCGGGGGCGACCCTTTTCGCTTTATAAACTATGATTTTTTCTAAGGAGGACTTATATTATGGGAGTATTTGAAGATGCTATCGTAAAGGCCAAGGACATCATCGATGTCACGGGACAGAAAGTCGGCGAGGCTATCGACATCCAGAAAGTCAAGCTCCAGATCGCAAGGGATAAATCCGAAATTTCCAAGAATTACGAGCTGCTCGGCCGCCTCTATTACAGTTCGGTCAAAAAGGACAACGTCGAGCCCGAGGCGCTCAGCGCCGTAGTCGACGACATCGACATCTGCATCGACACTCTGCGCGAGCACAAGGCAGAGCTTGCCTACGCCAAGGGCGGCATCGTCTGCGACGAGTGCGGCGCGGCCAACGAAGCCGACTCCGACTACTGCCGCAAGTGCGGAAAGAAACTCTGATTATTGCGTTGAAAGAGGCGGAAGAGCACGGCTCTTCCGCCTTACGGAGAATAACAATGAAATATGACAGGATCGGCATAGTCATTGCCGACGATTGTGAATTTGAGCCGCTGCGCGACTTTGCCGAGCGCATCGGCTGTGAAAAAGTGCGTCTCGGAGGCATGGAGTGCGTGCGGTTTGAGAGAAACGGCGCGCTCGTTTCGGCGGTGCTGTGCGGTGTCGGCAAGGTAAATGCCGCGTCCGCCGCCGCTTTTCTTATCGCCGACGGGGCAAAGCTGCTGATAAACACCGGATACTCCGGCGGCATAAACCGCATTGCGCGCGGGCAGACCACGCTCGCGACGCGCTTTGTCGAGCACGACTTTGACCTGACCCCGCTCGGATACAGACCCGCCGAGAAGCCGGCGCAGCAGTGGATATACGATGCCGACGGCTATGCTAATTCCGTCGCAAAACGGCTGTTCCCGCAGCTGGTCGAGGGTGTCGCCGTGTGCGGCGACTGCTTTGTCAGCGACGACGATAAGCGCGCCCGGCTCAAAAGCCTGTTCGATGCCGTCAGCTGCGATATGGAGTCGGCGGCGGTCGCATCGGTCGGCTTCAAGGCGGGGGTAGGCACGCTCGCTTTGCGCCGTATTTCCGATGACACAGGCGACAATGCGAGCGGGATCTACCGTGAGGAGATCTCCGCTATCGGGACTTCAATGACCGATATGGTCATTGCCGTTATCGACGCGCTTTAAGGAGTAACAATGGGCAAGACAAGAAAACATCAAAATCTGCTTGAGGGCTCGCTTATACTCGCGGTTGCAACGCTGCTTGTAAAGGTCCTCGGTATGATATACAAGATTCCGCTCAACAATATCCTCGACGGATTGGGAGCGGGGTATTATTCCACGGCCTACGACCTCTATCTGCCCGTGTACTCGCTGGCGATGGCGGGTCTGCCTGTGGCCGTGTCGCGAATGGTCGCCGAAAACGTGGCCAAAAAGCGCTACAGGGACGTACGCCGCATACTTAAAATCGCGCAGCGCGCCTTTCTCACAACGGGAACGATAGGCACTGCGGCCATAATAATCCTGACTTATTTCTATCTTTATAATGGTTCCTTCCGCTCCGCGTTCAACATTTCGGCGGGCAGGGAAAACGTCTACTCGATAGTTCTTATCGCATTTTCGATACTTTTCTGCTGCATAATGTCGAGCTACCGCGGCTACTATGAGGGCCTGCGGAATATGTACCCGACCGCCGTCAGCCAGGTCATCGAAGCGGCGGGCAAGCTCGCCGTCGGCCTGTTCCTCGCGTGGGGCGCAAAGTATTTCTGCATGACCAACCTCGGCTACACCGAGAGCGAGAGTATGCCTTTCGCCGCTGCGGGAGCAGTGCTCGGAGTAACGCTCGGCTCGGCTGCGGGCGCCGTGTACCTTATTATAAGGCACCGCCTTGCGGGCGACAGGATAACCGAGCAGGAGCTTGAGCTGAGCCCGCCCGCGACCGACTCCGGGCGCTTATTCAAGGCACTTGTCGTCATTGCGATACCCGTTGTCGTCGGCTCGCTCGTGCGCGACGTCGCAAGCCTCGTCGATCTTACGACGGTCAAGGCGCGCCTCGCCCGTGTGGTCGAGAGCAATCCCAACGTCGTCAGGGACACGTTCGGCCTTGACATCAAGTACAAGGGCGATGAGATCGTCACCTACCTCTACGGCTGCTTCAAGGGCTACGCCTATTCGATATACAATCTCGTGCCCACGATAACGTCCGTCATCGGTGTCAGCGCCATTCCCGCGCTCTCGACCGCGTGGGCGACCCGCGAGAAAAAGGGCATAACCGACTCGATCGAGTCAATTCTGCGCCTGACCGCCGTTATCTCGTTCCCCGCAGGGCTTGGCATAACCGTGCTCTCGGGGCCGATACTCAACCTGCTTTACTCTTCGCGCCCGAACGAGGTGCTCATCGCCACTCCGGTACTCAGCGTGCTCGGCTTTGCCGCTGTTTTTGCAGGTATGGCCGTGCCGATGACGAATATGCTTCAGGCCATCGGCAAGCAGAACGTTCCTGTCATCACAATGGCGATAGGCGTTGTGCTCAAGATCGTGACCAACTACATTTTCGTCGGAATTCCGTCGATAAACGTCGTCGGCGCACCGCTCGGAACGGGTGTGTGCTACGGCTTTATAATGGTCGCAAATTTTTGGTGCTTGAAGAAGTATTCCATCGCCGAATTCAGTATAAGAAAGACGGTGATAAAGCCCGCTTTATCCGCTGCCGTGTGCGCCGCAACCGCCTGGGGCAGCTATAAGCTCTTCGCTATGTTCATTCATTCGGGAAAAATGTGTGCAGCACTTTGCATAATTCTCGCCGCAATCGTTTATGCACTGTGCTTAATGATTTTAAAAACTTTTTCGGAAAATGATATTTTAATGCTGCCAAAAGGTGAAAAACTCGTGAAAGTCCTTGCAAAATTCGGCTTTATAGGTTAAAATAGTCATTGTTGAGGTCTTACTATGGTTAAGTACGGTTTTAAAGACAAATACACAGTCTCCGACCTGCTCGAGATAATTCATTTGCTGCGCTCGCCCGACGGCTGCCCGTGGGACAAGGTGCAGACTAACGAGTCCATCAGGCTCAACGTGCTCGAGGAGGCGTACGAGGCCGCCGACGCCATCGACAAAAAGGACGACGGCGCGCTGTGCGAGGAGCTGGGCGATCTGCTTATGCAGATTGCGTTTCACGCCGACATCGCGCGCGACGAAAACCGCTTCGATTTTGACGACGTCGCCGACGGGGTGTGCAAAAAGCTCATACACCGCCACCCGCACGTTTTCGCCGACGGCAGTGCAGACACGCCCGAGGCCGTGCTCAAAAAGTGGGACGAGATAAAGCAGCAGGAAAAGTCGCAGACTACGGCGACCGACACTCTCAGGGCCGTGCCCGACGCGTTCCCCGCTCTCATGCGGGCGCAAAAGGTGCAAAAGCGCGCCAAAAAGGCGGGCTTCGACTGGGACAACGCTCAGGGCGCATGGGACAAGCTCAGCGAAGAAGCGGCCGAGCTTAAACAGGCCGCAGCTTCCGGCGACCGGGATGCCGTCAGCGACGAGCTGGGCGACCTGCTTTTCAGCGCCGTCAACGTCAGCCGTTTCGTCGGAGCGGACGCCGAGGACTCGCTCAACCGTGCGACTGATAAGTTCATCGACCGCTTCGCCAAGGTCGAACAGCTGTGCATCGAGCGCGGCGTCGATATGAAGACTGCTTCTATCGACGAGCTTGACAAGCTGTGGGACGAGGCGAAAAAACAGGACTCTTGATATCGGGTTGCCGATATTAAGTATATAACATTATATTTAATTTACGGAGGAAAAAACAATGAACAAGACAGAACTCATAGCAGCAGTAGCAGAGAAGACCGGTCTTTCCAAGAAAGACGCCGATGCAGCAGTAGCTGCAGTTATTGATTCCATCAAAGAGAGCCTCACCAAGGGCGACAAGGTTCAGCTCATCGGCTTCGGTACTTTCGAGGTTCGCGAGCGCGCTGCCCGCACCGGCCTCAACCCGCAGACCAAGGAGACCATTCAGATCGCCGCTTCCAAGTCTCCTGTTTTCAAGGCCGGCAAGGCTTTCAAGGACGCTCTTTAATCCATAGTTTGACTTTTGGGTGGTCGGCATTTTTGTCGGCCACTTATTTTTTAAGGAGGACGTAATATGCGTCTTGACAAATTTTTGAAGGTGTCGCGCCTTATCAAGCGCCGTACGGTTGCAAACGAGGCCTGCGACGCGGGGCGGGTCACCGCCAACGGAAAGGTCGCGCGCGCGTCCTACGAGGTCAAGGTCGGCGACGAGCTCGAGATAACCTTCGGCTCGCGCACCGTAAAAGTGAAGGTCAACTCCGTCTCCGAGCACGCCACCAAAGACTCCGCTGCCGAAATGTACACGGTCACGGACTGATTATTCGCGCCGTTGCGGACGGTTTGTCCGCGCAGCCAAAGGGTGTTTGTCCGCGTTTATGTGCAGCAAGTTAATTTAACCGCCTCCTCGCGCAATAAGTGCGGTGCGTGATCAGTCGATCCCCCTCAGTCATCTTTGCCGACAGCCGCTCACGGCGGCGGTCTCTTTTGTCTGCTTTGCAGACATTTCCCCGCACGGCGGTGAATAACCCCTTACGCAGGGGAGCCTTTTGTGCTGTTTGCGATATATTCCCCGCAGTGCGGTGAATAACCCCTTACGCAAAGGAGCCTTTGACGCGCTGCGTATTAAAGCCCGAAACTATGCCGCAGGCACACTGATATTATCCGTTACATCTGACCGTTTTTCGCTTGGCGGTTACTCACGCGGGGTAGGGGCTTTCAAATCTTACCGCCCATAAATCACGGACAAACACCTTTCGGGTACGGCATATCGCGCGTTTCCTTTACATATCATTTGGTATGAAAACTTGCTCCGCCTTGAGCAGGGCTTAAAGGAAAGGCGTGTTATTTTATGGGTATTACCGAAGAAGCGAGACGTCCGAAAGCGCCGCACAACGTCATTCTGGAGGACAGAAAGCGGCTGACCGTTACGGGAGTCAGCGACGTCGACAGCTTTGACGAGCAGACGGTCGTCATCTACACCGATATGGGCGAGCTGACCATACGCGGCAGCGACCTGAAAATAGGCCGCCTCAACACCGAGACGGGCGAGCTCAACATCAGCGGCACGATATACGCCCTCGCCTACACCGACGAGCGGGCGAAGTCGGGAGTGTTCAGCCGCCTTTTCAAATGAGCGAGATACAGGTCAACTCCGCCGCGCAGGCGACGTCGTTCTGGATAGCCGCAGCCCTCGGAGCGGCGCTGTGCCTGCTGTACGACCTGCTGCGTCTCGTCCGCCTGATCAGACGGCCGAGCACGGCTGCGGCCTTTGTGCAGGACGTGCTCTGGTGGTCGTCGGCGGCGATTTCGACCTACATCGTCATGCTTGTGCTGAGCCGCGGCGCGGTCAGAGCGTACATACTTGCGGGCGAAGCGCTCGGCTTTGTCGTCTGCAGGCTCACTCTGAGCCGATTTCTTATGCGTTTATTCCGTCCTTTGGCGCGTGGGATAAACTCGGCGGGTCGCTTTCTACGGCGTCGGATTCTCGCCCCTGCGGCAGAGCTTTTGAGTAAATCGTTGGCGGCGCTCGTGCCAAAGGTGAAAAAATTTCGGGTTTTCTCAAAAAACCTCTTGAAACGGCTTATATACTTGGTGTATAATCCCCATAAGTGCAGAAAGAAAAGCTCTGCTCAAAAGGGGGACGGCAAGTGAAAAGGGTAAAGCCCGTAAAACGCCACAGCGTTATCATACGTCTTGCTCTGCTTGTGTTTGTGGTCTACCTTATGGTGTCGATGTTTCGGCTCCAGTCGCAGCTAAGCGATCTGAACAAGGAGCTTGCCGGCAAAACGGCGTCGCTCGAGTCGATAAACCTCAAAAACCGGGAGCTCACAAACCTGCTTGAAAGCGGCTCCGAACGCGATATGATCGAGCGCGCGGCGCGCGACCGTCTCGGTTACGTTTACAGGGGCGAGCTTGTGTTTAAGCAAAAATAGTGTCTGCGCGAAAATCTGCCCAAAGCGGTAAAGGGGCAGAATGAGTATAATTTGAAGTCAGCCTTTCGGGCGGCTTCGGGGAGGATCAATCTTTTTATATGAATCAGATCGAGATCGGATCAATCGTTGAGGGAAAGGTCACCGGCATTACCAAATTCGGCGCGTTCATCGCGCTCGGCGAGGGTAAAACGGGAATGGTTCACGTTTCGGAGGTCGCTCCGACGTTTGTTGAGAATATCAACGACCATCTTTCCGTCGGCCAGACCGTCAAGGTCAAGGTGATGAACATCGCGGAGGACGGCAAAATCAGCCTCTCGATAAAGCGCGCAACGGACAGGGCAAAGCCTGCGCCGAAGAAGCCTGTCGCACCGCCTGAGCGCCCTACCGGCGGCGAATGGGTTGCGCGCAAGCAGGAGTCCATGTCGTTTGAGGATATGATGAGCAAGTTCAAGCAGACCAGCGACGACAAGATCTCGGGCCTTAAAAAGAAGAATAACCTCGAGGTCAGGCGCCCCAAGCGCTCGCCCAAATAAGTTGAGTAATAATAAGCACCGACCGATACGGGTGATGTTCGGGCGGTGCTTGTTGCTGTTATAAATGCTTTGCGACGGGCGACCCGTTTCGCCGAAAAGGAGAAAGACAATGATTTTTAAGCTTGAAAACGACCTTATCACCGTGACCGTTGCCGAGGTCGGCGCGGAGCTTGTCGGCCTTAAACGGAAGTCCGACGGCACCGAATTTATCTGGCAGGGCGACGAGCGCTACTGGCACGGCCACGCGCCGATCATGTTCCCGATATGCGGCCGCCTGACCGATAACAAGTACACCTATCGCGGCGAAATGTACGAGATGAACCTGCACGGCTTCGTGCGCAAGCTGCCGTTTGCGCTTGAGAGACGGACAGGCGACAGCCTGACGATGCGCTTTGACTCAAGCGATGAGACGCGCGGGATTTATCCGTTTGACTTTACGCTGTGGGTGACCTACACTCTTTCGGGCGCGAAGCTGAGCCTGTCGGCGCGCGTAAAAAGCCGCGACGGCAAGCCGATGCCGTTTGCGTTCGGCTTCCACCCGGGCTTCAACGTCCCGCTCGGAGGGGGAGCGTTCGAGGACTGGTTTGTCGAGTTCCCGACCGCCTGCGAGCCGCAGAGGGTCGTGTTCGACGGCTGCTTTTTCAGCGATAAAACGCAGCCGTTCGCACTTGAGGGCGGCCGCAGAATGCACCTGACCCATGACCTGTTCGACCTCGACGCGGTGTTCCTCAAGGGCTGCCCGCGCTCGGTCACCCTGCGCTCGGAAAAGAGTGCGCACGCGGTCACGGTCGACTACCCCGATATGCAGTACGTCGGCTTCTGGCACGCCGACCACACCGACGCGCCCTACGTCTGCATCGAGCCGTGGCAGAGTATGCCCGCCTATTTCGGCAAGGTCGACGACCTTGAGACCAAGCGTGATATGAACATTCTTGAAGCGGGCGCGGAGTATACCACGGGTATTGAGATCGAAGTCAGGTGAACTTTATGAGAGAGCTTAACGTAAAAGTCATCGCCGACGCGGTCGCCGAGCTGTGCTCGAGCGCCAACCGCGTGCTGCCCGACGACCTGTGCGCCGCCATCGGCGCTGCCGCCGAGGCCGAGAGCGAGCCGCTTGCAAAAAGCATAATGCACGACCTTTGCCGCAACATTGACGCCGCAAAGGAGCTGGACATACCCGTCTGTCAGGACACGGGGATGGCAGTTGTGTTCATTGATGTGGGGCAGGACGTGCACCTCGTCGGCGGCCTGCTTGAGGACGCGGTCAACGACGGCGTGCGCCGCGGCTACGACAAGGGGCTGCTGCGCAAATCGGTCGTCGGCGACCCGCTGCGGCGCGTCAACACGGGCGACAACACGCCCGCAATTATCCACACGCGCATCGTCGCTGGCGACAGGGTCGCGCTGACTGTCGCGCCAAAGGGCTTCGGCAGCGAGAATATGAGCGGCGTGCGTATGCTGACCCCGAGCGCTAAGCGCGAGGACGTCATTGCCGCCGTCTGCGATATTGTCAGGGCTGCAGGCAGCAATCCGTGCCCGCCCATGGTCGTGGGTGTCGGCATCGGCGGCGACTTTGAGAAAGCCGCTGTTCTGGCTAAGAGGGCGCTGTGCCGCCCTTGCAGCGTGCGCAACTCCGACGAGTGGTACGCCGGGCTTGAGAGCGATATGCTTGCCGCGGTCAACGCGCTCGGAATAGGCCCGCAGGGCTTCGGCGGCAAAACGACCGCTTTGTGCGTGAATATCGAGCAGTTTGCGACCCACATCGCTGGCCTGCCGATAGCCGTGAATATCGGCTGCCACGTCACCCGCCACAAAAGCGCCGTGCTGTGAGAAGCGGGTCGGAATATTTATAAAAAGCGCTCCGATTGCGATAAAACAGCCGCAATCGGAGCGCTTTATTTATTGTGTGACAGACTTTCGGGAACTCGCTTTGCCGTCGGGTGTACGAAGCGCGTCAAATCTCGCTGCGGCCTTCTAAGGCGCGGGAGAGGGTCACGTCGTCGGCGTACTCGAGGCTGCCGCCGACGGGGATACCGTAGGCAAGGCGGGTCACCTTTATGCCGAACGGCTTTATCTGCCGCGAGATGTAGGACGCGGTCGCTTCGCCGTCGACGGTCGGGTTGGTGGCCATAATTATCTCCTTAACCGTGTCGTCGCTCAGGCGCGCCATAAGCTCGCGTATGCGCAGCTTTTCGGGCCCTATTCCGTCGAGCGGGGAGATAACGCCGTGCAGGACGTGGTAGACGCCGTTGAACTCGCGCGTGTGCTCGAACGCCATAACGTCCTGCGCGTCCTCGACAACGCAGATCACGCTGCGGTCGCGCTTGATGTCATTGCAAATCGGGCAGACCTCGCTGTCGGTCAGATTCTGGCACACGGGGCAGCAGTGAATATTGGCCTTTGCCTCCGTAATCGAGTCGGCGAAGGCTTTTGCCTGTTCGTCGGTCAGGCCGAGGACGTAGAACGCCATTCGCTGCGCCGACTTGCGGCCGACGCCGGGTATGCGCTCAAAATTCTCGGCGAGCTTGGCGAGGGAGGGAATCGAGTAGCTCATCAGAACATTCCCGGAATGTTCATTCCGCCCGTGATCTTGCCCATTTCGCTCTCGCTGTCCTCGCTTGCGGCGCGCAGCGCTTCATTGACTGCGGCGGTGACGAGGTCCTCGAGCATTTCGACGTCCTCGGGGTCGACGACGTCGGGATTTATCTTAATTCCGACAAGCTCGCGCTTGCCGTTGACCCTGGCTTCGACCATCGAGCCGCCCGCGGTAGCGGTGTACTCGCGCTGCTCGAGCATTTCCTGCGCGGCGGCCATGTCTGCCTGCATCTTCTGCGCCTGCTTGAGCATCGACTGCATATTGCCCGGCCCTCCGCCGTAGCCCTGAGGTAATCTTGCTTTCATAAAATAAATCTTCCTTTCGTCAGAGAACCGTTTTCGGGTTCATATCTCTTCGCCGAGACCGTTGGCTGCGGCGTTTTCAATCAGCTTGTCAAGCGGGTCGTTTTCCTGCTTTTTTGCGGGCTGCTTGGCGGGAGTATAGGGGCCTATCGGGTAGCTTTTGCCCGTCACTGCGGCGATAGCCTGCTTCAAATTTGCACGGTGGTGCTGATCGTTTATCATATCGCGGAAGCTGTGATTTGCAAAGTCGAGCAGCATAAAGCCGTCCCGAATAAACGCGCGTGAGCCGCCTAAAGCGGCTCTCATCAGCGGGTCGCGCTGACCGAGCAAGTCGAGCACTTCGCCCCAGCGGGTGAACTCGCCCTCGGGCTCATCCGAAGCGGGAGCGGACTGTGCGCCGTCGACAGGAGCGCTCGCGGCAGCGGACGGAGCAGGCTCTGCGGCAGCGGACGGAGCAGGCTCTGCGGGAGCTTGAGCGCGCTCGTCTGTCGGGGGCGCAGCGGACACGAATTCGTCGCGGGGCGCGGGGGGCGCTTCGCGCTTTGGCTCGGTGGGAGCGGGGGGCGCAGCGGGCGCGGAATGGGCGTAAGCTGCAGGAGCGGGGTGCGCGGCGCTGACCGCGGACGCGCTCTCGGCCTGCGGCGCAAACGGCGCGCGCGGAGCAGAGCCTTCAAGCAGACTTATGCGCCTGAGCAGCGCATCACTCGAGGTATCGAGCGACGGGTCACACAGCTTGATGACGGCCGTTTCGACCGCCGTTCTGCGCGCAGCGCCCGAGCGCATAGCTTCGCCCGCGCCCTCAAACACGCTTATCGCGTGCATGACCGCGTCGAGCTTCACACTGTCGGCGACGGCGCGCATCTCGTCAAGCTCGCCTGCCGAGCATTTGAGCATATCCTCGGGCCTGCGCAGCGTCTTGATCAGCATAATATCGCGCAGGTATTCGACCAGCTCGGAGCAGAGCCTGCCCAGATCCTTGGCCTTGCGGTAAAGCTCGTCGACTATGCCGAGCGCCGCGGCCGCGTCGCCGCCGACGCAGGCACGTATCAGGTCGCCGAGATACTGTCTGCCCGAAAGCCCTGCGCTGTCGAGCACGACCTGCTCGTCGATATTGTCGGAGGCGGCGGAGCACACGTCAAGCAGACTGAGCGCGTCGCGCATTGCGCCGTCGCTGAGCCGCCCGATGAGCAGAGCCGCGTCGTGAGTTAAAGTGAAATTCTCTTTTGAAGCGACGAATTCGAGCCTTGAAGCGATGTCCTCCGGCGAAATCCGACGGAAGTCGAACCGCTGGCAGCGCGAGAGAATGGTGGCGGGCAGCTTGTGCACCTCGGTCGTCGCGAGAATGAAGATGATGTGCTCGGGTGGCTCCTCAAGCGTTTTGAGCAGCGCGTTGAACGCAGCGCCCGAAAGCATATGTACCTCGTCGACGATGTAGACGCGGTACTTCGCCGCGACGGGAGCGAACGCGCTGTTGTCGCGCAGCTCGCGAATGTCGTCAACGCCGTTGTTGGACGCGGCGTCTATCTCTGTCACATCGAGGACGGTCTCGTCGTCAATGCCGCGGCAGATCTCGCACTCGTTGCACGGGTCGCCGTCGACGGGGCGGAGGCAGTTGACGGCCTTGGCAAAAATTTTGGCGCAGCTTGTCTTGCCCGTTCCGCGTGAGCCTGTGAAAAGGTAGGCGTGGGACAGCCTGCCCTCCTTAAGCTGATTTTTCAGCGTGCGGACGATGTGCGGCTGACCGCAGACGTCGGAAAAATCGCGCGGGCGGTATTTGCGGTATAAAGCGCGGTACACGGAAAAGGTCACCTCCGAAAAAGCGCGGGACTTGAGATCCCGCCCTGAAATCGACAAAACAAAAGCGCTGATGCGCACGGGGATGCGAATGCGAAGATTGACTGCGGCGCACAGAGGAATCCGCTTAATGCTGCTCGGTTCCCCGCCTGACATGGTTCACAGCCCACTGTCGCACAGGACCCACACATTCGCACGCCCGTAAGCACAAGCGCTCTTTGATGCTATTATAATACATATTACACAAATTATCAAGCACTAATTGTTTGACTATGTGCCTGATTTGTGCTAAAATATATTCGGTGAAAGAGTATCGGAGCGCTCAAAGCGGCATATTCATCGAATAAAGGCGGAAGCGTCTGCTCGGATTTGAACGGAAAGCTCTGCTTTTGAGCGCGCGAGACAGCATTTTTTGAGGGGAGAGAATTTTATGAAACTGATTTTTGCCATAGTCAACAGCGACGACGCTCCGACCGTATCGGGCGAGCTGACCGACAAGGGCTACATCGTCACAAAGCTGGCCACCAAGGGCGGCTTTCTGAAGGTAGGCAACACGACTTTCCTTATCGGTGTTGAGGATTCGCAGGTCGAGGACGTCATCACGACCATTCGCGAGTTTTCGAGCAAGCGCAGGCAGACCATCCCCAACCTTTCAAACTATCCGGGCGACACCGTGCCGATGCCCATTGAGGTAACGGTCGGCGGCGCGACCATCTTCGTCACCGACGTTGACAGATTCGAGAAGTTTTGATTACTCCCGAGCTTATCGGCAACCAAGCCGTCTATGACCGCCTGAACACGCTTTTAAGCGAGGACAGGCTGCCGCACGCGATACTTATTGAGGGTCCGTACGGCTCCGGCCGCACGACCTTGGCGCGGCAGATCGCGTGCGCTGCGGCCTGCCTTGACGCGGACGCGCCGTGCGGCAGGTGCGCTGCGTGCCTTTCGGGCGACTCAAATCCCGACATAACCACCGTCACCACCGACAAGGCGGCGATAGGTGTCGACGTTATCCGTCAGGTGCGCTCTGATGCGTTTGTAAAGCCGAACCAGTCAAGGTGCCGGGTATTCATAATTCCGAACGCGCAGCGTATGAACCAGCAGGCGCAAAACGCCCTGCTGAAGGTGCTTGAGGAGCCGCCCGCGGGTGTGAAGTTCGTGCTTACCTGCGAGT
The DNA here is from genome assembly GCA_934486615.1 of uncultured Eubacteriales bacterium. Taxonomy (GTDB): domain Bacteria; phylum Bacillota; class Clostridia; order Oscillospirales; family Acutalibacteraceae; genus RGIG2206. The sequence continues at coordinate 91,410 of CAKSQO010000007.1, read as the reverse complement.
ATGCCAGGCAGCTGCTCGAGACGGTCGTATCGCGCCTGAGCGTATTTTCAATGAACGTGCCCGAGCGCGACGAGGGGATCGACTTCATTTGCGAAAAATATCCGCAGTACAGCCGCGAGGACGTTGACCGCGATTACGAGACTACGGTCGGCGCGGCTCTTGACGCGCTTGCGGGCGCTGCGGACTACGCGCAGTACGCGCGTGCGGCGGTCGACGCCGTGTTTAAGAGCGAATCGGCGCTGATGAAAGCACTGCACCCGTACGAAAAGGACCGCGCCGCGCTCAAGGGCATATGCCGTGCGCTCGGCGAGCTTTTTCACGACGCGCTTGCGGTGAAAATGGGCGCAAAGCGCGGCTTTCCCGCCGACGACAGGAGAGTTCGGCTCGCGTCCCGCTTTACGCCGAGGCAGCTGATGCGCCTTGAGCAGATCGCTGCCGAGGGTGAGCACGACTGCGACGCGAATATGGGCGGCGCGCTGCTCGTGACCGACCTCTGCGCGCGAATTTTTCGCGCATAAAACTTCATTTTTTGAAAAACTTTATACAGTTTTTTGAACTAAAATATTGCGTAGAAATCTTGAGCAGTGTTGAAAAACGGCGCTTTCAAATTAAAGCTTAATCGGGGTTTAAAACGGTTTTAAAGCCGAGAAAGCCCCTTGCATATAAAGGAGAAACTTATGACACAGGTCGTTTCAGTCAAATTTAAGGATTCGGGCAAGCCGTACTACTTCGACCCCAAGGGCGAGCAGCTTAAAATCGGCGAGAACGTCATCGTCGACACTGCGCGCGGGCTGGTCTTCGGCGAGGTCACGCAGGAGAACACGCTCGTCGAGGACGAGACGGTCATCAAGCCGCTGCGCGAGGTCATTCGCCGCGCTACGCCCGAGGACGTAAAGCGCAACGACGACAACCGCCGCAAGGAGAAGGAAGCTCTCGCCGTTTGCGAGAAAAGGGTGCTTGCGCACAAGCTGGATATGAAGCTCGTCGACGTCGAGTATGCCTTTGACGGCAGCAAGATGCTTTTCTACTTCACCTCCGACGGCCGCGTCGACTTCCGCGAGCTGGTAAGGGACCTCGCCTCGACATTCCGCACCCGCATCGAGCTGCGCCAGATAGGCGTGCGCGACGAAGCGAAGCTGCTCGGCGGCATCGGTATCTGCGGGCAGGAATTTTGCTGCACCCGCTTTTTGAACGATTTCTACCCCGTTTCGATAAGAATGGCCAAGGATCAGGGGCTTTCGCTCAACCCGACCAAGATTTCGGGCTGCTGCGGCCGTCTGATGTGCTGCCTGAACTACGAGCAGAACGTCTATGACGAGCTGATAAAGGTGACCCCGCGCGTCGGCGCTCAGGTCAACACTCCGCAGGGCGTCGGGCACGTCATCGCGGTCAGTATGCTCGAGCAGAAGGTCAAGGTCAAGTACGAGGATAACGATACGCCGGTGATATTCGATTGCTGCGACGTTCAGGCCATGCGCAAGCCCTGCCAGAACAAACAGCCGCAGCAGCCCAAGGCGCAGAAGCCCGCGAAGCCGCGTCCGCCGCGCCAGCGCAAGCCGCGCCCCGACGGTGAAAAGACCGAAAAGCCCGCCGAGGGTGAGGACAAGGACGAATAACGCCCGTTTTGCCGATAAGGGCTCTGCGAAAACTGCGCACAAGCTTGAGCGCCGCGCAAAGCGATGCCCGCTGCGAAAACTGCGCACAAGCTTGAGCGCCGCGCAAAGCGCTGCCCGCCGCAAAAACAGCGTATATTGCAAAGCAGCGCACACCGCACGATGCAGAACAACGCACACTGCGAAGCTGAGTACCGTGCGCCGCGCAAAGCGCTGCCCGCCGCAAAAACAGCGTATATTGCAAAGCAGCGCACATCGCACGATGCAGAACAACGCACACTGCGAAGCTGAGTACCGTGCGCCGCGCAAAGCGATGCCCGCCGCAAAAACAGCGCATATTGCAAAACAGCGCACACCGCACGATGCAGAACAACGCGCATTGCGAAGCTGGGTACCGTGCGCCGCTTAATATTCGCGGCCGCACTTTCAGCTTTGCACCGCAACGCTCAAGCTTGCGCCGCTTGATTTCCGCACCGCGCACTTTCTGCCTGACGCCTGCAATCGCTTTGAGCATGCGCAAAAACTCATAGCGGCTGTGCGAAAAAGGCCGGTTTGCTTCCTTAAAAAAGGTCTTGAAATTTTTCATTGTTGTGTTAAAATATGTTTGCGGTACATAAAGGCGGCTTATCCGCCGACAACGCACCATTTGCGCGGGAGCGTTCGATGTGCCGACATAATAAGTCGCGCGCTGCGACAGAGAGGAAGTAACATTATGGCATACAAGATTTCTGACGAGTGCATTCAGTGCGGTGCTTGCGAGAGCACATGTCCTGCCGGTGCTATCTCTGCCGGCGATGACAAGTACGTTATTGACGAGAACGTCTGCGTTGAGTGCGGAGCTTGCGCTGACGGCTGCCCGATGGGCGCTATTTCCAAGGACTGATTTGTCTTTGGGAGACGGCGGAGCCTTGTGCTCCGCTATTTTTTTACGGTTTTTGAGGAGGTGACGGCTTTTGAAAGCAGAAAATTTCGAGAAGTTTCAGCCGCTGGGGCGCGGCGTGCGCGTCAAGGTGAGCGCTGTGCACCGCTTCAGCACCGACGCGGTGCTTCTGGCGGATTTCGCCGCTCCGAGGGAGGACGACATCGCCTGCGACCTCGGGACGGGCTGCGGAATAATCCCGCTGCTGTGGTGCCGCTACGCTGCGCCGAAGTCCGTCACCGCCGTTGACATACAGTCCGACGCCGTCTCGCTGCTGCGTGAGTCGGTCGCCGCAAACGGGCTCGAGGGCAGGATAAGCCCGCTTGAGTGCGACTTGAAAGCGCTCCCGCCCGAGATGGGCGACGGCTTCACTCTCGTTACGATGAATCCGCCGTACAAGACTGCGCTCGGCGGGGTGCAAAGCCCTGTCGACGGCCGCGTTATCGCGCGCCACGAGGTCGCCTGCACGCTTGAGGACATCGTCAAGGCTGCCGCGCGCCTGCTCAAATTCGGCGGGCGGCTGTGTATGTGCCACCGCCCCGAGCGGCTGAGCGACCTGATATGCCTGATGCGCACCTGCGGCGTCGAGCCGAAGCGGCTGCGCACGGTCAGCCAGCGCGAGGGCAAAGCGCCGAGCCTCGTCCTTGTCGAGGGGCGAAAGGGCGCCAAAGCGGGGCTGAATATTGACGCGCCGTTTTTTATCGAAAAGGACGCAGCATACAGCCCCGAAATGGAGCGGATATACCGTGACTACAACGAGGAGGTGCGCAAATGAGCGGAAAGCTATACGTCGTCGGCACGCCGATAGGCAATCTGGGCGATTTTTCGCCCCGCGCGCAGGAGACGCTTGCAAACGCCGACTTCATCGCTGCCGAGGACACTCGCGTGACGATGAAGCTGCTCAATCACTTTGACATTCACACACCGCTTGTCAGCTATCACGACCACAACCGCGTCTCGTGCGGGAAATATGTGGTGAAGCGCATACTTGCGGGCGAAAACTGCGCGCTTGTCAGCGACGCGGGAATGCCCGCGATCTCCGACCCGGGCGAGGACCTTGTCAGGCTCTGCCACGAGCGCGGGGTCGAGGTCGAGAGCGTACCCGGCCCCACCGCAATGACGACGGCGCTCGCCCTCGCGGGAATGAACTGCGGCCGCTTCTGCTTCGAGGGCTTTTTAAGCGTCAACCGTCCATCGCGCCGTGAGCACCTCAACGAGGTCAAGTCAGAGCGCCGAACCATGGTGTTCTACGAAGCGCCGCATAAGTTGCTTTCAACGCTCAAAGATATGCTCGAAGCCTTCGGCGACCGCGAGGCAGCGCTTGTCAAGGAGATAACCAAGATCCACGAGACGGTGCAGCGCACGACCTTGTCGCAGGCGGTGGAGTTTTATACCGTTACCCCTCCAAAGGGCGAGTATGTCCTGATAGTCGCGGGAGCGCCCGAGCCCGAGCGCGAAGAGCTTACTTTGGAGCAGGCGGTGAAGCTGGCCGAAAGCTACATTTCGGGCGGCTCTCCCGCGTCGAAAGCGGCCAAGCTCGCCGCGGCCGAAAGCGGTCTGCCGCGCGCCGAAATATATAAGGCGATAACGCAAAAATAACTATACAAAATCAAAAAAATGTGGTACAATGAACTGTGATTAAAGAAAACACAGCGGGTTGCACCGCATTTTTGTTTAAACGGTTTGTTTTCAGCCGGATTCCAATGCCGAACGGGGTTTAACATCGGAGGTGAGCGGAGTGCTCAAAAAAATCATCGCGGTCGCGGCGGCCGTTCTGACGGCCGTGTGTATGCTGTCGTCCTGCTCGCTGAGCGCCGACGGCACTCAAAAGCTCATCGCCGTACCCAAGGCCACGGGCGATATGGGCGAGATACAGCGCGCGCTTTACGCTAAGTGCGGCTCGTCGATAACGCTGCGTTACCCGCGCTCGGGCGAAAACCGCAGCGCTTTTCTGCTTGCCGACCTCGACGGCGACGGCGTTCAGGAGGCGCTTGCGTTCTACTCCGTGCCGAGCGCGGAGGGGATAAACGCCGTGCACATCAACGTCATCGCCCGCACAAACGGCGAATGGCGCTCGGTCGGCGACGTGACCACCAACGGCAGCGCGCTTGACCGCGTCGACGTGGCCGACATCTCACGCAACAAGACGCTGTCGATACTCGTCGGGGTCGAGATGTACAGCTCGTCGGGCAATCAGCTCAACATCTACACTTTTGATAAAGGCAAAGGCCTTGTGCAGCACGTTCAGGAGAACTACACCGAGTACGCCGTGTGCGACCTGATGGGCGAGGGCAGCGACCAGCTGGCTCTGCTGTCGCTCAACACGTCCGAGCGCACCTCTGCCGTCAGCCTTTACAGCTTCAACGGCGAGGCAATGGAGCTGCGCGGCTCGGCCGTGACCGACGGCAACATCAGCGGCTACGCGCAGGTCTGCTTCGGCACGCTTGCGGGCGGAAAGCGCGCGCTTTTCGTCGACGCGAACAAGTCCGCCGTTTCGATGGTGACCGACGTTATCTATTGCACGGACGGGCAGCTCGTCAATCCGTTTTTCGACCTGACCGTAGCCGAAACGCAGCTTACGCAGCGCAGCATAACCGCGCTTTGCACCGATATAAACGGCGACGGCGTGACCGAGATACCGTTCAGCGAGATACTGCCCGGCTATGCCGATAAGTCGGAGACCGACCGCGAGTACCTTACCGTGTGGAAGAGCTTTGACGGCCAGCTGTTTAACGACGTTCTGCGTGCGGATTTCTATTCCGACGGCGGCTACCGCCTTGAATTCCCGAGTCGGTGGGTGGGCAACATCACGCTCGTAACCGACAAGCGCAGCAGAATGAGGAGCTACCGCGTGTGGGATCCCGTTATGCAGACCTCGACCGCCGAGGTGCTGCGTATCCGCGCCTACAGCCTGACCGATTTTGAAAAGGTCGACGCCGAGGGCGTTGTTGAGCTTGCACGCAACGATTCGACCGTGTGGGTCGCGAGGATAGTCGACTCAAGTGGCGAGTATGCGATTGACGAAGCAACTTTGAAAAAGCTTTTCAGCCTTATCTGAGAGGAGATATAAAATGAAGCGTATTCTTGTTGTTGAGGACGAGGCGAACATTCGCGAGTTCGTAGTTATTAACTTGAACCGCGCGGGCTACGACACTGTCGAAGCCGATAACGGCGAGGATGCCCTGCGCATTTTTAAAGAGAGCGGCGGCGATTTTCAGCTTGCTTTGCTCGATATTGCGCTGCCGGGCATCGACGGCCTGACCGTCTGCAAGGAGCTGCGCCGCGCAAGCGCTACGATAGGCATTATAATGCTCACCGCGCGCACACAGGAGATGGACAAGGTCTCGGGCCTTATGCTCGGCGCGGATGACTATGTCACAAAGCCGTTCAGCCCGAGCGAGCTTGTCGCGCGCGTCGACTCGCTCTACCGCAGGGTCGAGATGATCTCCAAGTCGGGCGCCCCCGCGCCGTCGGGCGAGGAGATAACACTCGGCGACTTTTCGCTCAACCTGCGCCGCCACACGCTGACAAAGCGCGGCAAGCCCATCGAGCTTACGCAGGTGGAGTTCAAGATCATCGAATACTTCTTCACCCACCCGGGCGAAGCGCTCGACCGCAGCGACATACTATCCCGCGCGTGGGGCGACGCCTACTTCGGCGAGGAGAAGATAGTCGACGTCAATATCCGCCGCCTGCGAATGAAGATCGAGGACGACCCGGGCGCTCCGACCCATATCGTGACGGTATGGGGCATGGGCTACAAGTGGATAACCGAATAAGCTGCATAAAAATTAAAGTGAAAGGAGGCGCCGCGAGCGTTGAAAAAGGTGCATATAAAAAAGTATAACAGCATCGGCCGTCAGCTTATAATCAACACTATGGTGTTTATAATAAGCATACTCGTCGTGTTCGACATCACGCTCGGCGTCGCCGTTTACAACTATTATTACAACGAGGTCGGCGATATTCTCGGCTCGACCGCGCGCTCGTTCGACGAGCTGGGCGTTACCGACAGCGCGTCCTACGCCGCCGCCGCAAGGGAGTGTGCCGAGGATTTTGTGCAAAAGCAGAGCATGGAGGTGCAGTTTCTCGACTCAAAGGGCAATATTATCGTTTCGACCAACGGCTTTCTGCCGTCGAGCGAGGAGGAGTACGGGGACTATCCGGCTGCGCTCAAAAACGGCGGCAGCGCCTCGTGGACGGGACGGCTGTCCTCGGGCGAGCACATTATGTCGCAGTGCACGCTGTTCTCCGACTACGGCTCAGGCTCGGTCGGAGCGGTCAGATGCATAACCTCGCTTTCCAGAATTGACAGGCAGATTCTTTACATCGTTCTGCTTGCCGTTACGGCGGGCGTTGCGGTGGTCGCCATCGCGTTTTTCGTCGGCAAATACTTTGTCCAGTCGATAATCACGCCGATAAAGGACGTCAGCAACGTCACGCGGCAGATCGCGGGCGGCGACTTCAAGTCGCGCCTTGAGGTGCGCGAGCTGAATGAGCTCGGAGAGCTGTGTGACGCGGTCAATTATATGGCAAGCGAGCTTGAGTCGACCGAAAAGCTGAAAAACGAGTTCATCTCGTCCGTTTCGCATGAGCTGCGCACGCCGCTGACCGCCATAAAGGGTTGGGGAGAGACGGTGCGCGACTCGGTCTACACCGACCACGCGCTTGTGACAAAGGGCATCGACGTGATCCTGCGCGAAAGCGACAGGCTGTCGGGCCTTGTCGAGGAGCTGCTCGACTTTTCGCGTATGCAGTCGGGCAGAATGGTCTATAAAATGGAGCGGCTCGACCTGCTTGCGGAGCTTGGCGAGGCCGTCTGTATGTATGAGGAAGCGGCTAAAAAGGCGGGCGTTATGCTTGCCTATCACGAGCCCGGCTCGATACCGAGCGTCATCGGCGATTCAAACCGCCTGACGCAGGTTTTTGTCAACGTCATCGACAACGCCGTAAAGTATAACCACCCCGGCGGAGTCGTTCAGATAGATGTAAGCGTCGAGGAAAACTGCGTAAAGGTCACCGTGACCGACAGCGGAGTGGGCATACCCGCAGGCGACCTCGACCGCGTTAAAGAAAAATTTTATAAGGCTAACCAAACCGTCCGCGGCTCGGGAATCGGCCTTGCGGTGGCAGACGAGATCGTCCGCAACCACAACGGCCTGCTGCTTATCGACAGCTCCGAGGGCATCGGCACCACAGTGACCGTTGCCATACCGATAGCGCCCGAGGCTTCACTGCCCGAGGCGGCCGACGCGGACAGTGAAGGAGGAAACGATGAAAAGCAGTAATTGCAGTAATTCCTGCGAAAAAAAGACTTCCATCGGCGGCCAGGCTCTTATCGAGGGCATTATGATGAAAGGCCCGCACCGCACTGTCATTTCGGTGCGCCGACCCGACGGAACTATCGTGACTGATGACCTAAACGGCAGCGCGTTTAAAAAGAACAAATTCCTGCGCCTGCCCATAGTCAGGGGCGTTTCGGGCTTTATCGAGTCGATGGCAGTCGGCTACAAGGCGCTGATGCTTTCTGCCGAGCGTTCCGGAATGCTCGAGGAGGAAGAGGCCGAAAAGAAGAAAAAAGCCGCAAAGAAGCACGCCGCCGAAAGCGGCAAAGACGCAGGTGTTGACGAAAGCGCGGAGGTCGCCGAAGCTGCCGAAACCGCAAACGCGGACGGAGCAGCTGCTGCTGCAGGAGCGGAGAGCGCGGCTGCTGCCGCAGGAGCGGAGAGCGCGACTGAGGAGACTGCCGCTGCCGACTCCTGCGCGACCGACATCGACGAAGCCGCCGCTGCCGAAGCCGACCTTCCAGATGCGGCAGAGCTTGAGCAAGTCCCCGCCGACGGCGAGCCGCTGCCCGACGAGGCCGAAATGGAGAAAGAGGTGCTTACCTCGTTCGAAGCCGACGACAACGCTGCCGACGCCGCCGCAAAGGCCGCCGAGGCCACGGAGTCTGCTGACACCGATAAAAAAGCCGAAAAAGGCTCAAACAGCGTTGCAACGGCGGCGCTTTCCGTGCTCAGTGCGGTGCTCGGCTTGGCGCTTGCGCTTGTGCTGTTTATGTATCTGCCGCACGCGATGTTTACCAAATTGAACAGCCTTTCGGGTGTGAATATCACCGCCTATCAGGCGCTGTTCGAGGGCGTTATAAAAATCATCATCTTCGTCGCCTACATGGCCGCCGTGGCCTGCATGAAGGACATCAAGCGCGTGTTTATGTATCACGGTGCGGAGCACAAGACGATATTCTGCTACGAGCACGGCCTGCCGCTGACGGTCGAAAACGTCCGCAAGCAGCGCCGCTTCCACCCCAGATGCGGCACGTCTTTCCTTATCCTCATGCTTATCGTCAGCATAATCGTCTGCCAGCTGCTGCTGTTCATCCCCGGAATAAAGGCGATCGCAACGAGCGATATGTTCGGCTTCAAGCTGCTGTGGGTGTTCATAAAGCTGCTCACGATACCGCTTATCTGCGGATTGGGCTATGAGCTTATCAAGTTCTGCGGCCGCCGCGACAACCTGCTTACCAGAATAATTTCCGCACCGGGCGTGTGGCTTCAGCACATCTCGACCAAAGAGCCCGACGACTCGATGATCGAGGTCGCTATTGAAGCGATGAAGGCCGTCATTCCCGAAAACGAGGAGGACGACCGCTGGTGAGCTTTGACGAAAGGCTCGCTTTCGTTACGCGCGCTCTTGCCGCAGCGGGGCGCGAAGCCGCCGCGTTTGAAGCGCGGCAGCTGGTCGAGAGCTTCAACTCCGACGAGCGGCTGAACGCGGCTGTCAGGCGGCTGCTTTCGGGCGAGCCGCTGCAGTACATTTTGGGCGAGTGGGAGTTTTGGGGTCTGCCGTTCAAGGTGGGCGAGGGCGTGCTCATTCCACAGCCCGATACCGAAATTCTGGTCGAGCGCTCACTTGAGCTTATCGGGAGCTTGGCGTCGCCGAGGGTGCTCGACCTCTGCTCGGGCAGCGGCTGCGTGGCCGTTTCCATCGCAAAGGAGCGCCCCGACGCGAGCGTAACGGCGGTCGAGCTGTATGACAGGGCGTTCGGCTTCCTTGAAGAGAACATCGCGTTAAACGGCGTAAAAGTCTCCGCAAGGCGCGCCGACGTGCTGCAAAAGCCCGAGGGCTTCGGGGAGTTCGATTTGATAGTGTCAAACCCGCCCTACATCACCGCTGACGAAATGAAAACGCTGCCCGCAGAGGTGCTGCGCGAGCCGCACGAAGCGCTTCTCGGCGGAGCGGACGGGCTGACCTTCTACCGCGCGATAGCCGAAAACTGGCTGCCCCTATTGGGCAACGGCGGCGCGTTTGCCGTCGAGATAGGCTGCTCGCAGGCAAAAGGAGTGAGCGACATATTCGCTGCCTTTTCGCCGCAGACCGACCGCGACTATTCGGGACTTGACCGCGTGGTTTACGGCTTTAAGCCGACAGATTCAGGTTAAACATTTTTCAAATATACGGAGGTAACAAGCTATGGCAGAGAAAAAGAAACCCGTCGGATTTGAAATGCCGACGACCGACAAGGCCAAGAGCGAGGCGCTTGCCACCGCTCTGAGCCAAATTGAGAAAAAGTACGGCAAGGGCTCGATAATGAAGCTCGGCGAGAACGTCGCGATGAACGTCGAGAGCATTTCGACAGGCTCGCTCGGGCTTGACGTGGCGCTCGGAATCGGCGGCGTGCCGAAGGGACGTATCGTCGAGATATACGGCCCCGAGTCATCGGGTAAGACGACCATCGCGCTGCACGTTGTTGCCGAAGCGCAGAAAAAGGGCGGCGAAGCGGCCTACATCGATGTTGAGCACGCGCTTGACCCGCTTTATGCGCACAACCTCGGCGTCGACATCGACTCGCTGCTTGTTTCGCAGCCCGATACCGGCGAGCAGGCGCTCGAAATCGCCGAGGCGCTCGTGCGCTCGGGCGCGCTCGACGTAGTCGTCGTCGACTCGGTCGCGGCGCTCGTTACCCGCGCCGAGATCGAGGGCGATATGGGCGACTCCCACGTCGGCGTTCAGGCGCGGCTGATGTCTCAGGCGCTCAGAAAGCTGACCAGCGCCATTTCCAAGTCCAACTGCGTGGTCATCTTCATCAACCAGCTGCGTGAAAAGGTCGGCGTGGTCTACGGCAACCCCGAGGTCACCCCGGGCGGCCGCGCGCTGAAATTCTACGCCTCTGTACGAATTGAGATCCGCCGCGGCGAGACTATCAAAAACGGCACCGAAATGGTCGGCTCGCACACCAAGGCGAAGGTCGTCAAGAACAAGGTAGCGCCGCCGTTCAAGACCGCCGAGTTCGACATTATGTACGGCAAGGGCATCTCCAAATCGGGCGAGATCGTCGACCTCGCCGTTGAGTACGACATCATCAAAAAGAGCGGCGCGTGGTTCTCCTACGGCGACCGCCGTCTGGCGCAGGGACGCGACAACGTCAAGACGCTTATCGAGACCGACAGGGAGCTGGGCGAGGAGCTTGAAGCCAAGGTTATGGCCGAGCTTAAAAAGCGCTCGTCCTCCTATAACGACGAGGCCGAGGCGGAGGCCGGGCACGAGAGCGCTCCCGTTCAGACGGCAGCCGACGCGGCCGACGCTCCGATGACCCCCGCACCGAAGGTCAAGAGCCGCGTCAACCTCGACGTTGACGTTGACGACTGATGATAATCAAACGCGTGAGCGTTCGCCGCAAGCATCTTAACGCGCTGTTTTTCAGCGACGGCTTCGGCGACAGGTTCATTTCAAAGGACGAGCTGCCGTGCGCCGACTTTTCCGACGACGGCGGCCTGCTCGCCGACCGCGGCGCGTTCGACGGTTGGGGATACCGCGAGGGCGACGAGGTCAGCCTTATCGAGCTTGAGCAGCTGTGTATGCGCTCAAGATATATGCGCGCCGAAAGCAAGGCTCTGTGGCTGCTCGATACGCGCGACTATACTAAGCGCGGTATGCGCGACAAGCTGCGCCGCGACTTCGGCGAGGAAGCCGCCGACTACGCAGTCGAGCGAATGGTATATCTGGGGCTCATCGACGACCGCCGCTTTGCCGAGCGCTACGCCGAGCAGCTGACTTTCGTGCGCCGTTGCTCGGTAAGAGATGCGCGCGCGCGGCTTATGCAAAAGGGAATAAGCCGCGACATAATCGACGAGGTCATAGCCGAGCTTGATGTGTCGGCCGACGACCAGCTTGATGAGCTGATACGCTCAAAGTATGCCGCGCGCCTTGAGAACGCCGACGAAAAGGCGCTCAAAAAAGTTATCGACTCCCTTGCCCGAAAGGGCTTTTCATACTCCGACATTCGCGCCGCCATCGGGCGGTTTTGCGACGCGGAGCTGTACGAATGAGAGGTTTTCCGAAAAATGCCATGTAAGGTTGGAATGATTTCGCTCGGCTGTCCCAAAAATCAGGTCGACGCCGAGCTTATGCTCAGCCGTCTGCACGACGCGGGCTATACCATAACTAATGAGGAATCGAGCGCCGACGTGGTGATAATCAACACCTGCGGCTTTATCGACGACGCTAAAAAGGAAGCTATCGAGAACATTCTCGAAATGGCGGCGCTCAAAAAAGAGGGCACCATCAAGGGCATCGTCGTCACAGGCTGCCTTGCAGAGCGCTTCCGCGAGGATATACGCAAGGAGCTGCCCGAGGTCGACGCGGTGCTCGGAATCGGCTGCAACGGCGACATTGTCGCCGCGGTCGAGCAGGCGCTTGCGGGCAGCGGCTTTGAGAAGTTCGGCGACAAGTACGACCTCGCGCTTGAGGGCGAACGCGTGTTGACCACGCCGAAGTACACCGCCTATGTCCGCACGTCCGACGGCTGCGACAACTGCTGCACCTATTGCACGATACCGAAAATACGCGGCCGCTTCCGCTCGCGCAAAACGGAGGACATCGTCGCCGAGACGCGCTCGCTCGCCGCGCGCGGCGTTAAGGAGATCGTCCTCATTGCGCAGGACACGACCATGTACGGCCGCGACCTCTACGGCGAGCCGAAGCTGGCCGAGCTGCTTGACGAGCTGTGCAAAATAGACGGTATAGAGTGGATAAGAATGCTCTACACCTACCCCGACCTCATCACCGACGAGCTGCTTGACACCATGGCGCGGCAGGAAAAGGTGCTCAACTACCTTGATATTCCGCTCCAGCACTGCGACGGCGATATTCTTAAACGCATGAACCGCAAAGGCGACCGCCGTAGCCTGACCGCACTTATGGCTCACATTCGCGAAAAGCTGCCCGACGTTACCCTGCGCACCACGTTCATCACGGGCTTCCCGGGCGAAACCGAGGAGCAGTTCACCGAGCTGTGCGAGTTTGTGCACGACGTCCGCTTTGACCGCTTGGGCTGCTTTGCCTATTCGGCGGAGGACGGCACGCTGGCCGCGGCCATGCCAGATCAGATCGACGAGCAGGTAAAGATCCGCCGCAGCGAGGTCATTATGGACGCGCAGCTGCGCATAACCGAGGAAAAGAATCAGGAGAAGATGGGTCAGGTGCTCGACGTGCTCGTCGAGGGCTACGATGATTACATAAAGTGCCTGTACGGCCGTACCAAGGCCGACGCGCCCGAGATCGACGCGAAGATATTCTTCACCCCCGCCGAGAGGCGCGCAAAGCCCGGCGACATCGTCAGGGTCGAGGTCACCGACACTATCGAATACGACCTGCTCGGCTGTCAGGTATCGGAGGAATGAGAAATGACTTTACCGAATAAGCTGACCGTGCTGCGCATAGTAATGGTACCGATATTTCTGGTGCTGCTGGTGACCGAATTTCCGCACCACTACCTTGCGGCGCTGCTTGTGTTCATTTTCGCGTCGCTGACCGACCTTATCGACGGAAAAATTGCGCGTCGGTACAATTTGATAACCGATTTGGGCAAGTTCCTCGACCCGCTTGCGGATAAAATGCTCACCACCGCCGCGTTTTTAGGCTTTATGGTCTGCGGCATCGGAGGCTTGAAGTCGATGATGTGGATAAACTTCATCGTCCTGACGAGGGAATTTCTCGTCACCTCCGTGCGCCTTATGGCCGCGGGCGGGGGCAAGGTCGTTGCCGCGAACATCTACGGCAAGATGAAGACCGTCACCCAGATGGCCTCGATAATTCTTGCGCTGCTGTTTGAGTACCTGATATGGCTCGACGGCTCGCTTGAGCTCGGGCTGCTCGCGGGCGCTCCGACGCACGTCCTGCGCGTTATCTACTGCGCGGTAATGTGGTTTTCGACCGTTATGGCGGTCATTTCAGGCATTGTTTACGCCGTGCAGAACCGCGAGTTTGTAAATTCCAGGTAAAAAATGACTGGACAAACCGCTTTGTTCGTCATATAATATAATGTAAAGTGCGTCAAAAGCCGCACAATACAACAATACAGTCAAATGCGTTTGACGCGGGATAAGTAACCTGCTTCCTAACCGGCAAAAGAGAGAGGGCTTCATCGGCTGAAAGAGCCTTCGGTCGGCCTTGCAGGCGAATGCACCCGCACAGCATACGGGAGGAAAGAAGCGGCGCTCGCCTTCGGTCTTTGAGGGGAGCTTCGCGGAGAGACGCGCTCCGTTTTTGAGGGGCATGACCTCGGCTTCGCCAAGCGGCTCATTTCAGAGCAGCACCTCGGCTTCGATTATTTCCGTACGGTCGGCCGCCGTTATCGGTCTTAAAGTGATAAACACGAAGTGGAACCGCGGATACTTTTCGCCTTCGCCGTCTTTTCAGACAGCGGGGGCGTTATTTTTCGGCAAGGAGATGATTTTTATGTTTGACAGATTGAAGGAGGACATCGCGACCGTAAAGGAGCGCGACCCCGCCGCACGGTCATTTTTTGAGATATTCTTCCTCTATCCGGGGCTTAAAGCCATCAGAATGCACCGCCGCGCGCGGTGGTTCTACGACAGGGGGCACTTCTTCATCGCACGCCTGATCTCGCAAAGAGCCGTGCGCAAGACGGGCATCGAGATACACCCCGGCGCGACGATCGGCCGCCGCCTGTTCATCGACCACGGTACGGGAGTCGTCATCGGCGAAACGACCGAGATAGGCGACGACGTGACGATCTATCAGGGCGTGACCCTCGGCGGCACGGGCAAGGATCACGGCAAGCGCCATCCGACCATCGGCAATAACGTGATGATAGGCTCGGGCGCAAAGGTGCTCGGCCCGTTCAAGGTCGGCGACAACTCCCGCATTGCGGCGGGTGCGGTCGTGCTCGATACCGTGCCCGACAATTCGACCGCCGTCGGCGTTCCCGCTCGCGTGGTAAAGCGCAACGGCGTGCGTCTCGACCTCGATCAGATACACGTTCCCGACCCGGTTGCGCAGGAGCTTTGCCGTATGCGGCAGGAGCTTGGAGCGCTTAAAGGCGAGCTTGACGAAATAAAAGCCAAACAGGAGGACAGATAAAATGAAATTTTTTAACACCCTGACCCGAAAAAAAGAGGACTTCATTCCGATAACCCCGGGCAAGGTCGGTATTTACGCCTGCGGCCCGACGGTTTATAACTATATCCACATCGGCAACGCGCGCCCGCTGTGCGTGTTCGACGTGCTGCGCCGCTACCTTGAGTGGAAGGGCTACGACGTCAACTTCGTGCAGAATTTCACCGACATCGACGACAAGCTTATCCGCAAGGCGAACGAGGAGGGCATAACCGTGCCCGAGGTCGCCGAACGGTACATAAAGGAGTTCTGGATCGACTCCGACGGCCTGAATATCCGCCATGCGACGGTCAACCCGCGCGCGACCGAGAACATCGACGGCATAATCGATATGATAAGCCGCCTTATCGAGCGCGGCTACGCCTATCCGTCGAACGGCGACGTGTACTTCCGCACCAACAAATTTGCCGAGTACGGCAAGCTGTCGCACCAGCCGCTTGACGAGCTTGAAGCGGGCGCGCGCATCGACGTCACCGAGGTCAAGGAGGACCCGATGGACTTCGCCCTTTGGAAGGGCGTAAAGCCGGGCGAGCCGTTCTGGCCGTCCCCGTGGGGCGACGGTCGCCCGGGCTGGCACATCGAGTGCTCGGTCATGAGCCGGCGCTACATCGGCGACACCATCGACATTCATTGCGGCGGTCAGGACCTCATCTTCCCGCACCACGAGAACGAGATCGCGCAGTCCGAGTGCTGCACGGGCAAGCCGTTTGCGCACTACTGGCTGCACAACGGCTACATCAACGTCGACAACCGCAAGATGTCAAAGTCGCTGGGCAACTTTTTCACCGTGCGCGACGTGGCTGAAAAGTACGGCTACGAGCCTATCCGCTACCTGATGATCTCGTCGCACTATCGCTCGCCCATCAACTACTCGGTCGAGATAATCGAGCAGGCGAAGAATGCGCTCGAGCGCCTTTACAACTGCCGCGAGAACCTCGCGTTCCGCCTTGAAAGCGCACCTGAAAAGCCAGCAGAGCGCGATTTCGGCCGCTTCAAGGACGAGTTCACCGCTGCGATGGACGACGACCTGAACACCGCCGACGCTATCGCTGCCGTGTTCAACCTCACAAGGGAGATAAACACCATGCTCGCGGGAGAGGCCTCAAAGGCCGACTGCGCCGCGGCGCTTGCGCTGTTTGACGAGCTGTGCGGGGTGCTCGGCCTTGTTTATAACCTCGACAAGGGCGATGACATCGACTCCGAGATCGAAGCGCTCATTGCCGAGCGTACCGCTGCCAGAAAGGAGCGCAACTTCGCCCGCGCAGACGAGATTCGCGACGAGCTGAAGGCGAAGGGTATCGAGCTTGAGGACACTCCGCAGGGCGTAAAGTGGAGGAGGGTCTGATTTGATCCGCGACATGACCGTCGGCAAGCCGTTCGGCGTACTGCTGCGTTTTTCGATGCCGATGCTGATAAGCGTGCTGTTTCAGCAGCTTTATAACATTGCCGATACGGTCATCGCGGGCAAATTCATCGGCGAAAGCGCTCTAAGCGCCGTCGGCGCGTCGTACCCGATAACAACTATCCTGCTTGCGTTCGGCACGGGAATGAACGTCGGCAGCTCCGTCGTCATCTCGAAGCTGTTCGGCGCAAAGCGCATGACGCGAATGAAGACGGCGATAAACACGGCGCTCATCGCCTGCTGTGTTTTGAGCGCGGTGCTGACAGTCGCCGGCTTTGCGCTCAGCTCGCCGCTGCTGCGCCTGCTTGGCACGCCGAAAGCCGACGGAATTTTCGCACAGGCGGAGACTTATCTGAACATCTACGTCGGCGGCCTTGTATTTTTATTCTTTTACAATATCGCAAACGGAGTGTTCACGGCGCTCGGCAACAGCCGCACGCCGCTGATATTTCTGATTTTTTCATCGGTCGGCAACATTTTGCTTGACTGTGTGTTCGTAATAGTGTTTAATTGGGGTGTGAAGGGAGTCGCCTGGGCGACTTTCATCACCCAGGCGGTCGCCGCAACGCTCAGTATGACCACGCTGCTTTTGCAGCTTAGGAAAATTGCGACCGACAAAAAGCCCGGCCTGTTTTCGGGCGACATACTGGCGCAGATAACGGCCGTGTCGATACCGAGCGCGCTGCAGCAAAGCAGCATTTCGATAGGCAATATGTGCGTGCAGCGCCTTATAAACGGCTTCGGTTCGTCGGCCATCGCGGCGTTCTCCGCGGGCAGCAAGATCAAGAACCTCGGCGTTACCACGGTCAACGCCCTGGGCGGCAGCCTCTCGCCCTATGTTTCGCAGAACCTCGGCGCCGAAAAGCCCGAGCGCGTGCGGCAGGGCGTGCGCACTATGCTCAAAATCGGCGCGGCGGTCAGCATACCGCTTACGCTGTTCATCTTCTTCGCAGCAGAGCCGCTCATCGGCCTGTTTATGAAAGAGAATAATCCCGAGGCCGTAACGATAGGCGTAACATATCTCAGGATAGTCATACCGTTTCTTATCCTCTGCGCGATAAAGAACGCTTTTGACGGCGTGCTGCGCGGAGCGGGCGCGATGGGCTGCTTTATGTTCGCGACAATGGCCGACCTCGGGCTGCGCGTGGTCATCGC
Organism: uncultured Eubacteriales bacterium; assembly: GCA_934486615.1. Lineage (GTDB taxonomy): Bacteria > Bacillota > Clostridia > Oscillospirales > Acutalibacteraceae > RGIG2206. The sequence goes on along the minus strand of CAKSQO010000007.1, from coordinate 73,901 downwards.
GTGGATACTCTCGGGGCTGCTCAACTCCCCGACGGGAATATGGCTTTCATGGCCTATCGGCTGGATCACAAGCACTGTATTGACACTTATTTTCTATCTGAAGGGTGTTTGGATAGATAAAAGGGAAACGGAGGAAACAAAATGAGTAAAACTGTGGCAGGTATCGACCTTTCGTCCGTAAAGGCGGGCCCTCTCAGGGAGGTTGCCGAATGGTCGCGCACCGTTGCAGCCGAAGGCTGTGTGCTGCTTGAAAACCGCGGGGGGCTGCTGCCGCTGAAGGATGGCGCCAAAGTCTCCGTTTTCGGCAGAATGCAGAAGGACTACATCAAATCGGGCGCAGGCTCGGGCGGAGCGGTCAACGCGCCGTATCTGACCAACATTCTCGACGAGCTGCGCGCTGAGGGCGGCGTTGTCATCAACGAGGACCTCGCCGAGGCTTACGCCGACTATAACGCCGGGCACCCCTACGATAAGGGCAAGGGCTGGGCGGACGCTCCGTGGAGCCAGGTCGAGATGCCGCTGAGCGACGAGCTGCTGACTTCCGCTGCAGAGCAGTCCGACATCGCGCTCGTTATCATAACCAGAACTTCCGGCGAGGCGCGCGACAACGTGGCCGAGGCCGGCTCATACTTCCTCTCCGAGAGCGAGGAGGAGATGTTCGCCGCGATTAAGAAGCACTTTGACAAGGTCGCGGTGCTGCTCAACGTCGGCAACATAATGGATATGAACTGGGTCAAAAAGTACGACATCGACTCGGTCATGTACGTCTGGCAGGGCGGCCAGGAGGGCGGCCGCGCGACCGTCGACGTCATTCGCGGCAAGGTAAACCCCTGCGGCAAGCTGCCAGACACCATCGTCAACAGCTTTGACGTTATTCCGAGCACGCCTTACTTCGGCGACCACAAGCGCAACTGCTTCAGCGAGGATATCTACGTCGGCTACAGATACTTCGAGACCGTGGCCCCCGACGCGGTGCTTTATCCGTTCGGCTACGGTATCTCTTACACCACTTTTAAGACCGAGACTGTCTCCGTCACCGACCGCGGCGGCCGCATTGAAGCCACTGTCAGGGTCACCAACACCGGCGACTGCGCGGGCAAGGAGGTCGTCCAGGTCTACTACGGCGCGCCGCAGGGCAAGCTCGGCAAGCCGCTCAAGCAGCTGGCCGCGTTCAAAAAGACCCGACTCCTCGCCCCGAATGAAAGCGAGGAGCTGACCGTCGGCTTCGACATCGACTCGATGGCGTCCTACGACGATTCGGGCGTGACAGGCAACGCCTACGCCTACGTCCTCGAGGCGGGCGACTACGACATTTACGTCGGCAACGACGCTCACTCCTGCGAAAAGGTCTATACTTATCCGATAAGCGAGCTCGTCGTGACCGAGCAGCTTGAGCAGGCGCTCGCGCCGACCTTCGCTTTCGACCGCTTCCGTATGACAAAGGACGCGGACGGCTACAGGGTCGTCATGGAGCCCGCTCCGCTCAGACAGTACGATATTCTTGAGCGCATCGCCGCCAACCGTCCCGCCGACATTCCGTACACGGGCGACAAGGGGCTTATCCTCAACGACGTTAAGACGGGCAAGTGCTCGATGGAGGAATTCATCGCTCAGCTGTCCGACGACGACCTTATCCATATCTCGCGCGGCGAGGGAATGTCCAGCCCGAAGGTCACGGGCACAGGCAGCGCCTACGGCGGCATCACCGACCGCCTGATGCAGTTCGGTATTCCCGTGCTGTGCTCGTCCGACGGCCCGTCCGGCCTCAGAATGCCCGGCAAGATTCAGGCCACCGCAATGCCCAACGGCACGCAGATGGCTTCTACCTGGGATTGCGAGCTTATCGAAAAGCTCTTTGTCTATGAGGGTATCGAGATGTACGGACACAGGGTCGACACCCTGCTCGGACCCGGAATCAATATTCACCGCAGCCCGCTCAACGGCCGCAACTTCGAGTATTTCTCGGAGGATCCGCTGCTGTCGGGTCTTATGGCGGCGGCTCAGTGCCGCGGCCTGCTTGAGAGCGACGTAACCGCTACCATCAAGCACTTCTGCGCCAACAGTCAGGAGACTACCCGCAACACCCACGACTCCGTTGTCAGCGAGCGTGCGCTGCGCGAAATCTACCTGCGCCCGTTTGAGATCGCGGTCAAGGAGGGCGGCGCGACCTCGATAATGACCTCCTACAATAAGGTCAACGGCGTGCACACCGCCTGCAACTACGACCTCAACACCACTATCCTGCGCGGCGACTGGGGCTACACCGGCTTCGTTATGACCGACTGGTGGACCGGTACCAACTGCGACGAGCACCCCGAATACGAGGAGCACTCGACTCAGAACAACCGCGCGCCGATGGTGCGCGCCCAGAACGACGTTTATATGATCGTCGGCAACGGCCTTGCGGGCACCTTCGACGCGGACAATATCCGTCAGTGGCTCGACGAGGGCAAGCTGACCCGCGGCGAGCTGCAGCGCAACGCGATGAACGTCTGCCGCTATGCAATGAGCGTCGCTGCGTTCGAGCATTACGCGAAGATAGGCTTCAAGCCTGCCGACGCGGATCACGAGTACAAGCTCATCGCGACCTTTACCGACATCAAGGACTCAAACAGCTGGCTTGTCAAGAGCGACAGGCGCGCCCGCTGCATCGTCAAGATGTATGTGTCCACTCCTGCCGACTCGCTTGAGCAGTACTCGGTCGTGCTCGGAGTTGCGGCCGACGGCGCTCATATGCGCGTGCTCATCGGTGGCACGCAGGGCAAGGTCGTCGAGTCACGCAGCGAGATCGGTCTGTACGAGGGCGACAACTGGGTCTATCTCAACCTTGAGAGCGGCCGCGACGCGCTGAAGATGGAGAAAGTCGAGCTTTACGTCTGATTTTCGGCCGCTTTCGCGCTTGGATCAAAACTTAATTAAAAGCGCTTTGCGCGGCCGCTTCGGTCACGCGGGGCGCTTTTGCCTATATAGAATGTGAAATTACAGAAAAAGCGACAATTTCGGTTGACAGTGCGCATATTTAATAATATAATTACTTGTAGTATGAGCCGTCAGTTCGTAGGAATTGCCGCGCTGCAACAAATATTTTTTTGAGGTGAACTAAAATGTTCTGTAAAAACTGCGGTACTCCTATGGACAACAATGCTGCTGTTTGCACCAATTGCGGCTTTGCTGCCGGCACGGGCAGCAATTTCTGCGCCAACTGCGGCCAGAATGTCGCTCCCGGCGCAAGCATCTGCACCAACTGCGGCTTCGCTGTTGTTCAGCAGCCCCAGTACGATCCTTCGACCCAGAAGTCGAAGATCGCTGCCGGCATTCTCGGAATTTTACTCGGCTCGTTCGGCGTGCACAACTTCTATCTCGGCAACACCGGCAAGGCTGTCGCTCAGCTGCTCATCACCTGCCTGACCTGCGGCGTAGGCGCTACCGTCAGCGGAATTTGGGGCCTTATTGAGGGCATTATGATCCTTACCGGCAGCATCAACACCGACGGCAATGGCATTCCGCTCAAGGACTAATGCCAAGGCGTTAGCTTTCCTTGCAATAACTAAATCCTAAAGTCCCGCTTTGAGTGACGTTTATTCCGCCGCTTTAAGCGGGACTTTTCTATCTGAATGTAGAAAAATAAACGCAAATTATAGTGAATATGCACAATATATGTGTAAAAAATTTCCAGTATTTAGTCTGCTTGCGGATTGAAAAAACGCGCAAAAAGTGCTATCATATAATAAATCCCGAATGATAAGCAACAGAGGTGAAAACCATGAAAAAGATAATCTGCAAGAGAGAGTACGACACTTCGACCGCGACCCTCGTAAAGAAGTTCACCGTCGGTGCGTTCGGTGATGCGGACGGCTATGAGGAGACCCTTTATCAGACTCCCGCAGGCCTCTATTTTCTCTATGTAAACGGCGGTGCGGAATCCAAATACCCGACCGAGAACATCAAGTCCGTCTCCAAGGCAAAGGCCGAGGCGTGGCTCGGCGAGCACTGACAAGCGGAGTCAGGGCGATAAGCCGAATTTTTAACAGATGTGTTTTGAGAGATAAGGGCAGCGCTGAAAGAAAAGTGCTGTCCTTTCTTTGATTTTTGCTTGCGAGGTGCTTTTATGAAAAACGAGGTTCTTGAAAACATTCGCTCAAGGCGCAGCGTCAGGGCGTACAAGCCCGATGAAGTGCCGCAGGACAAGTTGCGCGCCGTGCTCGAAGCGGGCACTTACGCTCCGACGGGGCGCGGCCGCCAGTCGCCGACGATAATCGCGGTCAAGAGCGCGGACTACCGCGCCCGGCTGTCGAAGCTGAACGCCGCCGTTATGGGCAGGGACGTTGACCCGTATTACGGCGCGCCCGTGATAGTGCTTGTGCTCGCCGACCCGAGCGTGAATACCTGGGTGGAGGACGGCACCTGCGTGCTTGAAAACCTGATGCTCGCCGCGCACTCGGTCGGCCTTGCGACGGTGTGGGTGCACCGTGAGCGCGAGATTTTCGACAGCCCCGAGGGCAAGCAGCTGCTGCGCGAGTGGGGAGTCGACGAGAGCCTGCGCGGAGTAGGCTCGGTCGCCCTCGGCTACGCCGCTGCCGCCCCTCAGCCTGCCCCCAAGCGCAAAGACGGATATATCGTCGAAGTGTGAGAAAACGAAAAGCCGCCCTTATCGGGCGGCTTTTTCACGTTTTAGCGAAGAAGTAATAGTGAATAGTGCAGAGTTGCATTAAGCCGCAATAGCCTCCCTTTGAAGCAAGGGTTATTCCCCGCAGTGCGGGGAAATGTCTGCGAAGCAGACAAAAGGGGCGGGCGCCGGCAAGGCGGGTGGCACGGCGTTAGCCGTGACGGTGGGGATTTAAGCCGCGCCGTCACGGACGGATAGGTCGCGTTTATGCATAGCGGGTTATTTAAGCCCATACCCCGCGCAATAAGTGCGGCGGGTTATTGGCAGACTGTCGGACGAAGTGCAGAGTTGCGGTGTGCCCTGCGGCACGGACTTGAAAGATGTTGCATTAAGCCGCAAAAGCCTCCCTTTGAAGCAAGGGTTATTCTCCGCAGTGCGGGGAAATGTCTGCGAAGCAGACAAAAGGGGCGGGCGCCGGCAAGGCGGGTGGCACGGCGTTAGCCGTGACGGTGGCGATTTAAGCCGCGCCGTCACGGACGGATAGGTCGCGTTTAGGCGAGGTGGGTTATTTAAGCCCATACCCCGCGCAATAAGTGCGGCGAGTAATTAGGTCGACCCCTCAGTCGGCTGCGCCGACAGCTCCCCTTACGCAGGGGAGCCTTTTGGGCCCACAGCACTAACCCCTTGCTTCAAGGGAAGCCTTTATGGGCGCGATGCTTATCCATTTTTCAATCCCGTGCCTTTAGGCACACCGAAATTCTTTACCATAATCAATTCACTTCTCGCACAATACACCCGATTACCTGCCGCGCCTATTGCTCGGGAAAATGACTTCCGATTACCTGCTGCGCCGATTGCGCGGGAAAACGACTTCCGATAACCCCTGCACCAATTCGCGGGCAATCACCCTGCGGACAAGCGGATGTGCCCGTGTGAATTTGATTTTTGTTTACTTTTTTGTGGGCGTATGTTACAATCGAATCAATGAAGAAAAATGGGTTTGGGTGCGTGTGCGCCTTGTGAAAGGAAGTTATCAATGAGCGCTGCTAATATAGTTTCGCTGCTCGGCGGCGTTGCGCTGTTCTTATTCGGTATGCAGCTGATGGGCGACGGGCTCAAGCGCGTCGCGGGCAACAAGCTCGAGCTGCTGCTTTACCGCCTGACGAGCACTCCGCTCAAGGGCGTGCTGCTCGGCACGGGGGTCACCGCGGTTATTCAATCGTCGTCGGCGACGTCGATAATGGTCGTCGGCTTCGTAAACTCGGGCATGATGAAGGTGCGCCAAGCAATCGGCATCGTTATGGGGGCTATCCTCGGCACGAGCATTACGGGCTGGATAATCTGCCTGTCCGACGTCGGAGGCTCGTCGTCGAGCTGGCTTCAGCTTATCTCGACGACCACTCTCACGGGAGTTGTCGCCGTGGTCGGCATTATTCTGCGAATGTTCTGCAAGTCGCGCTCAAAGCAGCACGTCGGCGGTATTCTGCTCGGCTTTGCCGTGCTGATGTTCGGCATGGACGCGATGAGCTCCGCCGTCTCTCCGCTGCGCGACAGCCCCGCGTTTATCGAGGCGCTGACGAGCTTTTCGAACCCGCTGCTGGGCATAGTTATCGGTCTTGCCATCACAAGCGTGCTGCAAAGCGCGTCGGCCACCGTCGGCATATTGCAGGCGCTGTCGGTCACGGGTGCGATCACGTTTGACATCGCGTTCCCGATAATTATGGGCATCGCCATCGGCGCGGCCGTTCCCGTGCTGCTGTCGGCGTTCGGCACGAGCGTCGCGGGCAAGCGCACCGCGTTTGTTTACCTGCTTATCGACGTGCTCGGAGTTATCATCTGGTCGATAGTTTTCTACTCACTCAATGCGATAATCGGCTTCGATTTCACGGGCAACACTGTCTCGATGGCCGACATCGCGTTTATCAACACCGCCTTCAGGTTCGCCACCGTAGTTGTGTTGACGCCGTTTATCCGCCTGCTTGAGAAGCTCGTCTGCTTCTTAATCAAGGACGATCCCGAGGACGCGGAGGAAACTGCCGAAATCGACCGCCTTGAGGAGCGCTTCATCGCGCACCCCGCACTCGCGCTCGAGCAGAGCAACGCCGCGGTGTGCTCAATGGCGCACAAGGCGAAGAAGAACCTCTCGCGCTCGATAGCGCTGCTGACCGACTACTCAGACGAAAAATACAAGGTAGTGCAGGCCAAAGAGGAGATCATCGACCGCTACGAGGACAAGCTCGGCACATACCTTGTCAAGCTGACGGGAATGGAGCTGACCGAGGATCAGAGCCGCGAAATCTCCAAAATTCTGCACACCATCGGCGACTTCGAGCGCATCGGCGATCACGCCGTCAACCTCTCAAACGCGGCGGTGGAGATACACGACAAGCACCTCTCGTTCTCGCCGCAGGCGCAGAAGGAGCTGAGCATTATCACGGGCGCGGTGGCGGAAATAGTCATTCTCGCGACCGACGCGTTCACGGGCAACGACGTTGTTACGGCTAAGCGGGTCGAGCCGCTTGAAGAGGTCATCGACGACCTGTGCGACGAGATAAAAATACGCCACGTCAGGCGCGTCCAGTCGGGCGAGTGCACGCTTGACCACGGCTTTGTGTTCAACGATCTGCTCACGAATTTTGAGCGGATTTCCGACCACTGCTCCAACATCGCCGTGGCCGTTATCGAGCTGAGCCACGACGAATTTGACGTTCACGAGTACTTAAACCGCGTCAAAAACAGCAGCTCCAAGAGCTTTTCCGACAGCTTCAATGAGTACCGCGAGCGGTACAGTCTCGATTAAATTCGTCAGGAGGGGCAGAGAATGGACAAGCGCGTGGTCATAGCCGTTGCGGGCGGCTCGGGAAGCGGAAAGAGCACGCTCGTGCGGCAGCTTTCCGATATGTTCGGCGCGGCCGTTGCGGTGCTGCGGCAGGACGACTACTACAAGCCGCACAGCGGACTTAGCTTTGAAGAGCGAAAGGCGCTCAACTACGACAGCCCCGACGCGTTCGACACCGAGCTGCTTGAGAGCCACATCTCATCGCTCAAAAACGGCGAGGGCGTCGATGTGCCGATCTACGACTTTGCGCGGCACGACCGCAGCGCGCTCACCCACCGCGTCGAGCCTGCCGACGTGCTGATTGTCGAGGGAATATACCTGCTTGCGGACGAGTGGCTGCGGAGCCTGAGCGACCTGCGCGTGTTCATCGACGCAGACGCCGATACGCGCCTGATCCGCCGCATAAAGCGCGACGTAAACGAGCGCGGGCGCGACCTTGACGGCATTATCGAGCAGTATGTCGCGACCGTCAAGCCTATGCACGAGGCGCACATCGAGCCGAGCAGGAAGTTCGCCGACGTGATAGTGCCGATGGGCGGCTGCAACGCCGCTGCCGTCGATATGATAGGCAAGTATATCTCGCGCTGCCTTTCGAATTGAGCGGAGCTGCTGCGGCGAAAGACGGATTGAGCGGGGCTGCTGCGGCGAAAGACGGCTTTGCCGCGCGTGGCGGTGAGCGGATGCGGCAAGCGCTGCTTTCAAAATACACACCGGATTTGATGCATAAAAGCGCACCTCGCGCTGCCATAAACAAATAACAACCCCTGACCGATGCCGTAAAGCACCTGTCAGGGGTTTGCACATATATAAGAGCGGGAATTTATTGCGGCACAAAGTCCTGAGCTTTAAAAGCCCTGAAAATTACCGCGTGCCGCCGCCGAAGCCGCCGCCGCTGAAACCGCCGCCGCCGCCGAACGAGCTTGAGCCGCCGCTGCCGATCGAGCGCTCATGCTGCTGCTTCATTTCGGCCGTGCGCAGCGAGTTGTACATACTCGAATAGTAGCCGTAGGCGAAAGTCGAGCGGTAGTAGACCGTCTCGATCTGCGGCACATACTGCGGATAAAGCTGCTTCAGCTGCTCGGCAACCTTGTCGGCGATACCGAGCAGGGTGGCGTAGATGAGCATATCCTTCCATACCGCGACCTCGATGACCTCGCGCTCGGCGATGAGCGAAAAGTCGAGCAGATACTTCTTGTAGCCGATAAGCTCGCTCAAGCGCTGCTTGTCGCCCTCGGCCATCTTGTTAAGGCTGCCGTACCCCTTGAAGGTGCGCGAGCTGTCAAGCTGCGACCTGCCGCGGCCCTCGGACTCGGTGATGATGTTGCGGAACTTCTGCGGGAAGCGCGAGCAGTAGCTTGCCATTTCGTTTTTAGCCAGAACGCCGTCGGCGCCCGCAGCGCGTATCATCAGCTCGTAAAGCGAGCGGTCGTGCGGATCCTCGGGCAGGCGGTTGAAGCGGACGGACTCGTTATTCTTTTCGCGTCCGAACGCGCCGACCGTCTTTTCATTTACGATACTTATGCAGCCCGAGTCGAACATTCGCATAATGCGTGCGCCGATTACGGAGCCTTCCCTGCACATATCGAACGTTTTGCCCACGGCGTAGGCGAGGTCGAGGTCGCCGCCGCACGGCGTGTCGCGAAAATAGCCGACGTTGTTGTAAAAACGCTTAAAGCGCGCCTTGATCACCGCGCGGACGATTATGGCAGACACTGCCGCAGCGATGCTGATGCCGAACAGGACCGTAATAAATATGTTGAAGAGTCTGTCGCTGCTGTCCTCATAGCCGTAAACACCCTCAACAAAGTTGCCGTCGTCGTCATAATAGGAGCTGTAATCGCTGTCCTTGAAGGCTTCCTCTTTCACGTCGCGGAAGTCCTCATCGTGTACGGCGGCGGGCTGAAAGACGCCCTTGGTGAACTCGAGCATTATGATGATGCAGCCGTCCTCGTCAATGCCCTCTTCGGTGCGCGCGACGACCTTGCCGTCGCCTTCAAGCTTTATCTTTCCGATGAAGCCGAACGCCCAGCACTTGGTGTTATCATTCGAAAGAGCCGTGTCGGCCGCGGAGGTTATCGTGACAGTCGCGTCGGTCGGGCCGGTGTTCATACCGCGGTTGATGAACATAAAGTTAAAGCCGTCGCTCTCGTTATAGCTTCCGACAACACCGTCGACGGTGTAGCTGACGATGTATTTGTTATTGCCGTAGTCGCCGATGCCCCAGCAGACCTCATAGCCGTCGTCAGTCTCGTTCAGACCGCACTTGCCGCGCTTCTCGCTGCGCGACATATCAACGTCCCACTCGTCGAGAGTCTCGTACTTGCCCTCGGGGCCTGTTACGGTCAGGTCGTGAATGTCAAGATAATCGCCGAGCGTGAACGGGAAGTAGCACTCCGTGCCCTCGTCAAATTTGCCCGACCACACGGCGGTGATGTCCGCCGAGCCGTCAAGGTTCAGCTTAACGTCAACGTCGATGGTCGAAATACGGTTGTCGGCCGCAGCCGAAACTGCGAACAGGGAGACACAGACGAAGAAAACGGCGGCAAAGGAAATTATCCTTTTCATCTTATTTCATGCTCGGCATATCGGCCTTTTTGCTGTCGGTCGCGAGGTAGTCGCGCTGCTTAAAGCCGAACATACCCGCAACGATGCTCGCGGGGAACATACGCACGGCGCGATTGAGCTTGGTCACGCTGTCGTTGTAGATAAGGCGGCTCGATCTGACGCTCGATTCGTAGCTGTTGACCGAATCCATCGTTTTGATGTAGTTCTGGTTCGCCTTGAGGTCGGGATACTGCTCGGCGATGGCGTTGATTTTGCCCATAGCCTCGGTGATGAGGTTCTCCTGCGCGTCGGCCTCGCCGGCGGTGGAGGAGGCGGTGATAACGCTGCGGCGGGCGCGGATAACGTCGGCGAGAGTTTGGCTCTCGTGCGCGGCGTAGCCCTTGGTCAGCTCAAGCAGCGCGGTCAGCGCGTCAAAGCGGCTCTGCTGCTGAACGCCGATCTGGCTCATGGCGTTGTTGATGTTCTCATCAAGCACGGTCAGCCTGCGCTGGGTCGAGATGAGCCACAGAATGATAAGGACGATGATGACGCCTGCAATGATATAAGGTAACATTTTGCTTTCCCTCCGAATATGTTTTGCGGCTTTAAGAGCCGCTTCTGAACAGATACTACCATACATTATATGAAAAGTACAGCCTGTGACGAAAAAATACTTATTCGCCGAGCATTTGCAGCAGCTCGCTCTCGCTTATGACGGGAACGCCGAGCGACTGCGCCTTTGTCAGCTTGCTGCCCGCGTCCTCGCCCGCAAGGACGAAGCTCGTCTTTTTCGACACGCTCGATGACGTTTTGCCGCCGTTTTGCTCGATAAGCTCGCTCGCCTGCGTGCGCGACATGGTAGGCAGCGTGCCCGTCAGCACGAACGTCAGCCCCGCAAGGCGGTCGCCGCCCGATTTTTCGGCGCTGTGCATATTAAGCCCGAGCGCTTTAAGCTCCGCTATGAGCGCCTGCGACTGCGGCAGATCGAACCAGTCGCGAGCGCTTTCCGCCATAACCTCGCCGAAGCCGTCGATGGCCGCGAGCTGCTCTGCAGGAGCGGCTGCAATCTCGTCGAGCGATGAGAACGAGTCCTCAAGCAGCTTGGCTGCTTTCGCACCGATAAGGCGTATGCCGAGGCCGAAGATGAGCCGCCACAGCTCGTTAGACTTTGACTTTTCGATGGCGGCGATGAGATTCTTCGCCGTCTTTTCTCCGCTGCGCTCGAGGGCGGCGACGTCCTCCTCCTTCAAGCGATAGATGTCGGCCACCGAGTGCAGCAGCTTAGCGTCGGTCAGCTGAGATATTATCGCTTCGCCCAGACCGTCGATGTCCATCGCGTCGCGCGAGGCAAAGTGAATAAGGTTGCGCCTAAGCTGCGCGGGACAGGAGGAGTTTAAGCACCTGAGCACCGCTTCGTCGGCTTCGCGCACGAGGCGCGCACCGCACGACGGGCAGGCTTCGGGCAGCTTGAAAACGTGAGCGGCTTTGTGCTCGCTGACGCCGATTATTTCGGGGATAATCTCGCCCGCCTTGCGCACAACGACGGTGTCGCCGATGCCTACGCCGAGCCGGTCGATGAAATCCTGATTATGCAGCACCGCGCGCGAGACGGTCGTCCCCGCAAGCTGCACGGGCTCGAACACGGCCGTCGGAGTGACCGCGCCAGTGCGCCCGACGCTTACTTCAATGTCGATAAGACGCGTCGGCTTCTCCTCGGGCGGGTACTTGAACGCCACCGCCCACTTGGGATATTTAGCCGTGCTGCCGAGCTCCGCGCGTGCGGCAAGCGAGTCGACCTTTATGACCGCGCCGTCGATGTCAAAGTCAAGCTCACCGCGCGTCTCGCCTATGCGCCTGACCTCCGCGACCGCCTCGTCGATGTCGGAGCAGCGCTTATAAAACGGCAGCGTTTTAAGCCCGAGCGCGCGCAGAAAGTCGAGCGATTCGACGTGCGAGTCAAACTCCTTGCCCTGAACGCGCTGGACGTTGAAAATGAAGATGTCAAGCCCGCGCTCGGCCGCGATGCGCGGGTTTTTCTGCCTGAGCGAGCCCGCCGCCGCGTTGCGCGGGTTTTTCGGCAGCTTGCCGCCCGCTTCAAGCTGCCGCTGTATAAGCTGCTCAAAGCTTGAATGCGGCATATAGACCTCGCCGCGCACCTCAAGCTCGGCGAGCGGCTGCTTCAGCTTTTTCGGAATGCTTCTGACGGTCATCAGGTTGGCGGTCACGTCCTCGCCGACCACGCCGTCGCCGCGGGTCGAGCCGCGCACGAGCACGCCGTTCTCGTATTCGAGCGACACGCTTAACCCGTCGATTTTCGGCTCGACCGAGTAGCTGACCTCGCCCACCGCCGCGCGCACGCGCTCGTCAAAGGCGTACAGCTCGTCGATGCCGAACACGTCCTGCAGGCTCTCCATCTTCACCAGGTGCTCAACGCTTGCGAACGTGTTCAGCGCCACTCCTCCGACGTGCTGCGTCGGTGAGGACGGCGTGACAAGCTCGGGATTTTCGTGCTCCAAGTGCTTTATTTCAAGCATGAGCATATCATATTCGTAGTCCGACACCTCGGGGTCGTCGTCGACGTAGTATTTGCGGTTAAGCTCCTCCGCGCGGCGGCAAAGCTCCTCGTAGCGCGCCTTGTCGGCTGCTTTCATAGAAAAACCTCCGTATCAGTTCTGCTTTCTGACGACCTTGTATTCGTCGTAAAGCCTGTAATATGGGCAGTTTGCAAAGCTGCCCGAAAGGAATTGCAGCATTTCGTCCTCGTCAAGCTGCATCAGACATTCGTAGCAGTCGTCCTCGTAGTTGTAGTCATAGTTTACGCAGCTTTCGCAGTTGTCGGCCAAAGCGATCGCCTCCGAAAAAAGTATTTTAATTTATTTTACCACATTTTCTCCCGCTTTTCAACGAAAAGGGCAAAAACCCGCGCAGCTACGACTGCCCTCACGAAGAACTTGAATATTTTTCGCAGGTGTGTTATAATGTGAATAAATCAATCACGCTTTGCTGATTTTGGTGTTCCGAGTGTACTATTATGTGCTTGTTTGGAAAGGCAGGCGCGCGTAGTGCGAATGAATAAAGTCGCGCAAATCCGCGCGGCGATAAAATAAGGGGTGGCATTTATGGCAGGCAATTTGGCTGAACCCAACGGGCGCAGGACATTGAAAGTCGCGATGACTGTCGTGTACGCTATCGTGCTTGCGGTGACTGTCGCGGCTGTTGCGATGTATTTTATCACACACCCGGGCGGCGACGATATTTTCGGCAGCAGCTTCGACGGGCTTTTTGCCGCGCTGCTCACGGCTGAGCTCGCCTTGATTGAGACCGAGGTCTACCGCTTCCTGCGCTTTGCTTTTATCGAAGCGGAAAAGCAGCTTTGGAAAGCCGCAATCAACGCCGCCTGCCTGCTGTCGGCGCTCGGATTGGGAGCTTCGCTTTATTGCTTTGTCAGCGAGCGCGTGTTGAGCTTTAAAACCGCCGAGATAATAACGCTGACCTTTGCGAGCGTTATTATCGTGCTGCGGATAGCTTACGCGGCGGTGCGGGCAGCAGCAAAGCCAAAACGAGCCTAAAAAGGGAGCTGATTGTGTGAAAAAGATACTTACTTGGATTGCCGCGACAGTGTTTCTGATTGCGGGCGGCGCGTTCCTTATCAATGACTTCGGAAATGGAATTTATGCGCTGGGTAAAAGCGGCACGGAAGCCTTTAGCTATGCCACAATAAATGTGCTCGGTTTAGTTCTTATACTCGTGATTCTGTTTTTCGGCTGCAGCCTTATTCTCGACGTCGGCAAGCTGCTGCGGCGCGACGAGTCGCTGCCGAGATATGAAGTGATTTCGTCTGCGATTGTCAGTGCACTGGCCGCCCTCAACGCAGGTGTGTTCTATATAATTGTGCTTCATTCAAATATCGCAGGCTTTCCGTTAAAAGCAGTCGAGGTGCTGCTGCTTTTGCTCGTGCTGATATATGTGATAATAAAGGGCGCGCGTTTGATATACCGCATAATAACCTTCGATGACGAAGAATAACAGATAATTTTTTGAAACGTGAGGTTGGCTCATATTAAACGCTTTGCCTGATGAAAGAGGGGCTTTCAATGAAAAATGCGCTCAGGACTATCTTAGGAACGCTGTCTGTCGCGGCTTTTTTGACCGCGGCCGTTGCGACTTACGTTGCCGTTTCGCAAAATTATCCGTTGGAGATTACCGCAGGCGGGCTTGAGGGCGCTGCTGAAGCCTTCGGGGTTGTGATTATGATTTTTATTCTGATTTTGGGCGAGTTCGAGGTGCTGCGCCTGCTGATTTTTTTGCTTGGCAGCAGACGAAACGACCGCCGACTGCTGAAAATCAACGTGCTGTTGGTCGCGATTTCGCTGTTTATGGCCGCGTTTGAGCTTGTCGCCGTGTTCGGCCCCGTGCCCGAGGGCGAGTGGATAGCTCTGTTAAATATTCTGCTGATTTTGGTGTTCCGAGTGTACTATTATGTGCTCGCAGGACGCAGCAAATCCGAGCAAAGCGCATAGCCTAAAAAATTCCTGATTTCAACTGAATTTAAATAATAACGCTGACCTTTGCGAGCGTTATTATCGTGCTGCGGACAGCTTGTGCGGCGGTGTGGTTAGCAGCAAAGCCAAAACGAGCCTAAAAAGGGAGCTGATTGTGTGAAAAGGATACTTACTTGGATTGCCGCGACAGTGTTCCTGATTGCGGGCGGCGCGTTCTTTATTGCCGACATTGGCCGCGGGCTTGACGCGCTTGAAAAAGAGGGTATTGAGGCTTTCGGATACGGCTTGACAAATGCGTTTAGCTGCGTTCTTGCGATTGTAATTCTTTTTTTCGGCTGCAGCCTTATTCTCGACGTCGGCAAGCTGCTGCGGCGCGATGAGTCGCTGCCGAGCTATGCGGTGACTTCGTCTGCGATTGTCAGTGCATTGGCCGTCCTCAACGCGGTTGTGCTCTATATAATTGTGCTTCATTCAAAATTCGATGGCTTTCCGTCAGAAGTAGTTGAGGTGCCGCTGTTCCTGCTCGTATTGATATATCTGCTGCTGAAAGTTTCCGGCTTGATATACCGTATAAAATCTTCCTATGGCAATGAATAACAGATAGCTTTTTTGAAAAGCGAGGTTGGCTCATATTAAACATTTTGCCTGATGAAAGAGGGGGCTTTCGATGAAAAATGCGCTCAGGGTTATTGCTGTAACGCTGCTTTGCATCGCGTTTTTCGCGGCGGCTGTTGCGACCTATGTGGCTTTATTTCGCTATTATCCCGCAGAAAAAGTTGCCGACGATGTTATTGAAGCGGTCTCTGCTGCCTCCGGATTTGCGATTACACTGTTTATTCTGATTCTGGGCGAGTTTGAGGTGCTGCGCCTGCTGATTTTCCCGTTTTGCAGCAGGCGAAATGACCGCCGGCTGCTGATTATCAACGTGCTGACGGTTGCATTTTCGCTGTTTATGGTCGTCTTTGAGCTCGGCGCCGTGTTCGGACCCGTGCCCGAGGGTGAGTGGATAGCTCTGTTAAATATTCTGCTGATTTTGGCGTTCCGAGTGTACTATTATGTGCTCGCACGACGCAGCAAACCCGAGCAAAGCGCATAGCCTAAAAAATTCCTGATTTCAACTAAATTTAAATAATAACGCAGACCTTTGCGAGCGTTATTATCGTGCTGCGGATAAGCTTTATTCGGCGGTGCGGGCAGCAGCAAAGCTGCTTTTCCGCCGAATAAAGCCGGAGCGCAGGCCGCCGCAAACACATAAGAATAAGCTCCCGACAAAATGTCGGGAGCTTATTTGTTTTATTCAAACTCAATGTCCTTTTCGGCTTCGTACAGTCGCTTGGACTCTTTTATTTTCGCTTTATCGGTCGAAATTTCGGTGACTTTGCCCTGCTCGCCGCTTACGCCCGAGTAGTCCTCCGTCCACAGCTCCTCCGTGACGAGCTTGCCGCTGCTCACCGTCATGTAGCCGTAGTGATTAAGCCCGCCGTCGACCGTGAACCAGAATATTCCCGGAAAGCTCGCCTTGTCAGAGCGGAAAAGCCGCAGCGAGCCCGTGAAAAAGTCGTGTGACCCGAGCAAAACGGCGTCTTCGTCATAACCGTACACCTCGACCGCTGTGCCGTCAAGGACAACAAGCTCGTCGCTGCCGTCGCCGTCGATGTCGCATACATAGGACAGCGCGTCGGCGCGCTCCGCTTTCAGCTCGGATATAAACAAGGCGTACATATCATTATCCTGCCCGCACCCCGCGAGCACCAAAACGGCGAAAACCGCCGCGCATAAACCAACGATCCTTTTCACAACTCATCACCTCAATTCAAATATAATATAAACCGCGAAAATAAGCAATACATTTTGTGAAAAATTATTTCATTTTGTGCGGCAATAATAATTTGACAAAAAATATTTTAATTATGACAGAATGTGTCGTAATTAGCGGATAAAGTGGGCTTGCAGCTGCGAAAAACGGGCAACGCCCCGATAAAAATTAAAATTTAAGGAGGTTTTCTGAAATGAAAACAAAATTCGGCGTAAGTTCAGCAGCGCCTATAAACACAAAGCTGAAAAACGGATACACAATGTTCGACTGGGTAATGCGCCAAAGCGGATTCCCCGACTTTTGCATCAGAACTCTTTGCGGCGACGGAAAAATCGCGTCCGACGAAATCGGGTTTCTGCGTGCAAACGATTGCAAAATCGGCCTCGCAGTCCGTGACCTGACGGAAGCGGCGGTTTCTGCGACCGACGGCACTCCCGACGCAATAAGAGCGGCCGAAGCCGCGAAAGCGCTCGGCGTACCGCAGAATGCGGGTATCGCTCTGTTTGCGGAGATTGAGCCCGAGTGGAGCGTAAATCACAACTGGCTTATCTCATTCGCCCGCACCTTGAGCGAGAACGGCTATGTGCCCGGATTCATCGCGAATACCGACTCGTCGAAGAATTTTAACTTCGACCGCCAGTGCAGCCATTTCGTTCAGGCGACAAAGGACGCGGGCTGCTACTCGGCCGTGTTTGCGGCTACCGAGCCGAAGTGCGACGGCACTCCCGAGGCGTGGACGCCGTTTTGTCCGTCGGCGCTCGAGCCCGATGATATGGCGCTTTGGGTCTGCGGAGAGATTGCGTTCGATTCACTTGCAGTGAAAAAAGTTTACAAAAAGGGCTCTGACCCTCTTGAATTTATGTGGTAAGGCAGGTATACTGAAAATGGACAGAAAACAATATAATAATATTATCAACCATTCGCTCAAAGCTGAAAAGCCCGACACTTCGCTTTCCGCAGCAAGAGGGATATTCAAAAACCTCGGAGTTGCACTTCCCCGCGGCGACCTGAAAGCAGTGTGCGAGACGGTTAAAACCGACGACTATATGGGCTGGCGTTCCTGTTCGATGGAGGAAGCGCAGGCCGCCGCAAACATCGGCACGGCTGCCATGGGCGTAAGCTCAGACAGGATAGTCGTCATCGCGGGAGTCGATTCCGACGAGCCCGCAGCGGAAAACAGCGCCGTTATGACAATCACCGACACCACCCCTGCCCTCGCAGTATCAGGCTTGCAGTTTTATGCGTATAGTTATGCAGCGTGCGGCAGCTGCGGCGGAGACAGCTGCGGCAGCGGTTCCGGCGGCTCTTTCGACGATCAATATACAGAAGAGCTTATTTATACGTTTGGCTTTAGCCGAAGAGTAGCAATGCTTATTCGTATGCTATATGCAAAGGTTGAAGTTGTTTATTCGTATAAGTCCAAAATTGAGCAGGCTTGGTTATGTGCGCGGTTACTCGGTGATATCGTGTATCGAGATGCGGTTAAAACTGTCATTGAATGGGAACTTGTTGCGGGCGACATAACTCATAATTACGAGTACTATTTTATAGATAGGCTTAAATTTACAACATGTGAATGCGACGAATTGCGCTTAGCAGTGAAAACACAACATAATAGAGCGATTTTCCCCGACTTTGCGCATATGCAAATTTCTTTGGCTGCCAGACTGGCTTATTATCTGGGGATACACGGCATACAAAACAGCATCTATAAAGTTGTGGGCGATGAAAAAATATCTTATTTTGCCGGTTGGCTCGGTGATGCGACTATAATCAAAGACGGAAAAGTTTCGTTTGGCGATGATGATTATTGCGCTGATTTAGATGCGGAAAATGTTTATCGTATACTTATTACAGGAAAGGGCTCAATCGAAGCGTTTAATAGCTATTATAAAAAACTGACCAGATGTCATACCAGAGCAGATGAGTTTTTGGGGCATATAAGTTATTCTTTTATTGAAGAAAATGTGTTTTATGAGCTTATCGATAAGCACTTAAATGCGAGTATGGTGGAGGCATCTAATCGTCAGGACGTTGAAATGACAAAGTATTACTATGACTTGATGAATAATGAACAGTATCACTGGGATTACATTAAGTCCAACATGTCTGATACATACGACTTTTTGAAAAGTATAAATGCGAGGTTGGCTCATATTAAACATTTTGCCTGATGGAAGAGGGGGCTTTCGATGAAAAATGCGCTCAGGGTTATCGCTGTAACGCTGCTGTGCATAGCTTTTTTCGCGGCGGCTGTTGCGACTTATGTTGTCGTTTTGCAGAATTATCCGACAGATGAATTTACAGAGGGCGGGCTTCGGGGAGCCTTTGATTCCTTAAATGTTGTGATTACTATACTAATCCTGATTCTGGGAGAGTTTGAGGTGCTGCGCCTTATGATTTTCCCGTTTTGCAGCAGGCGAAACGACCGCCGGCTGCTGATCATCAACGTGCTGACGGTCGCCTTTTCGCTGTTTATGGTCGCCTTTGAGCTCGGCGCCGTGTTCGGACCCGTGCCCGAGGGTGAGTGGATAGCTCTGTTAAATATTCTGCTGATTTTGGCGTTCCGAGTGTACTATTATGTGCTCGCACGACGCAGCAAACCCGAGCAAAGCGCATAGCCTAAAAAATTCCTGATTTCAACTAAATTTAAATAATAACGCAGACCTTTGCGAGCGTTATTATCGTGCTGCGGATAAGCTTTATTCGGCGGTGCGGGCAGCAGTAAAGCTGCTTTTTAGCCGAAAAAAGCCGAAGCGCAGGTACGCAGCGCAAACACATAAGATAAGCTCCCGACAAAATGTCGGGAGCTTATTTGTTAATTCAGGACGGCGGTGGCGATGTTGAAATACATTGCTATGCACGACCATATCAGGTAGGGGACGAGCAGCTTGGCGGCGGTTTTATCGCAGTCTGAAAAGCGGCGCACGGTCATAATTATCGCGGCGATGAGCATCGCGAGGACGGCGACCGCTCCCCACAGCTGGCCGAAGCGGAAGAACACGACGACCCACATAAAATTGAGCGCGAGCTGAATGTAATACACCTGCGCGGCGGTCTGTTTATCGAAGCACGACGATGACTTGACCCTGTAGGACGCAAGCCCCATAAGCAGGTACAGCACCGTCCACACGACGGCGAAAACCCACGGCGGCGGGACAAGCGGCGCTTTTTTGAGCAGGGCATAGGCGGGCATAGCGGCGGCGACTATGATCGCTCCCGCGCCGCCGACAACGGCCGGCAGCAGCAGGCTCGGAAGCAGTGTTCTCAGGTTTACGGTCGTTATCTTCATAGGTAAAAGAACTCCTTAGCTGCCCTGTCGGGGCGTTTCTCATTATAATTTATACGGCGCTCAGCCTCCGAAAATGCCTTCGGGCAGCAAAAGCCTTGTCAGGCGCGCCCAAAATTGCCGTCGGCGCATAAAACGAGGGGGAGTGACCTTATTCGACCTTGAAGCCCGAGAACGGAGCGATTGCAGGGGAACAGTAGGTTAAATTTGTGTAAAATATACAAAAATGTCGTGTGAAAAACTATCTTAACTATTAAATAAACATCAAAATTGACTTGAAAAGATAACCGATTTTTGATATGATAAATGCAGGAAGATGTTCTTTTTACTCGGAGGCGAAACAATGAGGAAGACAAACAGCTTTGACCTTGAAAAATTCAGGAACGGGCGAAGCAGTGACGCATACAGATATTTCGGCAGCCACCGCGAGGGCGGCTCGACCGTGTTCCGCGTCTGGGCGCCCCGCGCTAAAAGCATAAGCCTTGTGGGCGACTTTAACTCCTGGGACGTATCGGCCGACCCGATGACCAGAATCGAGCACGACGTGTTCGAGCTGCGCGTCAACGGACTGAAGCAGTACGACAACTACAAATACGCCGTTGAGGGCGCCGACGGAAAAACGGTTCTCAAGTGCGACCCTTATGCATATCATTGCGAGACGAGGCCGTCCACCGCGGCCAAGGTCTACGACCTTTCGGGCTACGAGTGGGGCGACGGCGACTGGCTCGAAAAAAGGCACAGCCGTTCGGTCTATGAGTCGCCGGTCAACATATACGAAGTGCACGCGGGCGCGTGGCGCCGCTATGACGACGGCAACACGTTCAACTTCTCCGCACTTGCAGACGAGCTTATCCCTTATGTTACCGACATGGGCTACAACTACATCGAGCTTATGCCCGTCAGCGAGTATCCGTTCGACGGCTCGTGGGGCTATCAGGTCACGGGCTACTTTGCGCCGACCTCGCGCTACGGCACGCCGCACGACTTTATGGAGTTTGTCGACAAGTGCCACAAGGCGGGCGTCGGAGTTATCCTCGACTGGGTTCCCGCACACTTTCCGAAGGACGAGCACGGGCTGTACCGCTTTGACGGCTCTCCGTGCTACGAATACGCCGACCCGCGCAAGGGCGAGCACCGCGAGTGGGGCACACAGGTGTTCGATTACGGCCGCGGCGAGGTCAGGAGCTTCCTCATTTCAAGCGCCGCCTACTGGCTTAACGAGTACCACGTCGACGGAATCCGCGTCGACGCGGTCGCTTCGATGCTTTATCTCGACTATAACCGCAAGGACGGCGAGTGGCTGCCCAACGTTCGCGGCGGCAACGAAAATCTGGAGGCTATCGACTTTTTGCATGCGCTCAGTGAGTGCCTGTTCGGCGAGCACGGCGACATAATGCTCATCGCCGAGGAGTCGACCGCATGGCCGATGGTGACCAAGCCGACCTCGTGCGGCGGTCTGGGCTTCAACTTCAAGTGGAATATGGGCTGGATGAACGATATGCTGCGCTATATGTCGCTTGACCCGTTCTTCCGCAAGTACAATCACGACTCTTTGACGTTCTCGTTTTTCTACGCGTTCAGCGAGAACTTCATCCTACCGATTTCGCACGACGAGGTCGTTCACGGCAAGTGCACGATGATCGGCAAGATGCCCGGCGAGTACGATATGAAGTTTGACGGCCTGCGCACGTTCTACGCGTTCATGGCCGCTCACCCCGGCAAGAAGCTGCTGTTTATGGGTCAGGAGTTTGCCCAGTTCAAGGAGTTTAACGAATCCGAGCAGCTTGACTGGCCTATTCTCGGGTTTGAACGCCATAAGCAGATGCAGACGTTCGTCAGAGCGCTCAACAAATTCTACCTCAAAAATGCCCCGATGTGGGAAATCGACTGTTCGTGGGACGGCTTTTCGTGGATATCCCACGACGACAACGAGCAATCGGTCATCGCGTTCTGCCGCACGGACAAGTCGGGCGACGAGATTGTCGCCGTGTGCAACTTTGTGCCCGTCAAGCGCGAGAACTACCGCATCGGCATACCGCACAAGGGCACCTGGAAGGTCGTGCTTGACTCCGACGCGCGCGAGTTCGGCGGCAAGGGCACTCTTGCCGAGGCGGGGATAAAGAGCTATCGTTCAAAAGCAATAGGAATGCACGGCTTTGCCGATTCGATCGGGATGACCCTTCCCGCGATGTCGGTGCAGTATCTCAGACGCTCGGCGGCCAAAAGGCCTGCGGGCAAATCAGGTAAGTCCAAAAACGAAAAATAAATTTTAAGGCCATAAACCCCCAAACCGTAAGGATAGTGATATTATGCAAAAAACAGAATGTGTAGCAATGCTTCTTGCAGGCGGACAGGGAAGCCGCTTAGGTGTGCTTACAAGCCACATCGCAAAGCCTGCCGTGCCCTACGGAGGAAAGTACCGCATAATCGACTTTCCGCTGTCAAACTGCGTCAATTCGGGCATTGACACCGTCGGCGTGCTGACGCAGTATCAGCCGCTTGCGCTCAACAGCTATATCGGCTCGGGTCAGCCGTGGGATCTTGACCGCATGAACGGCGGAGTACATATCCTCCCGCCGTATCAGCAGATAAGCGGGACGGACTGGTATAAGGGAACGGCCAACGCGATATATCAGAACATTCCGTTCATCGAGAATTACGACCCCGAGTATGTGCTTGTGCTTTCGGGCGACCACATCTATAAGATGGACTACTCGCTGATGATCGACGTGCACAAAAAGACGAACGCCGACTGCACCATCGCGGTGCTCGAGGTGCCGATGGAGGAAGCCTCCCGCTTCGGCATAATGAACTGTGCCGAGGACGGTACGACCATCGTCGAGTTTGAAGAAAAGCCGAAAAATCCGAAGTCGAACAAGGCGTCGATGGGC
This sequence comes from uncultured Eubacteriales bacterium, assembly GCA_934486615.1. Classification (GTDB taxonomy): domain Bacteria; phylum Bacillota; class Clostridia; order Oscillospirales; family Acutalibacteraceae; genus RGIG2206. The sequence goes on along the minus strand of CAKSQO010000007.1, from coordinate 51,414 downwards.
ATTTATGTTTTCAGCTGGGATAAGCTGAAGCAGTACCTCATCGCCGACGAGCAGAACAAGGACTCGTCCAACGACTTCGGCAAGAATATAATCCCTGCGATGCTGGGAGACGGCTGCAAAATGGTCGCCTATCCGTTTGAGGGATACTGGAAGGACGTCGGAACCATTGACTCGCTGTGGGAGTCGAACCTCGATCTGCTCAGTCCGAAGTTCGATCTGCGCCTTGACGATCCGGGCTGGAGGATATACACCCGCTCGATGGCTTCCCCGCCGCACTATGTCGGGTACGGAGCAAAGGTACAGAACTCCATAGTTACCGACGGCTGCGAAATTTACGGACATATTGATTTTTCGGTGCTCTTCCGCGATGTTGTGGTTGAAGAGGGCGCAGAGGTTGTCGATTCGATAATCATGCCGGGCTCGGTTATAAAGAAGGGCGCAAAGGTTGAATATTCGATAGTTGCCGAGAACTGTGTCATCGGCGAGAACGCTCATGTAGGCCGCCGCCCGGAGGACGTGGAGGATCTGAGCACCTGGGGAGTCGCCGTTGTCGGTGAAAATGTTACTGTCGGCGAGGGCGCGCAGGTAGAGCCCAAATCAATGATAGTTTCCGATGTGAAAGCAGGTGAACACGTATGAAAACGAACAAGCTGATGGGGGTTGTATTCGGCAACACCAATGACGAGCTGCTCGGTGAGATGACCGAGCAGCGGGCAATAAGCTCGCTGCCGTTCGGCGCGCGCTACAGGCTTATTGACTTTACGCTGTCAAACCTCGTTTCCGCCGATGTCAGCCGTGTCGCCGTAGTGACGCGCAGCAACTATAAGTCGCTTATGGACCACATCGAAAGCGGCAAATCGTGGGATCTTGCCCGCAGGAACGGCGGACTTGTGATAATCCCGCCCAACTCCTTTGCGGGCAGCGGGATGAATGAGTCAAAGCTGATGTCGATCGCGGCGATACTGGACTATATCGACCGTGGCACAGAGGAATACGTTGTTCTCTGCGACGGCGACACCGTCAGCAACTTTGACCTCAAGGATATGTTTGAGCAGCACCTTAAAAACGGAGCCGATGCGACTTTCGCTTATAAGCACGGGCTGTCTCCGAACGGACGCCACGACGTTATGGCTTTATCGGTCGCAGCCGACGGCAGGATAGAGGACATCATGCTTACACAAGACGGGGTTGAATGTGACTTCAGCCTTGATGTTATCATAATCAGGCGCGATCTGCTTCGCAAGTTTATTGAAGGTGCTGTCAGCCGAAACTGCCTGAATCTCGCGTCCGACATATTCCAGCGTGAGTTCGGCAACTACGCGTTTTACGGCTATAAGGTCAGCGGCTGCGCAGAGGTCATCGACTCGCTGCAGACCTATATTTCAACAAATATGAAGCTCCTTGATAAGGACGTCAGACAGCAGCTGTTCCGCGGCAAACATCAGGTCTATACTAAAGTGCGCAGCGAAATGCCTGCGAAGTACGGCCTCGATTCAAGCGTCAGCAACTCGCTGATAAGCGACGGCTGCATAATCGAGGGTGAGGTCGTCAACAGCGTGCTCTTCCGCGGCGTAAAGGTCGGCAAGGGCAGCGTGGTGCGAAATTGCGTGCTTATGCAGGCGACCGACGTTGGCGAGAATGTCACGCTCGACTACGTATGCACCGACAAGAATACGAAAATCAGCTCGGGCAGAACGCTTTCGGGCTCAGAGATGTATACGGTCTATATAAGAAAGGGCAGCGTGGTGTAAAATGAAGGTATTGTTCGCAACAAGTGAAGCTTATCCGTTCGCTATGTCGGGTGGCTTAGCCGACGTTTCGGGCGCTCTGCCCAAGGCGCTGCGCGCACGTCTGGTCGGCGCACGCATCATTCTGCCGCTTTACGACACCATTCCGCAGCAGCTGCGCGATACGATGCAGTTTATAACCTCGATCTCCGTCCCCGTCGCGTGGCGCAGGCAGTACTGCGGCATTTTCGAGGCCAAGGTCGACGGCGTTGTCTACTACTTCATCGACAACCTCTATTACTTCAAGCGCGGCAGCCTTTACGGCCACTATGACGATGCTGAGCGCTTCGCATTCTTCTCCCGCGCGGTGCTCGAGGTGCTGAAGGTCATTGACTACGCGCCCGACATCATTCATTGCAACGATTGGCAGACTGCGCTCATTCCCGTGTATCTGCGCCTGTTCTACCGGGACGATGACAGGTACAGGAACATAAAGACGCTGTTCACCATTCATAATATCCAGTATCAGGGCAAGTTCGGCAAGGAGATACTCGAGGACGTGTTCGGTATTCCGTCAAGCGAGTCGAGCCTTGTCGAGTACGGCGACTGCATCAACCTGATGAAGGGCGCCATCGAGTGCGCACACCGCGTCAGCACCGTCAGCCCGACCTACGCCAAAGAGATACTCGACCCGTGGTACTCGCACGGCCTTGACTCCATTCTGCGCGAGCGCGAGTGGAAGCTGTGCGGTATAGTCAACGGCATCGACACCGACGTTTACAACCCCGAGACCGACAAAGCAATCGTCGCGCACTACTCGTCCGACAATCTCGAGGGCAAGGCCGCCGACAAGGCTGCTTTGCAGGAGCTGATGGGGCTTAAACGCACCGACTCGATCCCGCTCATCGCGATGGTCACGCGCCTTGTTTCGCACAAAGGGCTCGACCTCGTCAAGGCGCGCCTTGACTCGATTTTGAGCTTCGGCGTGCAGATGATAGTTCTCGGCAGCGGCGACTACGAGTACGAGACTTTTATGTACGAGACAGCCAATCGCTACCCCGACCGTTTCAGGCTTGCAACGGGCTTCAATCCCGACCTCGCGCACAAAATATACGCGGGCAGCGACATCTTCCTGATGCCGAGCAAGAGCGAGCCGTGCGGCCTGTCGCAGATGGTCGCGCTGCGCTACGGCAGCATTCCCGTCGTGCGTGAGACGGGTGGCTTGCGCGACACGATTTCCGACAGCGGCCTCGGAGGGGGCAACGGCTTCACCTTTGCCAACTATAATGCCGATGATATGGCGCACGCCGTGTACCGCGCCGTCGAGGGCTTCAAGGACCGTGAAGGGTGGAAAGTTCTCACTCAGCGTGCAATGCGCTGCGATAACAGCTGGGGCGCAAGCGCAAATGCGTATATTAAGCTGTACAAATCAATGATAAAGTGATATTATAATATATAGCCGCGGTCTTAACCGCGTTATATGTTCCGCTTTTTGCCTGAAAGGCCGCCGAAGACCGGCTCACAGGCGCTGCTTTGCTTTAAATCTCTTAACCGTCCGAAGGCGCGTGCGCTCAAACGCACAAGCTCTGCTTTCGGCGGTTTTGAGCGTTAAAGGAGAGCCTTGTGGATTGCCTTAAAGCGTCGGCTTTTTGAGAAAAAGCGAAAGGGAAAACGTGTTTTTACGGAGGTAGAAATGGAAAAACTGTTCAAACTCAAAGAGAACGGTACGTCCGTGCGCACCGAAGTCGTCGCAGGACTTACCACGTTCATGACGATGGCCTACATCATCGCCCTGAACCCGAACCTGCTGACCGGTTTCCGAAGTCAGGGCGGCGACGCGCTGTGGAACGGCGTGTTCCTTGCAACCTGCATTGCTTCGGCAGTCGGTACGTTCGCAATGGCGTTTCTCGCCAACAAGCCGTTTGCGATGGCACCCGGTATGGGACTCAACAGCTTCTTTGCGGTAGTTGTCGGCAACATTGTCGGAATGACGGGACTCAGCTATGTAGCTTCGTTCCAGGCAGCGCTGTGCATTATCCTCATCGAGGGCATCGTGTTTGTGCTGCTGTCCCTTTTCAACGTGCGCGATAAGATAGTTACGGCTATCCCGCTCGGAATCCGCCTCGGCATCGGACCTGCCATCGGCCTTATGCTGCTCAACATCGGCGTAGGCTCGAATGCGGGCGTTTATGACGCTGAAGGCAACGCCCACTACGTTATGCGCGACTTCTTCGGCGCGCTGACCCCGAGCGTTATCAAAAAGGCGCTCGGCGGCAGCTACGGCGCTATGGTGCTGACCGTCGCGACCATGTTCATCGGCCTGTTCATCATCGTTATCCTTGCCCACTACAAGGTCAAGGGCGCGGTGCTTATCGGTATGCTCTGCGGCTCCGTTATCTACTGGGGCGGCGAGGCGCTCTTCCTCGGAGTCAATCCGTTTGAGTCGCTCAAGGGCGCGTCCTTCCTGCCGCAGTTCGGCGATATGGCCGAGACGACCCTGTTCAGGTTCAACTTCTCCGGCCTTATGCAGGTCGGCTGGTTCACGGTCATCACACTTGTTATCACGTTCTGCATGATTGATATGTTCGATACCATCGGCACGCTCGTCGGCACGGCTTCGCGCGCGGGGATGGTCGACGAGAACGGCAATATGCCCAAGATGAAGGAAGCGCTGCTTTCCGACGCTATCGGTACTGTTGCGGGTTCTGTGACCGGTACCTCCACCGTCACCACCTTTGTTGAGTCGGCTTCGGGCGTTGAGGCGGGCGGCCGCACGGGTCTTACCGCTCTGACGACCGGTATCCTCTTCCTCGCCTGTATGTTCATCGCACCTGTTGCGGCTATTATCCCCGCTGCGGCCACTTCGTCGGCGCTGATCTACGTCGGCCTGCTGATGCTCGGCGGCCTGAAGAAGATCAACTTTGACGATATGTCGCAGGGGCTGCCCGCGGCGCTCATGCTCATCAGCATGCCGATCTCCGGCTCTATCGGCCACGGAATCGGCCTCGGCCTTATCTCCTACACCGTTATCAAGGTGTTCACCGGCAAGGCTAAGGAAGTCTCTGTGCTGACCTACATCATCTCTGCGCTGTTCCTCGTCAAGTTCTTCCTTGTCGTATAACAGCCTATAACCAAAAGCCGCCTCTCCGCTTCGGAGGGGCGGCTTTTGAGCTTATGTGCGGGCAGTTAAAAGCGGCAAAAGGCCGCTGAAATCGCCGAGGGTGAGCGAATTTTCGCGGCTTGATTTAAGTTACAATAATGTTACCGCAGTTTACAATTTAACGACGAATATTGAATTTGAGCGCGATATATGCTATTATCAACATAATTTTAAACGGGAAAGGGGGCGCGGCAATGATAAAGAAGCTGCTTAAAAACGGCCTTACCGATGAAATTATAATCGTTGCGACAGCGGTCGCCGCGTTCTTCCCCTGGGCGTTGTCGCTCGTCGCGCTGAGCGTTATTGCCGTCGCCCTGCTCGCAGCACCGAGAACGCGCAAGATTATCTTCGGCTACCGCAACAGCGTGTTTCTGCTGCCGTTTGTGCCCGTGGCGCTCATTCCGCCCGCCGTGCACCGCAACTGGCTCGGCGTCGTCTGCGGCGCGGGGATACTGCTTGTGTTCACGCTGTTTATCTATATCAAGTGCACGATAACCGCCAAAACGGCGGACAGAGCGTTTGACGCCGTGTGCATTATGAGCATCGTTGCTGCCATATACGCTGCGGTCGAAAAGGCGGTCTACCTCCGCTTTCCGCGTCTTGCGGTGCACAGCATCGTGCTGCCGTCAAACGACGAGCTGCGCTCGGCCAGCCTTTTCGGCAACCCCAATCTGTATTCGAGCGTTATCTGCATCGCCATACTTATCAGCGTGCATATGCTGATCGAGCGCAAGGGCGACTTCAAGCTCTACTGCGTAACCATCGCCGCGAACCTCATCGGAACGATGCTGTGCGGCTCGCTTATGGGAATGATCGAGCTGGTCGTCGGCTTCATCGTTATGCTTGCTCTCAAGCGCCGCTTTAAGCTGCTTGCCGTGTTTGCGGCGCTCGGCGTTGCGGGAGCGGTCGCGATCATCACCGTGCCGCAGCTGCTGCCGCGCCTTGTCGACGCGCGGCACTCGTTCGAGATGCGCGTGCACATCTGGGAGCTGGCCGCGATAATGTTCAAAAAAGCGCCGGTGTTCGGGCGCGGGATACTGTCCTATATGGCGTTCAGTCCCGATTACGCAGGACAGGCGGCGCAGCTCGGCATACACGAGGTCAGGGTCACGACCAATGCGCACAACATCATTTTTGACGGCCTGCTCAGCTTTGGGACAGTCGGCTTTCTGATGGTCACGTTCTACGTCATACTGGCCATGCTGCCGATAATCCGCGAGTATCACCGCCGCAACCGCGCCTACTCCTCTCTTGCGATTGCCGCAGCCGCAGGAGCGTTTGCACACGGTATGTTCGACGTAACGCTCGCGTGGCCGCAGGTGATCGTGCTGATGTTGACTGTGCTCGCGGCGGGCAGCCTTTCGGCCGACAGGGTCGCCGTGGATGCGGCGGACAATCATATCGTAAAGCGCACGCAGGAGGATTGAGCCTGATTCAGCGTGCGGGAATGAGTGCAATCCGCGCATTTTAATAAGCCTGCTTAAAGCCCGCACCAACATCTCTCAAGCCCAAAAATCCCGCCTCCGAACTGAAAACAGCACCCCGTTTGTCAGACAGTGTATCGTTCTGTCTGACAAGTGGGGTGCTGTTCATTCAAAAGTGCGCGGTTTTTCAGTTCATATCGTAGGGCTTGCCGCTTTCGCGGGTGCGTGTGCAGTGCCGCTCGTAGTAGCCGATAAGCTTGCCCGACTCGTCGCGCAGCGCGATTATATAGTAATCCATGCCCTTCTTTTCGATAAAGCCCGTGAAAACCGAGTTGTGCTCCTCGCTCTCGGCAAACCACGCGGCAATTTTCTTTATGCTTTCGACCGAGCCCGGCGCGTGGCAGTCGAGCACGCTCCTGCCCACAAGCGCCGCCCCGCCGCGCTTTGAATAGCTTTTCACGGCCGCGGGGTTCATATAAATTATCGTGTGGTCAAGGTCGCAGACGACGACCGACTCGTTGTCGGAGTCGACTATCGCCTTGAAAAACGGTGCAAGCTCCATAGCGCACCGCCGATCAATAATTGTCTGCGCTTATCTCAAAATAAGCCTGCGGATGATTGCACGCGGGACAGACCTCGGGCGCGCTTGTGCCGACGACGATGTGACCGCAGTTGCGGCACTCCCACACTTTGACCTCGCTTTTGGCAAAGACCTCGGCCGTCTCAATGTTGTGCAGCAGCGCGCGGTAGCGCTCCTCGTGGTGCTTCTCGACCGCGGCGATGAGCCTGAAGCGATGCGCAAGCTCGGGGAAGCCCTCTTTTTCGGCGGTCTCAGCGAAGCCCGCGTACATATCGGTCCACTCGTAGTTTTCACCCTCGGCGGCCGAAACGAGGTTTTCGGCGGTGTCGCCGAGACCGTTCAGCTCCTTGAACCAGAGCTTTGCGTGCTCCTTTTCATTCTCGGCTGTTTTCAGGAACAGAGCGGCTATCTGCTCAAAGCCCTGCTTCTTTGCGACGGAGGCAAAATAGGTGTATTTGTTGCGCGCTTCGGACTCGCCCGAGAAGGCGGCCATCAGGTTTTTCTCGGTTTGAGTGCCCGAATATTTATTCTGTTTCACCATATTATCAGTTCCTTTCAGGCTGAATTTCTGCTTTTATCATACGTCCGAAAGGAATAAAAGTCAAATTTATTTTTCGGCCGTCAGGTGATATTTTTTGCGCTTTGCGATGAAAAATACGGACGTGACAATTATTGCCATAACCTCCGCGCCGATTATCGACAGCCAGATGCCGTCAAGCTCCCAGATAAGCGGGAATATCAGCACCGCCGCGACCTGAAAAACGAGCGTGCGCAAAAACGAAATGAGCGCCGAGGTCAGGCCGTCGTTGAGCGCGGTGAAGAATGCCGAGCCGAATATCGAGAAGCCCGACGGCAGAAACGAGAACGAGTAGAACCTGAACGCGCGCGTCGTCATTTCGAGCAGCTCGGCGTCGTAGCTTACAAACAGCCGCGCAAACGGCTCGCTGAGCAGCTCGCCTGCGGCGAACATCGCGGCGGCGCTGACTGAGATTATGACAAGCCCCTTTTTCATCATCTCGCGCAGTCGGGTGTAGTTCTCAGCGCCGAAATTATAGCTGATGATGGGCGACGAGCCGACTGAGTAGCCGATGAATATTGAATGGAAAACGAGGCTGACGTACATCAGCACTCCGTAGGCGGAGATGCCGCTTTCGCCGGCATACTTCATCAGCTGGAAGTTGTACAGCATACCGACAATCGAGGACGAAACGCTGCTCATAAATTCGGACGAACCGTTTGAGCAGGTTCTGGCAATCGCTTTAAGGTCAAAGCATGGTCTGCAGAGCCTGAACAGGCTCTTGTTCGGCAGGGCGAAGTAGACAAGCGGCACGGCGCCGCCGATGAACTGGCTGAGGCTTGTCGCGACGGCCGCTCCGGCAAGTCCGAACCTGAACACGGCGACAAAGAGCCAGTCGAGTATCATATTCGTAAAGCCCGAAGCGAGCGTGACGTACAGCCCGAGCTTCGGCTTTTCGGCCGCGGCGAACAGGCACTGGAACTCGTACTGCAGTATGAAAAACGGCAGCGCGATCAGGTTGATGCGGCCGTAGAGCACGCAGTTGTCAAGCAGCGCGCCCTCTGCGCCGAGCAGGCGCGCGAGCGTCGGCATAAGCACAAAGCCGATCGTCGCGACGGCGACTCCCAGCCCCGCAGAGACCCAGACGTTCATCGAGAATATGGCGTTGGCCCTTTTGCGGTCGCCCTCGCCGACGGTTTTCGAGATGAGCGCCGCACCGCCTGTGCCGAAAATGAAGCCGATGCAGCCGGTTATAATCAGCACGGGCATTATCAGGTTGACCGCCGCAAACGGCGTCTTGCCGACATAGTTTGAGACAAAAAAGCCGTCGACAACACCGTAGACAGAGGTAAATATCATCATCAGTATCGACGGCAGGGTAAAGCGCAGCAGGCGCGGGTATGAAAATTTATCAGAAAGCTGTATCATTTCATTTTCTCCGATTTTTCTTTCATTTGTTTAATAAATCGCTCGGTCAGGGCGAGGTACTGCTCGCTTTCCTCCTTTGACCAGGAGGCGAGCACTTCGTTTTCCGCAGCTATTATCTGCGCGACGGTTTTTTCGCAAAACGCGTCGCCCTCGGCGGTCAGACGCACGCGCTTGCTGCGCCCGGAAACGTTCTCAAGCGTGACTTTTCCCTCGGCTTCAAGCCTTCTGAGCGCCGAGTTGACCGTCTGCTTTGTAAGCCCGTACAGGCGGATAATGTCGGCGATGGGCAGCGCGCCGCCCTCGCCGTACAAGGCGTAGAGTATCATTGAAATGCTGTCGCTTATTCCAAAATGCAGCGACATCGCGTGGTATACCGCATCCTGCTCGCCGAGCAGATAGTTGAACCTGCGCAGCTGCTGTGATTGCTTGAGCGGCAATGCGCCCACCTCCAAAACGTCCGAAATCGTACAAACGACATTCTACCACACAGCATGAGCAGTGTCAAGAGCGGGTGCCCTTATCTGCCGATGAATATTGAAATTTAAAATAGGGCTTGAAAATTTTTGACAAAAGATATATAATGATGTTGTAACAACTGAATTCGGCAAACCACGGGAAACCGTGGGGCGCAAAGCGTAGGGACTAACGATTAAAAATCAACGTCTGCCTTGCTGCATTTAAAGCCTTGGTCTACAAGGGCTTTTTATGCAGTTTTTTTATTTTTCGGAACAAAGCTGCGAAAAGCGCTTTAAATGAACGGTCGGCTCTTTTGAGCCGAAGATTTTCAGCAAGGAAGGTGCAGAAATGAACAGCGAGAACAAATCCGCAAAGGTCATCAAGCTTTCAACCGCCGACAATCAGGCGGACAAAACCCCTGTCGTGGAGGCCTTGCCGCGTTCGGGCTATACTCCGTCGCCCGGCTCGCCCGCTATGCGCGCCGCCGAGCTGAGGACGAACGACAGGCTTCTTGCGGAGAGCAAAGAGCTGCGTGACGTCCTCGGCCAGATCGAGGAGCTCTATGCAAAAATGGGCAGCCTCGTTTCAAAATACCGCGAAATGGTCGACGGGTATTCGGACGATTTCTCAAATGCCGTCGTATCTCCCAACGGAAAAGCAACGGAAAACTGAATTTAGTCAAAAAGCGCCGCGACTTCGAGAAAGCCGGGCGCTTATTTTGTTTCACTCGACTGTGAAGCTGTTTATGCAGGGCATACCCGACAAAACTTGACAGTATTTGGGTAATATGGTAAAATTAAAAAACAAAAAGGTGAGGTTTATATGATAAACAAAATAGGCGATAAGATCAAAATAATTGCTATAATACTTCTTGTGTTCGGTGTGGCGTTCAGCATTATTTGCGGAGGGTGGTGTATATATGCCAATCCGTCGCAAAGTAATGCGTTTGCCATTACCGTTATAGTCAAAGTCGTCGCGGCTTCGATTGCAGTAATCATATCGTCATTTTTGATGTACGGCTTCGGTCAGCTTGTCGAAAACAGCGATACCATAGTGGAAATATTAAAAAAAGAAAACGGCGTCGACGAGCCTGAGGATATGGATTTTTAGTCAAAAAGCGCCGCGACTTCGAGAAAGCCGGGCGCTTGTTTTATGCTTCGCTGCGACGATCTCACGACTTAGGCTTACCTAAGTTTATTGCCAAACGCGAAAGGCATGTTGTCTTCTTACAAATCGTCGCTTATACCGGGAGTTTAGCTTGACAAATCGTACACATCGGCGTAAAGTTGAAATAGGAAAACATTATGTGAAGAAGGTGCCATGATGAAAAAGTTGAACGCTGTGCTGTGGGGAATCGTACTTGTGGCTGTGGGAGTCATATTCGCTCTCAATGCCGTGGGAGTTCTGGCAGTCGATATGTTTTTCAAAGGCTGGTGGACGCTGTTCATTATCGTGCCGTGCGCCGTCGGAGTTGTAACCGAGCGTGACCGCACGGGAAGCATTATCGGATTGTGCTTGGGAGTGCTGCTCCTGCTTTGCTGCCGCGATGTAATAAAGTTCAAGTCGTTTTGGGCGTTGTTCGTTCCGATCGTTATTATTATAATAGGTATAAGAATTATCATCGGCGCGCTTGTATCGCCTAATGCGCGCAAGCATTTGCCCTCGGGAGCCAAAAACCGCGGCACGACCGCCGTGTTTTCGGGCAGCGAGCTGAATTTCAGCGGAGAAGCGTTCGCCGGTACCGATCTGAATGCTGTTTTCGGAGGGGTCGACTGCAACCTGTGCGGTGCTTTGATAAGCGATGATTGTGTGATAAATGCCGTTGCGGTGTTCGGAGGCGTCGATATAAAGGTGCCCGACGGAGTGAACGTCAAGCTCAATTCAACGGGTATCTTCGGCGGCGCGTCCGTGCGTGACGGACTCGGCTGCAATATTGACGGCGCACCGACGGTGTATGTAAACGCGATCTCGGTTTTCGGCGGCGTCGAAGTAAAATAAGCGCTTGATTTTTTGAGGCAGCGGCTGTAAAATCAAATAAAAGGGAATGATGACCTCCCTCGGCCTTAAAGACCCAAACCGCTTTAAAAAGCCGACGACTTCTGTATTTTGTGTGGAAGCTGTCGGCTTTTCTGCGTATCCGGAGGGAATTTTATGCTGCTGTCTTTGGCGCTCGTGTTTCTTGTGGGACTGAGCCTGTCGGTATGCGGCTGAACGCAAAAAAAGCGGCTGTTTTGCGTTATTGCCTGCCTGCCGAAGGCGACCGTGCAGGCGGGGATAGGCTCGGTGCCGTTTGCGGCGGGACTCGGCTGCGGAGAGGTGATGCTCCCTGCCGCCGTGATCGGCATTATGATAACCGCTCCGCCGGGCGCGATAGGCATTGATTTGAGCTGCTCGCGGCTGTTGGGTGCCGATGTTGCGTCGGGCAGATAGGCAACACGTCAGCTTTGCCTAAATTTTATAAAATTCTTATTGCTTTTTGTGCATATGTTTGTTAAAATATAATCAATTATGATATGGGCGCTGAGATTCAGCGCCTTTCGGGAGGAATAAAAATGAAAAATATCGTTGTCGCCGGCGGCGGCGTACTCGGCAGTCAGATTGCGTTTCAGGCAGCTTATTGCGGCTTTGACGTGACAATATGGCTGCGCAGCGAGGGCAGCATCGGCCGCACGCAGCCGAAGCTCGACCACCTTAAGGAGACCTACGAGCAGACTATCCGCCTTATGGCTACGCCGGAGGGTCAGACTCCGCAGAACTGGGCAAGAGGCATCGCCGACTTTGACACGTTCGACGAAACGAAGTGCCTTGAGCAGGTCGAAAAAGCGTACAAGGGCATAAAGCTCGAGCTTGATATGGCCAAGGCCGTCAAGGACGCCGACCTTATCGTCGAGTCGATGGCCGAGAACGTCGACGACAAGATTGCTTTCTATCAGAAGCTCGCGCCCCTCATGCCGGAGAAGACCGTGCTCGTCACCAACTCGTCGACCCTGCTGCCGTCGAAGTTCGCTAAGTACACCGGCCGTGCCGACAAGTACCTTTCGCTGCACTTTGCAAACTCGATCTGGAAGAACAACACCGCCGAAATTATGGCTCAGTCCAAGACCGACCCCAAGTATTTTGACGTTGTTATGAAGTTTGCGGAGGACATCAGAATGATTCCGCTGCCCGTCCGCAAGGAGAAGTCGGGCTACCTGCTCAACTCCATGCTTGTGCCGCTGCTCTTCTCGGGAATGGATTTGTACGTCAACGGCATTTCCGACCCCGAGAGCATCGACAAGGCGTGGACGCTCGGCACGGGCGCGCCTAAGGGTCCGTTCCGAATTCTCGATACCGTCGGCCTGACGACCGCGCACAACATCGTCAAGATGTATCTGAAGGTGCCGTCGTTCCTCGCTCCGTACAACTTCAAGGGTATGGACAAAATGCTGCGCGAGTATATCGACGCGGGCAAGCTCGGAATGGCCTCGGGCGAAGGCTTTTACAAGTACGATAAATAAAGGGTAAAAACAAAAGCCCCGACTTCAAGCTGATTTTCAGCCGAAAGTCGGGGCTTTTTGCGTTTATTCAGGCGTTCGGTCGGTTGACTACGCGCAGCCGTTCGGCCCGAGACGCTTCGCCGAGCCGCCGTTCAGCACGAGCCGCTTCGCCGCGCAGCCGTTCGGCACGAGCCGCTTCACCGAGCCGCCGTTCGGCACGAGCTGCCGTTCAGCACGAGCCGCTTCGCCGCGCAGCCGTTCAGCACGAGCCGCTTCGCCGCGCAGCCGTTCAGCACGAGCCGCTTCGCCGCGCTGCCGTTCGGCGCCGAGCCGCTTCACCGCGCAGCCGTTCGGCACAAGCCGCTTCACCGCGCAGCCGTTCGGCACAAGCCGCTTCGCCGAGCGCGCAGGCAGTGCGCTTACGCCGACAGGCTGCACACCGATATGCTGTATTTAATTTGCTTTGTTTTAGCACATATAAGCGAAAATTTCAAAGCGCAATATGTACAAAATCCTGTGCTTTATTGCTCTCCGCTTACGGTCAGGTTGCGCACCCACTTGTACTTTTTATAGTGGTGATAGACGGCGGGCAGCTTTATGACTTCGTCAAGGCAGATGACGAAGTACACCGCGAGGACGGGCCACTTGAGCACGAACGCGGTGAAAAAGCCGAGCGGGACGGTCACGCACCACAGCGTGACGGTGTCGCAGATAAGGCCGAAGCGGCTGTCGCCGCCCGCGCAGAAGATGCCGCCGATGGTCGTCATATTGACCGACTTGCCCGCGACGTAGTACGAGCACATCAGCAGCATAACGCCGAGGTAGGAGGTTGCCGCCGGCTCAAGCTCGGACAGCTTCAAAATCAGCGGGATGAGCGCAATGAGCAGCGCGCCCGAGCCTAAGCCGCACCAAATCGCGAGCTTGCACAGCCTGCGGCCGAACTCCCTTGCCGTATCGAGCCTGCCGCGGCCGAGCTCGTTGCCGACGATGATCCCGCCGCCGCTTGCAAGCCCTGTGCAGAAGCAGACGATGAGATTCTTGACGATGTTTGCAATCGAGTTGGCGGCGACGGCGTCCTTGCCCAGGTGCCCCATAATGACCGAGTACATCGTAAAGCCCAGCCCCCATGCAAGCTGATTGCCGAGCACGGGCAGGGAGTATTTGAGAAAGTCTGCGCGCAGCTTTTTATCGTCATGCAGCATATTTTTAAGACGCAGGTGCACCTTGCTCCTGCGCGCGGACGCGATAATGCACCAGGCAACCTCGATAACGCGCGCGATTACGGTCGCTGCGGCCGCTCCCGCAATGCCGAGCCTCGGCGCGCCGAGCAGGCCGTAGATGAGCACGGCGTTGATAACGATGTTGACGACTACGCTTACCGAGCTGATAACCGTTGAGCGCAGCGCCGAGCCGCTGTTCTTGAGTATGCACAGATATACCTGCGAAATGCCCGTAAGCAGCAGCGAGGGCGAGACTGTCCGCAGGTAAACGGCACCCGCCGCAATAAGCTCCTCCTCGCTTGTGAACATCATCATCAGCAGGCGCGGAGCGAGCAGAGCCGCCAGACCGAAAACGAGGGCGATGGTCGCCGTGACCTTCATAACAAAGGCGAAAATCCGCTCGACTGCGCCGAGGTCGCCCCTGCCCCAATACTGCGCCGCGAGTATCGACAGACCCGTCGTCATCGCCGCGAGGAACAGGTTCTCGACAAACGGTATCTGGCTTGCAAGCGACACCGCCGCGAGCGAGTCCTGATCTATAACGCCGAGCATTATCGCGTCAGACGCGTTGACGAGCGCGAGCATAAACTGCTGAAACGCTATCGGCATAACGAGCGTGAGCAGCTTTTTGGCGAAGAGCTTCGTTTCCTGCTTCATTTTTCGCCCTCCTTTGATTTTTTGCGCATATATTATATGACTGCAGCCGCGCGAAAGCAATATATTTTTTTACATATATTTTATGTTATTGTAAGGTGTATATGGTTGACATCGATTGCGGCGGGGGTTATTATTAAGAAAAAAGCTTAGGGGCGGTGACTTTGGAGCATATAATTGAAATTGAGCATCTGTGCAAGTCGTTCGGCGACGTAAAGGCCGTAAACGACCTGTCGTTTCACGTTTCAAGGGGCGAGCTTTTCGCCTTTCTGGGAGTCAACGGCGCGGGAAAGTCGACGACCATATCAATAATGAGCGGGCGGCTCGGCGCGGACTCGGGCACGGTCAGGGTCGGCGGAGTCGACGTGGCGACGGACTTTGCCTCGGTCGCACGCAAGATAGGAGTCGTGTTCCAGTCGAGCGCGCTTGATAAGGCGATGAGCGTTAAGGACAATCTGCGCTCGCGCGCGGCGCTTTACGGCATAACGGGGCGCGACTTTCAAGCTCGCCTGAGCGAGCTTGAAAAGCTGCTCGACCTTGAAAAGCTGCTGCCGCGCACGCTCGGCAAGCTGTCGGGCGGCCAGCGCAGGCGCATCGACATCGCCCGCGCGCTGCTGCATAAGCCCGAGCTTATCGTCCTTGACGAGCCGACGACGGGTCTTGACCCGCAGACGCGTCGAATGCTTTGGGACGTTATCGGCCGTTTGCGCCGCGACGAGGGGCTGACGGTGTTCCTCACCACGCATTATATGGAGGAGGCCGCCGACGCCGACTACGTCGTTATCATCGACTCGGGTCGCAAAGCAGCCGAGGGCACTCCGCTTGAGCTTAAAAACCGCTACACGGGCGACTTCATCACCGTCTACGGCTCAACCGAGGCGGCGCTCGAGGTGCTGAACGTGCCGTGCGAGAAGGTCGCGGGCGGCTGCCGCATCGCGGTCAAAAACACCGCCGAGGCGACGCAGCTGATAACCGCGCACCCAGAGCTTTTCAGCGACTACGAGGTCATAAAGGGCAAGATGGACGACGTGTTCCTCGCCGTAACGGGCAGGACGATAGGGGGCGAGAAGTGATGAGAGCTTTAAGAGAGCTTGTCAGGCGCAACTGCAAGCTGTTTTTCAAGGATAAGGGTATGTTCTTCACCTCGCTGATAACGCCCGTGATACTGCTTGTGCTGTATGTCTCGTTCCTTGCAAAGGTCTATCGCGACAGCATAACGTCGTTTATCCCCGCCGGTATGGAGCTTGGCGACAAGGTCATCGACGCGTTCGTCGGCGGGCAGCTGGTTTCGTCGCTGCTTGCGGTCAGCTGCGTGACGGTGTCGTTCTGCTCAAATCTGCTCATGGTGCGCGATAAGCTGAGCGGCGCGTGGGACGACATCAACGTAAGCCCCGTCAGGCGCTCGACGGTCGCGCTCGGCTACTTCTTCGCCGCTGCCGCGACTACGCTTATCGTCAGCTTCTTCGCCCTCGCGGTCGGCCTTATTTACATAGCGGCGAGCGGCTGGTACTTCTCCGTCGGCGATGTGCTCGGCCTTATCGGCGGCACGGTGCTGCTGACGCTGTTCGGTGTGGCGCTTTCGTCCTGCATAAACTTCCCGCTTAAAACGCAGGGGCAGGCCTCGGCCGTCGGAACGATCGTCAGCTCCGGCTACGGCTTCATCTGCGGCGCTTATATGGCGATCTCCAACTTTCCCGATGGGCTGCAGAAGGTGCTCTTGTTCCTGCCGGGAACATACGGCACAAGCCTGCTGCGCACCCACGCTTTAAGCGGCGCTCTTGCCGAAATGAGCGCGCAGGGCGTACCGGTCGGGTTTATCGACGCGCTGAAAAAGGCGTTTGACTATGACCTGAGCTTCTTTGACATCCGGGTGTCGCTCGGCGCAAAGTACGCCGTGCTCGGTATTTCCACCGCCCTGCTCATCGGTGTCTATGTGCTGCTGAACACGCTTACAAACCGCAAGGCGCGATAATCTGCTTGCAAAAGCGGGGGCGAAATGGTACAATAGCGTTATCACTTCCACTTGAGCTAAGGAGAATTTTTTATGAAAAGAATTATTTCCGCCGTTTTGTGCGCGGCGCTTCTGTGCGTCTGCCTGTTCGGCTGCAGCAAGGACAAGACCGACGCGAAGGCGGACTGGTCGAGCGGCAAACACCACGTCGTTATTGATGTAAAGGATTACGGCAAAATGACCGTCGAGCTTGACGCGGACAGCGCGCCGATAACCGTCGAGAACTTTATGACCCTCGCGTCCGACGGATTTTATGATGGCCTGACCTTCCACCGCATTATTTCGGGCTTTATGATTCAGGGCGGCGACCCCCAGGGCAACGGAATGGGCGGCTCCGAAAAGACTATCAAGGGCGAGTTCAGCTCAAACGGCGTAAACAATCCGATAAAGCACGTTCGCGGCACTATCTCGATGGCGCGCGCGAGCGACCCCGACTCGGCTTCAAGCCAGTTCTTCATCGTGCATCAGACGAGCGACGGCAACTCCTACTCGCTCGACGGCAACTACGCCGCATTCGGTCAGGTGACCGAGGGCATGGAGGTCGTCGACAAGATCTGCGACGCGCTCGGCGGCATGGGCGACTCAAACGGAATGATAGCTTCGCGCTACCAGCCCGTCATCACCTCGATAAAGATAGTCGACTGATTTAAGAACCTGAAAAAACAGCGCATACGGAAATCTCTCCGTATGCGCTGTTTTGCCGTCAGCTTTCGCGCCAAAGCGGAAAAAAGCTGTATCTGAGCGCCTGCTCAATGCGGGCTTTTGCCGCGTTAAGGTGGCGCGAAACGGTGGACTTGTTCAGCCCCATCTCCTTTGCGGCATCGGTCACGCTCAGCCCCTCGAAGAAGCATAGCTTCACCGCCGTGCGCTGACGTTCGGTCAGCTCGCGCTCGGTTATCTGCCTTATCGCCGATAGCATTGCGCTGCGTCGGTCGAGGGTCGGGTCGATCTTGGGCGGGGTGGCCAGCCATTTCATTTGTCGGGTGAAGCTGTCAAGTCTGCTATGCGCGTTTTGCATCGAATCCGACCTCCCCGTAATAGTTGATGAGGTATATTCCTGTGCGGTGCGCGTCGAGCGCCATTGAGTAAAGCGAAGTCAGGCGCTTTGTCAGCTCGACCGCCTTTGAGCCGCGGCTTGTTTTTAAATTTGCGCGAAGCTCGCCTATGCGCCCCCTGATGGCCTTTTCCTGTTCAAGATATTCAGCTCCAAGCTGTGCGAGTGTCATTTATTGTCCTCCTTGATTTTCGTCGCGGGAAAGCTCTGAATTACCCTCGGCCACGGGGACGGCCTTGTGCTTTTTTCAAATCAATATCCCTGCAATTTCGTCCTGTGAGGGAACGGCGCGGGGCAGTCGTCCGTTCGCCTCTTAATTTAATTATAGCAGACAAAACGTACTATAAATGTCGCAATAACTGGAAAAATCTGGAAAATATAAATTTATTGCAGGTTTTGCGCAAAAATGATATATTGTTTATATAAAAGCGTTGTTCGCGGCCGCAAAAAGCGATTTCGGCCGCTTTGGAAAGGGGAGGACATCTAAGTGCCGGACTGTGCTCAAGGCTCAAATAAAGCGGGCCTTTTAGACTTAAAAAGGGCGGGAGGCTACCTGCTCGCGGCTGCCGTGCTTTTGATAATGTTCCTGTTCGTCGACCAAAGCCTGCTGACCGGCTCGGGTCAGTACGTCGCCGACGCGGTCATTGCCGCGGGAGTCGGCGCGTGCGCAATCCTTGCGTGGCAGCTGAAAAGAAGAGGGCTGCTCGATGAGTCGACCCTTGTTATGCTGATTTTGGCGGCGGGATTTGTTATAAAGCTCGCCTACGCGCTAAAGCTCGGGTGGAGGTACAATCAGCACGACGTCGAAACGCTCGAAACGAACGGGCACATTACCTACATCTACCGCCTTGTGTGCGGCGAGGGGCTGCCCGACTCGAACGACTGGCAGTTTTATCACCCGCCGCTGCACCACCTGCTCGCAGCCCTCGTCGTCAAGGCTTCGCTCGGCCTCGGGCACACGCTGACGCGCGCGTTCGAGAATATTCAGCTGCTGACCGTGTTCTACTCGTTCGCGTCGACCGTCGCGGCAGTCAGGATTTTCCGCGCGCTCGGGCTTAAAGGAAGGCCGTTCGTTCTTGCAAGCGCTATAGTCGCCGTGCACCCGACGTTTACGATACTCGCAGGCAGCATAAACAACGACATTCTCTCGATTTTGCTTATGCTCGTCGCGGTGCTTTACCTTATTAAGTGGTACTCGTCGCCGAGCTGGGGCAACGTCGCTGTGATAGCGCTCGCGGTCGGCCTTGCGATAATGACAAAGTTCTCCGCCGCGCTCATCGCCGCGGCAGTCGGCATACTCGTGCTCGTGCGCTTTATCCGGGACAAGGAGTACCGTCGGTCGCGCTTTATCGGTCAGGCCGCTTTGTTCGTCGCGGTCGTCGCCGTGCTCGGGCTGTGGTATCAGATACGAATGAGCGTGATGTTCGGCCAGCCGCTCGGCTACGTCGCGCCGATTCCGACGGGCAACCCGCTCTATTGCGGCGACAAGGCGTGGTGGCAGCGCTTTTTGCTCGATTTCAGCCAGTTCGACCACCTTTGGTGCGAGCCGTTCGGCGACTACAATATCGCGGTGTATGTGCTCAAAAGCTCCGTTTTCGGCGAGTACAGCGAGTCGATAGGCATCGCACCGCTGCTGCTGATTGCGAACGCAGTGCTCGTCATCGTTTCGCTCATCGCGATGGTGAGGGTGCTCAAGGTCCGCTCAAAGCGCCTGTTTTGGCCGAAGTGGACCCTGGTTACTCTGTGGGCGGTGTTTGTCGCGTTCTTTATCTACTTCAACATCTCCGCGCCCTACGGCTGCACGATGGACTTCCGCTACATCGTCCCCACGCTGATAAGCGGCGCGGGCTTCATCGGCCTGAGCGCAAGCGGCACCTCAACGCGCTTCGGCCGCGTCCTGACGGCGGTCAGCGAGCCGCTTTCGGCGGCGTTCTGCGCCTTGAGCGTGCTGTATTTTATGTAAAAAACAAGGCCGTCTGCCGCCGCTTTTATTTGTAAGCGGTCCGGGCGGCCTTTAAACATTTGTAATAATGCGTAAAATTTAGTCTATCCGTTTGCAATAGCGGTCGTGTTATGTTATACTGTAATAGATTATAAAGATTTCGCACGGTATGTGCCGAAAAACTGATTTTTTAAAACTCGGAGCTAATATGAACAGAGATTACAAATCGGTCGACGATAACGTCATCGCGGGGCGCAACGCCGTCAGCGAGCTGCTGCGCTCGGGGCGCGAGGTCGACAGAATTATTGTTGAAAAGGGCAGGAGCGAGGGCAGCCTCGCCGTTATTCTTGCCAAGGCCGCCGACCGCGGCATACCGATAAAAGAGGTCGCGCGGGAGAAGCTCAACGCCATGTGCCCGCAGACTAATCATCAGGGCATCGCCGCCGTCGCCGCGCAGGTCGACTACTGCTCGGTCGCCGACATTCTTGCCGAAGCCGAGCGCAGGGGCGAGCCGCCGTTTATCGTCATCTGCGACGAAATTGAGGACCCGCACAACCTCGGCGCGATAATACGCACGGCCGAGTGCTGCGGCGTTCACGGCGTGATAATACCCAAGCGCAGAAGCTGCGGCGTGAACTTCGCCGTGAGCAAGGCCGCCTGCGGCGCGCTCGAATATATGAAGATCGCGCGCGTGACCAACCTCGCAAATGCCATTGACGAGCTGAAAGCGGCGGGCGTGTGGGTCTACGCCGCCGATATGGACGGGGTCGACTGCACTAAGCAGGACTTTTCGGGACCTGCGGCGCTCGTCGTCGGCTCCGAGGGACGCGGCGTGGGACGGCTTATAAAAGAAAAGTGCGATGTGACTGTCAGCCTTGCAATGCGCGGGCACATCACCTCGCTTAACGCGTCCGTCGCGGCGGGCGTGCTTATGTACGAAATGCTCAGAAGCAGAAATAAATAATTCGGAGGGGTAAAACGTGAAACGTAAAAATGAAAAGGACGAGGCGCTCAGCTTCGATTTCGACACTCCCGCCGAGCGACCCGCACTCAGAAAAAGTCAGGAAGCCCGCCACCCCGCGGGCTTTATGTCCGAGGTTGAAAACGCCGAAAAATACTCCTGGGGCAGAAAGCAGGAGGACTCCCGCGTCAACGTCCTGACCCCCGAGGAGGTCATGCGCGCCCACGCTTCGCACAGAGGCGAAAGGGTGCAAAGCAGTGAATTTCAGTCGGCTCAGGCAAAGACGGCTGCGCCCGAGACAAAGTCTGCGCAGGCGGCCGAAAAGCCCGCAGAAAAGCCCTCGGACGGTACAAAAAAGAGCGGTGAGATGTCGTTTGCCGCGCGCATGGTCATGCAGCGAATGAAGGAGCTCGAAAGCCGGAGCGCCGCCGACAACGAACCTGTGATAAGAAAAATGCCCGTGCTCGAGCCTGAAAAGATAGAGATGTCGCGCTTCAGGACCGCAGCACTTGAGGACGAGCCGAGCGCGCCCGAAGCCCCCGCAAAAGCACCCGTAGCTCCCGCTGAGCCCGACGCGAACGCATTCCGCGCTCAAACCGAGCAGCCGAAAGCGGAGCAGTCCGCAAGTGACCGGCGCTTTGGCGCCGCGCCTGCAGCGCCCGCCGCAAGGGCCTCCGGATTTGCCGCAGCCGCCAAAGCTGCCGAAGCGCCGAAAGCGCCTGTTGCTCCCGCTAAACCCTCCGCCCCCGTAAAACCCGCTGTCGCCGAAGCCGCCGCGCCTGCGCCGAAGCACGCCGAGGACGTAAGCGAGGTCGAGACCGCTCGCCGCAGCCGAATCGAAGCCTTCGTGCTCGATAACGACCGCGTCAGCGAGGCCGCAGCCTCCGATTACGCAGCACCCAGCGCCGCTGCGGCAGCAGCTGCCGCAAAAGCTGCCGCTTTGCATACAAACGAACCCGCTGCATACAACACCGCCGCCTCCGGTTCGGACGCAGCGCAGCCGCGCACCGACAGAAGCCGCTTTGCCCGCTTTACCGACTCGGCCGACTTCTCCGCGCGCCCGATAGCGCCGAAGGTTCAGCCCGCCGACGCCGCCGCGGCCACAGCAACCGCAGCAGCCACAGCCGCAGCCGCCGCCAATGCTGCAGCCGACGCCGCCGACAGCGGTGCGACCGTGATGTTCACCGTCCCCAAAGCGGCGGACAAGTCTGTTGACGGCGCTACAAAGCAAATTGACTTCGACGGCGACTTCACCTTCATTGACGAGCAGGAGAAGAAAAAGCAGATCGAGACTATCGACGACTACACCTCCGTCGATGATGCCGACGCGGTCATAAGCGACTTTACCTCGCGCCGCTCAAAGCTCGCCGTCCGTTCGATAATCGGCGCGGTCATTTCCGCGCTGCTGCTTGTGCTGACCATCACGGGCACGGTCATTCCGTTTGACCGCAGTGCGTTCTTCATTACAAGCGCCGTTTTGCTGGGCATCGGTATGATAAGCAATATCGGCGTGTTCTCGTCGGTTGCAAGCCTGTTCAGGGGCCGCCCCGACACCGACTTTGCCCCGATGCTCGCCGTGACCGCCGCCTTCGTGCAGAACATCGTCGTCTGGCTTAACGGAGCGGACTCCGGTATGCATGCGATCTCTATGATGTCGGCCGCATCCATGCTGTCGCTGACATTCAACTGCATCGGCAAATGGTATATGGTGCGCCGCGTGCTTGCGAACCTCGACCTCGTTGCAAACGAGGAGTACAAGTACGCCGCCGCGTTCGTCGAGCCGCCTGTTTCCGCGAATATCGCCGACCCGAACAAGGTCGGGGAAAGCATAATCGTCGGCCGCCGCAAGGCTGTCGACCTGACGGGCTTTATCGGCTTCTCGCTGTCGGCCGACCCGTATGAACGCCGCAGCTTCGCGATGATGATAGTCTCGCTCGTCGCAGGAGTGCTCGCTGTTGCATTTACCCTGCTGACCAAGGGATCGGCAGCCTCGGCCGTGACCGCGTTTGCGACCGTCGCCGCCGTCAGCGCACCGTTTTCCGCGCTCATCTCCGTCGGCAGAAGAATGTTCAGACTCTCTCGCGCGCTGAACCGCGAGGGCGCGATGCTCTCGGGCTACAGAGCCGCCGAGGAGGTCGCCGAAGCCAATGTTATCGCGCTCGATTCGGACGAAATCTTCTTCGACGAGTGCGTCAGCCTTTACAATTTTAAGACGTTCAACAATTTCCCGGTCGACAGGGCGATAATCACCGCCGCCGCGCTCTCCCGCGAGGGCTCAAGTCCGCTTTCGGGTATGTTCAACCAGATAGTCGCCACCAACTCAGGCAAGCTGCCCGATGTTGATACCGTCATTTACGAGGAAAAGATGGGGCTTACCGGCTGGATAAACGACAAAAAGGTTATGCTCGGCAACCGAATGATACTTGAAGCGCACAACATTCAGGTGCCGCCGCTTTCGGTCGATAAAAAAATTGTCGAATCGGGCAAGTTCCCCGTCTATCTGGCGGTCGACGATAAGATTGCCGCAATGTTCATCGTCGGCTACAAGGCCGAGCGCAACCTCGTTCACAGGCTGCGCAGGCTCGTCAACACGGGCGTGACCATTGCAGTTGACAATACGGATCCCAATGTTACGAGTGAGCTTATCTGTGACTGCTACGGCCTGCCCGATGATTCGGTCGTTATTATGAAGGCTGACGGCGCGCGCATTTACCGCGAGAACGTCCGCCCTGCCGTGCATGAGGAGGCTCGCCTTTCGTCTGCGACCGCGCGCGGCTTCATCGACGGCTATGTCGCGGCGTTCAACGTACAGCGCAGCGCGTCTGTCACGGCGGTCGTCACGACTATCCTCGTGTGTATCTCAATTGCCTTGAGCGTCGTTATGCCGCTGCTCGGAATGGGCGATTTCATCAATTCGGGCTCGGTTATTGTCCTGCATCTGATAAGCTGGCTGCTCTGCATTGTCGTCAACTTTTTCAACCGACTTTAAAAAATTTACAAAATTTGTCAATTTGCTCTTGACAAATCGGTCGAGAAGATGTATTATTTATACACAGCTGTAAAAATATGTAAGTTCGGCGACACCCCTTGAGTAAAAAAATCAGTGTTAAGGATCTAATTTTAAATGAAAGCAACAGGAATTGTCAGACAGATAGACAGCCTCGGCCGCATTGTGCTTCCGAAGGAGCTTCGCAGAGTAATGAACATCGTCGATGATAAGGATTCGATGGAGATCTTCACCGAGGGCAACGCGATCATACTCAAAAAGTATGAGCCGTCATGTATGTTCTGCGGCAACGCGGATCAGGTGATCAACTTCAAGGATCACTGCATTTGCCGCGACTGCCTTGCGCAGCTGAATAAGGCCGCAGACAGCGACATCTGACGTAAATTTAATACGAGCGAAAAACGGTTGCCGTGTATCCGATCGGGTACGCGGCGGCCGTTTTGTGTGTGCGGGGGACAGTGCGGCAGGGCGTGTGAGAATAAAGTGTGCGTGGGATAGCGTGGCAGGGTGAGTGAGGAAATGCGTGCGGGGATAGCGTGGCAGGGCGATGCAGAGGAGGCAGCGTGCAAAGTGAGAAATCAGATAGCGTGCGCGAAAGCGAGTCGGTGCAGCAGAAAATCAAGGGGCAGCAGAGGTGCGGCGCTGATAAGCAGATCCGATTTGTGCGTCAAACGGCGGGAGCGTCAAACGGCGGGAGCGTCAAACGGCGGGAGCGCCGAGCGGCGGGAGCGTCAAACGGCGGGAGCGTCAAACGACGGTAGCATAGAGCTTTATACGAAAACTGCAAATGTGCTTTCCGCTCAAAAGCAGAGTGATACTGTAAATCGTGTTGCCGACCCGAAACCACGGCACCGACATAAAAGCGGGCAGCGCCTTTGACTTTTGCCAAAAGTGCTGCCCGCTGATTTAGGAATATGCAGGATTATTATTCGCGGTGCACAGTGTCCGCCGTCTGCGGTGCACAGTGTCCGAGCTACCCGCGCTGCCCGCGGTGCGCGCTGCCCGCGGTGCGCAGTGCCCGCGCTGCCCGAGCTGTCCGCGCTGTCCGTGCTGCCCGCGCTGCCCGCGGTGCACAGTGTCCGCCGTCCGCCGTCCGCGCTGCCCGCGGTGCGCAGTGCCCGCGCTGCCCGCGGTGCACAGTGCCCGCCGTCCGCGCTACCCGCGCTGTTCGATATTTGCAAGTTTATGACTTACGCCGCTTACTTCAATCCACGTTGTCGAGGTCGCGCAGACTGCCCAACGCCTTTACATTGCCGTCAGCGGCGAAGCTGACTGCGAGGTACAGCGGGTCGTTGAACTCGTACTCGATAAAATCGCCGAGCGAGCCGTACTCGCCGCAGTCTGCGTCGGTGATGTCGAGCGTGCACTGCCCCTCGATCCTGTAAACGGTTTTACCGCTTGCAGTGCTGACATACGCCTTACATTCGCTGAGCCGATCCGCGAGCGCGTCGCGCGCCGACATATCGTCAAACTCGAGCAAAGCGGTCGAGTCTATGAACCAGCGCGACTTATCCTTGCTGCGCAGAAAGCGCTCTCCCATACCGAGCTTAACGCCGATATAGGTAGCCTTGCTAAGCTCGGGCAGCTCGTCAAGCGCCTTGCCGCCGATGAGAGCGCCGCCGTCGGTGATTTCGATGACGGTGAAGTCGTCGTCGGCCGACGCGTCATAGGACATCAGGCGGCCGTCCGCGTCAAAGAACTGCGTGTTGACGAGCTTCAGCCCGCCCGACGCGCACTCGTAATAATAGTATTCGTCAAGCACGTCGCCCGACTTGAAAGCGGTAAGACGGAAATCGTCCTTAAGCGAGAGCCGCTTGCCCTTGGGTGCGGTCACGTCGACGGTGTATTTGGTCTTGCCGTCTGACTTGCACTCGACGAATACGGACGAGCGCTTGTCGCCGTCGTCGGTCATAAGCACCTCGATTTTGTCGCCGTTCGCGGCGGTCTTATAGAGCCTGAAGCTGTTCTCGCCGTAGCCCTTGTAGACGGTGCAGACGAGTTTGTCGCCGTCATAATAATCAATGTCGGACGTGGCGTTGCCGCCGTTACGCGTAACCTTGCTTTTCATACTGTCGCTCGGCGTGAAGGCTTCAAGAAGGTTAATCTGCTTCATATCGTCAAGCGCCTGCTCAGCATTCGAAATAAGGGTGCTGTCGGCCGTATGACTGCTTTCGGGCAGCTTTATTGCGGATGAGCAGGAGCAGAGCAAAACCGTGAAAATGACTGCGGCAACAGCGCAGAGGATACGCTTCATAAGTCAAATCTCCTTTTATATTCGGGCAGTTTTTAAACGCACGAGTATCTTTAGCTTTTATTATAACGGTATTCGCAAATAAAGTAAAGTTACAGCTTTGATACCCGCAAATACAGTTTTGTTACTGAGACAGAGCGGAGGAATGCTGCAAAAGCAGCTTGCAACCGAAAAAAGACCCGCTCTGCGCTTTGAACGCGAGCGGGTCGACGGCATTGAATTTTAATCAGCGCTTGATGAGCTTGATGACGCCCGACTGCGGGACGCTCAGCTTCTTTACACCCTCGGCGGTGACGGTCGAGCGCTGCAAGACCTTGCCTGTGCAGCTGTAAACCACGGCGTCGTACTCGCCGAAGCTGCCGTCAAAGTCGACATAGACGTGGCCGCAATCGGTCGCGGCGGCGATGACGATCTCCTGCTTTGCGCAAGCGACGGGCACGATGCGCTCGTCGTAAACGGCGGCGAACAGGGTCGACTCGGTCTCGCCCGTGACGACGGGGTAGAGCTGGTCGGGAGCGTAGGCTCTGAACTTGCCGTCAAGCAGCACCGAGCGGTATTCCTTCCACAGCGAGAGGTAGAATTTTATCATCTCGCGGTGCTCCTGCGGCACTTCGTCAAGCAGGACGGAGATCTGCGGCACGGAGAATAGTATCGCGATGATGTGGTAGGCCGCGTCCTCAACGCGCTCGTCGGCGTTCCACTTTATCATATCCGCATGAGCGGCGGTCGAGCCGCAAAGCAGGCGCACGTCAACGGTGCGTATGCGGTTTCTCAGCGGGTCGAGCGGGCAGTCGGTCGCGCGGAACATATTGCCGTACTTGCGCATAAGCGGCCCGATGTAGTGCTGCCTGAACTCGACCATAATCTCGGGCTTTGTCTGCCTGAGAGTGTCGATAACATCGCTCAGCAGCGTGTCGACAGCTTTCGGCACGCTCTGCTCGTCGCGGCCGAGGTCGGGCAGTTCTTCAGAGGCTGCGGGCTGCGCAAACGAGTCGACGAAGTCGAGCTTGAAGCCGTCAAGATCCCAGTCGTCGAGCGCCTTTTTATAGGTGCCGATGAGGTAGTCGCGTATCTCCTTGTATCTCGGGTCGAGGACGTAGCACTGCCAGTTGTCCTTGTTGCACAGCTTCCTGTCGGCGTACTTGTCGGTCAGCTTTGCCTTGTAGCCCATAAACGGCACGGAGTACCACACGAGGTATTTAAGCCCGATGTCGTGCACGCGCCTGACGTGAGCGGCCATGTCGCCCATCTTGCTCTCGCAGACCTCCCAGTCGCCCGTGTAGGCGTAGCCGAGGGAGTTGTCCTCGGTCTGCCAGCCGTCGTCGACGATGATGCTTTCGCAGCCGACCTCCTTTGCGAGGGCGGACTGCTTCTCGATCTCGGCGGCGGTCATCTTCTGGTGCATACTGTACCAGGTCGAGTACATCGGCAGGCGTGCGTACTCGGGAACGTGAGCGGGGGTATAGCCGTCAAATCCCGCCCACCAGTCGGACACGGCGGCGACAGCGTCGCCGTAGAAAATGTCGCGCTTGTCAAGGCGAACGGTGACCTCGTAATCGGTCAGCGGAGCGGTTGGGGTGCTGAAAAACGAGACATAGCTTGCCGAAACGGCGGTCTGCTCGTTGGCGGCGAAGAAAATCTTGACGATGTTCATCGCGTCGGACACGGCGATGGTCAGCGTGTTGCGGTCGTTTGCGAGCACGCAGGCGATCGGTGCGCCGTTGGTCGAGCACGACTGCATCGGCTGCGCCCACGGCAGCGGAATGGCGCGGTCGGTGTCAAGGTTCGGCCTCCACACGGCAAACGCGCGCTTGAGCGGCACGCCGAAGCAGAGCTTGAGCTGAGTCGGAGCGACAGCCTCGTCCGAGTGCAGCTTCATATGTACAAGCTCAATGCCGCTTTCGGGCTGCTCGGCGCTCAGCTCGACGCTGAACCTTTCATCGCCGACAACGGAGTAGTCGAACATACCTTTAAGTTCTCTCATCATTAAACCTCCAAAGTTTGCTTAATTGGTTTATATACCGCTGCCCGACAGGTGGGCTGCCGAAAAAGCGGCAAGTTCACGCCCAAGGCGTAAAGCTCAAAAACAGTCTACTGCGAGTCGTTCCCCCAGTATTTGCGGTCAAGGCTGCGCAGCTGCACTGCCTGCATGATGTGCGCGGTGTCGATATTCTCGCTGCCCGCAAGGTCGGCGATGGTGCGAGCGACCTTCAGCACGCGGTCATAGGCGCGCGCCGACATATTCAGCCGCTCGAACGCGTTCTTCAGAGCGGCGCAGGCGCTTTCCGTCAGGCGGCAGTGCCCGCGGATCATTGCGGACGTCATTCGCGCGTTGCAGGTGACCGAAGTGCCCTCAAAGCGCCTGCGCTGGATTTCGCGCGCGGCGTTTACGCGCCTGCGTATCTCGGCGGAGCTTTCGGCCTTTTCGGTCGAGGAGATGGCTTCAAAGTCGACCTGCGGCACTTCAACGTGCAGATCGAGTCGGTCGAGCATCGGGCCCGATACGCGGTTTAAGTAGCTTGAGACCATGCGCGGCGAGCAGGTGCACTTGTGCTTCGGGTCGCCGAAGTAGCCGCACGGGCAGGGGTTCATCGCCGCGATCAGCATTATCGAGCAGTGATAGCTCAGCGACCCCGCGACGCGGGTGATGTTGACCGTGCCGTCCTCGAGCGGCTGGCGCAGCACCTCGAGCGCTCTGCGCGAAAATTCGGGCAGCTCGTCGAGAAACAGCACGCCGTTGTGCGCAAGCGAGATCTCGCCCGGGCGCGGCACGCTGCCGCCGCCCGAAAGTCCCGCAGGGGAGATGGTGTGGTGCGGCGCCCTGAACGGACGCCGCTTTATAAGCGGAACGCCCGGCGGCATAATCCCCGCAATCGAATGTATCTTCGTCGTCTCTATCTGCTCGTCGAACGTCATTTCGGGCAAAATCGACGGCATACGCTTTGCAAGCATACTCTTGCCCGAGCCGGGCGGGCCGATGAGCAGTATGTTGTGCCCGCCGGCAGCCGCGACCTCGAGCGCCTTTTTGGCAAGGTGCTGACCCTTGACGTCGCTGAAGTCGAGGTATTCCTCCTGCTCCTCAAACGGATAGTCGCCGGGGAGGGCGGGCTTTATCGGGCTTTCGCCGTTCAGATGCCTGATAAGGCCGTCTATGTTTTCAACAGGCAGTATGTCGATGCCGTCGACGACCGAGGCCTCGGCGGCATTTACGCCCGGAAGGAAGAAGCGCTCAAACCCCGCCTGCTTTGCGTGAATGGCCATGGCGAGCGCGCCGTTTATCGGCCTCACGTCGCCTGTCAGCGACAGCTCGCCCGCGAAAGCGCTGCGGCTTAAATCCCCCGAAAGCTGACCCGAAGCGGTCAGCAGCGCGACGAGAATGGGCAGGTCGTAGATAGGCCCCTCCTTGCGCACGTCGGCGGGAGCAAGGTTGAGCGTGATGCGGCTGACGGGGAACGAGAAGCCGCAGTTTTTGAGCGCTGCGCGCACGCGGTCGCGCGACTCCTTTACGCTCGCGTCGGGCAGGCCGACTATATCGAAAGCGGGCAGCCCCTGCGACAGGTCGGCCTCCACCTCGACGGTGAAGGCCTCCATACCGAACAGGCCGAGGCTGTAGACCTTTGAAACCATTCTTGACACCACGCATTAAGAAAATTGCTCTTTGCCTACCATTATATAGCAAGCGCAAGCCTTATTCAACAAAAAAATCGTGCCAAAAGCGGTATTTTCGGTGCGCTCGCAAATATTTTCGAACAAAGGCGGGTATAAGTTCGCCGTGAATTTGATTTGCGCGGACTTTTATCACGCGGTGTCGGCCGCGCTCTGACTTTCGGCGGCCTACAGGTCGTCGCTGTCCTGAACAGGGACGGCGTCGGGCGGAACGGGGCGACCCGTGTACATTCCGAGCGGGTCGCAGTCGCTCGGCGGCTGCTTTGCGACGTTCAGAGCGGTCTCGGTCGGCTTGGGGTCGACAGCTTTACGCTTTTCTTTCAAGGTGAGCACCTCCTTTTTCGTATTTTTTGCGAAAAAGCGGGGTGTATGCAGACTAAAATCAGGTACTGCGGCCTATAATATACAAGAGGTATCATCCTCGCCCGTTCTTGACAAAAACGCCCAAAGGCACTATAATTGTAAATTACAGTGGCGTAGTGTGCGCTTTTTATATATTTGCGGCTTTTACGGCCGCGGTTTTAAGCGGGATATTTATTTTGGCGGCGGCCGACAAGAGGCTTTCGGTCGCCCGACGGATACATAAATATATTATGAGCCGGGATGCGGCTCAAAAACGAACGCAAAACGAAAAACAGACATCGGCCGACAAATGAAAAGTCGGCGAAGAAACGGAGTAAATTTGAATTTATGGTAAAAAAATCAGAAAATGCCAAACCTATTATCAACGACGCGCTTTTAGGCGGCGCTAAAATGCCCGCCCACGGCGACAGCGGCGCTCAGAGCAGCAGCCGTCCCAAACAGGCGGGCAGCGCTCCCGCGCGCCGCAAGGGCCAGCAGGCAAAGCAGCAGTCGGGCGAGCACAGGAGTGCCGAAAGCCCCAAGCAGACCCACAAAAATCAGCCCGCAAAGAGCAAACAGCAAACACCTGCGCAGGAAAGAAAGCAGCTTTCCGCTCCCAAGGCGGCCAAGCAGCCGAAGCCGCAGCAGCGCAAGCCGCGCGCGCCCAAGCGCAACCCGGGCGCCGCTTTGCGCGTGATCCCGCTGGGCGGACTTGACGAGATCGGCAAGAACCTCACCGTCTTTGAGTGCGGCAACGATATAATCATAATCGACTGCGGTATGTCGTTCCCCGACGAGGATCTGCCGGGTATCGACATTGTTATACCCGATTTCACCTACCTTATCAAGAATAAGGACAGGGTGCGCGGCCTTTTTGTCACCCACGGCCACGAGGATCACATCGGCGCCATACCCTATCTGCTCAAGGAGCTGAACGTGCCTGTCTACGGCACTCGCCTGACCATCGGCCTTATCGAGGGCAAGCTTAAGGAACACAACGTCCCGCGCGTCAGCCTCAACGTGCGCAATCCCGGCGACGTTATCAAAGTGCCCGGCTTCACGGTCGAATTTGTACACGTCAACCACTCTATCCCCGACGCGGTCGCCATGGCGATCCGCTGCGCGGCGGGACTGTTCGTCCACACGGGCGACTTCAAGATTGATATGACCCCCATCGACGGCGATCCGATCGACCTTGCGCGCTTTGCCGAGCTGGGTAAGGAAGGCGTAACGGCTCTGTTCTCCGATTCGACCAATGCCGAGCGCCCGGGCTTTACGCCGAGCGAGCGGATAGTCGGCAACACCTTTTCAAGCATATTCTCGCGCTCGACCGATAAGCGCATCATCGTCGCGACCTTCTCGTCGAATATCCACC
This sequence comes from uncultured Eubacteriales bacterium, assembly GCA_934486615.1. GTDB lineage: Bacteria > Bacillota > Clostridia > Oscillospirales > Acutalibacteraceae > RGIG2206. The sequence goes on along the minus strand of CAKSQO010000007.1, from coordinate 20,163 downwards.
GCATCCAGCAGATAATCAACGAGGCTGCCAGGTACGGCCGCAAGGTCGCCGTTTCGGGACGCAGCATGATAAACACCGTCGGTATCGCGGCGGAGCTGGGCTACCTCGATATTCCCGACGGAGTGCTCATCGACATCGACGCAATCCGCCGCTACACACCCGAGCAGATCGTCATCGTCACGACCGGTTCGCAGGGCGAGCCTATGAGCGCGCTGCACCGCATGGCTTTCTCCGACCACCGCAAGGTGTCCGTCGGCCCCGGCGACGTTATCGTGATCTCCGCGACCCCGATCCCCGGCAACGAAAAGTTCGTCTCCCGCGTTATAAACGAGCTGCTCAAGCTCGGCGCGGAGGTCGTGTTTGAAAAAATGTACGACGTCCACGTTTCGGGTCACGCCTGCTCAGATGAGCTGAAGCTCATTATGGAGCTTACCAAGCCGCGTTTCTTTATGCCGCTTCACGGCGAGTACCGCCATTTAAAGCGCAACTCCATGAACGCGCAGAGCGTGGGAATCCCCAAGGACAATATTATGATTGCGCAGCTGGGCAACGTAATTGAGTTTACGCATGACAGTATGAAAAATGTCGGCTCGGTTCAGGCAGGGCGCGTCCTCGTCGACGGACTCGGCGTAGGCGACGTCGGCAGCGTGGTGCTGCGCGACCGCAAGCATCTGGCCGAGGATGGCCTCATCGCCGTGGTTATGACCATCGACTCGGCGACGGGCGACGTAGTCGCAGGCCCCGACATCGTCTCGCGCGGTTTTGTCTATGTAAGAGAGAGCGAGCCGCTTATTGACGACATCAAGACTGTCGTAAGCCGCGTGCTCGACAGCTACAGCCGCCGCGACTGGGCAACCATCAAAACCAAGGTGCGCGACGAGCTTTCGCGTTATTTGTTCGACTGCACGCGCCGCAGCCCGATGATCCTTCCCATAATAATGGAGATCTGACGGCGGACAGGGATATAAAAATGACTTTCTGAGGGAGGGTGCGGATATGAAAAACAGAGCATCTCTCGTCGGCGTACTTCCGTTTGTGCTGCTTGCGCTTATCGGGGCACAGGCAGTTGTTACCGGCATTTTGGAACACCCGTATTTCTGTTTGGGCGAGCTTGCCGTTATGGTGCTCGCCGCCGTATTCATAGTCGTATATTCAATGTCTCAGGCCAGGCGCAGCCGCGTATTTCTTGAGACGCTGTCAAGGCAGCTCGGCGCGGAGTCAGCGGTGCTTACGCGCCTCGGTCTGCCCGTTATGGCGGTAAAGGACGACCGCGTGGTGTGGTACAACTCCGCTTTTTTGAAGCAGGTGCTCGGCGGCTCGGACTGCATAGGTCAGTCGCCCGACTTCATAGTCGATTCCGCGCTCATCGCCAACTCCTACGGCGACCCGACCGAGATCGAGTACAACTCGCACCGCTACAACTTCTACTCATGCGAGGGCGAGAGCGCCACTATCTGCTGGTTTGTCGACCGCTCCGAGGTGTACGAGTTCAAGAATAAGTACAACCTCGCGCGCCCCGTCGTGACCTACATAACCGTCGATAATATCGACGACCTGCAGCGCGACGCCCGTGACAGCGAAAAGACGCAGATAAGCTCGCTCATCGAAAAGCGAATCGAGACGTGGTCTAACGAGCTTCACGCCGTCTGCCGCAGGATAAACTACGACCGCTTCATTCTCGCGACCGACGAGAGCGGCCTGAAATATATGATAGACACGCGCTTTGATATTCTCAACCGCGTTAAGGAGATCGATTTCGGTGAAAAAGGCTCAGCTACGCTTTCAATAGGCGTCGGCCGCGGCGGCAAGGACTTCTCCGAGTGCGAGGATATGGCGCGTCAGGCGCTCGATATGGCGCTCGGCCGCGGCGGCGATCAGGCTGCTGTGCGCGACAAGCGCGAGTTCGAGTTTTACGGCGGCACGTCGTCGACCGGCTCAAAGCGCTCGAAGGTCAGAACGCGCATAGTCGCGTCAGCCTTGAGGGAGCTTATCGACTCGAGCGACAACGTCATTGTTATGGGTCACCGCTTCGCCGACCTCGACAGCTTCGGCTCGTGCTACGGCTTCTACCGCTCGGTGGTTGAAAGCGGCAAGCCCTGCCGCATTGCGATAAGCCGCGAGCGCTGTATGTGCAGCCAGCTGATAGATTATGTTGAAAAGAATAACCCCGACGAGCAGATCATCGTCGACCCCGACGAGGCCGCCGACCTTATGACGCGCAAAACGCTGCTTGTCATAACCGATACGCACCGCCCGTCGTTCGTTGACGGTCCCGGCCTGCTTGACGCGGCCGAGACGGTCGTTGTCATCGACCACCACCGCAAAATGGTTGACCACATCGCCAAGGCGGTCATCTTCTACCACGATCCCTACGCCTCGTCCGCCTGCGAAATGGTCAGCGAGCTTATCCAGTATATGACAGGCCGCATCGGCAGGGTCGAGAGCGAGGCGCTGCTTGCGGGCATTATGCTCGACACGCGCAACTTCGTGCTCAACACAGGCGTGCGCACCTTTGAGTCTAGTGCCTACCTGCGCGGCTGCGGAGCAAACACCGTTACGGTCAAGAGCTTCTTTCAGAACTCGGTCGACGTGTATAAGCTCAAAAGCGAGATCGTCGCGTCCGCCGTGGTTTCGCAGCGCTGCGCCGTCAGCTACACCGACTCCGCTTCGCACGACATACGCATCGCGGCGGCTCAGGCTGCCGACGAAATGCTCGGCATAGAGGGCGTCGACGCGTCGTTCGTCGCGTTTGAGGACAACGGCACCGTCAATATTTCGGCTCGCTCGCTCGGGCGCGTGAACGTCCAGCTGATAATGGAGCAGCTCGGCGGCGGCGGTCACCTGACCATGGCGGCCGCGCAGCTCAGCAATACCACCGAGGAGGAAGCGATGATGAAGCTGAAAGAGGCTGTCGACGCGTACTTCAAGGTCAACAGGGCGAAATAAGCCGGCTTTTTGCGCGGCTCGTTTGCCTCGCACACGATTTTACAAAAAGGCGTGCAACAGCTTTCCCGCTTTGCACCGGACTTTGCAAAAAGGCGTGCAACAGCTTTCCTGCTTTGCACCGGACTTTGCAAAAAGGCGTGCAACAGCTTTTCCGCTTTGCACCGGACTTTACAAAAAGGCGTGCAACAGCTTTCCCGCTTTGCACTTTGTTTTACAAACCTGCGATATTAGGAGTGATTTTTATGAAACTTATACTCACCGCTGACGTTAAGGGTCAGGGCAAAAAGGGCGAAATGGTCAACGTCTCCGACGGATACGCCCGCAACTTCCTGCTGCCCAGAGGGCTTGCAGTCGAAGCCGACGCGCAGGCGCTGACCGAGCTTCGCAACCGCGAGGAGTCCAAGGCTCACCGCATCGCCGAGGAGAAGGCTGCCGCTCAGGCGGCCGCAGACAAGCTGAAGGGCGGCAAGGTCACCCTCAAGGTCAAGGCGGGCGCAAACGGCAAGATTTTCGGCTCCGCCACCGCCAAGGAGGTCAGCGAAGCGATAAAGGCCGCCTACGCCCTCGACGTCGACCGCAGAAAAATTGCGATGAAGGACATCAAGAGCCTCGGCGACTACACCGTCACCGTCAAGCTGTATAACGGCATTTCGGCCGATATGACCGTAAGCGTCGAGCAGGAGTAATTCTGCGCGGCGCTTCAAATGCTTATTTAAAAGCGGACAAGCGGTATTATTTTGTGCGGCGGCACGCACGGCTTGAACGTGCTTTTATGCGCTTTGTGCGCACCGACTTTGCGCGTTCGGATAAAGCCCTGCGCAAAAGAAACGCAATTTAACCGCAAGCTTACATTAACAAAAGCGAAAGGAAGGGGAAAATGCCAAGCGTAAAATCCGATTACGAGGCGTTCGGCGGCCGGAGTGTGCCGTTCAGTGCGGAGGCGGAGCAGTCCGTCCTCGGCGCGATGCTCATCGACGGCGACGCTGTCAACACCGTCAACCAGATAATCAAAAGCCCCGACTACTTCTATCTTCCGCAGCACAAGGAGATTTTCCGCGTGCTGACCGATATGAGCCTGCGAAACGACAGGATCGACGTCGTCACCGTGCTCGAAAGCCTGAAAAAAAGCGGAGTCTACGACGACGCGGGCGGCAAGGCCTACCTGCTGCAGCTGGTCGAGATCGTTCCGTCAAGCGCGAACGTCGGCTCTTATGCGGCCATTGTCCGCGACAAATACTTTGCGCGCGCGCTGCTGACCGCCGCGAAGAGCATCGTCAAGGACATTGAGGAGGAAGCCTCGGACGTCAACAACCTTATCGACTCCGCCGAGCAGCGCATTTACGACATTCGCCAGGGCCGCGACGTGACGGGCCTTACCCACATTCGCGAGGTGCTCCACGCCGAGACGCTGCAGCGCCTGTCAAACCTCAACGACCCGCAGCTGCGCAATGATTACATAGGAATACCGACAGGCATCAACCGCCTTGACAGGATGATAACCGGGCTTAACAAGTCCGACCTTATCATTCTCGGCGCGCGTCCCGGTATGGGTAAAACGAGCTTTGCGCTCAACATCGCGCGCAACGTCGCCGTTAAGGAGGGCAAGACCGTCTGCTTCTTCTCGCTCGAGATGAGCCGCGACCAGCTGGCGCAGCGCCTGCTGTCGGCTGAGGCGTGCATCAAAAGCGAGCAGCTGCGCACGGGCAACATCGCCACAAACGAGTGGACGCGCCTTATCCAGGCGACCGAAATTCTCTCAAACTGCAATATCTACGTCGACGAGTCGACAGGCATAACCGTGCCCGAGATGAAGTCGAAAATTCGGCGCAAGGGTCATGTCGACCTTGTAATGATCGACTACCTCGGCCTTATGCATTCGCCTAATTCCAACGGCGAAAACCGCGTGCAGGAGATTTCCGAAATTACGCGCGGGCTGAAGCTCATGGCCAAGGAGCTGAACGTCCCGGTGCTGTGCTGCTCACAGCTCAGACGTGCCTCGGGCGGCGACAAGGAGTCGAACAAGCCCGCGCTTTCGAGCCTGCGGGACTCGGGCTCTATCGAGCAGGACGCCGACATCGTTCTGTTTCTGCACCGCGATGATTACTATAAAAACTCCAACCCCGAAAAGGAAACCAACGAGCACGACGCGACCTGTATCGTAGCGAAAAACCGCCACGGCGAGGTCGGCGAGGTCGAGCTTTACTGGGACGGCCAGTTCACGCGTTTCACCTCGGTCGAGCGCGATGACCGATAAGGTTGCGGCGGCGATAAGCCGCTATTCGATGATAAAGCCGAACGACTCGGTCTGCGTCGCTGTCTCGGGCGGGTGCGACTCGGTCGCTCTGCTCGGCGCGCTGCTCGAGCTTAAAGACAGCCTGCACATAAGCCTGCGCGCCGTTCACGTCAACCACAACCTGCGCGGAGCGGAAAGCGACCGCGACGAAGCCTATGTCCGCAAGCTGTGCAGCGCGCTGGGCGTGGAGCTTGAGGTGTTCTCCGTCGATGTGCGCGCCGAGTGCGAAAAAAGCGGCGACAGCGTCGAGCTTGCCGCCAGACGGCTGCGCTATGAGTGCTTTGAAAAGATAGCGGGAGCGGAAAGCCCGAGTGCGGCGGAGAAGTCCGCTGCGCGTGAAAGCACTGCGTGCAACAGCGCGGCAGACACGGGCGCGAGAGCGCTCATTGCCACGGCTCACACAATGTCCGACAGCACCGAGACGGTGCTGTTAAACCTCACCCGAGGCAGCGGCGTCAGGGGGCTTTGCGGTATTCCGCCCGTGCGCGGTAATCTTATTCGCCCGCTGATAGGCTGCACCCGCGCCGACACCGAGCGCTACTGCGCCGAGCACGGTTTGGCCTATGTCACCGACAGCACCAATCTCGTCGACGACTGCTCGCGCAACTTTGTGCGTTTAAACGTCGTCCCGTTGCTCAGGCAGCTCAACCCCGCCCTTGACGACGCAGTCGCGCGAATGAGCGCCGACTTGAGCGACATCGACTCAATGCTCACCCGCATGGCCGAGGACGCGCTCGAGCGCAGCTTCGACGGCGAGGTGTATCTGACCGACGGGCTGCTGATGAACGAGTATCCGGTCCTCACCCGCGCGCTGCGGCTGCTTGCTGAGCGTAAGACGGGGATTGCTCCCGACAGCCTGCACACCGAGCAGCTGTGCCTGAAGGTCGCCTCGGGCGGCCGGGTTCAGCTCAGCGGCGGCTGGTTTGCCGAGTGCGGCAGGGGCATACGCTTTGTAAAAGCCGCCGACTGTGTCGAAAAGCCGGGCTTTGAGCACGCTCTTGAGGCAGGGGAGATCGACACTCCTGAATTTTTGCTTAAAATTTTCACAAGCACCGACTCAAATTCACAATCTGTTAATAATTTCTCTATAAGTCATACTCTTGACTGTGATAAAATCAGCGGTAAAGCGGTCATAAGGACACGGCGCGAGGGCGACAGCCTGCGCCTGAAAGGCCGTCCGCTCAAACCGCTGCGCAAGCTGATGAACGAGTTGCACATACCGAGCGAAAAGCGCGACCTCTACCCGATAATTGCCGACGAAAGCGGAGTGATCTGCGCCGTCGGAATCGGGGTTGACGAGCGCGTAAGCGCCGATAACGGCAGCAAAAATCTGATTATTATTAACGCGGAGGGTAAATAATGTTACAAGACGATGTAAAAGAGGTAATGCTCACCGAGCAACAGATTCATCAAATCGTTGCGCGCCTGGGCAAAGAGATTACCGATGATTACAAGGACAAGAACCTGCTTATGGTCGGTATCCTCAAGGGCTGCGTCGTGTTTATGAGCGACCTTATGCGCGCCATTGACCTCAAATGCCGCATCGACTTTATGGTCGTCTCGTCCTACGGCGCTGCGACCAAATCAAGCGGCAGCGTAAAGATAATCAAGGACCTTGACCTTGACCTTAAAGACTACGACGTGCTGCTTGTCGAGGATATTCTCGACTCGGGCAATACCCTCAGCTATGTCCGCAGTATGCTTGCTCTGCGCGGAGCAAGGAGCATAAAAATATGCACCCTGCTCGACAAGCCGTCGCGCAGGACGGCCGACATCAATGCCGATTACATCGGAGCCGAAATAGCCGACGAGTTCGTCATCGGCTACGGCCTCGATTTTGACGAAAAATACCGCAACCTGCCATATCTGGGAGTTCCGCACCCGTATGTCTACAGCGGTAAGTGACAGGAGTGATATAACTTGAAAAACTGGCAAAAGGCGGTGCTGTTCATCGCCCTGCCGCTGGTGCTGATTGTTTCGATGTGGGCGATGGTGAACACCTCGCGTCAGGTCGAGAAGGTGAAGTATTCCGAGATAGTCAGCTACTTCCATGAGGACAAAATTTCGGAATTCAGCCTTAATATCGGCAGCGGAGAGCTTAAATACAAGCTCTCCGGCGACAAAAAGGTCTACAGCTACACCGTGCCCGACGTGAGCCTTTTGATAAAGGACGTCGGCGACGACATCAACAACAGCGAGAAGCTGAAAAACAAATACGATTATCAGCGCGGCTCGCAGACGTCGTGGTTAATGGATCTGATGCCGACCTTCATAACCCTCGCGCTTATGGTCGGGCTTATGCTCTATATGTCCAACCGTATGAAAAAGATGATGACCGACGAGGAAGGCCGCTCGATGTCGTTCGGCAAGATAAAGGCCAAAAAGCCCACCGCCGACAAGAGAAAGACCACCTTCGCCGACGTTGCGGGCGCGGATGAGGAAAAAGAGGAGCTTGAAGAGATCGTCGAGTTCCTTAAAAGTCCGAAGAAATTCAACGACATGGGCGCGCGTATTCCTAAGGGCGTGCTGCTCATCGGCCCTCCCGGAACGGGTAAAACGCTGCTTGCAAGAGCCGTCGCAGGCGAGGCGGGCGTGCCGTTTTTCTCGATTTCAGGCTCTGATTTTGTCGAAATGTTCGTCGGCGTCGGCGCGTCGCGTGTGCGCGACCTGTTCGGTCAGGCCAAGAGCCAGGCGCCCGCGATAATCTTCATCGACGAGATCGACGCCGTCGGCCGTCAGCGCGGAGCAGGTCTCGGCGGCGGGCACGACGAGCGCGAGCAGACGCTCAACCAGCTGCTTGTCGAAATGGACGGCTTCGGCGCGAACGAGGGCGTAATCGTCATCGCTGCGACCAACCGCCCCGACATACTCGATAAGGCGCTGCTGCGCCCCGGCCGCTTCGACCGTCAGGTCACGGTCAACTACCCTGACGTAAAGGGGCGCGAGGCTATCCTCAAGGTGCACTCGCGCGGCAAGCCGCTTGCCCCCGACGTCGACCTCGCGACCATCGCCCGCTCCACCTCGGGCTTTACGGGAGCCGACCTTGAAAACCTGCTTAACGAGGCTGCACTGCTCGCAACCCGACAGGGACGCAAGGCTATCGTTGAGGAGAACATCGAGGAGGCGACCATCAAGGTCATCGCGGGCAGCGAGAAAAAGAGCTGGGTCATCAAGGACAAGGAAAAGCTCAACACCGCCTATCACGAGGCGGGTCACGCCATAACCGGCTACTACCTGCCCACACAGGACGCTATTCATCAGATAACGATAATCCCGCGCGGCCGTGCTCTGGGAATGACCATTTCGCTGCCCAGCGAGGACAAATTCTCGAAGTACAAGACCGAGATGCAGGAGGAGCTGACGATGCTGCTGGGAGGCCGTATCGCCGAAAGGCTTATCTTCGGCGACTACACTACGGGCGCTTCCAACGACATTGAGCGCGCGACTCAGATCGCACGCGATATGGTCGTCAAGTACGGTATGAGCGACGAGCTCGGTCCGATACTCTACGCCAACTCCAACAACGAGGTGTTCCTCGGCCGCGATTACGGTCACGTCGACAACTGCTCCGAGCAGGTCTCGGCCAAAATCGACGCCGAAGTGCGCCGCATAATCGACAATGCCTACTCACTCGGCGAGAAGCTGCTCACCGAGCACATCGACAAGCTGCACGCCGTTGCCAGGTTCCTCTTTGAAAACGAGAAGATGGACGCCAAGCAGTTTGAGAATGTGATGCAGGATCCCTCGACCGCGCTGTCCAAAGACGGTGCCGCCGCGGATAATAAGCCTACGCCGTCCGACAAAAAAGCGGACGGGACCGAGCCGACCGATAACAAGTCGGACGAAAAACAGGAGGACTGATTTTAATGCAGATTACTAAGGATATGCTCATCGGCGAAATTCTCGAGATGGACGTTGACACCGCTCCGTTCTTCTTCGAGATGGGAATGCACTGCCTCGGCTGCCCGAGCGCCCGCGGCGAGAGCCTTGAGGACGCCTGCGCCGTTCACGGTGTAGATGTCGACGTGATGGTCGACAAGATCAACGCATTCCTCGCTTCCAAGTAATGAAGCTGAGTGAAAGATTAGCGGCCGCCGCCACGCTTGTGCGTGACGGCGTTCGCATTGTTGACGTCGGGACCGACCACGCCTATCTGCCCGCCGAGCTTGTCATGTCCGGCAAGGCGACTCACGCGATAGCCTGCGACATCGGCGAAGGGCCGCTCGACAACGCGCGCGAGACCGTCGAGCGCTTCTCACTCGGCGAAAGGATCGAGCTGCGGCTTTCCGACGGGCTTGAAAAGGTGTCGCCCGACGAGGTCGACGACGTGCTTATCTGCGGCATGGGCGGCGAGCTCATTGCGCGCATACTTGCGGCCTCCGACTGGGTGCGCGACGGCGAAAAGCACCTTGTGCTGCAGCCGATGTCGCCTGCGGATGATCTGCGCGTCTGGCTTTGCGAGAACGGCTTCTGCGTCAAAAACGAGCTTGTTGTGCGCGAGGTGCGCAGGCTCTACATCGTAATGGACGCCGTTTATGACGGCAAAAAGCGCGTCTGCACGCCGGAGTATCCGTACATAGGAACGCTCTTGCCCCTTGACGGCGAGCGAAAAGAGTACCTCGAGCGGCAGCTGCGGCGCGTAAACCGCCACGCCGACTCGCTGCTCAACACCGATTCGCATTTCGGCGAGCGGGAGCGGCTGCTCGGCATTGCCGCTGCGATCGAGCGACGGCTGAAAGGGGAGGACTTGCCTTGAAAATCCGCGATATTTATAACGCGATAAACACTCTTGCTCCGTTTGACACCTGCCTTGAGGACGACAGCGTCGGCCTGCTTGTCGGCGATATGGATACTGCTGTCAGCCGCGTTGCGGTCGCGCTCGACGTGACGCGCGCGACTGTGTCCGCCGCAAAGGACGCGGGCGCGCAGCTGCTGCTGACCCACCACCCCGCCTATTTCGGAGCGATAGATGAGCAGCCGAGCGGGTGCGCCGCCTTCCTTGCGCGCGACCTCGGCCTTGCGATAATCAGCGCGCACACAAATCTCGACGCGGCCGACGGCGGCGTAAACGATTGCCTTGCCGCCGCTCTCGGGCTGCTCAGCGTCGAAAAGCTGTCCGACGGCAGCGATAACGTGCCTATGGCGCGCGTGGGTGAGCTGAAAGCGGACAGCGCGGCCGCTTTGGCCGAGTACGCCAAGACCCGCCTCGGAGTCTGCGGCGTAAAGCTGACCGACTGCGGCCAAGCGATAACGCGCGTCGCGGTCTGCGGCGGCAGCGGAGGCGACTTCCTCGACGCGGCCAAGGCGGCTCACGCACAGGCTCTGCTGACGGGCGAAAGTAAGCACCACCTGCGCCTGCACGCGCGCGAGATCGGCGTCAGCCTGCTTGAGTGCGGCCACTTCTGCACCGAGCAGGTCGTAAAGGGCAAGCTCGCCGAGACCGTCCGCGCGCTCGGCGTCGAGGCTGTAATGCTGACGGAGCGCGACCCTGCCGACTATATCTGATTTAAGCGGGAGCGACCCGCCTTACATATGAAAGGAGTGTGTGAGAAGTGGCCTACGACGGCATTTTTATGCGCAACGTCTGCGCCGAGTTGCAGCAGTGCGTCGGCTCGCGCGTTGAGAAAATATATCAGCCCTCGCGCGATGATATTGTAATGCTGCTGAGCGGGCGCGACTTTTCGGGCAAGCTACTGATTTCTGTCGGCAGCGTCGGCCCGCGCGTTCAGCTGACAAGGCTGCAGTTTGAAAACCCCGCCGCGCCGCCGATGTTCTGTATGCTGATGCGAAAGCACTTCACTTCCGCACGGCTCGACGCGGTCAGGCAGAACGGCCTCGACCGCGTGCTGATACTGGAATTTTCGTCGTTTAACGAGATGGGCGACCCCGTGAACCTTGCCGTCATCGCCGAGATCATGGGGCGGCAGTCAAACGTGGTCATGACCTGCGACGGGCGCATAATCGACGCGCTGCACAGGGTCGACCTCGAGTCGGCGGGGCGGCTGATACTGCCCGGAGCGGCCTACGAGCTGCCACAGCCGCAGGACAAGCTCGACCCGCTGAATACAACGGACGCGGAGATTGAGCGCCGCTTGGGCGAGGACTTCGACGCCAAAAAAGTCTGCGCCTGCCTCGACGGTGTTTCGCCGCTTATCGCGCGCGAATTTTGCCTGTGGGCGGAGGAAGGCGGCCTTGACGGCGCTTTGAGCACTCTGCGGGGCTTTTCCGAAAGCGGCGCGCCGATCCTGCTGACCAACGAAAACGGCGCGGCTGTCGACTTCACATACGCGCCGATAAGGCAGTACGGCGACAGCCGCCGCTGCGTATCTGTAGACAGCTTCGGTGAGCTGTGCGACAGCTTCTTTGCCGCTCGTCAGCGCGACGAGTCCATTCGCCGCCGCACGCACGAGCTGAAGCGCCTTGTCGACACCGCGATTGCCCGAATCTCGCGTAAGATCGACAAGCAGTCGGGCGAGCTGAATGCCTGCGAGGACAGGGAGAAGTATCGCGTCTGGGGCGAGCTGATAAAGGCGAACATCTATCAGATCGAGCGCGGCGCGCCAAGTGCAACGGTCATCAACTACTACGACCCCGACTGCGCCGAGGTGCGCATACCGCTGAAAGCGGAGCTGTCGCCCGCGATGAACGCGCAGCGCTATTTTAACGAATACCGCAAATTGAGCACCGCCAAGCAGCTGCTCGGCAAGCTCATCGACGACTCAAAAGCGGAGCTTGCCTACCTCGAAAGCGTAGCTGACGAGTTGACCCGCGCCGAAAGCGACCGCGAGCTGGCCGAGATAAAAGCCGAGCTGACCTCGGCGGGCTACCTCCGCGCGCAAAGAGGCAGGCAGAAAGCGCCCAAAGCGCTGCCGCCGCTGCACTTTGTCTCCGACGACGGGTTTGACATCTACGTCGGGCGCAACAACCGCCAGAACGACGAGCTGACTCTGCGCACCGCCGCAAAAAGCGACATCTGGCTGCACACGAAGAGCGTGCACGGCACGCACACGATAATCGACGCGCGCGGCGAAAAAGTGCCGCCCTCGACCGTAATGCAGGCAGCCGTCCTCGCGGCCTACCACTCAAAGGCGCGGCAGTCAAGCTCCGTCGCGGTCGATTTCTGCCCTGTAAAGCACGTCAAAAAGCCGGGCGGCGCGCGTCCGGGCATGGTGATATACGATAATTACGAAACGCTGTATGTCACCCCCGACGAAGCGCTTGTTAAGCGGCTGAAAGCGGATGAATAGGCACCGCCTGTCGTCTGCGCAGGTCTTTGAAACATTGATGAGGTAAACGGCAATCAGACGCGGAAGCGCCGGATTCCGCTCTTTTCGGGCAATTAAATCGGATACGGCAAAAAGAAAAGCCGAAATTTTTCGCCGCTCTTTTTTCGGGCGATGAAGATAAATAAAAAACTTGCTTTTTTCGGGGGCATAGTGTACAATAAACTTTGTTATCAAAGTAAAAAGGAGATTACAATAATGAACTCTTTCATCAGACTTGCGGCCGAGAGCACTTCGGGCACCGGCGCTACGGCCAATCCCGCCAGCAGCTTTATCAGCATCGGCCTGATCGTTGTAATGATCGCGGTTATGTATTTTGTTATGATCCGTCCGCAGAAGAAGCAGCAGAAGGAAGAGGCTAAAATGCGCTCCGAGCTTCAGATCGGCGACGAGATCCTCACCATCGGCGGCATCTACGGCCGCGTCGTTTCCATCAAGGACGACAGCCTTGTCATCGAGTCCTCGGGCGACCGCAGCAAGCTCCAGATCACCCGCACCGCCGTTGCGCAGAACCTGACCGCGCACGACGCGTAAGGCTTCATTACTGTCGGCAGACACCGTGCTTGCCGTTAGCGGCTTGGCATAAATAAACGCACCTCCGAATACCTTTGTACAAAGGGTATTCGGAGGTCTTTTTATGAAAAAGAAAGTTTCGGCTGCGCCCGCCGCGGCGTGGGTCGACCTCGTTTGGGGGATAGTCGCGGGACTCGCCGTGACCTTCGCGGCGATGCTCGCGTGTGCGTTCGTTCTGACGAAAAAGGATATGCCCGAGCAGGTCGCAGCGCCTTTGGGCACGGCGTGCATCGCCGTCGGAGCGGCTGCGGCGGGCTTCGTGACCGCAGTGCGCCGCCGCTCGCACGGAATGGCGGTCGGCGCGATTGCGGGGCTTTGCCTGTTTGTGATAGTGCTTGTCGCCTCGGTCATCGCGGGCGGCTTCAACCTGACCTCGGTAACGCCGATAAGGCTGCTTTTAAGCGTCGCTTTATCGGCCGTAACGGGGGTGGCGGGAGTGAATATCGCGGCCAAGCGGAAGATGATATGAGAGGGTAGGACAGTTTGCGCGGCTGCGTTCGCCGATTTCGCGGTGCTTGGGCTTTCATAACGGACGTGACGCTGATTTCCGAGCTGCCGCACAGTTCTGCACCGCGCCGCCGCGCAATCCCGCACAACGCCGCTGCACAATCCTGCACAACGCCGCTGCGCAATCCCGCACAATGCCGCCGCGCAATCCCGCACAACGCCGCTGCGCAATCCCGCACAACGCCGCTGCGCAATCCCGCACCGCGCCGCCGCACAGTCCCGCACCGCGCCGCTGCGCAATCCCGCACAACGCTGCCGCACAGTTCTGCACCGCACCGCACAATCCCGCACCGCACCGCTGCGCAATCCCGTACCGCGCCGCCGCACAGTCCCGCACCGCGCTGCTGCATAGTCCCGCACCGCGCTGCCGCACAGTCCCGCACAACGCCGAATTGCGCAATCCCGCACCGCGCCGCCGCGCAATCCCGCACCGCGCCGCACAATCCCGCACCGCGCCGCACAATCCTGCACAACGCCGCTGCATAGTCCTGCACCGCGCCGCCGCACAGTCCTGCACCGCGCCGAAGTGCGCGCTGTTGTGCGCACTCCATACACAATAAACCGACTAAAAAGCACTTTTGCCCCGTCCGCGGCTCGCCTGCCGACACGGGACAAAAGTGCTTGACTTTATGCAAAAAATATGGTATTATATATCAGCTTGCGGAAACCGCAGGCTCCCCTTGCCCTTGCAAAAGGGCCAAAAGTCCATAAGGAGGTGCTAAAGAATGTCAATCGTCAACTCTTACGAGATCGTTATGGTGTTCTCAGTCAGCCAGGGAGAAGAGGCTACCGCCGCTCTGGTCGAGAAGTTCAAGACTCTGATCACCGACAACGCTTCCGAGGTCTCTGTCGACGAGTGGGGCAAGCGCAGACTTGCCTACGCTATCAACGACGAGCCGGAAGGCTACTATGTCCTCGTTAATTTCAAGAGCGCGCCCGAGTTCCCCGCCGAGCTTGACCGTGTTCTTCACATTACCGACGGCGTGCTTCGTTCCATGATCATCAAGAAGTAAGAAAGGGTGGAAACCAAATGCTTAACCGTGCCATCATTATGGGTCGTCTGACCGACAACCCCGAGCTGCGTCACACTAACAGCAACATTCCCGTTACCACCTTTACGCTCGCTGTCGAGCGTAACTTTCGCTCCGGCGACGACCGCGTCACGGATTTCCTTGATGTTGTCGCGTGGAGGAGCACCGCTGAATTTGTCAGCAAGTATTTCTCAAAAGGCCAGATGGCGTGCGTAGAGGGCAGCATTCAGGTGCGTTCCTACAACGATCGCGAGGGCAACAAGCGCCGCGCGTGGGAGATCGTCGCCGATCAGGTCTACTTTGCCGAGGGCAGACGCGACGGTGCTCAGAAAAACACCGAAAGCGCCGCTCCTGTCATCAACAACGCCGCTTCAAACGACTTTGCTCAGTTTGACGACGGTGACGATGACCTGCCGTTCTGATTTTTTCAGACATTTTACGTCGGGATCTTCACCCGCGTTATCCAAAATTTCGATAGGAGGTTCACACCATGGAGAAGACCGAAAAAATGGACAGACCTGTGCGCCGTAAGGGTCGCAAAAAGGTTTGTATGTTCTGCGTTGACCGCGTCGAGACCATTGATTACAAGGACATCGCCCGTCTGCGCAAGTTCATCTCCGAGAGAGCTAAGATCCTTTCTCGCAGAACTACCGGCACCTGCGCCCGTCATCAGCGCGAGCTGACCACCGCTATCAAGCGCGCCCGTCACATCGCTCTGCTGCCGTATATCAACGACTGATATAATAAGCGCTCAAAGCCGCGACTTTTCAATAAGCCGCGGCTTGTTTTGTGCGGTGTGCGCCTTGCCGCTTAAAAGGCGTTTTTCCGAAAATCAGCGATTCCATCTGCAAGGAGGAGTACATTATGATTTTGGCAATAGATATCGGTAATACTAACATCACCCTCGGCGCGTTTGAGAACGATGCGCTGCGCTTTACCGCGAGACTTGCGACCGACCCGCACAAGACCGAGGATCAGTGCGCTATCGACATCAAGGATCTGCTCAGGCTCAACGAGTGCCCTACGGCTTCGATCGAGGGCGCTGCAATAAGCTCCGTCGTGCCGAACGTCGGCTCGGCGATGAAGCGCGCGCTCAGGCGCATTTGCGGCGTCGACCCCGTCGTAATCGGCCCGGGAGTCAAAACGGGGCTGAACATTCGCATCGACAATCCGGCCCAGCTCGGCGCTGACCTTGTCGCGGGAGCGGTCGGAGCCAGTGCAAAATATCCCGCTCCGTGCATCATTTTTGATCTCGGCACTGCCACGACTATCAGCGTTATCGACAAGTCGGGCGCGATGGTCGGCGGAGCTATCGCCGCAGGAGTTGCCTCGACGATGAACGCGCTTGCGACCAAGACGGCTCAGCTGCCGTCGGTCGACCTCGAAGCGCCCGACAACGTCATCGGCGCCAACACGGTCGACTGCATCAAGTCTGGCATCATCATCGGCGCGGCCGCAATGCTCGACGGAATGACCGCGCGTATCGAGCGCGAGCTCGGCTGCAAGGCTACGCTCGTCGCAACAGGCGGGCTTGCCCGCTGCGTTACCGACCGGTGCGAGCGCGAAGTCATCATAGACGACGACCTGCTGCTCGACGGCCTGCTCGCCGTCTATAAGAAAAACACGAAATAGGCCTGCGCTTTTTCGGTATAAAGGCGGAAAAACCGCCGCAAACATAACAAAGAAATTGCATTGGCTTTTGCCAAGCAGTATTTGGAGGTTATTTAAAATGAAAAAAATTCAAACAGCAAAAATCACCGTTATGGCCGTTTTCACCGCCATAATCGCCGTTGTCTCTTTTCTTCCCATTCGCACGCTCGGGCTTGAGATAACCCTCTCGATGGTGCCCGTCGCCGTCGGAGCGATGACCTTCGGCCCCGCTGCGGGCGCGTTCCTCGGCGGAGTGTTCGGCGTCGTCAGTTTTGTGCAGTGCTTTGGATACAGCACGTTCGGCGTTGCACTTTTGGGGATAAATCCGTTCTTCACGTTCATCGTCTGCGTGCCTACAAGAATACTCGCGGGGTGGCTGTGCGGCCTTATTTTCAAGGCCATAAGCAAGGTCGACAAAACCCGCCAGATCGGCTTCATCGTCGCGGGAATTGCCGCTCCGATGCTCAACACCGCCCTCTTTATGGGAACGCTGACACTGTGCTTCTATAATACCGAGTTTATCCGGGGCTATGTCGGCGCGCTCGGTGCAACAAACCCGATCATGTTCATTTTGCTGTTTGTCGGAATAAACGCCGTCGCCGAGATAATCGCGGGCGGCGTGATTGCTTATCCCGTCGCCAAGATTTTCACCAAGGCGTTCGAAAAGATGAGCCGATAATATATTAAGCTGAAAAAGCGCTCCCGCCGTCCAAGCGAGAGTGCTTTTTGTGCGCCTGTTGACTGCGCCGTCTTTAGCGTGAATCTATTTTCCGCGCGAAAGGGGAGCAGTGCTGTGTCAGATTTTGTACAAAGTTGCATATGCTCCGTGGCAGCCGCTGTTTTGATAATCGTATACGGTTAACACGCGGATATAGGCCGTATTGCCTAAACTTTTTCATTTCGACTATCCTTTCATTTGAATTGGTGAACATCAATTATTTTACCGGAATCAGCATCAACATCAACGCCGACATCTACTAAGAAATTCGGCGATTCACTCAAAGGAACATGAAACACAACAGCATAATATATGTTGTTGTTATCACTTTTGAGTTCACATTTAGCTGTCTTAATATCGGCATCTGTTATTGTGCATAAAAATTCTTTTTGATGTGATTTTGCTTCTGTAAGAGCAAGTTTTATAGCCTCATCTTCACTAATATTTATAGAGTAATTTTGCGAGGGCACTTTGCTGTCACTCATTGATTCTGCATTAGAACCCGAAGCTGTAGAAGAGACACTATCCGAAGATTTGACCATATTTGAAGATGTTGCTGTGTCAGCTTTTGAATTGGCTTCTGATTCTGCGTTTGCGTTTGCGTTGTTTGAGCAACCGGTAAGAATCATACAAAAGATAAAAAGCAAGATAAGAATTGTCATAACAGGCTTTTTTTGAATAATTTTACGCATCATAAAACCGCCTCCTGTTTAAATTCGGATAATCTGAATACCGGCAAAGTATCTTCACATATATACATATAATAAAAAATTAAAAATGTCAATATTTTTTAGCACTAATGAATAAAGATATATAATGGTAGAAATATTTATTCGGTTATGATTATTTGAAACTATATAACACACTACATGTATTATAGAATATGATGGCAGACTGTGGAGCGGCGCGATTGCTTATCCCGTCGCCAAGATTTTCACCAAGGCGTTCGAAAAGATGAGCCGATAATATATTAAGCTGAAAAAGCGCTCCCGCTGCCCAAGCGAGAGCGCTTTTTGTGTGCTTGGCAGTTATTTGAAGCAGTGCACGGCGAGAATTTCGCCCGCATCAGCGTCGACACCGACCGCGGTGCGGCAGATATCCGGGATGACCCGCGCGTGCGTGCAGGCAAGCAGCCCGAATACATTCGCGCAGTAAGCCGTGCTGCCCGCGCAGCCTGCAAAATAAATTGTACGATAAAATCAGTCAATAAGCAGCGCAAATTTAAGAATATGAAAGGCGAAACTTTGCGACTTTGCGTATTTTGCGTGAAAATGAAAAAAGCCTTGACATATCGTCCAAGTCAATTTATAATGATATTTGTCTTTAGTGCCGTTTGGCGCGAAGCATACGGAGAGGTATCGAAGTGGTCATAACGGGGCTGACTCGAAATCTCCCTCGGCTGACGGAAGCTCATCTTCCGAAAAGCCTTTAACCGTGCGGGTTTCGGGCATTCGCCCGCCGCAGGCACACCGTGAGTTCTAACAGGAATTCTAATACAACTGAATACTTGCGTTAATCTCGGTTTCCCGAGTTAACATACATGGAGAGGTATCGAAGTGGTCATAACGGGGCTGACTCGAAATCAGTTTGACGGCAACGTCACATGGGTTCGAATCCCATCCTCTCCGCCACTAAGTCCACTGTGATTTATTACGGTGGACTTTTTTTATGCCACAAAATGCTCAATAATAAGAACTTTCGACTATTTCGGTACATAGTAAGTCCCGAGGCAAAGGCTTCGCGTTCGGATACGGGCTCATTTCAAGCGTGGTGTCGCAGTATTTTTCGAGCTTTGCTTTCTGTTTCTCCGATAGACATTCAATCAGTTCCGCCTTGTTGCGGGATTGCAGGTGTTGAAGTTCTTTGTAGTGTAGATTGTTGTCGACCGGTGTGTCCTGCGGGTTGATTTCTCCGTTCCATAGTTCTTCGATTATGTTTTTCATTTCATCGCCAGCTTGTACTATTCATCGGCACTTTGTCTTTTCGACCGCAAAAAACGAATTTTTTTCACTTACCTCTTGCAAAACGGAAAGAAGTATGATATAATATGACCGAAAGAACCAAAACGGTCATATTTCTGGAGGTACAACCTTGGCTTTTACAGATTTTGAAACCGAACAGCTCCGCAAGGCGCTGCTGAAGGAAACGAGACATTGCGCCGTCACGCTGGGCATGAAGAAAACCTCCGTGGATCAGCTGACAAGGGCTGTCGGCATTGCGAAGGGCTCGTTCTATAAATTCTATGAATCCAAGGAAATGCTTTTTTTCGCGGTTCTGGAGGGTATCCATTCCGAGCTTTACGAGGTGGCTGACCGAGCTTTGAGCGAAAATGTCGGTTTGTCTCAATCGGAACGCGCGGCAAAGGCAACTCTTGCCGTTTGTCGGAGGCTTTCCGATACCGGCGATATGGTTTTCATTGAAAACGATGCGAAGCTGCTTTTGCAGAGACTGCCGGAGGATGTCAAAAACGTGCATTACCACGACGGCGAGACGCACATCCGTCAACTTTTGGAGAAGCATGACCTTATGCCCAAGTGTGGTGTGTCTTTGGCCGCTGCGACGGTGAGGGGACTGATTCTGACCGTCTCCCATAAGGAGCAGATCGGAGAGTTGTACCCGCAGGTGCTGGAAACGCTGGTGCATGGCGCTTGCAGGGAGTTATTTGAATAAGCGGAAGGCCGCAGAGATGCGGCTTTTCAAAGATGTGTGAGTTAGTCACGTCTAACTGCATGATGTGTATATATCGGTTAGACAAATTTGACGGAAAAAGGAATGGCAGCGATGCGAGAACACAAGAATTTTTGGGACAGAAATGCCGGTAGGTATGACCTCTTTATGCGAAAAGATCGGGCGGCATACGAAAAAATGTATGAGCTTATCCGACCGAGCGTGAAAGCTAAGACGGTACTTGAGCTTGCGACAGGCACCGGATTGATCGCAAAACATATCGTGAACGCGGCGGCACGTATCGAGGCGACGGATGCCTCCGCAGAGATGATCGCCGAGGCAAAGCGGGATAACCGCTCTGCGAAACTGCACTTTTCGGTGCAGGATATGTTCTGTCTTCCCTATGCGGACGGATCCTACGATGCGGTGATCGTGTCAAACGCCCTGCACATTGTGCCGCAGCCGGAGAAAGCCCTTGCCGAGATTCGCCGGGTG
>CAKSQO010000006.1 GCA_934486615.1 uncultured Eubacteriales bacterium | reverse complement strand
ATCGTCGGAACACCGCGCCGCGCGCCATCGTCGGAACACCGCGCCGCGCGCCATCGTCGGAACACCGCGCCGCGCGCCATCGTCGGAACACCGCGCCGCGCGCTATCGTCGGAGCACCGCACCGCGCGCTGTCGTCGGAGCACCGCGCCGCGCGCTATCGTCGGAGCACCGCACCGCGCGCTGTCGTCGGAGCACCGCGCCGCGCGCTATCATCGGAGCACCGCACCGCGCGCCATCGTCGGAGCACCGCGCCGCGCGCTATCGTCGGAGCACCGCGCCGCGCGCTATCGTCGGAGCGCTGCGCCGCGCGCTATCGTCGGAGCACCGCGCCGTGCGCCATCGTCGGAGCGCTGCGCCGCGCGCTATCATCGGAGCACCGCACCGCGCGCTATCATCGGAGCGCCGCACCGCACCGCGCACTATCATCGGGGCACCGCACAGCGCCGCGCGACATCGTCGGAGCACTGCGCCGCGCGACATCGTCGGAGCGCCGCACCGCGCGCTATCATCGGAGCACCGCGCCGCGCGCTATCGTCGGAGCACCGCACCGCGCGCTATGGTCGGAGCGCCGCGCCGCGCCGCGCGCTATCGTCGGAGCACCGCACCGCGCGACTGTATCACGCTGCCCGAAGCGCACCTCAAAACCGCCGTACGCCCCTCTGCCGCGCAAAAAAGCGCCGCTTAAACGTTAGCCCTGCTTTCGCAAAGGCCGCGTTCAGGCGGCGCTTGTCATTTATTTCAGTCGACGGTGACCGTGCCGTCGGGCTTGACGGTTATCTTCATTCCGTCCCTGACATAGTCAAGGAACTCCTGCCCGAGCGAGTCGACGACGGGCAGCGGAGTGCCCTCGAGCCACACGTCGGAGAGTATCGCGCCCGCTGCGGCGAGCGAGTCGATAGGCTCGCTGAACAGCATACACGCGGGCTGGCGCTTCATCGCGCAGGCGCAGTAGAGCACAAGTCCGCCCGTGGTCGAGCCGATGGTCTGCGGCAGGCACAGCGCCTTGCCGAGCATCTGCTTGCCGTAGAGGTCGGGGTTGTTCTGGTCGCCGCAGGTGGCTTTTTTATCGCCGAACTGGAGCGCTTTCTGGAAAGAGGCGAGCGTGTTGAGTCCGCCGTGCGAAACGAGCGCTTCGGCAGTCAGATCTCCTGCCGCAACGACTCTGCCCTTGAAAGTTTTCATATCACTTGCCTCCCTTGGTTATCTGAACGAGTATCTCATCGTCGGTGTAGTATCTGGCGCTCGTGTAGGTGCGCAGCTTGTTGCTTGAGGTGATGACGGGCATACTGGCGCTCAGCGGGTTGTTCATATACATCAGCGGACAGATGTAGCTGGTGATGACTCCCGTCGCCTTCAGGCGCGCGGCGTAGGGGGTCTTTTCAAACTCCTTGAGCACGGCGGGAGCGGCGGTGAACACGGTCGGGATAACGACCTTGCCGTTGCCCGCGTCCTTCAGCCCCTGCTCGACCTTTTCGGTCCAGCTGATGAGCTGGTTAAGGCTCATATGCGGGCAGCCCATGAAGCAGAGCTTCGGCTTTGCGTCCTTCTTCTTCCAGATGACGGGGTAGCTGTCGTAGACTGCCTGAAGCGCCGCGTCGTCGATGACGCAGGTTTTGGCGTCGGGCTTGATAAGGCTCTCGCCCAGCTCGACGGCTTCGGGGGTGATGTTCTCGACGTGGTAAAGCCCGACCGCGCCGTTTGAAGCGGTGGCCGCGCCGAAGTCCTTGAGGTAGGTCTTGGCGTCCTCGTCAAGCGAGCCGAGCCACTTGTCAAGCCCCTTAATGTAGGGCACGGCCTCCATGACCTTCATACCGACGGCTGAGCCGAGCAGCTGTGCCTCGGGCTTCTTGGTCGTCTTTATCTCGATGACCCACTCGGCCTTTCTGCCCTCGTCGGTCAGCAGGCCGAACGACGGGACAAAGCCGACTATCGAGCCCATCAGGTCGATTATGCCCGAGTTGCGGTTGCAGCGCGCGCCGAGCACGGAGTTGGCGTAAACGACCGCCGACGACTCCGACCACGACAGCACGTCGCCCCTTGCGGGAGTGTTGCCGACCTCGTCCATATAACAGGTGCAGGTGAACGCGTCGCGGTCCATAAGACCCAGCTTGTTCAGCTGATCCTCATAAAAGTCCTGCTTTGTGTACATAAACTTGTTGAACACAAAGTTCTGCAGAAAGCTGCTGGGCACGTTCGGGTCGAGCGGGCGCGGGTCGGCCGAGAACTTCTGCGCCGAGACGGCTCCCGCCTCGATGAGCTGATCCATCAGCGAGTAGACCGGCGCGAGCGCCTTGAGCCCGAACGAGGTCACGAGGTGGTTGTACTTGCTTGTGACGGGCACCATTTTGTCGGCGCCGAAAAGCTCGCCGTAGCGCACGAGCGTTTCCATGACCTTGGCCATAGTCTCACCCTTGCTGCCGTTCAGGATAGCCTCCTGCTCGGCGGTGAGTTGCATCTTGTAATCCATATTTATCCGCCTTTCTTAAATCTTCATTGCCGCTTCGTAAGCGCGCCAGACGACCGTTCTGAGGTTGCCGACGCTCAGGCAGTCGCCGACGAGTACGGCGCGCTTGCCCGCGAGCGGTGCGGGAATGTAGCCCGCGCAGCTGATGACGGAGTCGCAGTTTATCTCGATTTCCCCGCCGTCCTTGGAGGTGCAGACGATTGAGCCGTCCTTCACCTGCCTGAGCGTAGTTTCGAGATAGACCGGAACCTTATGAAGCGCAAACCATTCTCTTAAATACGACGAGTTTGCAAGACATACGCCCTTCTGGCTGACAAGGTCGTCCTTCATCTCGACGATGACGGGCTTCTTGCCCTTGAGCGCCAGCTCGTAGGCTATCTCGGAGCCTGTCAGGCCGCCGCCGATGACCGCGACGGTCTCGCCGACCTCTTTGCCGAGCAGGTAGTCGCAGGCTTCGATCATTTTCTCGTTGCCGGGCACGCTCTTCAGCCTGCGCGGGGTCGAGCCCGTGGCGATGATGACGGGCGCGTTGCCGAACTCCGAAATGTCGGTGACTTCGTCGTTCAGGTGAACCTCAACGCCCAGCTTATCCATCTGGCGCTTGTACCACGCGAGCAGGTCGCGCAGCTTGCCCTTGTAGCTTTCGGCGCTCGCGGCGATGAAAGCACCGCCCAGCTGACCGCTCTTTTCGTGAATTACGGGGTTGTGACCGCGCAGCTTCAGCACGCGGGCGGCCTCCATGCCGCCGATGCCGCCGCCGACGATGTGCACCGTCTCGGGCACTGCGGCCTCTTTTATGTAGTGTTTATTCCACTGCATCGTTTCGGCGTTGACCGCGCAGCGCGACAGGTGCAGGCTGTCGGACAGATCCTGATCGTTGGGCACGCCCTTGTAGTGGCACATATTGAAGCAGCCGTTGTGGCAGAGTATGCACGGACGAATGTCGTCCTCCTCGTCGTTCATCAGCTTGGTGACCCACGCCTGATCGGCGAGGAATTGGCGCGCAAAGCCCGCGCCGTCGAGCTTGCCTGCGGCGATGGAGTCGGCCGCGACCCTCGGGTCGAGTCTGCCCGCGCAGACGACGGGAATGTCAACAAACTGCTTGATGTGCTCAACGTCGGCCAGGTTGCAGTTTTCGGGCATATAGATGGGCGGGTGCGCCCAGTACCACGCGTCGTAGGTGCCGTTGTCGCAGTTTAAGCAGTCGTAGCCCGCGTCCTGCAGGTACTTCGCCGCGCGCTCGGACTCCTCCATATCGCGGCCTGCTTCAACATAGTCCTCACCGGGCAGAGCGCCCTCGCGGAAGCCCTTGGTCTTGCTCAGCACGCTGTAGCGCAGGGATACGGGAAAGTCCTCGCCGCACTCCTTCTTGATAGCCTTGACTATCTCGACGGGGAAGCGGTATCTGTTTTCGAACGAGCCGCCGTACTCGTCGGTGCGCTTGTTGACGTATTTGAGCGTGAACTGGTCGAGCAGATAGCCCTCGTGCACTGCGTGAATTTCAACGCCGTCGACGCCCGCGTCCTTGAGCATCCTGGCGCTCTGCGCGAATGCGTCGATGAACTCGTGTATCTCGTCAACCGTCAGCGCCCTCGACGGCACCTTGTCCGACCAGCGGTTGGGCGAGGGACTTGCCGAGGCGGTTATCTTATCAAGATCCATTATGGGCTTGCTGAGCACGCGCAGCACCTTGTTGGTGTAGAGCGTTTCCATCATCGAGCTGATGGTGAACGAGCGGCCGAAGCCTGCGGTCAGCTGAACGAACAGCTTTGCGCCCGTCTTGTGAAACTCGGGCATCCACGCCTTGAGGTCGGCATACATCTTCTTGTTCTTGTGCAGCCACTGACCGAACATCGGGTTGTAAACAGGCTGACATCCGGGCAGCACAAGACCCGCGTTGTTCTTTGCCACTTCAAGTATGAAGCGCGCGCCGTCCTTGTCAAAATGGTTTTTCTCCATCCATCCGAAGAGGTCGGTGCCGCCCATGCTGGTCAGTACAATGCGGTTTTTAATCTCGCACTTGCCGATCTTCCAAGGGGTGAACAGGGGGTTGAGTCTTTGGTCCATACTTATTTCCTCCGTAAATTGATTTTGCGGTTAAAAACTATTTGACTGCCGCAAAGAACAGCCGCGGCATTTTGAGTATCACATTGCCGCCCTCGCGACGCGGAAATTCCGCTTCAACGCGCCTTAGCAGCTCGGCGAGGAAGTCCGACCGCCCGCTTTCGTCAAGCAGGTCGAGGTACGGGCGCAGGCCGCTGCCTTTGTACCATTCGAGCACGCCGTCGGGCGCGTCGACCGTGTGGTAATAGTAGGTCTCCCACATCTGAAAGCTGCTGCTTAAACCGCTTAACAGATCAAAATATCGCTCGGGCTGCAAAATGTTGAACTTACTGCCGCGCTCAAGGCCGAGCGCGCTCCATTTCGGCTCCTTTATCATCGCGTACAGCAGCCTGTAAAACGGCGCGTCGTAGGCAAGCGGCATCTGCACCGCGAGCGAGCCCGATTCGTTTAAATGCGCAAACAGCGCTTTGAGCAGCTGCGGGTGGTCGGGGATCCAGTGCAGGCATGCGTTTGAGAAAATGAGGTCAAAGCTGCCTAAGGCTTCCAGCCCCTCGGGGACGAAGCATTTTTCAAATTTAAGCCCGGGGTGGGAAGCGCGCGCCTTTTGCAGCATATCGTCCGACGCGTCAACCCCGATGACCTCGGCCGAAGGAAAGCGATTTGCCACCGCGGCAGTGCTGTTGCCGGGCCCGCAGCCGATGTCGAGCGCTCGTTTGATGCTGCGCTCGGGTATGCGGTTTATAAGGTCAACGCTCGGCTGCGTGCGCTCCGAGCCGAATTTCATATACTGATTTGAATTCCAATCCGACATATCCGGCGTTCTCCCCGAAAAACAAAAAAGCACATAATAATACGTATACTATATTATATAATATCACAACGTCTTGCGAATAACAACCGCAAAAGCGCACAATATCTTGTGCCGAAATTCTCTGCCGGGGCAACAAAAAAGTGCTTGCATTCTGCCGGGTTTTGTTGTACAATATGCGTATAATGACACTGTCACCGGTAAGGAATCGCTTTTGCATTCGCCGCACATCGTTAGGCCTTTTAAGATGTGCCGACGGGTGCTTTTTTGTTTGAGCTTTTTCGCTTTGTACGGAATTAAACGGCAGCTTGCCGCTTTGAGCGGGCGATGCGGATAATTCCGCCTGCATGCGACGCGTGATGAGCCGCGCCGACTCACGGTCACGGCGTGCTTTGCGACGTTTCCGGTCAATGCTATGTACGCGTTTTTCAGCCTGCATGCGCGGTGAAAAGCGGCGCATGACTTGCGGCGGCGCTGAGTGACGGAACATCAAAAAATCCTACGGCTTGGAGTGAAAAAATGGAGCTTGAGCTTTTAAACGGCCGCCCGACCGACACCGACGGACGGCAGAGCAAGGAGGTCGCGGTCTACGACCTGCTCGACCTCCTCGGAATAGATTATCAGCGCGTCGACCACGAGGCGGCGTTCACCATGGAGGCGTGCCTTGCAATCGACAAGGCGCTTGCTCCCGCCGTGATATGCAAGAATCTGCTGCTGTGCAACGCACAGAAAACCGCGTTTTACCTGCTGATGATACGTGAGGACAAGAAGTTCCGCACAAAGGAGCTGTCGGCTCAGATCGGCTCGTCGCGGCTGTCCTTCGCGTCCGAGGAGCATATGCTGCGCCTGCTCAGCATCACTCCCGGCTCGGTCAGCGTCATGGGGCTGATGAACGATTCGGGCAACGAGGTGCGGCTGCTCATCGACGAGGACGTGCTCGCAAGCGAGTACGTCGGCTGCCACCCGTGCGTGAACACGTCGAGCCTGCGAATGAAAACGAAAGCGCTGACCGACGTGTTCCTCCCTGCCGTGGGTCACGATTATACGTCCGTAAAGCTGTCGGGCGAATAAGGCTTAAAACAGCAGTCCCCCTGTTCGGAAAAGCTCCGGGCAGGGGGACTTTTGCGAGTTGCGTTTGCCTTGAGAAAACGACCGTGCTACTTCAAATGCGCGCTTCTGTAGTCGCTCGGGGTCAGGCCGTAGTGCCGCTTGAAGCAGCGCGTAAAATAGCCCGAATCGGTGAAACCGCACGCGGCCGCGACCTCGGCAACGCCGTCGCCGTTTCGCAGCAGCGGCTTTGACCGCTCAAGGCGTAATATCCTGATGTACCGCATGGGCGTAAGCCCTGTTACGGCTTTGAAGCGGCGGCAGAAGTAGGCCTCGTCGTACCCGAAGCGGCGGCTGAGCGACAGCGACGAGATGTCCTCGCAGCAATGCTCGGCTATGAAGTCAAGCGTGGATTTAAGCCGCGTTTCGGCGGCTGCGAGCGGAGGGCGCTCCCGTCGGCAGCGGCGGAAAACGGCGCTCAGCAGCTCATAGACCAGTCCCACCGCCGCGAGCGGCCCGAACTCGTCTGTGCTGCCGAGCTGCGCTTTCGCAAGCGCGTCGGCGAGGGCGACCGCGCGGCTGTCGTCGGTCAGCGGGTCAAAGTCGACCTCGCGCCGTGAAAGCGGCTCAAGCAGCCGCTCGCTGACGGCGGTCGCGTTGAAAAACGTGCTCGGGTCGAACATTATGGTTATGTAGCTTGTGCCGTCGGCCTCGGATACTCCCATGTGCGGCCGTTGCGGCGCGATTACCGCCAGACTGCCCGCAGGCGCGGAAAACACCTCGCTGCCGACCCTCACCTTCAGGCTGCCGGAAAGCACGCGCAGCAGCTCCATTCGCTCGTGCCAGTGCGTGTTGAAGCAGAGCTTGCCCTTGCGGTGCTTCTCGGGCGGGAGCACCTTCACTGCACTGTCACCGTAGATTACGGGGGCAAGCTCTTTTTGCGCGTCGAGTTTCATAAAATCACCGCCGAAGTCAAAATTGTCCTGATTTAGGTCAAAAGAATTTATTTACTGACCCTTTCATATATGATACTATGAGCACAGACCAAAGTCAATATATCAGGAGGGATAACGATTGAAAATCGGAATTTGCGTTCAGTTTGACGATATGCAATCAATGTCAAAAAAGTTCTGTGACCTTGTGAGCGAGGGCTTTGACAGCTGTCAGCTTGTTTCGTGGAAACCCGAGCTGTGGACGGATGAAAATGCTGCCGAGCTTGCCCGTTTGATTACAGAATCGAAGGTCACCGTCACGGCGTTCTGGTGCGGCTGGTCGGGCCCTGCGGTCTGGAATTTCTACGAGGGCCAGACGACTATCGGCCTTGTGCCCAAACAGTACAGGCAGCAGCGCGTAAAGGAGCTTTGTCTGGGCGGCGACTTTGCAAAAAAGCTCGGCGTGACCGATGTTGTGACCCATATGGGCTTTATCCCCGAGAATCCGTTTGATCCCGAGTTTGAGCCGTTTTGCGACGCCGTAAGGCAGGTTGCCGAGCACTTGAAGGCGAACGGGCAGTATCTGCTTTTCGAGGCGGGTCAGGAGACTCCCGTAACAATGCTGCGTACGTTTGAGACTGTCGGCTGCGACAATCTCGGCGTGAATATCGACACCGCCAACGTCATTCTTTACGGCAAGGCGAACCCCGTCGACGCGCTTGACGTTTTCGGCAAATATGTCCGCAATATCCACGCAAAGGACGGCTTTTATCCGACAAACGGGCACGATCTCGGCCGCGAGGTGCGCATCGGCGACGGCAAGGTCGACTTTGCCGCGTTTTTCGGAAAGCTGCATGAACTCGGCTACGACTCTTTTGTCACCATTGAGCGCGAGATAACGGGAGAGCAGCAGGTCAAGGACATTCGCTACGCCCGAGAGTATCTTGAAAAAATAATTACAGAGGTTTACGGAGGTTGATTTAATATGCTTAAAGTTGCACTTGTAGGAGTAGGAAGCATCAGCGGTGCGCACATTCCCGCCTGGGATAATATGCCCGACGCAGATCTGGTTGCTCTGTGCGATATTCGCCCGGAGCGGCTCGAAAATCACACGAACAAACGCTGCTATACCGATTTTGACGAAATGCTCGCAAATGAGGACGTCGACATTCTCGACATCTGCCTGCCGACCTATCTGCACG
Source organism: uncultured Eubacteriales bacterium (assembly GCA_934486615.1). Lineage (GTDB taxonomy): Bacteria > Bacillota > Clostridia > Oscillospirales > Acutalibacteraceae > RGIG2206. Next base: position 136,578 of record CAKSQO010000006.1, on the reverse strand, counting down.
CGGATTTTGCCGTCAAGGCGCTCGAAAAGGGCATAAACGTCATCTGCGAGAAGCCGATCTCGCTTGCCCGTGAGGACGTGGAGCGCGTCTATTCCTGTGCCGAGCGCAACGGCGTTAAGTTTATGGTGGCGCAGGTGCTGCGCTTCTGGACGGAGTACGGCATACTCAAAAACATATTCGACACCTCGCGCTACGGCAGGCTGCTTTCAGGCTCGATGCGCCGCCTCGGCTGCCGCCCCAACCAGAGCTGGGACGGCTGGCTGCTCGACGAAAAGCGCAGCGGTCTCGTGCCCTACGACCTGCACATTCACGACCTCGACTTCCTCGTCTATGCGTTCGGCGAGCCGAAGAGCTACACCGATATGCGCGCAAAGCTGCCCGACCAGGACTATTTCAACGCCGTATACAAGTACGACGGCTTCTTTGTCACGACCGAGGCGGCGTGGTACAATGCGCCCTATCCGTTCGCGGCAGACTTCCGTTTCCAGTTCGAGGACGCAGTCGTCGCCTACGAGCATGACCAGATGAAGATATACGAGCGCGGCGGCAGGGTGTTCTGCCCCGTGCAGAGCAAAGAGGAGTGCGAGACGGGCGACATCGGGCTGCCCAAGTGCAACGCCTATGCCGAGGAAATACGCTACTTCGCCGACTGCGTAAAAAGCGGCAAGGCGCCCGACAGAGTGCGCCCCTCCGAGCTTGGGTGCGTTATCGACATTTTAAATTCGCTGTAAAACAAGGCGCGCCGCGTTTGCTTCGGAGGGCACATCTCCGACGTAAAAACGGCGCGCGGGACACCCCGATATGCGCGGTTTCGGTCGCGTAAGACAGCGCCTTCCGGCGTTCAGGCTTATCGGGCAAAAAACACCCGCGCGGCTGCAAACCGCGCGGGTGTTTTGCGTTCGGACGCAGCTCGGTTCGCCGCAGCTCGGGTCGGCGCAGCTCGGGTCGGCGCAGCAGGGGTCGGCTTTGCGAGGACAAGGATTGTGTCTGCGGGAGCAGGCGCGGCAGTTCAAACGGCAGTCGGCAAGCTTTGTTACCGTTCTGTTGCGCGCTGAATCATGCCCGCAGGGAATTGCGGCGGGGCGGACGTTACGCTCAGGCGCAGAGTGATGCTGCCCGCGTTGGTCACGTTGTGGCGTATTCCTGCGGGGACGAGTATGCTGTTGCCGGGGGACACGCGCTGCTCAAGCACGGGCGTGTGCGCGTCGTCGCCCGCGATTATGTAGGCACAGCCCGACTCGACGCGAATCAGCTGGTCGGTGTCCTCAAGCAGGCGAAAGCCTGTTTCGCCCGCAACGGGTATGCTCATAACGGTGACCTGCAGCTGCCCGCCTGTCCAGACCGCAGCGCGAAAGCAGTCGTTGGACGCGGCGATCCTGCTGAAGCACAGCACAGCGGGTGCAGAGCCGCGATAGTGGCTTGATGAGCTGTTCATATACATTACCTCCGAGGATTTTTGTAAAGTATATGATACCCGCCCGCAGATTATCCGCCGACGCGGAGTCTGTTGATGGTGAAGAGGTGAGGCGCGCCGCCAAAGGCGGATTGTACGCGCTTTTCGCACAGCGCGGACCGGACACTTGTACCCCGCGGGAGTAAATCCTGTGAGAAATTTATGGTGCGCAGCGAATATTCAGTTCGTGCGGCAAGGCACTCCGTAAATGCATTATTCAGTATTATTTCTTCATTCTCCGAAACAACTTCCCCGCGCAACGGGCGCGGGGAAGTCACTTCCGATAAATCACTGCATCAAAGCGCGGCCAAACGCCCTCCGGGTGCGCGGAGTTATTTTTCAAATAACCCACTGCACTTCCCCGTGTATTTAAAGAAAGCGCTTCATGGCTTCGATGGTGCGCTCCTGTTCGGCGATGGCGCGGTTGGCGATGTGCATCGCTTTGGGCGAGGCGGCGGGGTTGCTGTGCATCGCCCTGAGCAGCTCGATGTTGCCCATCGTGCAGCCCTGAATCATCATTTTCGCGGCGGCCGACGCGTCGCGTTTGCGGTTGAGCTGAGCGTTGACCGCCGTGCGCATCATCATCTTGACCGACTGCGGATTGCTGCCCGCGCGGCAGCCTATCTGAGCCAGAGAATTCTTCGCCTCGTCGCAGACCGAGCTGTACTCGCTGCGGCTGACGGCGAGCGCGCGGCGCAGCTCGGTGTTGTCGACGTGCTTGAGCACCGCCTTGACCGAATCGCGTCCGAACGCCGCCGCTTTCTCTATTTCGCCGAGCAGGCGCACCGTGTTGTTTACCATAAAAGCCACCCTTTCGCAAGTCGGCCGCGGCCGACGCATAGATTTCACAGAAATATTGTTGCCGTTTTTGCGCAGAAAAATACCGCTCTGAAAAATCAAAGCGGTAGATTTGAGCGGTATTTCGCCGCGCTATTTTCTGTGCATTTTAATGTGCTCGGGAATGACCTCGGGGCTGTCCTTTTTCAGGCGGATGTCGCGCACGAACGTGCTGATTATGAACACCGCAATCACCGCCGCGACAACGATGAGCACCGCCGCGACTATCCGCATCAGCAGGATGTAGCCGCCCGATGCACGCGAGCCGCCTTCGCTTTTTAATTTAAGCGAGGCGAACACGTCGCCCGCCTCTTTCAGCTCGGCGGCGGACAGCTCGTCGGACGAGTTGTAGTAGATAAGCGCATAAAATTTGCCGCCGCTGACGGTGATGTACTCGCGCATACAGTAGCCGAGCGCTTCGCCGTCGGCCGCCTGCGCCGTGCCGTCGACCTTTACGGTGTAGCAGAACCACTGCGCGCCCGAAGCCGTTATTTCATCGGTGCTTTTAAGCTCGCCGTCGGCGATTACGGCGGCGGGCAGCTTTTCGCGCACGATGGCGAGCTGCTCGTCGCTGAGCTTGGAGAGCGAGCCGATGTCCTTTGAAAAATCGCTCTGCCAGACGCGAAGCTGTATCTGGCGGCTGTTGTCCTCGGTCGCGGCGTAGAGCTTGATGCCGCTTTGATCCATCTGCTTGCCGAAGTTTTCGACGGACGAGCCGAGGTGCTCGATGAAATCCTTGTTTTTCGACAGATTGTCGCGCCTGAGCACGGTGTAGTTGCTGCCGATCTCGACGGTGAAGGTGCTGTCGGCGTCGGAGTAGCTCGCGGCGCTGACGCAGAGCGTGAGCGACATCACGAGCGCGGCAACGAGGGCCGCAAAACGCACTGTTCTTTTAATATCGCTCACTCCTTAAATTTATTCTTCGAGGGTCGCCCTTGCCGAGGCGACGGTATTTTTCATCAAAACGGTTATCGTCATCGGCCCGACCCCGCCAGGTACGGGCGTTATCGCGGAGGCGATCGGCTCGACGTGCTCAAAGTCGACGTCGCCGCAGAGCTTGCCGTTTTCGCGGCGGTTCATACCCACGTCGATGACTACGGCGCCCGGCCTGACCATATCGGCGGTGACGAAGTCGGCCTTGCCGACGGCCGCGACGATGAGGTCGGCCTTGCGGCAAATTTCCTTTAAATCGCGCGTTTTCGAGTGGCAAATCGTCACAGTGGCGTTTTTGTGCAGCAGCAGCATAGCCATCGGCTTGCCGACGATGTTGCTGCGCCCGATGACTACGCAGTCCTTGCCTTCGACGGAAATACCGCTGCGCTCAAGCAGCAGCATAACGCCCGCGGGGGTGCAGGGCAGAAAGCGGTAGTCGCCGGTCATAATCCCGCCGACGTTTATCGGGTGGAACGCATCAACGTCCTTTTTGGGGTCGATGGCGTTGATGACTTCGCGCTCGTCAAGGTGCTTTGGCAGCGGCAGCTGGCAGAGAATGCCGTGAATGTCGTCGCGGGAGTTGAGCACCTCGATAACGCTGAGCAGGTCGGCCATGCTCACGTTTGCGGGCAGAGCGTACTCCTCCGAGAGCATCCCAAGCTCGGCGCAGGCCTTTTTCTTGTTGTTGACGTACACGCGCGAGGCGGGATCGTCGCCGACGATGATGACCGCCAGACCCGGGGTCACACCGCGCGCTTTGAGAGCGGCGACCTCGTCCTTAAGCTCCGCGCGAATGGCGGCGCTGATTTCCTTTCCGTTTATGAGATGTGCCATTCTCAGCCCTCCGCGCCGTCGGTGCCTGAGCCGTCGCTGTCGGCGGGGATTTCGGCGCTGTCGCCCTCGGTGGGGATTTCGGCAACGGCCGCCTCTGACTCTGCCGAGTCGTCGGCCTCGCCGTCCTCCTCCGCTTCGAGCCTGCGCGAGTTTACGATGTAATCATAAGCCTTTTCAAGCTCGTCAAGCTTGGCCGCGACCTTCGCCTGCCTGTCGTCTCCGTCGGCTTCAACGGACGAGAAAAATCCGCGCTTGTCGGAGTAGGCAGCTTCAAGCTCGTCGTCGCTGCAGTCCCACTCGACTCCGAGCAGGTTGTAGGCGGACTCGAGCATATCGGTGTCATCGAAGCGCTCGGCGAACTGACCCTCGTAGGCAGCCGCCTTGAGCGTTTTGCTGCGCGCGTAAAGCACGGCGTAGAGCACGCCGCCCGCTACGACCGCGATAACGCTGACAAGCTGCGAAATACTGATACTCTTGCCGAGCATGAGAATGAAGCCCGTGTTGCGCATACCCTCGAAAACGAAGCGGCCCGCGCCGTATATCATCATATAAAGCGTGACTGTCTGGCCGTTGAAGGCGCGCTTTTTGCTGATATGATTGAGAATGAAGAACGCGATAAGGCACCACAGCGACTCATAAAGGAACGTCGGGTGAACAAGGGCGGTTGAGCCGGTCTCATACGCGATGGTGCTGCCCGTCATACCGAACCAGGTGCTGCCCGTCTCGACGCCGTAGACCTCCTGGTTGACAAAGTTGCCCCAGCGGCCGACGCCCTGCCCGATGAGGAAGCCGAGAGAAGCGAGGTCAAACATCGAAAGAATGTTGACCTTGCGTATTTTGCATACGATGCCGCCGACGACGAACGCTCCGATTATACCGCCGTAGATGGCCATGCCGCCGTCGTGGATTTTGAAGAAGTCCTTGAACGAGGCAAGCCCCTGACCGTCGAAAGCGAGGTAGTAGGTGCGCGCGCCGATCACGGCAGCGATAAGGCCGCAGATGACGACGTCCATCATGCGGTCGGGGTCGATGCCGAAGCGCTTGGCCGACCTGAAGCCGTAGACGAGCGCGAGCAGGAAGCCGACGCCGATGATGATGCCGTACCAGTAGACGGTGAAGCCGTCGCCGATGTTGAACTCGAACGCGGCGCGGTCAATATGCACCGTCAGCCCGAAGATTGTTATGTAGCTGTCGGTCGGGACTGCGGGGGTCGAGTCCGAAATGACGCTGTAAGCGCAGCTGCCGAGCAGGGCGACAACGCCGATAACGGCCGAGATAAGCCCCGCTTTGCGCTTTGAGCAGCCCTTTTTGACGCTGCAGCCGTAGAACACGACTATGCCTATCGCCGCGACGGCGACGATTATCAGCGCCAGCCACGGTATGTCTATCCCGCCGAAGATGTTGGCGGTCAAAGCTCTGTCAAACAAAAATCCCATATTTGTAAGGCTCCTTTAAGCTTTATAAAATTATTATACATCAGCATTGCGCGCGCGTAAAGCGCAAATTTTTTTAATTTAGATTCAAATCTTTTAAAAACGAGTTTGCTTTTGTCAGCCTATGGCAGATTTCGCTAAAGAGCGAAAACCGCCGCTGTATTATTGTAAGATTGACTTTTGCGCGATTTGAGTATAGCACAGTTTGCCTCTTTTGGACAACATTATACTGCCGCAATCAGGCGAAATTTCTTCAATTTAATTAACGAACGGTAAATTTGTAATCAATTTGTAACTATTTTTTATACTTTTTTTCGTTTAGGGGTTGAAAAACTCGCTTTGTTTGTGTAAAATAGACATACTGATTTACATAAATCCGATGACTGTGTTATTTTCTTGTAATGGCTTTGCTCAGCCGTCAGTGAATAAAAGCATGAGCACGCACTTATCCGCGGACGGTAATTCGGACGAATGAATTTTTGATTGGAGATGTCAAAATGTCAAATCGCTTGTTTCAGGGTATCATACATCAGATGAGGGAGGCTATCGACCGCACGATAGGCGTTATGGACGAGACCTACACCGTCATTTCGTGCAGCAATCTCGGCCGTATCGGAGAGGTGCACAACATCACTCCCCCCACCAACTCCGAGGCGTTTGTCAAAGGCTCCTACACCTATAAGCCGTTCGGCACGGCCAAGTCCAATGACTACATACTGTTCGTCGAGGGCGTTGACCCGCAGGCTGCTAAGTACGCCGATCTGCTCGCAATAGCGCTGTCTAACATCAAGCAGTTCTATGACGAGAAGTACGACCGCGTCAACTTCATCAAGAACGTCATTCTCGACAATATCCTCTCGGGCGATATTTATCTCAAGGCCCGCGAGCTGCACTTTAATAACGATACCTCCCGCGCGGTGCTGCTTATCAGAACCGCGTCGCACAACGACGTCTCCGTCTTTGACGTGCTGCAGAACCTCTTCCCCGACAAGAACAAGGACTTCGTCATCTCCATCAACGAGACCGATATCGCCATTGTCAAGGAGGTTCGCCCCGGCATCGAGAACAAGGACCTCGAAAAGCTCGCGCGCTCAATTGTCGATACGCTCTCGGGCGAGTTCTATACAAGCGTAGTCGTCGGTATCGGCAGCGTTATCGACGGCATAAAGGAGCTTGCGCGCTCGTTTAAGGAGGCGCAGGTCGCCCTCGAGGTCGGCAAGGTGTTCGACACCGAGAAGGTCATCGTCAGCTACGACAATCTCGGCATAGCCAGACTTATCTATCAGCTGCCGACCACTCTGTGCGAGACGTTCCTCAGAGAGGTGTTTAAGCACGGCTCGATCGAAAACCTCGATCAGGAGACGCTGTTCACCATTCAGAAGTTCTTTGAAAACAACCTCAACGTGTCCGAGACTTCGCGCAAGCTGTTCGTTCACCGCAACACGCTTGTTTACAGACTTGAGAAGATAAAGAAGCTGACGGGTCTCGACCTCAGGGAGTTCGACCATGCCATCGTGTTCAAGATCGCTCTTATGGTCAAGAAGTACCTCACCGCCAACCCCGTCAAATACTGATGCTCTGCCCGCTTTTTGGGCAAAACCGATTGAAAAAGGACAGGTAGCGTAAAAATGGCTAAGCAGAACCAGGCTCTTGAGCCTGCGGCCGGACGGACTCAGATCGAGTTCAGAGGAGTTTACAAAAACTACAAAAACGGCACGCACGCGCTCAAGGACTTCAACCTCAAAATAAATCGCGGCGAATTCGTGTTCGTCGTCGGCCCGTCGGGCGCGGGCAAGAGCACGTTTATGAAGCTCATCATGCGCGAGGAGAAGATGTCTGCGGGCGAGATAACCGTCGGCGGCTTTAAGCTCTCGAAGATCAAGCGCAGGCAGATTCCGCAGCTGCGCCGCACAATGGGCATAGTGTTCCAGGATTTCCGCCTTATCCCGACGATGACCGTCGCCGAGAATGTCGCGTTTGCGATGCACATCGTCGGCGCGTCCAGTCAGGAAATCCGCAAGCGCGTGTCCTACGCGCTCAACCTCGTCGGCCTTGCCTCCAAAGCGAGATGCAAGCCCAACGAGCTTTCGGGCGGCGAGCAGCAGCGCGTCGGTCTTGCGCGCGCGCTTATCAACAATCCCTCGCTCATCATCGCCGACGAGCCTACGGGAAACGTCGACCCGAAGATGTCATATGAGATAGTCGACCTGCTGACCGAGATAAACCGCCGCGGCACCACCGTTATCATGGTTACGCACGAGCATCAGCTCGTCCGCGACTTCGGAGGGCGCGTCGTTATGATCGAAAACGGTATGGTCGTCGCCGACAATGCCGCCGACCACGAGCCGGTGCGCAGCACAGCCGCTCAGGCGGCTTCGCGCGAGTACGCCGCGCCGACCGCCTCCGTCGACCGCGCCTATGCGGCTGCGACTGCAGCGAAGAGCGCCGCAAAACCCGAATTCACCGTCCCTGTCGCCGAGACGGACGACTCAGACGAGTTTGATACCAATTCTCAGGGCGGTGATAATCAATGAGAAGCTTCAGATACCTCGTCAAAGAGGGCTTTAAAAACGTATGGGTCAACCGCCTGATGTCGCTCGCTTCTATCGGCGTGCTCGTCGCCTGCATGCTCATTATGGGTGTGGCGGTCGTGCTGACCGAAAATATCGACAATTATCTGGGCGACCTCGAAAAGCAGAACGTCGTAATGGTCTATTACGATAACTCGCTTGACGACGCGAAGGCAAAGGCCGTCAACGACTCCATTGCCAAAATGGACAACATCGCCAAGGTCACCTACATACCGCGCGACGACGGACTCAAGAGCCTGCTCAAGGATATGAGCGACGATTACGAGCAGTTCTTCGACTACCTCGACGGCGAAAATCCGCTGCCCAACGGCTCGCGAGTCAGCCTTAAAAATCTTGAAAAGTTCGACGCGACCGTCAAAAAGCTCGAAAAAGTCGAGGGCGTTACCAAGGTGCGCCATCAGCGCGAGCTGGCAGAGAAGATAGTCGGCATCAAGAACACCGTCCGCATCGCGAGCGCGTGGATAATCGGCCTGCTGCTTGTCATCGCAACGGTCATCATCTCCAACACCATTCGCATCACGATGAACAGCCGCAAGCTCGAGATAAGCATTATGAAGGCCGTCGGCGCGACCGATTCGTTCATTCGTGCGCCGTTCATGGTCGAGGGTGTCGTCATCGGCCTGTTCGCAGCCATATTCTCGACTGCGCTGCTTTACGGCGTGTACTCCATAGCGATAGTCAAGTTTGAGAGTACGCTTCAGGGCTTCACGGCCATACCGTTCCGCGATATGGCGCTCGGCCTTGCGGGCATATTCACCCTCATCGGCGTTGTCATCGGCCTGCTCGGCAGCCGCTTTATAATCGCCAAGTATCTGAGAAAGGAAGGCAGTGAGTTCCGTGCGCTTTAAACGATTCAAACGTATGCTTTCGGCCGTCGTGTGTGCCGTTACGGTCTGCACCGTGTGCGCCGTTGCAACTCCTGCGCCGACCGCCTCGGCAAAGACCGTCTCGCAGTACAATTCCGAGCTTGAAAAGGCCAAGGCCAAGTCAAACGAGCTGAAAAAGCAGATCGCCGCGCTCAAGAGCCAGAACGCTCCTTACGAGAAGCAGAAGGCCGCCATCGAGCAGCGCATCGCCGCCGTGCAGAAGGAGATCGACCTCTATCAGAGCCAGATAACCACCTGCAAGGCGACCATCGCCAAGCGCACCAAGGAGCTTGAGGAGGGCAAGGAGCAGTTCAAGCAGCGCCTTGTCGCTATGTACACCGCGGGCAACACCGAGCTGACCGTTCTGCTTTCGGCCGACGACTACGGCGACTACCTGTCCAAGGCGGAGCTTGTCGAGTCCGTCTCGAAAAAGGACGCCGCGATGATAAAGGATACGCTCGCAGCCATTGAAGAGCTTGAGCTTTCCAAAAAGTCGCTTGAGGACAGCGAGAGTGAGATAAAGAATAAAAAAGCCGAGCTTGTCGAGGCTTTTAACGAAGTTAATAAGATTGTTGCGAAGAATGCCGGCAAGATCAATGACTTGAGCAGCGACCTGACCGACATTCAGCAGGAGCAGAAAGAGATCGAGGCTGCGATAAAGAAGGCGCAGCAGGCATCTCACTCCGGTTCGGGCAGCACAGGCGGGACGAAGATAAACGGCACCGGCCGCTTCACATGGCCTGTTCCCGGCTATTATAAAGTCTCGTCCGCGTTCGGATCGCGTTGGGGAAGAAGCCACAAGGGCATTGACATCATCGGCTCCCACGGTACCGTATACGGCGCGACTATAGTCGCAGCCGACAGCGGCACTGTCATTCTCAGCAAATACTACAGCGGCTACGGCAACTGTGTTATGATCGACCACGGCAACGGCTACGTCACCCTCTACGGCCATATGAAAGCGCCCAGTGCGCTCAGGGTCGGTCAGGGCGTCAGCAAGGGGCAGGTCGTCGGCTATGTCGGCGCGACCGGCAACGTAACAGGCCCGCACCTTCACTTCGAGATCAGGGTCAACGGCTCCGCCACCAACCCGATGGCGTATTTCAGCTGATCCAAAGCTGACGGATTTTAAAATAAAGGAGATATGAAGCATGAAAAAGTTCAGACGCGCAATTACAGCCTTTGTCTGCGCCGTTGTGCTCATTTCGGCCGCCGCGGTCATACCTCAGTCTCGCGCCGGCGTCAGCGCGGCTTCAATCTCCGACCTGCAAAAGCAGCTTGATGCTGCCAAGGCGCAGAGCAATCAGCTGAAGAGCGAGGCCGAGGCGCTGAAAAAGGCGAACGCCCCCTATCAGGAGCGGAAAGCCGCACTGAAAAAGCAGATAAGCGCCACCGAAAGCGAGATTGCGCTTTACGAAAAAAAGATAAGCACTGTCAACTCGAGCATCAAGAGCCTTGAGGACTCCATAAGCTCAAAGCGTGCCGAGGTCGCAAAGCTCATAAGCCAGTTCAAGCAGCGCCTTGTCGCGATCTACACCGCGGGCAGCAGCGTCTACAGCGGGCTTGAGTACCTGATGTCGAGCGAGGATATTGCCGAGTACCTTGCGCGTGCCGAGCTGCTCGAAAGTATGTCGAAAAAGGACTCCGAGTCGCTCAGCCGCATACTCACAAGCGTAAAGGAGCTTGAGTCGCAGCAGGCCGAGCTTGAAACGCAAAAGGCCGAGCTTGCCTCCGCTCAGTCGACCATCGAGCAGAAGAAGAAGGACCTCAGCGCCCAGTACAGCGAGGTCGCCGCGATAGTCAAGGCAAACGAAAACGACATTGCGTCGTATGAGAAAAAGGCTGCCGACTACGCTCAGATGCAGAAGGACCTCCGGGCCGCTATAAAGAAGCAGCAGGAGGAAGAGGCAAAGAACAACAACCCCGGCCCGACGGGAACGGGTCAGTTCTCATGGCCTGTGCCGGGCTACTACAGGCTCAGCGAAAACTACGGCTACCGCATTTGCCCCATTCACGGCAAAGAATTCCACAAGGGTATCGACATTTCGTCAAGAGGTATTTACGGTGCCAAGATCGTCGCCGCCGACAGCGGCACGGTCGTGCTCAGCAAGTGGTACGGCGGCTACGGCAACTGCATTATGATAAACCACAATAACGGCTACGTAACGCTCTATGCGCATATGAAGGCGGCAAGCCCGCTCAAGGTCGGCGACAAGGTCACAAAGGGTCAGACCGTTGTCGGCTACGTCGGCTCAACGGGCGACTCGACAGGGCCGCACCTGCACTTTGAGGTGCAGAAAAACGGCTCGACCGTCAACCCGATGTCGTTTTTCTGATAAGAGAATATTTTGCGGCAGCCGACGGACTCTTCCGTCGGCTGCGATTTGTATAAGGAGTGAATTCGATGAAAGAGCACGAATTCGACCGCGATTTTGCCGCTGTCGGCAGCTTCGGCGGCGATGAGCCGCTTGAGCGCGAAAACGGCGGCGCGGGTGTCGATGAGGCCTGCAGCGCGACTGCGCCCGATGACGGTGCAGCTGCAGGTGAGGTCGGCGTCGAGCGAGTCGAAACAAAGGGCGCGGCGTTAAGCGCAGGATCCGACAGCGGCGAAAGCGCCGCGCCGGGCACAAACGAAAACGCAGAGTTAAGCGAAAACGCAGAGTTAAGCGAAAACGCAGAGTTAAGCGAAAACGCAGCAGACGCATTCGCTTCGGATAATCCCGACGATCACGCTGCCCTCGCTGCCGACGATACCTCTGCTTCCGCCGCCGACCCGACCGCGCAGCGCAGGGCAAAGCGCCGCAACAAAGCGCCGCACGAGCGGAAACGGCTCGGCTTAGCAGGTGTGCTTCTGCGCTCGCTCGCGCTCATGCTTGCAGGCGCGCTGACAGCGCTCATCATCGTGCCAAACCCGCTGCGGCTCGCGCTCACGGGCGGCAGCGACGCCTACTCCAAGCTCTCCGCCATCGAGCAGCTGGTCAAGTCCAACTACGTCGACGCCGACGCGCTCGACGAAAAGCAGCTGACCGATATGGTGGCGACGGGCTACATATACGGCATCGGCGATGACTATGCTGCCTACCTCACCGCCGACGAATACAAGCAAATGCAGTATTCAAACGAGGGCGGCACGACGGGCATCGGAGTCATCGTCACCGCGGCCGAGGACTCAAGCGGCATTTGCGTTATTCACCTTTCGGCCGACTCGCCCGCCGAAAAGGCGGGGCTTGCCGTCGGCGACATCATAACCTACGTCGGCGAAGTGAGCGCGGCGGGCGACGGCTACGCAGCCGCCGTCAAGGCCATTCGCGGCGACATCGGTACCTCGGTTCAGCTGACCGTCCGGCGCGGCGGCGCTTCGTTTAACGTGACCGTCGAGCGCGACAAATACACCGTGACCAGCGTGTTCAGCCGAATGATAGGCACGCTCGGCTATATCGAGATTATGACGTTCAACTCGGCGACCGTCGACCAGTTCAAGGCCGCCGTCGAGCAGGTGCAGGCCGCAGGTGCTACGGGCATTATTTTTGATTTGCGCGACAACGGCGGCGGGCTTGTTGACGCGGCAAGCGAGATGCTCGACCTGCTGCTGCCCGAGGGTGAGATCGGCTACGCCGTCTACAATTCGGGTCGCCGTCGGTCGCTCGCAACGTCCGATAAGGCGTGCGTCGACCTGCCGTTCGCGGTCATCGTCAACGGGGAGACGGCGAGCAGCTCGGAGTATTTCGCGTCGGCTCTGCGCGACTCGGCCAACGCCGTCCTCGTCGGCGAAACGACGTTCGGCAAGGGCATAATGCAGCGCACCTATCCGCTGACCGACGGCTCTGCCGTGCGGATAACGATAGCCAGGTTCTACACCGAGTCGGGCACGGAATTTCACGGCAAGGGGCTTTCTCCCGACGTCAAAGTCTCGTTCACCGACGAGCAGGTAAAGCACCGCTATTTCCTATCCGACAGCGAGGAGCCGTTCATCGCGGCGGCGGTCAAGGCACTCGGTAAATAGCGCGTTCGGCTTGACTTTGCGCGGGATTGGGAGTAAACTTTATTCATAAAACAGGCGCCTGAAAGCGCCGCAAAATCAGCTTTTTATGAGAATGGGGTAGAAATATGTCACAGGGAAAAATCGTCGCCGTCGTCGGAATGTGCGGCTCGGGGAAATCGGTCGCGACAGAGGCGTTCACCGACGCAGGCTGGAAAAAGGTCTATTTCGGCGGCATTACGATGGAGGAGCTTGAGGCTCGCGGGCTGGAAAAGAACGAGGCAAACGAGAAAAAGGTGCGCGAGGAGCTGCGCGCCGAGTACGGCCTTGCGGCCTACGCCGTCAAGCTGCTGCCGCGAATCGAGCAGCTCGCCGAGGAGGGCAACGTCGTCCTCGACGGCCTGTATTCGTGGTCGGAGTACACCTATTTGAAGGAGCGTCTGGGCGACAGCCTGAGCGTGCTGGCGATCGTCACCGACCGCGCCGTGCGCTATGAGCGGCTGACCACGCGCACAGTGCGCCCGCTGACGAACGCCGAAGCGACGAGCCGCGACTATGCCGAGATCGAGCGTCTTGAGAAGGGCGGCCCAATCGCAATAGCCGACCGCTTCGTCACCAACAACGGCTCGGCCGACGAGCTCATGGCTCAGGTCAGGGCGTATATGGCCTCGCTTTAAGGCGAGATCCCGCTTTAAGGCAGACGCGGCGGTGAAAACCTGGCAGCAAAAGCAGATAAAGTCATTCTTGACCGAATAATACGGCAAAAGCAAGAGCCTGCGCCTGTTCGCCGAGCAGAGAAATGCGCTTGCAAAGCTCATTTAAAGCGCTGACGGCAAGACCGAAAACCGGATAAAAGCGCTCACGCAAACGATCCCGCCGCGCATAGCGCTGTACAAGGCGCTGCCCGGCGCGGGACTTTCGCGGTCTGAAGTGTACGGCTGTATGCGCAGGTGTATGCTCGACGTCGTCGCGGCCAAAAAGCACGCGTCCTCGGCGTCACCTACGGGGGCTGAAGAAGAGCGGCTTCACCCGCACCCGGACTTTGGACTACGGCGGCGACTGCTGCGGCTTCCGCTTTTTCAAAAAGCAGCTGCGCACGGTTAGCCCGAGTGAAAGCGCCTGTGCAAAAGTGCGCCCGAGCGCCGAATGAATATATTAACAATACCGCCGGAGGGAAATTCCTTCGGCGGTATTTGTCGGGCGAAAAGCACTGTGTACGGCAGACAATCGGATGAGTGCGAAAGAGTCTGTGCGGTGCAGGCATTGCAAACCGAAAAATGTCACTAAACGGTCACAGGTGCGTTATTATTGTTGCATAATTTTGCGCACGGTGGTATGATATAAACAGCCACATTCCCGCACCGACGAGCCGACTTTTCGGCGCGGTGCGGAGACTTAAAGCGGCGCCTTGCAACATCTAAGCGGCGCCGACTTAAACGCCCTAACAGAACAAAGAGGTGCACAAATGTACGATTACATCATAGTCGGAGCGGGACTTTTCGGCGCGGTTTTTGCGCACGAGGCGAAGAAGCGCGGCAAGCGCTGCCTTGTCGTCGACCGCCGCGACCACATCGCGGGCAACGTCTGCACCGAGGCGGTCGAGGGCATCAACGTCCACCGCTACGGCGCTCACATTTTCCACACCAACAACAAAGACGTCTGGGATTATGTAAACCAATTCGCGGAGTTCAACAACTACGTCAATTCGCCTGTAGCCAACTACCGCGGCGAGATATACAACCTGCCGTTCAATATGAACACCTTCAACAAAATGTGGGGCGTCATTACCCCGCAGCAGGCGGCCGACAAGATTGCCGAGCAGATCGCCGCTTCGGGCATCGGCGAGCCGCAGAATCTTGAGCAGCAGGCGATAAAGCTCGTCGGCACGGACATTTACGAGAAGCTCGTGCGCGACTACACGCAGAAGCAGTGGGGTCGCCCGTGCAGCGAGCTGCCGTCGTTCATCATCAAGCGTCTGCCCGTGCGCTTTACCTATGATAACAACTACTTCAACGCGCGTTTTCAGGGCATACCCGTCGGCGGCTACACCGCGCTGGTCGAGCGCATGCTTGACGGCGTGGAGGTGCGCCTCGGGGTCGACTATCTGAAAGAGAAGGCGCAGCTCGACGCCCTTGCCGAGCGCGTCATCTTCACGGGCTGCGTTGATGAGTACTTCGGCTATTGCTTCGGGCCGCTGCAGTACCGCTCGGTCAGATTCGAGACCGAGGTGCTCGACTGCGAGAACTATCAGGGCAACGCCGTGGTCAACTACACCGATGCCGAGCACCCCTACACGCGCATAATCGAGCACAAGCACTTCGAGTTCGGCACTCAGCCGAAGACCGTCATCAGCCGTGAATACTCCGCCGAGTGGAGCGTCGGGCAGGAGGCGTACTACCCCGTCAACAACGCCGAAAATCAGGCGCTGTACGAGCGCTACAGGGCGCTTGCCGACGACGAGGTCAACGTCGTGTTCGGCGGGCGACTGGGTGAGTACAAATACTACGATATGGACAAGGTCATCGAGTCGGCGCTTGCGACCGTCGCGAAAGAGCTTGCCTGATGAACATTTCCGCCTGAATCGACGAGTCCGCTTATCACCGCAAGGAAAAAGTGCGGCGATAAGCGGGGCACCATTGGCGCACACCGTCCTTTTTGCGTGCGTGAACACATACAACAAAGCAAAAGCCCTTCGGCTGCGACAAGCAGTCGAAGGGCTTTTCCCATGTGTAAAATATGCGGTTAGGCGAAGTGTGAGCTTATTCGACTTCCCAGCCGCGCAGCTTGAGCAGGTTCTTCATAACCTGATTGGCGTAAACGGCGGACTCGAATTCCATGCCCTTGCCTCCGCAGTTGTTGAGCGCAAGCTCCATGTTGAACACGCCGTCATAGCCGATCTCATCGAGGGCGTTGAGCGTGTCCTCCCAGTCGATGCAGCCGGTGAGCGGGATCTTGTGCTGGTCAACGAGCTTGTTGTTGTCGTTGAGGTGCAGGGTCTTGACGTTGCTGCCAAGCATACGGATAACGTCGGCGGGAGAGGGCTGGCCGAAGCGCGAAGCCTTGTTCGAGTGGCCCGTGTCGACGCAGACGGACATATACTTTGCATTGTCGCCCGCGGCGCAGATGCGGTTGTACGACATAATGAACTGGTCGATCTGACCGAAGAAGTCGACCTCGTCGTACTTCATAGCGTCGCCGAACGTCTCGCTCGAGAGTTTGATGCCGTACTGCTTGGCAAACGGAATCATGCGGTTGAACATATCAAAGTTGAGGTCCTGCATCAGCTGCCTGTCGGGAGCGGGTCCCATAAATATGGACGTGACCGAGTGGATGATGCAGTAGGGAGCACCGAGGGTCGCGGTGGCAAGGCAGTCCAGACGGGCGTTGGCGACGAGCGCGTCGTCCTCCTCCTTGATGTTTTTGAAGCCCTCAATACGGCCGTGGGTCTGGCTGATTACAAGGCCGAGCTCCTCGGCGCGCTTGCGCAGAGCGGTGAAGTATTCGACGATCTCTTCGTCGCTCTTGGAATAAACATTTCCTTCTTTTCTGTAGTCAAAACAGGTAAGCGAAAGGTCGATCGAGTTGCAGCCTGCTTCCTTGGCCTTCTCGATTGCGAGCATATCGCCGTACTTGTCCTGAAATGAGGGAAGTGACAAACCTACCGTTGCTTTCATTTACAAAGCCTCCTATCATCGGCGGGTAGCCGCCGCTAACGCTTGTGAGGCTATTATAGCACCGCCCGCCGAAAATGGCAATAGTATACGCTTAATTTTTGTGAGTTTCACCGAACCAAGTTTCTCAGCGCAGCTTGGGGCTTCTTTCGAGGAAAAATCCCGCAAGCCCAGTAAACAAGCGGCTTCTCTATGCGCAGTAGAGCCGAAAAAGCACTCTCTACCGCAACATCGGGCGCTGTAGAGCTCGTTGTTGCGCAAGTAGACAGCCGCGCCCGACGAGTAGGTTGAACAAATTTAAGCGAAGGGGTATGATATGTCTGTAGGCTAGGCTGAACGCCTGCGGCGGGCGCTGTGACGCATCCGCTCAAAACGATATTACACGGTGCTTTTTAACAGCTTCAAGCGCCGATATATTTTCACCGAAATGAGGTAACCTGAAAAATGATAAAGCTATTTACCGACACCTCTGCAAATTTGCCTGCGGAGCTTATAAAAAAACACGGCCTGACCGTCGTCGGGTTTTCGTACTCCGTAAACGGAGTTGAGGTCAAGGAGGATCCCGAGGCCGACTTCGACGGCAAGGCGTTCTACGGCGCGATGCGCGAGGGCGCTCAGGTCAAGACCGCGATGGTCAATATCGGCACCTTCACCGAGGCGATGGACGCAGAGCTCAGCGCGGGCAACGACATCATTTACATCGGAATGTCGGGCGGCATAAGCGGCACGGCGCACGCGGCGCGTGTTGCGGCGGAGGATCTGAGCGAGATCTACCCCGAGCGCCGCATAGCGGTAATCGACACGCTCGCCGCTTCCCTCGGAGAGGGGATGCAGGTGCTCGAAGCCGCCGAAATGCTCGAAGCGGGCGTCTCTTTCGACGGGATAGTCGACACCGTTAACAAGAAGCGGCTTACGATGTGCCAGTATTTCACCGTTGACGACCTTGAGTACCTCAAGCGCGGCGGCCGCATAAGCAAGGTCGCAAGCGTGGTCGGCACGGTGCTGAGGATAAAGCCGCTGCTTACGGGCAACGACGAGGGCAAGATCGTCCTCTGCGGCAAGGCAAGAGGACGCCGCCAGTCGCTGATGGATCTGGCCGAGCGCTACGAAGCGCTTGTGCGCCACAAGGACGAGCGCATCGGAATAGCTCACGCCGACGACGAAGCGGGCGCGGCCATATTGCTCGGTCTGCTCAGAAGCAAGGGCTTCACGGGAGAGTGTATCACCGTCTGTTACGAGCCTGTCACTGGCGCGCACGTCGGCCCCGGCACGGTCGCGCTGTTCTTCCGCGGTATTCACAAATAAGGGGGCTTATCCTATGTCGAGAACTCCCCTCAAAGACAGGACGCTGCCCGGCTACACCCGCGGCGAGGACATCGCCAATATGGTGACGCATATCGTCGGCGGCGCGTTCGGCATAGCCGTGCTCGTCATATCGATCATAATCGCTGCGCTGCACTCAAATGTGTGGGGCGTCGTCGGCGCTTCGATCTACGGCGCGACGATGGTCGTGCTTTACACGATGTCGAGCGTCTATCACGGCTTAAAGCCCGGCATGGGCAAAAAGGTAATGCAGGTCATCGACCACTGCACCATCTACTTCCTGATAGCGGGAACCTACACGCCTATCCTGCTTTCGAGCATACGTCCCGTGCACCCCGCGCTTGCGTGGGTCATCTTCGGCGTCGAGTGGGGGCTTGTCGCGTTCGCGACCGTGTTCACCGCAATCGACCACAACAGGTACGGCAGGCTGTCGATGGCGTGCTACATAGGCATGGGCTGGTGCATCGTGCTTGCGCTGAAAGCGACCGTTGAAGCGATGGGGCTTGCGGGCTTTATGTGGCTGCTCGCGGGCGGAGTGTCCTACACCGTCGGAGCGGTGCTCTACGGCGTCGGGCACAAAAAGCCGATATACCACACCGTGTTCCACGTTTTTGTGGTCGCAGGCTCGCTGCTGCAGGCCGTGTGTATTTTGTTTTACGTCCTGTGAGAGAGTCAGTTGAAAAGCTGAAAAGCGCGGAGCATTCGCTGCTCTGCGCTTTTTTTGATGTGACGAAGCACGCCTGAAATCGCACGGTGCGGAATAGGAGCATAAAATTTTCCTGAAGGCGCTCGAAATCATTGATTTTTGCCGCCGCTTTTGCTATATTGAAGCAAAGGGGGCATTGACAATGAAAACTTTTGACGGCTATATGCGCGGGGTCAACCTCGGGCACTGGATCTCACAGTACGACGACGGGCGCGAGGAGCACTGGAACAGCTATATTACCGAGGACGACTTCGGCAAAATCGCGTCCTGGGGGCTTGATCACGTCCGACTGCCCGTCGATTATATGCTGTTTGAGAGCGACGAAAAGCCCGGCGAATACCTTGAAAGCGGGCTGAAATACGTCGATTTTGCGCTTGAAGCCTGCAGGAAGAACGGGTTGAATATGATACTCGACCTGCACCACGCACCCGGCTTTATCTTCTCAAACACGACCGAAAAATCAAACGACCTGTTTTCAAATGAGCGCCAGCAGGAGCGCTTTGTGAATATATGGAGGATGTTCGCGCGCCGCTATGCGGGAGAGGGAGAAACACTCGCGTTTGAGCTGCTCAACGAGCTCGTGCAGGAAACAAGCGAGCCGTGGAACGCGCTGTGGCAGCGCACCGCTTCCGAGATCGAGGCTGTTTCGCCGAAAAGAAAGATAATCATCGGCGGCAACCGCTGGAATTCCGCCGATCAGCTGAAGCACCTCGCTTTGCCCGATGACGACAACATCGTCTACACCTTCCACTGCTATGCGCCGATGCTGTTTACGCATCAGCGCGCAAGCTGGGTCGGTTGGCTGAGGGAATATCAGCGCTCGGTGACCTACCCGCTCAATACGCACGAGCACCGCGAATATTTCGCAGGGCACGACAGCTACCTTCTTGATCGGTACGACGTGGTCGACAAGGCGGCTATGGCCGACTTTCTGCGCCCTGCGGCGGAGTTTGCGAGGACTTCGGGTCACGCGCTCTACTGCGGCGAGTTCGGCGTGCACGAAACGGCCGATATGGCGAGCACGCTGCGCTGGCACTCCGATATAATTGATTTGTTCAACGAGTACGGCATCGGCCGCTCGGTCTGGAGCTACAAGGGCTTTGCCCGCGTGACCGACCCCGACGGCGAGGCGAATATGCCGCTCATCGAAATTCTGGCGAGGTAAATTCGGGAGATAACGGAGGACAAAGATCGAGGTATGCTTTATCCTGAAGCTGAAATGGTGATCGTTCCCCGAGAGATGTCGAATTCTATTGAAACGGGCGAGGCCGTCACCATCGGCGACCTGACCCCGAGGCGGTGGATATGAGCACGACTTTTTTTGAATACGGCGAGCGGGAGACGGACTTCCTAAAACAGCGCGACAAGCGGCTTTGCGAGGTCATCGAGCGCGTCGGGCACGTTTATCGCGAGGTCGACGGCGACCTGTTTTCGGCGGTCGTGCATCACATCGTCGGGCAGCAGATTTCGACAAAGGCGCAGGCGACCGCCTGGCGGCGTATGCGCGAGGAGCTGGGCGAGGTCAGCCCCCGCACGGTCTGCGGGGCGGGCTTGGAGCGGCTGCAGTCGGTCGGCATTTCCCGCCGCAAGGCCGAGTACATTACCGACTTTGCTCAAAAGGTGACGTCGGGCGAATTCGACCTTGACGGAATTCGGAGCAAGTCCGACGACGAAGCGACAGCGCAGCTGAGCACCCTCAAGGGCATAGGTGTGTGGACGGCCGAGATGATACTGCTGTTTTGTATGCAGCGGCCGAACGTGTTCAGCTTTGGCGACCTCGCAATTCAGCGGGGCTTGAGAATGATATATCACCACCGCAAAATCGACCGCAGGCTGTTTGAGAAGTACCGCAGGCGCTTCAGCCCCTGCTGCAGCGTGGCGAGCCTGTACATCTGGGCGGTCGCGGGCGGCGCGATACCCGAAATGCGCGATTATGCGCCGAAGAAAAAGGAAAGCGGAAAATGATTCAGGTCTTCCATTACAAGTCGCCGCTCGGCGGGATTTTGCTTGCGGCCGACGAGGTCGGGCTGACGGGGCTGTGGTTTGACGGCGCAAAATATTTTGCCGCAGGTCTGCCGCGCGACTGCACCGAGGGTGAGAACGGGCATATAAAGTCGGCAAAGCGCTGGCTTGACGTGTATTTCGGCGGGTGCGAGCCTGACTTTACGCCGCCGCTGCACTTGATCGGCACGCCGTTTCGCCTGCGCGTGTGGGAGCTGCTGCGGCAGATACCCTACGGCGCGACGACGACCTACGGCGCGCTGGCAAAAGCGCTTGAAGCGCAAAGCGGTGCGGGCAGGATGTCCGCGCAGGCGGTCGGAGGCGCTGTCGGGCACAATCCGCTGTCGATAATCGTGCCGTGTCACCGCGTCTTGGGCTTCGACGGCAGCCTGACAGGCTACGCGGGCGGAGCCCACAAAAAGCGCGCCCTGCTTGAGCTTGAGGGCGCGGAGGTTGGGCTGCACCGCACTTTTTAAGCACGGCGCAAGGATTGTTCGCCGGTTTCGGACGAGGTGGGCTTCCTGCGGCAGGTTGTGCTTTTCTTTGCATAGTGATGCTGCCCGTTGGGCAGAGAAAACCCCGCCGCTTTCGGCGGCTTCCCGTTTCGGGGAGCGGCTTTAAGCGGCGGGGGTTATTTATGCTTATTCGGCGGCGGTCGGCTCGGCTTTTACAAAGCGGAACTCGCCGTCGGAGTAGGTGCAGCGGACGCTGTCGCCCTCCTTGACCACGCCCTCGAGGATACGCTCGCTGAGCGAGTCCTCAATGCGGCTCTGGATCGAGCGGCGCAGCGGACGCGCGCCGTATACGGGGTCGAAGCCCTCTTTCGCAATCTCGGCGACGGCCGACTCGTCAAAGGTGCAGTCAATACCGATGGCCTTGACGCGCTTAGTGAGCGTGGCAAGCATATTTGCGGCAATCCTGCGAATGTCCTCCTCGCTGAGCTTGTTAAAGACGATGATGTCGTCGATACGGTTGAGGAACTCGGGCTTGAACTGGCGCTTGAGCTCTTCGAGCACGGCGTTCTTGACATCGTTTTCGCTGCCTGCCTCGGCCTTGTCGCCGAAGCCGACGGAGGTGCGGTTCTCGGTGATGAGGCGCGCGCCGACGTTGCTTGTCATAATGATGACGGTGTTCTTGAAGTTGACGTGGCGGCCCTGCGAGTCGGTCAGCACGCCGTCCTCAAGAATCTGGAGCAGCATATTGAACACGTCGGGGTGAGCCTTTTCGATTTCGTCGAACAGCACGACGGAGTAAGGCTTGCGGCGAACCTTTTCGGTCAGCTGGCCGCCCTCGTCATAGCCGACATATCCCGGAGGAGAGCCGATGAGCTTTGACACTGTGTGCTTCTCCATAAACTCGGACATATCGAGCTTGATTATCGCGTTTTCGTCGCCGAACATCGACTCTGCAAGAGCGCGGCACAGCTCGGTTTTACCGACGCCCGTCGGGCCGAGGAAGATGAACGAGCCGATAGGACGCTTCGGGTCCTTGAGCCCGACTCTGCCGCGGCGGATAGCCTTGGCGACGGCGGTGACGGCCTCGTCCTGGCCGATTACGCGTTGATGGAGTATGCTTTCGAGCTTTAGCAGGCGCTCGCTCTCGGCCTCGGTCAGCTGAGCAACGGGCACGCCCGTCCAGCTGGAGACGATCTCGGCGATCTCCTCTGCGGTGACTTCGCCCGAGGCGTGCTCGGACTTCTGCTGCCAGTCGGCCTTGAGGGCGTCAAGGTTTGCCCGCTCGGTCTTTTCGCTGTCGCGCAGCCTGGCGGCGCGCTCAAAATCCTGCGCGTTGACGGCCGAGGTCTTTTCCTCGCTGATGTGCTTGATTTTATCCTCAAGCTCTTTAAGCTCGGTCGGGGTCGTCATATTGCGCAGCTTCACGCGCGAGGCGGCCTCGTCGATAAGGTCGATGGCCTTGTCGGGCAGGTAGCGGTCGGTGATGTAGCGGCTTGAGAGCTTGACGGCGGCTTCAAGCGCTTCGTCGAGGATACGCACCTTGTGGTGAGCCTCGTACTTGTCGCGCAGACCCTTGAGAATGAGCACTGCGTCGTCCTCGTTCGGCTCGCCGACGGTGAGCGGCTGGAAACGGCGCTCGAGCGCCGCGTCCTTTTCGATGTACTTGCGGTACTCGTTAAGCGTGGTCGCGCCGATTATCTGCACCTCGCCGCGGGCAAGCTGCGGCTTGAGCATATTCGCGGCGTCGGTCGAGCCCTCGGCCGAGCCTGCGCCGACGAGGGTGTGCACCTCGTCGATGAATAGGATGGTGTCCTTGGATTTTACGACCTCGTCGATGGCGGCCTTGACCCTTTCCTCAAAGTCGCCGCGGTACTTGGTGCCCGCGACCATGCCGGTCAGGTCGAGCGACACCACGCGCTTGTCTTTAAGCAGCTCGGGCACTTCGCCGTCGGCGATCTTGATGGCAAGCCCCTCGACGACGGCGGTTTTACCGACGCCGGGCTCGCCGATAAGGCACGGATTGTTCTTCGTGCGGCGGGTGAGTATCTGGATTATGCGCTCTATTTCGTGCGCTCTGCCGATTACGGGGTCGAGCTTGCCCGCCTTGGCCTCGGCGGTCAGGTCACGGCCGTATTTGTCGAGGGTCGGAGTCTTGGATGAGCCCGATTTGCCCGCCTTGGCAGAGGGGCTCTCGGCGTCCTCCGCGCCCGAGCCTGCGACTCTCGCGGCCTCCTGAAGAATGGAGCTGCAGTCGCCGCCTGCCTTGCTTATGAAGCGGACGGCGTAGTTGTCGCCCTCCTCAAGAATGGCGGCGAGCAGGTGCTCCGTGCCCACAAGCGAGCAGCCGCTCGAGCGGGCGATGGCGATTGACATTTCGATTATGCGCTTTGCCCTCGGGGTCAGCTGATCGGGGCTGAGCACGGTGGGATTGCCGCGGCCGACGGTGGCTTCAAGCTCCGCTTCGATCTTTTCGGCGGTAACGCCCTTGTCGGCGAGGATCTGTCCCGCGGCGGACTCGTCGCACTGCAGCAGACCGATAAGAATGTGCTCGCTGCCGATGTAGGTGTGGCCGAAGCCCTGCGCGGACTCTATTGCGAGGTTGAGCGCCTCGTTCGCTTTATGTGTAAAGCCGTTGAATTTGAACATACATAAATCATAACCTTTCGCGTACGGTTTTTGCGCGCAGCTTGTCGCGCTCGGCAGGCTCAAGCGGTTTGCCCGCTGCGGCCTGAATGCTCGCGGGGCCTGCCATGTTGATTATCTCGCCGATCTGCGTCAGCCCGACATCTTTTATAATGCCCATCGAAATGCCCAGGCGGACCTTGGAGATAAGCTCCATAAATTCCCCGCTGCTGAGCATACGGGCGTATTTAAGTTCGCCGAGCGCCCTGAACGCCGCGTCCTCGATCCTGTCGGGGTCGAGCGAGCGGCGCACGTTGCGCTCCTGTGAGATCGTCTGTGCGGCGATGGACTTCAGATTGTCTATCGCGGCCTTTTCGGAAATTCCGAGGGTGACCTGATTTGAAAGCTGGTACATCGCGGCTTCGGCACGGCTGCCCTCGCCGTATGTACCGCGGATCGTAAGCCCTATCTTGCTGACGGAGGCGGCAAGGCGGTTGATAGCGCCGTTTGCCTCGAGCGCCGGAAGGTGCAGCATAAGTGAGGCGCGCAGCCCGGTGCCGAGGTTGGTCGGGCACTCGGTCAGGTAGCCGAGACGCTCGTTGAACGCAAAGGTCAGCTTGCCTGAGAGAATGTCGTCGATGCGGTCGGCCTCGGCGTAAGCCTCGTCAAGCGCCAAACCTGCGCGCATGACCTGAATCCTGATGTGATCCTCTTCGCAGAGCATGATGCTGACCGACTCGTCGTCAGAGAGCAGCAGCGCCTTGCCGTTGCGGTTTTGCGCAAACTCGGGGCTTATCAGATGACGCTCCGCGAGCGACATCGCGGTGATGTCGGGCAGGGTATCCATTTCAATGTACTTGAACTGCTCCCTGCATTTTGCGTCGGAGAACAATGCGTCGCGCACGCTTTCGTTTACGCTTTTAAGCTGCTCGGCGCTCATTCTCGACGGGAACGGGATTCCCGCGATGTTTCGCGCAAGCCTTATTCTTGTACTTACTACCGTGTCGGCGTCTGCGCCGACCGAAGCATACCATTTACTCATTGTTTTTCTCCCCTTCCTGCATAGCCTTTATCTCGTCTCTCAGACGGACGGCTTCTTCAAAGTTTTCGCTTTCCACTGCCTGCTGAAGCCGTGCTTTCAGCTCGGCGACCCTGTCCTCGGCGGTCGGCTCGTGCTTGACGAACGCAGGCGTCTTGCCTGTGTGGACGGCCTTGCCGTGCATACGCTGCAGCGAGGGCATCAGCTGATCGAGGAAGGTTTCGTAGCACTTGTCGCAGCCGACGCGGCCGCTGCCTGCAATGTCGTCAAAGCACATTCCGCAGCCGGGGCAGCGCTTGCGCTTGTCGACGCGCGGCGTCGACTTGAGCGTCTCGCCGAACAGCGAGCCGAGCAGCTCGTTAAGCCCGAGCTGGGTCTGGTCACGGGAGCTTTCCGCCGCGCATTGCGAGCACAGGTGGTGGGACTCCACAACTCCGTTTATATTTGTCTGAATGTGGGTGGTGGCAACTCTCTTGCCGCATTTTTCACACATCATAAGTCATCGCTCCTTTTATATCTGCGTCATAAGCATATGCTTGAATATAGACGCGCGTATTTCGTCGCGCTTTTCGGGCTCAACGCCTTTGAGCGCGTTATCGGACGAGGCGGCATTGATAAGTTTCGCCGCTTCGGGGGAAACGTATTCGTGATAAGCAAGATTTTCCGTCAATATCCTTTCGGTTCTCGCGTCGAGCGACGTGCCGACCGAATTGATTATGTGCATCAGTGCGCTTGACGCGGCCGTGCGTATCTGCGTTATGCGGATATATCCGCCGCCGCCGCGCTTGCTTTCAACGATGTAGCCCTTCTCGGGCGTGAACCGAGAGGAGATGACGTAGTTTATCTGGCTCGGCACGCAGCCGATCTTCTCGGCCATCGTGTTTCGCCGAATCTCGGCGGTGCCTTCGTCGCTGCTTTCAAGCAGCTCAAGTATCCGTCGGGCTATTATGTCGCTCATTAACATCATTGTTTCGCTTCCCTTTCATATCCTTTTGACCTTTACTGACTATCATTATACGCAGAAAGTCAGCAAAGGTCAAAGTCAGAGAAAGTCAAATTTGACTTATTTACACGCCGAAATTCGCGATTATCTCATTATTTCTTCATTTTTCTAATTATTTTAAAGTTTTTCAAACTTTCTTAAAACATCGCAAAACTGCCTTAAAGTCAGACTTTCACGCGTTTTGACCCAAGGTCATAGTATGTAAATGAAGGGCGGCGAGAGGCAGCGCTTTTGCTGCAGGGCCGCCGTGGAGGGAGGCAAACTTTATGTGTAACGGTTTCGGCGGAAGCAACTGCTCCTGGATCATCATACTGATCATAATCCTGTTCTGCTGCTGCGGCAACAATAACGATTGCGGCTGCGGTAATTCGTGCAACGGCGGCTGCGGCTGCTGACGAAGCGCGTCAGAAACAGCCGCAGGCGGCTGTTTGACATCAAGCGATATGCTGACCTAAAAAAGGCGCCGGACTTTTAAAGTCCGGCGCCTTTTGGGCGTGAAATCGGGGAAAGCGGCGGTGCCCTTTGCAGAGCCGCCTTTCCCGCTGCACGAAACGCACATGGCGAGCATAACCAGGCACATAGCAGCGCTTAAAAAGCGCTTTAACTTTGGTTTTGACACGGTGTGACCTTCTTTGCGTTATAAATCTTACTGATAGATTATATAGACCTCGTGGCCGCAGCTTGAATATTTGACCTCGCTGAAGCCGGAAAGTCCCGCAGCGACTGCCACCTGCTTATAGTTGTGGCTGAACCACGTCTTGAAGCTGTTTGCATTCTCAACGTAAATGCGCGCCTGGCCGCGCCCCGACTTGCCTGCCTTGAAGACCGCGCCGACGTCGGCAAAGGAGTAAGGATATACGATGAAGCCGCCGTTTCGGCCGAAGTATGACATATCGAGGCTGTCGCACTTGGGCAGCGGGTAGCCGTCGGACGTCATCACGGTGTGGTCACCGCTCATCGCCGCGTCGCTCATATTGAAGTAGCCGTAGTAGGTGTAGGAGTCGGAGTCGTCCCAGGTGGCATCGACATGGTAGTATTTGCCGCCGATCAGGACGACGTTCCACGCGTGCGATTCCTGACTGCCCGTCGAGGGATTGTTGCCTGTTCCGACGGCCATAAGGCACTGAATACCCGCCTGATAGCACAGGTACTGGAACGCTTTTGCGTAGCCCTCGCAGACGCACTTGCCGTCGACTATCGCGCCGAAGGCATTGTGGGCGTTCGCAGCGCCGAGGACGTATTCGGTTTTGGCGATAATGCGGTCGTGTATCGCCTTTTCGCGGTCATACTCGCTCCACGAGCCGGAGATGTTCGCAAGCAAATTACTGACCTCGGTATTAAACTTTTTCTTATCCTTTTCAAGCTGTTTGCCAGTGACGGAGTAGTTGAACATCAGTGAATAGACCTTTCCGTCACTGACCGTGTAATTGAAGCCCCCGGTCGCGTCGAGCCAGAAGTGGTGCGGGTAGTCGTTGCGATAGTATCTGATGACCATATCAAGTTCTTCGACGGTTATCAGGTTCGCCTTGTCGTTGAGATTTATCTCTTTTGAGCAGTTCTCGACGCCCTCAACGATTCGGTCATATGCGGCGAGCAGAGCCTTTGACCGCCCGAGCTTTGAAAGGTAGACACGGCCGTAGAAGTCGGTCGCCTTTATCGGGGTCAGGTCGGCGATTATCGGGGCAACGTTTGAGGGTGTTTCCGCAGGCGGCGCTTTCGAAACAGTGTCGGGGTCGACAGTTTCGCCCCGACCGGTGTCGGTCATGCTTGCCATGACGTTGCCGGTCGTGCCGCGCGAGTCGGCCTGTCTGCTTGTTCCTTCCGAGCTGTTGCCGGACGCGCTGCCGCCGTCGGTGACGGTCGCCTCGCTCGAAAAGGCGGCGGAGGCGTTGGCCGACGAGCGCGCCTTTGACGTGGTGCTCTTGTCGGCCGAGTCGCCCTTGTCGTTGCAGGAGCAGCACAGCGCGAGCAGGGTCAGGCACATTGCCGCAGCGACGGCGCGTTTGAGTTTGTCTGTGAACATGGGAAAGCCCCTCCTTTGTTGTATGTGTCGTGCTATTGAGACCGTTTCAGGTTAATGCGGCACACAAGGAATATCACGGCGTGCGGAACGCAGTAAAAAATCAAGCTGATTTTAGTTTTTGCGGAAATTTGGAAGATTTTCACGTAAACAGCGACAATACCCGGCCGAATGTGAAAAATTTCGGCCTAATTTAGTAGAAAGTAAGCCGCTTCTGCCCTTTATATCAGCCGAGGGCGGCGAACTAAAGGGGAGCGAAAGCGGCTTCGGCTTAAAGCTCGGATTTTCCATTTGTACGGCAATCGTTTGACCGTGTGCAGGCTGAACTAACGGCAGCAGTCAGCGCAATTTGCGCGGCAAGCGTATGATAGAAACAGGGCAAAACAGGGTGAACGGAAAACGCGGGCAGCGCTGAAAACAGCGCTGTGCGGCAATCGCGCTGCGGGAAATGCGGTTTCACTGCCTGCGTCCGCTGCGCCATCTTCCCGTCCGCTGCCTGCGTTCGCTGCGCCATCGAGCCGTCCGCTGCCTGCGTTCGCTGCGCCATCATCCCGTTCGCGCGCCGCAACTTTGATTGCACCGCTGCCGAGCCGTTCGCGTTCCGCCTATATTACTCGGCGAAGTCGGGAGCGAGCGGGACGCGGGGCGTGCCGCCGCCTCCGATGCTGTCGGGCGCGTTGTTGGCAACGGCGCGCAGCTGCTCGGCAATAATGCACATATCGCGGTAGTAGACGCGCTCGGCCTCGTTCTCGGCTTCCATTCCGAAGCCGAAGATCTTGTGGCCGTAGATGCGCTTGACTTCCTCCTCGACGCCTTCCTCAACGCTCCAGCCGTAGGCGTTCCACGCGGAGTCGTCGACGATGTAAACGCCGTAGTCGCGAATGGCGCACAGCAGCTTTATCGCAAAGGGGCTTGAAAATCCGAGCCCCTTTATGTCAATTTTCGGATTGACCGAGAGCAGCGTGCCCATCATCGTGTTGGGCACATTTCCCGTGTAGCGGCGCTCGTCGTGAATTCCGTTGGTCGCATAGCTGTCGGCACGGTCGGCAGGCCACATATAGCCGGGGCATACGCCCTCCTTATAATAAGCGAAGCGGTTTGCGGAAACATTCAGCTTGAGCGCGTGACGGATAGGCTCGTCGACATTGGTTATATCGCTCAAGCGAATAGTGCCGCCGATGCAGCTGAGGCCGCTGCCCCAGTGAGCTCCGAGGATACCGTCGCCGTAGAGGTCGACCCCGTCGCGCTCCCAACCGACGATATACCTGCTGTCGGCTTCGGCGCGGCAGGTGGGCTGCAGCTGGATTATCGTGCGGCCGTCGGGCTGCAGCACTGCGGAGCACTCGTTTGCAGTGCTCGGCTTTACGACCAGCCCCTTGGGCCAGTACATATACTTGCCCGTGTGGATCAGCTTATCCTCGCTCGGCCAGCGGCCGCTTTCGGAGTGACAGATCTCAAGATAATCGTCGTCGGTCGTGGTTTTATAGATACGCTCAACATCGACATAGTATGCCGCGGCGGGGCGCATGGCGCACCACTGATAGTCCGCGTCGGAGCCGATGGGCATATTCCATATCGAGTTTTTGGCGAACGGCCACTGCCACGCGTCGCGCGTGCCTGCGGCAACTTCGTATTCTTTCGGCATATAGCCATTTTCGATTTTAGACATTTATATCACCCACAAGTAAAAAGTCGAGGTTGGTTAAAGCTTTACCCGCCGAACACCATATCGGGAGCAAGCGGAGCGCGGGGCTTGCCGCCGCCGCCGATGTTGTCGGGAGAGTTGTTGACAACGATGTTCAGCGCGCGGATCATCACGCTTAGGTCGTGATAGTAGTTCCACTGCGTCTCGTTGCGGCAGCCGCGGTGCGCCCAGCCGATGCCGATGTCGATACCGTAGGCGTGCTGCACCTCCTCACGTACGCCGAACTCGGCGCTGAGGTCGTATGACTCCCACGCGGAGTCGTCGACGATATATGCACCGTAGTCCTGAAGTGCGTGAAAAATCTTGCGGCCGAGGTCGGTGCGGAGCTTCAGGCTCTCGGGTGTGACCTCGGGCGGGATAGCGACGAGCGAGCCCATGGTAAGCTCGGGGTCGGTTCCGCCGTAGTAAGCGGGACTCCAGCGGTCGTAGGTCGCGTAGCCGTCGTGGCGGTCGGCAGGCCAGCGGTAGCCGGGCACTTCGTCGCCGATGTAGGCATAGACCTTAGCCAGAATGTTCAGCTTGAGCGCGTGATGGAGCGGCTCGTCGGAGATAAGCTCGCCCAAACGGATTGAGCCGCCGAGGGAGCTGAGTCCGCTGCCCCAGTGGGTGCCGTACAGTCCTTCGCCGAGCAGGTCGATGGGAGCGCGGCTCCAACCGACGATGTGCTTGCTGTTTACGTCGGCGCGGCAGGTGGGCTGAATCTGGATTATCGTGTGCCCGTCGGGCTGGATAATTGCGCAGCACGCATTTCCGCTTGTGGCGGGGAATATCAGTCCGCGCGGCCAATACATATAGCTGCCCGTGTGGACGATGTCCTTTTCATCGGTCGGCCAGCGGCCGTTGCGGGAATTGCAAATTTCAAGCCGCTCATCGGATTCATCCGTGGTATAGACGATCTCCTTGTCGATACCAAAGGCCGGCTCGGGCTGAAAGCCCGCCGGCTTATACTCGGCGTCGGAGCCGATCGGCGTATTCCATATCGAGTTTCTGGCGAACGGCCAGTGATACGGGTCGCGCGTGCCGGGCATGACTTCGTATTCACTGGGGGTGTTGCACTTTTTTAAAAGGTCGGTCATTGCTCATTCCTCCGAACAGGCCGCACGGTGGGCGACCTCAAAAGTAAACTTAGTGCCGAGGCTGCAGTTCGGCTTTTTTCACATCTAATATATCACAGCCGTAGTTAAAAAGCAATAAAAATTAAGACGATTTTTGCGGGCTTTTTAAGTAATTTCGCCGATAAGTGTTGACAAGTGAGAAATTTAAGCTATACTTATTTTAGCACTCGAACTGACAGAGTGCTAATTTCAAATTTCAAGGTGACTTATATAATGAAAAAGAAACAATTCAAGGCCGAGTCGAAAAAACTGCTCGATATGATGGTAAACTCCATCTATACGCACAAGGAGATATTTCTGCGCGAGCTGATAAGCAACGCGTCCGACGCTATCGACAAGCTCTACTACCGTTCGCTGAGCGATAATGCGTCGGGGCTTAACCGCGACGACTACGCCATCACCCTCAAGGTCGACAGGGAAGCCCGCGAGCTGACCGTCTCGGACAACGGCTGCGGTATGACCGCCGAGGAGCTTGAGCAGAATCTGGGCACTATCGCGCGCAGCGGCTCGCTCAACTTTAAAAACGAGAACGAGAAGGTCGACGACGTCAACATCATCGGCCGGTTCGGCGTGGGCTTTTACTCGGCGTTTATGGTCAGCGATCTTGTGACCGTCGTAAGCCGTCCGTTCGGCAGCGACGAGGCGAACAGGTGGGTCTCCGACGGTGCCGACGGCTACACCGTCGAGCCGTGCGAGGCCGACTCCCACGGTACGGTCATCACCCTGCACATCAAGGACAACACCGAGCAGGACAACTACGACGGATTCCTTGACCAATACCGTATAAGCGAGCTTGTCAGGAAATACTCCGACTACATTCGCTATCCTATCCGCATGGATTTCGAGACCGAGAAGAAAAAGGACGGCTCCGATGAGTACGAGACGGTCATCGAGACCAGAACGCTCAACAGTATGGTGCCGCTGTGGCGCAAGGCCAAGAGCGAGATAAAGCCCGAGGAGTACAACGCCTTTTATAAGGAGAAGTTCTACGACTTCGAGGACCCCGTTCGCGTTATCCACAGCAAGACCGAGGGACAGGTGTCCTACGACGCGCTGCTGTTCATTCCGAAGCACCCGCCCTACGACTATTACAGCAAGGACTTTGAAAAGGGACTGCAGCTGTACTCAAACGGCGTTATGATAATGGACAAGTGCGCCGACCTGCTGCCCGACTGCTTCAGCTTTGTGCGCGGCCTTGTCGACAGCGCCGACCTTTCGCTGAACGTCTCGCGCGAGCTGCTGCAGCACGACTATCAGCTCAAGCTCATTGCGAAGAATATTGAGAAAAAGATTAAGAACGAGCTGACGAAAATGCTCTCGGACGAGCGTGAGAAGTACGAGGAGTTCTTCAAGGCGTTCGGCGTTCAGCTGAAGTTCGGCGTGTACAGCGACTACGGCATTCACAAGGACGAGCTGAAAGACCTGCTGCTGTTCTATTCGACTACCGAAAAGAAGCCCGTCACCCTCGCCGAGTACGTCTCGCGCATGAAAGAGGGGCAGGACACCATCTACTACGCGCCCGGCGAAACGGTCGCGAAGGTCGAGATGCTGCCGCAGGTCGACGCCGTGACCGAAAAGGGCTACGAGGTGCTGTGCCTGACCGACGATGTCGACGAGTTCGCGCTGCGCATCATGGGCGAGTACGACGGCAGGAAGTTTGCCAACGTATGCAACGACAGCCTCGACCTCTCGACCGAGGACGAGAAAAAAGCGCTTGAGCAGCTCAACTCCGATTCAAAGGAGCTGCTTGACGCGATGAAGGAAGCCCTCGGCGACGCGGTAAATCAGGTGCGCTTCACCGACAAGCTGAAAAAGTACGCCGTCTGCCTTTCGAGCGAGGGCGAGATCTCGGTCGGGATGGCAAAGGCGCTCAACGCCGTTCCGGGCGCTCAGGGCGGAGTAAAGGCGCAGACCGTGCTCGAGATAAATTCCGCGCACCCGATCGCCGGGAAGCTGAAAGCGCTTTTTGCCGACGACAGGGACAAGCTCGGCGACTATGCAAAGCTGCTTTACGCGCAGGCGCGCCTTATCGGCGGAATGGGCGTTGACGACCCCGCCGAGGTCAGCGAGCTTATCTGCAACCTGATGGTGTAAATTCTGTGAGCGGTGCTTTTTTGCTTCAGCCCGATTTGCGCCGCGGCAAACCATATATAATGTAAAATACCCGTCGGCGACTCAGGCTCTGAAGGGCTCTGCCGCGCCGACGGGTATTTTGTTTAATTTGCGTTTTTGAAGAAAGCCACGCCGACCACTCCCGGGCCCGTGTGCGTGCCGATTACGCCGCTTAAAAGGGTCATGTCAAGCTCGTCGCGCCTGCCCCGCCAAATGTCGGCGCTGTCGTCGGCGTACTTTTTTAAGTACACGTCGGTCAGCCCCGTGTAGCCGAGCAGGATTGGCATATCAAAGTCGATGCCGCCCGAGGCGTTTATCTTTTCGACAAGCAGGTTGTTGCCCTGCTTGGAGCCGCGCGCCTTGCCGATCACGGTTATCTCGCCGTTGCCGACGCTTATGACGGGCTTTATGTTCAGCAGTCCGCCCATAACTGCGGTGGCTTTCGATATGCGGCCGCCGCGCTTTAAGTACTCGAGCGTATCGAGCAGGGCGATTACACATACGTCGTTGCGCTTATTTTCAAGCTCGGCGGCGATGTCGCGCGCGCTCATTCCGCTTTCGGCAAGGGCGACCGCGTACTCGGTCAGTATCCCGAGGCCGATGGCTACGGTTTCGCTGTCGACGACGTAAATGCAGTCAAACTCCTCGGCTGCGATGCAGGCGCTCTGATAGGTGCCCGACAGCTTTGACGCAAGCGTCATCACGACGGCGGTGTCGCCCGCGGCCGCGACCTCGCTGAAACAGCGCTCGAACGCGGCGGGGGTCGCCTGGCTGGTGGTCGGCAGCTCGTCGGCCTCGATAAGGCGCTCGTAGAAGCGCTCCTTCGTTATCGCAACGCCGTCGGCAAGCTCCTCCTCGCCGAAGCGTATCACCAGCGGAATGACGGTCACGCGGCTTAAAAAGCGCTCGGGCAGGTCGGCGGTGGAGTCGACGATTATTCTGACTTTGTTCATTTCTTTTCCTCCGATTTTGCCGCGCTTCTGGCGGCTCTTGTCTCATTGCATATTTTTTCAAGATTGTCGCTGACTTTCGACAGCGCCGCGTACATTTTTGCGCGGCTTTCGTCGTCGATGCCCTCTCCCGCCGCCGCTTCGATAAACGCGATCTTCCCGTTTATCCCGGCGCAGGCGGCTTTGCCCTTCTCGGTGAGGGCGAGCGGGCTTTTGTACCGCTTTGAGCGGCTGTCGGAGCAGTTGATATAGCCGTTCTCTTCAAGGTAGTCGAGCGTTCTGGAGACGGCCGCCTTGTCCTCCTCGCAGCGCTCGCACAGCTCACTTGCGGTCATATTACCCAGCGACAGGTAGTACAGGCAGCTGACGTGCGGCCCTTTCAGCCCGAGGTCGGACATCTCCCACGCTTTCAGCCGCTTTATCGAGCGGCTTATCCTGCTTATCAGCACGGTGAAGGCTTCAAATCTTTCGTCCATCGGCAGTGCTCCTTTCAGATGTTGACAAATCAACAAGTGAGGATAGAATAGCACAAAGATGTTGATTTGTCAACAAATTTTCGCCCAAAAATGCGAATTTTAAGAAATTTGCAAGAAATTTGTAATGAATTTTCTGCTTGAAATGATGAAAATTGCACGACTTTGTGCTAAAATATACTCATTGCAAATCAAGAGGTGATTTTAAATGGCGGTTCGCAGAAGAAAACGGCGTATGCGCTATGACCGAATAATCCTGTGCGTTGTGCTTGCAGCAGCCTTGGCGGTCGGCGGAATTTTCGGTATAAGAAGTATCGCGAGCCTCGGCGTCGGCAAGGGAGGAACCTCGTCGGCCGCAGTTTCGTCGGAGGCGACGTCAAGCTCGACTTTGTCGCTCTCCCCCGGCGACGAGCTGGCGATATGGGCCGAGAATAACGGAGTGCACTACTCCGACTATCCGCAGAGTCTTGTGGACGTGCTGTGGAAAAGCTCGGAGATAAAGGACTTTGTCTATCGCTATCCGTTTGATAAGGACAAGGAGTACACCGTCGATCTGAGCGCCGAGGCGAACTCCGACACCGTGCCGCTGCTTATGCAGTGGGACAAGCGCTGGGGCTACCGGACATACGGCAGCGATGTGCTCGGGCTTACGGGCTGCGGACCGACGAGCCTGTCGATGGTCGCGCTCTATCGCCTGAACGACGCGTCGCTCACCCCTGCCGCAGTCGCGAAGTTCAGCACCGACAACGGCTACTGCGTGCCCGGCAACGGCACCGCGTGGGCGCTGATGAGCGAGGGCGCGCGCAAGCTGGGACTGAAGTCGCGCCAGCTGCCGCTCGATAAATCGACGGTCATAAAGTCGCTCAAAAACGGCGACCCTATAATCTGCATTATGGGCAAGGGCGACTTCACCACAAGCGGCCATTTCATCGTTATGGTCGGCGTGGAGGACGGCAAAATCCGCATAAACGACTGCAACAGCCGCGTCCGCTCCGAAAAGCTGTGGGAGTTTGACGATATTAAAAGCCAGATCCGCAACCTCTGGGTATACGAGAAATAGCATAAATCCCCCGCCGACCGGACTGCTCCGGACAGCTCCCCGGCGAGGGGATTTCGCTTTATGGGCGTTGCGGCGGTGCAATTATTATCAGCACAGTATCTTTCGGCGCCGTGTGCCCCTTTCCGCAAAAGCGAAAAAATTTGCTCGGGGAATTGACATTTTCAGCGCGCGGGTTTATACTCTTAAATGAGTTTTGGCTTGAAGCCTTTACGCGGTCATCGACGCCGCGGCTGCGGAAAAAACGCGGCTTTAAATAACAGCAACGACTGAGCAATGGCGTTCGGTGAGTTGACAAGGGGCAAGTGCCCCTATCGACACACCGGACGCTTTTTATTTGGGAAACAAAAAGTTTTGGGAGATGGGTATGATGAAAAACACGAAGTACATTTTTGTTACGGGAGGCGTCGTCAGCGGCCTCGGAAAAGGCATCACCGCCGCCTCGCTCGGCCGCCTGCTGAAAGCGCGCGGACTGAAGGTCGCGGCGCAGAAGCTCGACCCCTACATCAACGTCGATCCCGGCACGATGAGCCCCTATCAGCACGGCGAGGTCTACGTCACCGAGGACGGAGCGGAGACCGATCTCGACCTCGGCCACTACGAGCGTTTCATCGACGAGAATCTCAACCGCTTCTCAAACCTCACCACGGGCAAGGTGTACTGGAACGTGCTCAACAAAGAGCGCCGCGGCGAGTACCTCGGCTCGACCGTGCAGGTCATACCCCACGTTACAGACGAGATAAAGGACTTCGTCTACACCGTCGGCCGCAAGACCGACGCGGACGTCGTCATCACCGAGATCGGCGGCACCATCGGCGACATCGAGAGCCAGCCGTTCATTGAAGCCGTGCGCCAGATCTCGCTCGAGATCGGCCGCGAAAACAGCCTGTTCATTCACGTCACGCTCGTGCCGTTCCTCAGCGGCTCGGACGAGCACAAGTCCAAGCCGACGCAGCACTCGGTCAAGCAGATGCAGGGCATGGGCATACACCCCGACATCATAATCCTGCGCTGCGACGAGCCGCTTGAAAGCTCGATATTCCGCAAAATCGCGATGTTCTGCAACGTCAAGCCCGACTGCGTTATCGAAAATCTGACCGTCGGTCAGCTGTATGAAGCGCCGCTCATGCTTGAAAAGAGCCACTTCTCCGACGTCGTCTGCCGCGAGCTTGGAATCGACGCGCCCGCGCCCGATATGACCGAGTGGAATGCGATGCTCGACAAAATCCACGGCAGCACGGGCAAGGTCGTTATCGGCCTTGTCGGCAAGTACGTTCAGCTGCACGACGCGTACCTTTCGGTCGCGGAGGCGCTGCGTCACGCGGGTCACAGCCTCGGTACCCATGTTGAAATTCGATGGATCGACTCGCAGGGGCTTGAAAATGCGGGGCTTGAGGAAGCGCTCGACCCGTGCGACGGCATAATCGTGCCCGGCGGCTTCGGCGACAGGGGCGTTGAGGGAATGATCGCCGCCGCCGAATACTGCCGCACGCATAACAAGCCGTACCTCGGCATCTGCCTCGGTATGCAGGTCGCGGTCATCGAGTTTGCGCGCCACGTCTGCGGCATGGACGACGCCGACTCGGGTGAGTTTAACGAGCTGTCAAAGCACAAGGTCATCGACTTTTTGCCCGATCAGTCGGCCGAGGTCGCCAAGGGCGGCACGCTCCGTCTGGGCGCGTACCCGTGCAGCGTTCAGCCGAACACCAAGCTTAAGGAGTGCTACGGCGCGGACGAGATAAGCGAGCGCCACCGCCACAGATACGAGTTCAACAACATCTTCCGCGACGAGCTGGTTAATGCGGGTCTGACCGTGTCGGGCACGTCGCCCGACGGCAGAATAGTCGAGTGCGTCGAGATAAACGGCAACGACTTCTATGTCGGAGTGCAGTTCCACCCCGAGTTCAAGAGTCGCCCCAACCGCCCGCACCCGCTGTTCATCGGCCTTGTAAAGGCTTCAATGAAGAAGTAAGCCGCGCGTTTTCCGCCGCGCCGCTTGTACTAATAAAAACGCAGCCCGCCGGCGCAGGCTTTTCGCTTGCACAGGCGGGCTTTTTTGGATTTTTTAACAGAAACGGCATAGCGAACGAGCTCTCGTCCGAAGCGCCGACGGTCGGCCTTGACCGCGTTATTTAAACTGGGTTATGCGCTGCTCTATCATGCTCGTCAGGCTGAGCAGGCTCGGGGCATAGAGGGGGTAGCCCTCGCTGAGCTTCTCGGGCGAGACGGCGACGGGCATTTTCTCGTCGCTTTCAAGGCGCGGATTGCGCGCAATGTTTATCGCATCGGCCTCGCACAGCGACGAAAAGCCGCTCGTCAGAGCGCAGTAGTTGTACGACGGCACGGTGAACATATTCTTCGGGTTCGATTTGCTCGTGACGTGCAGTATACGCAGCACGCGGTAGACCGCCGTCATCAGAATGGAGCTGCTGCGGTCGGAAATCCCGTTGTTGCCGACCTGCATAAGCAGGTCATAGATGACGTTCAGCGAGTTCATTATCAGACGCTTTTCAAGCAGCAGCTCGGCGCGCGCGGTCTGCAGCTCGCCGCCGCTTTCGGGCAGGTCGGTTATCGCGATGGTCGCGCCCGTGCGGACATGGGTGCGCCCGAGCAGGTAGTCGCAGCTGACGCGGTAGAAGTCGGCGCAGGCGACGACAAAGTCAAGCCCGCACTCGCGCTTGCCGTTTTCGTAGTGCGACAGCAGCGCCTGCGACACTCCCAGCGCGTAGGACGCTTCCTTTTGCGACAGGCCGCGCTCCTTTCTGAGCAGGGTGATTATTCGCGGGAAATCGTTGTTCAACCTAAAGCGCCTCCACTTACAATATAAATACAGACGGCCGCCGCGACGAGCTGCGCCGCAAGTATCGCGGGCACGCCGTAGCGGAATTTCGGCTTTTGCGTCTTGTGCCGCACCGCATACATCGCACACAGCTCGCCGAGCGAGCCGCCGATGACCGCCAGGGCTATCAGCGTGCGCTCGGGCACGCGGCGGCGGTGCCTGACCGCAAAGCGCTTGTCGGCGCAGGTGACGATGAACGCCGCCGAATTTATCCCGAAAAGGTATATTATCGCCGCGAGCGCCGCCTTGTTTTCGAGAAGCGCGCTCATCGCGGCACCTCAAAAACGTGGTTACATTCGGGACAAACAAGGATTTTTTTGTTATTTATCCTTTTGAGCCGAATAAACTTGAAGTATAGCCCCGTGCGGCTGTTGAAGCCCTTCATCTCGCCGAGGAAGCCGCACTTCGGGCACAAAGCGGCCGTGCCGCGCCTGCGCTCGGTGACCTGCGAGTCGACAAACAGGTCGCTCATAGGTCGTTTACCACCTGAACGTGCAGATTTTTCATAACGTCGAGCGCTTCGCGTTGCAGCTTTTCGTCCGCGCCCGCGGTGCAGCGCGCGTCAACGACTATCTCGCTCTCGGGTGAGGCGGCCTTGGCTATTACGGCGTTTGAAATCACGCAAATGCTGCTGACAAGCCCGCACAGCTCGATGACGGAGTAGTGCTTGCCCTTGAGCCACTCGGCCAGAGCGACCGAGCCGAACGTCGGCTTTTCAATGAGCGTTCTGCCTGCGGCGAGGTCGGCGACTTTGCCGTAAAGCTGCCAGCCCGGCGTGCCTTTTATGCAGTGCTTGACGGGCAGGTGCTTGCCCTCATTTGTGAGCAGATACTTCTGCTCGTGCGTGTCCATTGTAAAAATAACGTCGTCGCCCGCGGCGGTGTACTCGTGGATTTTGTCGCAGATGGGCTGCTCCAGCTTTTCGGCGCCCGCGAAGCCGAGCGAGCCGTCGACAAAGTCGCGCTGATAGTCGACGACGATGAGAAGCTTTTTACTTGCCATAATATCTACCTGCCTTTATACAATTTGTAATATAAATTTAGCATTAAAAAGATGCATTGTCAAGTAAGGCACGGCTCACAAATTAAAGGCGATATTTTTGGTGAACTTTACAGTGAATTTGTGCCCGTCCGAGCGTTGAAAAGGCGGCCGTGATTTGCTATACTTAAATGTATGTTACCATCGGCAGACAAGCGGAAAACTATAAAGAAAGGGGCCTCGGCCGTGAAAAAGAAAAAAATTTGTATAATCGCGGCTGCGGTCACCGCTGTTATTATGACCGTGTGCGCCGTTTTCGGCGCGATGAAGCTCACGGTCTCGGGCTCGTCCGCGACCTCGAGCGCCGCTTCCCCGCGCAAGGGCGAGCCGCTCGGCAGCAGCTCCAAGGCGGCTGCGTCCGCCGAATCGGGCGCGTCTGACGCGGCTTCAAGCGGCATCTCAAGCCCCGACATCGTCACATATGAGGACGGCGAAAAGGGCGAGCTGCGTGGAATGTGGATAACCTATTTCGAGCTTGCGAATATGTTCACGGCGAAGGAGGGCTTTGACGCTGCATTCGGCAAAGCACTCGACAAAAGCCTTGAATACGGCGTAAACGCCGCGTTCGTCCACGTCCGCTCCCATGCCGACGCGTACTATCCGTCGGATTCGTTCCCGTGGTCAAAGTACGTCACGGGCCACACGGGCAAGCAGGGCACGAACCCCGGCTTTGACCCGCTCGAGCGCATGATAACGCTCTGCCACGAGCGCGGGATCGAGTTCCACGCGTGGGTCAACCCCTACCGCGTGACGTTCGACTCGGAGGATCTGACCCTGCTTTCAAACGACAATCAGGCCAAGATCTGGCTGACCGACGGCGACGAAAGCAACGACTCGTGGATAATCCACGCCAAGGGCGGGCTGTACTTTAACCCCGCCGTGCCCGAGGTGCAAAGCTACATCATCGACGGCGTACGCGAGATCGTGCAGAGCTACAACGTCGACGGAATACATTTTGACGACTACTTCTATCCCTCGCGCGACGAGTCGATCGACGAAAAGGAGTACGCCGCCTACCGCGCAAGCGTGCACGGCACTCCGCTTGAATTGGCCGACTGGCGGCGCGCGAACGTCAACGTCCTCGTTTCGTCGGTCTACTACGCGATAAAAAGCTGCAACCGAAAGTGCGTCTTCGGCATAAGCCCGATGGCGTCAATCGGCAATAACTTTGTCACCGTCTACGCCGACTGCAAAGCGTGGCTCGACGGCGACTACATCGACTACATAATGCCGCAGCTGTACTTCGGCTTCGAGTATCCCAAGGAGTCGAGCCGCTTCGACCGCCTGCTCGACGAGTGGGAGGAGCTGTTCTCAGGCCGCAGGCAGAAGCTGTACATCGGCCTGGGTGCGTACAGGATAGGCGCGACCGACGAGAACAACGTCGAGTGGAGCGAGCACGACGATATGCTCGCGCGCCAGATTCAGTGCATTCGCGAGGGCGGCGGCAGCGACGGCTTCGTATTTTATTCGTACACTTCGTTTTTCGCCGACGACGAGCGGCACATTGCCGAGCGCAAGGCGGTAACGGATATTCTTCAGCAATGACCGAGGTTAGACACAATGCTTGAAAAGGAAAAGTTCGATATTGAGCCGAGCGACGACCCGACCGCCGATGTACAAGCGGGCGATCGGGCGGCAGCGTCGGCTGATGATGCCGAAAAGGCGAACGGCGGCGCAGTAAAAGCGACCGACAGCGCGGCGAAAACCGACTTCGGCGCAGCAAAAACAGCCGATAGCACGGCGAAAATCGACTTCGGCGCAGCAAAAACAGCCGATAGCACGGCCGATACCGACCCCGTCGGGCAGGCGGGAGCGGCTGCACCGAGCGTCGCGCGGCAAAGCAAAAATTATCGCCCTGCGCACGCGAAGCAGTCCTTTTTCGGGCGCGCGCTCGACTTCTTCACTGCAAGCAGAAAGCGCTCGGTCATCGCCCTTTGCACCGCAGCGGCCATACTTCTGGCGGCTGTGGGAGCGGCGGTGATACCGTCGATAATTCGCTCAAACGAAGTCCCGCGCAAGGCCGACCCTATCAAAAATCCGACCGAGCCGAGCATTGAAGCGCCCGACGAAATGCTCGCCGTCTACCTCAAAATGGGGCTCGACGTGCCGTTCGGCGAGGGCTGGGAGGACGCCTGCACCGCGGCGGTCGAGTCCGCGCACGCGCTCGGGCTTAAAACGCTGATTGTGCCTGCGTTTGAGAACGGCAAGGCGATATATCTTTCGGGCGCACAGGCGCCGTATGACGGCAACGATTATCTCAAAGGCATCGTCGCTGCCGCACACAGGCGCGCGATGACCGTGTTTATCACGGCCGACCCGCTCGCAGCTCCCGACGGAGAAAAGCGCAATCTGAGTGACGCTCACGCCGCAACTGCGGTTGCGTCCGAGATTTCCGACATCTGCGAAAAATACGACGTCGACGGAGTTGTGCTGACCCCGTTCGAGGTCGAAAGCAGCCTGTCTGCCGACGAGGTGAGCAGCGATTCGGACGACGGCAGCGACAGCTCCGCTTCGTCCGTGCCGACCTCCGCGGGCAGCGAGCCCGCTTCCGATGCGGGCTCGTCCGACGCGCCCGACGCCGCTCCCGACGACGCGGCATCCTCCGCCGAGCCGAGCGACAGCGCCGCTCCCGAGCGGGCTGTGATGACCTTCGTCGCCGACGTGGCGAAAAAGGTGCGCTCGTCCGCCAAGGGCGCGTGCGTGGGCGTGCTCGTCTCGCCCGACGCGGCCGATACTGCGGGCAGCCTTTCGGGCGGCACGGCCGACTTCATTCTCGTCGGCGTGGATAAGCCCTCCGACTTTGAGAGCCACACCGCCGCCTTCGGCGAAAAGCTCGCGGGCAAAAAGCCCGTTTACTATACCCTCGACACCGCCGCAGCAGCCAATGCGGCAATAAGCGCGTCCGACCTCGTCGACCAGTGCGACGCCCTGCTCTCAAAGGGCACGCAGACGCTCGTTTTCAACTCGCTGACTGCGCTTATCTCGGGCGGAGCGGCTGATTTTACGGAGCTTAAAGCGTTTATTCTCAGCCTGTCCGACGAGTCGGCGGGCATACGCACGCTCAGCATAACCTCACCGTCGGCGCACGAATTCACGACCTATTCCGACTCCGTTACCTTCATCGGCGCGTCAGACCCGAACGAGCCTCTGCTCGTCAACGGAGCGGCCGTCGAGCGCACCGACACGGGCTATTTCTCGGTCACCTTTACGCTCAAGAAGGGCAAGAACACCTTCACCTTCGAGCACAAGGGAACGACCCAGAGCTACACCGTCAGGTACGACAAGGTCATGATAAAGGCCATCTATCCGTCGGAGGGCGCGACCTATAACGGCGGCGCGTCGGTCACGGTCGGCGTGGTCGCGCTCGAGGGCTGCACGGTCAGGGCGCGTCTGTCCGACAGGATCGTCACCATGACCTCGGGCGCCGCGACCGACTCCGACGAGAAGTTCGTCACCTACACCGCCGAGTTTACCCTGCCCGAAGCGACTGCCTCGCCGCAGGAGCTGGGCGCGCTGATAGTCACCGCCTCGCGCGGTAAGGACAGCGAGACCAAGTCGGGCGGCCGCTTCACCGTGCGCGGCCTGAACGACAGCTCAAGCTCAAACTCCGACGATTCGGGCAGCTACGATTCGGGCTACGGCATCGAGGTCGGCAAGGGCGAGCGCTACGTCTGCGAAGTCTCGCGCTACCAGAGCGAGACGCTCGACATCATCAACCCCACCGACGAGCGCAGCCGCCCGACCAACGCCATGCTCCCACAGGGCACGGTCGACTATTGCGACGACCGCGACTCCTACTTCTACAACCC
Organism: uncultured Eubacteriales bacterium; assembly: GCA_934486615.1. Classification (GTDB taxonomy): domain Bacteria; phylum Bacillota; class Clostridia; order Oscillospirales; family Acutalibacteraceae; genus RGIG2206. The sequence goes on along the minus strand of CAKSQO010000006.1, from coordinate 93,714 downwards.
CGAAACGGGCAAGACGCACATCTTCCGCAACCTGCGCTACGGCAAGCGGATCTACGCCGAAAGCAATGTCAAAATCTTCAAGGCGACCCTGCCCGAGACGAATACCGTCAAGCCCATCGCCGTCAGCGACGACGGCCGCCATACCAAGCTGACGTTCAGCGTCGACTGGAAGGCGCCGTTCAATGTCACCCTCGCGCCGCAAAGCTATGTAAACCCGTATCCGTCGTCGGGACGGCCGAACTACGCCGTCTCCGCCGCGACCTATGAGTATGTGGACATCGAGTTCTGCTACACCGCCGCGCCGCAGGAGGGCTTCGAGTTCAATAACAATCCCGTTTTCAGCCGCGCCGAGTGGGTCAAGTGCTCCTCGGGCTGCTACGCGCTGCGCCTGTGGCTGCGCACTGCGGGGCAGTTCTACGGTTGGCAGGCCGAGTACAACAGCCGGAATCAGCTCGAGTTCAGCTTCCTCGACCCCTATCAGGCCACGCCCTCACCCAACCGCTACGGTTGGTCGCTCAAGGGTGCGGTGATAATGATCGACCCCGGCCACGGCGGCAGCGACGTCGGCGCGGTCGGCTCGTCAAAGCAGTATACCGAAGCCGTGCTCAACCTCATACTGTCGCAGAAGATTCGCCGCGAGCTTGAAAACCTCGGCGCGACCGTCATTATGACCCGCTCCGACGACTCGAAGGTCTCGCTCAACGACCGCAACCGTATGATGCTCAAGTATAAGCCCGATATTTTTGTTTCCGTCCACCGCAATTCGTCGACGGCCGCGTCCTCGCGCGGGTATGAGGACTACTATTACTATCCGTTCTCAAAGGCGCTCGCCGACTGCGTTGCGGCTCAGGCAAAGAGCAACTTCACCATCGACCGCGGCACGATGTTCTATCCCTATCAGGTAACGCGCGTCGCGTCCTGCCCGTCGATTTTGACCGAGAACGGCTTCGTCTCGAACGTCGCCGAGCTTGAGCTTATCAAGTCCGAAGTGCATAATGAAGCCCTCGCGACCTCGACGGTTCAGGGCATCGTCAACTATTTCGCCTCGATAAAGCAGCAGTAGGCCGCGCCGCGACAGCGCCACTACTGCGCGCATAATTCGGGTGTGCGCATAAGCGCCGACTGCGCCGTGCAGCTGCTCCCGCACCCTGCGAAGGTACACTGCGCCGAGACAGCGCCCCCACCGCGCGCATAATTCGGGCATGCGCATAAGCGCCGACTGCGCCGTGCAGCTGCTCCCGCACCCTGCGAAGGTGTACCGTGCCGCGACAGCGTCCCCACCGCGCGCATAATTCGGGTGTGCGCATAAGCGCCGACTGCGCCGCGCAGCTGCTCCCCACTGCGCTGTTCCCGCACGACCTCGCGTCCCCCGCACCAAAGCCGAAACCGCGCCCCCGGGTCACCCTCGGGAGCGCGGTTTTTCATCTTTCTCGCGCGCAAAAAGCTCTTTCACCCCGAGCGCAATCAGCCCGAGAGCAAAGCCCTTCGCGATCCACTTTGCGTCCGTCACGCGCAGCAGAGCCGTGCCCGCGAACACCCCCGCGATGCCGCCGAGCACGCACGGCAGCACCGTTTTCCACTTCACCCGTTTCTTCACCGCGTGAATGATGAGCGCCACCGCGCCGCAGGGCAGAAAAAACAGCAGATTTATCCCCTGCGCCTGCTTTTGCCCGACGTCGGCGAACATCAGCAGGTATATCATCAGCACCCCGCCGCCGCCTATTCCGAGCGCGCCCGCCGCGCCCGACAACACGCCTGCTATCTGCCTTATTATCACCGCAGCATCAGCCTGACCCCCGCCCAGATCATAAACACCGCGAACATGCGCCTGACCCACTTGTCCGGCAGCCGCCCGAGCAGCCACGCGCCGATCACTGCACCCACAGCTCCCGCGGGTATATACCCGAGCGCGTCCGTCAGCCGCACCTCGCCCGCGCGCAGATACAACGCCGCGCTTATCGCCGACAGCGGCCAGATTATCGCAATCGACCCCGCGTGCGCCTGCTTAGGCTCAAGCCCCAGCCTTTTCAGCATCGGTACGGCGACAGTTCCGCCGCCCGCGCCTATCAGCCCGTTGATAAAGCCCACGCACGCCCCACCGAGCACGCAAAGTAAAGTTCGCTTCTTCTTCATAGAAAGAGTATTCCCGCCCGCCGCGCCGAAAATACCTGCCGCCTGTCCGCGCATAAAAAAGCAGCCCGAAGCCTCGCTCTCGTCCGAAAATTCGGTCGAGCTCAGGCTCCGGGCTGCTTTATATATAATGTAAGACCCGCCCTGCCGTACATCTGTCGTTGATAACCTGCGTAAACAAGCAGGTGGGTGTTCTCCCAACGGTTTCGTGCTCCCTTCTTCCGCTTTTGAGGAGCGGGAGGTCTGCAGTGCCCGCCGTCGGAGACGAACTCCCTATTAAAAGGTTGTAGGGTTATAAAGACAGATCGGGTGCGCGCACAGGGCAGGAGAAAGGGCTTATTCGTCCTCTTCGTCGATGTCAAACAGATCCTGCAGGCGGTCGACGAATATCGAAGCGACCTCATCGTACTCCTTGTCGTCGTCGATCTCGGCGTACTCCTCGTTTTCGGGGTCGTCCTCGTTGAAGCACTTGAGAATGACAAGGTCGCCGCTGTCGTTGAGCAGTTCGGTCGGGTCGTCGTGCACGGGCAGCAGCGCAAGATAGCGCGAGTCCATATAGTCTATGTCGTCGAGCACCTCGAAGGTGTATTCATTGCCGTCGTCGTCCGAAAGGCTGATGATATAAGGATCGTATTCGTTGTTTTCATTAAGGCTTGTAGCTCTGTCGCTCATTTTTATGCTCCTTTATGCAGTGCTTATTTGCTGTATAATTATTGTAACCAAAATGTGAGCCGTAGTCAACAGTTTTATATCGCAAAAGTCGACCCTGCGCACCGCCCCTCAATAGGTCTGATTGTGAACGATATACACAGCTTATAACTATATACAATGTCGGCCAAAGCCACATCTATCAAAGTTCACAAAAAATTCATAAAACTTTGAGCATTTAGCCAAAAAGTCCTGCAGGTTATTGACTTTCCTTGGAAAATGCGATATATTTACTATGCAAATATTATCACTGCTGCCGGCTGCGTTTTGCCCTGCGGCCTTGTGATAAAGCAAATATTTCCATAGGAGGAATATAAATGGGAAAGAAAATTCTTAGTCTCGTTTGCGCTCTTTGCCTCGTGGCGTCGATGTTCACCATCGGCATTTTCGCTGCGTCGGCTGAAGAGACCGGCGAGACTCCTACTGAGACCGTTACTCCCGTTCTGAACGACTGGAGTAAATGGGAGAAGAAGTCGAGTGGCTCAATTCTTAAGACAGACGATGTTTCTGCTCTCGCGGTAATCACCGGCAATTGGAGCAACGGTGAGTTTGCGTATAAAGATAAGGTAAATCTCGGAGATAAATGGGATTTAACTTATAGCATTATCTTCGAAAAATGGCTCGAAGCTAAGACGAATTTTGCACTTAATATCGGTGATTTGAGCATACAGCTTGTAAAAGACACTAACAAGCCGAACGGCAATCTTAATATCGTTGTAAAGAAGGGCGACGCTGAGCTTTACAAGGGTACAGACAGTGTTAACTTGTATGTAAGAGATGAAAATGAAACCGATGCTAAACTTGATGCTGACCTTATCAAAAAGGTTGGCGAAGCCGTCTCTGCTGCTTACAAGAACGATAGATTTGAAACCTTAGCCGACAGACTTACCACTATTTCTGTCAAATTTGATAAGGGTAAGCTCGAAATTTATGATGACGGTGAGCTTTACTGCGAAGCAATTAATGTAGAGAACTACGACTTTAGTGCAGCAAATGTTTCTTTCAAGCTTGATCCCCAGAACAACTATATGGGTGTCGCGGCTTATGACATTTCTGCCAACACTTACACCACTCCCGGCAACAAGGAGGATGAGCGCGAGGGCGTGATCCTCACTGATTGGAGCAAATGGAACGGCACAACCGCTGCTTGGTGGACCGGTGAAAAGGCCGCTTGGGGCAAGACCACTGCCGATAAAGAAGGCTATGATCTGTTCTATGTTAAGGCTCCCACCGCCGATGCTTCTAAGCGCACCACCTTCAATTACGGCGAAGCTGTAAATCTCGGAAACGACTTTGATTACAGCTTCTCGATGATTCTCCCGACCGGTGCTGATTGGAGACATGACAACACCTGGGAGTACAAGGTAACCATTGGCAGCCTTGTCCTTGACATCAAGGGCGTTGGCGACACCAACGGCGTATTCAAGCTCAATGCTACTTATAAGGATAAGACCGTCATCACCGGCGAGGAAGCTCTTACCATCGAAGACGACGCCAATATGATCAAGAAGGTTCAGGAAGTTACCAAGGCAGCCGGCTCGCACGGACCGGACAGCTATTGCCGCGGCCCGATGAGAATCCGCGTTTCCTTCAAGGACGGCGACCTCAAGATCTACAGCGGCGACAAACTTTATGCTTCCGCTACCCTTTCCGACTATGATTTCAGTGCTGCGAAGCTTGTATTCCAGCCCATCATGAACGCCGATAACTCGCACACCGCTCTGTACGATGTCGTTGCCAAGACCTACGCTACTCCGGATCCCGGAAAGCCCGATCCCGAAAAGCCTACGGAAAAGGGCGTAAAGCTCGAGGCTAAGACTGACCTCGTTCTTGACACCGATACCTTCGAGGGCAATACCGATGACATCAAGGAAGCCAACGGTAAGAAGTATTTCTTCAGAGAAGATATAAGAACTACAACTATAAATACCAAGACCGCTTATGATCTCGGCACCGGTTTTGAAGTCACTGCTAAGCTCGCTTATCTCAACTGGGCAAAAGAGAACAATATCGGTGAGCACGCATCCATCTTCTTCAATGAGCCCGGTAAGGGTCTGGAGCTCCGGATTTACTCTTACTGCTCCAACAAGAAGAATGGCGACGGCTCTTATCACAACGCCGACGATTGCAACAAGAATAATGACGGCCACCACGTTGCCGGCATGGAGTACAAGTATGACATCGCGGTTTGCGTTGACGGCGTAGCTGTTGCCAACTACACCACTTCCAGCCCGAACGGAACTTATACCCTCAGATATCTCGAAGGCAAGGTTTCCGTCCTCTTTAACGGCGCGCCCCTGAAGCTTACTCTTGCTTCCGATAAGACTGAAGCCAAAAAGGTTTCTGTTGACGGTCTTGATTTCAGCAACACCAAGATCGGCCTCCTTATGACGGGCAACTGGTGCAGAGAAGCGGATTCGCGCAGCTGGTATGACATTTCTGTAGCTCCTGCTAGCGTCGAAGACGATAAGGGCGTTAAGCTTGACTCCAAGGTTCAGCTTCCCTTCAACGAGAATACCTTCAACGGCGCTATTAACGGCTTCAAGGAGGGTGGCTACTTCTACTCCACCGTCAACCTGATTAACGTTGATACTATCACCAGATATGACCTCGGAACCAAGTTCGCACTCGAAGCTAACCTCGTGTTTGCCAACCCCTTCCCGAACTATTACGGTGAGCATGCTTCCATGTATGTCGGTACTATGGGCGAGGGCCTTGAGCTCCGCGTCTACGTTTACTGCGGCGCCGACCACAATGTTGACGAATGCAATAAAAATACCGACGGTCACCATAGCATCCTGAAGGTTGGTACTTATGATGTTTGCCTGTACTACAATGGAAAGCTCATCGGTAACTGCGAAGGCGATTGCAACGAGGCTCCGAACGGCACCTATACCCTGAAATACAACGAGGGCAAGGTTTCCGTTGACCTCAACGGCGAGACCCTGAACATCAAAACTCCGGGCGGCGCCACCGCTAAGACTGTTGACATCGCAGACGCTGACTTCAGCAACACTACTGTCGGCCTTGCCATCATGGGCAACTGGCACACTGATCCTACAAAGCGTAACTGGAACACTTTCTCCATTGCTCCGCTTTCCGGTAACGGCAGTATAATCAATAACGGCGGCATCAGCGGTAAGACCGGCGATACCAGAAACATCGCTCTTGCTATCGCTATCATGCTCGGCAGCGCTTCTGCCGCAGGCCTTATCCTGCTCAACAAGAAGCAGCTTGCTAAGTAATCTTAGCTGATCAAACCCCAAACAGGCTCACGTCTCACGCGTGAGCCTGTTTTTCTTTTGCACGTAAATGTAAGCAGATTGTTTTTGATAATCATATTGTATGCACCGCACCAAAAAAGCCTCCATTTGAAGTAAGGTGAGGTGAGGCGCGCAGCGCCTCAGTGGGGATTTCGGTATGCACTTGCGCATATGTACTATTAAATCACTTCTCACACGGCAAAAAAACTGCCCGACAAATCAATTACGCCCCTTTTCCAAACATCGCCCATCAATACTCCAAACCTAAAAGCCTGCGCACTACTTTAAAGTAACGCGCAGGCTTTTCACTATCTATCAACCATTATTACATTGCGGTCATCGAGTGTTGCTCATCAGCACCCGCAGCCGCTCTCACTGCTTTGCTTTCAGCTTCTCAATCATCAGCTTCGCGGACTTGTAAATATCACCGCAGCCGAGGGTGATTATCAAATCTCCATCGCGGGCATTGTCCGCGATGTACTGCGCGATTTCCTCAAACGTGTCAAAGCACTCGCAGCCGTCGATTTTTGCGGCGAGGTCGGACGAGTGAATACCGTAGGTGTTCACCTCGCGCGAGCCCATGATCTGGCTGAGCACGACCTTGTCCGCAATGCTCAGCACCTCTGCGAACTCGTCAAGCAGCATAGCCGTGCGGCTGAACGTGAACGGCTGGAACACCGCAACAACGCGCTTGTGGTTGAGCGACTTCGCTGTCTCGAGCGTGGCACGCAGCTCGCTCGGGTGGTGCGCGTAGTCGTCGGCGATCGTCACGCCGTTTTCGTTGTACAGAATCTCGAAGCGTCGCTTTGCGCCAGTGAACTTATCAAGCCCTGCGGCGACCGCTTCGGGCGAAGCGCCGACGTAAAGTGCGGCGGCAGCTGCTGCGACGGCGTTCGGCACATTGTGATGCCCGGGCACGCCGAGCCTGACGGAGCAGACCTTCTCGCCCTTATGCATCAAATCGAACTTGCCGAACGAGCCGTTGACATACTCCAGGTTGGCGGGATAGTAGTCATTTTTCTCGCTCACTCCGAACGTGATAAGCTCCTTTTCGACCGCCCTTGCCGCCTTCATCGAGTCCGGATCATCGCCGTTGACGATAGCGGCCTTGGTCGCCGAGCCGATGAACTTCGCAAACGAGGCGATGAGGTTATCCATCGTCTTAAAATATTCCATATGGTCGTTGTCGACGTTGAGCAGCACCGCGACGTCGGGAGACATCTTCAAAAATGTGTCGACGTACTCGCACGACTCGCAGACGAGAATGTCGGACCTGCCGACCACGCAGTTGCTGTGCAGCGCGGGCAGCATACCGCCGATGACCGCCGACGGGTCGAGCTTAGCTTCAAGCAAAATCTGCGTCACCATAGAGGTGACGGTCGTTTTGCCGTGGGTGCCGCATACGCCGATGACGTCGTCAAACCTGCGCGTCAGGGCTCCGAGCAGAAAGGAGCGCTCGAGGGTAGGAATGCCGCGGCGGCGCGCCTCCGCAAGCTCGGGATTGTCCGCCATAATGGCAGCCGAGTAGATGACAAGCTCGGTATCGTCGCCGATGTTGTCGGCCGACTGTCCCATGTGAACGGGAATTCCGAGATCCTTTATGCGGTCGAGCGTATAGGAAGGGTTGTTGTCCGAGCCTGTGAGAATGTACCCGCGCGAGAGCAGAATCTCTGCCAGCGGGCTCATGCCCGAGCCGCCGATGCCGATGAGATGTATGTGCCTGACGTTACTTATCAGCTTGTCGTAATCGGTGAGAGTTTTCATAAGGGTTCTCCTTACAGTTTGATACTATAATTATAGCCGCTCCGGCGCATAAAATAAATAGTTTTTTGCATTTTATTGCGAAAAATTCGCTGCACCGGGACCGAAAACGTTGGAGAGCGCTCTATTCAGTTCAAAGCGGAAAACGAAGGCTCGAACGTGCCGCGAATTTTAGGCATATTATGTGTTGAACAAAGCGAAAGTCGCAGCAGGAGGGCTGACAATGAGAGGGCTTGGAGAAACGCAGCTCGCGGTGATCGGCGGAGACAGGCGCTGCGCGTACCTTGCGCAGCTGCTGCAGCAGGCGGGCGCGTCGGTCGTCACGGCGGCGCTCGATGCCGACGGAGTGAAGCGTGTGTCGCTCGAGGAAGCGCTCTCGCGCACGGCTGTGCTGCCGCTGCCGATGACGCGCGACGGCGAGCATCTGGCGGTCGGAGACGACGGGGGACGCGTGCCGTTAATTGACATAATACTTGCAGCGCAGAAGGACGGTTTGCTCTTTTGCGGCGCAGCGCCTGACGATTTTGTCCGCGCGGCGGCGCAGCGCCACGTCCGTGTCCGCGACTACTGCGCGCGCGAGGAGCTGCTCGCGCGCAACGCGGTGCTGACGGCCGAAGCGGCCGTCGCCGTTGCGATAAGCGGCAGCCCGCAGGCGCTGTTCGGCTCGCGCTGTCTGGTCGTCGGCTGCGGACGGATAGGCAAGCCGCTGGCCCGTTTTTTAAGCGGAATGGGTGCGTCGGTGACAGCTTCGTCGCGAAAGGCGCGCGACAAAATGTGGACGCGGATTAACGGCTTCAAAGCCGTCGAAACCGCCGATATTAAACGAATTGCGGGCGATTTTGACTACATCTTCAACACCGTCGAAGCACCGATATTTGACCGCGAAACGCTGCGCGGGGTGCGCTCCGACGCGCTGATAATCGAGCTTGCAAGCGGTGCTCGAGGGGTCGACATTCCCACGGCCGCACAGCTTGGAAAGAGCGCGGTTTACGCTCCCGGGCTGCCCGGCAAATATGCGCCGAAAGCCGCCGCGCAGGTGCTGTTCGACACTCTTTACGATATGATTTTGGAGGAAAACCAATGGGTAAGTTACAGGTAGGCTATGCCGTGTGCGGCTCGTTCTGTACGCTGCGCAGGTCGCTCGAGGAAATGAGAAAGCTCGCCGACGAGGTTGACATAATCCCAATAGCCTCACCGATAGTGACCTGCACCGATTCGCGCTTCGGTACGGCCGACGAGTTTATGGGGCTGCTGCGCTCTGCAAGCGGGCGCGAGCCGATAACTACCGTTCAGGCCGCCGAGCCGATCGGCCCGAAGGGGCTGCTCGACGTGCTCGTTATCGCGCCGTGCACGGGGAATACCATCGCCAAGCTTGCCCTCGGCGTGACCGACACGAGCGTGACCATGGCGGCAAAGGCGCACCTGCGCAACTCGCGCCCCGTGGTGATAGCCGTCGCGACGAACGACGCGCTCGGGGCGTCGGCGCGCAACATCGGCGCGCTGATGAACACGCGTAATATTTATTTTGTCCCGATGCGTCAGGACGACCCGAGCGGCAAGCCGACTTCGGTCATCGCCGATTTCGGTCTGATCCGTGATGCCATGTACGCCGCCATCGACGGCCGCCGGCTTCAGCCGGTGCTACTATAGCCGCTGCGCGGTGACGCATGGGCTGTTGGGAGAGTAAGCCCCGCGCAATGAGCGCGGCAGGCAATCGGGCAACCGGCGTGCGAAGTGAAAAGGTAACAATTTAGAGTGGAAAGCTGCGGAGTGCGGCTGAAGGACGTACGGGTTGGATAAGCATCGCACTCAAGGGCTCCCCTGCTTCAAGCGGAGGCTTTCAGATGTGCGGCGCGCATTTTTCCTTTTCGCAGCACGCTGTTCATCAAAAAATCCGCAGCCGATCGGCTGCGGATTTTTATGCTTTCTGTACTTTTTCCTTTACGGTGTCGATTATTTTATCGACGGTTTGTTTGGCGGTGAGTTTAACTTTTTTGTAGACCTCATACGCGTCGTCGTAGGCCTGCTCGTAGGCGAGGACTATATTTTCGCGGTACTTCGCGGCGACGGCGTTGCCGTAGAAGCCGATTGCGGCCGCGGCGGCTATACATAAAAGCAGCGCGAGCAGCTGCCTGAGCTTTTTCACAGCTTTAAGTCCTCCTTTCGACATCAAGCGCACAAAGCGGAGACATTCCTACACTCTATTGTATCACAAGTGTTCAAATTTTTGAACACATTATTAGTGAATATTTCGTGTTGAGCTTTTCGGCGCGTTGTAGTATAATCTATTATGTATTACTGTAATTTTGTTCAGAGGAAGACCGATGGAAATTCATTATCTTGATAACAGCGCCACCACCCCCGTCTGCGACGAAGCAAAAGCGGCCATGGCGGCGTTTGTGAGCGACTGCTACGGCAATCCGTCGTCGATGCACGCGATAGGCGCGCAGGCGCTCGTTCACCTGGACGAGGCGCGCGCGGCCGTCGCAAAGGCGATCGGCTGCAAGCCGGGCGAGCTTTACTTCACCTCCTGCGGCAGCGAGTCGAACAACACCGCCGTTTTCGGCGCGGCCTACGCCAAGCGCCATGCGGGGCGGCACATCGTCACCACCGCCGTGGAGCACCCGAGTGTGCTTGAAGCGATGAAGCGGCTCGAGGGCGAGGGCTTCGAGGTGACATACATTACGCCCGCGTCCGACGGCAACATTTCGCCCGAGCAGGTTGCGTCCGCCGTCCGCGCCGACACGGTGCTCGTCAGCATGATGGCGGTCAACAACGAGACGGGCGCTGTTATGCCCGTCAGTCAGATTAAGCCCGCGCTTAAAGCGGTCGGCAGCAGCGCTCTTGTGCACTGTGACTGCGTTCAGGCGTTCGGCAAAATTCCCGTCAGGCCGAGCGCTTTAGGCGCCGACCTCATCACCGTCAGCGGCCACAAGGTGCACGCGCCAAAGGGAATCGGCGCGCTTTACATCGCGCAGAGCGTGCACATTCGCCCCTACATCGTCGGCGGCGGTCAGGAGCGCGGTATGCGCTCGGGCACGGAGTCGACCCTGCTCATCGAGGGCTTCGCCGCAGCCGTAGGGGCTTTGCCCGAGCTGAAGGGCGAGCTTGAAAAAATCACCGCGCTGCGTGACAGGGCGGTCGCGGGCTTGAGCAAGCTCGAGGGTCTTGAGTTCAACTCCCCCGCGAACGCTCTGCCGTACATAATCAACTTTTCCTGCGTCGGGATTCGTTCCGAGGTCATGATGCATTTTCTTGAGATGAAAGGCGTTTACGTCTCGGGTGCGAGCGCCTGTGCGCGCGGAGCCGTCAGCCATGTCCTGACCGCTCAGGGCTTGTCCCGCAGCCGCGCCGACAGTGCGATAAGGGTCAGCCTTTCGCGCTTTACGACCGATGGCGACATCGACGCGCTGATAAGCGCCGTGACAGACGGCCTCGCCATCCTTAAAAGAAGGAAGTAAGGTATGAAAGAAATAATTCTGGTAAAAAACGGCGAGCTGGCGCTCAAGGGGCTTAACCGTTCCTCGTTTGAGGACGCGCTTATTCGCTCGATAAAGCACAGCCTGCGCCCGCTCGGCGAGCTTACGATACGCAAGGCACAGTCGACGATTTACGTCGAGCCTGCGGACGAGAGCTTTGACTATGACGAGGCGCTCGACCGCATGAGCCGCATTTTCGGCATCGCGGCGTTCTCGCGCGCGGCCGTGTGCGAGAAGAATATGGACGACATTCTCACGCGCGGGGTCGAGTGGCTGAAGGACAAGCTCGCGGGCGCTTCCACCTTTAAGGTCGAAGCCAAGCGCGCGGACAAGCGCTTCCCGCTGACCTCGCCCGAGATCAGCATGGAAATGGGCGGCGCGATACTTTCGGCCTGCCCGCACCTCAGGGTGGACGTGCACTCGCCCGACGTTACGGTAGTGGTAGAGATACGCGACTTCGGCGCGTACGTCCGCGCGGGTCAGCTGCCCGGAGCGGGCGGTATGCCCGTCGGAACGGGAGGTCGCGCGGCGATACTTATTTCAGGCGGAATCGACAGCCCCGTCGCCGCGTGGACAATGGCAAAGCGCGGCATTGAGCTGTTCGCGGTGCACTTTGCGTCTCCGCCGTACACGGGCCCGCTTGCCGAGAAAAAGGTCAGGGACCTTTTGCGGCAGGTGTCGCGCTACAGCGGCCCGATAATGCTTGCAAAGGTGCCGTTTACCAAAACGCAGGTCGAAATTCAGGAGAAGTGCCCCGAGGAGTATTTCACCTTGATAATGCGCCGCTTTATGATGAAGATCGCGTCGAAGATCGCGGCCGAAAACCGCTGCTCGGCGCTGATAACGGGTGAAAGCGTCGGTCAGGTCGCAAGCCAGACTCTGCCCGCGCTGACCGTCACTGACGCGGCGAGCGATATGCTCGTGCTGCGCCCGCTCATCGGTATGGATAAAGAGGAGATAGTCGCTGTCTCCCGCAAAATCGAGACGTTCGACATCTCCATTCTGCCGTATGAGGACTGCTGCACGGTGTTCACGCCCCGGCACCCCCGCACCCGACCGACCGTTGAGGCTGTGCTCAAGGCGCAAAGCGCCCTTGACGAAGCGGCGCTCATCGACGAGGCCGTCAGCGGCACGGTGTTCGAGCTTATCGACTGATTTTTATTCGGAGGTATTTGACATATGAACGCAGAGATAATTTCCGTTGTCCGCGCCGTCGAGCTGGGCGACACGTCCGCCGACTGTGCCAAGGCCGTCAGCGAACGCTTCGCTGCGGCGGGCATCACCGCGGGCTATCACTCGACCGTTTCGGGCGCTGCGGAGCTTAAGCGCACGCTCAGAACCGCCGTTATGCGCAGCGACCTCATCGCGATAATCGGCGGAGTCGGCGCGGCGGCCGATGATATTACCGTCAGCGCCGTCAGCTCCGCCGTCGGAATGAGGACGGATATAAACGAGGGGCTGCTTGACGAGCTTAAAGCCCGCTCGGTCGCGGACGCCGAGACCTTGGCTGATATTCCGGTCGAGGCTGAGTATTTTCTGCCGGAGGGCTGCCTTATCCCCGGCTGCGGCGTCAAGGCCGACGACCAGTACATAGTTATGCTGCCCGCAGCGATTGAGAGCATAGGCGCGCTCTGCGACTGCGTGCTGCGCTTTGCGGGCATCGCGGGTGAAGCCGCGGCCGTCAGCTCGGCTGACGACAGTGCGGAAGCCGTCGACAGCGGCGCTCCCGTGCTCGTTCAGCCCGATTTTGACGCGCCTAAAGCCGCGACCCCCGTGTTCCGGACCGCCGTTCTCGAAAGCGACCTCGCCGATTTTGAAGGCTCTGACGAGCCTGCCGCCGAGCCGACTGCCGAGCCTGCACCCGCACCCGAGCCGCCGAAGGCCGACATCGTCATCAAAACTCCGCGCGTTGCCCCCAAGGCCGACGCGTTCGACGCGGAGCAGGTCGCCGCTGCCGCCGCAGCGAGTAAGGCCGAGGACGATGAGTGGGAGATCGACCGCCTGAACGAAAAGCAGAGCGAGGCCGTTTCCGCAAGCGAAGCCAAGGGCACAGACCTCGCCGAGGTGAAAAAGCCCGCTCCCGCCGTTGCGGTTGCGAAGTACCTCTTCCCGTGGAAGGGAGACAGCCTTGTCGACGTGGTCAGAAAGGTGCTGTTCTTCGTTGCAATCATCGGCATAATCGTCTCCGGCGTGTACGTCACCAACTATTTTATGACAAAATTCGGCAACGACAGTCTTATCGACACCGCGCGCGACGTGTACGACCCGACCGACAGCACGGTCAACAAGGACGGCATACTCAACCGCTTCTCCAAGCTGCTTGAGCAGAACAGCGACTGCGTCGGTTGGCTGACCGTGCCCAACACGAATATCAACAACCCTGTTTATCAGACGACCGACAACGATTTTTACATCAACCATAATATGAATAAGGAAAAGAGCGTCTACGGCGCGCTTTTCGTCGACGCGGGCGCCAAGATAAACAAAACCTACGTCAGCCGGAATCTGACCATTTACGGCCATCATATGAAGGACGGCACGATGCTTGCCAACGTCCACAAGTACAAGGACATCAACTTCTACAAGGACAACCCCGTCATCAGGTTCGACACTATCTACGGCCAGGGCGGCCGGTACAAGGTTTTCGCCTGCATGATAACCAACGCCGATGCGAAGGACGACAACGGCTATGTTTTCGACTACACCGCAAGCGAGTTCGACAGCTCTGCCGACTTCATCGCGTGGATCGAGCAGGTGCGCCGCCGCTCGCTGTACGTCACGCCTGTCGACGTTCAGGCCGACGACGAGATTCTGACCCTCTCGACCTGCACCTATGAAATAAGAAATACCGAGCTGCGCTGCGTGCTCGTTGCGCGCAAGGTGCGCAGCGGCGAGAACGCGACGGTCAACACCTCCGAGGCGACCGCCAACACCAAGATAATCTACCCCGCTGTCTGGTACGCGAAGTACGGCGGCAAAAAGCCGACCTACGAGGACGGCCTGACCACATGGATCGGCCAGCCCGACCGCAGCGAGATAACCGATGTCGACACCAGCCGTGCCCCGGGCGACACTTCGTCGATCGAGCCTGATTCAAGCGAGGCGACCTCAAGCGAAGCGACCTCGAGCGAAGCGACCTCGAGTGCGAACACGTCCTCCGCGTCCACATCGAGCGAAGCGACTTCGTCGGCTGCCGCTTCAAGCGAGGCGACCTCGTCGGCCGCGTCGAGTGAGACTGAGTCGTCAAGCGAAGCAAGCTCAAGCGGGGATACGTCCTCGGGCGCTGAGGCGTCCTCCGACTCCGGCGAGCCTGACGCACCTTCGGGTGGGACAGAAGGCTGAAAAGCAACCGACATTTAACTGGACAGGAGAGCTGAAAATGTCTATTGAACTGGTTTATTTCGCCACCGAAAGCAACGGTTGGCTTGAAAATACGCTGCGCTCGGCGACCTCGCTGAACGTCCGCTCGGGCAGCGACCGCCGCGAGTTTCTGCGCGCACTGTCTGATGCTGTTCAGACGAGTGATACAGTGCTCGCTCTCGGCGGCATCGCCGATTTGACTGCTGCACTGTCAAAGGGGCTCGGGCTGCCGCTTGAGAAGGTCAACTGGGACGCACTCGGCCTTGAGGGCGAGGACGGCGTGCTGCTGCCCAAAAGCGCGCTGCCGCTTTTGGTCGACGGCAGCGTTTACGGCATGATATTCGAGAGCGGGCAGCAGTGCATCATCGCAATCGACAACGACGAGCAGGCCGTTGAGCGGCTGTGCTCGACCTACGTTTTCCCGTATATTAAGGCAAGCGCCGGCGGTGCTGCCGAAGCGGAGCAGGCGCCCGCCGAGAGCGAGTCAGCCGCAGCCGCGCCCGATGAAAGCACCGCTGACATAAGCGGGAGCGAAGCCGCATATGATAGCGCAGACGCAGCGGGCACTCCCGACGGTGCTGCCGAAGCGGCGATTGATGAAAATTCTGCCGAAACTGCCGAAGAAGCGCCCGTTGCCGGGAACGAAACCGCGCCCGAGAGCGAGCAAAAAATCGACCTTTTTGCCGATATGACCGACAGTGACGTTGACATTATGCTCGCCGAGCCGAAAAAGAAAAGGAAGCTGCCGATAGTCCTTTCGATAATCGCTGTCCTCGCAGTGCTGTGCGTTGCGGCGTACTTCCTTTATCCGATAGTTTTCGACTCAAAGCTGAGCGCCGACTACTACTCCTCGGTTATGAAGCAGTACGGCAAAACGGGCGACACCGACAAGCTGCCCGAGCAGTTCAAGTCGACCTACCTGACCCGTTTCGGCGCACTCTATCTCATCAATTCCGACGTTATCGGAACGGTGAAGGTCAGCGGCCTTGACATCGACCTGCCGATGGTTTCGGGCGCGTCAAAGGCGGACGGCTACTACGAAAATCACCGTTTCGACGGCGCTTCCTCCGCGTCGGGCACGCTCTACACCAAGAGCGCCTACAACGAAAACAGCGTCAACCCGAACCTTGTCGTTTACGGCAGCGGCTCGCTTTTCGGCTCGCTTGAGAAGCTGCTCGATTCAAAGACCGCCGCCAAGGTGAGCACGATAACGACCGACTCTATCCTCTACGGCGAGGATAAGTGGGAGATTTTCAGCGTTATGCAGCTGTCCTCTACGGAAAAGTTCGACTACACGTCGAATTTCAGCTCGCTTACCGCTGAGCAGCGCGCATCCGCAGTCAAGACGGCGCTGAGCCTCAGCAAGACCGACTTCGGCTTCAAGGCGAGCGACTTCGACAACGTCGGGCTGAGCAACAACTTCCTGACCCTTGTGACCGACTGCAGCGGTGACAAGTCGCAGAAGCTGGTCGTCGTTGCGCGCCGCGCGGCTGACTCCGTTATTGACGACAGCAGTTCCTCGGCCGGCTCTGACGAGCCGACTTCGTCCGACCCTTCAGGCGAGGGCGCGGACTCCGATACGACCGCCGATACTACCGCGTCCGATGCGGCGCAGCAGGGAGAACAGGGATGACCGAAGCAATACAGGCGTTTTTGGAAAAGACCTTTTCACATGAAATGGTCGTGTTTATTCTGTCTATTTTGCCCATATCTGAAATCCGCGGCGGTATGATCGCGTCCAAGCTGTACGGGCTCAACGGCTTTGTCGGCTATCTGCTCGGCTTCGTCGGCAATATGCTGCCGATTCCGTTTATATTGCTGTTTTTGAAGTATATATTTCAATGGATGCGCCGCCGCACCGCGCTTAAAAAGGTGGTTGACTGGCTCGACCGAAAGGCGGAAAAGAACAGCAAAAAGCTGCTCAAATACGAGTGGCTCGGGCTGTATCTGCTTGTAGCGATCCCGTTGCCCGGAACAGGCGCATGGACGGGCGCGCTTGTTGCGAACTTTATGAATATGCAAATTAAGCGATCCATAACCGCGATAACCCTCGGCGTAATGACCAGCGGCCTGATAATGGCCACCATGCTCTACATAATCCCTTCGATTTTCTGACGGCTCATCGCCGCCGACGGTCGGCGCATCACCGCCGCGTGTTGTTGTAAACAGCGACCCCGCGCAATGAGAGCGGCGGGTAATTCGAGAGTATCCCGCGCGCAACGGTTGCAGCGGGTAATCGGGTGTATCCCGCGCGCAACGATTGCAGCGGGTAATCGGGTGTATCTTGCGCGCAACGGTTGCAGCGGGTAATCGGGTGTATGCTGCGCGAAGTGAACAGATAATAACGGAACAGTGAATAGCTGCGGTGTGCCTTGCGGCACGGAATTGAATATGTTCGCTCTTAGATGCCCTAAGCCTCCCCTTGAAGCAAGGAGAAGAGTCACGGCTTTGCCGTGCCGTGAGGGGAGCGGAACCCCCGTGCGACGTCCGAAAGGCGCGCACCGCCGTGAAAATTGAAGCAGGGAGAGAAGTCACGGCTCTGCCGTGCCGTGAGGGGAGCGAAACCCCTGCGTGACGTCCGAAAGGCGCGCACCGACGTGAAAATTACCGTGCTCCGCTTGAAAAAGCGAGCGGATTATGTTAGAATAGACTAAAATTAAAAAAGGCCGCTCACCGCATGAGCGGCTTTTAAACGCGGCCTCGGTTAGCTTTTGCTAACCTTATGCGGCGCAGATAACCGCTTTTGCTTATGGGAGGTATTTTTTGTGGCTGCTTTATACTGCGACAGTCGGGGGTGCGGCAACGGCTGTACCGTTATCGAGGACGGCTTCGGCCGCACGGTGCGGCGGGTCGACAACTCCGACGGCGAGATAGTCACGACGACCTACCCGGTCTTTCCGGGCATTGATATAGTTTACACCGACGCGCACGCGAGCGGCTGCACTCTGTGCTCGCCCGCCGATGAGGGCAAGGCCGAGATTCGCCACTGCCGCGAGGGTCGCTTTGAGTATGAGCGCGGCGACGACTGCTTCTTTTTGGCGCAGGGCGACCTTTCGGTCTCGGTGCTCGACGGCGCGCCGTGTCGGCTCAGCTTTCCGACGGGGCACTATCACGGCGTATCGGTCGTCATCGACCCCGGGACCACTCCGCGATGTCTTTCGTGCTTTTTGGAGGACGTGGAGGTGCGCCCGGCCGCGCTCATCGACAAATTCTGCGCCGATAAAAAGCCGTTCATCGCGCGCTCGTCCGTTTCGGTCGCGCACATTTTTTCGGAGCTTTACTCCGTGCCCGAGGGGATACGCAAGGGCTATTTTAAGGTAAAAATTCTTGAGCTGCTGCTGTTTTTGAGCGCGCTCGACACCGATTCAAAGGCGCGCAGCTTCACGCGCAGTCAGGTGCGTCTGGCCGAGCAGGTCGGCGCGTTCATCGCGGCCAATCCCGCAAAGCGGCTGACGACCGACGAGCTGGCGCGGCGCTTCGGCGCGTCGAAAGCGCAGCTCGGCAGCAGCTTCCGCGGCGTGTACGGAATGTCGCCCGCCGCCTTTATGCGCGCACAGAAGATGCGCTCGGCGGCCGAGCTGCTGCGCTCGACCGACCGCACGGTGCTCGACGTGGCGGGGCAGTTCGGCTACGACAACGCCAGCAAATTTGCAAAAGCGTTTCGCGACGTTATCGGCGTGTCGCCCGCCGCATACCGTAACGGCGACGACCGCGACAGCTGCGCGCCGCAGCTGTAAGCGCAGGTATAAATATGCAAAACGGAGCCTTATTTGTTCCTTTCGGAGCGGATAAGGCTCATTTTTTCGCCTATAATAAGCATAAGCCCGAAAGGGGCAGGAGAGCTTTTAATGCCGAAGGAGATAAAATGAGCATTGTTATTTTAGGCGGAAACGAGTGCATGGAGCGCCGCTATATCGAGCTTTGCAGCGCCTACAGCCACTCTTCAAAAGTATTTACAAAGCCGAAGGGCGCGCTGCGCAGCAAGATAGGCAGCCCCGACCTGATGGTATTTTTCACAAACACAATGTCGCACAAGATGGTGCAGATCGCCATGAGCGAGCTTAAAGGCAGCAACACGGTCATCGAGCGCTGCCACACAAGCTCGCTGTCGGCGCTGCGCGGCATACTCGATAAGTACGCCGCGGCCGAGGCCTGAAATGTCCGGGGAGCTTATCGTGCGCCACTGCGCGCCGACCCTCGCCGGGATAAAGACGGGCAGCCTGTTTTCGCTTTTTTTCGACTCGAAGCAGCAGCTGCTCGACGACATAAGGAGCTTAAACCGCTCCTTTGTGCCCAAGGGACTGTGTATGCTGCCGCTGACAATAACGGATAAGCGGGCGCTTTTGTACCTCTACCGCCCGAGCGAGCTCAGCCGCGACCTGAAGAACGAGCAGGCAGCCCAAATGCTGGCCGACGCGGGCTACGGCGGGCTTTGCTGCGAGCAGTGCGTGCGCAGGCTCGGCGACAGACTGCGCGCGGGCGGCGACTTCCCGCATGAGGTGGGGCTGTTTTTAAGCTACCCGCCCGAGGACGTTCGCGGCTTCATCGATAACCGCGCCGAGAACTGCAAGCTGGCGGGAATGTGGAAGGTCTACGGCGATGTTGACCGCGCGAAGAAGCTGTTTTCCCGCTACAAGAAGTGCACCGAGGACTACTGCGCACGCCTGCGCGCGGGCAGCGATATTGACAAGCTGGCCGTCAGGACACGCGCCTGACAGCTTTGCATATAAGGGCGCAAAAGCCCTGTACTTATGAAAGGAAGATGCTTTATGAAAAAGACTGCTGTTGTTTACTGGAGCGGCACAGGCAACACCAAGGCCATGGCCGAGGCTGTATTTGAGGCGATGAAGTCAAGCGGAGCGGACGCACAGCTGCTTGAAGCGGGCGAAGTCACTGCCGACACCCTTGCCGATGTCGAGAGCGCAGCGTTCGGCTGCCCCGCAATGGGTGCCGAGGTGCTTGAGGAGGGCGAATTCGAGCCGATGTTCTCGGCCGTCAAGGACTCGCTCGGCGGTAAGAAGATCGCGCTGTTCGGCTCCTACGGCTGGGGTGACGGCGAATGGATGCGCGCCTGGGAGGACGACTGCCGCGCGGCCGGCCTGACCCTCGCGTGCGACAGCGTCATCTGCTGCGACGCGCCCGACGAGGACACTCTGGCCTCCTGCGCCGAGGTCGGTAAGGCGCTTGCCTCGTAACGGAATTCCTTTTACAAAATAAAACTCCCTTATATTTTTTCCTCCCCGCCCGCCGCTTTGCGAAGCCCGCTCCGCCTGGCCGCGGGCGGCTTTTTTTGCCGAAATATGCGGTTGAAAAAGTGCGCGGCGGGTGGTAAAATAAGCTCATACGAAAGGGGGAAGGTCGTGTGGCCGAGAGGAATTTCCGCAGCAAGGCCGAGGTCGACGCATACTACGAGCCCGAGAAGGTCGAGCGCGACGTGCGCCCGAAGGGCTTCAAGGCATGGTGGGAGAACTACTGGTACCACCACAAGTGGGCGACGATAATCGTCACGTTTTTGGTCGCAGTGTTCGTGTTCACGTTCATTCAGTTTGCGACCCGCAAGCAGCCCGATTACATTATAATGACTGCGTTTGACCGCTTTGTCCCGTCCGAGGTGACCGACGTTATCGCAAGCGAGTTTGCTTCTTACGGCGAGGACATAAACGGCGACGGCGAGGTTATCGTTGAGATCTACGATGTTTCCACCAGCAGCAATTCGGACACGCAGCAGTCAAACCGCATCAAGATGATGGGCGAGCTGCAAAACGGCGAGGTCATGCTGTTCATCGTCGACGATACCTATTTTGATACGCTCAGCGACCTTAAAGTGTTCGAGACCGACCTCGACCTCTTCACCGATAAGGACTCGCGCGCGATAAATCTGCGCAATACCAAGCTGACAGAGCGCATAAACGAGGTCTACCCGGGCTACATCGGCAGCGATTACTACATCGCCAAGCGCGTGGTCAGGGGCACGTCGTTTGAGAAGGTCGAAAAAAGCGTAAAAAGCGAAAAGAATTCCGTGGCAATGCTGAAAAAATTCAAAGCCGCGGAGGTTGACGGATAATAAATAAATCAAGCCGCCCGCTTCATTGCCGAGTGAAGCGGGCGGCTTTTATCTTGCCTTGATTTTTTTGCGTATGCTTTCGAGACGGTTGAGCGCTTCAAGCAGCGTCTCGTCCTTTTTGGCAAAGTGCAGGCGAATGAGGTTGTTTACGTTCTCGCGGAAGAACGACGAGCCCGGCACTGCGCCGACTCCGACGTCGCGGGCGAGGACTTCGCAGAACTCGAGGTCGGAGTCGAAGCCGAACTCGCCGATGTCGAGCAGGATATAGTAAGCGCCCTGCGGGACGGTGTGGCTGATACCGACGGTGTCAAGCCCTTTTAAGAACAAATCGCGCTTGTGGGTGTACTTGTCCTGCAGCCGCTTGTAATAGTCGTCGCCGAAGCGCAGCCCCGTGACGGCGGCCTCCTGAAGCGGGGCGGCGGCACCGACGGTGAGGAAGTCGTGCACTTTTTTGGCGACCTCGATGATCTCGGGCGGGGCGATGATGTAGCCCAGTCGCCAGCCGGTAATCGAGTAGGTCTTTGACAGCGAGCTGCACGAAATCGTGCGCTTGTACATATTCGGCAGCGACGAAAAGTAGATGTGGCGGTTCGGCTCGTACACGATGTGCTCGTAAACCTCGTCGGTGATAACGTAGGCGTCGTACTTCTCCGCAAGGTCGGCGATGACGGTCAGCTCCTCAAGCGTGAACACCTTGCCGCACGGATTGGACGGGTTGCAGAGAATGAGCGCCTTTGCGCCCTGCCTGAAAGCGGCTTCAAGCTCGTCGGGGTTGAAATTGAACTCGGGCGGATAAAGCGGGACGTAGATAGGCTCTGCGCCCGAAAGAATGGTGTCCGCGCCGTAGTTTTCGTAAAAAGGGGAGAAGATAACGACCTTGTCGCCCGGGTCGGCGACGGTCATCATCGCGGCCATCATCGCCTCGGTGCTGCCGCAGGTGACGACGATCTCGCTGTTGGGGTCGATCCTCCTGCCCATAAGGCGCGACTGCTTGTCGGCGAGGGCTTCACGGAAGTTCTGCGCGCCCCAGGTTATCGAATACTGGTGAAAGTCCTCCTTGGTGACCTCGGCAAGGCGGTCGAGTATCTCCTTCGGCGGCTCAAAGTCGGGGAAGCCCTGCGAGAGGTTGACCGCGCCGTATTTGAGCGAAACGCGCGTCATTCGGCGTATTACCGAATCGGTGAAGCTGTCGGTGCGCTTTGAAAGCGGTTTCATTGTTATCCCTCCGTGATGTAGGATTTTTTATCGTTGAGAATGTGCTTTGGGTCGAGCGCGTCCTTTACGGCGTTCATCGCAGCAAGGTTTTCCTTCGCCGTTTCACGCAGGAAATAGCGGCGCTTTGACACTCCGATGCCGTGCTCGCCCGAGGTTATTCCGCCGAGTCTGTAGGCCTTGGCATAGGCCGAGTCCATGACCGAGTGCAGGTCTCTCTCCCACTGCTCGGCGCTGCGGTCGCCGCGCACCACGCACAGGTGGACGTTGCCGTCGCTCGCGTGACCGAAGCTGACCATGCGCACGCCGCTTTCCTTATCAAGGGCGTTGATGAAGTGTATAAACTCGGCGGTCCTGCTTATCGGCACAACGATGTCGACAGGCTCCTGCTCCGAGAAAGCCTCGACGGCCTTGACAAGGCAGCCGCGCACTTTCCACACGGAGGCCGCCTTGCGCGGGTCGGTCAGCATGATGTAGTCGAGCGCGCCCGAGGCGAGCGCGATTGAGCGCACCTTACCCGCGTTTTCGCGCACGCGCGCGTCGCTGCCGTCGAAGGTCAGCAAGATGTACGAGCCCGCCTGCGGGCAGGGATACTCAAAGCCCGTGAAGTCCTCGCCGAGCTTGACGACCTTGCGCTCCATAAACTCCACGGCGGTGGGGTCGGCGTCGGCGCGCAGTATCTTCAGCACGCTGCTTATTCCCGTTTCGAGGTCGGCAAACGGCACAAGCACGCTGAGCGTCGTCTCGGGCTTCGGTATCAGCTTCAGCACGCACTTGGTTATGACCGCGAGCGTGCCCTCCGAGCCGATGTACAGATTTTTGAGCGACAGCCCGCTTGCGTCCTTGACGCATTTGCCGCCGACGGTGAGCACGCTGCCGTCGGCCGTGACGACCTCAAGGCCGCGCACATAGTCGCGGGTGACGCCGTACTTGACCGCGCGCATACCGCCCGCGTTGGTGCTGATGTTGCCGCCTATCGACGAGGCCTTCTCGCCCGGGTCGGGCGGGTAGAACAGGCCGCGATCCTCAACGTAGCGCTGCAGATCCTCAAGCAGCACACCGGGCTCGACGGTCACGGTAAGCGTGTCGGTGTCAAGCCCGAGCACGCGGTTCATCTTTGACATATCGAGGATGATTCCGCCGTCGAGCGGCACGGTCGAGCCGACAAGATTCGTGCCCGCGCCGCGCGGAGTGACGGCGATGCCGCGCCCGTGCGCAAAGCGCATTACGGCGCTGACCTCCTCGGTCGAAACGGGGAAAACGAGCGCCGCTGCCTGCCCTTTAAGGCGGCCGAGCGTGTCGCTCAGATATTCGGGCGCGATGTTTTCGGTTATAACGCGCTCTTCGTCGCCGATAACGGCTTTAAGCTCACTGAGCATAAGTCCTTTCCTTTCTACGGCAAAGTCCCCACCGAACTTTTTCAAGCTCGATGGGAACACGGGTTGCTTTTTGGCTTTGATTATTTGATAAGATCCTGATCCCAGCCCACTTTGATAAAGTAGCCGCCGAATTGGTCGTTGAATACCTTCTCGGTCTCGGCGGTCTGGAACGCCTTGACTACCTTCTTGTAAACCTCGGCCTTGTCGCTGTTATTAAGGTCGGCCTTTCTGGCGGCGATGAGGTTCCAGTACTTCTCCTCGTCAAGGACGGTGTCCTTGTAGATGGCTTCGTCGGTCTTGAGGCCGAAGTCGAGGGCGTAGTTGCCGTTGATGACGGCCGCTGCGACGTCGTCGAGGACGCTCGGAATTGTGTTGGCCTTGAGCTCCTTTATCTCTATTTTGGTGTTGTAGGTCTTGATGTCGTCAACGGTCGGGTTAAAGTTTGCGTCGTTTTTAAGGGTGATGAGGCCGGCTGCGGCAAGAACCTTGATCGCGCGGCCGCCGTTGGTAACGTCGTCGGGGATAGCGACAACGTCGCCGTTTTTAAGCTCGCTTACGGCAGAGACCTTCTTGGAATAAAGGTTGAGCGGAATGATGAAGGTGTAGCCCGCGACGTCGATGTCGTAGCCGTACTGCTCGATCTCGTTGTCAAGGAAGATGTGGTGCTGGAAAGCGTTCAGGTCGATATCACCGCTGTTGAGCGCGTTGTTCGGGGTGACATAGTCGGAGAACTGCACGATCTCGAGGTCGATGCCCTCGTCGGCGAGCTTATCCTTTGCGGGCTGCCACAGATCCTCATAGATGCTGCCGACAACGCCGAGCTTCACGGTCGTTTTTCCGGTCTTGTCATTGTTGCCGGAGTCGGACTTGTTGCAGGCTGCGAAAGCGAGTGCTAAGGTTGCAGCGGCGAGAACGGCCGCAAAAATTCTTTTAAGTTTCATTTTGATTTCCTCCTGAAAAATTCAGCTTTTTGATTGATTAAAGTGAAAGAGCTTTGCAGTAGTTGTCGCGCATCGTTTTACACGACGCAGCGAATTTTTCAAGCTCGTCGTCGGTCAGGTCAAGCTCGAGAATGTCCTCGATGCCCTCGGCCGAGATGACGGCGGGAACGCTTGCGTAAACGTCGCGCTGGCCGTACTCGCCGTTCAGCTTAACGGAGACGGGGAGCACCCTGTGCTCGTCGGCAAACACGGCTCTGACGACCTCGGCGATCGTTGCGCCGATGCCGAACTCGGTCGAGCCCTTGCCGCCGAGAATGTGCCAGCCGCCCGCCTTGCCCGTCGCGGCGAGCGCTTCAAGGTCGAGCCTGCCGTAGGTGTCGGGGCGCTCGCGCATCAGCTTTGTCAGCGGCTTGCCCGCGATGGTCACGGTCGACCACGGCACCATCTGGCTTTCGCCGTGCTCGCCGAGCGCGTAGGCGCAGACCGACTTCTGGTCGACCCCGACGGCTTCGGCAACGGCTCGCCTGAGCCTTGCGGAGTCGAGCGTGGTGCTGGTGGAGAAGATGCGCTTCTCGGGCCAGTCAAGAACGTGCTGCAGGTAGTGGGTCACAACGTCTGCGGGATTTGAGATGTTAAGAATAATACCGGCGAAGCCTGACATTCGTATGTTCTCCGCAATGCCCTTGACGATTTCGACCGTCGCCCCGAGGGTGTCCATTCGGTCGAACTGGCCGTTTTTCATATCGGGCAGAGGACCTGCGGCAACTATGAGCAGCTGCGCGTCCTTTGCGTCGGAGTAATCGCCCGCGCGTATCTTTGCGGCGCGCGGCAGATAGACGGTTGAGTCATATAGGTCGAGCGCCTGCGCCTCGGCCTTTTTGCGGTCGACGTCGATGTAGACGATCTCCTCCGCAAGCCCCTGCGAGATGAGAGCGTAGCCCGCGTGCGAGCCGACGTGACCCGCGCCGATTATGACTATCTTTCGCTTTTCGATTGACATTAGGCTCAGGCTCTCCTTTCAGTGCTTGGTCTTTTTGACAACCACGTTGCCGATGACCTGAATTATGCTGACCATGATGAACACTACGATGACCGTCACCCAGGTGACGTCGGTCATGTTGCGGTCGTGGCCGTAGCGGATAGCAAAGTCGCCCAGTCCGCCCGAGCCGACCGCGCCCGCCATTGCGGTCAGACCGACAAGGCTTATCGCGGTTATCGTCGTGCCTCTTGCGATGGCCGCGACGCTTTCTTTAAGGTAAACGCGGAAGATTATCTCCAACGGGCTTGAGCCCATGCTGAGCGCCGCTTCGATGAGGCCCTTGTCGGTCTCGGCGAGGGCACTTTCGACCTGCCGCGAGAAAAACGGCACGGTGCCGAGAATGAGCGGGACGATGGCTCCCGGCACGTTTATCGCCGTGCCCATGATGGCGCGCGAGAGGGGAATGACCCAGGTAAGAAGAATGATGAACGGAATGGAGCGGAAGAAATTTATCAGCTTGTCAAGAACCTGATAAAGAACCTTGTTTTCAAGTATTCCGCCGGGCTTTGTGACGGTTATCACTATGCCGAGGATAAGGCCGAACACAAAGGCTATCGAGCCCGACCAGCCGACCATTATCAGCGTGTCGCGTATGGCTTCAAAGAAGTCAGGCAGTCTCTTTATTACGTTGGGTATGATTTTTTCAAGAAACTCGACCATCTTTGATCACCTCCACTCCGACGTTTTTATCCTTTAAGTATTGCAGCGCTTCGTCGATTTTGTCAGGGTTGCCGCTGATTATCGCGACCGTGCCGCCGATGGGGGCGTTCTGCACGATTTCGATGTCGGCGAAGATTATGTTGAGCGTCAGCCCGAACTTTTCGGTGACCGACGAGATGAGCGGCTCGCTTGCGTTTTTCTCGATGTAGGACAGTCTGACTATCAGCTCGCCCTTGTTTATCGCGACGACGGGGGAGTTCTCGTTTATCAGCTCCTCGATCTTCTGCAGGTTCGAGGTGGTCTTGATAAAGTCGCGGGTTATCTTCTCTTTCGGAGCGGCGAACACCGAGAACACGTCGCCCTCTTCAACCACGTTGCCGTGCTCCATTACCGCGACGCGGTTGCATATCTCCTTGACGACCGCCATCTCGTGAGTTATCACGACTATCGTTATGCCGAGCTCGCGGTTGAGCTTTTGCAGCAGCGCGAGTATCTGCTTGGTCGTCTGCGGGTCGAGGGCGCTTGTCGCTTCGTCGCACAGCAGTATCTTCGGGTCGTTGGCAAGCGCTCTTGCGATTGCTGCGCGCTGCTTCTGGCCGCCCGACAGCTGATTGGGGTAGGCGTTCTCTTTCTCCGAGATGCCGACCAGCTCAAGCAGGCTGTGCACCTTGTCCTTTATCTGTTGCTTGGTAAGGCCGCTGCCCTTGAGCGGGTAGGCGACGTTGCCGAATATCGTGCGCGACGGGAAAAGGTTGAAGTGCTGAAAGATCATTGCAATTTTTTTGCGCTCTTTGCGAAGCTCTTTGGCGCTGAGCTTTGTCAGCTCCTTGCCGTCGACCTCGACCGTGCCTGCGGTCGGGCGCTCAAGCAGGTTGATGCAGCGCACGAGCGTGGACTTTCCCGCACCGGAGAAGCCGATGATTCCGAATATGTCGCCCTTGTTGACGGTGAGGGTGACGTCGTTTACGGCGTGCACCTCTTTGCCCGAGTCAACGAAGGTTTTGCTGACGTTGGTTAAAGTGATCATCTTGCTGTTCTCCTCGCTTTCGATGTGCTTATTGTAGCACTGCGGGGGCGGTCTGTCTAATACCATATGAATATAGTAGGTAATAGACTGAACCTATAACTCAGCATAAATTTGTGCGGAAATAGGGCGAATTTCGCCATCTGTTAGGTGAAAACAGCCAAATTGCCGCCGTCTTTGCCTGAAATGTGCCCGAGCGGGCTTGAAAACCTATTAAACATATGGTATTATAGGAATACTTTCAGCCGCTTTTATTTGCGGCAAAATCAAGGGGTATTATAATAATGAAAATATCAACCAAGGGGCGCTATGCGCTGCGCCTGCTTATCGACCTTGCCGAGCATGAGGGCGAGGGCTATGTGGCGCTCAAGGACGTCGCCGAAAGGCAGGGCGTCTCAAAAAAATATCTGGAGCAGATAGTGCCGATACTCAACCGCTCCGACGTGCTCAAGACCAACCGCGGTTATCAGGGCGGCTACTGCCTTGCGAAGTCGCCCGACAAGTACACCGTCGGCGAGGTGCTGCGCCTGACCGAGGGCAGCCTGGCGCCCGTCGCGTGCGTCGAGCAGGACCCGGTCGAGTGCCCGCGCAGCGCAGACTGCGCTACCTTGCCAGTGTGGCAGGGACTAAACCGTGTTATCAACGAGTATCTTGACAGCATTACCATACAGGACATCATCAACTCGCAGCGCGAGCGGTACGCAAACGACTATATTATATAAGGTAAGGGGAGCGGCTGTGATAAACGAAAAGCGACTGATCGACAGCTTCGTAAAGCTCGTCGGGATCGACAACCCCTCCCACGGCGAGCGCGGGATATGCGATTTTATTAAGGCAGAGCTTTCCTCGCTCGGCATTGAAGCGCGCGAGGACGGCAGCGCGGCCGTGACCGGCGGCAACTGCGGCAACCTGTATGCCTTTGTTGACGGAGAGGGCGAGCCACTGCTGCTTTCGGCGCATATGGACTCGGTCGATCCCGCGCGCGGCAAGCGGGCTGTCATAGCCGACGACGGGCGCATAACCTCGGCGGGCGACACCGTGCTCGGTGCTGACGATTTGTCGGGCGTGGCGGTGATACTCGAAGCGCTGCGCTCGGTAAAGGAGAGCGGGGCTCGTCACCGCCCGATCGAGCTTGTGTTCGACGCGGCGGAGGAGACCTACTGCGACGGAATACAGCAGTTTGACTTTGCCTCGCTTAAATCGAAGCAGGGGTATATCTTCGACTTGACGGGAGCGGTCGGCGAAGCGGCCTATCAGGCGCCCGCGATAATCTCGTTCAAAGCTGAGATAAAGGGCAAAGCGGCGCACGCCGCTTTCTCACCCGAGGAGGGCGTGCACGCGATAAAGGCCGCCGCGGCGGCCGTCGCCGCCGTCGAGTGCGGGCGCGTGGGGGACACCACCGTCAATATCGGCATGATCTCGGGCGGTGCTGCCGACAACGTCGTGCCCGAAAACTGCGTTCTGACGGGCGAAGTGCGCGGATTTGATAATGATACGGTGTATGAGCGCCTTGCGCTTATCGAGCGCGCCGTGACCGACGCTGCCGAGGGCTTGGGCGCGAGCGTTAAGTTTTCGACTCACCCGCTGTGCCTTGCCTACCGCGTCGATCCCGATGGCGAGGTCGCAAGCCGCTTCAAAGCCGCCTGCGCCGATGTCGGCCTTGAGCCGAAGCTGATCGTCACCTACGGCGGCAGCGATAATAACCACTGCTTTCACCACGGCGTAAGCGGCCTTGTCGTTGCCTGCGGCATGAACAACTGCCACTCCTGCAGTGAGTATTCCGACGTAAACGAGCTGGTAAACGCCGCCCGCCTCGCCGAGGCACTGATGATAGGGAAGTAAATTAGTGAATAGGTAACGACTGAAAGCCGCGCTTCGCGGCTTTCCGCCTTATGGGTTGGATAAGCATCGCTCTTAAAGCCTCCCCTGCTTCAAGCGGAAGCTTTTGTCGGAAGTCCGCTTTTGGCTGTAAATTATGGCCCCTGCTGTCGAGCAAGCTTGTCAAGAGGACTTCAAAGTTTTGTATTTGCTTTAAGTGCGGCTGATTCGGCGGATTTATCGCCTGCAGCAAAATAAAAAGCCGTGCGCATCTGCTGCGCACGGCTTTCGGCTGTTTTATAAAAGTGCTGTTCGACTGTAACGCCGATTATTCGGCGGCGGCTTTAACCGCCCCTTAATTAAGCAGCACGGCGACGGCGCTGCCGACGAGGGTGGAGTCCTCGCTCTTGACAAAGACAAGGTGGCTGCCGAGCTTGCCGACGATGAAGTCGCTGACGTATCTGTCGAGCTTCGGACGGAAGAGCGCCGCCTTGGTGAAGGTCGTGCCCTCGGCCGAAACGCAGATGGGTCTGTCGGCCGACTTGCCGAGGCCGGTCTGCACCGCGACTGCGGCGAGGTTTATCGCGACGAGCCTTGCGGCGCGCTCGTAGGCGGCGTCGACAAAGTCGTAGATCGTCCCGCGGTCGTCGTCGGTCACGGCGATTTTGGCAAGCGCGCTGTCGCCGAAGCGGTCCTCGCAGAACGAGTCGACGTCGCGCATCGTGATCTCGCCGACTGCGTCGAGCTTGGCGGCGCACTCGTCGGAGAGCAGCCCTTCTTCGGCCGCGTGGACAAGGGTCAGGCGCAGCAGCTTGGCCATATAAGCGCCCGAGACCATCTTCTCAAACAGATGGTCGTCGGGGTTGTTGGTGGTCGCGTCGAACTCGTCGTCGATCGCGCCGCGCGGGAAGGCGTTGAAGCAGCCCGACTCCATATTTATCGCCATGAGCGAGCGGCTGTTGACAACGGCGTGCCTGATATTCTCGCAGCGCTCGATGTAGCAGGTGTTTGTGCCCGTGCCGAGAATGAACCCGATGTAGCTGTCAAAGTTGCCGTCGGGATTTTCGGCGATAGCGCCGAGCATCGCGGCGACAGTGTCGTTGAGAATGACGAACTTCTTCTTTGAGCAGCCGCGCTTGACAAGCGCTTCATTTATGCCCTCGCCGAGCAGGCGACCCTCGGCGCCGCGAATGTCGACGCCCTTTGCAAAGCAGAGAATCCTGCCGTCGCCGTCGGGCATTATCTCGGTCGGGAACGAGAAGCAGAAGCCGACCTTGTTGCTGATGCGGTCGAACGGCTCGATAGCTTCGGCGAGCGTGTCAAAGAACTGCTCTGCCGTGAGCGCGCCCTGCGTGCCTGGCATCGGGCGCTTGGAGAAGCTGCCGATGACGGGCTTGCCGGCGGAGTCGAAGTCGACAACAGCCGTGCGGAAGTTCGTTCCGCCCGCGTCCATAACAATGACGGGCTCGTTGCGGTTGACCTCGCCGTCGGTGTAGACGTAGGTCGGAATCATCATCAGGCTCTCGGGCTTGCCGTCGTTGCCCGCCTTCATCTGGCGGACGAACTCGTCAGTCCAGTGCTGAAGGTCGACCTGACCGTAGTACATATTATATTTTTTGAGAAAATCAATAACCTGCTGTTTCATTTTGGGTGACCTCCTGTTATTCGTCGAGCTTGAGTACGGCCATAAACGCCTCCTGCGGAACCTCGACCGAGCCGAGCTTGCGCATACGCTTTTTGCCCTCTTTTTGCTTCTCAAGCAGCTTCTTCTTTCTGGTTATATCGCCGCCGTAGCACTTGGCAAGCACGTCCTTACGCATAGCTTTTACGGTTTCGCGGGCGATTATTTTGCCGCCGACGGCGACCTGCACGGGCACTTCAAAAAGCTGGCGCGGAATGTGCTCCTTGAGCTTTTCGGCGATGCGGCGCGCGCGGGCGTAGGCATTGTCGGCGTGGACGATGAAGCTGAGCGCATCGACGATGTCGCCGTTGAGCAGCACGTCGAGCTTGACGAGGTTGGACTTCTCGTATCCGTGCAGCTCGTAGTCGTAGGACGCGTAGCCGCGGGTACGTGATTTGAGCGCGTCGAAGAAGTCGTAGACAATCTCGTTGAGCGGCAGCAGATAGTGAATGTCCACGCGCTCCTTGCCGACGTATTGCATATCCTTGAACACGCCGCGGCGCTCCTGGCACAGCTCCATTATCTGGCCGACGTAGTCGCTGGGCGAATAGATGTGCACGTTGCAGATGGGCTCCTCGGCGGAGACGATCTGCGACGGGTCGGGGTAGTTGGTCGGGTTGTCGATCTCGATGACCTCGCCGCCGACGAGGGTCAGGCGGTAGACGACGCTCGGCGCGGTCGTGATGAGGTCGAGGTCATACTCGCGCTCAAGCCGCTCCTGTATTATCTCCATATGGAGCAGGCCGAGGAAGCCGCAGCGGAAGCCGAAGCCGAGTGCGACCGAAGTTTCCGGCTCGAACATGAGCGAAGCGTCGTTGAGCTGCAGCTTTTCGAGCGCCTCGCGCAAATCGGTGTAGTGCGCGCCGTCGGCGGGGTAAATGCCGCAGAATACGACGGGGTTTACCTTGCGGTAGCCGGGCAGAGGTTCGGCGGCGGGGTGCTCGACGGAAGTGACGGTGTCGCCCACGCGCGCGTCGGAGACGTTCTTTATCGAGGCCGCGAGGTAGCCGACCTCGCCCGCGTAGAGCGCGTCGCACGGCTCCATAAACATCGCGCGCTTGCGGCCGACTTCGACCAGATCGAACTCCGCGCCCGTCGCCATCATGCGAATTCTCATACCGGGGCGGATAACGCCGCTTTTTACGCGGAAGTAAACGATAACGCCCTTGTACGGGTCGTAGTAGGAGTCGAAAATGAGCGCCTGAAGCGGCGCGTCGCGGTCGTCGTGCGGCGCGGGGACGGTCTTGACGATGCCCTCGAGCACCTGCTCGATGTTCAGCCCCGTTTTAGCCGAAACGCACGGCGCTTCGTCGGCGGGTATGCCGATGACGTCCTCGATCTCTGCCTTTACGCGCTCGGGGTCGGCGCTCGGCAGGTCGATTTTGTTGATGACGGGCAGAATTTCAAGATTGTGGTCGACAGCCAGATAGGTGTTGGCGAGGGTCTGCGCCTCAATGCCCTGCGACGCGTCGACGACGAGCACAGCCCCCTCGCACGCGGCGAGCGCGCGGGAGACCTCGTAGTTGAAGTCGACGTGACCGGGGGTGTCGATAAGATTAAGCTCGTAGGTGTTGCCGTCGTTTGCCTTGTACTCAAGGGTGACGGCGTGCGCCTTTATCGTTATTCCGCGCTCGCGCTCGAGGTCCATGCTGTCGAGCAGCTGATCCTCCATCTCACGGTCGGAAACCGATTTGGTCAGCTCAAGCATACGGTCGGCGAGGGTCGACTTGCCGTGGTCGATGTGAGCGATTATGCAAAAGTTGCGAATAAATTCGGACGGATATGACAATTCCTTTTTCTCCTCAAAAGCCGTTTCGGTTCAGTTTTTCAGCAGTATCGCGCGGCAGGGCGCGGCCTCGACGCCGTCAATTTTCATCGGCAGGGCGACGAGCGTGTAGCTCCCCGACTGGACGTGGCGCAGCACAAGCCCCTCGAGCACGGCAATGCCCGCGCTCATCAGCTCGCGGTGGACGCTCTCCTCGTCGTCCTCCGGCGCGATGCTTATCGCGTCGATGCCGACCAGCTCGACCCCGATATTCACGAGGGCGAACGCGGCCGAGCGCGTCAATCGGCAGCGGCCGACGGTCTTGAACAGCACCTTGCGCGTTCCGTTTTTGACAAGGCGCTCGATGTCCGCGCCCGTGATGTCGTCGCAAAAGCCGTTGCACGCGACGACCGAGCACTCGCCTATAAATAAAGCAAGGTCAAGTTCGTTTACGCTGAGCCCCGAGTCGATGAAGTGCAGCGGCGCTTCAAGATGAGTGCCCGCGTGGGTGCACATCGAAACGGCGGTCAGGTTGCAGCCGTCGCCGCTTTTGATGCGGCGCACGCGCGTGACCTTCGTCACGGGGTCGCCGGGGTAGATCTTGGCGGCGGTAAGCTCGGCGGTGATGTCGTATACGGTCATGGGGAACGCTCACCTCTTTCGTCTAAAGCTGCTTTACGGCGCCGGCTTCTCCGCCGGGAGCCGTATAAAATGACGGGATCGGACGCTGTTTATCCGAGTTTGATTATATCAAATAAAGCCTTGGTTGTAAAGTCTTTTTAAGCCGTCGAAAGTTGTGAGCCGCGAAAAGGCGGATGTCTTGTCAAAATTTATATTTTTTACAAAAATAAACAGCGAATTAAGAAATGTTTAGGCAGTTTAATGAAAATGTATTGACAAATTGTTAATTTTGATGTATTATAGATGTGGTTTAATGTGCGCTGATATGCATGTCGGCGGGTTTCTTTTGTCGGGAGGAATGGCAAAAGTGCGTGAAAGTGACGAGCAGCTTTGCCGTTTGGCTCAGGCGGGGGATCAGTCGGCGCGCGACCGTCTTGCGGCGCGCTATATCAACACGGTCGGCCTGCGCGCAAGCGGATATATGCCCGCTTTCGGTGCGGGAGTCCTTGATTGCGAGGACCTCGGGCAGGAGGGCTTTATCGGCCTGCTCGGCGCGATCAACGGCTATGACGAGAGCTTCGGCGCGTCGTTTCACACGTTCGCGGTGCTGAATATCGACAGGCGAATGGCCGACGCGGTCAAAGCCGCCTGCCGCAAAAAGCAGGTGCCGCCGTCCGCTCGGGTCGGGCTTGACTCGGTCGCCGACAAAAGCGACCCCGAGGGCGCGGTCATCGCGCGCGACGAGCTTGAGCGCGTCAGCCGCCGAATTAACGATATGACCAGCGAAAAGGAGCGCAGGGTGCTGTCCTTATACCTTGCGGGCTACTCCTATGCCGACATTGCCGAGCGGATCTCCTGCTCCAAAAAGTCGGTTGAAAACGCGCTCGGCCGCGTCAGGCGCAAACTCGGCGGGGCTTGAGGGCCGAATGCCCGCTAAAAAGTACATAAGCGGCTTTCCAGTCTTCCGCGGCAAGCCATGTTAAATTAAAAAATCCACGCGTAGCTCAAAGCAGAGCGTTGCCCTGAACAAAGACGGCGGTGCAAGTCCGCCCGCGCGGAGTGTATTAAAATCTATTTCAAGCGAGGTAACAAAATGTTTGAAGACAAGACCCTAATTTGCAAAGAATGCGGCAATGAGTTCGTATTCACAGCCGGTGAGCAGGAGTTTTATGCTTCCAAAGGCTTCGAGAACGAGCCGCAGAGATGCAAAGCTTGCCGCGACGCACGCAAGAACGCTGCCAGAGGCGAGAGAGAGACCTATGTAGGCGTCTGCGCCAACTGCGGTAAGGAAGCCAAGGTTCCCTTTAAGCCGAGCGGAGATCGTCCGATCTACTGCAGCGAGTGCTTCTCCAAGATCAAGGAGCAGCAGGCATAACAAGCATTATTCCTCGCAGCTGATATTACTGTGATATACTGATACTGGTTATGCGGCCGTTGCTAAAGCGCTCATTCAGGAGGGTGCATTAGCGGCGGCTTTCCTTTTGCTGTGGCAGGTGCGTCGGGCGCGGAAAAGACGGACGCGCGGCGGGCGGAGCAGCCGCTGCTGCCGATCGGCTCCTTTGCGGCTTGCAGAGCTTTCGGCGCAAAAGGAGGTTAGCGCCGAGCAACTTTTACGATTTCGTAACAAAAATTTAAAGAATAAATAAGCAAAAAAAGCTTGAACAGGCGGGCTTTTTGGTGTAACATATAAAGTACAAGGGAGAAAAACGACGACCGAAAGGGTGACGACTTGTGCAGGACAAAACTATGACTTTCAGCTTGGGTGACGACCGCGAGCGTGAGATAAAAAGCATACTCGTGACGGTTTACAACGCTTTGAAAGAGAAGGGCTACAACCCGATAAATCAGATCGTCGGTTACATTCTGTCCGAGGACCCGACCTATATCACGACCAACCACAACGCGCGCAGCCTTATCCGCCGCCTTGACCGTGACGAGATTTTGCAGACGCTGCTCAAGGAGTACCTCGCCGACTAAGGGGATTCCGCGCGGCAGAAATCGCTGCCTGAAAGCAATATATATTTGCCCCGTTTTGTGCTTTTGCGACCGAAAGGCCGCCCGAGTGCAGGCGGGGCGTTTTGTTTTCGGGGCGCGTTATATTATGAAAAAGAGCGGAAGACGTCGGCTTCCGCTCTCTTTCATATCAATCACAGCTCTGCCTGCGCAAAGCTGTCCGCGTCCGTGCTTGCGGCCTCGTCCGCCGCTTCGCCTTCGCCGAGTGCCGGTGCGTCCGTGCCGAGCAGGGCTTCGGCCTCGCTCTCGTCCACGCGCTCGACCGAGCGCAGGGAGCGCTGAATTATCGCGTTGCGCTTTTGCGCGTCGTCGATGGTCGAGCCCGCTTCGTCGATCTTCTTTCTCGCCTTGGCGAGTATGCCCTCGAACCTGTCGTACTGCGTTCTGACCGCGCCGAGCACCTTCCAGACCTCGGCGGCCTTTTTGTCAAGCGCAACGGTGCGGAAGCCGACGCGCAGCGTGTTCAGGAAAGCGGTTATCGTCGTCGGCCCGCAGATCATCACGCGATACTTGTTCTGAATTTCTTCGCACAGCCCCGGACGGCGCAGCACTTCGGCGTACAGCCCCTCGGTCGCAAGGAACATTATCGCAAAGTCGGTCGTCTGCGGCACGCTGATGTAAAGCTGCGAGATAGTCTTCGCCTGCGTTTTGACCGCGGCTTCGAGCGCTTTCGTCGCGTCCTCGACCGCCTGACGGTCGGCGCGCTCGGCCGCGTCGCAGATGCGAATGTAGTCCTCCTGCGGGAATTTGGAGTCGATCGGCAGCCAGACAAAGCGACCGTCCTCCTCGCGCGAGGGTATCTTTATCGCGAACTCAACGCGGTGCGAGTCGCCCTTGGTCGATACGTTGCAGTCGTACCGGTCGCGCGTGAGCGTCTGCTCCAGAATGCTGCCCAGCTGCATTTCGGCCCAGGTGCCGCGCGCCTTGACGTTGGTCAGCACGCGCTGCAGGTCGTTGACGTCGCCCGCAAGGCGGTGCATTTCGCCGAGCGACTCATGCACGCTTTTGAGCTGCTCGCCGACGACTTTGAAGCTGCTGTCGAGCCGCTTTGAGAGCGTGTCGGTCAGCTTTTCGTCGACGGTCGCGCGCATCTGGTCGAGCTTGCGCTCGTTGCTGTCCTGAAGCCGCGCCACGCTGTCGGCGAGAACGCCGCTGATGCGCTCGCTCTGCCGCGCGTTCAAGCTCTGCATCTCGCGGATCAGTGCGTTCATATCGCGCAGGCTGTCGGCCGTCTCCTTTCGGTTGCGTGAAAATTCGTCGCCGACGTATTTTTCAAGCCGCCGCAAGTCGTCGCGCGTGCCCCTGTCGCCGCCGCGCACGGCAAGCATGATTATGACCGTAAGCTCAAGAGCGGCGATTATCCCCGCCGCAATAAGCAGATAAATTTCCATTCTCACTTCTCGCTTTCGTGAAGTCCCGTCCCGCCCCTTGCGGCCGAGTCGTTTTATACAATATTAGCATAAATCAGCCCAAAAGTCACCCACCTGTGCGAAAAATGTGCGGATTGATGTTTTTTGCAGCAGCCGAAAAAGCCTTCCCTTGAAGCAAGGGGGCGAGGGCGCTAACGAAAAAATATATGCGCTGTGTGCCCGAAAGGCGTCCCTGCGTAAGGGAAGCCGGCTTTTTGCGCAGCAAAAAGACTGAAGGGTCGTCAAATTACTTGCCGCGCTCATTGCGCGGGGGACGCGCTCAAATAACCTGCACCCCTCAAACGCGGACTACTCCCACATTCCGAGGTTCGGCTTGGGGCGTGAGATGACCGTCGGGCGCTCGCCTGCGAACAGCTCGTGCGCGTTGCGGCTCAGGTCGGCGCAGGTCAGAGCGCGGTCGCGATAGATGGTCTTGGGGCACTCAAAGCCCAGCTCGTACATCCAGACGCCGTTATAGCCGACCTCGTCAAGCGCCCTGAGCACCTCGGGCCAGTCGATCTTGCCCTCGCCGGGCAGCCAGTGCCGCTCATTTATAAAGTCGAAGTCCGAGACGTGCAGCGTCGCGATTTTTCCTCCGAGCGCGCGGATAAGCTGCTGCGGCGGTTCTGCGGTGATGTGGTTGGTGTCAACGCAGGCCTTCAGCCGCTCGTCGGCCGAGAGCAGCAGCTGCATATTCGCAATAGAGTTGCTGATGCACGAGCGCGGCAAGTCCTCCGCGCAAATTATCGCGCCGCAGCGCTCGGCGAGCTCCGCAAGCCGCGCAAGCGACTGCTGCGCGCACTTCATATGCTCGCTCCGCCTGTCGTCGGGCACAGGCTCGCTGCTCGGGTGAATGACAAACTTGTCGATGCCGATGTCGCTTGCGCGTCTGATTATGTCGAAGTGTGTCTCAAGCGACGGCTCGCGCTTTTCACTGTCGGGCGACGAGATGTCAAGCCCGCCCCAGAACGGCAGGTGCAGCGACCACAGGTTGACCGAAAAACGGTCGGCCAGCGCCCTCACGCCCCTGTAATCGTAATCGGTGTAATAATGCTCCGAAATTTCCATATCGGTGATGCCGTTTGCGGCGTAGTCGGCCATTTTGGCCTCGTCTATCGGTGCCCCGCTCGAGGAAGCTCCTATTCTGTACATTTTTCATTGCCCCTTTCACGTAATATAATAGCGCTTAAAGCCGCGCTTGTCAATTTGAGCATTGCGCCGAGCGTCAAAATATGATAAAATCAAGTAAAACCTATTTGGAGGATAAAATGAAGCTCATTTCCTGGAACGTAAACGGAATCAGAGCCTGCGTGGGCAAGGGTTTCGGAGATATATTCAAGTCGCTTGACGCGGACGTGTTCTGCCTGCAGGAGACAAAGCTGCAGGCGGGTCAGATCGAGCTGGAGCTCGACGGCTACCGTCAATACTGGAATTACGCCGAGCGCAAGGGCTACTCGGGCACGGCCCTGTTCATAAAGCAGCAGCCGCTGAGTGTTACCTACGGCATCGGCTGCGAGGAGCACGACAGGGAGGGGCGCGTCATCACCGCCGAGCTTGAAAACTGCTACGTCGTGACGGTGTACACTCCCAACTCGCAGGACGGGCTTGCACGGCTTGACTACCGTATGCAGTGGGAGGACGCATTTTTAAGCTATATCAAGGGGCTTGATGAGAAAAAGCCCGTCATATTCTGCGGCGACCTGAACGTCGCGCATAAGGAAATCGACCTGAAAAACCCCAAGACCAACCGCAAAAACCCCGGCTTCACCGACGAGGAGCGCGGCAAGTTCTCCGACCTGCTCTCGGCCGGCTTTACCGACACGTTCCGCCTGCTCTATCCCGAGGCCGAGGGGCGCTACTCGTGGTGGTCGTACCGCTTCCATGCGCGCGAGAAGAACGTCGGGTGGAGAATTGACTACTTCATCGTTTCGGACAGGCTGAAGGACAAGGTCGCCGCCGCCGAAATCCACGACGAAATCCTCGGCTCCGACCACTGCCCCGTCGAGCTTGACATTGAAATATAGCAAAAGCTCTCCTGATTGCCTTTAATCGGCTTTCAGGAGAGCTTTTTTCTACATAAACTGCGCGAAAACCGACGCGGCGATGACGGTCAGCAGGCCGCTGACGGCTATCGAAAGGCCGCTCATCGCGCCTTCGACCTCGCCCATCTCCATTGCGCGCGCCGTGCCT
The DNA here is from genome assembly GCA_934486615.1 of uncultured Eubacteriales bacterium. Lineage (GTDB taxonomy): Bacteria > Bacillota > Clostridia > Oscillospirales > Acutalibacteraceae > RGIG2206. The sequence continues at coordinate 55,197 of CAKSQO010000006.1, read as the reverse complement.
ATCGCGTGCGAGGCCGAGCCGATGGCGATGCCCTTTGCGACAGGCTCTGTTATCCTGAACACCCGGCAGCACACGGGCGCTAAAATGCTGCCGAGTATGCCCGTGATGATTATCACTGCTACGCTTAATGTAACGTAGCCGCCGAGCTTCTCCGACACGCCCATACCGATGGCGGTGGTTATCGACTTCGGCAGAAAGCTGACGTACTCCTTGTGCGTAAAGCCGAACGCGGCGCTCATCGCAAGCACGCTCAGCATCGTCGTGAGTATGCCGGAGACAACGCCCGCGATGATCGCTTTTAGGTTTTTCTTCAGCAGCTCCAGCTGCTCATAAAGCGGCACGGCAAGGCACACCGTCGCGGGGGTCAGCAGGTAGCTCAAATACTTTGCACCCTCATAATAGGTCTTGTAGTCCATTTTGAGCAAAGCAAGCGCCGCTATCGTGACGATTATCGAGACGAGCAGGGGATTGAACAGCGCAAGCTTCAGCTTCCTTTGCAGCAGCACGCCGAGGCCGTAGGACGCCATACTTATCGCCACGCCGAAGAATACCGAATTTTCAAACATCTCCATTGCCGTCACCGCCCTTCTTCTGACGGCGGATAACCGCCTGCGTCACGCGTCCCGAGACGAACATGACAGCGACCGTGGTCACAAGCGTCATTATTGCGTAGGCCGCGAGGTTTGAGCTGATTATCTTCCACGAGGTGATAAGCTCCACGCCCGCGGGAATGAACATCAGCGGCATAATCTCAATCAGAAAGTGCGCGGTTTTGCCGACCTGCTCCAGTTTTACAAGCCCCGAGCACAGGCAGATGAGCATTATCACAAGGCCGTAAATGCTCGCGGGCACGGGCAGCGGAATGAGCATACTCAGCAGCTCGCCCGCAAGCGAGACGGCGAGGATTATGCCGAACTGTTTAAGATACTTCATTTAAAGGACACCTTTGCTTTGAATGACGAACGAAAACCGCTTGAACTCAAGCGGCTTTCGGCTTTTAACTTTGCTTTTTGCGTTTGAGCCCGTACTCCTCGGTGAACGAGATGCGCTCGAGACCCATAGCGTAGCCGAGCGCGGGCGACAGCGGAACGCTGAGCGACAGCGCCGCGACCGCGAGCACGCGCCAAACGGGATACTCCGCGACGGTCAGCGAGGTCGGCAGAACCGACTGCATCAGCGACATAAACGGCGCGTTGAACAGGCGGTAAAACGCGACATAGCCGCTCGGAATCGCGCCGAGCTTTGCCAGCACGCAGGCGACGGACAGCAGTATAAACGGCGAATAGCCCATGTAAGCGACCTTCAGCCCGAAGAGCTTGTCCTTTTGCATATGACCCGTGTTTATGCGGTTGCAGTCCTCAAAGCCAATCTTATACATCGACAGATACGGCATAACGTAGATTATCACCAGGCAGCAAAACTGCGAGACGATAAGCCCCGCCGCGCCCGTCATAAAGGCGGCGACGCTCAGCGACACGAACAGGCACATGATGTGATAGCCGAAAAAGCGCAGCGCCATCTTTGACGCGGCGATGGAAACAGACGGTTTTTTCATAACTTTCCTCCGAAAAGGCGCTTTGAGCGCCCACTGTGTTTTCAGGCTTGAAGCCGTCAGGGCTTGAGCTTCTGCTGCCTGAGCCAGATGTTCATGACCAGCTTGTGCGGCAGCAGCTTCACGAGCAGCACCTGACTTTTGACCCGAAAGCCGTGAATTGACACGTCCTTGCCGCGGTACATATCGCGCACGGCGGTGCGGATAACATCCTCGGGCCTGTAGACGACGTTGAAGTAGGTCACGGCCTTGTCGTTGGTCTGGGTCGCGCGGTCGAAGAACTCGGTCGCGACCCACCCGGGGCAGACGGCGGTGACGGTTATATTGCGGCTTCTGAGCTCCGCGTTAAGCGCGCGGGAGAAGCTGAGCACAAACGCCTTTGTCGCGCCGTAAACAGCCAGGTACGGCACGGGCTGGAACGACGACAGCGAGTCAAGCTGCGCTATTCTCGCACCGTCGGGCATATAGGGCAGCACGGTGTAGGTCATATTGACCAGCGCCTTGCAGTTTAAATCTATCATGCCCAGCGCGTCGCTCGTCGGTATGTCCCTGTAAGAGCCGAACTTGCCGAAGCCGCTGCAGTTGACGAGCACGCTGACCGTCGGCTTTTCGGCGGAGAGCATTTCGCCGATCTTCCCGACGCTGCCCTCGGCAGTCAGGTCGAGCGCTATCGGGCGCACGCAGGGCACCTCGGCTTTCAGCTGCTCGAGCCTGTCCTTGCGGCGGGCGATTGCCCAGATCTCGTCGAAGCGCTCCTTTTTATAAAGCTGCCTGACGAACTCGCGCCCCATGCCCGAGCTTGCGCCGGTGACTATTGCAATCTTCATTTTTATCCTCCGAAAACGGTTTGATAACTCTATTTTATCACGCGCGCGGAATTTATCAAGAAAAAGCTGTGATTTCGGGCGCAAATATGTTATTATTGTCGTATACGGCCGTCTTTAAGCGGCGGCAATTTGACGGGAGGGCAAAAAATGCGAATATTCATCGACGCCGACGGCTGCCCTGTCGTCGAAGCGGCGGTCGCCGCCGCAAAGCGCCGAAAGCTCGGCTGCACGATAGTCTGCGACACGGCGCACGTTTTCAGCTTTGACTGCGCCGAGACCGTGACCGTCGACCAAGGGGCTGACACGGCCGACTTCAAGCTGGTCTCGCTCATTTCGCGCGGCGACATCGCGGTCACGCAGGACTACGGTCTCGCGGCGATGTGCCTTGCAAAGGGTGCTAACTGCATCGACCAGAACGGCCGCCGCTATACGGATAAAAACATCGAAACGCTGCTTGATATGCGCTTTGTTTCAAAAAAAGCGCGAGCGGCGGGTAGGCACCTGAAAGGGCCGAAAAAACGCCTGCCCGAAGCCGACGCCGCCTTTGAGCGCGAGCTTGAAAAGCTGATAAACGAGCAGCTTTTAAAGGAGGGCGCGCAATGAGCACTCCGCAAAAAATCGACCTGCACGCGCGGGTCAGGCGCGCTCCCGTGCGCTGCAGCCGCTCTCGCCTGACGGCGCTCAGGTGGGTCGTGTTCGCTCTGGTCAATGCGAGCCTTGCGCTGCTGTGGCCGCTGTCAAAGCTGTATATGAAGCTGATAAGCCTGCCGAAAATCGGCGCGTTCGCGGGCTGCTTCATCGCGCACGGGCTGCACATCTACTGCCCCGGCTGCGGAGGAACGCGCGCAGCGCTCGCCCTGCTGCGCTTCGACTTTGCCGAAGCGTTCCGCCTGAATCCGACAGTGCCCGTCAGCGCGGCGCTGTTTATTGTGCTCGACGTCGTCGCCGCCGTGAACATCGCAAAGGGCCGCGACAAGGTGCTGACAGCGCGCTTTCGGCCGCTGATGGCCTATGTCATCTTCGTCGCGGCGGTGTTTGTCACGCGCAACGTGCTGCTGTGCTTCTTCGGGGTCGACATTGTCGGCGACCTCGGCCGATATTGGAACTGAAAGACGGAAAGAGCTAATGAAAACCTGCCCCGTATGCAAAATGACCGTGCACGCACACAGCGAGTGCCCGATGTGCGGCGCGGATGTGACCTCCGAGCCCGAAAGCGGGCGCAAATGCGAACGCTATCGGCTCAACCGATATTTTTTTGCCTACCTGTTCAAAAGGAAGACCTTCGCGCCCGTCGTTACCCTGTGCGTGATTGCAAAGCTGACAGCTTTCGGCTTCGGCTCGTTCCTTGACGCGGTGTCGTCGGTCGCCCTGCTTGCGATGTGGGTCGACGCGCTGTTCCCGAGCCTGTCGCAGCGGCTGCTCGGCGGCATATATGATGAAAGCCACCTTGACTTTCTTGCAAATATCACGCCGCCTGTATGCGGCGCAGCGGCCGTCCTGTTCGAGATATTTGCCGTAATCGTTCAAAAAGCATAAAAGCCGACCCAAGGCAAACGCAAGCAGCGCCTTGGGTCGGTTTCTTATTCGTTTATGATCCGCTGCAGGCGGGTCACCTCGGACTTCGGCGTTTCGGGTATGTCGCCGAAGCGGAAGTCGCAGCCGAGCTTTTCGTACTTCTCGCGGCACAGAGTGCGGAACGCGAGCAGCTCGACCTCCTCGACGCAGGAGTGGCTTTTCCACAGCTCTTTCAGCCGCGCGGCGTTCTCCCCATCGTCGTTGAGCCCCTTTATCGTGACCTGACGCAGGCGCGTGGGGATATTCTTTTCCTCAAGCCGCTCCAAAAAGCGCAGCGGCGCGTCCATACCGCAGCCGACGAAGCTGCGGTATTTTTCATCGGTCGTGTACTTGATGTCGAGCAGGCAGTAATCCGTCACGTCGAGCAGCCGCTCGACCGAATCGTTCAGTATGCAGCCGCTGGTGTCAAGGCAGGTGTTTATCCCATTTTCGCGGCACAGCGAGAAAAGCTCGCGCACGAAGTTGGCCTGCAGCAGCGGCTCGCCGCCCGAGACGGTTATGCCGCCTTTTTTTCCGAAGTAGCAGCGGTACTTCTCCGCTCGCTCGGCAAGCTCGGCCGCCGTCATAATGCTGCCGCCGTTTATATCCCACGTTTCGGGATTGTGGCAGCAGCCGCAGCGCAGCGGGCAGCCCTGGGTGAACACGATGAAGCGAACTCCGGGGCCGTCGAGCGTGCCCATTGTCTGAATGGAGCTTATGCGTCCCGAGAGGCCGCCCATCTTACATCGCCTCGTGGAAGGTGCGGCTGATGACCTCGCGCTGCTGCTCCTTCGACAGCTTGTGGAAGTTGACGGCGTAGCCCGAAACGCGGATAGTCAGGTTCGGGTAAGCGGTCGGGTCGTTGTAGGCCTTGATAAGCGTCTCGCGGTTGAGGACGTTGATGTTGATGTGGTGCGCGTGCTTTGCAAAGTAGCCGTCGAGGACGTTCACGAGGTTCTCAACGCGCTCCTGTGTGCTGCGGCCGAGGGTGTCGGGCGTGATGGAGAACGTGTTCGAGATACCGTCGCGGCAGTCGTCGTAGGACAGCTTAGCCACGGAGTTGAGCGACGCAAGAGCGCCGTTCTCCTCGCGGTTGTGCATCGGGTTGGCGCCCGGAGCGAACGGAGCGCCCGCTTCACGGCCGTCGGGGGTTGCGCCCGTATGCTTGCCGTACATTACGTTCGAGGTTATCGTCAGAGCCGAGAGGGTGTGCTCCGCGCCGCGGTAGGCGGGGGTCTTGCGCAGCTCGGTGATGACGAAGTGGGTCAGCTCCTTGGCAATGCTGTCGACGCGGTCGTCGTCGTTGCCGTACTTGGGGAACTCGCCGTCGGTGTTGAAGCCGGTTATGAAGCCGTTTTCATCGCGGACAGGGTGAACGGACGCAAATTTTACGGCGCTCAGCGAGTCGGTCGTGACGGACAGCCCCGCGATACCGAACGCCATAAAGCGGTGAATGTCACTGTCATGCAGCGACATCTGGAGCGCCTCGTAAGCGTACTTGTCGTGCATAAAGTGAATGATGTTCATGGTATTGACGTAGAGCTTGAGCAGCCACCGTGCGTACTCCTTGAAACGGGTCTCGACCTCGGCGTAATCGAGGGTATCGCCCGCGACAGGCGCCATCTGCGGGCCGACCTTTACGCCGCTGACGGTGTCGTAACCGCCGTTGAGCGCGAGCAGCAGCAGCTTGGCAAGGTTGCATCTTGCGCCGAAGAACTGCATCTGCTTGCCTATCTGCATTGCGGAAACGCAGCAGGCGATGCCGTAATCGTCGCCGTAGATCGGACGCATGAGGTCGTCGCTCTCATACTGAATTGAATCGGTATCGCACGAGACCTTGGCGCAGAAGTGCTTGAAGTCCTCTGGCAGGTTCTGCGACCAGAGCACGGTCAGGTTCGGCTCGGGCGCAGGTCCGAGGGTGTAGAGCGTGTTGAGCACGCGGAAGCTGTTCTTGGTGACGAGGGTTCTGCCGTCGTCGCCCATACCGCCGACGCTCTCGGTTATCCACATCGGGTCGCCGCCGAACAGCTCGTTATACTCGGGCGTGCGGAGGTGGCGCGCTACTCTGAGCTTGATGACGAAGTCGTCCATAAGCTCCTGCGCCTCCTGCTCGGTGAGGGTGCCTGCGGAGATGTCGCGCTCGATGAATATATCGAGGAAAGTGCTCACGCGGCCGAGCGACATTGCAGCGCCGTTCTGATCCTTGATGGCGGCGAGGTAGGCGAAGTACGTCCACTGGATAGCCTCTTTTGCGTTTGAAGCGGGGAAGCTGATGTCAAAGCCGTAGGACGCGGCCATCTCCTTGAGGTCGCCGAGGGCGTTGATCTGACCCGTCAGCTCCTCAGAGTGCCGAATTGTCTCCTCGTTGAAGTCGCAGCCGTTGAGCGCGGCCTTGTCGCGCTTTTTCTCCTCGATAAGGCGGTCAACGCCGTAGAGCGCCACTCTGCGATAGTCGCCGATGATACGGCCGCGGCCGTAGGCGTCGGGCAGACCCGTGATGAGGTGGCTCTTTCTGGCTGCGCGCATCTCTGAGGTGTAGGCGTTGAAAACGCCGGTGTTGTGGGTGGTTCTGTACTTGAACTCGTCCTCGATGTTTTCGCCGAGCTTGTAGCCGTAGGCCTCGCACGCCTGGCGCGCCATACGGATACCGCCGAACGGATTTACGCCGCGGCGAAGCGGGCGCGAGGTCTGCAGTCCGACGATAAGCTCCTTTTCTTTGTCGATGTAGCCCGGAGCGTAAGCGGTGACGGTCGAAACGGTGCGCGTATCAACGTCAAGCACGCCGCCGAACTGCCGCTCGACCTCGAACAGAGCCTGCACGCGCTGCATAAGCTGCTTTGTGCGCTCGGTTGCGGGTGCGAGAAAGTCCGACGTGCCGGTATACTCGGTGTAGTTGTTCTGAATAAAGTCGCGGACATTTATTTCGTCCTTCCAGATATTGCCCTTAAAGCCTTCCCAATTCTTGTGTTCCATTCTTTTGCCTCCCAAAAATCCGTCAGAGGTCGCTTTTTACGGGTGCGCCGCATTTTTGCGTTCCTCGGTTGTAATAACCATATCATACTATATATTGTGGCTCCGTGTCAACCGACTTCGCTATATTTTGGATGTTTTGGGTATTGCCGAATTTTCAGTGCCGTATTGCGCCGAGCGCTTTGCCTTATCTGCACAAAGATTGTTAAAAATTTAACCGATATTTATAACTAATGTAGATTAGATTTACAAAAAGCGGCGCTTTCGGGCAATTTTGCCTTTGAGCGTCGCTTTTCGGATTGATTTGAAATTTGCGGATCTTCGCCGTTTTTAAGCCTTTATCTGTTTCTGATAGCGTCGATCGGGCGCTTTGAGGCAATTCGCTTGACAGGAATAAAGCTTGCCACAGCCGCGACGGCAACGCTGACGACCAGCAGCAGAGCAATTTGCCTGACGCCGAAAGTGAGCACGGTTATCAGCACTCCGACGGCCTCGCGCAGCTTGTAATTAATAAATGCCGTAACAGCGAACGTGCCTGCAAACGAGAGGACAAAGTTTATCATCGCGATAATAAAGCTTTCGGAGAAGAATATGCGGAACACGTCGTTGCCGCGCGAGCCGATGGCGCGCAGAATACCTATCTCCTGCTTCTTGTAGGCGATGGACGTGCCGATGAAGTTTGCAAGCATCAGCGCCGCAAACACGGCGAAGCCTATGCCGACCCAGAGAAAAGCCTTTGCCATTTCCCTGAGCACGCCGTTGACGGTATCAAGCTCAAATGTTACGGGGTTGCACAGAGAGAAGCGGAACTGCGAGCTTCCGTCGTTTGCGAATGTGACCATCCTCCTGACGTCCGCTTCGTCCCCGGGCATAGCGCCGACAGCGAAGGAGTAAAGCCCGCGCGTGCCGTTTGTCATAAGCTCGAACATATCGTCGCACAAGGCGGCCGTTTCGGCGTAGCCCGGGTGCGCGGCATCGTCGATGATGCCGACTATGCGGCAGTCGGTCACAGTATTATTATCGCTGTTTGAATAAATCCTCTGCGTATATTTCTTTGAAGCGACCGCTGCCTTCAGCTCGTCAATGCCGACCTCGTCGCTGCCGTCAAAGTAAAGCTCGCGCAGGGCGGAGGCGGTCACGATAAGCTCGTTTTTCGCAAGCGAGGACTTCTCCTCGCCGACCCAGTTGATAATGCTCTTGTCGGTGTCGCTGAGGCGTGCAAAATTGTGGGGGTATATGCCCGTGCCGTCATCTTTTTCGCTTAAGTACAGCGTCCACTTGCCCTTAAAGCGTTTGGCGGTGTCGGCCGCAACGTCGCTTACAAAGCCCTCGCGCACAAACGCGGTGGCCGCGAACGAATACTGTATGGCGGTGCAATACTCCTGATAGAGCGCCCAATTTAAGAGCTTGTCGGCGTTGGTTTTGCCGTCGTTTTTGAAGAAGCTGTCGTAGCGCTTTACATCAAATCCCGTGTCGACAACGCCGCTTACGGTGTACGACTTCTTGCCGAGTGTGAGCGTCTTGCCGACTAAGTCGGACGGCGACCCGATGACGATCTCCTTGCCGTCGGCATCGCTGAGTGACCAGCGGCGGAAGCACTCGTAGACCAGATCGCTTACGGCAAGCTCGGAGTCGGTCTTTGGCAGGCTGCCCGCGCTGAGCTTGTAGCCGAAGCTGCTCAAATCGGCATCGGTGAACTCGACAAAGCCGTTAAAGCCCACGAGCGCGATATTGTGGCTGTCGCTTCCGAAGGCGTTATCCTGATCGAAATACATCGACTTGAACGACTTGTCGAGGTCGCCGCTGTAAACGCCCTTGACCTTGATGCCCGTCGCGTCGGTTATCAGCTTCAAATCGTCGTCGCCGACGGTCAGCATGCCCGAGTTCCAGTAGAAATCGCCGTCTTTGCCGTTATAGAAGCTCTTCTCCTGCTTTGAGAACGAAGCATAGCTTACGTTCGAGTCAATGAGTGAGCGGGTGCAGGTGTTAATGTGGTTGTATGCGCCGAACGTATCCGACAGTCCGAACAGCGTAAATGCCACGGCCGACAGCAGCACGGTGAATATCAGGCGCAGCTTCTTGTGCTTTAGGCTGCTTGCACCGATTTTGAACGCGCTCTTCATCGGCAGGCGCGATTTTATCAGCTTGAACGGCTCGCGAAAGTCGTTCTTTACGTCGTTTTGCTCGGTCTCGCGGAAGCCGCGCAGCTTCTTTTCGCCCATCTTTATCCGAGCGCCCGAGGAGAGCGAGGCGAGGTACTCATTTATGCGCACGCGGTCGTCCTCGCTCAAGCTGTAGCCTGCGGGAACCTCGATGCTGTCGCCGTCAAAGGTGAGCGCGCCGTCGGCCGCTTCCTCGAGCGGCTCGGGCGAGCGGGTGACGTCGCTTATAATGCGGCCGTCGGCCAGCTCGATTATGCGGTCGGCGTACTTCTCGGCGAACTCGCGGTCGTGCGAGACGACGATGACCAGCTTCTCGTCAGCAAGGCGGCGCAGCGTTTCGAGCACCTGACGGCCCGTGTTGGAGTCGAGCGCGCCCGTCGGCTCGTCGGCCATAATGATGTCCGGATTCTTGACAAGTGCGCGGGCGATGGCGACGCGCTGCTTCTGCCCGCCCGAAAGCTCGTTGGGACGGCGGTTGCCGTAGCCTGTGAGGTCGACCTTGTCAAGAATGTCGTTTATCTCGGCGTCGGTCGCCTTTCTGCCCTGAAGCTCTATCGCAAGCGCGATGTTCGCGCCGACGGTGAACTCGTCGAGGATATTGTACTCCTGAAAAATGAAGCCGACGTAGGTGTTGCGGTAGGAGTCAAAATGCGACTGCGAAAAGTCCTTCGACGACACGCCCTTTATCAGCATTTCGCCGCTGTCGTAGCGGTCAAGTCCGCCGAGGACGTTCAGCATGGTCGACTTGCCGCTGCCCGACTTGCCGAGCAGGAACACCATTCCTTTGTCGGCGAATTTTATAGAAACGCGGTCAAGCGCCGTCACGGGCACGCCGCGCTTCGGCTTGTATGTCTTGCTGAGTTCTCTTATCTCGAGCATAAATATAACCTCTTTCTGCCCTTATTAGCAAAAGGCGGTTCGGAAAGTGCTCCGACGAAAAATCAGCTGCCGCTGTCCTCCTCGTCCGCCTTTTTCTCCTTATCGGCTCTGCTTATATGGTTGTAGATGAAGAGCCCCACACCCGCAATAACGGCGGTAGACGCAAACACGACTATCGCAAAGACGTAATTCTGCGTGCCGAGGGCGTCGCCCCCGACGGTAGAAGTCACGATAGACGGTATGCGCGAGACAGCGACGATCAGCAGCCACGTCCTGAGCTTCATATCGGTCAGACCGATGAAGTACGACAGCAGATCCTTGGGAGTTCCCGGGATAAACGAGAGAATGAAGATTATCGTATTAAAGCGTCTGCGGTTTTGCAAAAGCCTGAGTCTGTCGATCTTTTCGCGCGAAAAGAACACCTCGACAATTTTGATTCCGAAGCACCTGACGATGGCGAAGGTTATCGCGCTGCCTATGATGACGCCTATCATACACAGCAGCGTACCCTCCCACATTCCGAAAGCGTAGCCGGCTCCGATCTCGAACGGCTCGCCCGGAATTATTGCCACGACGACCTGCAGCACGACCATACCTATGAAGGCGAGGCGGCCCCAAAGCCCGTGCTCGGAGACCCACTGTCTGAACACCGCAGGCTCATCGACAAATCGGATAAGCGGGCGGCCGACAAACCAGAGCAGGACAACGCTCAGCAGTATATAAATGACCACCGATGCGATGCTTATGATTTTCTTCTGCTTCAAAGACAGGGTGTGCTTTGACACTTTTTGTTCACTTCTTCTCATTTTCCCTTTGCCTGGTACTCCTTAATTCTATCAGAACAATTTATAATATTCAATCGGTTAAAAGGTTAAGTAATTATTAAGGCTTTATTAAAGCCGCTCGGGCGGCGCGATGTTGTGTGTTGAGCGCCCGGAACGCGGCCGAAATCGCCCGGAGCGCGGCCGAAATCGCCCGGAGCGCGGCCGAAGGCGCCCGAAGCGCGGCCGAAATCGCTCGAGGCGCGGCCGAAATCTCCCGAAGCGCAGCCGAAATCATTCGGAGCTCGGCCGAAGGCGCCGCTTAAAGCCCGATCAGCCGCCGCGCGAGCACTTCTCCGCATCTATCGCGAGCACGAGCATGAGCACGCTCAGCGCGTTCGCCGGCTCGTACACGTCGATGACATATGTATCGGTGAAGCGGAACAGCTCCTTGCTTATCGACGCGACCTCTGTGCCGTTAAAGTCGGTAACGCGATAGTCCCACTCAAACAGCTCGCCGTCGACGCGCCAGCCGTTGAAGTCGACCGTGAACTGCGGCTTGAAGAACGTGAACTCCTTCTTTATGCAGCCGACGCAGCTGCCGCCGATAAAGACCTCGAACTGCGGCAGAAAGCGGAACACGCGCTCTTTCAGCTCGCCCACGCGGTTTCCCGCCGCGTCGCTGACAACAAGGCGGTGTCCCCAGCTCAGCTGACCCTGAACGGTGTAAGCGACCGAGCCGTCCTCATAATATATATCATAGCTGTCAAACCACGAGAAAAATCTTTGCTTGAACAGCAGCTTCATTATAATCCCCCGTTTCATACAAAAAGGAAGATAGCCTTGACTATCTTCCTTTATTATACATATTTATTCTGCGAGGTCAAATTATTTCCGCCGAAAGAATGATATAGCCGAATTCGCTCTCGCTTGCGGCAAGCTCGGTGCGGACGGTGACAGTCTCTGTCGACTCGAACGAATGAATTTCGACCTGCGAGACGGCCTCGACCCTGCCGTCGGGAAGCTGCCTGACCTCGGTTGAGAGATACTCGATGCCGTCGTAGCCGCACGGCAGTATGGCGTAGCAGCCCTCGGGAGCGGTCACTCCCGTGATCTCGCCCGCGCTTTCGTCGACCTCGCGGCCGTAAAGCGCGCGGATAAAGGCGTTGACCTTTTCTTTTTCGATGGCTTTGAAGCCGTCGCAGCCCTCTTTTGCCTGGGAGAGCAGGATTATTTCGGCCGCGTCAATAACGGCGGAGTCGTCATAGATATAGTCGCCGAACACGCGGTTGAGCTTGACGATCGCTTCGATGGCGGCGGGGTCGACCGGCTTTGTCTCGTTCTCCGCATCGGTCGTGCCGATGAGCACAGTCCCGGGCTTTGTCGCCGTTGAGGGGGCTGCGACCGTATCGGATGCGCGGACAGCGGGCTTGTCGGTGCGCGGCTGCTGCGGCGCGGGAATGGCTGAGACGATGACGACCGCTGCGACAACGGTGACCGCTATGGAAACAATCATCGCAATCATTCTTTTTTTCATATCCGATACACCGCCGTTTCCCTTTTGGTTTGTACTTAAAGTATATACCGAAAAGGCTTCAAAAGTCCTCTCATATCAATTACAGTTTGATTACAAATTGATTACAAATTTTCATGCAAAAATGTTAAAACTGTAATCAGCAATAAAAGTGTCACAACGCTTGCAAATGCGCGGGCTGTGTGCTATGCTTTTTTTACCGACAGCAGAAATTATTGTGTGGAAAGCGGGTATATAAATGAATGTGAAAAGGAGATCTCACTCCGTCGTACTGTGCGTGGCGTGCGTTGTTCTGGCGCTTGCGCTCGCGGCGGTCGGAGCGCTCGGCGCAGTTAAGATCGGCGGACTTAACGACGACATCGGCAACCTTAAAAAGGCGGCAAGCGACGCGTCCGAAAGGTACTCAAGGCTCGAGAGCGACTACAAGGCGCTCGACAGCAACTACAAGGCGGCCGACGAGCAGCGCCGCAGCGAAAAGGAGCGATACGAGTCGCTTCTTGCAAGCGAGCGGGCGGCGGTGTCGGACTTAAAAGAGAAGGTAAGCAGCCTGACAGCGTCAAAGGCGGCGATGTCGGGCGCCGCTTCAAGCCTTGCTCCGAAGGAGTACCCCGCAGGGACGAAGGTCGCCTATCTCACGTTTGACGACGGCCCGTCGGGGCACACCGAGCAAATTCTGAAGGTGCTGGAGGAAAAGGGCGCGAAAGCGACCTTTTTTGTTTGCGGCACGCGACATCCCGAAAAGATTGCGACCATTCACAACTCGGGCAACCTCGTCGCGATACACTCGAAAACGCACAATTACAAGACGATCTATTCCTCGACCGATGCGTATTTTAAAGACCTGTATGAGCTGCGCGACCTGATAAAGTCCGAGACCGGCGTCGCCCCCACAGTCGTACGCCTGCCCGGCGGCAGCAGCAACACTGTCAGCAAGAAATACTGCAAGGGCGTAGTCTCAAGCGTGACCAAGCGCCTGACCGACGAGGGCTACACTTATTTTGACTGGAACGTTGACAGCGGCGACGCCAACGGCAACAATATTTCTGCCGATAAGCTGTACAATAATATTGTCAAAAACGTCGGCGAAAAGCAGTACATCAACGTGCTCATGCACGACACCGACGCAAAAAAGACGACCCTCGAGGCGCTCCCGCGCATAATTGATTTTCTCAAGTCCAAGGGCTACGTATTCGACGTCTGCACCCCCGACGCCCACATCGTCCACCACAAGGTCGCCAACTGACACCTAAAGGGCGTTCGGACGCATTTGAGTGCGGCGGGTTATTAGGAGAATGAAGCACAGCGCGCTGAAAATTCAGGCGCTGTGCTTCATTTTTTTAAGCAGCCGCTCGTGCTCGACGAACATCAGCGCAAGGCCGACGGCGAGGTAGGCGGGCAGCAGCGCGACCGAAATTCCGTTGGCGATAAGCCCGAACACGGGCGGCATCAGGCAGGTGCCGACGTAGGCAAACGCCATCTGTATGCCGATTATCGCCTGCGATTTGTCCGCACCGAAGTGGGCGGGGGTCGAGTGGATTATGCAAGGGTATATCGGCGCGCAGCCAAGCCCTGTCAGCACAAAGCCGACCACCGCGCACCAAGTTCCCGGCAGCAGCATGACCGCCACGCCGCAGGCGATGACCGCCTGACCGATGCGTATCATCTGCGCGTCGCTGAACTTTGCGGTCATAAAGCCGCTCACGGCACGCCCTACGGTGATGCCGAGCGGGAACATTCCCGCAAGGGTCGCGGCAGTTTCGGCCGCAAGCCCCTTGTGCAGGGTCAGGTAGCTGCCCGCCCAGAGGATAGAGGTCTGCTCGACCATACTGTAGCAGAAAAACGCGACGAGTATCTCTTTTACCCCGCGGATTTTGAGCACCGCTTTGATTGAGAGCGGCTTGTCGTCGTCGGCGTTGTTATCCGCTGCGTCGGGCGAGCCGGCAGCATGGACGGGAGCAGTCTTGCGGCTCTTCCATAAGGGCAGGCTGCAAAACAGCACGGCGGTCAGCGCCACCTGAATTATCGCAATGCAGCGATAGCCGTCGCTCCACACTCCGCCGCCCGTCATAATGCCGCCCATGATATACGGCCCCGCGGACGCTCCCACGCCCCACATACAGTGCAGCCAGCTCATATGCTTGCTTTTGTAATGAAGCGCGACGTAGTTGTTGAGCGAAGCGTCCACGCTGCCTGCGCCGAGTCCGTAGGGAATCGCCCACAGGCACAGCTGCCAGAACGCGCCGCTGAACGAGAAGCCGAACAGCGCCGCAGCGGTCGTCGCAACGCTGAAGGCCGTGACCCTGCCCGTTCCCAGTCGGCGGGTCAGACGGTCGCTCATCAGGCTCGAGACGACCGTTCCCACGGCGATTATCATCGAGATCATGCCCGCGTAGGAGACGGGCACGCCCAGCTGCGGGTACATCGACGGCCACGCCGAGCCGAGCAGCGAGTCGGGCAGACCCAGACTGATGAACGAAACATAAATTATTGCCAAAAGCAGGTGAAACATAAGAAAGCGCTCCCCGATAAAACGGTTTTATACATTGTATAAAGCACTATAGCATAATCCACGGGCAAAACGCAAGGAAAAAATCCGACTTGATCCGCGTCAAATGCGCTTTTGCGCTTTTTAAGCAAAAATGTGTTGACAAACGCAGCGGCGGGCGTTATAATACTTCAGGTGTAAAGGAATTTTACTTTACAGTCGACGGAGGTGAGCCGCTTGGCAAAAAATCTTGAGGTCTCGCTTTTGCTCGACTACTACGGCTCGCTGCTGACCGAGCGCCAGCGCGCGACCGCCGAATATTATTTTAACGACGACCTCTCGCTTGCCGAAATCGCGGAGCTTGAGGGTGTAACGCGGCAAGCCGTGCGCGACCTCGTGCGGCGAACCGAGAGCCAGCTTGAGGGCTTCGAGCAAAAGCTGCACTTTGCGCGGCGAATAAGCGAAGCGTGCTCGATGATAAGGCGGCTGCAGGCCTCGCTTGACGGGGCTCAGGCCGAAAAATGCGACGAGGTCGTAAAATTTCTGATGAAGGAGTGACCGCTTAAATGGCGTTTGAGGGATTATCAGACAAGCTCGGCGCAGCATTCAAGCGGCTGCGCTCCAAGGGCAAGCTCAGCGAGTCCGACGTTAAGGAAGCGATGCGCGAGGTGCGCCTTGCGCTGCTTGAGGCGGACGTAAACTACAAGGTTGCAAAGGACTTCACCGCCGCCGTCACCGAAAAGTGCATCGGCGAGCGCGTTATGGAAAGCCTGACCCCCGGCCAGATGGTCGTCAAGGTCGTCAACGAGGAGCTGACCGCGCTTATGGGCGGCGAGCAGGCGCGGCTGAACGTCGCAAGCAAGCCTCCCACAGTCATAATGATGTGCGGCCTGCAGGGCTCGGGCAAGACGACCCACAGCGGCAAGCTGGCAGGTCTGCTCAAGAGCAAGGGCCACCGTCCGCTGCTCGTTGCGTGCGACATTTACCGTCCCGCAGCTATCGACCAGCTGAAAATCGTCGGCGAAAAGGTCGGCGCTCCCGTTTTCGAGCGCGGAACGCAGAAGCCCGAGCTGACGGTTAAAGAAGCGATCGCGCACGCGCGCGACTACGGCAACGATTTTGTTATAATCGACACCGCGGGACGTCTCCACATCGACGAGGAGCTGATGAAGGAGCTCGAGCGCATCAAGGCGGTCGCGGCTCCCAACGAGATTATTCTTGTCGTCGACGCGATGACGGGTCAGGATGCGGTCAACGTCGCAAAGGCGTTCAATGACCTGCTCGAGATCGACAGCGTGCTGCTTACAAAGCTCGACGGCGACACCCGCGGCGGCGCGGCTCTTTCGGTCAGAGCCGTTACGGGCAAGCCCATCAAATACATCGGCACGGGTGAAAAGCTCGGCGACATTGAGGAATTCCATCCCGACCGCATGGCGTCCAGAATACTCGGAATGGGCGACGTGCTCAGCCTTATCGAAAAGGCGGAGCAGTCACTTGACGAGAAAAAGGCCGAGGAAATGGCCAAAAAGCTCAGCGAGAACACGTTCGATATGAACGACCTGCTCAGCCAGTTCCAGGAGATCAAGAAGATGGGTCCGCTCAAGCAGGTGCTCTCGATGATTCCCGGTATGGGCAAGCAGCTGCGCGACGTCGATATTGACGACCGCCAGCTCGTCAGGGTCGAGTCCATAATCTACTCCATGACCGAAAAGGAGCGCCGCAAGCCCGAGATAATCAACGCCTCGCGCAAAAAGCGCATCGCGGCGGGCAGCGGGGTCAAGGTTGAGGACGTCAACCGCCTGCTCAAACAGCACGAGCAGATGAAAAAGATGTTCAAGCAGATGAACAAGCCGGGCAAAAAGCAGCGCGGCTTCCCCGGCGGTATGCCTGGAGGAATGCCGGGTATGCCCGGTCCGGGCGGCTTCAGATTCTGATATTTACCTGACAGAGGGCTGCGTGAAAAACCGCACCTAAAGCGTAAATATAAATTTTGATTATTACTTCAAGGAGGTGCAAGAAATGGCAGTTAAGATCAGACTTCGCAGAATGGGCGCCAAGAAGGCTCCGTTCTACCGTGTAGTTGTTGCGGACTCCAGATATCCGCGCGACGGCCGCTTCATCGAGGAGGTAGGTTACTACAACCCGCTGACCGAGCCCGTTGAGCTGAAGCTCGACGCCGAGGCCGTCAAGAAGTGGATCGGCAACGGCGCTCAGCCGACCGATACCGTAAAGGCTCTGCTCAAAAAAGAGGGTATCCTTTAATTCAAGGAGGACCGTAATGAAGGATTTGCTTTCAGCGATAGTTTGCGGCCTTGTACGCAATCCCGACGCGGTCTCCATCACTGTTGACGAGCCTGACAGCTCCGGCGTTGAGGTGTATCACCTCCATGTTGCGCCCGAGGATATGGGTCGGGTCATCGGCAAGCAGGGACGCATCGCTAAGGAGATACGTTCGGTTATGCGCTCTGCCGCAAACCGCGAGAACAAGAGAATTTCGGTCGAGATTGACGACTGATTTCGGAAGGAGGGCGCACGCTGATCAGTTTCAGCGCCGCCCTTTTTCAATCCGTGCGGCCACGGGCCGTTTATCCGCGGGTTGGTGCAGGGGGTTATTTAGGTTGCTACCTCGCGCAATGGGCGCGGCGGGTGATTTGGGATTTTTTGCCACGCGCACAGCCGCAGGCCGTTTGTCCGCGCTCTGGTGCAGAGGGTTATTAGAAGTTGATACCTCGCGCAATGGGCGCGGAGGGTGATTTGGGCTTTTTGGCTTGGGTCGAGGTGTAGGATTTTCCCGCTTTTTGATTTCGGCAAGAGCCAAAAGGACGCAAAGCATGATTGAATAACCGACTGCACGAAAACACGGATTTGGATTAACACAGACCATTATATTTCAGCCAAAAGTCGGCCAATTACCCCGCAAACTTATTGCGCGGGGTAGGGGCTATCAATAACTTGCCGTATTACTTCGCGAACAAGCAGGCATCGCCTGTGCGCGGGGGAGATAAGCTGTAATACCAAAAAATCAGCCAATTACCCCGCAAACCTATTGCGCGGGGTAGAGGCTACCAATAACTTGCTATATTATTCCGCGGACAAGCAGCCCACGGCTGTGCGCGGGGGAGATAAGCTGTAATACCAAAAAGTCGGCCAATTACCCCTCGAGCTTATTGCGCGGGGTAATTGTTTCCAATAACTCATAAAGTAAAAACGCGGACTGAAAAACGCGGACTAAAAAACTTATAAAACGAAAGCGTGGACTAAAAAATGAAGAAGTTTCTTGATACGGGGGAGATTGTGGGAACTCATGGGGTTCGCGGCGAAGTCCGCCTGCACCCGTGGAGCGACTCGCCTGAATTCATGCTCGGCTTCAAGCGCCTGTACCTCGACCCCGACGGCGGCGAGTGCCTGACCGTCACCCGCTCGCGCGTCCACGGCAACGTCGTAATCGTCAAGATCAAGGGCGTCGACGATATTCCCGCCGCCGAAAAGCTGCGCGGCAAGGTCGTCTACGTCGCCCGCAAGGACGTCAAGCTCGAAAAAGGCGCGTACTTCGTGCAGGATCTGCTCGGCTGCGAGGTGCTTGACGCCGACACGGGCGAGCGCTACGGCGAGATAAGCGACGTCTCCAAAACAGGCGCGAACGACGTCTGGCACATCTCAAACGGCGGCAAAGAAACGCTTATTCCCGTCATCGACGACGTCGTTATCGACGTGGATGTCGAGGGCGGCAGGGTGACTATCCGTCCGCTCAAGGGGCTGTTTGACGATGAAGATTGATATTATGACCCTGTTCCCCGAGATGTGCCGCGCCTACCTCGGCGAGAGCATAATCGGCCGCGCCTGTGCCGCCGGGATAATCGACGTCGAGTGCACCGACATTCGCCCGTACACCGAGAATAAGCACGGCCGCGTCGACGACTACCCTTACGGCGGCGGTATGGGCATGGTTATGGCGCCGCAGCCGATCTACGACTGCTTTGAGGACATCTGCAAAAAGCGCGGCACGCGCCCGCACCTTATCTATATGTCGCCCAAGGGAAAGACCCTCACCCAAAGCCGCGCACTCGAGCTGTCGAAAATGGACTCGTTTGCTATACTCTGCGGCCACTACGAGGGGGTCGACCAGCGCCTGCTCGACGAGATCGTCGACGAGGAAATCTCAATCGGCGACTACGTCCTTACGGGCGGCGAGCTGCCCGCGCTTGTGCTGACCGATACCGTCTGCCGCCTCGTTAAGGGCGTGCTCAGCGACGACGAGTGCTTTACGGACGAGAGCCACTTCAACAGCCTGCTCGAGTACCCGCAGTACACCCGCCCGCCCGAGTGGCGCGGCAGGCAGGTGCCCGACGTGCTGCTTTCGGGTCACCACCTGAACATCGCCAAGTGGCGGCGCGAGATGTCGCTGCGTGAAACGCTTGCAAAACGTCCCGACCTGCTCAAAAAAGCGGAGCTGACGGACAAGGAACAAAAATTCATAGTCGATATAACTAAAAAGGTTGAAAAAGAATAGTCACCTTGCATAAATTGAAAATTTTACCATTTATTATTGTGAAGTTACACAAAGTGCAGCGGGCTGTGATTTTCAGTTTTGGTGACAAGATAGAACTTTGGCTTAAAATGGAGAATTTGGTTGACCTGAAACGTAAATTTGTATATAATACCAAGTGTAACGATACCAAGCGCAACGCTGAGTCAGTTGATTACCTTTATTTGCTTGAGGAGAGATCATAAATGTTTGTTAAAGATGTTGTTGTTCAGAATAAGGTCGGCCTCCACGCCCGCCCGGCTACTTTCTTCATTCAGAAGGCGAACGAGTTCAAGTCGTCCATCTGGGTCGAGAAAGAGGAGAGAAGGATCAACGCCAAGAGCCTGCTCGGCGTGCTGTCGCTCGGCATCATCGGCGGCGCTCAGATCCGCATTATCGCCGACGGTCCCGATGAAGAGGACGCTGTCAACGGCCTTGTTGAGCTGGTCGAGTCCGGCTTCGCCGAGTAACTTTTAATAAAGCAAAAAGGTTAAAAGCCGTCCGCTGTTAAAGCGGACGGCTTTTTGTGTTTATATGGTGGGCTGCGCTGTTGTCGTGATAAGCTCGGGTGCGCCGTTTCACGGCTATGAACCGTTTTTTCGCAGTCCGAGACCTTACGCAGCCCGCGCCGCTTACTTGCGGTCGAAATCGAGCACTATCCTGTCGATTGAAGTCTCAAGCTTTGTTATCTTCACACCCGCACTCGTCAGCATACGCTTTGACGCGATGTTCGACAGAGAGTCGGCGTACTTGTCGTAGAGGTAGACGACCTCTTTAATCCCGCTTTGGATTATCGCCTTGGCGCACTCGTTGCAGGGGAACAGGTCGACATATATCCGCGCGCCCGACAGGTCGCGGCCGCGCGCGTTGAGGATGGCGTTAAGCTCCGCATGAACGACGTAGCTGTACTTGGTGTCGTCGCCCTCGCGCGCCCACGGAAACTCGTCGTCCGAGCAGCCGTAGGGGAAGCCGTTGTAGCCCGTCGACAGAATGATGTTGCAGGAGTCAACAATGCACGCGCCGACCTGGGTGTTCGGGTCCTTGCTGCGCTTGGAAGCGAGCAGGGATATGCCCATAAAATACTCATCCCAACTGATATAGCCTTCTCTTTTCATTGAAATTCCCCCTTCGGTGGTTTACTTATCCTCAAAAATCAGCCGCGCCACGCGCTCGCTGGCGTGCGAGTCGCACTTGTCCATGCTGTACGCCCTGAACGCAGCGAGCTTGTCCTCTTCAAAGTTGCCGTCGTCCAAAGCGGCGCAAAGCTCGTCAAAGTCATAGGCGCACCTGCCCGCCGCGTAGCGCTCAAACGGCTCGTAGAAGTCGCGCTCGCGCGTGTACTCCTCCAAGTCCCAAACGTAGAACAGCAGCTTCACTCCGAGCAGCGACGCCTCGTATATGACCGACGAGTAGTCGGTTATCAGCACGTCGGCGGAGAACAGCAGGTCGTTTATCTCGCGCACCGAGCTCAGGTCGGCGAACACGTCCTCGTTGCCCGCGGGGACGGCGAAGTCGTGCACGAACGGGTGCAGCTTGAACACTACGGCGGAGTTTGTGCGCCTGCACACGTCGGCAAGGCGGTCAAAGTCGAGCCTGTCGGCGGGGTAGTAGGCGCTCCGGCTGCCGCTGCCGCGAAACGTCGGGGCGAAAATGACTATCCGCCTGCCCTCAAACTGCGGCAGCAGACGGGCAAACTCCGCACGCCTTTCGGCGCGGACGGCGGGGTCAAAGAACATATCGGTGCGCGGCACTCCCGTCGCGTAAACGCGCTCAAGCGGAATTCCGAACGCCTCGGCGTAGAACGGACGTATCTTCTCGCCGCTGACAACGGCGTGGGTGTAGCAGCGGTGAGTCGGCCCGTCGATGCGCGGAGAGCCTGTCAGCCCCGCGCGGGAGTAGCCGACTGCCTTGAACGCGCCGCACGCGTGCCAAAGCTGGATAACGCGTGTTGACTTGCGGAATTTCAGGCGGTATATCAGCGGGAAGTAGTCGTCGACGACCACGCTGCCGCAGCCGCCGAGCAGAAACGAGGTTTTGATGTAAAACGCAGCGCGCGAGCCGCTCCTGAACGAGAATATGACCTTCTTCGGCGGCTTTGCGGATGGTATGGGAGCGCCGCTTGCGGGCGCTTCGGGCAGCACAGAAGCACCTCTTTCGGTGCGGACTTCGGACGAGCCGTCGTTTACCTCGCTGACACCGCCGCTCACGGTGCAAATGCCGCTGCCAAGCGCGCTTTTGAGCACAAACTCCATATTGCCGCTCAAATTTGCGCGCGACTCGCTCGTGAAGATCACGCGGCCCATTTTACCGCTGCGCAGCGAGCCGAGCGCGTACACAAGCTGCAGCGCAAGGTTGGCGCAGCGGTCGAACAGGCGCGCCTTGGCGGGGATATAGTCAATGTGCACCTCGGCGCGCCCCGCGTTGCTGTCGACGCTCACGCGGTAGGTCGTGCCGTCGCCCGAAAAGTCGGCCTCGGCGGCTTCGATATGCGCGTCAAGCCCCTCAACGATCCAGTCGCCGCCCGGGATAACGCGCCCGCCGCCGCCCGACGCAAAGTCAAAGCTTATTTCGGTGCAGCCGCCCTTTTCCTCAACCAAAGTCGGCTCGATAGCGTCAATAGCGCACCTCTTGCCGCGGCGGACGAGCCGCACGCCGTCGGCGCTGCCCTTAACCTCAAAAACCAGCTTGCAGCGCTTAAAGCAGCACGCAGTCGCAACCGCGTCAGCCATTGCTCTGCTCCGCTGCGGGCGAGGGCTCAGCCTCGTCCCTGCGCTTGGAATACTCGCCCTCCTGCCCGAGCAGCAGCCAGTCGATCACGCGGTCGGTGGAGTGACCGTCGCGGAACTCAAAGTTGCGCTTGCAAAACGGCAGTACCTTTTCCTGCTCGTAATCCTCGTTGACAATCGCCTTTACAAGCTCGTCGAACGTCCTGACTATCTTTCCGGGGACGAAACTCTCAAACGGCTCGTAAAAGTCGCGCGTCGAGATGTACGCTTCCAGATCCCACGCGAAAAACAGCATCGGAATGTTTAAAAGCGAAGCTTCATAAACGACCGACGAGTAGTCGGTTATCAGCAGATCGGTGATGAACAGCAGGTCGTTAATCTCGCGCTCTGCGCTTAAATCAATAAGGCAATCGGAAAATTCGGGGCGAATTACGACCTTGTCGTGCACAAAAGGATGCATCTTGAAGATAAAGACGGAGTTCGTCTCCCTGCACAGCTGTGCGAGGGCGTTCATATCGAGCTTGAACAGCGGGTAGTTGCCGCTTTTTGCGCCGTTGCCGCGGAAGGTCGGCGCGAAGAGTATCACGCGCTTGCCCTTTGCCTGCGGCACGAGCTCGTAGAGCGCGGCGCGAGTCTCGCTGCGGTATTTTTCGTCGAAGAAAATGTCAGTGCGCGGCACTCCCGTCGGATAGACCATATCGGGAGTGAGACCGAACGCCTCGCAGTAAAACGGCGCGACGTGGCGCGACGAAGCGATGGCGTGGGTATAGGCGCGGTGGTTGCGGCTGTTTATTGCGGGGCCGCCCTGCTTGCCCAGTCGAGAGAAGCCGACGGTCTTGAACGCGCCGCACGCGTGCCACAGCTGAATGACCTTGACCCCGCGTTTGAACTTCAGCTGTGCGATAGTCGGGTTAAAGTCGTCGATGAGTATAATATCGGCGCGCGCGAGCGCAAAGGGGGCGCGGAATTTTTCGCCGAACGAGCGGCGTGCCCTGACGTTTTTCTTGAAAAGGAAGCTTATCTTGAACTGCTTGTCCAGCCTGCGCTCGACCATACGGCGATAGACGAACTCAAGATTACCCGAAAGCTCCTCACGCGAGTCGGAGCAGAACAGCACGTGATTTCCCTTGTGCGCGGTCAGCAGCTTGGTCAAATCATATATAATGAAGAAGCCGCCGCGCAGAATCGCATTGACAAGCGGGCCGAATACCTTTTTAAGCGACCTCATTATATGCTGCGGCATTGACAAGGGCAGCGGGTGCGCATAAAGCGAGTCAAAGCAGAGCCTGTCGCCGCTCATGACGGCCGGTATGAGCGAGTAGGCGTTGGACGAGCTCTTGGCAAAGGTGCAGCCGTAGCGTGCGAGCTTCTCCTCCCTCGGCAGGCCGACGAAGTGGTCGTCGCGGCCGACATCGCTGAACAGCTTTTCGCCCGCGATCACGGGGAAAACGGCCGCAGTGTCCTTGCTGACGGCCAGCAGCTCCCATCGCCCGTCGGGCAGGCAGGTGCGGTCGGTGTAGACCGTGACGATGTTGAACCTGACGGCAAAGCGGCCGTCGCTTACGATCGCGTCGGTCAGCTTCAGGCGCTCGCCGTTTTCATTTGAAAGGTAAAAGTCAACCGAGCCGTCCGCGATGTTGCTCGCGCGGCCCGCAACAGTGATGAGTATGCGCTCCCACCTGATAACGTCGGCGGTCAGAAGCGGTAAAAAATCGGTTTGGGACATTAAATTTGACCTCTTTGATTTGTTTTTTTAGTGTTTACCTCTGTAAACAAGGTCGGACGCGTTTTTTGCAGCCGTTATAAGCGTATAAGCGAAAAACGTCGTCGCCGTCAGGTGCCGCTACACGTTCTTAAACTCGATGTCGAAGCTGCAGATGCCGCTGCCGCGATAGTCCTCGCTGACCATACTGAACGGCCGCTTGTTCGCGTAGCCGACGTAGAACGTGGAGTCATTGTCCCACATCTCGCCCGAGAGGTAGTATTCGCCGTCGAGCAGGTTGGGGTGCTTTATTGTTATTTCGAGCGAGTGCGTGCCGACCGAGCCGTCGAGCAGGTGCTCGGCGTTGCGGCGCGGGCTCATAAAGATCTCACGCTTTTCGCCGTCGCGCAGGGTCACGCCGAAGTTGAGCTTATCTATCGGGCGCTTGACCGTGTAGTCAAATCGGAGGCTGATGTCCTCCCCGCAGGCAAAGCAGCTTGCCTTTTCGCCCACCTCGTTCAGCATGGCGAAGTTCTTGATCTCAATTATGTCCGACTTTTCAACAGGGGAGTTGTCGCCAGAAAGTCGGCGATCGGCGATGGTTTTTGCCTTTTCGGCTTTGAGGTAGGCTTCGTACTTCTTGACCACGTCGCCCAGCTCGCCGTAGGCCATCAGCTTGCCGCCGCACAGCCACATTCCCTTGGTGCAGAACGCCTTGACCGTGAACAGCGAGTGGCTGACAAACAGTATCGTCTTGCCCATCGCGCGGAACTGCTTCATTTTTTCGATGCACTTCAGGCGGAACACGTCGTCGCCGACCGCAAGCACCTCGTCGACGACCAGAATGTCGGGGTCGACGTTGACCGAAACGGCAAAGCCGAGGCGCGACTTCATTCCGCTTGAATATGTGCGCACGGGGTCGTTGATGTGGTCGCCGATGTCGGCAAAGGCGATGATGTCGTCAAGGCGGCGCGAGATGTCCTCGCGCGAAATGCCCATCGACAGCGCCTTGAGGTAGATGTTCTCGATGCCCGTCAGCTCCTGGTCGAAGCCTGCGGTAAGCTCGAGCATCGCGGCAATTCTGCCGTCGGTCTCAACCGAGCCGGAGCTCGGCTGCATAACGCCCGTGATGATCTTGAGCAAGGTCGACTTGCCCGAGCCGTTCTTGCCGAGTATGCCGATGACCTCGCCCTTAGGCAGGTCTACGGTCAGGTCGTCAAGGGCGACGAATTCCTTGTAGCCGCGAGTGCCGAAAACCGCGTCGACAATGCGGCGCATGGGGGAGGAATAGAGCTTGAAAACCTTGCTTAAATTTTTAATTCTGACTGCACAGTCCATCAAGCCCACCTCACAGTATATCGGCAAACTCGCGCTCGAGCCGCTTGAACACAAAGCACGCGATGAGCGCGCCGACGAGCATCTCGACCCAGAAGCACAAAAGCCCCTTCCAGTCGGAGAAGCACGAGTGTCCGAAGAACGCGTTGCGGTAGCTTTCGATAACGTAGCTTATCGGATTTATGCGAATGATGTAGTAGATAAACGGAATCTTCTCGACCTTTTTGATGTTCCACAGGATAGGTGAGATCCAGAAAAGCACCTGCGTCGCGCTCTTGAGCAGATATTCAAAGTCACGGCTGACGACGACGAGCGCAGAGAAAAACATACCGAACACCCACATCATAATGAACAGGCACAGCATACAGTAAATTATCTGCACGAACATTATCGAAGCGTAGCCCGACAGCAGGAATATCACCGCACTTATCGCGATGAGGATCGCGTGCACGATGAACAGCGCCGTCTCGGTTATCACGGGAATGGTCGCGACGGGAAAAATCGCCTTGGTTACAAGGTGGCGCTGCCGCCTGATGCTCATGCCGCACTGCACAAGCGCGTCTGAGACGAAAAACCACGGCATAATGCCCGCGATGAGCCAGAGTATGAACGGCTCGCCGTTCTCGCGCGCCGTACCGCCGCGTATTCCGACCTGGATACCGAACCAGTAGACGAGCACGAACAGCGCAGGCTTGATTATCGCCCAAAGCAGGCCGAGCGTTGACGACGAGTACGTCTTTTTCAGCTCGATAACGGCCATATTGCCCGTCTGCCTGACGTGCCTGAAGTCGGTTTTCAGCACGCTTATAAGGCTTTTTATCATAGGAAAATTACCTCAGATGTTCCATTTTAATACGGTCTTGAAGGGGTTGGTCTGGTCGCGGTCAAACGCCGTGTGAATGTCGGCGATGCTCTTGATGTTGACGACCTCGGTTATAATGCGCGAGATGCGCTGCGCGTTCCTGCCTGTGCGGAGGAAGGCGATGACCTGCTCAAAGTCGACGCGGTCGGAGCGGCTGCAGCCTATCATGGTCAGGCCGCGCTCGAGCACCATACGCGTGTTGTACGGCACTTCCTTTTCGGACACGCCCATCAGCATCATCAGCCCCTGCGGCTCGATGACGTCGATTATCTGCTGCCCTGCGTAGTAGCAGCCGCTGCCGCCGCAGCACTCAAACGCGTGCGAGACGTGAAAGTCGGCGGGCAGCGAGGTTGAGTTGTAGGTCTCGTCTGCGTGCGTAAAGCGCGCGAGCTTCGTGTCGTCAAGACCGATGACGCAGACCTTCGCCTTGGGGAACTTATACTTGAGCACGAGCGAGACGAGGTAGCCCAGTCCGCCGTCGCCCCATACGCCGATGCGGTCGACCGCGCTCTCAACGTGCTTTTCAAACCGCGCGACGGCGTGGAACGCAACGCTGATGAATTCGCTTATCGCGGCGAGCTTCGGCTCGATGCCCTCGCAGGACACGACCCTGTCGGCGGGCAGGTCGACAAGCTCGCGCATAAAGCCGTCCGAGCCGCTTGAAAGGAAGCGGCTGTCGCGCAGATAGTTGCTGTAGACCCCGTCCTTCGGCGTGCCGGGTACGTTGGGTATCATAACGACCTTTTCGCCCTTTTTGAAGGTGCCGCTCGGGTCGTGGACGACGCGCCCCATGGCCTCGTGAATGAGCGCCATGGGCAGCTTCTTTTTAAGCACCGCCGCGTCGCGCTCGCCCTTGTAGTAGCGCTGATCGGCGTGACATATCGAAAGGTACTCCGGCCGTATGATGACGTTGCCTGCCGCGGTGTCGACGTCCTTGTATTTTACGGTTATCGTGCGCGGTGCTATAAGCTGGTAAACGTAATTTATCAATTCGGGTGTCTCCGTTTCTGTCTTTAACAGCGCCTTTTAAGCGCAGATTTTATTTTATCAGCAGCATTGCACGAGCCATCTGATAGTCGCCGACGGTCGTGATCTTGAAGTTGAGCACTTCGCCGTCAACAAGGCGCACGGGATGACCCTTGAGCACGCATATTTTGCACGCGTCGGTGAGGATCTTCTGCTCTTCGGGGGTCATTTCGTTGAAGCAGTCACGCAGCAGCTTTATCTTGAACGACTGCGGGGTCTGACCCTGATAAAGCGGGTCGCGCGGCGGGATCTCAGTGATGAAGCTGCCGTCCTCGGAGCGGACGATGGTGTCGCTCGCCTTTACGACGGTGTCGCACGCGCCGAACTCGGCTGCGGCGGCGATGTTCTCGTCGATTATCCTCTGGGTGAGGAACGGGCGCACAGCGTCGTGGGTGACGATGATGTCATCGTCGTTTATGCCGTAGCTTTTCTCGATGTCGTCAAGAATGTTGATGATGGTGCCGTTGCGGTCGGCACCGCCCGCGACGATCTTAACGCCGTGATCGGGGCCGAGGTGCTTTGCAACCAGATCCTCGCAAAACGTCAGCCAGTTGGGATTTATGCCGATGTAGACTACGTCGACCGACGTGTTCATCAGCATTTTTTCAACCGTGTGGATTATGATGGGCTTGCCGTCGAGGTCGAGAAACTGCTTGGGAATGTCGGTGTTCTGCATTCTTGAGCCGATTCCGCCCGCCAAAACTGCCGCGTATACCATTATTATCTCCTCTTTCGTCTGAAGTTTCACCCGCCTTTAAAGGCGGCCTTATTTTTGGGTAGTTACAGCTATTTTATCATATATAAGACGAAAAATCAATAGCGCCGCTCCGCGCCCGGAGTTCTGCACTTACCCAATCCCGCCGCGACCTTTTATGCATATAAAAAAATCCCGAAAGCGTGTAGCCTTCGGGATTTGAATGTCGATAATGTAAAATTATCTCTTGGAGAACTGCGGAGCACGACGGGCGCCCTTGAGGCCGTACTTCTTGCGCTCTTTCATTCTCGGGTCGCGGGTCAGGAAGCCCGCCTTCTTCAGCGCGCCGCGCAGCTCGGCGTCATACTGAAGCAGAGCGCGGGAAAGACCGTGGCGGATAGCGCCGGCCTGACCGGTTACGCCGCCGCCTGCAACGGTGCAGACGATGTCGAACTTGGACTCGGTGCCGGTGAGGGCGAGAGGCTGACGAACGATGAGCTTAAGGGTATCGAGGCCGAAATAATCGTCTATATCGCGGCCGTTGATGGTGATCTTGCCGGTGCCGTTAGCGTAAACGCGAACGCGAGCGACGGAGCTCTTTCTGCGGCCTGTACCATAAAAATAAGGTGTAGTTTCAAACATTTAGAGCGTCCTCCCCTCAGAAATTCCAGACTTCCGGCTTCTGGGCGGCATGATTGTGCTCAGCGCCCTTGAAAACGGAAAGACGGGTCAGGGCCTTGCGGCCGATGGTGGTATCGGGAACCATACCCTTGACGGCAAGCTCAACAGCCAGCTCGGGGCGGGTAGCCATAAGGGTGCGGTACTTGACAGCCTTGAGGCCGCCGATGTAGCCGGTGTGACGATAGTAGAACTTCTTATCGAGCTTAGCGCCGGTAAGAACAACGTCAGCGGCGTTGATGATGATTACGTGATCTCCGCAATCGACGTGGGGAGCAAACTCCGGCTTGTGCTTACCGCGAAGGAGCACAGCGGCCTCAGCGGCTACGCGGCCGAGGGACTTACCCGCAGCGTCAATTACATACCAGTTGCGGCTGATTTCGCCCGCTTTTGGCATAAAAGTTGACATAGTGGTTACCTCCAAAATAATTATCCTTAAAAATAAAGACTCTTCAACAAGCGATATGATACCACAACCGAGGATAAGTGTCAACACCTTTTTTGCATTTTTTTAATTGGCAAAGTGCAAGCTTCGATTTTCGCTTGTTTTCTCTCGTTTTCTCTTATTTACTCACGAACGATTTTTAAAAATAAATTGCCGCAGCTTGCCTTTTTGAGCGAAAAATGATACAATTTTTGTCAAAAGGGAGTGAGAGCGAGTGAGCGTTGCCTTGATAAAAGTACGCGCCGCGTGCGCGAGGTTCGGCCTGCTGCGCGGCGTTCGGCGCGTCGCGGTCGCCGATTCCGGTGCTGCCGGTGAAATGCTGCTTGAAACGCTGACCGCGCTCGGCCGCGACGGCGGCTTTGCCGTGCTGCCGCTGAAGGCTGCGGGCGGCCCGCTTGATGAGCAGTGCGCCGAAGCGGCGACGCTCGGGTGTGACGCGCTCGCCCTCCCTGACACGCTCGACGACGCGATAGACGCGCGCTACCTCTGCGCGGGCAAGCCTGACGGCGCCGTCAGCCCTGTCGAAAAGCGCGGCGCGCTGCTCCTTATACGCCCGCTGATACTCACGCGCGCGGACGAGCTGGGGCTTGAGGCGGGCTTAAGCAGCCGCAAAGCGTCCGCTGCGCACGCTCTCGACTCGGCGAGCGGCTACTCGGCGATATATCCCGAAACCGAGCGCGCGATAAGGCGCGCGTTCAATCAAGCGATAGAGGAGATAAATAAGAATGGATGATATAACTGTCAGGCGTGCGGCCGATGCGGACATTCCGCAGCTTGACCGCCTGCTTTTTCAGGTGCACAGGGTGCACAGCGACATTCGCCCCGACTTATTTACAGCGGGCGCTAAGAAGTACACCGACGACGAACTGCGCGGGATAATTGCCGATGAGCGCCGCCCGATCTTCGTCGCCGAGCGCGGCGGTCAGGTCGTCGGCTACGCGTTCTGCGTGCTCGAAAGCTACGGCGACGGCTCGCGCGTTAAAATGGATACGCTGTACATCGATGACCTCTGCGTTGACGAAGACGCTCGCGGCACTCACGCTGGCACGCGCCTGTTCGGGTACGTCTGCGACTTCGCGCGCGGGAAGGGCTGCTACAATGTCACGCTCAACGTCTGGGCCGGCAACGACAGCGCCGAGGGCTTCTACCGTCACCTCGGAATGAAAGTGCAGAAGACGGGAATGGAAATGATTCTTTGACGCGCTCTGTTATATAATGTAAGTGATTTGCTGATTCGCACCGCACCGAAAAAGCCTCCCCTTGCTTCATGGGGAGGCTTGGGTGCGGTGCAAACCCTTTCAATCTGTGCTGTTAGGCACTCCGCAATTATTATCAGTCCAAAAAAACGCCGCTCATCGTCCGAATTTCGGACAAGGAGCGGCTGAATTTACAGTGTGAGCGTTTCTCCCGGCTCGATGGAGCGGAGCCTGCCGTCAGCCTCAAACCACAGCTTTTTCAGCGTGGGATTGTACACCAGGCGGTTGTCAAGGCTGAACACGAGAGAGTTGAAGGCTTCAACGTACTCGAAGATCTCGTTGTTCGTCGCGTACCAAATATCGTCGCGCCCGCCGATGAGCGCATACAGCTCCTCGACTCGCTTCCAAAGCTCGTCGCTCAGTTCGAAGCTGTGACCCCAGACAAAATAGAGCAGACTGTCATGATAGGCGATGTAGTTCTTCTCCGGCTCTGCGGCGAGAAAATCTTCGGCATACTTGAGCATGAGCGGGTCGTCGTGCTTGCAGGTCGCGCACCACTCGAGCCAGTCGGTAGGAATGCTGAAGCGGCCCGTCCGGTTGACCGTGCGCGCCCACTTTATGCCGAGCAGACGAAGATACGATTTGATCTGCTCGCTTGTCTGCCCTCTGTCGGGGTAGGCGTAGCCGGTTATTATGCGGCCGAAAGCGTTCTCAAGCGCGCGTCGGCACTCAAGCACGTCCTCGATACCGTCCTTAGGCGAGACAATGGTCTGCGCCTTATGATCGTAGCCGTGCACAGCCACGTCATGGCCGAGCGGGAAATAGAGCTCACGCATTTCGTCAAGCGTAAGATTGCCGTTTAAATGGCGGTCGACCGATACACCGATGATGTTGAAAGTGCCCTTTATGCCGTACCTGTTCATCAGCTGCGCAAGCGGTATGTCCTGCCGGCTTGCGTCATCGTAGCTCATCGTGACGGCTTTCAGCTTGCCTTCGGGCCAACGTACGAAGCAGTATTTCATATGTAATCCTCCTTATTTTACACGGCTGATAATCAGCATTGCAGCGCTGATTATTACCAGTATGACGCCTGTCAGGCGGTTGAGCAGCTTTGGCTCGGCTTTATTGGCAAAGCGCGCGCCGACCCGGGCGAAAATGAGGGTGAACGCCACGCACATCGCAAGCAGCTTCAGGTCTGGCAGGCCGTCGATGACCATGTGCGAGACGGCTCCCGTCAGCGCGGTAAAGGTCATAACGAATACGCTTGTCCCTACCGCGGTTTTAAGCTCATAGCCGAGCACACTCGTCAGTACGAGCAGCATCATCATACCGCCGCCGGCACCGATAAAACCGCAGATGAAGCCTATTATTGAGCCGCAGATTACAGACTGTACGGCACGGGTCCCGGCGCTCTTTTGGGCTTGCAATTCCTTTGTCGTCATAACCGGCTTTATGATGAATTTGACGCCCAGAAGCATCGTCATAAATACCGAAAAGCCGCCCATCGTCGTGTTCGGTACGAGCGAGGCGACGTAGCTGCCGACAGTCGTGAAAACGAGCACGCTTGAGAGCATTATCAGGCCGTTGCGTACGTCGAGGTTGTTGTTGCGCTTGTAGGTGTAGGCCGATACGGCGCTTGCGAGAACGTCGCTTGCGAGCGCGATTCCGACGGCTTGATAGGCGGGCACACCCAGCAGCGTGATGAGCATCGGGCTGATAACTGCCGCCGCGCTGAGTCCTGCAAAGCCGGTGCCGAGCCCTGCGCCGACTCCCGCCAAAAGGCAGACGATAAATTCAATCAAGTTTGTCTCCTCCGGTTTCACCGCGGTTCAAGATGCTTGAGCGGCTGCGGGAATTGTGTAAATAATAACAAAATAATAACAAAAACCGCGCCGTTTGTCAACGCGCTGAATCGGAAAAAACCGCGCTGTGACAAGCAGCGCCGCCTGCGCGGTTGCGGAATCGATAGGCACCTCGGTGAATATATCGGTGCCGCGACCGACACCGATATATACGGACGTGCGGGAGCGGCTTTCGGTGCTTCCCGTGCCGAATCGGGAGCATTTTTCAGAGCCGTTTGTACCGTCGTGCGGCTGTCGCTTCGCTCGCGTCGAAGCCGCATGGCTTTTGTAATGCCCCCCCGCTCGAAGCGCGAAATAAAGGTTGACAAACCTTCCGCTAAAGCGTTATAATGTCTAAGCCGAAACGCCGAACCCTACTGTCGAAACAGTGCGAGATTCGCCCTCCGACGCAGCAGATCTTATAGCTTATCCGGGTGTAGCGCAGCTGGTAGCGCGCCTGCTTTGGGAGCAGGATGCCGCAGGTTCGAATCCTGTCACTCGGACCATATCGAGTATTCATAAAGGATTTCACTTTATGAATACTCGATTTTTTCTTGATACGGTTTTATGTACGGAGCAGGCGACCTGCTTTTCATCACACTGTTTTCAGCTCCGGGAGGTTTCTGCGCCGTCGCTTTGACGGGTGTCCGCTTTGTAAGGCGGATGTTTCGGCACTGACGGGATCTCCGCGCCGTTAAACCAACCCATTGTATAAATCGTTTTATTATTGCGTAAAACCGGTCAAATTCCAATTTTACAGAAAACAATAAAAAACACTGAAGTGCCCACTGCCAAGCAGACCGTGAAAAAGCAAAAAAACTACATCGCGGGGATTATACCAACGCTCCGCTTCAAAGGCTTTCATAAAACGCCGCACCTGAATCTGACTTGTTTTAACCAAAACGGGTCACATCTATTTACAACACAGACACATACAGCAACGACCCGAGGAGTCTCTTTCGAGCATTCGTTCGGGTCGTTTTGATTTGGAGTATATTGATAAGCCGAAGCGGCTCGGCCGTGTCGGCGGTCGGGGCGCTGACCTGATCGTGTGGAAACAGCGGAGCTGTACGGGAACGCCTCGGCAGACGGGCTCGGGCCGTTGGCGGCGGTGCACGTGACGGTCGTGTATTCTGTCTTGCTTGCGCGCCGACTTTCAGCCGCGCTTTTGCAGCATAAGCCGTACGATTTCAGCTGTGCTCCGCTCACGTCTCAGTCGTTGCCGCGCGCCGCTTTCCCGCGCTCTCACACGGTCGGCGTGTCGAGGGAGGCGCCCGTTTCGGCGGTGAACGCGTCGATCGCGCTGTTCCACGAGGCGAAGTCGGGCGAAGTCCGCTTGTCCTCAAACGCGCCCGTGTCCGACAGCATTTTGCCGACGTAGGCGGTTATTTTCAGCGCTCCGCGGTAGTTCAGGTGATCGCCCTTGTCGCGGGTGTCAGTCAGCCAGTTGATGCCGAGCGCGTCGCTCATCTCGTTCAGATCGGTATAGCTGACGCCCAGCTCGGCGGCGAAGTCGGCGGTGGCATTGTGCCGCTTGTAATTCCAGTTTTTCGTGCTCGGAGTGCTGACGAAAATGAGGGTCGCGCCGCGGTCGTCGCAGAATTTTTTCATCTTGCGGACGTAGGATTTGATTTTGCCGAGTATAACGGCCCTCTCGTCCGAAGGAGTCATATAGCCCCTGGCGCTCGCGGGCTTTTCGGCGGCGTTGTAGAGGTAGCCCTTGCTGTTTTCGCAGTAGCTGTAATCGGTCTTGAGGGTGAAGTCGGACTTGTTAAGCGTTTTCCATCGATTGTGGTAGCGGATTACGGGCAGCACGCGCTCGACCTTGTTCTTTAGCGCGTCGGCGCGGGAAAAGTCGCGGAACAGCACGTCGGTCTCAAGCACGACGAGCTTAGGCGATTGGGTCTTGAACGCCTTTTGCAAAAACTCCTCGGTGTAGTAAATCTTCTGCCCCGACGTGGCGCAGACGTAGGACGTTATGCCGTAGTCGCGCCAGATTTTCAGCGGCACAAACGAGCAGTAGGCTTCGCTGTCGCCCAAAAAGAGCACGTCGAGGGAGTCGGCCTTTTCGCCTGTTATCGCGTTGGCGCGAAAGCTGTGCATACCAAACCCCGGTGCGTTTGACTTCGGCCTGACTATGACCGATGAGGCGACCAGCAGTACGGTGATTATCGCAAGAAAGAGCGCAGCGCGCAGGGCGGGCTTTATAACGGCTTTCATTTTGCTCGGCACCTCCTCAGAAATTGGCATACATCGGGTCGACGGGGACGTACCCCTTGCCGTATGCGCCGAAAATTACGATGAACATTATCATGGCGAGTGTGACCGCCCATCTGATGGCGCGCGGGCGGCGCGAAACGGCCTCGTTTACCTTTATGCCGTTTTCGCGCATAAGGCTGACGGCAAAAATTATCAGCGCGCACACCGCGACTATCGCGAGGTCGGATATGTCCACCCCGAGCTTTTTAAACAGCTCGGCATCCACCTCACCGAGCTGCGGGCGGGTGACCATTCTGCGAAAAATGCGCAGCCCCGTTTTAAGCCCCGGCGCGCGGAAGAACAGCTCGCCGATCACG
Source organism: uncultured Eubacteriales bacterium (assembly GCA_934486615.1). Lineage (GTDB taxonomy): Bacteria > Bacillota > Clostridia > Oscillospirales > Acutalibacteraceae > RGIG2206. The sequence goes on along the minus strand of CAKSQO010000006.1, from coordinate 20,867 downwards.
ACGAGCACGCTCGTGCGCAGCATTTGGACTATGCGCCACGGCAGGCTTTCGGGCTTTATGTGCAGTTTGCTGAGTGCCCATTTCGACGCGGGCGAGGTGAGATTGCCCAGCAAAATCAGCACAAAGTGGTACATTCCGAAGAAGATGTAGCTCCACGCCGCGCCGTGCCACAGTCCGTTGCATATCCACACACAAAACAGCGCGATGCTGCCCGCGACGAGCGGCCCGAAGTGGTTGCCGAGCCTCTTTCTCGCGTGCGAGGTCAGGCTCTTCATCGGCTTCGACATCGTCACGGGGTAGAAGATGTAGTCCTTGAACCACGCGCCGAGCGTGATGTGCCAGCGCTTCCAGAATTCGGAGATCGAGCGCGAGAAAAACGGCCGCTCGAAGTTCTCGGGCATTTCAATGCCGAATATGCGGCCGATTCCGACCACCGCGTCCATCGTGCCGGAAAAGTCCATATAAAGCTGCAGCGTGTAGCACACGGCGGCGACGGCGATCACTCCGCCCGAAAACTGCCGATAGCCGTCGTTATCGAACACGGCCTTTATCAGCGGATTGAGCCTGTCGGCGATGACGAGCTTTTTCATCAGGCCGAAAATAAGCCGCCGCGCGCCGAGAGAAAAGTTCTCGGCCGTGATGGCCTTTACACTCCAAAGCTGCTCGGCCGTTTGAGAATAGCGGCAGATAGGCCCCTCGATAATCTGCGGAAAAAACGACATAAACAGGGCAAGGCGCGGCAGGTTTCCGTCGGCTTTGATAACGCCGCGATAAACGTCGAAAAGGTACGACACGGCCTGCAGGGTGTAGAACGAAATGCCTATCGGCATCAGGTATTTCGGGATCGCAAGCTGTATCGGCGCACCGACGGCGGCCAAGAGAGTGTTTATGTTGCAGGTGAAAAACGCGGAGTATTTGACCGTCAGCAGCACGCCGATATGTATGGCGGCCGCGAGAGCCAAAATCCGGCGGCTTTTTAGCTGAAAGCGCCGCTTTACCGCCTTGCGCTCGGCCTTGTCGGCTGCGGCGACGGCGGCTGCTTGCTGCGCTTTTATCGACTCAAGCCACAGCCCGAAGTAGTGCACTCCGAGCACGGTCAGCAGCAGGTGGACGACCAGCGTGCCGCTTATCAGCCAGAAAAAGGCGATGCTCGCTGCCAATAAAAAGTATTTCTTCACCCTTTGCGGGCAAAGCGAATATATCACGATGGCGGGCAACAGAAAGAACACGATGAACGTCACCGTAAACAGCGAGGTCATCACCTCTCCCTTGCCGCCGAGCAGCAGCGAGCTCAGCTGCATTTCAGTCCTCCTGCTGAATCCGCTCGATCATTTTCATCATCGCGGCGGCGGAGTTGAAGTTGGCGGGGATAATATCGACCGCAGGCACGGTTATGTCGAACTCGTCCTCGATCTCGGCAATAAGCGAGATTATCGACAGCGAGTCGAAGCGGTGGCCGTCGATGAGGTCGGTGCAGGTCGCGTAGTCGACGTCGGGCTGAATATCCTCAAGAATTTCAATGAGCTTTTCCATTATTATCAGTTCCTTTCAAGGGTTGGGGTGTTGAAGCAAGCGGTCTCGGTCGGCCGCCTTACCGGGCGGGCGCGGCCGTTTTCGAGCAGATAGACGGCGGGCAGCTCGCGGCTTAAAAACAGGGCTGCGCCCTCGGTCACGCTGTACGCGCCGACGTTGTCAAAGCGCAGCGTGTCGCCGACCTTCAGCTGCGGCAGCGGTACCTGCTTTACAATTATATCGTTCATCGAGCACAGCGAGCCGCAGATGTTCCACTCGCCGACGGGCGCCTCTGCCTCGCGGCCGCAGACGGCGAGCTTCGGCAGGCGCATCGCCATATGCTGCCCGAAGTAGACCAGCTGGTGCATACCGCCGTCGACAAGGGCATAGTTAAGACGGTTGTTCCGCTTTACGTCGACGACGTGGGTAAAGTAGCTGCCGCTTATCGCGGCGACGCTGCGCCCAAGCTCGAGCGTTATTTCGGGCGAGTTTTCCATTGAAGTCAGCGCGTCGGAGAAGTCGGCGAGGTACGCGTCCTCGTCAAATTCCTCGTCGGCGAAGTAGGCGACGGGGAAGCCCGTGCCGTACTCAAGATGACGCGTCTGAAAGCCGCTTTTTTCGCGCAGCTTTGTGATGAACGCGTCGAGACGGTTCAGCTCGCGGCGCAGCTTTTTGGGCGAAAATTTCTGCGTGCCCGAGAAAAACTGCAGCCCCTCAAGGCTTATCTGCGGGTGCAGCGCACGTTCTTCAACTATCCGCTCCAGGTCCGCAGCGTCCATGCCGAACTGGCTGTCGTTTGTCAGCCGCAGCAGCACCTTCAACCTGCGGCCGTATTTTGCGGCGAGGCGGGAGAGCAGATTAAACTGCGCTGTGCTTTCGGCGGTGTAGAGCCTATTTCCGCCGTCGGAGACAAGCCGCTCAATGAACGCAGGCGTTTTGTACACGCCCGAGATGACCGTCTTTTCGTGCAGCACGCCGAGTGAGTCGCATATCGCAGCCTCGCCCGGTGAGCACAGCTCGAGGCTGTCGACCTCGCTCTCAAGCGCGGGTATCAGAAAGGTGTTCGCCTTTACGGCGTAGCAGAGCTTAACACCCTTCGGCAGCTTCGAGCGCAGGCAGCGCACGCGCTCGCGGGCTTTGTCTGTATCAAAAACGTAGTAGGCGCTGTCGCACAGCGCGCTTAAATTATTCAAACGTCAGTTCCTCCCCGTAAGTTCGGCCAGCTGCCTGCGGTCGACCTTGCCGTTTTTGTTGAGCGGAAAGGCGTCGAGCCGCTTTATCACGCCGGGCACGGTGAACGCGGGCATGGTGCGCTTCATTTCGGCATGCACCTCGGCCGCGTCGGCCGTTCCGATGAAGAAGCCGCGCAGCCGCTGCCGCTTTTCGTCAAATATGCAGCAGGCGCGCTCGACACCGCTTATTGCCGCAATCGCGCGCTCGATTTCCTCCAGCTCGATGCGGTGGCCCATATATTTTATCTGGAAGTCCTTGCGCCCGCAGAACACAAGCTCGCCGCGCTCGTTGTACCGCGCGAGGTCGCCCGTGCGGTAGATCGTTTCCGTGTAGCGGCGGTTAAGCGGATTTTGCACAAAGTGCTCCGCCTGCGCCTGCGGCGCTCCGATGTAGCCGAGGGCGAGCGCCGTGCCGCGCACGCAGATCTCGCCGATCTCGTCGGGCGCTGTGATGAGCGCGTCCGCGTCCGACAGCAGGAACACGTCTTCATTTTCAAACGCCTTGCCTATCGGAATGCCGAGCGAGTAGTCGCGCCCGCTTTCGAGAATGTGATAGGTGCAGTTGCAGGTGATCTCGGTCGGTCCGTAGAGGTTGACAAACATTGCCTCCGGCAGCCGGGTGCGCAGCTGAGCAAGCGCTTTTGCCGGCATGACCTCGCCGCTGAACAGCACCTTGTTTATCGTTTCGGGCGTTTTGTAGTCGAGCGCGTGGAACGTCGTAAGCAGGCACAGCGCCGACACCGCCCAGATGAGCGCGGTCGCTTTAGAGTCGCACAGAAAGTCGACCAGCTCCGTCGGAGCGGAGAACAGCCTGCGCGGAATGACCGCGACGGTCGCGCCGACCTTGAGGGCAGAGTAGATGTCCTTGACCGAGACGTCAAAGTCGAACGGCGCCTGATTGGCCAAAACGTCCGCGTCGGTTATGCCGAAAACTTCGGTAAAGCAGCCGATGAAGTCGATAACGCTGCGGTGCGGGACGACGATGCCCTTCGGCGTGCCCGTCGAGCCCGAGGTGAAGTTGACGTACAGCGCGTCGGTGTCGGTGCGGCGCCGCTTTACCTCGTCGAGCGCTTTTTTATCGCCAGAGCGCGCGCACAGCGACTCAAACGCGACCACGCGGGAGAGCGGGAACACTTCCTTTGCGCGGGCAAAGAGCGGCTTCGACGTGACGATGACGGCGGGGCTCAGCACGTCGGCCATAGCGCGCAGGCGTGCGTCGGGCAGCTCGGTGTTCAGGCTGCAGTAGCAGGCTCCCGCCCTCGCTGCGGAAAGCTGCGCGGCAAGCGCGTCGGCGGATTTTTCCATATAAACTCCGACAGGCTCGCGAAACACGCCGAGGCTGCACAAAGCCGCCGCCGCGCAGGCGGTCAGGCGTTCAAGCTGCGCATAGGTGTAGCTTTTTTCACCGTCGGTCACTGCATATTTTGCAGGGTACTTCTCGGCGCTCGCCTCAAGCCAATCGGTCACGCTTTTCACCATTTTTACCGCCTGCCTTTCCTGACTGCTTTTTATATTTCCATTCTATCAGAAAAATTATTAAAATTCAACCGTGTGCGGTTTAAGCAATCATTAAGAATCGTTTAAGCTGCCCGGACTCACCTTTTACATATGACATTTTAACAGAAAACACCTCTCGGTATTTACCTTAAAAAGAAACAAATACGTCACAAAAGTGCAACAGCCGCAGCGGGGTCGGCGGGTAATAAATACTGAAAACTTAAGATTTAATAATGAATATTAGTATCGGTGTGCCTGCAGCACCTGAACGCAGATTGCACGATCACCTCTTAAGCGGAAGCTCGATTTTGAACACTGCGCCCTTTTCTCCGTTTGCGGCGCTTATCACGCCGCCGTGCTGCTGCACTATCTCCTGCGCGAGCGACAGCCCGATTCCCGTGCTGCCGTCTTTGCCTGTGTAGAAGCGGTCGAAAACGTGCTCAATGTCGCTCTCGGCAATGCCTTTTCCGTCGTCGGCGACGTTTATCACGGCGTACCGGCCATGCTTGTCGCAGGTTACGGTGACACGGCTTTCGCAGTGGCGCACCCCGTTTGCGAGAACGTTCGTGAACGCTTTCGCAAGCTGATCCTCGTCGCACATCACGTTGACCGCGTCGCTTGAAAACAGCGGCTTCAGCTCAACCGCGCGGTTGACGAGCAGCGGCTCAACGCAGCGCAGGCTGTCGTAAAGCACTTCTCTGACATCGGTCTCGACCATATTCAGCGGTATGCTGTCGGCGTCGAGCTTCGAGATGAACAGCAGCTCCTCGACCAGGCGAGTCATTCGATCGCCCTCCTGCATGATGACGTCGGCGGCCTGGGTAGGCACGAGCACGCCTGCCTTGATGCCCTCGGCGTAGCCCTGAATGGACATCAGCGGCGTTTTCAGCTCGTGCGACGAGTTCTGAAAGAAGCGCTGCTGCGTCAGCTGAGTGTCGCGTATGCGGTCGCCGAGAATCGAGCCGATGACCGTCATTATCGCCGCGACGCTGACGAACGCCGAGGCGAGAACCCAGTTCATCGTGCCGACGTATTCGAGGATAGGCTGCACGTTGATGAACATTACGAATGTGTTCGCGGGCTCGTCGCTCGACGGATTTGAATTGTAGACGAGAAAAACGCAGTCGGCGGAGGAGGTTCTGAATTCCCCCGTTTTGCCGTATTCAAAGTTGTTGGCCCTGCAATAACCGGCGATCTGCTCCGAAACGCTCTTTGAGTTGACCTTTACGCTGTTTTGCTTTTTTGCTTCGTTGCTGCCGCCGACAACGGCCATTTCTTCCAAAGGAGCATAGCGAATGTCGTTGCTCATCGGCTGCTCCTCGTACTCCACCGCTTTAAGCTCGGCATTGTACTCGCCGAGCAGATCGTCCGAGACCTCGGACTCGTCACTTACTCCGAAGTCTTTGTTAATTTTATCGAGCTTTGTGAAATACTCGTATTCGTACTTCAATGCACTCTCGGCCATATTTTTGAAGTATGCGGGGATAGCGATGTTCAGAATTATCGTGAACACGCCCTCGAGCACGATTATCGACAGCCAGATAACGGCCAGAATTTTCAGCTTGACGTGCTTCATTTGGCCTTACCCGTAACGTCGATTTTGTAGCCGTAGCCCCAGATCGTCTGTATGCTCACGCTGCTGCCGGCGGTCGCGAGCTTGCGGCGTATGCGGCGCAAGGTCTCGTCGGTCACGCGCGTTTCGACCTCGGTGTCGTAGCCCCACACGCTCTCAAGCAGCTCCTCTTTGGAGTAGGCCTTGCCGGGCTTTTGCATAATGAAGCAGAGCATTTTCAGCTCCGTCGGGGTCAGTCCGACCTCCGCGCCGTTGCAGGTGACCGAGTTCGTCTCGCTCGAGAACGTCAGGTCGCCCGCGACGAGGTCCTTGCCCGTGCCGAGCTTCTGGTTGCTCATCTCGACGCGGCGCAGCAGCGCTCTTACGCGCATAAGCAGCGTCGTCGGGCGGAACGGCTTGGTGAGGTAGTCGTCGCTGCCGAGGGTGATGCCCTCGACGTAGTCGCACTCCGCGTCCTTGGCCGTGAGTATGATTATCGGCACGTCGGACTTTTCCCTGAGCAGTCGGCAGCAGGTCATGCCGTCCGTGCCGGGCATCATCACGTCGAGCACGATAAGGTCGCACGGAGCCTTGTCGAATTCGGCCATCAGCTCGTCGCCCGTCTCAAAGGCGCTGACGGCATAGCCGTCGCTTTCAAGGAAGCTCTTTATAAGGTCGCGGATATTTTTTTCGTCGTCCGCTATGTATATGGAATAGGCCATAACGCCACCTCCTGTAAAATGAAAAGGGGTTGGGGTTGTTGCAAAGTACCGCTGCGATGCGTTGTGCAGCCGCTTGCGCGCAAAAGTGCCGCGCAAAAGTGCCGCGCAAAAGTGCCGCGCAAAAGTGCCGCGCAAAAGTGCCGCGCAAAAGTGCCGCGCAAAAGTGCTGCGCAAAGTGCCGCGCAAAAGTGCTGCGCAAAGTGCCGCGCAGGTGTTTAAGACGCGCGCTTATCGGGCGTGCATTTATACAAATACATTATAAAGTACCGCACAGAGACTTTCCACGTCAAAAATGCACAAAATTGTAAAAATATTGTCACAATGCGGCGCGCTCGTCACCCCAAAGCGCACAAACCTAAATCGCCCGCCGAGCAAATAACCCGAATGTCCTCCGCCGACCGAAGAATTTAATGCGGATTTAATCGAATACAATGCCGTTAAACCGACCGTGCCATATAAGATATTGCCGCCACACAGCGTGCAGCCCGAAAAATCGGACAGCTGAATTTGTTAATAATGTGTAAACTTTTTGCATATGTTGTTAAAGTTTATTGACAGTTTTGTGCACGAATGATATTATTTGCATAGAGGGCAAATTAAATCGAATTGCCTGTACACAGTATCAGCCAAAAGTTAAAGAGGTGATGTTATGAAAGTCCGTATATTCGCATTAATTGCAGCGGCCGCGCTTGCTTGTTGTATGCTCGCTTCGTGCGGCGGGAAGAGCGACCCTATCGGGGAAGTGCTCGACCGCGACGAAATCGAGTCGGTGACTATGACGTCCACGATGAGCAAAGACGCAACTCTATCAATCGAGATAGATGAAGCCGACTGGAACAAGGTCATAGATCAGCTCAAGTCATACAAGCTGAAATACAAAGGCGAGAACGAGAAAAAAGGCTGGGCTTTGTACTTCAAATTTGAGCTTAAAAGCGGCGAGCTTGTGCAAATATCCATCAGCGATGACGACATTATCATAGGAAATGACCGCTATCAAATGGAGAACTACGACTCGCACGACTTCGACTACCTGTTTGAAGCGGGCTGACGGTAACAACTGCATACAAAAACCGCCGCGCGGCTCGGTGAAAGAGCTTGCGCGGCGGTTTAATATGTTGTTTTTTCGCGCGGGTGAAAGTCGGGCGCGCTGCCTGTCGGCTTCGATTGGGGCGTGCCTTGGCTTATGCGCTTTTCGCAAAAACGCCCCTATTCAGCACGCCTTATCCAGCGCCCTAAAACACCCTCACGGGCTCGGCACAGCGGCAGAGGCCGCTTTTTTCGTCGATGTCGAACAGCGCGCCGCCGAGGATACAATTACCGTCGGCGTTCTGGAAGCGGACGGGCACCTTATCCTTCATTCGAGCAATCGACTGCTCGGGCTTGACGCCGAGCACGGAGACGAACGGCCCTGTCATACCGACGTCGGTGATGAAGCCCGTGCCTGCGGGCAGTACCTGCGCGTCGGCGGTCTGAACGTGCGTATGAGTGCCGAACACGGCGCTGACCCTACCGTCGAGGTAGAACGCGAGCGCCTTTTTTTCGGCCGTCGCTTCGGCGTGCATATCAATTATCACAATTTTCACGCCGTCGTTTTTCGCCCGCTCGAGCAGGGCGTCGGCGGTCTTGAACGGGCAGTCGAGCGAGTCCATAAACACGGTGCCGAGCAGGTTTATCACCGCGAGACGCACTCGGCCGAGGTCGACAAGGCAGTAGCCCTTGCCGGGCGCGCTCGGCGGGTAGTTCGCGGGGCGCAGCAGGAATTCGTCGCTGTCGAGCGCGGGGAAAATGCTGCGCTGACGGAAAACGTGGTTGCCCGTAGTGATAACGTCCGCGCCGCTTGCGTAGATGTGCTCGGCAGTCTCCGGAGTCAGGCCGTTGCCGTCGGCGGAATTCTCGCCGTTTACGATGACGACGTCGGCGTTCAGCTCCCGTTTAAGCCGGGGCAGCTTGCTTCTCAAAAAGTTGCAGCCGGCCGAGCCGACCACGTCGCCGATGCAGAGGACTCTCATGCCTTCTGCTTCGGAGTTTTGCGGATAAAGAGCACGCCGAGCGTGCCGGGGCCGCAGTGAGCCGAAATGGTGCATCCCGCGCGGGTCTCGAGCACTTCCTTAAACGGCAGGGTCGCTTTGACTTGCTCGACTATCTCCTGCACGAGGGCTTCGTCGGGGCAGGTATGGGTGACGAAAACGCGATCAAGGCAGATGTCGTCGCCGTCGGCGAGCTGGTCACGGACGTATGACTTGTATGCGTCGCCGATTTTGCCGCGGTACTTCTTGCTGACCTCCATAGCGCCGCCGATGACCTGAATGCAGGGCTTGAGCTTGAGCACATTTGCGCCGAGCAGGGCGACGGTGGAGCAGCGTCCGCCCTTGTGCAGAAACTCGAGCGTGTCGATAACAAACGACGCGTCGACCTTGTCGCGCAGGGCGTTGATCTCGTCAAAGATCTCCTTGGCTTCCTTGCCCTCGGCGGCGAGGTCTGCGGCTTTGAGCGTCAGCAGCGCGATACCGGTTGAGAGGTTCTGGCTGTCAACAACATAGACGTCCTCTAACTCCTCGGCGGCGAGGTTTGCGAAGGTGTAGGAGCTGGACATCGACGCACTGATGGTGAAGTGCAGCACGGCGCTGCCGTCGGCGGTCAGCTTCTTGAAATAATCGGTAAAATAAGCGGTGCTCTGGGCAGCGGTCTTTGCGAGCTTGCCCGTGGAGCGGGTGTACTCGAACAGATCTTCCGGCTTGACCTCGGCGCCGTCGGCGAGGGTCTTGTCGCCGAGGGTGATGAGCATCGGGCTGACGATTACGCCGTACTTTTCAATGAGCTCGGGCGAAAGGTCGACGGTGCTGTCGGCGCTTATGATAACTTTTTTAGACATCTGTTTTCCTCCTCGTTCGTTGCGAAAACTGTGCTTGCATAGAAAATATTTTAACATACACTGCGTAAAATTACAACAAATTTTACTTCTTTTATTCCGCGCGCGAAAGAGCCGAATTTTAAGCTTAAAAAGCGGGTCTGCCGTTTGGCTGCGGCAAATGCCGCCGAAGGGGACTTTGTTACCGTTCAAAAGCGGCGATAAATTATGAATAAGCGACAATTTATAGATTTAAAACAGGGCGTAAGTTGATAATTTTGTGCAAAATATACAAATTTTAAACCAAAATCAGTAACTTGACACACTTGATTTTTGCACGCATTTGATGTAGTATAATAAGGGCGGCGACATTTCGGCCGCTTTACAGGCGATGCAAATGGGAAAGCCCGCGCTTTCCCGAAATGTAAGCGACATCTTTCGCCTTAAGGACAACAAGGAGTGTGCTGACTTTGAAAAAGATAACCAGACAGGAGGCTGCGGCCGCCATTCATTCAAAGCTCGCAATAAACTTCGGCGTTTCGCCGGAGAACGCATCGAACGAGCTTTTCTACAAGGCCACCGTTATGGTGCTTAACGACATTATGAGCACCATTCGCACCGATTTTGAGACCCGTGCTCTTGAGCAGAACAAAAAGCAGATCTGCTATATGTGCATGGAGTTCCTGCTCGGCAGATCAATGAAAAACACCCTTTACAACCTCAACCTCGAGGACGCCTTCCGCGGCGCTCTGAAGGAGTTTGACGTAAAGCTCGACAAGCTCTATGAGCTTGAGCCCGACGCGGGTCTCGGCAACGGCGGCCTCGGCCGTCTGGCTGCCTGCATTATGGACGGTCTCGCCACGGGCGAGTACCCCGCGATGGGCTATTCCATCAAATACGAGTACGGTATCTTCCGTCAGAAGCTGGTCGACGGCTGGCAGATGGAGATGCCCGACTTCTGGCTGCCCGGCGGCGAGGTCTGGCTTGAGGAGCACCCCGAGCTGGCCGTAAACGTCGAGTTTGACGGCCACATTGACGAGTGGTGGGACAACGGCTTCCATCACGTCATTCACCGCGATTCTTCGCCCGTTCGCGCCGTGCCGAGCGACCTTATGATAGCGGGCAAGGACGGCAAGGCTGTCGCCGTGCTGCGCCTTTGGTCGGCGAGCGCTCCCGGCTTTGATATGCACCTGTTCAATCAGGGCGACTACCTCAAGGCCGTCGAGCAGAATGCCATGGCCGAGGTCATCAGCAAGGTGCTCTATCCGTCGGACAACCACGCCGAGGGCAAGTCGCTGCGCCTGAGACAGCAGTACTTCCTCGTCTCCGCGTCGGTTCAGGACATCGTCCGCCGCCATCTTGAGAATTACGGCACGCTCGAGACTCTGCCCGAGCACGTCGCGATCCACATCAACGACACCCACCCCGCACTGTGCGTGCCCGAGCTTATGCGCATTATGCTTGACGAGTGCGGCTTCAGCTGGGACGACGCGTGGAACATCGTCAACCGCACCGTCGGCTACACCAACCACACCGTTATGAAGGAAGCCCTCGAGTGCTGGGGCGAGGATATGTTCAGGCACCGTCTGCCGCGTATCTATCAGATAGTCAAGGAGATCGACCGCCGCTTCCGCGACGAGGTCATCAGCCACACCGGCGACCCCGGCCTTGCCGCGCGCACCGCAGTCGTCGAGGGCGGCGCTGTCAGAATGGCCAACCTCAGCGTTGTTGCAAGCCACAAGGTCAACGGCGTTTCGCGCCTGCACAGCGAGATACTCAAGGAAAGCGTGTTCAGCGACTTCTATCGCCTTATGCCCGACAAGTTCACCAACGTCACCAACGGTATCGCTCACCGCCGCTGGCTGTGCCAGTCGAACCCCGAGCTGAGCAAGCTGCTGACCGAGCTTATCGGCAACGGCTATGTCAAGGATCTGTCCAAGCTTGAGAAGCTGACCGCGTTCATCGACGACAAGGCCGTGCTCGAGCGCCTTGACGCTATCAAGCGCTCCAACAAGGTGCGCCTTGCCGACTACATCGCCAAAACGGGCGGCGGAAAGGTCGACCCCGACAGCATCTTTGACGTTCAGGTCAAGCGCCTGCACGAGTACAAGCGTCAGCACCTCAACGCGCTGCATATCATCGACGATTATCTCTTCATCAAGAATAATCCCAACGCTCCCTTCACGCCCAAGACCTACATCTTCGGCGCAAAGGCCGCTTCGGGCTACTTTGTCGCAAAGCAGATAATTCAGCTTATCTGCAAGCTTTCCAAAATGATCGACGCCGACCCCGCTGTCAGAGACAAGCTGAAGGTCGTTTATATCGAGGACTACCGCGTGACCCTCGCCGAGCTTATGATGCCCGCCGCCAACATCAGCGAGCAGATCTCGCTTGCGGGCACCGAGGCCAGCGGTACGGGCAACATGAAGCTGATGCTCAACGGCGCGATAACCCTCGGCACCGAGGACGGCGCGAACGTCGAGATTCACGAGGCTGTCGGCGACGATAACATTATCATCTTCGGTATGCTCACTCCCGAGGTCGACGCCCTGCGCGAGCGCGGCTATCACCCGCGCGACTACTACAACGCCAACATCAGGCTGAGAAACGCCGTCGACTTCATTCGCGGCGACATCTGCGGCACGGACTTCAGCGCCTTTGCCGATAACCTGCTCAGCTCCGACTATTATATGGCGCTTGCGGACTTCGGCTCCTACTGCGAAGCGCAGCAGAAGGCGAGCACGCTTTATAACGACAAGACCGTCTGGAACAAGATGTCGCTTATGAACATCGCAAACGCAGGCCGCTTCTCCATCGACCGCGTAGTTGACGATTACGCGCGCGACATTTGGGGCCTGACGAGGGTCGACAAGTAATGTTCGAGGTCTTCAACTCCCGCGACTCGTTCTATATTTCGCAGACTGCCCCCGTGAAAGCGGGGGACGGTCTGCGTTTTTCCGTTTTGCTGCACGACGGCTGCAATTGCTACGAGGCCTTCCTCGTCATTCAGCCCGACGGCGGGCAGCCGCAGTGGCTCAAAATGCATTGGGCGGAGAAGGTGAGCGACTGCTTTAACCGCTACGACGTCGACTTTACTCCCGAGCAGGCGGGAATTTACTGGTACCGCTTCGAGTTCGAGGGCAACTGGAGGCGCAACTTCATCACGCGCGTAAACGAGGGCTTCGGCGACATCACGCCCGACGGCCGTATGTGGCAGCTGACGGTGTACGAGCCCGGCTTCACCGCCCCGGTCAAGTACCGCGGCGGGCTTATCTATCAGATCTTCCCCGACCGCTTCTGCAATTCGGGCGAGCCGAAGCAGAATGTGCCCGATGACCGCTACATCTGCGACGATTGGTATTCGCAGCCCGCATACAGGCAAAACTGCGGCAAACGCAGCCTGTGCAACGACTACTACGGCGGCGATTTAAAGGGAATTGAGCAGAAGCTCGGCTACCTTGAGTCGCTCGGCGTGACGGTGATATACTTAAACCCGATATTCGAGGCACACTCAAATCACCGCTACAACACCGCCGATTATATGAAGATCGACCCCTCCCTCGGCACTGAAGAGGACTTTGTCTCGCTATGCCGAGCGGCAAAGGAGCACGGCATCGACATCATTTTGGACGGCGTGTTCTCGCACACGGGGGCGGACAGCAGGTACTACAATCTCTACGGCCGCTACGGCGATATCGGTGCGTACAACTCACAGCAGTCGCCGTACTACTCCTGGTACAGGTTCACCAAATGGCCGCACGGCTGCCACTGTTGGTGGGGCGTGCCGAGTCTGCCCGAGGTCGTCGAGGACGACCCGTCGTTCACCGAGTTCATCTGCGGCGAAAACGGCGTACTGCGCCGCTGGCTGCGGCTGGGAGCGTCGGGCTGGCGGCTCGACGTTGCGGACGAGCTGCCCGACGGCTTCCTCGACCGAGTCCGCGCCGCGATAAAGGCCGAAAAGCCCGACGCGCTGCTGCTCGGCGAGGTTTGGGAGGACGCGTCGAACAAGATAAGCCACGGCGGCCGCCGCCGCTTTCTGCTCGGCCGTCAGCTTGACAGTGTGATGAACTATCCGTTCCGCGACGCGATAATCCGTTTCGTCACGGGCGGCGACGCGCACCGCTTCACAGACGCGGTCGCGGAGCTTATCGGCAACTATCCGCGTCAGGCGCTCGATTTGATGATGAATCACATCGGCACTCACGACACCGAGCGCATACTTTCGGTGCTCGGCGGCGCTCCGCTCGACCGCGACCGTGACGCTCAGGCGACGATAACTCTCTCGCCCGAGCAGAGGGAGTGCGGGCTGCGGCTGATACGCCTTGCGGCCGCGCTGCAGTACACTCTGCCCGGCGTGCCGAGCCTTTACTACGGCGACGAGGCCGAGATGCAGGGGCTGCGCGACCCGTTCAACCGCTGCGGCTACCCTTGGGGCAGGGAGAATGCCGACCTGCTCGCGTTTTACAGGAAGCTCGGCGCGCTGCGCAAAGCGGCGGCGTTCGACGGCGGCGACTTCGTGCCCGTTTATACGGGGGTCGGCCACCTTGCCTATATCCGAAAAAACGGCGGCAGCGAGGTGCTTGTCGCGGTCAACCGCTCCGATTCGGCCGAGTGGGTCAGGCTCCCCGACGGCTGGGACGGCTGCGAGGTCGTGTTCGGCCAAAAGCCGCGTGACGGCCTTGTCTCGGTCGGCGCACAGGATATCTGCGTGCTGAAAAAATAATTTTTTTGGCTCCGCTTGCATAAAAATTCCCACCCGAAAAAGCCGAAAGCGTTTTTAAAAGCGCTGAAGGCCTCTTCGGGTGTTTTCTTTTGTAAAATATTCATAAAAGAATAATTATGCTTAAACCTGCGAATAATGTTACCGTATCGGGAGCCAACCTGACAATTTACACGGAGGAGTTGAAAACTGATGTTGGACAAGACAGCTCTGACCCTCGCGATAATCGGTGCGCTCAACTGGGGCAGCATAGGCCTGTTCAGATTTGACATAGTCGCGTGGATTTTCGGCGGCCAGACCGCGGTGCTCAGCCGCATAATCTATACGCTTGTCGCCCTCGCGGGAGTCTGGTGCATATCGCTGCTGTTCCGCCGCGACGGCGACGCAGTCGAAGTAACGGACAATTAAATTTATCGGAATCAAAAAGCAGCCGAGCTTGCGGCTTTGAAGCGGAATTACCGCTCGGAGCCACAAACTTGGCTGTTTAACTTTATCTTTTCACAATTTTGTGCGAGCGGCCGGCGGTCAGACGCCGTAGACTGCTTTTACCTCGGCGTCGGTCTCGGGCTTGTCGAGGTTGGTCGTGCGCGCGGTGTATCCTTTTTCGCCGCGCATTGTGACGCGCAGAGTGCACATCCTGTTAATTCGGTCGTAAGGTCCTTCGGTGATGATGAAATGGTCGACCTTGCTGCGCTCGAAATACGAATTATTCAGCGTTATCGCGGCGAAGCCGTAGACTCTGACTCCGTCGGAGAGGGAAGCGCCGCCGTGGCGCGTATGATAAATTTTCATATACAGCCAGTAGGCGTCGATTATCGCCAGAAAGACGGCAAGGATCAAGATCAGGCTCGTCAGGCTGACGAAAAACACGCAGCCGAGGACGGCGGCCGCCGCGATGAGCACGAACCAGAGTATCGGCATAAACACGGCGCGCCACATAGCGCGCTTCGGAATTTTAAGCGTCAGCGGGCGCGCGGCGCTTGAGTCGCCGATGCCGAGCACGCGCATTGAGCGTGCGGCGTCGGAGCGCTTTTCCACAGGGAACAGCACGGAATTTTCGCCGTTATTCTTGCCGTAGCCCGAGGCGACCACTCTCAGCGAGCAGCGGCGGAAGATGTGCAGCAGCGGCGGCATCGTGACGACGCTCACGCCGATGCAGCTGCGCGGTACAAACGAGCGCTTGTGCCAGATAAGCCCCTGCTCAATGACGAAGCCATTTTTGTTGCAGCGCACGACAAACGTCAGGTGCTTGAACAGCGTCAGCGTGAACGAAACGCAGAAGCCGAGCGCGAGCACGGCGGCCACGGCGGTCGCGGCGGGCGGGATAATGCGGCTGGTTATCGCGGTGACGTAGTCGAGCGTTTCGAACAGGCGCTTTTCGAGCACGTCCCCGACGAGCTTACCTGCATTGTTGATGACGGTAGCCGCGACGAGCAGCCCCGACAGCGCCGACGCGTTCGAGATGGACATCAGCGCGATCTGCCCCGTTGAGCAGAGGTAAATCCGGTTTTTCGGAGTGACGGTTTTAAGCGCCGCGCAGAGCGGGTCGACCTGCTTTGAACTGACGAAGAACGTGAAGTCCGACTCCTTGACTCCGCCCGCGTCGGTGTCGATGCTGACCTTCACCGCGCCGAAAATCGACGTAAACGGCTGCCGCTCGATATAAACGCAGCTGATGCGCGAGAGCCGCACCTGCGCCTCGCGGGTGAACAGCACGCCCGAATCAACATAAAAGAACTCGTCGTCGGCGCTTAATTTAAAGCGTCTCCAACGTGCAAAGCTGATGATGAGTATAACGACGGCAAGCACGGTTTCCCAAATAAGCAGGTTGCTGAGCGTGCCGCTCAGGCCGTAGTTGAGTATTCCGCGCACCACGGGCAGCAGCAGCACGAAAATCAGCCGTCTGACAAAGCTGAGTATCATCAGCGGGTGGGTCGGGCAGCGGTAGCTTCTATCCATTGCGGCTCGCCTCCGCGAGGTGCGCCATGACAGTGTCGGCGTCGGCTTTTTCAAGCCCGTCGAAAATCAGTATGCGCTTGACAAGGTGAATGTTCACCGTCTCGAGCCCAAACAGCCTGCCGAGCGGCGTCCTGACCCGTTCGGCGTAGACGGTGCGCGAATCGGGCATAACGTACTTGCGGCGCAGAAACACTCCGCGCGTGACGGCGAGGGAGGTGTCCGACAGAATTACCGAGCAGCTGCGTACAAAGCGCGGCAGATACCAAACCCAGAAAAACAGGAACACGGCCAGGACGACCGCGCCCGTGATGAGGGCGGCCAAAAGCGAGAATACGGAGATTATACCGCAAATGAACGCGGGAATTATCAGAATGAGAAACAGCCGCAGGCGCAGCACGGACAGAAAGTTTTTGCCCGGCTTTATCGTCATTTGCTTTACCTCCGTTTCGGTCAGTTTTTGCCCTTTATTTTGTCCCAATAGGCCTTGAAGGCCTGCTCGTTTTTGTTGCTGCCGTATTTATAGTAGCTTGCGCCCTTGAGCGCGTCGGGCAGGTACTGCTGCTCGACATAGGAATTTTCAAACATATGCGGGTACTTGTACCCGATGGCGCGGCCCATTTTCTGCGCGCCGGAGTAGTGGCCGTCCTTGAGCGAGGAGGGGATGTCGCCGCTTTTGCCCGCGCGAATGTCGGCGAGGGCGGCGTCGATGCCCTCTATCCCCGAATTGGACTTCGGTGCGAGCGCGACTGCGATGACCGCGTCGGCAAGCGGTATGCGCGCTTCGGGCAGGCCGACCTGCAGTGCAGAGTCGACGCACGCCTTGACAATCGGGATAATCTGCGGGTAGGCAAGCCCCACGTCCTCGCAGGCGCACACGAGCAGCCGCCTGCACGCGCTGGGCAGGTCGTCGGCCTCAAGCAGGCGCGCGAGGTAGTGCAGTGACGCGTTGGGGTCGCTGCCGCGCAGCGACTTCTGAAATGCGGAGAGAATGTCGTAATGCGCGTCGCCGTCGCGGTCGTAGCGCATTGACGAGCGCTGCGAAAGCTCTTTTGCGGTGTCCGCTCCGACCACGGTGCTGCCGTCGTCGGCAACGTCGGCGCTCATCACGCACAGCTCGAGCGCGTTGAGCGACTTCCTCACGTCGCCGCCGCAGCCGCGCGCGATTATCTCGGCGGCCTCGTCGGTGAGGGTTATCGGGCGGTCCTGCTCGGCCGAAAGGAAGTCGGCTCCGCGGCGCACGGCGCGCTCGATGTCGCTTACCTCCACGCTCTTGAACTCAAATACTGTCGAGCGTGAAAGAATCGCATTATAAATGTAAAAGTACGGGTTTTCGGTCGTCGACGCGATGAGGGTTATGCTGCCGTTTTCGATAAATTCGAGCAGCGTCTGCTGCTGCCGCTTGTTAAAATACTGAATTTCGTCCAGATAGAGCAGCACGCCGTCCATTGCGGCGAACGAGCCGACCTCGTCGATGACGGCCCTGATGTCGGCGGTAGAGGCTGTCGTTCCGTTGAGCTTGTGCAGACGCATATTCGTGCGCCCCGCGATGATGGAGGCGACGGTCGTCTTGCCGACGCCGGAGGGACCGTAGAATATCATGTTCGGGATCTTCCCGCCCTCGATAATGCGCCTGAGCGGCCTGCCGGAAGCCAGCAGGTGCTGCTGACCGACGACGTCGTCGAGCGTTTTCGGCCGCATACGGTCGGCAAGCGGTGCGTTCATATTTTCCCCTCCGTTACTGATAATAATATTATTCTACACCAACTTATGCTTTTTGTAAACCTCGTATTTTGTCAAGTGAGCACCCGTGCGAGCATAGAGATTACTGTGACAAAAAAGGGGAGAGGTGCTTTATGGTATATCTGCTGCGCACGGACGATACCCGCGTGAAAGGGCGGCTGCGGCGGGCGCTTCACCTGCGCTTTGCGCGCAGGGTGCGTCCGGCGGGGGCGCGGGTCGGCGACTGCCCGTGCTGCCTTGTAACGCTCGAGACCGACGGCGGCATCGACTGGGAGCTGCTTAAAAGCGAGCTTTCCGCCGCCGAAACGATAGTCGCGCCGCGCTCGCTTCCGCTTCCGCCGTGGCTTGCGTCGAGGGTCGTCAGCGGGGAGCGGCTGCGGCGCAGAATATTGCTCAACGGCGCGCTCTACGCGCTTGAAAAGGCGGCCGCCGACGGCTGCCCTGCGGACGCAGTTGCGCTGTTTGACCGCGAGGGGGAGCACGGAGCGCTGCTTGAGCGGCTGCTGACGGTCGCGCGCACGGTCACGGTCGTCACGCGCAACGAGGGCGCGTTCACCGAGGTCTCGGGCAGTCTTGCGTCCACTGCGGGGGCAGCGCCGATAATCGCGCGCGACCCCTCGGCCGCAGCGGGAAGCGCGGTCATAATCGCGCCCGACGGGCTTTCGGGCTTCGGCGCGGTGGAGCTTGCACGCGCGACGTTCTCGCCGTTTGTGCGCGAGGGGCTGACGGTGGATGAAAGCTGCGTTTCGGCGCCGTTTTCCGACAAAATGCTGGCCGAATACAACGTGTTCGACCTGCTTACGGCGTTTGCCGGCCGCAGGCTGCTCGAAAACGTCGCCGAGTGCGTGCCGCACAGCTTTGCGGGGCTTAATAAACGCGTGCCTATATCGAAAACGGCAGCCCTTTTTTCCTCTTGACACAGGGCGTGCGAATAATTATAATATAGTAGTATTATTGTATATACTGTATTTTATAGGTTAATATACCCTTTTAAGGAGTGTCAGTGAAAATGGCAGTTAAACAGTTTAAACTTACCGCCGATGGACTCAAGCGCCTGCAGGAGGAGCTCGATTATCTGCAAACCGTCGTCAGGGCGGAGGTATCCGAGAAGATCAAGGTCGCGCGTTCGTTCGGCGACCTTTCCGAGAACAGCGAGT
Organism: uncultured Eubacteriales bacterium; assembly: GCA_934486615.1. Taxonomy (GTDB): domain Bacteria; phylum Bacillota; class Clostridia; order Oscillospirales; family Acutalibacteraceae; genus RGIG2206. The sequence goes on along the minus strand of CAKSQO010000006.1, from coordinate 1,928 downwards.
ACGACGAGGCCAAGAACGAGCAGGCTCGCGTTGAGGCCCGCATTTCCGAGCTTGAAACGATGGTCAAAAACGCCGTCATCGTCGAGGAGGACGCAGGCTCGGGCAAGAAGATCGGCTTCGGCTCCAGGGTCAGGCTGCTCGACGTTGAGCTTGACGAGGAGATCGTCGTAACGCTCGTCGGCTCGGCCGAAAGCGACCCGATGAACGGCTTTATCTCCGACGAGTCGCCGATAGGCGTGGCGCTGATGGGCAAAAAGGTCGGCAACACCGTCGTTGCCGAAACTCCGTCGGGCGAGCTTAAATTCAAGGTGCTCGAGATAACAAAGTAAAACTTTTTTCGGCGGGACTGTAAGCGCAGCCTCGCCGTTTCGTGTAGTAAAGGAAGTGCACTCAATGGCGCAGAACAACAACCAAACTCAGGATATAAACGAGCTGCTTAAAATCCGCCGCGACAAGCTCGCCGACCTTCAGGCAGCGGGCAGGGACCCGTTCGTCATCACCAAGTTCGACGTGACCCACCACAGCTCCGACGTGCTCGAAAATTACGACGAGCTTGAGGGCAAGACCGTGACCGTCGCGGGTCGAATGATGTCAAAGCGCATTATGGGCAAGGCTTCGTTTTGCCATATTCAGGACCTCAAGGGCAGCATTCAGGCCTACGTCGCGCGCGACAACATCGGCGAGGAGGCCTACGCAGATTTCAAAAAGTACGACGCGGGCGATATAATCGGCGTCACCGGAGAGGTGTTCAAGACCAAGACCGGCGAGGTCAGTATACACGCGGCGCAGGTCACTCTGCTGTCAAAGAGCCTGCAAATACTGCCCGAGAAGTTCCACGGCCTGACCAATACCGACGTCAGATACCGTCAGCGCTACCTCGACCTTATCATGAATCAGGACGTTAAGGAGACGTTCATCAAGCGCTCTGCGATAATCAAGGAGATCCGCACCTTCCTCGACGGCCGCGGCTTTATGGAGGTCGAGACTCCGATGCTCGTCTCCAACGCGGGCGGCGCTGCGGCGCGTCCGTTCGAGACGCACTACAACGCCCTTGACGAGGACGTAAAGCTCCGCATTTCGCTTGAGCTTTACCTAAAGCGCCTTATCGTCGGCGGCCTTGAGCGCGTGTACGAGATCGGCCGCGTCTTCCGCAACGAGGGCGTCGACACCCGCCACAATCCCGAGTTTACGCTGATGGAGCTTTATCAGGCTTACACCGACTACTACGGAATGATGGAGCTGACCGAGAGTATGTTCCGCTATCTGGCGGAGAAGGTCTGCGGCAGCGCGGTCATCACCTACAACGGCATCGAGATCGATTTGTCCAAGCCGTTTGCGCGCCTGACGATGAACGACGCTATCAAGAAGTACGCGGGCGTCGACTTTGACGCCGTCGCGACCGACGAGGAGGCCAAGGCTCTCGCCAAGGAGCACCGCATCGAGTACGAGGAGCGCCACACCAAGGGCGACATCATCAATCTGTTCTTTGAGGAATACTGCGAGAAGGAGCTTATCCAGCCTACCTTTATTATGGATCATCCGCTCGCCATCTCTCCGCTGACGAAGAAGAAGCCGAGCGACCCGACCAAGGTCGAGCGCTTCGAGCTGTTCATCAACACGTGGGAGATGTGCAACGCCTACTCCGAGCTTAACGACCCGATCGACCAGCGCGAGCGCTTTGCCGCGCAGGACGCGGCTTTCGCCGCGGGCGACGAGGAGGCCAACCACACCGACGAGGATTTCCTCAACGCGCTCGAGTACGGTATGCCGCCAACGGGCGGTATCGGCTACGGCATCGACCGCCTTGTTATGCTGCTGACCGACTCCCCCGCAATCCGTGATGTCCTGCTTTTCCCGACAATGAAGCCCCTCGACAAGTAAAATTCGAAAAAAACCAGTGTTTATGCGGGTTTCGGGAGTTTCCAAAC
>CAKSQO010000005.1 GCA_934486615.1 uncultured Eubacteriales bacterium | reverse complement strand
ACTCCTTTTGGCATAACAAAACACCCCTCTTGTTAGATAGTATATCATACTTGTCTAACAAATGGGGTGCTGTTCAATTTTGCGGCGGCGGGGATTAAAATCTGATCTCGTTATTGTACTTAAGCGGCAGGTCGGCCTTGTACAAATGCGAGTCGTTGGCAAGCTGCAGCACCTTCGGCACGCACAGGCCGTCCTCGTCGGTCTTGAACTCGATGACCGTCACGCCCGAGTGACCCATATTGAAGTGGGTCGACATTTCGGGGTACGGTATGTCGAGCAGCGAGCTTAAAAACGCCAGCCCGAAGCCCTGATGCGCAAAGAGCGCGACGCGCTTGTCGTTCGGCTCGCGCGCAACGTAGACGTGGCGCTCGCGGTCGTGGTCGTAGCCGAGGGTCGAGAACAGCTCGTCGCAGCCGCGTCCGATGCGCGCCATCGACTCGGCGGCCTTGCTCTCGGCGAACGCCTCGTGCTCGTACCAGCGGTGGCCGAGCGCGCGTACCTCCTCGCTGACGAAAAGGCGCACAAAGCGCGGCTGCTCAAACATCCAGCGTCGGCCGCCCTTGCCGTCGGGCACGGCAAGCTCCTGCCATGCATGGCCCTCGTGACACCAGTCGAGTATCTCGGGCTCAAGGCCGAGGATCTCGCACGTCGGCTGCGCCGTCAGCTTCGCGCGCTCGGACGACGACGCGTATATTTTGTCAAGTCCGAACAGGCACAGCCTGCGCGAAACGGCCTCCGCCTGTCTGCTCCCGAGCGGGGTCAGACCGTCGGGAGAGTAAATCGGATCGCCGTGGCGAACGTAAAAAAACAGCATTTGGGTTACGCTTCCTTTCAAAAGGCGGCTGAAAAGCGCTATCCGAAGCGCCGCCGATTCCGCTTTAATTTGATTGTATCATCTGCACTCCTCCGTGTCAATCCGCAGTTGAGCAGAGGCAGAAAGGCTTCGGCAAATGCGGTCAAGGGCAGATGTACGGTGAATTATCCGCACAGCATCGCTTAACAAGGCCCGCCGCAAGCAACGGAATATCCTGCATCATCGCCGTGCAGCGCTTACCCTGCTTTCCCTCGCGTTCAAGCTGTTTGATGATTTTCGGCCTTCCGCCTTTTTCATTCAACTTTTCTTTTGTATTCATAAAAAACCGCTTTCGTTTTATTGGGCAATCATCTTAATTTGCAGTTTGCCGCCGCTGATTTGATAACGCTGTTATGCCGCGATCCAAATAATATTTCAATTTGCGTAAACGTAAAATGCCCCCGAACGGCTTCAGCTTCCGTTCGGGGACATTGCCTTATTTTACGCTTAAGCCTGCGGCTGATTGTTGTCGCAGTTGGGGCACTTGCCGTCCGCATTCAGCGGAGAGCCGCAATTGCCGCAAAAGTTCGATACGGGCGCGCTCTGCGGATTCTGAGGCTGCGCCGCCTTAGCCTGAAACTGCCGGCGCAGATCGCTCATGTCCGGAGCGGCAAAAACGTCGCTTTTATTCTCATTTTCATTCCGGTTGCGGAGCTTGTTGTTGATAGAGATTACGTTCTTAAGCAGCAGAACCGCCATCATCAGCAGCTCATACGCGAGTCGAATCACGATCGGTCCCAGAATCATAATCAGAATTCCGTAGCCGCCCAGCCAGTGACGTACGCCGAAGAAGTCCTTAGGTGCGGCAAAAAGCATGAAGAAGCCCAAAATGATAATATCCGCCGTGAAAAAAATGTACAGCGCCTGTAAAATCTTCTCCACGATCAGATACTTGAAATTGCAGGTGTCATGCAGGAATTTACCGAAAGCATTGAGCTTTTCGCGGCGGCTTTCGGGAACAATAAACACATAGGCCAAAATCGTGGCCACCACCGCCAGAACTCCGCCGATGATACTGAATGTACCGAGCTGTTGGAACATATTTAAAGCGCTCATAATATATCCTCTCTTTTCTTTCGTATTCTCCTCGGGGAAATAATTTCCCCAAGGCATATAAACATACCTTATTAACATACTATAAAATCATTGAAAATTTGTCAAGATTAAAAATTCGTATTTGTTAAAAAGAGCGCAGCGCGGCGCATATAAAATCCGCATGATGCCATGCCCGACTGCAAGTCAAATTCCAACGTGCAAGCGCTTTCACCTGCCGAAGTCAGCTTTCTCCCGCTCGACAGAACGGATTTCACCGAAAAAAGCGCTTTACAAAGCGCTTTTTCATATTCCGCTCGGGTTCAATCCACGCTCAAACGTAAAACAAGCCGCCGCCCTGACGGACGTCGGCTTGTTTTGGCGGAGAAAGAGGGATTTGAAGTTGCTTTGCAACCCCTCTTGCGGTGCCCGAAAAAATCCTCGGGCTTCCGCTTTTCCTCGATTTTTTCGACCGCTGCGCCAACCCCTGCTCGCTGTATCCGCCGCCGGCGGCGCTCGCAGGCGTTGCCCGCGCCTTTCGGCGCTCGGGTTCAATCCCCGCTCAAACGTAAAACAAGCCGCCGCCCTGACGGACGTCGGCTTGTTTTGGCGGAAAAAGAGGGATTTGAAGTTGCTTCGCAACCCCTCTTGCGGTGCCCGAAAAAATCCTCGGGCTTTCGCTTTTCCTCGATTTTTTCGACCGCTGCGCCAACCCCTGCTCGCTGTATCCGCCGCCGGCGGCGCTCGCAGGCGTTGCCCGCGCCTTTCGGCGCTCGGGTTCAATCCCCGCTCAAACGTAAAACAAGCCGCCGCCCTGACGGACGTCGGCTTGTTTTGGCGGAGAAAGAGGGATTTGAACCCTCGCGCCGGTTACCCGACCTACTCCCTTAGCAGGGGAGCCCCTTCACCACTTGGGTATTTCTCCAAACGGTAAACTGCTTATGCACTGTAAAAGGCTGGAGCCCGAAATTGTAAGTTGGCGGAGAGGATGGGATTCGAACCCATGTGGCTTTTGGCCAAACGGTTTTCAAGACCGCCTCGTTATGACCGCTTCGATACCTCTCCAAGCGTACTCGATGAGCATTGACTATAATATCATAAACCCACCCTGCTTGTCAAGAATAATTTTGCGCTTCTTTTTTCACGTTATTTGTACAAAATTAAGCGTCACTTTTGATAGACAAGCCGCGAAAATTGTTGTATACTTAAATTTATTAAAACGATCTTTACGGAGGGCGCAGATGAACGACACTTATCAAAGTCCCCTTTGCTCGCGTTATGCAAGCAAGGAGATGCAGAAGCTGTTTTCAAATGACACCAAATTTTCGACATGGCGCAGGCTTTGGCTTGCCCTTGCCGAAAGCGAACAGGAGCTTGGGCTCGACATCACCGACGTTCAGCTTGAGCAGATGCGCGCGCACCTGGACGACATCAACTACGACGTCGCCTTAAAGCGCGAAAAGGAATGCCGCCACGACGTTATGTCGCACGTCTACGCTTTCGGCGTTCAGTGCCCCGAGGCAAAGGGAATCATTCACCTGGGCGCTACCAGCTGCTACGTCGGCGACAACACCGACATCATCGTCATGCGCAAGGGGCTTGAGCTTATCCGCTCCAAGCTCGTCTCGCTGATAAGCGAGCTTGCGAAGTTTGCCAAGGAGCACCGCGCTCAGCCGACTCTCGCGTTTACCCACTTCCAGTCGGCGCAGCCCACCACCGTCGGCAAGCGCGCGACCCTCTGGCTCAACGACCTGCTGCTCGACCTCGACGAGCTTGAACACCGCATCGGGTGCATGGCTCTGCTCGGCTGCAAGGGCACCACGGGCACCCAGGCGAGCTTTCTCGAGCTGTTCGGCGGCGACCACGAAAAGTGCCGCAAGCTCGACCGCCTCATCGCCGAGAAAATGGGCTTTGAGCGCGTCGCCCCCGTCTCGGGTCAGACCTACTCGCGCAAGGTTGACAGCATGGTCGTCAACGTCCTCAGCGGAATTGCCCAAAGCGCCGCCAAGTTCTCAAACGACATTCGCCTGCTGGCTCATCTCAAAGAGATCGAAGAGCCTTTTGAAAAGGGTCAGATCGGCTCGTCGGCCATGGCCTACAAGCGCAATCCCATGCGCTCCGAGCGCATCGCGTCGCTTGCGCGCTACGTCATCTGTGACGCGTCCAACCCCGCGATAACCGCCGCGACCCAGTGGTTCGAGCGCACGCTCGACGACTCCGCGAACAAGCGCATCAGCGTGCCCGAGGCGTTCCTCGCGACCGACGCTGTCTTGGCGCTCTACATCAACGTCGTCGACGGCCTCGTCGTCTATCCGAAGGTCATCGAGAAGCACCTGCGCGACGAGCTGCCCTTTATGGCGACCGAGAATATTATGATGGACGCCGTCAAGCGCGGCGGCGACCGTCAGGAGCTGCACGAGAGGATCCGCCGGCACTCCGTCGCCGCAGCCGCGAGAATCAAGGTCGACGGCGAGCCGAACGACCTCATCGACCGCATAAGCGCCGACCCCGCTTTCGGCATGACCCGCGACGAAATCCTCGCCGTGCTCAAGCCCGAAAACTTCATCGGCCGCTCCCCCGAGCAGACCGACGACTTCCTTAACGAGTGCGTCGCGCCCGTGCTCGAGCGCTACTCCGACGAGCTTGGCTACAAGGCCGAGATCAACGTTTAACTTTTGGGAGGAAATATGGAAAAAATTCTCGTTCTCGACTTCGGCGGGCAGTATAACCAGCTCATCGCCCGCCGCGTGCGCGACCACAAGGTCTATGCCGAGATACTGCCCTACACCACGCCTGTCGAGGAGATAAAGGCGGCAAATTACAAGGGCATCATCTTCACCGGCGGGCCTAACTCGGTCTACGATATGTCGTCGCCGCACTACTCGCCCGATATTCTCAAGCTCGGCGTGCCCGTGCTCGGCATCTGCTACGGCTGCCAGCTCATCGCATGGCTGCGCGGCGGCACGGTCGCGACCGCTCCCGTCTCGGAGTACGGTAAAATCGAGCTGAATGTCACCGATTCGGGCTCAAAGCTGTTCAGAAACGTGCCCCAAAAAAGCACCGTCTGGATGAGCCACACCGACTATATCTCTGCCGCGCCCGAGGGCTTCAGGGTCATCGGCAAGACCGACGACTGTCCCTGCGCCGCGATGGAGAACGAGGCGGAAAGGATCTACGCCGTCCAGTTCCATCCCGAGGTCACCCACTCCGAGTTCGGCAACCGGATGCTGTACAACTTCCTCTATGAGGTCTGCGGCTGCTCGGGCGACTGGGTTATGGACAATTTTATCGAAAACACCGTCACCGCGCTGCGCGAAAAGATCGGCGACAAAAACGTGATCCTCGGCCTTTCGGGCGGAGTCGACTCCTCCGTCGCCGCAGGACTTCTCAGCCGTGCCGTCGGCAAGCAGCTGACCTGCGTTTTCGTCGACCAGGGGCTCATGCGCAAGGACGAGGGCGACTTCGTCGAAAGGACGTTCACAAGCCTGTTCGATATGAACTTTGTCCGCGTCAACTGCGGCGACCACTTTATGGAGTGCCTCAAGGGCGTCACCGACCCCGAGGAGAAGCGCAAAATAATCGGCACCGAGTTCTATAAGGTGTTCTGGGACGAGGTCCGCTCCCGCGCCGAGGACGGCTTCTTCGCGCAGGGCACTATCTACCCCGACCGGATCGAGTCGGGCAAGGGCAAGAGCGACGGCAAGGCCAGCACCGCCGTCATCAAGACCCACCACAATATGGTTGAAAAGCCCGCCGACATCAGCTTCCTCGGCACTATCGAGCCGCTCGGCGACCTGTTCAAGGACGAGGTCCGCAAGGTCGGCGAAAAGCTGGGGATCCCGAAGGAACTCGTCTGGCGTCAGCCCTTCCCGGGCCCCGGCCTCGGAGTCCGTATTCTGGGCGAAGTCACCGCCGAAAAGGTCAGGATTTTGCAGGACGCCGATTGGGTGTTGCGCGACGAGATGGCCAAAAACGGCTACGAACGCGAGCTGGCGCAGTTCTTCTGCGTCCTCCCCGGCGTGAACTCCGTCGGAGTTATGGGCGACCACCGTACCTACGATAACGTCGTCGTCATTCGCGCCGTCACCACCGACGACTTTATGACCGCCGATTGGGCGCGAATCCCCTACGATATCCTCGCCAAAGTCTCCAACCGCATCACCAACGAGTGCAGCCATATCAACCGCGTCGTCTACGATATAACCTCCAAACCCCCCGGAACAGTCGAGTGGGAGTAATTTCACACCCGTGAAAAAGCCTTATTTTACTGGGCTTTTGCCGATTGTATATGCTTTTTGGCAACAAAATGGCAACATAATTTGAATTATTGTAAAAGTGAAGAGCTAACTGATTTTTTGAGAAGTCAGTTAGCTCTTTTTTCTTTTTATTCGCTTTTAATAAAATTAAATGTTTCGGGGCGGTCTGTTATTTTGGGCGAAGTAAGTATATCGTGTAGAATTTCGCTCATTTCGTTTTTTACCGAATAATCAAACGCATTGTAATCGTGATCTGTATTTCCTTCGGTTTTCTGTAGATGAACTCTATTTCTCAAATCCTTTAATCGCTTTAGTGCTGGATAAATAAGATGATCAACTCCTAAAGCGGAATGGTGTCGATTCAAAATTTTGATTAATTCGTCCAAATTCATTTGAACATTATATGGCTCAACCTTTTTGAGTAGTTCGGTTTTTATTATATACTTTTGATCTTCAAATTTTGTTTCATTGGCTTGAGTTGTTCCTAAACTTTCCAAATCTGAAGTTTTCCACCAATCATTTGATTTTACAATATTAGTAAATAACCCTTCAATAATTGACATACTTGTAATTACATAGTTTTTAACAACCATTATGTATACAACACTTGATAAGTTCAATTCCCCAAGTTCTTTTTCCAAAAACTCAATGTATTGCAAGTTATATGCTATGTTACTATGCAGCGCCCTGGCGTTTTCAATGCTCATGTCAATCTTAACTGAATGTTTCAAAGTGTTAATTGGTGTAGGATACCATCTGTCTTTTAAATCATTAGCTTTCAGCAGTGTTTCAAATGGTAAATCATTCATTCGCAGTCTCCTTATCACTATTAAGAACATTGAACTTTGGATAGTTATAACGCCAGTGGTCATATTCCTCTTTTGTAATTTCGCCATTCTTCAGTTTTTCAGCTTGCTCTTGCCAAGCTGAAAACATATCAAACATTGTAAGATAGTTTGTTCCCATACCTTTATCAAGGCGTATGCAAAGCTCATCATCAAGTTTACCAATACGGAAACCGTATAAATCCTCAAGAGTAAACAAAGTGTGCATTAATCCGTTGTAGCTGTCAATATCCGGCACAGTCAAAGCACTTGTAGAAACACCGAATATATTTGCAAGGTTGTTTGTTAAATCAGCCTTAGGCGTTCTACTTCCGGATTCATACTGTGCCATACGAATGTCAGCGGTTTTCTCCGGAAAGCCCACCTGCATACCGAGATACTTTTGAGTCATACCTTTTAAATTTCTAAAAAATCTTATTCTTTCGCCGATAGCCATACTATAGCTCCTCTCACTTTACTATTAAACATCATAGCATAACAAGTTAAGTGATGTCAAGTAACATAAAACAAAAAAGTTTAATATTTTTATAGAAACCACTTGACATAACGGAATATGTTTAGTATAATCATTAAGCAAATAGCGTTAAGTTATTTGCAAAAATTGAATAACCGTCATACATCACGGTAATGGTGTATCCGCTCGGGCAAATCGGAATGCGGTCAGAAAGTATCCGACACTAAATAAGAAAATTATATTTAAAACAGAAAGGGGTGATGAAATGGAAAGTGCAAGCTTTATGAAAGTAGATGAGGTGGCACAGGAATTGGGTGTTTCCAAATCCTATGCCTACAAAATCGTCCAAAAGCTCAATGCCGAGTTAGCCGAAAAAGGCTATATGGTGATTTCCGGAAGAGTAAACAAACAATATTTTACAGAACGCACCTGTTACGGTGCCGGCAAGAAAGAGAGGTAAATTTATGGCAGTATATAAAGAAGAAAAAACAAATACTTGGCGTGTTCTCTATCGCTATACCGATTGGAACGGTGAAAGAAAGCAAACGCAAAAACGAGGTTTTAAGACAAAGCGTGAAGCGCAATCTTGGGAGCGAGAACAGCTTAATAAGCTTGGTGGAGATTTGGATATGAATTTCAAGAGTTTTGTTGAACATTACTCTGAAGATATGCAGACTCGACTTAAAGAAAACACCTGGGAAACCAAGAAACATATTATTGATAAAAAGCTTATTCCATATTTCGGTAAGCTGAAAATGTGCAACATAACGGCACAGCAAATTATCACTTGGCAAAATGAACTTATCAATTACAAGGATGATAAAGGCAAGCCTTATTCGCCGGTGTATTTGAAAACAATTCACAATCAGTTGTCGGCAATCTTTAACCACGCAGTTAGGTACTATAACTTGAAAGAAAATCCTTGCCAAAAAGCAGGAAGTATGGGCAAAAAGAAAAATCGTGAAATGCTCTTTTGGACAAAAGACGAATATCTTAAATTTGCCGATGTGATGATGGATAAGCCTTTATCCTATTACGCTTTTGAAATGCTCTATTGGACGGGTATTCGTGAGGGCGAGTTGTTGGCATTAACACCTGCGGATTTTAATTTTGAAAAGCAGACTGTCACAATTAACAAGTCATTTCAGCACTTGAATGGCAGAGATATTGTAACTTCGCCGAAAACAGAAAAGAGTAACAGGACGATAAAGATACCGAGTTTTCTTTGTGATGAAATGCAGGATTATCTGAAAATGCTCTATGATGTAGGCTTGGACGACAGAATGTTTCCTATTACAAAAAGCTATTTATACAGAGAAATGGAACGAGGTTCTAAACAAGCCGGTATTAAAAGAATTCGTATTCACGATATTCGTCACAGTCACGTCAGTTTGCTGATCGATATGGGATTTTCTGCAACAGCTATTGCAGACCGAGTGGGTCACGAAAGCATTGATGTTACTTATAACTATGCACACCTGTTTCCCTCAAAGCAGACTGAAATGGCGGAAAAATTAGATATGGAAAGGGGTAAATAATTATGTCACTGAAAAACAGAGATGAACACAACCGTTGGAGAAATAAAACTGTGGCTTTTAGAGTTTCACCGGAGGAGTGGGAGCAGATCGAACGCTATGTTCAGTTATCGGGTTTAACCAAGCAGGACTATATCACAAGGCGACTTACCGACAAAAAAGTTATAGTTCAAGGCAATCCGAGAGTATACAAGGCATTGCGTGATAATCTTGCAGATGTACTTACGGAATTACAGAGAATTGAAAAAGGCGGTGAAGTCAATGATGAATTGCTTGACTTAATCGAAATGATTGCCGATATTCTCGGCGGATTAAAGGAGGTATCGGAATGACAGAAAAAGAAAAGACCGCTCCGGTTACATCTGTTGGCGCAGATACAGAGCAGTCAATCCTAAAACAAACTAACAACAGTATAACTGATTTTAACGAAAATAACAAGAGTTTAGATGATTATCTTGAAGAAATGCAAAAAGAATTTTTGCAACAGCTCGATCCATCACATTTGAAAACGATTTCTATGCGTGAGTTGTATAACACGGTGTATCAAAGCAAACCGCCATTGATTGACGGCTTGCTTTACCCAGGAACATATATCTTTGCAGGAGCACCGAAACTTGGCAAAAGTTTTCTTATGGCACAGCTTGCATATCACATCAGTACAGGCATACCGCTTTGGAATTATGATGTACGAAAAGGAACGGTGCTGTACCTTGCTCTCGAAGATGATTACCACAGATTGCAGGAAAGATTGTACAGGATGTTCGGAACAGAAAGTGCGGATAATTTGTACTTCTCTGTTTCGGCGGGTCAACTTGGAAATGGACTTGATGAACAGCTTACAAGATTTATGGCTGAACACCCCGATACAAAATTGATTATCATAGATACTCTTCAAAAGGTGCGTGAAATGGGCGGAGATAATTATAGTTACGCAAACGATTATGAGATTATCACGAGACTTAAAAAGTTTGCGGACAGTTACGGAATATGTTTGCTACTTGTTCACCATACACGCAAGCAAAACTCCGATGATAAGTTTGATATGATTTCGGGTACAAACGGATTGCTTGGCGCCGCCGACGGTGGCTTTATTTTACGGAAAGAAAAACGAACAAGCAATTCGGCAATGCTTGAAGTTTCAGGCAGAGATCAGCCGGACCAAAAGATTTATCTTAATCGTAATCCCGAAACCCTTGTGTGGGAACTTGAGAGAACCGAAACGGAACTTTGGAAGTTGCCGCCCGAACCATTGCTTGAAAATATCGCCGGCAAAATTACAAATGAAAATCCCGAATGGTATGGCAGTCCGACGGAGCTTGTTGAATTTCTCGGCGTTGATATGAAAGCAAATTCACTGACTATGAAGTTGAATATCAACGCAGGGCGTTTGTTTAATGAATATGGGATAAGTTATCAAAACAAACGCTGTCACGATGGGCGTAAAGTCAGTTTGATATATGAACAGCGTGACGATGTGTGACGGTTGTGTCGCTGTTTTAGGCGGTGGTAAAATCGCCGTCACTATCGACGCAGACCGACACGGTGAAAGTTTAGACGGGGTGCAGGGTGTCCTTTTCAAAGGACAGTCACTGCCCCTCGGAGAGCGCAAAACCTGCTTGCAGGTTGCATTTTTGATGGGCTTGCCTGTCAAAAGTGCTTTTGCGTTACTCTTGACAAGAGTAACAGAACCGAGGACGAACAAGTTTGTGAGATTGGAGGTGTATATAATGCAAAGAACGATAAGTGCAATGGTGGGTAAAGGCTCGGTCAATCATAACAGCCGCAAATTCAAGGCAGAAAATGTTGACGGTAGCAGAACGCATTTGAACATTGATTACTGTAAAGAGCCGATAAAGAAAATCTATCACGAATTGTTTGACGAAGCACTCAAAAGGTACAACGAAAAACAGACAAGAGCCGACCGCAAAATAGAAAACTATTATGAAAAAATCAGAAATTCAAAGCAGGAAAAGCCGTTCCACGAACTTATTTTGCAGATTGGCGATAAGGAAAATATGAGTGCCGAAAGCGAAAACGGACAGCTTGCAAGGCAAATTTTAGATGAGTATTACCGTGGATTTCAAGAGCGAAATCCTAACCTAAAAGTGTTCTCTGCTCATTTGCATATGGACGAGGCAACGCCCCATTTGCATATTGATTTTGTTCCGTTCACAACCGGCAGCAAGCGTGGACTTGATACGAGAGTAAGCCTCAAACAAGCGTTAGCCGCACAAGGTTTCAAAGGCGGAACTCGTGGAGATACCGAGTGGAATCAATGGGTAAGCGCAGAAAAATCCGCACTCGCATTCGTTATGGAACGACACGGAATTGAGTGGGAACACAAAGGAACGCACGAAAAACATTTGTCTGTTCTTGATTATAAAAAGCAAGAAAGAACAGCAGAACTTGAACAATTGGGTGCTAAAATCGAAGAAAAGCAAGCCAAATTTAATGTGTTATCCGAGCAAGTGTTAAATTATGATGATGGTTTGGAAAACTTAAAAAATGTGGAAGAAATGCTCGATAATGCACCCGAATATCAGCTCTCCGAGCCGCAAGGTTTTATGTCTGCAAAAGCATATAAAACCAAAATTGCAGAGCCGCTTATTCAAAAATTAAAAGCGTTAGTCAAGACTGCATTGGCTCGTTGCTTTGAAGGTTGGGACAATTACCATAGATTAAATATCACGAACGGCAATCTATATCGTGAGAACGAAATGTTGTCTAAAATCAACAGCAAACTGAAAAGCGAAAACGAGAACTTGCGCTCAGAGGTCAAAGACTACAAGCTTTTGCGTAAGGTTTTCGGGCATAAACAAATTGAAGAGTTGCTTGAACAGACAAGAAATATTAAAGGTCGTAAGCGTGAAAACCCACGCTCAAGATAAATAAATTTTTGGAGGTAAAACAAAATGGCAAACACAATTTTTGAACAAACAGGCGGTACTTATACGCAGGTCGGCGACTATATGTTACCTGATTTGTTACCGGCGGAAGAAGAAAAGGAAGCGAATATCGGCGTTTGGGCACTGAGGCATAAACGATATTTGAAACAAAATCATAAGGTGCGTTACTACAATTTGCTGACAAGCGGTAAGCTCAATTCATATCTTGCAGATATTGAACAGCAGGCTCAAGACCTTTTTCTCCGGCTGGTAAAAGACTTAGCCGAAAAAGAAAATGTAACCGAGGAACTCAAATCAACCGATATGATGTTGTGGGTACAGAAGATGAATAATATCCGTAATCGCGCAACGGAGATTATAAATGCGGAACTGATTTACACGGTATAAACACAACGACGGCAGGGAGCAATCCCTGCCGCATTTTTTTTTGATGTTATTTCCGTTTTTTTAGTTATAGATATAAAAGTATTGCATTTGCAGTACTTTTATGATATAATCACAACATATTAAGGAGTGATGGATTTGTCTTTTACATATAAGCCACTATGGAAGTTGTTAATTGATAAGGAAATGACCAAAAAACAACTGATGGAAGAAACCAACATATCAAAATCCACAATGGATAAAATGGGTAGAAACGAGAAAGTGTCAATGGAAATATTAGATAGATTGTGCTCTCATTTTTCATGCGATGTTTCCGATATTATTGAACATATTGACGAGGTTGAAAAGCAATGAATTATATAGGGTCCAAATATTCACTTCTTGATTTTATTCATAGAACGATATCGTCTGTTACCGGTTACAAGTCAGGTGATGATTATATTTTTGCAGATTTGTTTGCGGGAACCGGGGTTGTAGGAGCGAGTTATAGAAAAGAAGGCTGTAAGGTCATTTCAAACGACATTCAATACTATAGCTATGTAATTAATAAATATTTAATTGAGGGATCAGAAAATATAGACGAATCATTGATAAGCAGTTTGGATTTATTGGAAGATGTTGATGGCTTCATATTTGAAAACTATTGCGCAGGTTCAGGTAGTGGTAGAAACTATTTTACAGATAGCAATGGTAAAAAATGTGATGCTATAAGGATAGAGATCGAAAGACTTTTTAGTCAAAATTTGATATCTGAAGAAACATATTTTGGGCTTTTGGCAGGTCTTGTGAATTCAATAGATAAGTACGCAAATACGGCATCTGTATACGGAGCCTTTCTTAAACACATAAAAAAATCGGCTCAAAAACAATTTAAGTTAGAGTTACTGCCAAGAATTCAGGGACCAAAAGGAGAAGCTTATAATGAGGATGTTAATAAACTGATAACGAGAATTCACGGGGATGTTTTATATCTTGATCCGCCATATAATGCTAGACAATATTGCTCAAATTATCACGTCCTTGAAACTATTGCACGATATGATTATCCTGAGCTGAAAGGCAAAACCGGTTTGAGAGAGCCCAATGGACAGAAAAGCAAGTATTGTTCTAAGAGAACATTGGAAAGTGAATTTGAAAATTTGATTGCTAATGCGAATTTTAGATACATCTTTTTAAGCTATAATAATGAAGGCTTAATGAATGTGGATGCAATAAAAAATATAATGTCTAGATACGGAACATATAGATGTTTCACTCAATCTTATAGGCGATTTCAGGCGGATAAAGACGAAAACAGAAATATTTCGGGAAAAGAAACGACTGAGTATTTGCATTGTTTAATAAAAGAGGAATAAAATGGGAAAATATAATGATTTAGACTTATCTCAATGGAGAGAATACACGGACATCGAAACGGATTCTTTGTGGATAATCGACAAAAGAGATAATAGCGGTGCGCATAGTGGACATTATCATGGAAATTTTGTTCCACAAATTCCACACCAATTATTTTCTAGATATACCAAAAAAGGAGATTGGATTTTAGACCCATTTATGGGAAGTGGAACATCATTAATAGAAGCACAACGCATGGGGAGAAATTCAATCGGAATAGAAATTCAACATGATGTTGCAAAAGAAGCTTATGACAGAATTAGCACTGAAAAAAATGATGTTGCAAGAACAAAGGTTGTGGTTGCTGATAGTCAAACATGTGATATGAATAAGATATTACTATCAGAGGGCATAAACAGAGTACAGTTTGTAATAATGCATCCTCCATATTGGGATATTGTGAAGTTTTCCGAAAATCCTAATGATTTGTCTAATTGTGACAGCATTAATGAGTTCTTGGATTCTTTTGGCAAAGTAATCGATAACTCATTAAGTGTTTTGGAGAAAAATAGATATTGTGCAGTTGTTATTGGCGATAAATATGCCAACAGTCAGGTAATTCCCCTTGGGTTCTTCTGCATGAATTTGATGATGGAAAAAGACTTGCTTTTGAAAGCTATTTTAGTTAAAAACTTTGGTGAAACAAAAGGCAAATCAAATAAACAAGGCATTTGGCGATATCGTGCCTTAGCCAGCGATTTCTACATATTCAAGCACGAATATATTTTCATATTCAAAAAGGTAAAGTGAGAAAACATCACTTTACCTTTTTGAATTATAAAATTTTGTTAATATCAATTCTATCTTCGCTGATATTAAAAGCATAATATTCAGTGCTATTTACTGATGAATATGAATATGGACTTCTAAATTCTTTTTCTGTGATATGTTTTAGCAATCCTTTGTTATTTGTTTTGGCAGCAACAATACACGGAGTTATTTCTATTGTCTTTTCACTATAATTGGGGATAATATAGTCAAATAACCATTTTGTGTACCAGCTAAGCTGATAGTCTACAATATTGGCTGTCGGCTGTTCGTCCTTTAATTCAACTACTTTAAAGCAGATTTTATCATTGGTTTCTTGCTTTATCAATATATCTATTCTTTGCATGCCAACTCCGCAAGAAACTTCATTACCTATCCAAAATTCTTTTTCGGTGTAGTCAAGTAAACCAATCGAGCGTATATTCTGTAAAATATACGCTTGTAAATGTGTTTCAAAAGCATTATTTCTGTTTGCTTTGTATAGCAATCTATTTTCAATAGAAAGTGAATTTTGTTTACCATTGTAAACTCGGATATTTGTATTATCAGAGATTTCACCTAAGGAAAAATCATACGTATAATTATCAGTAAAAGAGAGTCGCTTGCTTTTACTTTTTAATTTTGATAATAAATCGTTGAATTCAAAATCGGTAATCATCGTGCATCCACGATTGCCTTTTAACTTTCTATATATTAAACTCCAGCACAACTCATATGGATGATTTTTGCTTTCTAAAGAATCTAAGTATTCGTGTTCTGTTATTCCTTTTCGGTATACACCATAATCAGAGGCTTCAATAAGTATACGATACGATAACCCTTTTCCAAGTTCGGCTTTTAAATAATTATCAGAGTCATTTTCGTCGAAGAATGCTTTTGATTTTGCCGTAAATACTCCAAAGAATTGTCCTTGTTTTCCTCTTGTTGCTTGTAAATAAAAAATAATATTATCCCCAATTTGTATTCGAGAAATATCTGCTATCATACCAACTAAGTTTCGTTCAGAATTTGCATTAAAACTAACTGAAGCATTGTATAAAAAAGGCGATTTCTTATCTCCTGCACCAGTACCTGCAAACATATATTCCAAATGATATTTAAAGGTTTGCTCATTTACAATAAAAACATGAGTATTCATATTATTTCTCCTTCAAATGTCTTCTGAATTCTATTGGGTCATACCAAAAACAACCCTCACAGGCATTCTCCTCACCGTTGTGCATAGCTCCACCTTTGTAATAAGACATAGGATATCCGAGCTTTTTGGCATCATATCTTATTCCTGTTTGAATACATTCTTTGCAAAATTGGCGTTTCGCATCGTTTGCAGCTTTACTTAATGGTTGAAAGTCGGATAATTCTTGATTTTCATTTCTCATAACCCTATCTTCGTTTTTCATCCCATTTTTATGGTCTACTTCAGGATTCGATGTACCTAACACAACACAACGTTGACTTTGAATTTGTCTTTTAATATCCGCTCTAATGTGCTGAGAATAATCTCCGTTATTAAATCCTACCGTTCTTATAGCATCGGTTTTGTTTCCAGGCGTAATAGATTTATCTCGTTCAATAATGTACTTTTTCCCAAAAGTTCCATCGTCTCTTGACCATCCGGCACCATTTAGAAGCTGAAGACCTTGATATTTTCCTACAAACTCATCGACGGAAACCCATCTGCTACAACCATTTTTATCTATTCCCGCCAATTCTTCAAACAACTCAATTTTTGTTTTCTTTTTGGGCATTTTATTTATCCTCCATAAATAGTTTATATGTTTCAATACCGAGCGCATCAGCGATACGCTGTATATTTTCAAGCGAAATGCTGCGGCGATAACACTCGATTGCACTTATATAGGTACGGTGCATACCGCACTTTTCGGCGAATGCTTCTTGAGATATTCCCATAGCTGTACGATATTTTTTTAGGTTATCACCAAATACTTTTATAATATCCATAGTTGCAATCCTCCATATTTTATAGTATAATAAAAATGAATACAAAAAGTCTACATACAATAAGTAACAGCAAATAAAGAGGTAGTTATATGAATTATATTAAATCATTACATATTGAGGGCTTTAAAAAGTTCGCTGTCCTGGATATTAACTTTAATGAACATATGAATATACTTGTTGGTGAGAACGAAGCAGGTAAAAGTACTATTTTAGAAGCGATAAAGATAGTTCTAAATCAACAGTATCGTTTTACCGATAAATCTGTATTAGGTGATCTTTTTAATGCACAAATGGTTGAGAAATTCGAGTCCAATCCAGGCATAAAGACGCTACCGAAAATTCTAATAGAAATAGAAATGATACTTGATCCAAAGAAAAAGAATTCAGAATATTTTTACGGTGAAGCATATGGTCAATTAAAATCACAAGAGGAAAAATTCGGAATTAGATTTGAATGTAAGTATGACGAAGTTTTAGGAACTGGTATGGAGCAATCAATATCAGAAAAGAAAATTCCGTATGAATACTATACATTGACTTGGACAACATTTGCAAATAATCCTTATCAAGCTATCAAGAAGCCACTTAAGTTTCTTGAAATAAACACAAGTAACAATGCAACAATACCAACATTTAATTCGTATAATAAATCGTTATTTACAAGTCGATATGATGAAACGATCAGAACGAAAGCAAAAAACTCTTTTCGTACTAAATTAACAGAAGCGTTTGATGCTTCAGAACTTCCAGAATTAGGAGATAATCGCAAATTCGGGGTAGATCCTAAAAAGGTTATCTTAGAAACTGTGATTTCTGTTTACGAAGGCACTATTGCACTTGAAAATCGTGGAAGCGGAATGGAAAGTCTTATTAAAACAGAAATCGCATTAGAGAAAGCTAATGGAATAGATGTTATTTTAATGGAAGAACCTGAAAATCATTTGAGTTTTACTACACTCCGTAAAATGCTTAGTGAAATATCTATTAGACAAAAGGAATCGCAAATTATTGTAGTAACTCACAATAATTTAATAGCCAGTCGCTTAAATTTAAACAATGTTATTTGGATAACTGAAAATAGAGTGAAATCTCTTTCAAATATCGATAAAAATGTGGCTGACTTTTTTGTGAAAGCAGACGATAATGCTTTTCTTCAATTGTTACTTTCAAACAGGGTGTTTCTTGTAGAAGGTGCTACTGAATTTTTGATGTTACCTTATTTTTATGAACAGATTACGGGTAAGACTATCGAAGATGATGGCATATCAATCATATCGTGTAATGGTATTTCTTATAATAATTATATTAAAATTGCCGAAAAAACAAATAAAAAAATTGCCGTTATTACAGATAATGACGGCAAACAGAATAAAATAGACGAAGCAAATAGGTTTAATGCTGACAATGTTTTACAACATATTTTTATGAGCACAACAACTGACGAATGGACTTGGGAAGTTTGTTTATATAATCTGAATAAAAAAGTACTTGACGGTATGATAGAGACTCAAGAAAAAGCTGATTATCTTTATAACCAAAAAGATTATGGTAAAGTTCTCGGAAAGATGTTAAACAATAAGGTTGAAGTTGCATATAAAATGTTGGTTTCCGGCAAAAAATTTAGTGTACCTCAATATGTAAAGGATGCGATCGAATGGCTAAGAAAGTAATGCTTGCTGTAGCTGGTGCAGGAAAAACTTACTACATTTGCCACAAAATAGATTTCAGAAAAAAGAATTTGATAATAGCATATACCCACGAAAATATTCATAATATAAAGAAAGAATTATGTGATGCTAATAATGGTTGTATACCAGAATTAACGTCAGTAATGACCTATGATGCATTTGTATACCATAATTTGATTCTTCCGTATGAACCTAGTATTGCTAATCATTTTTCCGAGGATTCTTTTGTAAGTAAAGGAATATGTTTATTTGATCCTCCACGGCAAATGGTTAAAAATGCAAGCGGAAAGTCAGTTTATAATCCACTATATAGAAAAAAAGATACTCTTGCTCATTATGTAACTTCCCAAAGGCAATATTATTGTACCACATTGTCAGAACTTGCACTTCAAGTGAAAAAAGGAAAAGATAATCTTGTAAAACGAGCGGCAATACGTTTAAATAAATTTTATGACTCTATTTTAATTGACGAATTTCAAGATTTTCGAGAACATGATTATGAACTGATCATAAAACTTGCAAAGCATTTAAATAATGTATTACTTGTTGGTGACTATTATCAGCATTCTGTTTCTGGAAAAAATAATACAGGAAAACCATTTGAAACTCAAAAGCGTAATATTTCATATATAGATTTTGTGAATATTTTACGAAATGAAAATTTTGATGTTGATACAACTACATTATCGACATCGAGACGTTGCTCTGCCGATGTATGCAATTATATATGTTGCAAACTAAGAATTAATATTTCTTCTTATGATAATCACAGAGGTGCAATTATATGGATCGATGACATTGATAAAGCAACAAGCGTGTTAGTTGATAATACCATTACAAAATTGGTATACAGTAATTCGGCAAAGTATTTATTTAACGCATTGAATTGGTCATATTCTAAGGGCGATACTTTGAATTGCGCCTGTGTAATTCTAACAGATAAATTTGAGAAGCTTGATGAAGATGATTTTAAAGTTGGAAAAATTCCGAGTTCTACAATAAACAAACTGTATGTTGCTATGACACGTAGCCGTGGTGATTTATATCTGGTTAAGGCATCAGTATTTAAGAAAATACAGAAAGAGTTTATAAAAAACTAAGTCTTTTCTAAGATTATAGATGGTTATATTAGCTATGTCTCTGGCAACGAAATGGCAACAAAAAATCGGATAGCGTATGCTTTACCGATAATTCAAATAATATAGATACTCTCTGCTAAATCTCATAAGCAAAAGTGTTTAAGATTGATTTACAGGGAGCGAGTGGGAATAATATCAAGAGTTGCGTAAACCCGCACAAACACTGGGTTTTCAGCTCTCAAATTCACGATTTGAGAGCAAACTACAAATTATTTACTCAGTATAAACACAACGACGGCAGGGAGTAATCCCTGCCGATTTTTTGTTGCTTAAAAACAATTGACTTATTTGCTGATTAAACATATAATTAAACTGTATGAATATAGGGAACTGTATCCTTTATTTGAAACGGCATTTAATTCAAAATTACCACCGCACGAGTGGTATGGTGCAAATATAGTATTAAAATTTGTAATAAAATGAAAAGGGGCTTTTTTAAAATGAATGATTTTCGAACACAAATAAAAGAAGATATTAAAGAATATCAACTTCGTTATCCCAACATTTCTAATATTGAAAAAGACGAATGGGCGTTCAATTATTGGATTCTAGATAAATTCTTTTATGAAGATGAAGAACTTATTGAGGATAGAATCATTGATTACAATGATATGGGTGTTGATGCTTATGAAATATATGAAGACACAAAGGAGCTATACTTAATTCAAAACAAGTATTATGATGATTCGTCAAAATTATCCGCAGAATATGTGAAAAACGACTTTTTGTTAAGACCTATAACTGCACTTGAAAATGGTACATATCGTAAATCGGCGGAAGTTCAGGATTTCTTTAGCAAATATAAAAATCACGATGATTTTACAGTATATTTGCAAATTTATGTAACGAATAATAATCGCTGTGAGAACGCTGAAGAATATGTAAAGAAATTTAATACAGTACATCCGAAATATCGAGCTTCTATATTTTATTTAGACGATATTAAGGAAAAGTATTATGGAGATACAAAACAGAATAAACAAAACATTGAAGTTCAAATTCATAGCGTAAATAAAGGAACAATATTGAATATAAATACAGATGATTACAAGTTGGAAAATGTTTTGGATGCCAAATATGTATTTACTCCTGTTTCTTCAATATTCAGATTGTATCGAGATTCAATTGAAAAAAACTATCCAATTTTTGATATGAATATAAGAGAATACTTGGGAAACAAAGGCGTTAATAAAAAAATATACGAAACATTATTAGATCCCGAAGACAGGAAAAATTTCTTTTACTATAATAATGGTATCACAATGATTTGTGATAAAATGTCAAGTGTGGAAACGCGCTCATTTGGAAACAATATTAATGCCGTATTTAATGTGAAAAACCCGCAAATAGTTAATGGTTGTCAAACAGTAAATTCTATTTATGAAGCGTTAAAAAATGTTGACCCTAGAGAATTGGAGCAAAATTATAAAGATACTTTTGTTATGTTAAAAATATTACAAATCAACAGAGAAAATGAGTATGAAGAAATACTATACAAGAATATTGTAACATATAACAACTCGCAAAATTCCATAGATGAAAAAACCTTTGTAGCAAATAATAGCACTTTTAACAGATTAAAAACTGAATTCGAAAGCAAAGGCTTTTTGTTGCTGATTAAGCAAAGTGATAAAAACTCATATAGTACGCAGTATAAAAACGCAACAAAGTTAAAAGAAAAAAGTCATGAAAGATTAGAAAAATTTGGATTAACTTCTCTAAATAAAGTTACAGATTTTTTTGTGCCTTTAGAGAAATTGTTGCAAGTCATAATAGCATTTGCTTTGGGTGGGTATGATGCTTATACAAAAAAATCAAATCTTCTAAAAGATACCACAAAACAATATCAAACTGCAATTGATTTTATTAAGGATGATAGTATAACAACAGATTTATTAATAGATTTATATTTACTGTATAAAAAAGCTGATTTATGTAAAAGCAATAGTGAAGAGAATCGCTTTCCTATACCATATTATTTAATTGATGGTTTTGCGAAATATGAATGCAATGAAAGAATTTCAAATCAAATATCTAAACAGTTAAGCGACCGTCAGAGTATTGAAAATATAATTAAGTTATATACAGCTGTTACAAAAGCCTATACAAGAGATATTAATGAAACTAATATAATTGATTATAATAAAATGATTAAACAACCAGTAAATTATAAATCGTTAGGCAAGCAACGAGATATTTTAAAAGACGTGATATAGATTGAGTGCTATATAAATTCAAATCTAATTACAATTATTGTAATAGATTAACCATTTAGAAACCTAAAGTAACTAAGTGACAGCTATTAATAGCAAAAGCAGGAATACCTCATAAAATTGAGATAATCTGTACCAAATTAAAGCATATCAAGTCAAAATTTCTAAGCAAAAACAGTTAAAGTCTGTTTTACACTTAGGAGTGGGAATGATTGCGGAGTAATATTTTAATTTCAAAAGCTGTCCGATTTTGGGCGGCTTTTGATTTTAGTTTTGGAAAAGCCGGGTTTACATTGAAATTCCTAACGTCACGGCAAAGCCGTGTCACCCGCCTTGCCGGCGCCCGCCCCTTTTGTCTGCTTCGCAGACATTTCCCCGCACTGCGGTGAATAACCCTTGCTTCAAGGGGAGGCTTTTGGGGACGCGGTGTGAACCTTTTCAATCCCGTGCCGTCAGGCACACCGAAACTCTTAACTGTTACCTATTTACTGCGTTCGCCAATCGCCCGATTACCCTTCGCACCCGCTGCACGGGCGGTGACTTTCAATTACTCTCTGCGTAAAAACGCTGCCAAACAGCCTGCGGGTGTTGACAAATCCGGGTGGGTGCGGTACACTTTGTATAGTTGTATCCAACTTATTTTTGAGGAGAAACACAATGGACAAGCTCAAAAGAAAATTCGGCGACAGATACGACGGTTGGCGTGTGCGGAACGTCGACCCGCTGTATCAGGTCGTGCCGATAATCATGCGAACGCGCGTTGACTCGCAGGTTTTTTTTGACTACGATCTCAACATCACCGAGCTTGAAAAATTCATTCGCGAGCATCGCCGCACCGATATGCCGGACCTGCGCCTGCTGCACGTTGTGATGGCGGCCTGTGTCAGAATAATGGCCGGTATGCCACGGCTCAACCGCTTCGTCGTCGGGCGCAAGCTCTACGCCCGCAACAGCATGCGAATCTCCATCGCCTGCAAGCGAGCGATGTCCGTCAACGTCGAGGACACGACGATAATGCCCGAATTTGAGCCTGAATACACGCTCTACGACGTGGTCAACACGGTCGAGAAAACGATTTCCGAGGACGTTTTCGCCAAGCAGATCGAGGGCAACAGGACCGACGTCGTCGCGAGGGTGCTCGGCGCGATTCCGACGTTCATCAAGTCGGCGTTCGTCGATCTGATGCGCAACCTTGACAAGGTCGGACTTATGCCGAAGGCCATCAACAAAGCCAGCCCCTTCCATTCGAGTATGTTCATCACCGATCTCGGCTCGATCGGCATCGGCCCGATATTTCACCACCTCTACGAGTTCGGAACGTGCTCCGTTTTTGTCGCGATCGGCAAAAAAGAGACGCGCCACGAGGTCGACAAAGACGGCAACGTCGTCACCAGGCGCTACATAGGGCTGAAGATCGTCGGCGACGAGCGCATCTGCGACGGCTACTACTACGCCACTGCAATGAAGGCGCTCGCGCGCCTTATCCGCCACCCCGAGCGCCTGCTGACCCCGCCGGACGAAGTCGTCAAGGATGACTTCCGCCGCCCGAAAAGGGGCAGGAACACCTGGGGCAACCCCGTTGCGGTCGAGCGCGTTTCCGCTCCTGCCGAGCAGGCGGACGTTCAGACCGAGGGCGAGCCTGCGCTGAAATAAATCTGCGTCAAAAGCGCGACCGCGGCTGCTCCTGTGCGCTGCAAAGCACGGTGCAGCGGGTCGGATTTCGCCCGAGAGCGGCGTTTGAGCGGCTTTTCGGTGCTGAAAGCGGTGCAAAGCTGCAATGCAAGCAATGCAAAAGCCGCACTGCGCAGCCCTCCCGCTTTTTTGCAAGAAACGACAAAATGAAATCTGTCAAAAGCGGCAGATTTCATTTTTTAAAACCGAAGGAGATCATTCGATGAAACACGGACTCTTGAAGCGGCTGCTGCTGCTTTTAGTCAGCACGGCGCTCGCCGCGTCAATGACCGCGTGCGGCAACCGGTCCGCTCAGGCGGGGCGCAACATCCGCCTGACGATGGCGAAGATGCCGACGAACGTCGACCCGCAGCTTGCCGAAAGTGCGGAGGAGCTTGCCATCGTGCGCAACAGCTTCGAGGGGCTTATGCGCGTCGACGGCGGGAAGATCGTTAACGCCGCGTGTGAGGACTGCAGCATTTCGGGAGACGGACTGACCTACACCTTCACGCTGAAAAAAGGACTTAAATGGTCCGACGGCAGCACGCTGACCGCCGACGATTTCCGCTTCGGCCTTGTGCGCGCGCTGCGGCCCGAGACGGCTTCGCCCGACGCCGAGCGCCTGTTTAGCATCAAAAATGCCGAGGCCGTGCACTCGGGCAATGCCGATGAAAGCACGCTCGGGATAGAGTCCGACGGCAAGCGCACGCTTGTGATAACGCTTTCTTCGCCCGACAGCGACCTGCTTGAAACGCTGACGCTCGCTCTCGCGATGCCGTGCAGCGAAAAAACGTTTGAGCGCGCAAAGGGCCGTTACGCGATGAAGCCGTCACTGATGGTGTCGAACGGCCCGTTCGAGCTGTCGTACTGGGACTCAAGCAGCATCAGGCTGACCCGCAGCAAAGAGTACGTCGGCGACTTTGCCGCCGTACCCGCGCAGGTGACGCTCACGTTCGGCGGGACGGATACCGAGCGCATAGGGAACATCAATTCCGACTTCACCGACATCGCGCTCATAGATGCGCAGTCGGCCAGCACCGCCGAGGACGCGCTGCTTTCAGTCGCAAGCGTATACGACACCTCATGGGCGCTCGTTATCAACCCGAAGGCTGCGGTCGTGGGCGACTCGGCCGTCAGCGCCGCGCTGATGAAAGCCGTCGGGGCAAACATCTACTCAGACAGCCTGCCGAGCGGCTTTGAGCCGACGAGCCGACTTATCGCCGACGACGTGCTGACCGCTTCGGGCAGCTTCGGCGAAGCGGTCGGAGCGGGCGAGCTGAAGTCGGCCGACCCGACGGGTGCGAAGTCCGACCTTATCGCCGCGCTCAAAAGCTATAAAGGCAAGCTGCCGACCGTAACCATCAAGTACGTCGACGGCGTGGGGCTGAAGCAAACCGTGACGCGCATCGCGCAGAACTGGCAGAAGGAGCTGGGCGCGGTCGTCAACATTGAGCAGATGTCGAGCGCCGATCTCGAAGCCGCGATGCAAAGCGGCAGCTATCAGGTATCTCTGTGTCCGATAAGCCCGTCAGACGGAAAGGCGGGCAGCATCGTCAGCCGCTTCAGGTCCGACAGTGAGCAGAACGTTTACGGCTATGCGGACTCAAAGACCGACGGTCTTATCTCGTCATTCGACGGCTCGGCCGAGGCTGCGCTGAATATCATTCAGCGCGTGGAAAGCGACGCTCACATCGAGCCTGTCGCGCAAAGCGGCACCTGCTACGCAATGAACTCCGCCGTGACCGACGTGACAGTCGATATTTATCAGGGGCACATCGTCCTCTACCGCGCGAAGAAGTAGGCAAAGCGGCTGCGGATTTTCGCCGTGCCGTAAGCCGCGCGTCCGCGCACGGCTTTGCCTGAAAAGCCGCCGCGCACCGCACCCATATATACTGAAAACACCCCGATTTCAAGCCGGATTCGGCTTTGAATCGGGGTGTTCTGCTTTGACGAATAAAACAAATTATCTGATCTTCGCGCCCGGCTCGACGCCGTCGACAAAGATGACCTTAACGCCGTCGGACGTGTCGGCCGCGAGTATCATTCCGCAGCTTTCAACGCCGCAGAGCGTGGCGGGCTTGAGGTTCGCGACGACGATGACCGTACGGCCGATAAGCTCGTCGGGCGAGTAATACTGCGCGATGCCCGAAGCGACCGTGCGCTCGGTGCCGCTGCCGTCGTCGAGGGTCAGCTTGAGCAGCTTTTTGGCGCGCTTGACAGGCTCGCAGGCGACGACCTTGGCCGTGCGCAGCTCCACCTTTGCGAAATCGTCGATGGCGATCTCGGCGGCGGTCACGACGTTCTCGGCCTTTTTCTCCGCTTCGGCTGCCTTGGCGGCCTCGGCTTCGGCGGCTTTCTTCGCCGCTTCGGCCTTGGCAGTCAGCTCGGCGAGCACCTTTTCGGCGTCGATGCGCTCAAACAGCGGGCCGGCAGTGCCGACGGTCAGCTCGTCGAACAGGCCGAAGCCGCTCTTAACCGACTCGGGCGTGAACGCATCCTCGCTCATTGCGAGCTGCACGGCCATCTTGTCCACGGTGGCGGGAATCATCGGCTTGAGCATGACCGCAAGCACGCGTATGCACTCGATGAGGTTGTACAGCACGGCGTTGAGCCGCTCGCGGCTGTCCTCACTCTTGGCGAGCACCCACGGCGCGGTCTCGTCAATATACTTGTTGCAGCGGCGCGCAAGCTCCATTACGGCAGCGGCCGCGTCGGCGTTGCGGTAGTCGTCCATCAGCGACTCGTAGCGCTCGTAGGTCTGCTTCGCGCAGGCGATGAGGTCGTTGTCGACGCCCTCCGCCGCGGCGGGACGGCGGAGCGAGCCGCCGAAATATTTGTCGGCCATTGCGATGCTGCGGTTGACAAGGTTGCCGAGCGTGTTGGCAAGGTCGGTGTTGTAGCGCGATATGAAGCTCTCGTAGGTTATGCTGCCGTCCATGGCAAACGGCATCTCGCTGAGCAAGTAGTACCTGACCGCGTCAGCGCCGAACTCCTCAACCATCTCGTCGGCATAGATGACGTTGCCCTTGGACTTGCTCATCTTGTCCTCGCCGAAGAGCAGCCACGGGTGGCCGAGAATCTGCTTGGGCAGCGGCTCGCCGAGAGCCATAAGCATGATAGGCCAGTAGATCGAGTGGAAGCGAACGATGTCCTTGCCGATAACGTGCAGGTCGGCAGGCCAGTATTTGCCGTAGAGCTTGCCGCTGCCGTTCGGATTGTAGCCGAGCCCCGTGATGTAGTTCGACAGCGCGTCAATCCAGACGTAGATGACGTGCTTGTCGTCAAAGTCGACGGGTATGCCCCACTTGAACGACGAGCGCGAGACGCACAGGTCGCTGAGGCCCGGCTTTAAGAAGTTGTTTATCATCTCGGCGCGGCGCGACTCGGGTCTGAAGAAGTCGGGGTTGTCCTCATAATACTTCATCAGCCTGTCCTGATATTTGCTCAGGCGCAGGAAGTAGGCTTCTTCCTTCGCGTCGATAACTTCGCGGCCGCAGTCGGGGCACTTGCCGTCGACCAGCTGCGAGGCGGTGAAGAACGACTCGCACGGCACGCAGTATTTGCCCTCGTACGAGCCTTTGTAAATGTCGCCCTGATCGTAGAGCTTCCTGAATATGGCCTTGACCGCCGCCTCGTGGTCGGGATCGGTCGTGCGGATAAAGCGGTCGTAGGTGACGTTCATGCAGTCCCACACGCCCTTGATCTGCGCCGCAACGCGGTCAACGTACTCCTTGGGAGTGATGCCCTGCGCCCGGGCGTATTCCTCGATTTTCTGCCCGTGCTCGTCAGAGCCTGTCAGAAAGTGCACGTCGAAGCCCTGCATACGCTTGTAGCGCGCGATCATATCGGCAAGCACGATGTCGTAAGTGTTGCCGATGTGCGGCTTTCGCGAAGCGTAGGCGATGGCGGTCGTAATGTAGAATTTCTCTTTCATTTATATTCCCTCCGTAAAAGCGGATAAAAGTCATATAATGATATTGTACCACATTTTGCCCGATTTTCAAGTGCCAGAAAGCCGCAATTTAAGTTGTGATGCGGGTTTAAGCCTCCCCTTGCTTCAAGGGGAGGCTTTGGGGGCTTTCACCGCGCCGACAAAGGCCGACGTTTTTGAAGCGCGCACAGTCGCTGCCGAAGTCGGGTCGCCGAAGCGCCGACGATCAAACGGAGCGCTCCGCACATGCTCCGTATAAAAAGGCAAGCCTTTCTTTCCTGCTGAGGCTCGCCTTTTTCAATTCGCAAAATGCCTCAAAACGAGCCGCAAAAAATGCGTCTGCGGTGTTTACAAACCGCGTGATTACTGCTATAATTATATGAATGGCGGCTGACAGCAGCCGTTGACAACGGAAAGTCTGACGGACCGATATGTGCTACATAACAAGCGCTAAAGCGAGCATTTCCTCGACCCGCTCATATATCGCGTCGAGGTCGGTTGGCGGCAGCGGATTTTTCCCGCGCCCCAGCTCGACGGTGAAACCGGGTCGGCCGTACTTTTCGATGAACCAGTCCTTGTACCCGCCGTGCGAGCTTAGTCCCGCAGGCTCCTCAAGGGCGTAGCCGCTCGACGCGGACAGTATGCGCGCCATACGCTTCGCGCGCTCGGGCGTTGATGCGCCGTAATTCCAGTAGATGACCTCACCCTGCGTGTGCAGCGCCACGACGTGACTTATCGGCATACGCGCGGTGAACGCCGCCAAAGCGACCGTCTCCGCCTCGCTCATCGGGCGGCTGCCGCCGTAGCGCGTCGGCGCAGGGCCGAATATTCCCGCTTCCTCCTCGCGCAGGTGAAGCTCGCTCCACCCCGCGTCAAAATTGTGGTTGATGTCGACCCCGCGTGCGTTCGCGTTCCAGTGCGAAAAGTCGCCGCCGCACAGCCGCTTTATTTTGCCGCCCGGCGGGCAGGCTTTCTCCCCGTGAATTGCGATGTCGACCCCGTCGGGGTTCACCATCGGCACGGCCAGCAGCCCGCGGTCGCTCAGCGCCCTGCGCGCCGAGATTCCCGCAACCTCGCCGTTTTGCATCACTGCGCGGCACAGCCGCTCAACAAAGCGCAGGCACACCGCCGCCGAAATCCGCTCCGTGCCGTGAAAGGCCGCCGCGAACAGGACGTAGGATCTTCTTCTGCCGAGCCGCAGCGCGGGTATCTCCTTGCCCATGAATGACTTGCCTATCCGCTCAAGATGCAGAAACGGATACTTTCCCAACAGATCGTATATCTCGTCGCGCGTGACGAACCAGTCGTGCTCGCGCGCTTTAACCACATTTTCCACTTCGGCTCTCACCTCCCAATATTCATATGCGCCCAAGCGCGGACAAATTACAGAAAGGACTCACCCGATATGGAGCTTTTTGAAAAAACCGTAAGCAGCGAATACAAATTTAAGGGCAGAATAATCAATCTGCGCTACGATAAGGTCGAGCTGCCCGACGGCCGCGTTTCAAGCCGCGAAGTGGTCGAACACGGCGGCGGAGTCGGCATAGTCGCCCTGACTGACGACGGCGAGGTGCTGCTTGTAAAGCAGTACCGCCACCCCTATGCCGAGGTCGTCACCGAAATCCCCGCCGGCAAGCTCGAAAAGGGCGAGGACCCGCTCGTATGCGGCAAGCGCGAGCTTAAAGAGGAGACCGGCGCCACCGCCGAAAACTGGCGCTCGCTCGGCAGAGTTTACCCCTCGCCCGGCTACTGCAGCGAGATAATCTACGTCTACCTCGCGACGGGGCTGGACTTCGGCGAAGCGCAGCCCGACGAGGGCGAGTTCCTCGAGCCGCTGAAATTGCCGCTTGAAAAAGCGGTTGAAGCCGTGCTCGGCGGCGAGCTGCCCGACGCAAAGACGCAGGCGGGCATAATGAAAGCCAAGCTGCTGCTTGATAAAGGTGAGCTTAAATGAAAAAGCTGTTGATAATAATTCTGTGCCTTTCGGCGCTGATATATATGACCGCCTGCTTTGACGAGCAGCCGGGCACGCCCGTCGCAAGCGGAGCCTCCGGCGGCAAATGGAGCGGCGACAACGGCGTTGCCAAGCCGAACGAGATCGACTCGGACGCGGCCTATGAGTTCAACAATCAGCTTGCCCGGAGCATAAACTCCCGCGCCGACGGCCAGCCCGTCAGCCCGGACGACCTCGCCACCGTGCGCAGCGCGCTGACCTATATGGGTCAGTTCAACCTGTTCGTGCACGAGGAGTCGCAATATATCGAGCAGCTGAACGTGCTCTACCGCTCGGTGTACGACCTGTATTCGGGCAACTGCACCGCAGACGACACGCACGAAGCCGTCGCGGCATTAACCGCCGCGTACGACGCGCTCAGCGACGGCTGCAGGGAGCGCATGACGCGCTTTGACCCCGACAGGCTGAACGCCTTTGTCGACGGCGTGAGCGACCTTGCCGCAGTCTATATGCGCGGCAGCTCTTCAGCTTCGTCAAACTGACGGCCGCAAAAGCGGCTTTCTATAATAAGAAAGGATATGTGAATTATGGAAATCAAATTCGCCGACCGCGTTGCCACGCTCGCCCCGAGCGCCATTCGCGAAATTATGAAATATTCGGGTATCCCGGGCTTCATTTCGCTCGCTTTGGGCAGCCCCGCGCCCGACGCTATCCCGAGCGGGGAAATTGCAAAAATTTCCTCCCGCATACTCGCCGAGCACCCGCTTGAGGCGCTGCAATATTCGGTCACCGAGGGCTACGCTCCGCTCAGAGAATACCTGACCGAATATATGAAAAATACGCACAACATCGGCCGCGAGGGCGACGCTATCCTCATCACCTCGGGCGCGCAGCAGGTCATGGATCTGAGCACAAAGTCGCTGTGCAACCCCGGCGACGTCGTTATATGCGAAGCGCCCAGCTTCATCGGCTCGCTCAACTCGTTCCGCTCCTACGGCGTAAAGCTGGTCGGAGTCGACATCGAGCCTGACGGCATGAACATCGAAAAGCTCGAGCAGGCGCTTAAAGCCAACAAAAATGCCCGCTTCATCTACACCATTCCGAACTTCCAGAACCCGACGGGCATCACCATGTCGCTTGAAAAGCGCAAAGCCGTCTATGACCTCGCGAAGAAGTACGGCGTGATGATACTGGAGGATAACCCCTACGGCGACATTCGCTTTGCGGGCGAGAGCCTGCCGTCCATCAAGTCGTTTGACGAGGACGGAATCGTCATCTACGCCGGCACCTTCTCCAAGGTGCTCGCTCCCGGTATGCGCGTCGGCTACGGCATCGCGCCGCAGAAGCTCATCTCGAAGATGGTCGTCTGCAAGCAGGTCAGCGACGTGCACACCACAATCCTGACCCAGATGATCGCCTACGAATTTATGACCGGCTGCGACTATGAGGCTCACCTCGAGCACATTCGCTCGATATACCGCAAAAAGAGCGCCTTGACCGACAAGCTGCTTAACGACAACCTCGGCGGACTTGCCACCTATCACCCTGTTCAGGGCGGCCTGTTCTACTGGCTGACCCTGCCCGAGGGCAAGGATATGCAGGCGTTCTGCACCAAGGCGGCCGAAAACAAGGTCGCGGTCGTGCCCGGCACAGCGTTCGTCATCGGCGACGAAAAGTGCAACAGCTTCCGCATCAACTACTCCGCTCCCACCGATGAAAAGCTGACCGAGGCTGTTCAGATACTCGGTCGCGTCGCCAAGGAGTTTTAACCGCTTAGCCGTCGGCCGTCACTCGGCCGCAGCACAAAAGTCACCCAACAGCAGAAAGGGCGGAGCCGTAAAAAGCTCCGATTCAGGTGAAAGTTATGGAAACAACCGAAATCAGAAAAAAACGCGCCTACAGCGCAATTCAGCCGAGCGGTATGCTCACCCTCGGCAACTACCTCGGCGCACTCAAAAACTGGGTCGCGATGCAGGACGGCGACGAGTTCGACTGCATCTACACCGTCGCCGACCTGCACGCAATCACCGTGCGCCGCGAGCCTGCGACCTTCCGTCAGCAGATACGCAGCACGTTCGCGCTGCTGCTCGCAATCGGCCTTGACCCCGAAAAGAGCATAATCTTCATGCAGTCGCACGTCCCCGAGCACTCACAGATCGCGTGGCTGCTCAACTGCTACACCCAGTTCGGCGAGCTGTCGCGCATGACCCAGTTCAAGGACAAATCGCAAAAACACGCCGACAATGTCAACGCAGGTCTGTTCACCTACCCGACCCTGATGGCGGGCGACATACTGCTTTATCAGGCCGACCTCGTGCCGATCGGGCAGGATCAGAAGCAGCATCTGGAGCTTACCCGCAACATTGCGGAGCGCTTCAACCAGCTCTACTCCCCCACCTTCACCGTGCCCGAGCCGTACATTCCTAAGATCGGCGCTAAGGTCATGAGCCTGCAGGACCCGACGAGCAAGATGTCGAAATCCGACGAGAACGCGAATGCGTGGGTCGCAATTCTCGACAAGCCCGACGATATTATGCGCAAATTCAAGCGCGCCGTCACCGACTCCGAGGCCTGCGTCCGCTACGCCGAGGGCAAGGACGGCATCAACAACCTGATGACGATCTACTCCGCCTGCACGGGCCTGAGCTTTGAGGAGATCGAAGCGCAGTTCGCAGGCAAGGGCTACGGCGAGTTCAAGCCTGCGGTCGCCGAGGCGGTCATTGAAACGCTGCGACCCGTGCGCGAGCGCTACGAGCAGATAATCGGCGAAAAGGACTACCTCGCCGAGGTCGCCGCCAAGGGCGCGGAGAAAGCGCAGCGCATAGCGCACAAAACGCTGATGAAAGCAATGAAAAAGGTCGGATACGTTTTCTGATAGGCCGATTTTCGGGCGCGGGTGCTGTTGAGCGGCGCGGGTGCTGTTGAGCGGCGCGGGTGCTGTTGAGCGGCGCGGGTGCTGTTGAGCGGCGCGGGTTAAGGCGCTGCATTAAAGGCGGCGGCTGATTCGTGCGCCGCGCAATGTGCGCGTTTCTCAAAGCGCGCCGCGCAATGCGCCTTTTCAAAGGTGCGGGTTGTGCAATTCACGCCTCGCAATGTGCGCGTTTCCCAAAGTGCGCCGCGCAATGTGCGCGTTTCCCAAAGTGCGCCGCGCAATGTGCGCGTTTCCCAAAGCGCGCCGCGCAAAATTCTAACCGAACAAAAACGACAACCCCCGCAGTATGCTGCAAAACATACTGCGGGGGTCTCTGTTTTAATCTGCACGCTGCGCCGCTTGCTTTGCGGAGCTTTCGCTCGGCTCGGCAGCGCTCCCGGCCGCTAAGGCGCTGCCCGCGGTTTCATCTGCACGGGCGGTTTCATCTGCACGGGCGGCTTCATCTGCACGGGCGGTTTCATCTGCAAAAGCCGCGCTGTCCGCGCTCGTCCCGGCGGCAGGCTCCGCTTCGTCACATAAGTCCGCTTCACCGCCTGCGCCCGACGCGGCGACCGCTATCGGCTGCAAATTTTTAAGCCTCTTCTTTCTGACGGCGAGCAGGCACATAAAGTGAATGAACGCCGTCGCCGCCCACGACACGGGGTACGAGATGAACAGGCTTTCGAGCGTGTGGTCGATGGTCCTGAACACCGTCAAAATCCAGACGATTCTCACACCGCACACGCCGATTATCGATACTATCATCGGCACGACCGACACGCCCATACCTCGCAGGCTGCCGACCTGCACCTCCATAAGTCCGCACAGGAAGTACGTCGCCGCGATTATCGTCAGGCGCTGCATACCGTAGGAGATTATCTGCTCACTCGAAACGGCCGTCTCAACCGACGAGGCGGCGGTGTAGAACGTCAGCAGCTGGCGGCCGAACGTGATGACCAGCGCACCTGTTATAAGCCCGACCGCGACGACGACCGCCGAGCACAGCCGCTGCGCCTTGACAACGCGCTTGGCCTTGCCCGCGCCGAGGTTCTGCCCCGTGAACGCCATGCAGGTCTGGTAAATCGAGTTCATTGAAATGTAGACCAGTCCCTCGATGTTAGAGCTTGCGGCGCTGCCCGACATCGCGGCCACGCCGAACGAGTTAATCGACGACTGGATAAGCATATTCGATATTGAGAATATCGAGCCCTGAATTCCCGCAGGAATACCGTAGCGCAGCATAAGCAGCGCCTTTTCGCGGTGCAGCCTCAGCTTCGACAGCTCAAGGCGGTAGCAGTCATGCGTCTTTATAAGGCACCACAGCGTCAGGGCCGCGCTCAGAAGCTGCGAAACGGCGGTCGCGGCCGCAACTCCCGCCACGTCCCAGTGCAGGACGATGACGAAAAACAGGTTGAGGATAATATTCACCAACCCCGACATTACGAGAATGTAAAACGGCCGCTTTGTGTCGCCGATCGAGCGCAGTATCGCCGCGGCGAAGTTGTAGACCATGCTCGCGGGCATACCGATGAAATATATGCGCACATACAGCGTCGCCTGGTCGAGCACCTCGGGCTGCGTGCCCATAAGCTTGAGCGCGGGGTGCGATACGAGCAAACCGACTATCATTGTCAGCACGCCCGCGACAACGCTGAGCGTTATCGCCGTGTGCACCGCCTGATGAACGTCGGTCCTGCGCTCGGCGCCGTAGTAGTGCGACACGACAACGCTCGCGCCGATAGAAAGTCCGATGAACACATTAGTGACGAGGTTGATCAGCGAGCCGGTCGAGCCGACTGCGGCCAGAGCCTCGCCGCCCGCCCATTTTGCAACAACGATGCTGTCGGCCATATTGTAAAGCAGCTGCAGCACGCCGGTCGCGATAAGCGGCAGCGAATAAAGCAGTATATTTTTAAGGAGCGGTCCGTTGCACATATCAATATTTTTATGTCTCGCCAATTTGATCCCTCCTTTTTTTCGCTTGAACTTCATTATACGACCAAACGCGAGCTTATTCAATATGGCAATTATACCAAAACGCAGCCGTTTTTCGGCGCTCGAAGCAACAGTCCGAACCGCAAACGCCCTATATCACAGCTCTCAGCTGCCCGACTCGGCGGCCGACGAAGGCCGCAAATTCTTAAGCCGTCTTTTTCTCTCGACGAGCAGACACGCAAACAAGATCAATGCCGTCAACGCCCACGACACAGGATACGAAATATACAGGCAGTCAAGCGTGCGGCTGATTAAACTGAACACCGTAAAAATCCAAATAATTCTGACACCGCACACGCCGACGACCGAGACTATCATTGGCAAAAACGAAACTCCCATGCCTCGCAAGCCTCCGACAAACACCTCCATAAGGCCGCTGAAAAAATAAGTCATCGAGATTATCATAAGGCGCTGCATTCCGTACTGAATTATTATTTCGCTCGAAACCGATGTGCTGACCGACGATGCGGCGGTGTAAAGCGTCAAAAGCTGGCGCCCGAACACAACAGCAAGAGCGCCCGTTATCAATCCGACGCAGAAAACGACGACCGCACAGGTACGCTGCACCTTGACAACGCGCTTGGCCTTGCCCGCGCCGAGGTTCTGCCCCGTGAACGCCATGCAGGTCTGGTATATCGCGTTCATTGAAACATAGACCAGTCCCTCGATGTTCGTGCTGGCGGCGCTGCCTGTCATAGCGGCCACGCCGAACGAGTTTATCGACGACTGGATAAGCATATTTGATATTGAAAACACCGACCCCTGAATTCCTGCCGGTATTCCGTAGCGCAATATAAGCAGCACATTTTTGCGGTGCAGCCTCAGCTTTGACAGCTCAAGGCGGTAGCAGTCATGCGTCTTTATAAGGCACCACAGCGTCAGGACCGCGCTCAGAAGCTGCGAAATTACAGTTGCCACTGCAACTCCGGCAACGTCCCAATGAAAAGCTATAACAAAAAGCAGATTCAGGATCAGATTGACAATTCCCGAAATCACAAGTATGTAGAACGGCCGCTTTGTGTCGCCGATCGAGCGCAGTATCGCCGCGGCGAAGTTGTAGACCATGCTCGCGGGCATACCGATGAAATATATGCGCACATACAGCGTCGCCTGGTCGAGCACCTCGGGCTGCGTGCCCATAAGCTTGAGCGCGGGGTGCGATACGAGCAAACCGACTATCATTGTCAGCATGCCCGCGACAACGCTTAATGCAATTGCGGTATGGACCGCCTGATGGACGCTGTTTTTCTCTCCTGCACCGTAGTAGTGCGACACGACCACGCTCGCTCCGATAGAAAGTCCGATGAACACGTCCGTGACAAGGCTTATCAGCGCTCCTGTCGAGCCGACTGCGGCCAAAGCCTCGCCGCCCGCCCACTTTGCAGCGACGATGCTGTCCGCCATATTGTAAAGCCGCTGCAGCACGCCCGTTGCGATAAGCGGCAGCGAATAAAGCAGTATATTTTTAAGGAGCGGTCCGTTGCACATATCAATATTTTTACGTCTCGCCACTTTGATCCCTCCTCTTTCCGTTTGACAATTCATTATACGACCAAACGCATGCTTATTCAATACGGCAATTTCACCAAAACGCGTCCACTTTTCGGCGCTCGAAGTGGCACTCGCGCACTGCAAAAGCCCTCCGGGCTGCAGCGCGCCCGCGCAAGCCTGAACGCGCCGACCGCCCCGGCCGCACAGCTCCTCCGGCAAAGCCGAACGGCTGCGGCGCGCCCGCGCAAATCCCGGCGGCTTAAATATACCCGCACAGCCCCGACGCCCTCACGCACCCGCAGCCGTTGGGGGGCGCAAATATCCCCCGCAGTCCGAAATACGAGCCGCGGGGGAGCGAACGCCTTAACAGGCGCCTACATATAGAGAGGGTGCTTTCTGCAGATCTCGGCAACTGCCGCCTTTATCGACTCGGCGGAGTTGTCAAAGTCGAATATCGCCTTGGCGATGCAGTCGGCGATAACGTCCATATCGGCTGTGTCAAGCCCGCGTGTGGTCGCCGCGGGAGTGCCCAGACGCAGGCCGCTGGTGACGAACGGCTTCTCGGGGTCGTTGGGGATAGAATTCTTGTTCGCGGTGATGTTTACCGCGTCAAGGCGGTGCTCAAGCTCCTTGCCGGTGACACCCGTTCCCCTGAGGTCGACGAGCATCAGGTGATTGTCCGTGCCGCCCGAGACGAGGTTGACTCCGCGCGAAAGCAGCCCCTTTGAAAGCGCCTGCGCGTTGTCGATTATTCGCTGCTGATAGTCCTTGAACTCGGGCTTGAGCGCCTCGCCGAAGCAGACGGCCTTGGCCGCGATGATGTGCATAAGCGGGCCGCCCTGCGAGCCGGGGAATATGCCCTTGTCGATATCCTTTGCGTACTCCTCGCGGCAGAGGATAGCGCCGCCGCGCGGGCCGCGCAGGGTCTTGTGCGTGGTCGTGGTGACGATGTCGGCGTACTTGACCGGATTCGGGTGAAGCCCTGCGGCGACAAGCCCCGCGATGTGCGCCATATCGACCATAAATATCGCGCCGACCTCTTTTGCGACGGCGGCGATTTTTTCAAAGTCGATAACACGCGGATAAGCGGACGCGCCCGCGACGATGAGCTTGGGCTTACTCTCAAGCGCTGTGCGGCGCAGCTCGTCATAGTCGATGAAGCCGTCGTCGTTCACGCCGTAGGAGACAAAGTCGTACAGCTTGCCCGACATATTGACGGGCGAGCCGTGAGTCAGGTGGCCGCCGTGAGCAAGGCTCATACCCATGACCTTGTCGCCGGGCTGCAGCAGCGCAAAGTAAACGGCGCTGTTGGCCTGCGCGCCCGAGTGCGGCTGCACGTTGGCGTGCTCTGCGCCGAACAGCTGCTTGAGCCTGTCGCGCGCGATATCCTCGACGATGTCGACGTACTGGCAGCCGCCGTAGTAGCGCTTGCCCGGGTAGCCCTCGGCATACTTATTGGTAAGCACCGAGCCCATGGCCGCCATAACGGCGGGCGAGACGAAGTTCTCGCTTGCGATAAGCTCGATATTGTCGCGCTGGCGCTGAAGCTCAAGCCCCATCGCGTCGGCAACGGCCTTGTCGGTCCTGCCCACAAAGCCGACTGTGTCCAGATAATCTGCGTACATATTGCACTTCCCCTTTTCATTTTTAAGGTATGCGAAACCGCACCGGGCGTTTTTTTGCGGCGCACGGTGCGGTGAATGGACTGTTTGTCAAAGCCTTAATTCGCGAAGAAGCTCCGTTTTCGGGCTTTGGCGGCAGTCGGTCGCTTTAGGTTAAGCTCAGTAAGCTACGCCCTGAGCAAGCATAGCGTCGGCGACCTTCTCGAAGCCCGCGATGTTAGCGCCCGCAACGAGGTTGCCCTCAACGCCGTACTTCTTGGAAGCGTTGTAGGAGTTGTGGAAGATATTTACCATAATGTCCTTGAGCTTAGCGTCAACCTCGTCGAAGGTCCAGCTGTATCTCATGGAGTTCTGGCTCATCTCAAGCGCGCTGGTGGCAACGCCGCCCGCGTTAGCGGCCTTTGCAGGTCCGAACAGGACGCCCGCAGCCTGGAAAGCGGCGATGGCATCGGGAGTGGACGGCATATTCGCGCCCTCGGCAACAGCCTTTACGCCGTTGGCGATAAGCGCCTTTGCGCTCTCGCCGTCGAGCTCGTTCTGGGTAGCGCAGGGCAGAGCGATGTCGCACGGAATGGTCCAGATGCCGTGGCAGCCCTCGTGGTACTCGGCGCCCTCAACGCGGTTGACGTACTCCTTGATACGGGCACGCTCGACGAGCTTGATCTGCTTGACAACGTCGAGGTTGATGCCGTTTTTATCATAAATGTAGCCGTTGGAGTCGGACAGCGCGACGACCTTGCCGCCGAGCTGGGTAGCCTTCTCGGTCGCGAAGACAGCAACATTACCCGAGCCGGAGATAACGACGGTCTTGCCCTCGAAGGAGTCGTTCTTCATGGCGGA
Source organism: uncultured Eubacteriales bacterium (assembly GCA_934486615.1). Classification (GTDB taxonomy): domain Bacteria; phylum Bacillota; class Clostridia; order Oscillospirales; family Acutalibacteraceae; genus RGIG2206. The sequence goes on along the minus strand of CAKSQO010000005.1, from coordinate 109,979 downwards.
GAGCATCTCCTGGGTGAAGTAGCACAGGCCGTAACCGGTGGCCTCGGTACGGGCGAGCGAGCCGCCGTAGGTCAGGCCCTTACCGGTGAGGACGCCCGTGAACTCGTTGCGCAGTCTCTTATACTGGCCGTAGAGGAAGCCGATCTCGCGCGCTCCTACGCCGATGTCGCCCGCGGGAACATCGGTGTCGGCACCGATGTGCTTGGAAAGCTCGGTCATGAAGCTCTGGCAGAAGCGCATAATCTCGTTGTCGGACTTGCCCTTCGGGTCAAAGTCGGAGCCGCCCTTGCCGCCGCCGATGGGCAGACCGGTCAGGCTGTTCTTGAATATCTGCTCAAAGCCGAGGAACTTGATAACGGAAGCGTTGACCGACGGGTGCAGACGCAGGCCGCCCTTGTACGGTCCGATAGCGGAGTTGAACTGGATACGGAAGCCGCGGTTGACGTGAACCTTTCCGGCGTCGTCGACCCATGATACGCGGAAGATGATCTGACGCTCAGGCTCGACGATTCTGTCGATGATGCCGGCCTCCTGAAGCTTCGGGTTCTGCTCGACTACGGGCTCGAGAGACTCGAGAACCTCGTAGACCGCCTGCTGAAACTCGGGCTCGTTCGGGTTGCGGCTGACGACGGTTTCATAAACCGACTGAAGATACGCATTTTTCATTTATATTTCCTCCTATTGAATAATTATTGAATAAATATACATTGCCTTTGCAGTTTAGCACACTAAAGCCGCATTTATTATACTAAACCGTGCATTTATTGTCAAGAAGTTAAGCGCCGAAAATTCGCATTTTTTGTGCCGGTGCACAGCGAAAACCGTTTATCAGAGTGCCGCGACACAGCAAAAATCCGAATATGAAAAAAGAGCGGCATTTTCGCCGCATATCAATTTGCGATACGCGGGCTGCCGCTCCTTATTTATATTCAGATGAGCGCGAGGGTGTCGCGGGCTATCATAAGCTCCTCCTCGGTCGGAATGACGAACACTCTGACCTTGGAAGCGGCGGTCGACAGCTCGACCTCCTTGCCGCGCGAAGCCTTGTTCAGCTCCTCGTCGATCTCGACGCCGAAGCAGCCCAGACCGCCGCAAACGCCGCCGCGGGTCTCCCAGCTGTTCTCACCGATGCCGCCGGTGAAGACGATGGCGTCGACGCCGCCCATAGCGGCCGCATAAGAGCCGATGAGCTTGATTATCTGATAGTTCTGCATATCGCTCGAAAGCTGCGCGCGCTTGTTGCCGTTTGCGGCGGCCGCGCAGATGTCGCGGTTGTCGTTTGAAACGCCCGAGACAGCGAGCGCGCCCGACTTCTTGTTGAGAATAACGGACATCTCGGCGGGGGTCAGACCCTCTTTTTCCATTATGTACAGCACGGCCGACGGGTCGACTGCGCCCGAGCGCGTGCCCATCATCATGCCGTCAAGCGGAGTGAGTCCCATACTGGTGTCGACGCACTTGCCGTCCTTGACTGCGGTTATCGAGCAGCCGTTGCCGAGGTGGCAGGTGATGACGCGGCTGCCCTCTTTTTTGCCGCCGAGCAGCTCGATGCAGCGGCCGCTGACATAGCGGTGCGAAGTGCCGTGAGCGCCGTACTTGCGGACGTCATACTTCTCGTAATACTCATACGGCATGGCGAACATATAGGCCTTTTCGGGCATGGTCGCGTGGAACGAGGTGTCGAAAACGGCGACCTGCGGCACCTTGTCGCCGAGGCACTTGATGCAGGCGCGGATACCGAGGACGTGAGCGGGGTTGTGCAGAGGAGCAAGCTCGCCGAGGGCTTCGATACCGGCAAGCACCTTGTCGTTGATAAGGCAGGACTCCTTAAAGACGGCGCCGCCCTGAACGATGCGGTGGCCGACGGCGGTGATCTCGTCAAGCGACCTGATAACGCCGTGCTCCTCCCCCGTCATAGCGGTCATGAACGCGTCGAAAGCCTCCGCATGGGTCGGCATCGGAATATCGGCCTCATACTTGCGGCCGTCGGCAGTGGAATGCTTGATGTGACCTCCGGGCCCGATCCGGTCGCACAGACCCTTTGCAAGCACCTTTTCGCCGTTCATGTCAATAAGCTCATACTTCAGCGAAGAGCTTCCCGCATTTACAACGAGAATTTTGGTTTCTTTCATCGAAAAAACACTACCTTTACAATAATTTTAAAGTTGAACAAAAGGATTATTTGTTATACAATAGACACATAGAAAATAATATATCAAACCATGACTTTTTTCAAGTAATATTTATGAGGAATGATTATTTTTGAAGGTATGCGGCATAATTGCTGAATTTAACCCCTTCCATTTCGGACATGAGCACTGCGTGTCCGCCGCCCGCGAAATCGGTTCGACGCACGTTGTCGCCGTTATGAGCGGCAATTTCGTTCAGCGCGGCGGCGCAGCTGTCTGCGACAAATTCGCGCGCGCGCAAGCCGCTCTTTGCGGCGGGGTCGACCTGGTGCTCGAGCTGCCGCTGCCCTTTGCCACGGCGACGGCGCAGCGCTTTGCCAAGGGCGCCGTCGGCACCCTGCACGCGCTCGGCTGCGTGGAGCAGCTCTGCTTCGGCTCGGAGTCGGGCAACACCGCCGCGATAGCCGAGCTTGCCGCCGCGATCGAAAGCGAGGCCGTCACCGCACGGCTTAAAGCGGGGCTCGGCACAGGGCTGCCGTTCGCCGCAGCGCGGCAGGCGGCGGTGCGCGAGGTCTGCGGCGACTCGGCGGCCGAGCTGCTCTCGGGCGCGAACGACACCCTCGCGGTGGAGTACGCTGCCGCCGTGAACGCCATCGGCGGCAAAATGAAGCTGCACGCCGTACCGCGGCTCGGAGCAGCTCACGACGGCGCGCCCGTCGGCGGCATCGCGAGCGCTTCGCACCTGCGCGCGCTGGCGGCCGAAGGAGAGCTTGCCGCCGCGCTCAAATTTATGCCGAAAGCGAGCGCCGACCTGCTCGTGCGCGAGGTTGAAGCAGGCCGCGCTCCCGCCGATTTAAGGCGCGTCGAGTCGGCCTCCCTCGCCGCTTTGCGCAAAATGAGCGTCGGGCAGCTCGCTGCCCTGCCCGACGTCAGCGAAGGACTTGAAAACCGCCTGTTCCGCGCGATAAGGCAAGCGCGCTCGACCGACGAGGTCATCGCTCTGACTAAATCAAAGCGCTACACCCACGCGCGGCTGCGCCGCATACTGCTGTGCGCCCTGCTCGGCATAACGCGCGAAATATACTTCTCCGAAGTGCCGTATATCCGCGTGCTTGCGATGAACGCGCGCGGACGCGAGGTCCTCGCCGCGGCAAAGCCGACCCTGCCCGTGCTTGCCCGTGCAAAGGACAAGTCCGCTCTTGACAAACACGCACTCGATGTGCTTCAATTAGAGTGCACGGCCGACGACATCTACGCGCTGTGCTGCCCTACCGTCCAACCGTGCTCCGACCCGTTCGGCAGGGGCATTGTTATAAAATAAGTTCAAATTTCGGGAGGTTTTCCAAATGGTCAAATATACAGAGCTTGAAAGCTACGAAAATTTCGGCAAAGCGCTTAAAATCAGCAACGGCACTATCGAAGCCGTCGTCACCACCGACGTCGGCCCGAGGATAATCTCGTTCGGCTTCTGCGGCGGGCAGAATATGTTCCGCGTCGACACCGAGCGCGCGGGCAAGTGGAGCGGCCCCGAGTACGACGCCTACTTCGGCGAGGGCTCGGTCAGCTACCTCTACGGCGGCCACCGCCTGTGGATCACTCCCGAGCGCCGCCCCGAGACGAACTACCCCGACAACGAGCCCGTCGACGTCAGCTTCGACGGCGACAGCGTCGTCTTCACCGCCAAGGAGCAGCGCAAGAACGACATTCAGCTCAGCTTCGTCGTGACTATGGCTGCAGATGGCGCGCAAATGAAGGTCTCAAGCCGCGTCAAAAACGTCCGCGACACCGCGCAGGAGTTCGCCGTCTGGACCATCGCCGCCATGCACCAAAACGGCCTTGCCGTGATGAAACAGGCCGACAACGACCGCGATCTGCAGCACAACCGCGTGCTGTCGCTGTGGACGTACACCAACCCCTCCGACTACCGTCTCTACCTCGGCAAGCGCTTCATGAGCGTCAAGCAGGACCCCGGCGCCGACCGTCCGTTCAAGATAGGCACGAACAACCGCTGCGGCAAGGCCGCCTATGCGCTCGGCGACGACGTGTTCGTCAAGGAGTACGCGACCGACCACGATAATTGCACCTACCCCGACGGCGGCGTGTCGTTCGAGGCCTACACCGACCGCTATCTGCTCGAAATGGAGTCGCTCGGCGCTGTTAAGACCGTAGCCCCGGGCGAGACCGCCGAGATGAACGAAACGTGGACGATGCTCAAAAACCCCGGCACCCCCGACCCCCGCAGCGACGACGAGCTCGCCGCCTTCTGGGCAGCGCTGGAGAAGTGAGGCAGAGGTTCAAAGCCGAGCCTGTGCCGACGTCGTATATTAAATAAGGTATAAATAACCCTCTATCACTTAAAAAGCTGTAAAAATCCCCGCCTTTTGCTCCGTGAGGAACTTAAAGGCGGGGATAAATTATTTCTTCAGCTCTTTTGCAAGTGCGATGAGGGTGTCAAGCTGCGTGTCGGTAAGGGTTTTGGCGAGAGAATAAAGCTCGTTCGCCTTTGACGGCTCGGCGACTTGCGTGTCAAACAGGTCTTTCGGCTCAATTCCGAGATATTCGCAGATATAGAATATTCCGGGCAGCGACGGCATTGACTTTCCGCTCTCGATACTGTTGATGTAGCCTTGATTTTGTCCTATCGACAGGCTCATCTCGCGCGCCGAAACGCCCTTTTGCTCCCGAAGCCGCGCCAAGCGCAGGGCAAACTCCTTTTCAGTCATACTTCTCTTCTCCTTTGGCTGATTATTACCGCTTTCAAAAAGCCGCTCCGAGCAAGCTCGGGGCGGCTTCACATACGTACTTACGGATTCAGGCGGTTCATATCGCGCGGGAATGCGGTGACTTTGCGGATATTGTCAAGCTCGAGCAGCTTCATCACAAGACGCTCGAGGCCGATTCCGAGGCCGCCGTGCGGGGGCATACCGTGCTTGTGTATGCTGAGGAAGTCCTCAAACTCCGCAGGGTCGACGCCGCGGGCGAGCATCTTCTTTACCTGCATATCATAGTCATGAATACGCTGGCCGCCGGTCGTTATCTCGGTGCCGTTGAGCAGCAGGTCGAACGACAGCGTGTACTTCGGATCCTCGGGGTCGTCCATAGCGTAGACCGGACGCTTCTTAGACGGATAGTGCGTTACAAAGACGAGCGGGCAGCCGTACTCCTCGTTGAAATACTTGCCGATAAGGCGCTCCTCCTCGGGCTCGAGGTCCATCGGATTGCGGAAGGTGCGGCCGTACTTCTCGGCTATGATCTGCTTGATGTCGCTGAATCTGACCTCGGGAATTTTCTCGATAACAGGCAGGTCGACTCCGAGTATGCCGAGCTCGATGGCGTAGTCCCTGCGCAGCGTGTCGAACAGACAGACCATAAAGCGCGCTTCGACGTCCATAATATCGCGGAACGAGTCGATGAAGCCCATCTCGAAATCGAGGCCCGTGAACTCGTTGATGTGGCGCGTGGTGGAGTGCTTCTCGGCGCGGAAGACCGGACCGACGGTGAACACCTTGCCGAAAACGCCGACCATCATCTGCTTGTAAAACTGCGGCGACTGGTTGAGGAACGCCTTCTCACCGAAGTAGTTGACCTCGAACATATCGGCGCCGCCCTCTGCGCCTGCGGAAACGATCTTCGGCGGGACGAACTCGGTGAAGCCGTCATTGTGCAGGAAGGTGCGGTAGCACTGGATAACGCCGTCGACGAGCTTGAGCATCGCGCGCTCGTGCGTGTTTCTGAGTGAAAGCGGGCGGTGGTCGAGGTTGACCTCGATGGTGCAGTCGAGCTTTCTCTTGTTGATATTCAGCGGCATCTGCTCAACGGGCAGAGACAGCGTTTTCATATCGGTTATGCGAAGCTCGAAGCCGAGCGGGCTGCGCTCGTCGGACTTGACCTCGCCGACGATCTCGACGGTGGCCTCCTCGGTTATCGTGTCGAGCGAAACGGGGCACTTGCCCTCCTCCCAAACGCACTGGATAAGGCGGCGCGGCGTGCGGATAACGACGAACGCGAAGTTGCTCATGCGTCGTATGCGGTGAACAAAGCCGCGCAGCGTGACGCTGTCGCCGTCGCTTATCCTGCCTGCCTTGAAGTCGTCAACAATGCGCTCAAGGTCGCAAAGGTCGACCTTTTTATTGAGGTCTGCAAATTCCATATTTTAAGCACCCCTATGCTTGCTTTGATTTATCCTAAATGATTTTATCACAATTTTTCGCCCATTTCAAGCCCTGCGGCAAATTCATATTCGCTCTTTTGCCCATTAAAGCCGCTTTATGAGCGGTCGTCCCAGCTGACGAGGATGCTTTCGTCGATTTCGGACGCGTCGAAGCGGTAGTGAGCGCTGACCTGCGATGCGGCGCGCTTGAAGTAATTCTCCTCGCGCTCGGGCTGGTTTGCGTTGTGGATTATGTAGGCTCTGCCCTTTGAGTCGCGCTTGTCGGAGACTATACCGATGTGGCGCGTGCCGTTGAACAGGACGATGTCGCCCGGCTGCCACTGGTCGATGTCGTCGGGGTCGGTCGTCAGGCTGACGGCGTGGCGGTCGAAGAACACCTTCAGGTTCTGCACGCGGCGAAAGTCGATGTTGCTGTCGGGCTCGGTTATGCGGGTGTAGGCCTCGGGCGCTGCGGCGATGTCCCTGTCGAGCATATCGCGCAGGCTGTAGCCCGCCTCCTTGAAGCCGCGCCAGACCACGTCGGTGCACACGCCCTTACTGTCGTCGGGATAACCGCCCTGAACGTAGCTGCCGTCGTATGTCGGGTGATTTTCGGCGTCCTTGCGCGCGCCGAGCATAATGTCGGTGTAGTCGTCGACGCCGTTGTCGTTAAAATCAACGCTGCTTTTGATCTGCTCAATGCCGAAATCGGCCGCGGTGTAGGTGCGCGCGGGAATAAGATTGAACGCGTTCGCCGCCCATACTCCCGACGCGACGAGAGCGATGCACAGCACAACGATGACTGTTCTGACGACCTTGACCTTGCGACTTTTGATAAGCTCAGCCATAAAGCGACACTCCTGACAATTAAATTCACTTGGATTTTTGCTTTTTTTGTTGCAAAAAACCTCCACATTTATTATAATGTAGCTGAAATTGATTTGCAAGTATATTTTGTCCTTTCGGGGGGCTCTGTGTTATGATTTTCAAGTCGAGCAAAGCCGACATTATACGTGCCTGCGATGAGGCGCTCGCGCGCCTGACCGAAAGGCACTTAAAGCCCATCGCAAATTCGCGCGGGAGGGTCGTCTACATCTCCGACAAATACCCCGGAGTGTGGCTTGAGCACGCCTACGACGGCCTTGTCTGGGCGGCTTTGAGCGGGCAAAGCGAGGCGGCCGCCGCTCAGGTGCGGCTGTTTCTCGACAACGCGCGGCCCGACGGTCAGCTGCCCTGCTTTGTTTGGAGTGACCGCGTCGGCTTCGGACAAATTCAGGAGTGCGTGTCCTTCGCACGGCTGTGCCTTGAGGCAAGCGAGCTTTGCGGCGATGATGAGCTGCTGCGCGACTCATACTCCGCGTGCCGCAAGTGGGACGAGTGGCTCTGCGCGCACCGAATGACGACGCGGCAGGGCCTTATCGAGACGTTCTGCGGCTTTGACACGGGGCATGACAATTCGTCGCGACTGAGCGGTATGCTCTATCGCGGCAACATCGGCGACGAGGCTGCAAACACGCCCGACGGCTGCCCTGTCGCGCCGCTGATAATGCCCGATATGAACGCCGTTTTCTACGGCGACAGGCTCGCTCTGGCCGAGATGGCCGAGAAGCTCTCGCTTTTTGACGAGGCCGCCTTGTGGCGCAAAAAGGCAGAAAACGTCAAGCGCCTTACATTTGAAAAATGCTTTGACGAGGACGAGCTTTTCTTCTTTGATGTTGATAAATTCGGCCGAAAGCGCCGCGTGCACTCGATAGGAATAACCGCGCTTTTTTGCGAAAAGATGCTCGATAAGCCGCTCGCGCAGGCGATTTTTGAGCGGTGGTTCAAGTCGCCCGAGCACTTCGGTACTCCGTACCCCTACCCGTCGATCGCGGCGAGCGACCCCGCAATGGACCGCGGTGCGGCGGGCAACTGCTGGGGCTATTTCAGCCAGGGGCTGACGATGCTTCGAAGCCTGCGGTGGTGTGATCACTACGGCTTCTCAGACGAGCTTGAGCGGAATATGCGCGTTTGGCTCGACGCATGGGCGCTCTCCCCGCTGCGCTTTGGGCAGGAGCTTGACCCGTTCACAGGTCAGGCGAGCAACAGCTCCGAGTGGTATTCGAGCACAATGCTGTTTTATCTGACCGCAGCCGAAAGGCTCGGGTTTTATAAGAAAATAAATATATAAAGGTGGGCAACATGGATTTTAAAACCTATATCGAAACTTTTTCCGATGAAAACGAAAAGCCGCTTGACCGAATGGTCACCGACGGCGGTATGTGCTCGATCTTCCGCACGATAGGCTGCATAGGCGACAGCCTTTCAAGCGGCGAGTTCGAGTCATACTCACCCGACGGAGTCACGGGGTATCACGATATGTATGAGTATTCGTGGGGGCAGTTCATCGCGCGCGCCGCGGGCTGCACCGTGCGCAACTTCTCCAGGGGCGGTATGACCGCAAAGGAGTATCTCGACAGCTTCGGCAACACACACGGCTTGTTCTCGGTTGACATCAAATGCCAGGCGTACATAATAGCCCTCGGCGTAAACGAGATGTACCGCTTCGGGCTTGAAAAGTTCGGCACACTCGACGACGCGCTCAACGGCGCTCATGCCTACGGCGACGACTTCACCATTGCGGGCACCTACGGCGAGATAATCCGCCGCTACCGCGCAATTCAGCCGCGCGCCGTGTTTTTCCTTATGACCTGCCCGTACGAGCCGCACCTGCCCGCCGCGACTCAGGAGTATCAGGATCGCCACGCGCAGCTGCTGCGCGACCTCGCCGACAGGCTCGACAACACCTACGTCATCGACCTGCGCAAGTACGCGCCCGTCTACGATGCGACGCTCAGAAAGAAGTTCTACCTCGGCGGCCATATGAACCCGATGGGCTACCGCTTCACAGCCGATATGGTGATGTCGTACATCGACTACATCGTCCGCCACAACACCGACAAGTTCAAGGAGGTCGGCTTCATCGGCACAGACCTGCACGGCATAATCTGATTGTAAAAGGCACGCGAAGTTCTGTTTCGCGCGTTGTTTTATGGATTGTATAGACTTTATATATTATATAATGTAAAGCGTACCGAAAATAGTCTAAAATTATACTTGACCGATGGGACAGGTTATGATATAATTTGAATTACCTCTGCAATAAGGGCTTGTTAATTGCGCCCAAAACGCGCCTTATTTGAGGGAGGCTAAATTTTTCCGTAAAACGGGAGGTGCCGTCAATGAGAGTAAAAATTACACTTGCTTGTTCAGAATGCAAACGTAGAAACTACAATACTATGAAGAACAAGAAAAACGACCCTGACAGGTTGGAAATGAATAAGTATTGCCGCTTCTGCAAAAAGCACACTCTGCACAAAGAGACGAAGTAAGGGGGATATAATGAAAGCTATTTCTTTAGCGAGCCGCATTCTCGCCGTCGCCCTTTCGGTCGCTGTCGTAGTGCTTCTGTTCTTCGGAATAGTCCACATCACCAGCGCACAGGGTACTTTCGAGTTGTCCGCTACCCAGCTTGCTTTCGGCTCCAAGATCTCCGACAGTGTCGACATGAACAAATCGGCATGGTTCTTCTTCACCCTCGTTACCGCCGTTATCGGCGCTATCTGCGCAGTGGCTTCTTTCAAAACCAAAAAGGCCGCCGTCGGACAGCTCGTGTTCGGTGTTATCGATATGATTATGATGTTGCTGTTCATCTGCAACACCCCCGGAACCTATGTCGACTACAGACCGCTGACCGGTATCAACGGCCGCATCTGGTACAATTCGACGTTCATTGTTCTGCTTTGCGTAAGCATCGCCGCTGTAGTGCTTACGATCGCTTCGATACTCCTTGCCGACTATGTTGCGGTTAAAGAATCCAATGGCGCAAAAAAGGTTCTTTTCGTAAGATTCAAGGCTTGGCTGCTTGAGTACAAGAGCGAGATTAAAAAGACCAACTGGCCCAACTTCAAGACGGTTGTCAAAAACACCGGCATCGTTCTTGTTATGTGCTTGGTCGTCGGTATCGTCATCTGGCTTGCCGACCTCGGTCTTTCCGCTTTGATGAAGCTGATCTTCAAGGCCTGATAACACGAACGGAGAGTGTACAATGGCTGAAATGGATAACAGATCGGCTGCCGAGCTCGACGCAAAATGGTATGTGATCCATACCTACTCGGGCTACGAGAATAAAGTCGCTGACAATATTCTCAAGATCGTCGACAGCCACAATATGCACGACCTTATATTCGAGGTGAACATTCCGACCGAGATCGTCACCGAGATAAAGGACAACAAAAAGCGCGACGTTGAGCGCAAGGTCTTCCCCGGCTATGTACTGGTCAAGATGATCGTCACCGACGACTCCTGGTTCGCTATCCGCAACATTCGCGGAGTAACAGGCTTTGTCGGCTCGTCATCGACTCCTGTGCCGCTGACCGACGAGGAGGTCGCTCAGCTCGGCGTTGAGAAGCGCTCTGTCGAGGTCAACTATGCCGTCGGCGACACCGTAAGCATAGTCAACGGACCGCTTGAGGGCTTCACCGGCCGCGTAGAAGAGATCGACACCGAGAAAAATCTCGTTCGCGTTCTGCTTTCTATGCTCGGCCGCGAGACTTCGGTCGAATTCGAGCTTGATTTTGTCGAGCCCGTATAACCGATGAATTCGGTTTTATTTATTAAAAAGCTGACGGATTAAACGTCACCGACGCTTTTTTTGCGTCGCGTGGGAGGGCAGCAAAGCTGTTCCGCCAGACCACATTTTTACGGAGGTGCTAACAATGGCTCAAAAAGTTGTTGGATTTATTAAACTTCAAATTCCTGCAGGCAAGGCTACACCCGCTCCGCCGGTAGGTCCCGCGCTGGGTCAGCACGGTGTTAACATCATGGCGTTCACTAAGGAATTTAACGAGCGCACAAAGAACGACGTCGGTCTTATCATTCCTGTCGTAATCACCGTTTACGCAGACCGCTCGTTCACCTTTATTACCAAGACTCCGCCCGCCGCCGTTCTTATCAAGAAGGCCTGCGGTATCGAGAGCGGTTCCGGCACGCCTAACAAGACCAAGGTTGCCAAGATCACTACCGAGCAGGTCAGAAAGATCGCCGAAACCAAGATGCCCGACCTCAACGCCGCAACTGTTGAAGCTGCCATGAGCATGGTCGCCGGTACTGCGCGCAGTATGGGTATCGAAGTCGTCGACTGATTTTACTGAAACTTTAATTCTGCTCCCCGGTGAGATTATCCCGGGTGGGAGGAAAATTCCGATTTAACCACTCTATTGGGAGGTACATTTATAATGAAACATGGTAAGAAATATACCGACAGCTCCAAGCTCGTTGAAAGCTCGAAGCTCTATGATGTAAACGAGGCTCTTGACCTCGCTGTTAAGACCAAAACCGCCAAATTCGACGAGACCGTCGAGGTTCACGTCCGTCTGGGCGTCGACTCCCGCCACGCTGACCAGCAGGTTCGCGGCGCTGTCGTTCTCCCCAACGGAACCGGTAAGACCGTCCGCGTTATGGCTTTCGCTAAGGGCGACGCCCTCAAGGCTGCCGAGGAGGCAGGCGCCGATTACTTCGGCGGCGAGGAGTACATCGCCAAGATCCAGAACGAGGGCTGGCTTGATTTCGACGTTGTCGTCGCCACCCCTGATATGATGGGCCTCGTCGGCCGTCTCGGTAAGGTTCTCGGACCCCGCGGACTTATGCCGACCCCGAAGGCCGGTACCGTTACCCCCGATGTAGCTAAGGCTGTTACCGAAGCTAAGGCCGGTAAGATCGAGTACCGTCTTGACAAGACCAACATCATTCACTGCCCCATCGGCAAGGTTTCCTTCGGCGCTGAGAAGCTCCAGGAGAACTTCGACACCCTCCTCGGTGCTATCGTCAAGGCTAAGCCTGCTTCTTCCAAGGGTCAGTATATCCGCTCCTGCGTAGTTGCCACTACCATGGGCCCCGGCATCAAGGTCAACCCGAACAAGGTCGGCTGATTTAATGCTTGACAAACCGTGAGGTTTGTGATAAAATACAAAATGCTGTTCTTGACCATAGACAGCAGGTTTCGCTTTATGCGATATAATGGCTTTGTCCGCCTGCCGAGGGAGAGGATATAGGATTAACTTGATTTCTTGTTACATCTTATGCCTGTTCCCGTCGGGGACAGGCATTTTGTATGTAACGGAGGTGAATTCATAATGCCAAGCGTACAGGTTCTCGAAGCTAAGAAGCAGCAGGTTGCCGAGCTCAAAGAGAGACTCGACAAGGCTGTTGCCGGTGTTGTTGTCAGCTACGAGGGTATCACCGTCGCCGATGACACCAAGCTCCGTAAAGAGCTGCGTGAAGCCGGTGTGCAGTACTCTGTAGTTAAAAACACTCTGCTTCACATTGCTGTTGACGGAACCGATCTCGCCGGACTCGACAGCATTCTCAACGGTACCACCGCTATCGCTACCAGTGCCGACGACTATGTAGCCGCTGCCCGTATTCTCTGCAAGTATGCAGAGAGCAACGAGAAGTTCGCTATCAAGGCCGGCTTCCTCGACGGTGAGCTTATCGGCCTCGACAAGCTCCACGCCCTTGCAAAGCTGCCCTCGAGAGAGGTTCTGCTTGCAACCGTCGCCAACGTGCTCAACGCTCCTATCGCCGCTTTTGCCCGTGTTATCAAGGCAGTAGCCGATAAGGACGGCGACGCTTCAGCCGAAGCTGCTGAATAATTTTTAAAAACATTTCATTATTATTGGAGGTAAATTAAAATGGCATCTGAGAAAATCGAAGCTATTGTTTCCGAAGTTGAAAAACTGACCGTTCTTGAGCTTTCCGAGCTCGTATCCGCTATCGAGGAGAAGTTCGGCGTATCCGCCGCTGCTGCTGTTGCTGTTGCCGGCCCTGCTGCCGGTGGCGCTGCCGCTGCTGCTGAGGAGAAGACCGAGTTTGACGTTGTTCTTGCCGAAGTCGGCGCTGAGAAGATCAAGGTCATCAAGGTTGTCCGCGAGGTTACCGGTCTCGGCCTCGGCGAGGCTAAGGCTCTCGTCGACGGCGCTCCTGCTAAGCTCAAGGAAGCTGTTGCTAAGGACGACGCTGAGGCTATCAAGGCTAAGTTCGAGGAAGTCGGCGCTAAGGTCGAGCTTAAGTAATTTAAGCCAAGCTTTATTAAAAGGACATTTGCCCAAAAGGCAAATGTCCTTTTTTTCGGCGTGCCGCCGATGGCAGTCCACGGGAAAATACAGCAAGTTATTGGAAGAATTTACCCCGCGCAATTGGTGCTGTGGGTCATTTTTTTGGCGCCGCCCGAGGGGCGTTTATCCACGAGGTAGTACAACGGGTTATTAGAGATATTCGCCCCGCGCAATGGGTGCAGCGGGTTGTTTGTCCGCGCACCGTCACGGACGGTTTTTCCGCGGACGGGTGCAGCGAGTTATCGGGGACAATCGCCCCGCGCAATAGGTGCAGTGAGTTATTTGCCGCGCACCGTCACGGACGGTTTTTCCGCGGACTGGTGCAGCGAGTTATCGGGGACAATCGCCCCGCGCAATAGGTGCAGTGAGTTATTTGCCTGCGCACCCAAAGGGTGTTTGTCCACGGGGTAGTGCAGCAGGTTATCGGGGGCAATCACCCCGCGCAATGGGTGCGCGGGCAATCCGCGGAGATACGCCGCTATGAGTATGCCTTGATGATGTTTTGAGCTATGTCGCGTTTGGGGACGCAGGCGTCCATGGCTTGCTTCTCGATGTAGCGGTGCGCGTCGGGCTCGTCCATTTTAAGCTCCGTTATGAGCAGCCACTTTGCGCGATTGACCAGACGGATCTCCTCCATCTTTTCCTCGATGGAAAGCGTCTTTTTCTCGTACCCGCGCAGCCGCTCACGCGCGCTGATGAGCCAGTTCAACGCCTGCGCCACCGCGCTTTTCGACGTCGGCTTAGGCAGCGTGAACACTCCGCTTGAGCGCACTTTTCCGTTGATCTCGGCGTGGATTTCGCCCTTGACGAGCAGCAGCACCACCGTGCCCTTGGCCGAGCAGGTGTCGACGGCAAAGCGCGTGCCCATATCGTCGGGCAGCGGCGCGTTCACGATGACTATATCATAGAATTGGTCGGCGACCATTCGCTTGGCGGCGCTTACGCTTGAAGCGAAGTTCACAGGCTCGTACTGCGCGCACGGCAGCAGCTCCCCCAGTGCGGAGTTGAAGCTCTCGGCCGCGGACACAACGAGCACGCTGTACCGAAGTTCCTTGAGAGTCATGTTTTATCCACCCTTGCCGTCGTTAATTTTTGCAGTAAATGTCGATGAGCGCTGCAGGAATGTGCGCAGCGACAAACCTGCTTGAAAGGGCGGCCCTGCGCGCGGCAGGGAGCGTGTCGGGCAGCTTTTTGAAGTCGGACAGCGTCTGCATATCGGCTTTGTAGAGATTGAAATCGGCAGCGGCGGGGAGCTTCAGCCCCTTTTCGATGCCGTCAAGCCCCGCATAGATTATCAGCGCGAACGCGATGTACGGGTTCGCCGTCGGGTCTGGAGAGCGCAGCTCGGCGCGGCGGTACTCGCCGACGGCGGCGGGTATGCGGATAAGCTGAGAGCGGTTCTCGCTCGACCACGAGACGTAGAGCGGCGCTTTGCTCTTGCCGAAGCGGTCGTAGGACTCCTTGGTCGGGTTGAGGAACGCCGTCATTTCGCAGATGTGCTCGAGCACGCCCGCGATCATACTCTCGCTGTTGTCGCCCTGCTCGGATTTGACCGACATATTGATGTGGAAGCCGTTGCCGGGCTTGTGATCGAGCGGCTTCGGGCTGAAATCGGCGTAGAGGCCGTTAAGGTTCGCGATAGTCTTGACGACCGTCTGGAACGTCATCGCATTGTCGGCGGCGGTCATTGCATCGTCAAAACGGAAGTTTATCTCGTTCTGGCCCGGTCCCTCCTCGTGGTGGGAGCTTTCGGGACGCACGCCCATCTGCTCGAGCATAAGGCATATCTCGCGGCGCACGTTCTCGCCCTTGTCGTCGGGCGCGATGTCCATATATCCCGCAAGGTCGTACGGCTCCTTCGTCCGCTCGCCGTTCTCGCCGAGCTTGAACAGGTAAAACTCAAGCTCCGAGCCGAAATCGAAGCGGCAGCCTTTGCTCTTGGCAAAGGCGACGGCGTCGCGCAGTATGCGGCGCGTGTCGAACTCAAACGGCGTGCCGTCGGGATAGGTTATGTCGGTGTACATTCTGACGACCTTGCCGTGCTCGGGACGCCACGGGAGCACCGCGAGCGTGGACGGGTCGGGGTGCAGCAGCAGGTCGGAGTGCGTCTCGTCGCCGAATCCCGCAATTGCGGACGCGTCGACCGCGATGCCGTACTCAAACGCGCGCTGCAGCTCCTGCGGCATAACGGAGATGTTCTTCTGCTTGCCGAACACGTCGCAAAACGCAAGACGAATGAACTTGACGTCCTCCTCCAAAACATATTGCATAACTTCCGCTTTTGAATATTTCATTGAATTTCGACCTGCCTTTTAATAAAAGTTAAGCCCGAATTTAAGGGCAATTTTTGCTCGCAAAAAGCCTCCGGAACGCTTGAAAAAGGCACACGGAGGCTTGAAAAATTTGTCTATTACCGTTACCGTCGGCCGACAAGGTCAGGCTTGAATCCCCCTTGCCCGCAGGCGATCGGTCAGTTGGCAACATACATCTGCTTGTACGGATTTTTGCTGTCAGGCTCGACAACCGTGAAATCGGCCGCAAGCACCTCGTCGGCGTTCGCTCCGAAGTAGGTGCAGTAGCTGCGGACATAGACGCTGAGCTTTTCAAGGTCGTCTTTGTCTGCCGCACGCGCGGTCACTCCTGCAGGGAAGCGAATCTTCGACACATCGCCGCGGAAGTAGATGCGGCCGCCGTGCATACCCGTGCAGGGGTAGTTGCCGACGATGGGCTTGCCGTCGTCCGACAGGCCGAGCACGACGATGACGCCGCCCGCCTGATACTCACCGAGGAAGCTGCCCGCATGGCCGCCGATAACGATGAGCGGCACCTTCTCCTTGTACGCCTTCATATGTATGCCTGCGCGGTAGCCTGCGTTGCCCTTGACATAGATCGCGCCGCCGCGCATAGCGTAGCCCGCGGCGTCGCCGATGTTGCCGTGAACGATTATCTCGCCCGCGTTCATCGTGTCGCCCACGGCGTCCTGCGCGTTGGCGTGAACGGTGATAGTTCCGCCGTTGAGGTAAGCGCCGAGCGCATTGCCCGGCACACCCTCGATGTCAAGCGTTCTGTAAGACATACCCGCTCCGATAAAGCGCTGACCGCAGACTCCGTCAAGGACGGTCACATCCTTCTCGGCGCGTATCTTCTCGTTTATCTCGCGGTGGGATAGACCCTTTACGTCTGTTTTCATAATTATACCACACCTCCGAGCATTTTTCTACGGCTTTTTTCAGAATAAGCGAACAGGGTCGGGCTGAGCTTCATAACGTCAAAGTTTATCTCGTCAAGCGGAGTCTTGTTGCGGATAAGCGCAGTGTAAATTCCCGCGCGCGAGACGTTGCCTATCATAATGTAGCCCGTCAGGCGGCCGTCCCTGACGAACATTCGCTTGAGGGAGGTCGAGTCCTTTTCCTCAATCATTTCGCCGCCGTCGGCCTCGGTGAAGTAGCTGCCCGCGGTTATCGCGTGCAGGCCGAAGAAGCCTATCGAATTCATCGCAACGGCGTTATCAAAGCGCTCGTCGCCGCCAGCCATATTAACGCCTGCGCAGTGACCCTGCATATAGGCGTTGGGCAGAATCGCGAGCACGCGCTTTGCTCCGAGCGACGAGTCGAAGCCCTCGGTGCAGTCGCCCGCCGCGTAAACGGAGGGCAGAGTGGTCGCGAGCCTTTCGTCGACCGAAATGCCGCGTCCGACCTCGCCGCCCGCGTCCTTTACAAGCGCGGTGTTGGCGCGAACGCCCACGGCGACGACGAGAATGTCAAAGTCGACGTTTGCGCCGCTTTGCATCGTTGCGTGCGGACCGATAAACTCGCTGACCGTGTCGCCGAGCAGGAACTCGATGCCGTTTTCCTCAAGGCGCGCCTGCATTCTTGAAGCGCACTCGTCGTCGAGTATGCTCGAAAGCACGCGCGGTGCGAGGTCGCAGACCGTTATTCTGCCGACGCGGCCGTACAGCCCCTCGGCACATTTGAGCCCGATAAGGCCCGCGCCGACGATAAGCACGCGGCTGTCGGGCTTTATCGCCCTTTCGAGGGCGAGCGTGTCGTCAAGGGTCATAAAAGCAAAGCTCTCGGGCACGCTTTCAAGCCCCTTCATCGGCGGCACGAACGGCGCGGAGCCGGTCGCAACGCAGACGGCGGTGAAGTCGAGCGTTTCGCCGTCGTCGAGGGTGACCTGCTTTTTCTTTTCGTCGAGCGAGACGGCCTTGCGGCCGTAGAGGACGGTGCAGCCGTTTGCTTCGTAGAAGTCGGCGGGACGGTAGTTCATCTTTTCAAGGTCGGTCGCGCCCTCGAGGTAGTATGAGATAAGCGGGCGGCAGTAGACGGGGTGCTTCTCGCCCGAAACAACGGTTATCGGAGTCTCTTTATCGACCGAGCGAATACCCTCGATGCAGCCGACCGCCGCAACGCCGTTGCCGATTATAACGTAATGCGCCACTTTCACTCACCTCTCCTCGTAAACGATAGCCTTGTTCGGGCAGCCCTTGACGCAGGCAGGCGCGCCGCAGCTGTTCTTAAGGCACAGCTCGCACTTCTGCATAACGCCGTCCTCGTCGGGCTCAAGCGCGCCGTAGGGACATACGAGCACGCAGGTCAGGCAGCCGACGCACTTGCTGCGGTCGACCTCGATAACGCCGTCGCGCTTGCTGAGCGCGCCCGCGATGCAGCTTTTTACGCATATCGGGTCGGTGCAGTGGCGGCAGCTGACCGCGTAGGACACCTTGTCGTCGCCCTCAATATGTATGCGCGGGCGGATAGCCTTGCCCTTGAGGGCAGTGGCCATATCGCGCTCGCCCGAGTTTGCGAAGGCGCAGTTATATTCGCATAAATGGCAGCCTAAGCACCATTCTTCATTAACATAAACGCGTTTCATATTCTTCACCCGTCCTTATTCCCCTGCGTGCAGTATGCCGAGCACTTCAAGCTCTTTCTGCGTCAGATTGATGCCGCGCAGCATAAGTCTGTTGCCGCGCAGAGCCTCGATGGAGTTGATTCCCATTCCGCCCATAAGCTCTTTTATCTCGTGCTTCCACGCCGTCATAAGGTTGACAAGGCGCTGACTGCCTATCTCTGGGTTCAGGCGCTTGACAAGCTCGGGACGCTGGGTCGCGATGCCCCAGTTGCACTTGCCGGTCTGGCAGGTGCGGCACAGGTGGCAGCCCATTGCAAGCAGCGCGGCGGTCGCGACGTAGCACGCGTCCGCGCCGAGGGCGATAGCCTTTACAACGTCGGCCGCGCTGCGGATACTGCCGCCGACGACAAGCGAGACGTTGTTGCGAATGTGCTCCTCGCGCAGTCTGGTATCGACCGCGGCGAGCGCAAGCTCTATCGGAATACCGACGTTGTCGCGTATGCGGGTCGGAGCGGCGCCCGTGCCGCCCCTGAAGCCGTCGATAGCGATGATGTCCGCGCCCGAGCGCGCGATACCGCTTGCGATAGCAGCGATGTTGTGCACGGCCGCGACCTTGACGATGACGGGCTTTTTGTACTCGGTCGCCTCTTTAAGCGAGAATACGAGCTGGCGCAGGTCCTCGATCGAATAAATATCGTGGTGCGGAGCGGGCGAAATAGCGTCGCTGCCCTCGGGTATCATTCTCGTGCGCGAAACGTCGCCGACGATCTTCGCACCGGGCAGGTGGCCGCCGATACCCGGCTTTGCGCCCTGACCCATTTTTATCTCGATAGCCGCGCCCGCGTTGAGGTAGTCCTCATGAACGCCGAAGCGTCCCGACGCGACCTGAACAATCGTGTTTTCGCCGTAGCAGTAGAAGTCCTCGTGCAGGCCGCCCTCGCCCGTGTTGTAGAGGATACCGAGCTCGCTTGCGGCCATGGCAAGGCTCTTGTGCGCGTTGTAGCTTATCGAGCCGTAGCTCATTGCCGAGAACATAACGGGCATCGACAGCTCGATCTGCGGCGGCAGGTCGCACTTTATGTCGCCGTTTTCGTCGCGCTCGATCTTATCCGGCTTCTTGCCGAGGAACACCTTCGTCTCCATCGGCTCACGCAGCGGGTCGATAGGCGGATTGGTGACCTGCGACGCGTTTATAAGAATCTTATCCCAATATACAGGCAGCGGATTGGGATTGCCCATTGACGACAGCAGCACGCCGCCGCTGCCCGCCTGCTTGTAGACCTCTTTTATCGTAGCGTCGGGCCAGTTCGCGTTTTCGCGCAGGCGGCAGTCGCTCTTTACGATTTTCAGCGCCCTTGTGGGACACAGCGAAACGCAGCGCTGGCAGTTGACGCACTTTGTTTCGTCGCTCATCATTACTCCGCGATCGGAATCATACCAGTGCACCTCGTTGGCGCACTGTCGCTCGCATACGCGGCAGCCGATACAGCGGTCCTTGTTCCTGACCACCTCAAACTCGGGATATATGAAATCAACGCCCATCAGTAAGCGCCCTCCTTAACTTTAACAATAACAGGCTCGCTGCCCGCAGGCGCCCAGATGTTCTCGGCGTCGGGCTCCATAACGCGGATCGCGGCCTCCTCGCTGGCGATAAAGACCCTGTCGTCCTTTTCGCCCACGACCATCGAGCGCAGCTTCAGGCGGTCGTTGAGCGCCATCAGCCCGCCGTCGAAGCCGAGCACTATCGAGAACGGTCCGGTTATCAGCAGGCTCGGGAACACGGTGCGCAAAAAGCGGCTGCGCTCCTTGGCCTTTTTGTCGTCCTTGTTGGCGATGGTGCTCCAGAAGGGAGCGGCGATGACCGCCGCGGCCTCCTCAAGGGTCAGCCCCTGAACGCGCAGCAGATAGTCCATTATATATGTAATGACCTCGGTGTCTGTCTGCAGAGTGCATTTGTAGCCGAACATTTCGATAAAGCGGCGGTTTGCGTCGTAGGAAGAAATCTCGCCGTTGTGCACTATCGAATAGTCAAGCAGCGTAAACGGATGCGCGCCGCCCCACCAGCCCGGGGTGTTCGTCGGATAGCGGCCGTGCGCCGTCCAGGAGTAGCCCTCGTACTCGTCGAGCTTGTAGAACACGCCGACGTCCTCGGGAAAGCCGACCGCCTTGAACGTGCCCATGTTCTTGCCGCTTGAAAAGACGTATGCGCCCTTCATTTCGGCGTTTATCTTCATAACCGTCTCGGCGACGAACTCCTTTTCGTCAAGCTGCATCGAAGCGAGCACCGACTTGAGCGGAGCGACGAAGTAGCGCCATATGATCGGCTCGTCGGTGATCGCGGGGATTTTCCTTGTAGGGATCATCTCGGACTTGACTATTTCAAAGCGCTCCTTTAAAAAGGCTTCGCAGCTCTTTCTGGTCGTCCTGTCGTCGAAGAACATATGGAACGCGTAGAAGTCCTTGTACTCGGGATAAATGCCGTAGCCCGCGAAGCCGCCTCCCAGACCGTTTGAGCGGTCGTGCATCGGCTTCATAGCCTCGGTGATCATCTCGCCCGACATTCTCTTTCCTTCCTTAGAGATGACGGCGGCTATCGCACAGCCCGAGGGTATGCGCACCTGACCTTCCAATTTCATACAGCTTAACTTCCTTTCGGGAATATATATACATTAAATAAGCAAAAGCACCGAAATAAAAAAAGCGCTCATTCCGACCAAGGACAAAAAATCCTTGTCGAAATGAACGTCTTTGCTCATTTGAAAGGTATTATACAACCGCCCGTTTGCTTTGTCAAGCTAAAATCTTTGTCGGAATGAGCATGATTTTTGTTGAAATTATAAAAATTTGAAAACAGGGGTTGACAAATTATTCCCGCCGCATTATACTATGCAGCATAAAGGCAATGACGTCTTTGAGCAATGAGGCTCAAAGGCGCTTTTTCTTTATAAGGCTTCGCTTTTTAAGCGCGGCCGCACTGTAAATAATAAAACACGGAGAAAAGGCAACGGCGTCTTTCACCCCTTATCCGGGGCTGATCGGCGCCTTTTCTTTTATCCGAAAAAAGGAGAGTTATACTATGGAAAACGTACCCGAACTGTTTGGCGAGCTTGTATTTGACGACAGAGTCATGAAGGCCACCCTGACCTCCGACGTTTATCAGTCGCTGCGCAAGACTATCGACGAGGGCGCAAAGCTCGACCTGAGCGTCGCCAACGCCGTCGCGGCCGCGATGAGAGACTGGGCGGTCGCAAAGGGCGCGACCCATTTCACCCACTGGTTCCAGCCGCTCACGGGCGTGACCGCAGAGAAGCACGACAGCTTCATCTCCCCCTCGCCAGACGGCGGCGTTATTATGGAATTCTCGGGCAAGGAGCTTATCAAGGGCGAGCCTGACGCGTCGAGCTTCCCCTCGGGCGGCCTGAGAGCCACCTTTGAGGCGCGCGGATACACCGCGTGGGACCCGACCTCCTACGCGTTCATCAAGGGCAAGACCCTCTGTATTCCGACGGCGTTCTGCTCCTACACGGGCGACGCGCTCGATAAGAAGACCCCCCTGCTGCGCTCCATGGAGGCGCTCAACCACCAGGCACTGCGCGTGCTCAAGCTGTTCGGCAACGACGATGTAAAGCACGTCACCACCTCGGTAGGACCCGAGCAGGAGTACTTCCTCGTCGACAAGGCGATGTATGAAAAGAGGAAGGACCTCATCTTCACCGGCCGCACCCTTTTCGGAGCGAAGCCGCCCAAGGGTCAGGAGATGGACGACCACTACTTCGGCGTTATCAAGCCGAGGGTCGCCGCTTACATGGAGGATCTGAACAACGAGCTGTGGAAGCTCGGAATCCTCGCCAAGACCGAGCATAACGAGGTCGCACCCGCTCAGCACGAGCTGGCGCCTATATATTCGACCACCAACGTCGCGACCGACCACAACCAGCTTACGATGGAAATTATGCAGAAGGTTGCGCTCCGCCACGGTCTTGTCTGCCTGCTGCATGAGAAGCCGTTCGCGGGCGTAAACGGCAGCGGCAAGCACAACAACTGGTCTATCGCGACCGACACGGGCGTAAACCTTCTCTCACCCGGCGAGACTCCGAGCGAAAACGCCCAGTTCCTGCTGTTCCTCTGCGCGGTCATCAAGGCCGTCGACGACTACCAGGATCTGCTGAGAATTTCGGTCGCCACCGCGGGCAACGATCACCGTCTGGGTGCAAATGAAGCGCCGCCGGCAGTCGTTTCCATCTTCCTCGGCGACGAGCTTGACGCTATCCTCGAAGCAATCGAGAAAGACGAGCCGTACGCAGGCACTAAGAAAACGAGCCTCAAGCTCGGCGTCGACGTGCTGCCGAAGTTCACCAAGGACACCACCGACCGCAACCGCACCTCGCCGTTCGCGTTCACGGGCAACAAGTTCGAGTTCCGTATGCTCGGCTCGTCCAACAGCATCGCATGCGCCAACATCATGCTCAACGCCGCAGTCGCCGAGAGTCTGAAGATCTACGCCGACCGTCTTGAGGGCGCCGAGGACTTCGAGGGCGCGCTGCACGATATGATCAAGAAGACCATTAAGGATCACCGCCGCATCATCTTCAACGGCAACGGCTACGACGACAGCTGGATCGCGGAAGCGACCGAGAAGCGCGGCCTGCTCAACTACCGCACCACGGCCGACTGCATTCCGCACCTGCTTGACAAGAAGAACGTCGATATGCTCACCGATCAGAAGGTGTTCAGCGAAGCCGAGATCAATTCGCGCTGCGAGATCCTGCTTGACAACTACTGCAAGACCGTGACCATCGAAGCCAACACCATGCTCGATATGGCCGAGAAGCAGATCCTCCCCGCCGTCGAGGCCTACGCCGCCAAGGTCGCCGAGACCGCCGCTGCAAAGAGGGCCGTCGACGAGGGTCTGACCTGCGCGTATGAGAAGAAGCTGGTCAAGAAGCTCTCGACCCTCGCCGACCGTATCTCCGACGGTATCGACGCGCTCGGCGCGGCGGTCGCTCAGCTGCACGCTTATGACGACGTCGTCGCCAAGAGCGCCGCAATCCGCGACACCGTGCTCGTCAGAATGAGCGAGCTGCGCCTTGCCTGCGACGAGGCCGAGATGTCCACTGCCGAAAGCTACTGGCCGTTCCCGACTTACGGTGAGCTGCTCTTCGGCGTAAGATAATAGTTTTTGCTTTCGTCCCGCCCTCGGGTCAAGGCTCGCGGGCGGGATAAATTTATAAAGAGGTGGGTAAAATGACAGATCAAATCGCAAAATTCATATCCGAAGCTGTCACGTCCGACGTTTACGCAATATGGTACCTGATAGGCGCCGCGCTCGTTTTCTTCATGCAGGCGGGCTTTGCAATGGTCGAGACGGGCTTCACAAGAGCCAAGAATGCCGGTAACATTATAATGAAGAACCTTATGGACTTCTGTATCGGCACGGTAGTATTCATCCTGCTCGGCTTCAGCATTATGATGTCCGAGGACTACATATTCGGTATCATCGGTGTGCCGAACCTGAACATTTTCACCGATTTCGGTACGTTTATCAAAGAGAACGCTTCGCTGTTTGTGTTCAACCTCGTGTTCTGCGCAACTGCAGCGACCATCGTTTCGGGCTCTATGGCAGAGAGAACGAAGTTCATCTCCTACTGCATCTATTCGGGCGTTATCTCGCTGTTTGTTTATCCCGTTGAGGCGGGCTGGATCTGGAACTCCAACGGCTGGCTTGCAAAGCTCGGTTTCCACGATTTCGCAGGCTCCGCCGCGATTCACTCCGTCGGCGGTATCACCGCTCTCATCGGCGCCATCATGGTCGGCCCGCGCCTGGGCAAGTATGTAAAGAACGCTGCGGGCAAGGTCACCAAGGTCAATGCTATCCCGGGTCACTCCATTCCGCTCGGCGCGCTGGGCGCGTTCATTCTCTGGTTCGGCTGGTACGGCTTCAACGGTGCCGCCGCATGGGATAAGACCTCGCTTGCTTCAATTTTTCTTACCACAACCATCGCTCCTGCTGTTGCAACCTGCACCACAATGGTGTATACTTGGATTAAGAACGGCAAGCCCGACGTTTCCATGTGCCTTAACGCCTGCCTTGCAGGTCTGGTCGGCATCACCGCAGGCTGCGACGCGCTTGATGCGCTCGGCTCAGTCGTCGTCGGCGTTGTCTCGGGCATACTCGTTGTAGTTGTCGTCGAGTTCCTCGACCTCAAGCTGCACATTGACGACCCTGTCGGCGCTGTCGGCGTCCACTTTGCAAACGGCGTTTGGGGTACTGTTGCGGTCGGCCTGCTGGCTAACCCCGACGCTCCCGCAGGGCTTGAGGGTCTGTTCTACACGGGCAACGCCCGCCTGCTCGGCGTACAGCTGCTCGGCATCGTCTCCGTCCTCGCCTGGACGGCGGTTATGATGACCCTGTCGTTCTTCATTATCAAAAAGACCGTCGGCCTGCGCGTCAGCGCCGAAGAGGAGATCAAGGGTCTTGACAGCACCGAGCACGGTCTGCCGAGCGCCTATGCCGACTTCGTACCCGCGGTCGAAAGCCTCGACTACAGCACCGAATTTGAGGGCGCGCTCGAGGTAAGCGGCGACGCTCCCGTTGCCGAAGCCGTTCCGGTCAAGAAGGTTCCGACCTTCGACGACGGCACGCCGAAGCTGACCAAGATCGAGGTCGTCTGCAAGGAGTCGCGCCTTGAGTCGCTCAAGAACGCAATGATGGGCATCGGCATCACGGGTATGACCGTGTCGCACGTCCTCGGCTGCGGCGTCCAGAAGGGTCAGCCCGAGTATTACCGCGGCGTTCCGATCGAAGCGAACCTGCTGCCTAAGATTCAGGTCGACATCGTCGTCAGCAAGGTGCCTGTCTCCAAGGTGATCGAGACTGCCAAGCGCGTGCTCTACACCGGCCACATCGGCGACGGCAAGATCTTTGTCTACGACGTTGAAAACGTCGTCAAAGTGCGCACGGGCGAAGAAGGCTACGACGCGCTTCAGGACGTCGAATAACATCATATGACTGCTTTTCGCCGCGCACGCGGAACATTCTGCGCGGCGAAAAGCGGAATCAAGCCGAAAGGCGGAGGTCTTTTATGCAAAGGCCGCACATTTTCAACAACAAAACACCGAATATGAAACAGCTCTGCGCTTAAATTTTTGCGTGCAGAGCTTTTCGGGCGTTTTAAGGGCAACCGGGTGCCGCCGCTTTCGGCGGTGATTTCCTGCGCCCGCAGCGCCGAATTCCCGCAGCCCCGGTATCTTTTCCCGCACGCCCTCGACGGTGCTGCGCTTAAATTTCCCGCAGTCCGCAGCGCCGAATTCCCGCAGTCCCGGTATCTTTTCCCGCACGCCCTCGGCGGTGCTGCGCTTAAATTTCGCCGCTGTGCGCTCCAAGCGCTTTCTGCGCGTTTTACCCACCTCTTTACGCGCCGAAAGTCAAAGCGCCCTATCGCTCACAAAGCAGCTGTCAATCGGGCTTTTCCCGACGGATATATACAAAACTTTCAACCTCTCAAGGCATAAATGCAAAAGGCAAGGTGTTCAAGAACGAATGTATGACAGAAAACTGATTCTGGAGGACGGCAGCGTCTATCTCGGCCGCGGCTTCGGCTCGCGCAAGGAGACGATATGCGAAATAGTGTTCAACACTTCCCCCGTCGGCTATCAGGAGATACTCTCCGACCCGTCCTATACCTATCAGGCCGTCGTTATGGCCTACCCGCTTATCGGCAACTACGGCATTGCCGCCGACGATTTTGAGCGCGAGACGCTCACCTGCGGCGGGCTTATCGTGCGCGACTATAACGACCTGCCGTCGAACTGGCGCAGCAAGGAGTCGCTCTCGCAGCTTATGGAGCAGTGGGACATTCCGGGTGTGACCGACATCGACACGCGCAAGCTCGTGCGCCACATTCGCGACTGCGGCTCGATGAACGTGCTCATCACCGACGCGGACACCGACACCGAAGCGGGCCTTGCAAAGCTGCGCGGCTACACCCCGCCAAAAGACGCAGTCAGCCGCGTCAGCCCGAAGCAAGTGCGCTTCTATCACGTCGACAACGCGCGCTTCAACGTCGTCGCCATAGACTGCGGAATGAAGCTGAACATCGTCCGCTCGCTCAACAAGAGGGGCTGCTCCGTCACGGCCGTACCGTACAACGCTGCAGTCGAGGACATCGAGCGTCTTTCGCCCGACGGAATTTTCCTCTCAAACGGCCCGGGCGACCCGACCGACGTTCCCGAGACCGTCGCCACCGTGCGCGGGCTTATCGGCAAATACCCGATCTTCGGCATCTGCCTTGGCCACCAGATGATCTCGCTCGCCTACGGTGCGAAAACCTACAAGCTGAAGTTCGGCCACCGCGGCGGCAACCACCCTGTTAAAAACCTTGCGACGGGCAAAATCGAGATAACCTCGCAGAACCACTCCTTCGCCGTCGATGAGAAAAGCCTTGATGGCACCGGCCTGCGCGTGACCCATATGAATATCCTCGACAAGACCGTCGAGGGCGTCGAAAGCGAAAGCGACAGCGTTTTCAGCGTCCAGTACCACCCGGAAAGCGCCCCCGGCCCGCAGGACAGCGCCTACCTTTTCGACCGCTTCCTTGAGCGTATGGAGGAGAACAAAAATGCCTAAGAGAACCGATTTAAAGAAAATTATGGTCATCGGCTCGGGTCCTATCGTCATCGGCCAGGCAGCCGAGTTCGACTACGCGGGCACTCAGGCCTGCCTCGCGCTGCGCGAGGAGGGCTACAACACCGTGCTGTGCAACTCAAACCCCGCGACCATTATGACCGACACGACCGTCGCCGATAAAATTTATATGGAGCCGCTGACGCTCGAATATATCGCAAAAATCGTCCGCCACGAGCGCCCCGACGCGATACTTCCCGGCATCGGCGGTCAGACCGGACTCAACCTCGCCATGCAGCTTGAGAAAAAGGGAGTGCTGCGCGAGTGCGGCGTCGAGCTGCTCGGCACAAGCTCCGAGAGTATCGAGCGCGCCGAGGACAGAGAGCTGTTCAAGGAGCTGTGCATTTCGCTCGGCGAGCCCGTAATCCCGAGCGAGATAACCTATTCGCTCGAGCAGGCGCGCGAGGCCGCCAAACACATCGGATACCCTGTCGTGCTGCGCCCCGCGTTCACCCTCGGCGGCACGGGCGGCGGCTTTGCCGACAATGAGGAGGAGCTTAACGAGATCGGCGCGAACGCGTTCAAGCTCTCACCCGTTCATCAGGTGCTTATCGAGAAGAGCGTCAAGGGCTACAAGGAAATTGAGTACGAGGTTATCCGCGACAGCAACGACACCGCAATAACTGTCTGCAATATGGAAAATCTCGACCCCGTCGGCATCCACACGGGCGACTCGATAGTCGTCTGCCCGTCACAGACGCTGACGAACAAGGAGTACCATATGCTCCGCGACAGCGCGCTCAAAATTATCCGCGCGCTCAAAATCGAGGGCGGCTGCAACGTCCAGTTCGCGCTCGACCCCAACTCATTCAAATACTACCTTATAGAGGTAAACCCGCGCGTTTCGCGCTCGTCGGCGCTCGCTTCAAAGGCCAGCGGCTACCCGATCGCGCGCGTTTCGGCGAAGATCGCCGTCGGCATGACCCTCGACGAGATCCCGCTCGCCAACACCCCCGCCTCGTTCGAGCCTGCGCTGGACTACATCGTCACGAAGATGCCGCGCTTCCCGTTCGACAAATTCACTGACGCAAACCAGAAGCTCGGCACGCAGATGAAGGCGACGGGCGAGGTCATGAGCATCGGACGCACCTTTGAAGAAAGCCTGCTCAAAGCCGTCCGCTCGCTCGAAATCGGCGTGTTTCACCTGTTCATGCAGAAGTTCGAGAGCATGAGCGAGGACGAGCTGATGCAGTACATCAAAATCGGCACGGACGACCGCATTTACGCCATCGCGCGCCTGCTGCGCCTCGGCGTGAGCGTCGACAAAATCTGCGAGCAGACCAAAATCGACCGCTTCTTTATTGACAAAATGGTCAACATCATCAACGAGGAAAAGGCGCTTATCGCCGCCAAGGGCGACGCAGCCGAGCTGAAAAAGGCGAAGAAAGCAGGCTTCTCCGACAAGGAGATCGCCAGGCTGTGGAATATGAGCGAGCTTGAGGTCTATAACCTCAGAAAGCAGCACTCCGTGTTCCCCGTTTACAAGATGATCGACACCTGCGCGTCGGAGTTTGAGAGCTATGTGCCCTACTTCTACTCGACCTATGAGGACGAAAACGAGTCCGTCGTCTCCAACCGCCGCAAAGTCATCGTGCTCGGCTCGGGACCGATACGCATCGGTCAGGGCGTTGAGTTCGACTACTCCACCGTCCACGCGGTCAAAACGATAAAGGAAGCGGGCTTCGAGGCTATAATCATCAACAACAACCCCGAGACCGTCTCGACCGACTACACCTGCTCGGACAAGCTGTACTTCGAGCCGCTGTGCATCGAGGACGTTATGAACATCGTCGAGCTCGAGCAGCCCGAGGGCGTCATCGCCATCCTCGGCGGCCAGACGGCGATAAACCTCGCCGAGCCGCTCATGGAGCGCGGCGTCAAGCTGATAGGCACCGACTGCGAGGCCATCGAGCGCGCCGAAAACCGCGACGCGTTCGAGAAGCTGCTCATCTCCCTTGACATTCCGCAGCCCAAGGGGCAGGCCGTCACCAACATCGAGGACGGCGTGCGTGCCGCGGCCGAGATCGGCTACCCCGTGCTGGTGCGCCCGAGCTTTGTCCTCGGCGGCAGAGCGATGCAGATCGTCGCAAAGGAGGAAACGCTGCGCCACTACCTCAAGACCGCCGTTGAAATCGACGTTGACAAGCCCGTCCTCGTCGACAAGTACATCTGCGGCAAGGAGGTCGAGATCGACGCCATCTGCGACGGCGAGAACGTCTTTGTCCCGGGCATAATGGAGCTTGTCGAGCGCACGGGTATCCACTCGGGCGATTCTATAAGCGTGTACCCGACGTTCAGTATTTCCGACAAGGTCAAGGGCACTATCCTCCAGTACGCCAAAAAGCTCGGACTCGGCATCGGAATCAAGGGACTGTTCAACATTCAGTTCATCGTCGACAGGGACGACAACGTCTTTATCATCGAGGTCAACCCCCGTTCGTCGCGTACAGTGCCGTTCCTTTCAAAGGCGACCGGCTACTCGCTCGCCGACATTGCGACCAAGGTGTGCCTCGGCGAGAGCCTGCGCGAGCAGGGCATTAACGAGCTGTACCCGACCGAGCGCGGCCGCTGGTACGTCAAGGCCCCCGCGTTCTCGTTTTCGAAGCTCGGCGGAATGGACGCGTACCTCTCGCCCGAGATGAAGTCCACGGGCGAAGCTATCGGCTACGACTTCAAGCTCCACCGCGCGATGTACAAGGCGCTCATCGCCTCGGGCATTAAGCTGCAAAACTACGGCACGGTCGTCGTAACCCTCGCCGACGAGGACAAGGAGGAGGCGCTGCCGCTTGTCAAGCGTTTCTACGATATGGGCTTCAACATCGAGGCCACTGTCGGCACGGCCGACTTCCTCAAAGCGCACGGCATACGCACTCGTTTAAGGCGCAAGCTCAGCGAGGGCAGCACCGAAATCCTCGAGTCTATCCGCGCGGGCTACGTCAGCTACGTCATCAACACGCGCGCCATTCTCTCGGGCATACATTACGAGGACGGCGTGGCAATTCGCCGCTGCGCAAGCGAGAATAATGTCACGATCTTCACCTCGCTCGACACCGTGAAGGTGCTTCTC
Organism: uncultured Eubacteriales bacterium; assembly: GCA_934486615.1. Taxonomy (GTDB): domain Bacteria; phylum Bacillota; class Clostridia; order Oscillospirales; family Acutalibacteraceae; genus RGIG2206. Next base: position 79,942 of record CAKSQO010000005.1, on the reverse strand, counting down.
GACGTGCTTGAGGAGATAACGATAGGCATTTCGACCATCGACGCTTAAAAGCATAAACAAGCAGGACACTTTGGGCTTTATGAGCCTGAAGTGCCCTGCTTTTGTTTTGTGTCGGAGCAAGCCGCCGCGCGGCGGTGCTGTTATAAGTTTGCACGGCGTAACCACCGCTGAATAAGCGCATATTTCCCGCCCGCGGCGGTGCTGTTTGGCCTTGCGCGCTTCGGTGCAGTTAAGTGTTGCCGGCGCAGTCGGTTTAAAAGGCTTTTGGCAGCGGCAGTGTGCCGCGCTTCAGTGCAGTTAAGTGTTGCCGGAGCAGTCGGTTTAAAAGGCTTTCGGCAGCGGCAGTGCGCCGCGGTTTCAGTGCAGTAATGTGTTGCCGGCGCAGTCGGTTAAAAGACTTTCGGCAGCAGCAGTGCGCCGCAGTTTCAGTGCAGTAATGTGTTGCCGGCGCAGTCGGTTAAAAGGCTTTCGGCAGCGGCAGCGCGCCACAGTTTCAGTGCAGTTAAGTGTTGCCGGCGCAGTCGGTTAAAAGGCTTTCGACAGCGGCAGTGCGCCGCAGTTTCAGTGCAGTAATGTGTTGCCGGAGCAATAAAAAAAGACCCTGCGTTTGCAGATTACTCTGCAAACACGTGGGTCTTTTTTTCTTTGTATTTCCCGTTTTTTCCTTTTATTTCACGCTAAACGATTTTGCCATTTTTGAGTGAAATCAGGATAAAAGGGGTGTACGGGGACAACAGTATAGAATTACTGCTTGTCCTTTATTGCAGCCTGAGCGGCGGCAAGGCGGGCGATCGGCACGCGGAACGGCGAGCAGGAGACATAGTCGAGGCCGATCTTATGGCAGAACTCAACGCTGGACGGGTCGCCGCCGTGCTCACCGCAGATACCGCAGTGGAGGTTCGGGCGGGTGGACTTGCCGAGCTTAACGCTCATTTCCATAAGCTTGCCTACGCCGATCTGGTCGAGCTTAGCAAACGGATCGTTCTCGTAGATCTTCTTGTCATAGTAAGCGTCGAGGAACTTACCGGCGTCGTCACGGCTGAAGCCGAAGGTCATCTGGGTAAGGTCGTTGGTGCCGAAGCAGAAGAACTCAGCTTCCTTAGCGATCTCGTCAGAGGTCAGAGCGGCACGCGGGATCTCGATCATCGTACCGACTTCGTACTTGAGGTCGATGCCGGCGGCAGCGATCTCGGCGTCGGCGGTCTCGACGACGATGTCCTTAACGTACTTGAGCTCCTTGACTTCGCCGACAAGCGGAATCATGATCTCGGGCTCGACCTTCCAGTCGGGGTGAGCCTTCTTGACGTTGATGGCAGCGCGGATAACAGCGGTGGTCTGCATCTTCGCAATCTCAGGATAGGTTACGGTCAGACGGCAGCCGCGGTGACCCATCATCGGGTTGAACTCGTGCAGGCCGCTGATGATAGCCTTGATGTCCTCGATGCTCTTGTTCTGGCTCTCGGCGAGGGCGGCGATGTCGTCCTCCTCGGTCGGAACGAACTCGTGGAGCGGCGGGTCGAGGAAGCGGATAGTAACGGGGCAGCCCTCGAGCGCCTCATAGAGCTTCTCGAAATCGCCCTGCTGATAAGGCAGGATCTTGTTAAGAGCGGCCTCGCGCTCCTCAACGGTATCGGAGCAGATCATCTCGCGGAAAGCGGCGATACGGTCAGCCTCGAAGAACATGTGCTCGGTACGGCAAAGGCCGATACCCTCAGCGCCCAGCTCGCGAGCCTTCTTAGCGTCGGCAGGAGTGTCGGCGTTGGTGCGAACGCCCAGCTTCTTAAACTTGTCGGCAAGCTTCATGATGCGGCCGAACTCGCCGGCAATCTCGGCGTCAACGGTCGGAATGATGCCGTCGTAGATGTTACCGGTGGAACCGTCGATGGAGATGTAGTCTCCCTCGTGATAGGTCTTGCCGGCGAGGGTGAACTTCTTGTTCTCCTCGTCCATGACGATGTCGCCGCAGCCGGAAACGCAGCAGGTTCCCATTCCGCGGGCAACAACGGCAGCGTGAGAGGTCATACCGCCGCGGACGGTCAGGATACCCTGAGCGGCCTTCATACCGGTGATGTCCTCAGGAGAGGTCTCGAGACGGACGAGAACGACCTTCTCGCCGCGAGCCTTCCACTCAACAGCGTCGTCAGCGGAGAAGACGACCTTACCGCAAGCGGCACCGGGCGAAGCGCCGAGGCCCTTGCCTGCGGGAGTAGCAGCCTTGAGCGCCTTGACGTCGAACTGCGGGTGAAGCAGGGTGTCGAGGTTTCTGGGGTCGATCATAAGAACGGCCTGCTCCTCGGTGATCATGCCCTCGTCAACAAGGTCGCAAGCGATCTTGAGCGCGGCCTTAGCGGTTCTCTTACCGTTACGGGTCTGGAGCATATAGAGCTTTCTGTCCTCGATGGTGAACTCCATATCCTGCATATCGCGATAGTGATTCTCAAGGGTCTTGCAGATGTCGACGAACTGAGCGTAGACTTCGGGCATGACCTCCTCGAGCTTAGCGATCGGCGACGGAGTACGAACGCCTGCAACGACGTCCTCGCCCTGAGCGTTCATAAGGAACTCGCCCATGAGCTTCTTCTCGCCGGTGGCGGGGTCGCGGGTGAAGGCAACGCCGGTACCGGAGGTGTCGCCCATGTTGCCGAACGCCATCATCTGGACGTTAACGGCAGTACCCCATGAGTACGGAATATCGTTATCGCGGCGATATACATTGGCGCGCGGGTTGTCCCAGGAACGGAAAACAGCCTCGATAGCGCCCATCAGCTGCTCCTTGGGATCGGTCGGGAAGTCCTTGCCGATCTTCTCTTTGTACTCGGCCTTGAACTGACCGGCGAGAACAGCGAGGTCCTCGGCGGTAAGCTCAACGTCCTGCTTGACGCCCTTCTCGGTCTTCATCTTGTCGATGAGCTCCTCGAAGTACTTCTTGCCGACCTCCATAACAACGTCGGAGTACATCTGAATGAATCTTCTGTAGCAGTCCCAAGCCCAACGCGGGTTGCCGGACTTCTTTGCGATAGTCTCGACAACGTCCTCGTTCAGACCGAGGTTAAGAATGGTGTCCATCATGCCGGGCATGGAAGCGCGGGCACCCGAACGGACGGAAACGAGAAGCGGGTTCTCCTTATCGCCGAACTTCTTGCCGGTGATCTCTTCCATCTTGACGATGTACTCCATGATCTGAGCCTGGATATCATCGTTGATTTTCTTGCCGTCCTCGTAATACTTGGTGCAAGCCTCGGTGGTGATGGTAAAGCCCTGCGGAACAGGAAGACCGAGACCGGTCATCTCAGCAAGGTTAGCACCCTTACCGCCGAGCAGGTTACGCATGTCTTTGTTTCCCTCTGAGAAGAGGTAAACATACTTTTGACTCATTACAGAATCAACCTCCTAAAAAATATTATACAAATTTACATATGCCGCTTTTTCGGTGAAAGAGCCTCTTAAAATGGCGGAAGGACCGCTCGCAGAAGAAAAATCGGGCTCATTTTGCCGACAAAGTGACTGCACGGACTCACTTCGGAGTCGCACGCAATCTATTATACCAAACCTGCGCGACGAAATCTACACTTTTTTTGACCTAAAATGAAAATTTTTTGTTTTTCGGCGGCGAAATTTTAGTACAAGTTTCACATATCGTTCGGTTTTGGCTTGAAAAAGACGCAGGTCGGTGGCATAATTAGCACATACAATAAAAAGAACATATAAAAGCCGCTCTTTGTCACTCGGCGGCGCGGAGGACACAATGTTTTTTTCATCAAAAAAATCCGGAGCGGTCGACTTCATCATCGTCGGTCTCGGCAATCCCGGCAGCAAGTACGAAAACACGCGTCACAACGCAGGCTTCATCGTTGCGGAAGCGCTGGCAAAGCGGCTGGGCGCGGATATAAGCAAAAAAAAGCACAGCGCGCTGTGCACGACGGTCGACCTTGCGGGCAAAAAGTGCCTGCTGATGAAGCCGCAGACGTTTATGAACGAGTCGGGCGTTGCGGTGAGCGACGCGGCGCGCTTTTACAAGCTGCCGAGTGAAAAAATCATCGTCGTCTTTGACGACATCTCGCTCGAGCCCGGCAGGCTGCGCATACGCCGCAAGGGCAGCGACGGCGGCCACAACGGCATAAGGAGCATCAGCGCGCACATCGGAGCGGACTTTCCGCGCATAAAGGTCGGCGTGGGCGAGAAGCCGCACCCCGACTACGACCTCGCGGCGTGGGTGCTCTCAAAGTTCAAAGACGACGAGCTGAAGCTGATAAATGAAGCGGCTTTGCACGCGTGCGACGCGCTTGAGCTTATGGTCGCTGGTGATATTGACCGCGCAATGAACAAATTCAATTAGGAGTAAAGCTCATGCTTTGCATTTCAAACGCTCTGCGCTCGGTCGCGGAGTACGCCGAGCTGTCGTCACAGGCAAAGCTCGGGCGGCTGCCCGCCGTCGCGACGGGACTGTCGCACATTCACAAGGCGATAATAATACGCACGCTCTGTCGGGATCTTGACCGCAGGGCGCTTGTCGTCGTGTCCGATGAGGGAGAAGCGACGAGGCTGAAGGAGGACCTGTCGTCACTCGGAGCGAAAGCGGTCGTCCTGCCCTCGCGCGACCTCGTTTTCCGCGACGTGGCGGGCGTATCGCGCGAGTACGAGCAGCTGCGCATAGGCGCGCTGTCGGCCATGCTCGACGGCAGCTGCGACGCGGTGCTCTGCAGTGCGGACGCGGCGGCTCTGCTGACCGTGCCGCCCGATGTGCTGCGGCAAAACCGCTTCAGCCTCAAAGCGGGCGACGAAATAACGACCGACGCGCTGAAAGAACGACTGACGCGCGCGGGCTATGTGCGCTGCGATATGGTCGAGGGCGTGGGTCAGTTCGCCGTCAGGGGCGACATTTTCGACGTGTTCACGCCGGGAGCGGAGCACCCCGCGCGTCTTGAGCTGTGGGGCGACGAAATCGACTCGATCTCCGCTTTCGAGGTCGACAGCCAGCGCCGCCTTGAACCTATCGACGAGCTGACGGTCACTCCCGCGGCCGAGGTGCTGCCGGGCGACAGCTCCGAATTCGAAATGAAGCTGCGCTCGCTCGCCGACAATCTCGGCAAAAAGGCGGGCAAAGCCGCTCACCTTTTGCAGCAGGCGGCCGACGCGGCCTCGGGCGGGGTCATGCCCGTCTCGGCCGACCGCTTCCTGCCGCTTGTATATAAGGAAGCGACCGTTTTCGACTACGCCGACGGGTGGCTGAAATTCGTCAGCGAGTCCGACAAGGTGCGCGAGAGAAGCCGCACCTTCAACGTGCAGTTAAATGAAGAAATAAAGAGCCTGTTTGAAGCGGGCGTGCTGTGCAAGGGGCTTGACCGCTTTGCGCTCACCGCCGACGGGCTGCTGCAGCGCTTTGACTCCGACAGCGTGTTCCTTGATGCGTTTGCACGCGGCAGCTACGGCGTAACGGTGCGCACGGCGGTAAACTTCACCGTGCGGGCGCTGAGCGTCTGGAACGGCACGCTCGAGCTGCTTAAGGAGGACGCATCTCCCCTGCTCGAGCGCGGCTGGGCGGTGACGGTGCTCGCGGGCACGGACAACTCTGCCCGAATACTCGCCGACGACCTGCGCGGCGCGGGGCTTAAAGCCGAGTACGCTCCCACGGCCGACGAGCTGCGCTTCGGCAGCATAAGCGTGACCGCGGGGTCGCTGAGCAGCGGCTTTGAGCTGCCCGGCGGCAGGTTCGCGCTGTTCACCCACGGCCGTGCGCAGGTGCGCCGCAAGTCAAAATACCGCAAAAACAAGAACGCGATCAGCTCGCTCGACGAGCTGCACAAGGGCGACTACGTCGTCCACGCGGCGCACGGAATCGGCCTTTTCGACGGCATACAGTCGATGACCGTCGAGGGAGTCACCAAGGACTACATTAAAATAAAATATGCAAAGCAGGACGTGCTCTACGTCCCGGTTACGCAGCTTGACCTTGTCAGCAAGTACATCGGCAACACCGAGTCGAGCACGCTCAAGCTCAACCGCCTGGGCGGCTCCGACTGGCAAAAGACGCGCTCGCGTGTCAAGGGCGCGGTGCGCGATATGGCTAAGGAGCTTATCGCTCTGTACGCCGAGCGAATGAGCAGGCCCGGCTTCGCTTTCAGCCCCGATTCGGACTTTCAGGCCGACTTTGAGCGCCGCTTCGAGTACGACGAGACCGACGACCAGCTGCGCTGCATAAGCGAGATTAAGCACGATATGGAGCAGCCTGCCCCGATGGACCGCCTGCTGTGCGGCGACGTCGGCTTCGGCAAGACCGAGGTCGCCCTGCGCGCCGCGTTCAAGTGCATATGCGACGGCAAGCAATGCGCGCTGCTCGTGCCGACGACGATACTCGCATGGCAGCACTATCAGACGGTCGTGCGCCGCATGGACGGGCTGCCCGTCTCGGTCGAGCTGCTGTCGCGCTTTCGCACACCCAAGCAGCAGACGGACATTCTGCGGCGCCTGAAATCGGGCGAGATCGATATGATAGTCGGCACGCACAAGCTGATAAGCGACAACGTAAAGTTCCGCGATCTGGGGCTTATGATAATCGACGAGGAGCAGCGCTTCGGCGTTGCGCAGAAAGAGAAGCTGCGCCGCGCCTGCCCGAACGTCGACACGCTCACGCTCTCGGCCACGCCCATTCCGCGCACGCTGAATATGGCGATGTCGGGGCTGCGCGATATGTCGTCGATAGACGAAGCGCCGAGCGACCGCTACCCCGTTCAGACCTACGTACTCGAGTACGACCGCGGGGTCATACTCGACGCGATAAGGCGCGAGCTGCGGCGCGCGGGTCAGGTCTACTACCTGCACAACCGCGTTGAGACCATCGACATCTGCGCCGCGCACCTCGCAGCCGAGCTGCCCGAGGCGAGCATCGCCGTCGCCCACGGCAAAATGGACGAGGAGCAGCTGAGCGACATCTGGCGCAGACTTGTCGACGGCGAGATCGACATTCTCGTCTGCACAACGATAATCGAAACGGGCATCGACGTGCCGAACGTAAACACCCTGATAATCGAAAACGCCGACTATATGGGGCTTGCACAGCTGCATCAGCTGCGCGGCCGCGTCGGGCGCAGCAACCGCCGCGCCTACGCCTACCTGACGTTCACCGTCGGCAAGGTGCTGACCGACGTCGCGCAAAAGCGCCTTGAGGCCATACGCGAATTTACCGAGTTCGGCTCGGGCTTCAGGATCGCAATGCGTGACCTCGAGATCCGCGGCGCGGGCAACATCCTCGGCGGCGAGCAGCACGGCCATATGGACTCGGTCGGCTACGATATGTATATAAGGCTGCTCAGCGACGCTATAAGCGAAGAAAAGGGCGAAGCGCCCGCACGCAGTGACGACGAGTGCACCATTGATATGCAGATCGGCGCGCACATTCCCGAAAGCTACATCGCCTCCCTGCCCGCGCGGCTGGGCGTTTACCGCCGCATTGCGGACATTCGCTCAAAGGAGGACGCAAGCGACGTTATCGACGAGCTTATCGACCGCTTCGGCGAGCCGCCGCAGTCGGTGCAGGGGCTTATCGACATCGCTCTGCTGCGCTCGCGCTGCGAAAAGTGCGGTATACTCTCGGTCGAGCAGCAGGGAGTGTACGTCCGCATCTTCCCGCGCTCGATCGAGCCGACGCACATCGCGGCTCTGTCGGCGCAGCTGGGCAAGCTGTTCCGCTTAAATGCGGGGGCTAAGCCCTACTACGAGATACGCATCGTCGGCAAGCTGACCCCGACCGACATTCTCGACGGCGCGCTCAAAGCCATCGAGGCTGCCGAGTAACGGCATTTTGCTCCGACTCTCACAGCAGATTAAAGCACAAAAATCATAAGAAACACTGGACTTTTGCGCTTATATATTGTATAATTTTATGAAACTCCTTATATTTTTCTTTCGGAGGCAAAAGAATATGAGAATTGCAAAAAGAATTATCGCGGCCGCAATGTGCGCCGCCGTTCTGGCAGGCTCGCTCATCGGCTGCCATAAAAAGGGCGCGACCGTGGCCGAGCTTAAAAGCGGAGACAAGACCTACTCGGTTTCAAGCGGCGTTTACATGATGGCTCTCATCGTCGCCGACAGCGAGGGCCGCTCCAAGGTTAACGAGCAGCTGAAAAGCGACAGCAAATCGACTTCCGACGTTGACTACGCCAAGCAGACGATCGACAAGACCCCGTTCTATGACTGGGTCAACGACCGCGCGGACACTCTTATCAACGAGTACCTCTACATCGACAGCGAGTATAACAAGGCCAAGCTTTCGATGACCGACGATGAGACAAAGAAGATGGAAACCTACCTGTCCTATCAGTGGTCGCTGAGCTATCAGTACATCTGCGAGCCCAACGGCGTCAGCAAGGACTCTTACCTGCAGTATCAGAAGGTCGCCGTCTACGAGCGCAACGCGCTGTTTAAGTCTATCTACGGCGAGGGCGGCTCGAAGGAAGTCGACAACGAGACCGTTCTCAAGTCGCTGACCGATAACTTTGTCATTGCCAACACTATCAAGGTTTCGACCGTCGACAAAAGCAGCAAAGCCCTGCCCGACGAGGAGATAGAGAAGTACAAGACCCAGCTTCAGGGCTACGCCGACAGGCTCAACAAGGGCGAGAGCTTCGACACCATCTATGTTGAGTACAACGGCAAGGACGACTCCGAGGACAGCTCCGGCACCGCCGATGACGAGACCGCAAAGCCGCTCGACAAGAGAGCGACCCTCTACGGCTCCGATAAGACCAACAGCTCGAGCGACAACTTCTCCGACGTTTCGGGTGCCGAGGTCGGCAACGCCACCGTCGTCAGCGGCGAGAATTACCTGCTGCTTGTCAACCGCAAGGATATACTCGCCGATCCCTACTACGTCGATAACTACTCCGACGAGGCACTCTACATTCTTAAAAACGACGAGTTCTCCGACGACGTTTCCGCCGCTGCCAAGAAGCTCGACATAAAGCGCAGCAGCTACGAGCGTAACTACCTCAAGCCGAAGAAGATCGATTACTCGACCTATCAGAACTACTATCAGTCGCTGCAGAGCCGGTACGCCAATCAGGCGGCAGGCACGGCAAGCGCCGACTAAGCTTATTTATTCAAGCGTCTTAAAAGCCGCACCGCCTGCAACGGAAGGTGCGGTTTTTGAATTTTCAAGGGAGGATTTATGTTCGCACTTATCAAGGTTGCCGAGAGCACCTATTACATTCAAAATCCATCGAAAATCGGCATTTATGTTGAGCCTGACGGCAGCGCCACCGTTATCGACGCCGGCATGGGCGACTCCGCAGGCGAGCGCGTGGTTAAAATTCTTGACAAAAACGGATGGAAGTGCGCGCGCATAATCAACACTCACGCGCACGTCGACCACGTCGGCGGAGACCGCGCGATAATCGCCGCAACGGGGGTCAGCGCCTATGTTCCCGAGCCGGAGATATACACGGGTCACAATCCGTTTATGGAGCCGTCGGCTATGTACGGCGGCTATCCGTTCGACCGCGTCAGGGAGCGCTACGGCGAGCCGCACATCGCTCCGGTAAAGGGGCTCGGCGAGCTTGAGCTTCCCGCGGGCTTCGCAATCGAGCGGCTCGACGGTCACTGCGGCGCGATGGCGGCGATAAAGACGCCCGACGACGTATGGTTTGTCGGTGACGCGGTCATTGATCCCGTTTATCTTGAAGGCCACGGCATCGCCTACAACTGGAACATCGCCGAAACGCTCGACTCGATCGAAAAGCTGAAAACGCTCAAGGGCAGGCTCTTCGTGCCGTCGCACACCGAGCCTGTGGAGGACATCGTCCCTCTTGCCGACGCGAACAGGCACTATATTCTTGCGGCAATCGAGTGGATTCGCTCAAATTGCGGCGCCCCGCGCAGCGTGGACGAGCTGACCGCGACGTTCTTCACCCACTGGGATAAGAAGCCGCTGTCCGACACATGGACAGTCACCGCGGCGACCGTCCGCAGTATGTTGACCTATCTGCACGACCGCGGCGAGGTCGAGATCGTATTTGTAAACAACATTATGAAGTGGCTCGCAAAATAAGCGACCTCTCTCCTTGAAGAGCAGCGGCAAGCCGCTTTTACCGCGGCCGCGCTCGGGAGTCACTTTCATGCGCGGCCTGTACTTTTTCGCGAAGCTCACAAGCCCGCTGTAAATAACCGAGCATAAAAAATAAGCTCTCCGTTCGTGCTTTGCTGCACAAACGGAGAGCTCGTTTTCTGTAAAATTACTTCACACTTTTGAGGTCGGGGGCGAGGGGCTGGCGGGGAGTTCCGCCGCCGCCGACCGACTTTTCACTGTTGTTGGTAACGACCGAAAGGTTCGTCATAAGCGCCATCAGGTCTTTATAATAGCGAACGTCGAGGCTCGAGTACAGCGAATTGGCGTGGCCGTTGAGCGAGAAGCCGTACTTATTCTTGACCTCGGCGTCAACGCCGATCTCCGCACAGAGGTTGAACGCGTCGCAGGCGCTGTCGTCGACGAGATAGCAGCCGTAGTTTTGCAGCGCAAAGAACAGCTTTTTGCCCACCTCTGTTTTAAGTCCCAGGCTCTCCGCGGTCAGCGACGGGTCGAGCGCGAACAGCGAGCCCTGCACTATCAGCGGATTCTTGCCCGCGTATTTGAGCGCGTGCCCCTCCTCGTTCGCATAGCCGTCGGCGCGGTCGGCAGGCCACTTGTAGCCGGGCAGGTCGACGCTGTAATAGATCCACCAGGCGGCATAAATATCGAACTTCAGCGCGTGGCGAATCGGCTTGTCGGAGGTCAGCTCCCCGAGCCTTATCGAGCCGCCGAGGGTCGACAGTCCGCTGCCCCAGTGCGTTCCGAGCCGGCCGTCGCCGTAGATATCGGTCACAGCGCCGTGATCCCAGCCGTTGACGTGGTCGGCGTCCGGATACTCGCGGCAGGTCGGCTGCAGCTGGATGATCGAGCGCCCGTCGGGCTGCAATATGGCCGAGCAGGTGTTGCCCTTCGCAGTCGATTCTATGGTCACGCCCTTAGGCCAGTATGTAGTATAAGAGACTTTTTTGAGCGTCTGCTTATAGTCCGCAGGCCAGCGGTTGCCCATTCCGGTGTTATAAATTTCAAGTACGGGGTCTGACGAGTCGGTCGTGAAAAGATACTCGTCGTCGATCATATACATCGCGGATTTGGTAAAGCCCGCGGGCGAATACTCAGCGTCAGAGCCGATCGGCGTGTTCCAAATAGAGTCGCGCGCATAAGGCCAGGTCCACGCGTCGCGCTCGCCGTTTAAAACGCAGTAGTCGGTGGGCGTGTTGCCGTAGTGGCCGTACTTTTTGTAGTTGCCCTCGGCGGTCTGCTTCGGGTCCTGATAATGCGCAATGGCCGCAAGCTCAGGCGAAAGCTCGGCGCGTGACGAGGCCGCAGCAGACTCACCGCCCGAAGCGGAGCCGTCGGACGCAGCAGCGGACGAGCTCGCCGCCGAGCCGCTCTTTGACGAAGCCGCCTTTGACGATGAAGCCGCCGTGCCGCCGCAGGAGGCGAGCATAGCAGCGATAAGGGCCGCGCTCATCAGGCGCAGCATAAATTTGGGGCGTTCGTTCATTTTCGGTTTGCTCCTCTCAAAAAAGCAGCCCGCCGACCGCCAAAGACTAAGCCGACGGGCTGCTTAAATTTCGCAGAAAATATTAAAGCGTTTTTGCAAATTCCTTCAGATACGCTCTGAATTCGTCGCCGAAGTCGGGGTTTTTGAGCGCGACCTCGATCTGCGCTTTCATAATGCACAGCTTGTTACCCATATCGTAATGGATACCGTCAAAGTCGAGGGCTATCATTCCGTCCTGCCGCGACAGCTCGGCCATCGCGTCGGTCAGCTGGATTTCGCCGTTCGTTCCGGGGGCGGTGTTGTCGAGCAGATCGAAAATCTTCGGCGGCAGAATGCATCGGCCGAGTATCGAATAGCAGGAGTATATCTGCTCGCGGCGCGGCTTTTCGATTATGTCCGAGACGGCAAACAGCTTATCCTCGATGGCGTCGACCTTCAGCGAGCAATAGCGCACAACGTCCTCCTCGGGCACTTCCTTTACGCCGACAACGCCCTTGCCGAAGCGGTCGTACTGCTCGCAGAGCTGGCCGATGACCGATTGCTCGGACATAATGACGTCGTCGCCGTAGAGCACCGCGAACGGCTCGTCGCCGACAAAGGTGCGCGCGGCCATTATCGCGTGGCCGAGCCCCTTGGGCTGATGCTGACGGACGTAGTGAATGTTGGCGAGGCTTGCGAGCGCGGCGACCCGGTCGGCCACGGCGTCGCGCCCCTTGCGGCGCAGCACGTCCTCAAGCTCGTAGGAGTGGTCGAAATGATCCTCAATGAGGTTTTTGCCGCGCCCCGTGACAACGAGAATATCCTCGATACCTGCGGCGACAGCTTCTTCGACAATATACTGTATAGCGGGCTTGTCGACTATCGGCAGCATTTCCTTAGGCATGGATTTTGTTATCGGGAGCACGCGCGTGCCCAGCCCCGCTGCGGGGATTACAGCCTTTCTTACCTTCACAGACATAGGAGACCTCCGTATTTTTCGGGTGTGAATCGGGAACCCTTTTGTTTTATAAGACAGCGCAGGGCTGCTTCAAAGTGCCATAAGCATTTGCAGGACCAAATTCTGTATAAGTTTCGCTCCGTAAAAGACAATCAGCACAACGAAAATATTGACTCCGCCCGCCTTGACTATCATCGCCTGGCGATCGTCAAGCAGGCTGTCGGCCGAGATTTTTTTGATTTTTGTCAGCGCGTGGCGCATATAGATGATGTCTCCGCGCAGTCCGACGAATAAGTGAGTCAGCAGACTGAGCAGCGCGCCGGCGATGAACAGCGCCCACATTCCCGTTCCCGCGGAAGAAAGCGCTTTCATCATCGCGGCTGTCATCTCGCCGCTGTTAAACGAGCCTGCGGTGCTGAGATACGGCTGAATGGCGCTGCTGTAGGCAATCATAAGCGGCGCCGTCATAAAAAACGAAACAAACGAGCTTACGAGAGCGACAATCCCCTCGACCCAGCATTTTCTGAAAAAGAGCCACAGGTACGAGAAGATAAAGCCCGACCAGTTCCAGCCGCGCTTGCTCCTGCGGACCGAAATTGATTTGAACTTCGGGATATATCGCGGAGTATTGACGCAAACAAAAGCCGCGACGTCGCTGACTTTTACGTCCTCGATAGTGTCGTTGGGGTCAACTCCGCCGTAGGGGTCGACGGCCGCGCCGAACATATTGACGTTTGGCTGCGGTTGACCCTGCGGATTATCGCCGAAGCTCGTGCCGCAATAGGGACAAAACTGCATATCGGGCGCGCACTCTCTGCCGCAGTTGGGGCAGCGCTTTGACGCGGGCGCGTTTTGCTGATATGAGCCAAACGGCGGCGCGCCGTAAGCGGAATTGTTGTCGTAGCCCGCGCCGTCACTGTCGTTGTTGCCGTAATCGGAGCCGTCGCCGCCGTCAGCACGGTCGCCGCGGTTCGCTCCGTTGTCGGCCGAGCCGCTCTCGGACGCGTTATCGCTGTCGGATGACGGGTCCTCGTAAGGGTCGGCGACGCCGTGCAGCTCAATGCGCGCGCAGTGGCCGAGCGAGTTGTAGCACTCGCGGTGATGCGGAGCGCCGCACTCAGGGCAATAGACTACGTCATCGTCGTCAAAAAGTATCGCTTTGCAAAAAGCGCAATGTTTTTCTTTGTTCGCCATAAACGGTTATCCTCGTTTTTTATTAAGCGCGGCCCGACCCGCAAGTCGGGCGCTTTGCGGCCGTGAGAGCCGCCTGATCGGTCGGCAGCTCGGTTTATAATATTTTACTCTATTTCGGCAGCAATATCAAGCCAAACATTTCTCTCATGTGCTTTTTGTGACATGCGCAGCGGTGCGGATGTGCAGCAAGCTGTACCGATTGCCCGCCCGCCGCGGTTTTGACAGCCGCAGCGGCAGACACGGCGGGCGGCTGTTTTGTGCGGAGTGCGAAGTGCGAAGTGCGGAGTGCGAAGTGAGCGGCGGCGAAACGCTGCCAAACAGCAGGATGCCGCAACCCGCTCGGCCGCGTTCGTCTCGGCTGCGTTCGTCCCGGTCGCGTTCGTCCCGGTCGCGTTCGTCCCGGTTGAGCACACTTTCTCGGCCGTGAACTCACTTTTCGGTCGCGCCCGCAGGCACCGTTTTATCCGTACTTCGCCAAAAGGCTGCTCCGAGCGAGCCTTTCGGTCACACAGAGCAGCCATGAAGTTTCGGAGCAGCTTAAAGCCGTCAGCCGCTTATTCGTTATTTATTCGTCGTCCTTGGGAGCAGCGCCCTTCTTTTTGGTAAGGACGATCGCTGCGGCGGCAATTCCGCCCACGACTATCACGCCGCCCACGACTATCAGTACGATAGCCCAGACGGGCAGTCCGCTGTTTTCGGCGGGCGCGGAAGCATCCTTCGCCTCGCCCTTGTTTTCGGTCGCCTTAGAGGACGTGTTGCCCGCCTTGGAAGCCGAAGCAGCGTTCTTATTGCTCTCGACAAACTCGGACATTTCGGGAGTTATGGAGTTCGGAATGGACGAAGTGCTGCCGGGAACAGAGGCGGAAGCACCGCCTGCTGCGGAGCTTGCAGGCTTGCCAGACGAAACGTTACGGCTCGATGTGAGCGCGGCCTTCGACGAAGCGGCTGCAGCGGATTCCTTGACCCAGTTCTCATACTCGGCCGAGGGAGTGTAGCCCTCGAGAACGAAATGCTCAAGATTTGCGGTATTGAAATAGTCAAAGCCGGGGCGCAGAGCATACTTCTCTTCGTCCATATCCTTACCGTTCTTGACGTTGTGGTCCTGGATCTGCATGGCTAAGCCGATATTCTTAGACGCCCAACCGCCGTGGTTGAGCTTCAGCTCAACGATATAACCGTCGGAATCGCGGGTAACTACGGCGCGGCTCTTTTCCTGCTTGATTCCGAGCACATCGCTCATTGCAGGCAGGCTGGACTTTGCGTCGGTCTTGGCGCTGAAGTAGGGCGCGCCGAGCTTCTTATAATACTGTATAAGCGCCTGATCCTGACCCGCACCCGATCTGGGCAGAGTGTCGTCATAATCAGGATTTACGCGCAGCTGAGCGGTGAGCTTGTTGCTGTCCCTAACGCTGCCCGAAAGCTCAAATGTGTAGTCGACATAGAGCTCAAGGCAGTCGGTATGGAAGCTTTCGCCGACATAATTGTTTGCGCCGTAGTTATCGTCGCACTTGGTGGAATCATAAACCTTTGCCCAGATGTAAACAGCGTTGCCGTTCCAAACGGTGTAAGCCTCGTGCCTGGCAAACTCGCCCTTTCCCGCACCGAGGAAAGTAGCAAACTTCAGCTTCTCTGCATTGCTGTAGCACGCATCCTTCTTTCCGCCGTCGTCGAGATTAGGCGCGGTGGAAGCATGCGGGACTCTGACTTTAAGCCTGTCATTCGGATACTTTGCGCTTGCCGACAAAGCCGAAAGCGCAAAAACGCTTACCGCAGCGGCAAGCGACACTGCTCTTTTAAAAAATTTTTTCATAGTTCATACCCTCCAGTATTCTCGCAGGCGCGAATCCGCGCGCATAGCATATGAGACTATATGAATACTACCATAATGCAGCCGATTTGTAAATAGGTTATTGGTAAAGGAACATAAAATTTGTGATAATTACACAACACCGATTATAAATATTCTACAAAATTACTGACCCTGCTCGTCGAGAGTGAGCGCAAACGCGTCCATAAACTCGTCAAGGAAGTATTCTGCGGCGGGAAGATTCAGCGCATGTATCGCCCCGCGCGTTTTCTGCTCCGCGTCCTTGAACTCGCGGTTTCCCATTCCGCGCTCCTCAATGCACTTGGCAAGGGCGCTGAGCTTATCGGCCGCTTTGACAAACGGGGCATAGTCGGGTTCACGGCTTTCAAACTCGATATACTGCGTGATGTCCTCACGAAACTCGTCGGGCAGATAGGACGCGAGCTTTGCCTGAGCGGCGCTCTCGGCGGTCTTGTAGGCCGAGCGTATCTCGGGGTTGAAATACTTGACGGGAGTGGGCATATCGCCCGTGATTATCTCGCTTGCATCGTGAAACATCGCGCACACCGCCGCGTGCTCGGGTGAAAGCGTACCGCCGAACTTCTTATTATGTATAATAACAAGCATATGCGCGAAGAACGCCGTGTCAAGGCAGTGCTCGCTCAGATTTTCGTTTCTTACCGAGCGCATAAGCCCCCAGCGGTTTATATATTTCATACGGCCGAGGACGGCGTAAAAATTGCTTGGCATAAAAGAACCTCCGAGTTTTTAAAAAGTTTACAAATTTCGTCTTTATTATTATAGCGGCATTTGGTATAATAAGTCAATCAACAATGTTGAAAAGGAACTTTTTTCGTTCTTTTTCAACAAAACCAATGTTTTTTGCGGAGGGAAACAAATGCTGCTTGCTGCGAAACAAAAGGAACGCTATCTTCAGGCGTTCCTGCTCGGGCTGCTGCTGTCGGGCATATTCCTCGGAATGTATATGGTGCTTGACCGCGGCTATTTCCTGTACTACGGCGACTTCAACGTCCAACAGATACCGTTTTATCGGCTCGCTCACGACGCGGTGCGCAGCGGTAACATCGGCTGGAACTGGAACACCGACCTGGGCGCAAACTTTATCGGGTCATACAGCTTCTATATGCTGGGCAGCCCGTTCTTCTGGCTGACGCTGCTGTTCCCGAGCGCCGCCGTGCCCTACCTTATGGGCCCGCTGCTTATGCTCAAGTTCGCCTGCGCCTCGCTTACGGCTTACTGCTATATGCGGCGCTTTACGCGCACGACCTACGCCGCGCTGTTCGGCGCGCTGCTGTATGCGTTTTCGGGCTTCTCGGTCTACAATGTGTTCTTCAACCACTTCCACGAAGCGATAGTTTTCTTCCCCGTGCTGCTGCTTGCTTTTGAGCTGCTTGTGACCGAAAACAGGCGCGGACTTTTCGCGGCGGCGGTCGCGATATGCGCGATAAGCAACTATTTCTTCTTCTGCGGAATGGTCGTGTTCTGCATAATCTACTGGTTCATCAAGGTCGTCTCGCACGCGTGGAAGATGACCCTCAAGCGCTTCGGCTGGATCGCTCTCGAGGCCGTCATCGGCGTGATGACAGCGGCGGCGATACTGCTGCCGTCCTTCCTTGCAATAAGCGGTATGTCGCGCGTAAACGGCTACCTCGTCGGCTGGGACGCTCTTATTTATAATGAAAAGCAGGTGTTTTATAACATTCTGCAGTCGATGTTCTTCCCGCCCGACAACCCCGCAAGACTTGTGTTCTTCCCGAACAACGAGTTCCAGTGGTCGTCGATGAGTGCCTGGCTGCCTCTTATAGGTATGACCGGCGTTATCGCGTGGCTGCAGAACAAAAAGTGCACATGGCAAAAGCGCATACTCACCACCTGCCTTGTTATGGCGCTCGTGCCGTTTCTCAACAGCGCGTTCTACGTCTTTAACTATTCCTATTACGCGCGTTGGTTCTATATGCCGATACTTATCATGGCGCTCGTCTCCGCTCAGGCGCTTGAAGAGCCCGACATAGACTGGGTCAGCGCGTTCCGCTGGAGCCTCGGTATAACCGTCGCGATAACGCTCGCGGTCGGGCTTATGCCGAGCGTGCACACGGTCGAGGACGGCTTCTCGAGCTTCGGCATATTCAAAAACGCCAACACCGACGACCCGAACCTCGAATACTACACCGTCCGCTTTTGGATAGAGTGCGCGCTCGCGATAGTCTCGCTTGTCGCCATGCTTATTATCCTCAAGCTGCGCAAGGGCTTCAAAAAGCGCAGAAAGGCGACCCTCGGCAAGCGCATACACACGATAAATATGCGCTCGACCCGCTTCTGGCAGACGGCGATAAGCGCGCTGTGCGTGGTGACCGTGCTCTATGCGGGAATCCACATCGGCTGGGGCAAGACGCACTCGAACACGTCCGATTTCCTCATCGACAATATGATAAGGGGCAGTATCGACCTCGACATAAACGACGGCGAGCGCATCGACGTCTATGACGGCATGGACAACACCGCGATGTATATGGGCTACCCGAGTATTCAGGCGTTCCACTCCATCGTGCCCGTCAGCGTGTTCGACTACTACGACTACATCGGCGTTGACCGCAGCGTCGGCTCGCGCCCCGAAACCAGCGAGTACCGGATCCGCGGGCTGCTGAGCGTGCGCTACCTCATCGACCTGAAGGACGAGGGGCTTGACTTTGTAGAGGGCGATGAAGCCACGACGGGCACTATGCCGGGTTGGAGCTATCTCAAGACCGAGAACGACCACGACGTGTATGTCAACGACTTCTATATCCCCTACGGCTTCACCTATGACAAGTGCATAAGCTACGACACCGTCGACGCACAGTACCGCAGCTTCCGCTCGGCCGTTATGCTCAAGGCGATGCTGCTGACAGACGAGCAGATCAGGAAGTACCCGACCCTTATGCAGGAGGTCACCGACGACTCGCTCTACAGCGCAGGCAGCTTTGACGCGCAGGGGTATCTGAACGACTGCGAAAAGCTGCGCGCGACAAGTGCCGGCAATACGCTGAAAATCGACAATAAGGGCTTCACCGCCGAGGTCGAGCTTGACACGGAGAACCTCGTGTTCTACTCCGTGCCGTATGACGACGGCTGGAGCGTGACCGTTGACGGCGAAGAGGCCGAAATCGAGAAGGCCAACGTCGGCTTTATGGCCGTGTATGTGCCTGCGGGCAAGCACACGATACGCTTTAATTACAGGACGCCGGGCTCGGGCGCGGGACTGCTCATATCGCTGCTCGGCGCGGCGGCGCTCGCGGCTTACGTCGTGCTGTTCGCCGTTTACAGGCGCAGCCACCCCGACTGCTGCAAGACAGTCAATCCCGAGCGCGAAGCGCTTGAGGCCGAGTGGAGCGAGTATGACAGGCTCGAAAGCGAGTACCTCGCCGGGCTTGCCGAAGCCGAGGCGGCCGAGTCGGCGCAGAGCGCGACTGCCGCTGCCGCTCAGGCGGCTGCCGTCGACCGAAGCGGACGCGGCGGTGCTCCGGATACGGCTTTGAGCGGCAAAGGCGGTGCAGCGGATGTCGCGGACCCGGCTGCCGCCGAAGGTGTGCCGGGTGACAAAGCCGACGACCCCGCAGTCGGCGGCGAAAGCTCCGACGGCGAGATTGCTTTCCCTGACGGCGGCGTTCCCTCCGACGGTGAGATTGCTTCCTCCGACGGCAAAGCCGACTCCGCGCCTGACGGTGACCCGACCGACGGCAAAGCCGACTCCGCGCCCGACGGTGACCCAACCGACGGCAATGAATAGAATTTAACAGCACACCTTATCCCCACGGCTTAAAAAGTCGTGGGGATTTTTTGCCATTGTTGCTGCAAACACGTCAAAAATAGCGCCTTATTATGAGAGGACGCTGCGAAAAATAAGTGCGCAGCGAAATGACGCGCAATTTGAAGCAGCGCGCAGCGTCCCATAGCTTTGTCCGACCGCGGCGGCGGCACATATAATGTAATGCGCCCGATAAGCCGCGCGGACAAAAATAAGGAGGACCGAACTTATGACGGTAAACGAAACAAACCTGAAATGGAGCGGGATGCTCTCAAAGCGCCGCTCAACCGGGCGCCTTGTGCTGCACCACGCCGCGGCCGAAAAGTGCAGCGCAGAGGACATTCACCGCTGGCATCTCGCGAACGGCTGGTCGGGCATGGGCTACCACTACCTTGTGCGCAAGGACGGCAGCATCTGGCGCGGCCGCCCCGAGGACACGGTCGGCGCGCACGCGAAGAACTTCAACAGCACCTCGATAGGCGTGTGCTTCGAGGGCAACTTTGAAAACGAGCATATGAATGAGAAGCAGCTTGCCGCGGGCAAGGAGCTGATTGCCGACATCTGCTCGCGCTACAAGCTCGGAGTCACCAACGTCTGCGGCCACCGCGACTTAAACGCGACCGCCTGCCCCGGCAGCAACTTCCCGTTTGCCGAGCTTGCCGCAGCCGCCGATGGCGCTCCCGCTAAAAGCGAGGAAAGCGCGCCTTCCGCAAAGCCGAACGACGAAAACAAGGTGCTGTCGTTTCAGAAAGCGGTCAAGGCGGACGGCTTCGCTCTGCCGAAGTTCGGCGCGGACGGCTACTGGGGCAGCGAGACCGCGTCGGTCGCAAAGCGCTGCGTGATAAAGCGCCGCAAGAGCTACCTTCACAAAAACGCAACGGCGCTTGCACAGCGCCTGCTCGGGGTGACCGTCGACGGCAAATGCGGCGCGAACACCGAGGCCGCGATAAAGCGCTTTCAGCGTGAAAACGCGCTCTCCGTCGACGGCGAGTGCGGGATTAACACATGGAAAATGCTGCTGGAGGTAAAGTGATGAAATATTGGTTCAATTCCCTGTTGGCGATACTCGCGACCGCTGCGACCTACTTCTGGGGCGGGTGGGATCTGCCCATAATCGTGCTCGTGTGCTTTATGGTCGCAGACTATATTTCAGGCGTGCTCCTTGCGATAACAAGGCGGGAGCTTTCGTCCTCGGTGGGCTTTAAAGGGCTGGCGAAAAAGGCGGTCATGCTGGTAGTCATCGCGCTTGCGGTGCAGCTTGACCGCCTGATTAACGACGGCGACGGTATCTTCCGCACGCTGTGTGCGTATTTCTATATCGCGAACGAGGGCATAAGCATACTTGAAAACGCCGCCGGCCTCGGCATTCCTGTTCCCGCGAAGCTGAAAAAGGTGCTTGCTGACTTAAAGCGCAGCGCCGACGGCGGCTCGGACGATGAAGCCGAGGACAGCGCAGTCGAAGCCGACGATTGGCACGTTGAAAAGGCGTTTTTGCCGAGCACGGACGCGGCTGTCACTTCGGATGGCGACGAAAGAGATGTCGACGAAAGCGATGGCGACGAAAGCGATGGCGACGAAAGCGATGGCGGCGAAGCGGAAGCTGAAGCCGCGCTTCCCGCGGCCGTCGACGCAGCCGACGAAGCTGCGCCCTCGTACGCAGCCGACGAAGCGGAAGCAGCCGCTGAAGCGGCTTTGCGCGGATAGGGCGCTCCAAGCTCAAAATTACGGGCAAAAAGACAGACGGTGCAGCCGAACAATGGCTGCACCGTCTGTCTTTTTCATTTAAGCGCCCGCTTTTTTGCATATATTCCCGCTTTAGCCGCGCTCCCGCCGCAACAAAGGCGGCGCACACCGGCGCGCCGAACACGCGCCCGAAATCAAGCGGGCTTTAACAACCTTCTGCCGCTCCGATAAAGGCGGCAAAGCCGCTCCACGCAAGCGCTGTCCGCGCCGCCTTCGGCTTATGCCCGTTGTTTGAAATCCGTAAGCTGCGGCTCTTTTTTGCGCCCTTAAAGCTCGGTGATGACGGGCTTGCCGTCCTTATCAAGCAGCGGAGTAAGCCCCGCGCCGTAGCCCGACTTTATGAACAGATAGGTCACGCCCGTCTCACGGTCAACAAAAAGCGTGCTCGAATCGGTCATAACGCTGCCCTCGGTAAAGACCTCGGCAAAGCGCCTTTCCTTTTTAGCCATAAAAACTCTCCTTATCCCTCTTGCCCTGCGGCGATTATACGCTTTGTCAGCTCGATAAGCCTCTCGCTGCCGAGGGTGTTGATTATCTCAATATTGCCGACGCGCTCGGTATCGTCGCGCAGCAGGCCGAAGTCGCCCAGCCGCTTTTTCGTGTTGCGGGCCGTGCCCTCGCCGCCGTAGAATATGGCGACGTCGCGCCCGAACTCGTTGCGGATAGCGCCGCTGATCAGCGGATAGTGCGTGCAGCCGAGGACGATGGAGTCGATCTTTTCGCGGTTGAACGGCTCGAAAATGCGGCGCAGATAGGCGTGGATACGCTCGCTGTCAAAGTCGCCGCCCTCGATGAGGTCGGCAAGCCCCGGGCACGGCAGCGGGATTATGTGCGCGCAGTCGGTGTAGCGGTGCAGCAGGGTCATAAACTTCTCCTGCTTGAGCGTCAGCGGAGTGGCCATAACGATGACCGTCGGGTTCTCCTTTGCCAGCGCCGCAGGCTTGACCGCAGGCTCGATTCCTATTATCGGCACGTCGCGGTGGACGGCTCTTATGCAGTGAGCCGCGGCGGCGGTGGCGGTGTTGCAGGCGATGACAAGCCCCTTTATCCCGCGCTCAAAAAGCCGCTCGGCGTTGGACACGGTCAGCTCGCGCACGCGCTCAACGGTCTTGGTGCCGTAGGGCGCGTTCTTCGAGTCGCCGAAATAGATAAAATCCTCGTTCGGCATAACCTTTATCAGCTCGCTGAGCACGGTCGCGCCGCCGAGGCCCGAGTCCATCACGCCTATCGGCATATTTTTGTCAGCCATTTATAATCATACCCTCAAGTTCAGTAAGTTCAAGTCGCCTGCCGCTTAAAAGCAGCCAAAGTTCAAGCGTGAATTAAATAATAGCACATCTGCCGCACTTTTTCAAGCCCCGCACCGACTTTGGCTTCAGGTCGGGCTGCACGGAAAGCAACGCATTCTCCCGCTTTTCGGCGCGTTTAAAGCCCGAAAGCAGCCGCTTGGATTAAGGCCGCTTTCGGGCTTTTTTACATACTATTCGGCTTTGTCGGCCTCGTCGATTATCTTCTTTGCCAGCTGCGGCGGCATCTCCTCATAGCGCGCGAACTCAAGAGTGAACGACGCTCTGCCCTGCGTTATCGAACGCATTGCGGTGGAGAAGTCCTGCATCTCGCCGACGGGCACCTCGGCGACGATCTCGCTGAGCTTGTTGCCTGCGGGATTCATTCCCAGCACGCGGCCGCGGCGCTTGTTGATGTCGCCTATGACCTCGCCGACGCAGTCGTCGGGCAGCGTGACAGTCAGCGTGCCGACAGGCTCAAGCAGTACGGGGTTTGCCTCGGGCAGACCCGCCTTGTACGCGAGAGCGGCGGCCGTCTTGAACGCCATTTCGGACGAGTCGACGGGGTGATAAGAGCCGTCGACAAGCGTTGCCTTCAGCCCGACTACGGGGTAGCCCGCAAGCACGCCGTGAGCGACGCAGTCGCGCAGTCCTTTCTCGACTGCGGGGAAGAAGTTCTTCGGCACGCTGCCGCCGAACACCTTCTCCTCAAACAGCATATCGGTGCCGTCGTAAGGCTCGAACTCGATCCAAACGTCGCCGAACTGGCCGTGACCGCCCGACTGCTTCTTGTGGCGGCCCTGCACCTTGACCTTTTTGCGTATGGCCTCTCGGTAGGCGACCTTCGGCACGCTAAGCTGCATATCGGCCGCGAATTTTGATTTGAGCTTTGATGCGATTACGTCGAGGTGGCTCTCGCCGAGTCCCGACAGCACCTGCTCGCCCGTCTCGGTGTTGAGGACGTAGGTGACGGTCGGGTCCTCCTCCATCAGGCGGGCAAGGCCTGCGGCGATTTTTTCCTCGTCGCCCTTCCTGACCGCGCGCACAGCCATCGAGATGGTCGGCTTCGGGTACTCGACGCCCTCGAGCTCGACCTTGTTCGACGCCTCGCACAGCGTGTCGCCCGTTTTAACGCCGCCGAGCTTCGTCACGGCGCCGATGTCGCCCGCCGAGATGCAGTCGGTGTCGAGCTGCTTCGAGCCCTTGAGGACAAGCGGCTTGGAGATGCGCTGCTCCTCACCCGTACGGGCGTTGATGATGCGGGTCGAGGGCGAGATCTTGCCGCTGACGACCTTGAAAACCGAGATTTTGCCGACGAACGGGTCGGCGACGGTCTTGAACACGATCGCGGCCGCAGGGCCGTTCGGGTCGCACTTTACGCCGCTGTCTGTGACGGTATCGGCAGCGGGCATGATCTTTGTCATAATGTCGAGCGCGAGGTCGACGCCCTCGCAAATCTGCTGAGCGCCTGCGAATACAGGCATAATCTCGCCTGCGGCGACGCCCGCTTTAAGCCCCGAGATTATCTCGTCGGTCGAGAGCGCTTCGCCCTCGAAGTATTTTTCCATAAGCGCCTCGTCCTGCGACGCGACGGCTTCAATCATCAGGTCGTAAAGGTTGGCAATGCGCTCGTCGCCGTCGGGATAGGCGCACTCGCTCGGCTTGCCCGCCGCATATGTATAGGCTTTCTTTCCGATAAGGTCGACGTAGCCCGCGAGCTTCTCGCCCTCATAAAACGGAGCAACGACCGGGCAGACGGCAGCGCCGAAGCGGCCTGTCAGCCCCGACAGCACCTTGTTATACGCGGCGTGGGCGGAGTCAAGCTTGCCGATGAAGAACGCGCAGGGCTTGCCCTTTGCGGCGCACAGGTCATAGGCCTGCTCGCTGCCGACGTTCAGCCCCGATTTGCCCGAGAGCACGATGAGCGCGCTGTCGGCGGCGCGCACGGCCTCGCGCGTGCCTGCCGCGAAGTCGAACAGGCCGGGCGCGTCGATGATATTCAGCTTATACCCACCGCGCTCAAGCGCTGCGACAGACGCCGCAACGGAAACACAGCGCTTTCTCTCTTCGGCGTCGCTGTACATCGCAAAGCTGCCGTCGACAGCCTTTCCCATACGCTCCGCGTCGCCGCAAAGATACAGCGCCGCTTCGGCAAAGGTCGTTTTGCCGCTGCTGCCGTGACCGAGCAGGGCAATGTTGAGTATTCTGTCGGGTGAGTAGTTTTTCATAAAGGTTTTCTCCGTTTCTGCCGGGAAACGCGGCGAAAGTAAGCAAATCAAGCGGGTTTTGTGTTTTGTATAGTCGAAATAGCTATAAATGCTCCGATTGATTTTAAGTTATTATATCATAGTGCACAATGAAAATCAACATATTTTTAGTACGCGCTGAAAATGCGTTTGGCAGATGAGCCCGCTCCCCGCGTGAGTAACCGCAGCGCGAATTTGGGGATTTTTATTCGCGCACTAAAAAGCTCTCCTGCGTAAGAGACTATTTCCCGCAGTGTGGAAAAATGTCGCGTAAGCGACAAAAGGGACCGCCGTCGTAAGCGGCTGTCGGCGAAGCCGACTGAGGGATTATTTTAACCACTGCACTCATTGCGCGGGGCAGTGGTTAAAATAATCCGCAGCGCCTAAACGCGACCAAACCGTTTACGACGGCGCATACTAAATCCCTTCCGACACGGCTTTGCCGTGTCGCCTTCCCTTGCTTGAAGGGTAGGCTTTATAAGCGCGCAGCTTATCCCACTTTCAATCCCGTGCCGCATGGCACACGCGCCGCTTCACGGTTCATTATTATCTGAACAAAAATACAACCCCTATGTGCATAAGTATATACGGGAGATGAGGAAATGCTTGAACAGATATTTTCGTCCATCATACAAAATCTGCTCTACTTTGTACTGCACGTCAGCTCGCCCGGGTGTTTTCCGCGCGCGCTCAGCGCCGAGGAGGAGCGCGTCTGCCTTGAAAAAACCGCCGCGGGCGACGAGGCCGCGCGCAACCGCCTTATCGAGCACAATCTGCGGCTGGTCGTACATATTGCGAAGAAATACTTCCCCACCGGAGTCGACCAGGACGACCTCGTCTCGATCGGCACGGTAGGGCTTATCAAGGCCGTCACCTCGTTCAACGGCGACCGCTCGGTGCGCTTTGCGACCTACGCTTCACGGTGCATCGAGAACGAAATTCTGATGTACCTCCGCTCGCGGAAAAAGTCGGCCTACGACGTGTCGATAAGCGAGCCTATTGACACCGATAAGGACGGCAACGCCCTGACGCTGATGGACGTCATCGCGTGCGAGGACACCATCGTTGACGACATCGACACGGCGATGAAGGTCTCTCGGCTCAAAAAGTACCTGACCGAGCTGCCCGAGCGCGAGCGGACGGTTATCCTGCTGCGCTACGGCGTCGGCGGCAGCTTCGAGCCGCTGACGCAGCGCGAGGTCGCCGCGAAGCTGAGAATCTCGCGCTCCTACGTCTCGCGAATCGAGAAAAAAGCGCTGCTTGAGCTGCGCGAAAAATTCGGCGGCTGAAAGCAGCGCTTATCTGTCGGGTATTTAAGATCAGCCCTCGGCGGGGATCTCCTTCGCGAGGGCGGAATTGCGGTATCGATCGTCGGCGCTCACATCGCGGATAACCTCGATAAAGTCGGGCAGGCGCACCTCGTCGCTCTCGTCAAGCAGCTCGACCTCGAGGAATGCCTGCGTTTTCCAAAAGTCGAACACGTCCAGCTCAAAATAGGTCGCGTTCCATAACAGACAGTAGCGGCTTTTGACTATCGCTTTCCGCTTTTTGTCGGCGAACAGCATCAGGTCGTCGAACTCCTGCTTTGTCAGGCGGTGCTCCTCCTCAACGCGGGTCAGCGCGCTTATAGAGCGCTTGACGGTCTTGAAATACTGCGTTTGGCCGTCCTCGCCGCGGGCGCGTATGCGTGCCCTGCCCTCGGGAGTGATGATGTAGGCCTGCGTTATATCGACCTTTCGGCACAGCGTCAGGCCTTCGAGAAAGTGCAGGTCGGGCATTTTGATGAGGTACTTGCGCTCGACCTCGCGCGGCTCGGGGTAGCCGAGCAGGCGGTCGCACTCGGCGATGAGCCGCTCGGGCGAGTCCGCCACGCGCAGGTGAGCAGCACCTATCCATGGGCGCAGCAGCGCCTCATTCTCGCCGACGCTGAACACACCGTCGTAAAAGTCGCGCTCGTTTACCTTGAGCGCGGTCGGGCACGGCTCGGGCACGGTGAGGTGAGCGTCAGCCCCAATATCAATTAAATGCGCCTTGAGTCGCTCGACGGCGGTGCGTTTTTCGGCCGTTTTTACGCCTATAACGGCAATTTCGGTCATAAATCAAACCTCGCTTTCGCTGAATAATCGGCTTTTTCTTTCACAAAATAAAGGTGGGAAAGAGGTCGATTTGATGTTTATGGAGTATTTCAAGGCGTTCCTCGTCGGCGGCGTGCTGTGTCTTATCGGTCAGCAGCTGATCGACCGAACGAAGCTGACGCCCGCGCGCATACTCGTCGGTTACGTCGTGGCGGGAGTGGTGCTCAGCGCCATAGGACTGTACGCTCCGCTCGCGGATTTTGCAGGCTGCGGAGCGAGCGTGCCGCTGACGGGCTTCGGCCACCTTTTGGCCGAGGGAGTGCGCAAGGCGGTCGGGAAGGACGGCCTGCTCGGCGCGCTGACAGGCGGTCTGACCGCCGCCTCGGGCGGCATAACGGCAGCGATAGTTTTCGGCTATACAGCCGCCCTCATCTCCAAGCCAAAGGACAAAAGTTAATCAATGATTGCGGAGTGCCTGCGGCACGGATCGGAATGTGGATGAACTGTGCGCTTTAAAGGCTCCCCTGCGTGAGGGGTTATTCCCCGCAGTGCGGGGAAATGTCTGCGAAGCAGACAAAAGGAGCCGCCGTAAGCAGCTGTCGGCGCAGCCGACTGAGGGGATTTATAATTACTCGCTGTGCCTGTTGCGCGGGGTAAAGGTTAAAATAACACACTGCGCCTAAACGCGGCCAAACCGTCCGTGACGGCGCGGACAGACAGCCCGCGGCTGCGCGGCCAAACCGTCCGCGACGGCGCGTACTAAATCCCGTCCGAGGTGCTGCGCGCCTATAAAGGCTCCTCTTGCTTCAAGGGGACGCTTTTTGGGGTACAGCGCGGATTAACGAAACGTGCGCTCTCTACACCCTCTTCATCACATACACCACGAACTCGAGCTCGTTTTCGAGGGTATCAAGAGAGAGCAGGCGCTGTTTGCCGTCGGGCGGTGTATGGACGCCGTATGGGGTCATCTCAAGCAGAGCGGCGATATTCGCCGAGCCGTTTATCACGGCGCTGCTCCTCACGCGCAGGGTGTCGACCGTCTTAAAGCCGTCCGCTTCGGGCGGCTTTTCGTCGTTTTCGTAGGGGTGAGCGTACATAATCTCTTTCATCGCGAACAGATGCCGCCGCCCCGCGACTGCCGTAAGCAGCACGCCGTCGGGACGCATTATGCGCTTGAATTCCCTGCTGTGAAACGGCGCGAACAGGTGGATAGCCGCGCCGACCGACTCGTCGGCAAGCGGTATAGCCGCGATATTCGCGACGAAGCAGGTCGCCTGAGAGCGCTTTGCGGCGAGGCGCACCATCTCCTTCGACAAATCGAACGCGTACACTTCTCCCCCGCCGAGCGCGGAGGTGTAGTACCCCTCTCCGCAGCAGATGTCGCATTTGGCGCCCGCTGTATCGGCCGCCGCGAGATACCCGCCGAGCGCGTCCTTCAACGGCGAAAAACAGCCGTTTTCGAGAAAAGCCCTGCGCGCGGCGGCCATTCGGCGGCTGTCGCCCGTGGAATTTCCCGGCTTATTCGACCGCAGGAGGTTGACGTAGCCCTCGCGTGCAAAGTCGAACGCGTGCCCGCTTTCGCACCTGAGAGCGCCGTCGGCGGCGCTCATTTTTCCTCCGCAAACAGGGCAGCGCAGTGCGCTGAAGCAGCCGCTCATTTGCGCATAAACCAGTCGAGCGCGAGCTTAATACCATCGTCCCAGAACTCCCAGCTGTGGCAGCCGCTCGCCTCGGAATATTCGACCTTAAAGCCGTTTGCAAGCAGCTCATCACGCGTTTCACGGTTGCAGTCGATGAGCCTGTCCTCGGTGCCGCAGCGAATGAACACCTCGGGCTTCTCCCTGCCCGAGGCAAGCAGCTCGTCGAGCATCGCCCTGACAGTGTGCTTCTCTCGTTCCTCCCCGCGGCCGAAAATGCTGTTCCAGTACGGCTCATCGGGGTGCAGCTCGGGTCTGAACGCCGCCGAAAGGCACGCCGCGCGGGAGAAGCTGTCGCTCTCTTTAAGCGCGATCTTCAGCGCGCCGTAGCCGCCCATCGACAGCCCCGCGACCCAGTTAAGCTCCCTGTCCGCGCTCATTCCGCGGAAGAACGTGCGGCAGATCTGCGGCAGCTCCTTTGCGATGAACGTGTAGTAACGCTGATAGCCGCACTCCATATCGGTGTACCAGCCCAGATCGGTCGTCGGCATAACGACCGCCGCTCCGAGGTCGCTGACGTAGCGCTCGATCGACGTGCGGCGCTGCCAGATGGTCTGGTCGTCGCTCATTCCGTGCAGCAGATACAGCGTCGGGAAAGTAGCCGACGCTGCCGACTCCATTCCGATCTGACCCGACGTCTTTTGCGGCAGGATAACGTCCATCCCTACACATTTGTGCAGCGTGTTCGAGAAAAAGTTGACATGAGCAAGTGCCATTTTTACACTCTCCTTATTATAGACCATCGATAAACAAGGGTAGACACGGTTTTTCGGGGCTAAAATAATGTTCAGCTTCGTTTTCCTCGTTGTCGGGCGCCGGCCCGACTGCCTCGTCAGCCTTGCTGACCGCCGCTTTCGCTCCCGAAAAACTCCGAAGGACTTGTCTTTGAGCAATGGTGATCAGCGGTAAGGAAAAGGAAGACGGTGGGCTGACTCCCACCTATGACTTTTGACGCCGTCCGACGCTCATCATAGCCGATGGATAAGCGTGTTTACCCTTGTCTGCCGATGGTAAAAATCAGAAAAAAGCGGGGCTCGGTCGGCTCTTTTAAAGCCCGCCGCGCCCCGCCTTTTATCAGAACGTAAGCTGATCGAAGTCGCTGACCTCGCCGCTGTTATAAACGGTGTCGGCCATAGCACAGAGATTTTCTTTCGCGTCGGCGAACGGGCGCAGCTTCACGGTGAAGGTGAACTCGTGCGGCACTCTGAACGGCTCGGCGAGGATAGGCCCGCAGCTGTTTGAGCCGATTCCGCTGTTGAGGAAGTCAACGCACAGCACGGTTTTGCCCGCCTTGTTCAGCTCGAACGAGTGGCGCTTGCTCTCAAGCTCCTCCTGCGTGTAGGGCAAAGCGGAGAAGTCGAACGGCTTATCGCCGCAGATGAGCAGACCCGACAGGCTCTTGTCATAGACCGCCGCCCATTCGGTCGCGTAGTGATTGCCGTAATCCTGCGGCTTGATGTACTCGGGCACGCAGTCGTCAACATTGAATGCGAAGCGTCCGACGTACTGGCTGCGGCGCTTGTCGATGTAGCTCTCTTTCGGGCCGAAGCCGAAATACTCGCACTTTGAGAACGAGCTTTCAAGCCCCGTTCTTATACCGAAGCGCGGCAGCTGTGCCTTGTCGGAGCTGTGGCTGACGTCGCACTTCAAGTCGATGTCGCCCGCACGGTTGACGACCCACCTGACGTGGGCGCGGACGGTCGGGGACTTGGACTCGCTGACAAACGATATCTCCTGGTCGATAACGGCGTTGCCCTGCTCGATGTCAACCGAGGTCGAATAGACGCGCACGCTTGAGCAGTTGTAGCGCAGATGGTAAAGGTCGCCCTTTATAAACATCTGGTTGTCGATGGGCGCACGCCAGATGTTGAATGACATCGGCGTTGAGAGCAGCTTTTTGCCGCCCTTGGTCAGCTGTCTGAACGCGGCTGTTCTCTTATCATAGAGGTAGACGAAGCCCTCGCCCTTTATCTGGACTCTGTTCCAGCTTTCCTCAAGCTCAAGCGAGGTATTCGGGCTTTCGAGCGTTCTGACGTGCTTTTTAACAGGCAGCTCAAACTGCGCGAAGGCCAGCTCCCTGCCCGCGTCGACAAGACCGTCGGTCGCGACGTTTACAAAGCTCAGCCTGACATAGCAGCGGCCGCTCGAGGGCAAACTGTAGTTAAGCTCGACGTTGCAGCTCTTGTGCGCGGCGACTGCCAGCGTACCGAGCGAGCCGCTCTCAATCACCTCGCCGTTGCAGGTAAGCTCCCACTTACACTCAAGGCGATTGAGATAGATGAAATCGTAGAGGTTGGTTACCGTAAACTTGCCGTTCTCAAGGTCGACAGGCTCAACCTTAACAGGCTGGATGACATATTTCAGCTCCTCAAGCCCCTGCTTGACAGTGCGGTCAGGGGCAATGAGTCCGTCGACGCAGAAGTTACCGTCATGATACTTTTCGCCGTTGTCTCCGCCGTAGAGGAACTTGACTTTACCGTCGTCGGTCTTGCCCGCATAGACTGCGTGGTCGCACCACTCCCATACAAAGCCGCCGATAAACTGCGGATAGCTGTAAATAAGATCCCAGTATTGCTTTATATCGCCAGGGCCGTTGCCCATAGCGTGGCTGTACTCGCAGAGTATAAACGGGCGCGCCTTGTCGACGTTTTCGTCGCAAAAGCGCTTGCAGTCTCCGAGCCACGAGTACATTCTGGAGAATACGTCGGTATTGATCGGGAACGGCTTCTCATACTCGATTCGGCCGTACTGGAACGTGCTTTCATAGTGAATGAAGCGCGACGAGTCGCGCCCGCGCACCCAGTCGGCCGCGCGTTCAAAGTTTACACCGTAACCGCTCTCGTTGCCGAGCGACCAGCTGAATACACAGGGACGGTTTTTATCGCGCTCGACCAAGCGCTCGATACGGTCGAAAATGGATGCCGCCCATTCGGGCTGCTGAATGGTGTCGAAGCCGCCCGGGCAGCTTTCAAGGCCGTGAGCCTCGATGTCAGCCTCGTCCATAACGTACATACCGTATTTGTCGCACAGCTGCACAAATCGCGGGTCGTTCGGATAGTGCGAGGTGCGCACGGCGTTAATGTTATGCTCCTTCATCAGCTTGATGTCACGTATCATGTGTTCAACACTGACAACGCAGCCTGTATAGGGGTCGCTGTCGTGGCGGTTGACGCCCTTAATCTTTACCGCGCGTCCGTTCACCTTGAAAACGCCGTTCTCAATGGCGGTGCGGCGTATACCGACAAACTCGCCGATGTACTCGCCCGCCGCATCGATAAGCAGGGTGTAGAGCGCGGGATCCTCCGCATTCCACAGCACGGGACGGTTGACGGCGAACTCGACGTGACCGCCCTCGTCGGGGCGCAGGCGGCAGATCTCCTTACCGTCGGGGTCGCAGAGGGTCAGCACCGCGTCGGTGGGGTTGAGCATATCGAGGTCGACGCTGACCTTTGCCGAACGCATGTCGTCGGTGAGTTCGGTCTTTACAAAATAGTCGCGCATATGTCCGCGCGGTCTGCCGAGCAGATACACGTCACGGAAGATTCCGGACCAACGGAACTTGTCCTGATCCTCAAGATAGCTGCCCTCGCACCACTTGAACACGATGACAGTCACGCGGTTTGCGCCGGGCTTTAAGAACCCGGTGATATTAAACTCGCTCATGCAGTGCGAGACCTGGCTGTAGCCGACGAAGCTGCCGTTTATGTAGAGCATAAACGCCGAGTCAACGCCCTCAAAAACGATGTATTTGCTGAAGTTGTCCCACTCGCCCGGGCAGCTGAAATCGCGGCTGTACACTCCCACAGGATTGTCTGCGGGAATGAACGGCGGGTCGCACGGAAACGGGTAGTTGACGTTGGTGTACTGAATCTGGTCGTAGCCGTTGAGCTGCCAGACCGACGGCACCTCAAGCTGCGTTTGCCTGTTGACAGGTATATCGGCGTTGACAGCGGTATCGGGCACGCGCTCGATACAGCTGTAATAATTGAAGCCCCACAGGCCGTTAAGCAGACCGAAGCGGTCGCTTTCCTCGCGCGATTTGCCGAATATTCCGTTCGGAGAGCCGAACGGAACGTAGTATGCACGAGTCTTTTCGGTGTTGAGGTGCTGAACTTTCAGATCCTCATGGAAGCGCTCTGTTTTCATAACCTATCTCCTTTAAAAACAAGGATATCATCGGCAACGCCGACGATTTTTCCGCCCTTTATATAAACGCGGGGCACGCGTTTGGTGATCAGACATACTGTTTCGTAATTTATCGTTGAGGCAAGTTCTGACAGCTCCTCGACCGGCAGCTCACTGTCGCCGTCGCGGCCGAAAAGGGTCACGGTGTCACCCGCGCTCACGTCAAGCCCGGTCACGTCGAGCATAAGCTGATCCATACACACGCGGCCGACTATCTTCGCGCGCCTGCCCTTTATAAGCGCATACCCTGCCGCGTAGGCGCGCAGGTAGCCGTCGGCATAGCCTATCGGCACTGTCGCGACCTCCATATCACGCTCGGCGGTGAACGTGCGGCCGTAGCTGATGTCCTCGCCCGCAGCGACGCGCTTGACCATCGACACGCCCGCTTTCAGCGACATCATCGGCTTAAAGCCCGTGATGTCGACCTTTGGGCCGGGAGCAAGGCCGTAGAGCGTGATGCCCTCACGCACCATATCAAGCTGCATTTCGGGGTAGCATATCGTGGCAGCCGAGTTGCAGCAGTGCCTGATCTGCAGCTTTATCCCGCTGTTTTCGACAAAACGGGTCGCGCTGACAAAGCGTTCAAACTGCAGGCGTGTGAAGCTGCCGTCGGGGTCGCCGTCCGCATCGGCGGAGGCAAAGTGCGTGAACGCGCCCGTGACGTTAATCCCGTCCAGTCGGCACGCCCTGCACGCAAGGGAGAGCTGCTCTTCGTCGGCGCAGTCGAAGCCTATGCGGCGCATACCGCTGTCGAGCTTTAAGTGCACGTCGACCTGCACGCCCGCCTCGCACGCGCAGCGGCTGAGCCGCTCGGCAAAGTCGTAGGAGTAAAGCGCCTGCGTTATCTTCGCCTCGGCAAGGCGCGCGGCGTACTCGGGCGGGGTCGCACCGAGAATGAGTATCGGGCGTCTTATCCCGACCTCGCGCAGGCGCAGCGCCTCCTCAATGTTCGAAACGGCAAACCAGTCACAGCCCAGGCGCTCGTACTCCTTGGCCAGCGAGTCAGCGCCGTGGCCGTATGCGTCGGCCTTTATAACGCAGAGCACCTTTGTTTCTCGCTTCAGGCGCCCTCTTATAATAT
Source organism: uncultured Eubacteriales bacterium (assembly GCA_934486615.1). GTDB lineage: Bacteria > Bacillota > Clostridia > Oscillospirales > Acutalibacteraceae > RGIG2206. Next base: position 46,322 of record CAKSQO010000005.1, on the reverse strand, counting down.
TGTAGTTATTTTCAAGCGCGTCAAGGTCGATCTCGGCCCACGCACGATGAAGATAGTCCATTCTTTCCCTCCACGGCCCGAAAAGCGAGCCTCAAGCGATTTATTCTTGCAGAAGGCATGGGGCTTTTGCATCCGGTCTCACAGTTTGCATACATATTGCCGCAGGAAATCAGCGGCTCCGACCGCGTTATCCCAAGCGCCGTCAGACGGTTATGCCGCCGTCAACGCACAGCACCTGTCCTGTGATGAAGCCCGCGCGTTCACTTGCGAGGAACGCGACCGCAGCCGCGATCTCCTCGGGACGTCCGATGCGCCCGACGGGCGTTTCATCGGCAAGAGCGGCAAGGTCGTCTGCGCTCAGGTGCGCGTTCATATCGGTGTCGATGACCCCGGGAGCTACGCAGTTGACGGTTATCCCGCTCGGCCCGAGCTCCTTTGCAAGAGCCTTCGTCAGCCCTATCAGAGCAGCCTTTGCAGCGGAATAATGCACCTCGCAAGAGCCGCCCGATACGCCCCACATTGACGAAATATTTATCATTTTTCCGCTTTTTCGGCTTATCATCGACGGCGCGACAGCCTGTGAAAAATTGAAAGCACCCGTCAGGTCAACATCAAGCATATGCTGCCACTCGTCGGCTGTTATATCGGTGAAAAGGCACTGCCCCGCGACCGCCGCGTTGTTGACAAGCACGTCGATGTGCCCGAAATCACGTATGACCGACGCGACCATTCCGTCCACCGCCGCGCGGTCGGCAACGTCGAGCTTATACCCGACGGCACCGCACCTTTCGACCTGAGCCGCAGCCGCAGCGTCGTTTTTATAGCAAAAGGCGACCGTATATCCCGCCCCGACAAATTCTTCAACGCAGGCGCGGCCTATCCCGCGCGAGCCGCCTGTTACAAGAGCAGTCTTCATCTGAGCACCCCTTTGTTACACTTTCGTTTTCCGCCGAGACGACCGCAATGTCGGCCGCGACGGCTTAGACTTTGCACCTCGCGGGCTCACGGATGATTTATTATGTACATCTTACTTCCTTTCGAAGCAAAAAGCAAGCCAAAAGTGTTAAAAAACCATGTAATTTATGAAAGTCTCACACGCTGCGCGGCAAACTTTCCGGCAGTACCCGATAAAGCCGCGCTCAGAGAGCGCCCGACTCCCCGCTTAAAGCCCGAAAAAGCTGCTGACCATGTGGCTTTCCGACACTTTCACACGTGAAAAAATATGTAAAAATTTACATTTCGTAATCCGAGACTTTTCACAACAAAAATATTTTTCAACTCTTTGTATGTTAACATAATTGCAGATATTAAACCTTTTTAGGCTGAATTTTAAAGTAAAAAACCTCTGTTTAACGCGATTTTTTCACATTTTCAACAGACTTTTCAACTTTTTTATGTCAACACGATGTTATACTCTCTGTAATATTTTGAGTATATGCGCTTCAAAACCCGACTTATTACCAAAACAATGCATAAATTACTTATTTATGCCAAAAATATACCATCGACAGACAAATGTAATCACGTCCGCCCTTGTCTGCCGACGGTACATTGAAACGGAATAATTTGCTTGAGGAAAGGCGGTAAAAATATGATCAAAGGCGTAAACCGACAGATAATCGAGGTCAACGACACCGACAGCGAGCTTTTCGAGCGTGCGATATTCTTCGTGCGCCCGGGCGCGGAGAGCGCAGACGCAAACGCGCTGCACAGCGAGGCTCAGCGCATCGTCGACCGCTCCGCGCTGACAGCGCCCTGCCGCAGCGCGAAAAAGGGCAGACGCCGAATAAGCCGCGCCGCGCTCCGGCTGATAATTTTCGTCCTCGCCGCAGCCGTCGCAGTCCTCGCCGTCCTCCAATTCGCGGGGTGAGGGCGAGCGTTCCGCCGCCCCTGCAAAAATCGCCCTTCCAATGCTGTACGCAAACTACAGCCGTGCCCCTTGCCGAGCGATAATTTACGGCATCGGCGAATAATTCACGCCGAGGGCATTAGAAACTTCGGCCGTGCTTTGTGTAAATTTTCCCCACATTTGTTTATAATTATCTCATAATTATCTCAAACAAATGAGGGGAGGCGCTGAGATGCCGCGTCAGTTTACCGTCGAGCAGTCGCTCGGCCGCAACATTCAGCGCCTGCGCCGCGCAAGGGGCTACACGCAGCAGCAGCTTGCGGAAATGGTCGGAATATCGACCAACTACCTGTCCGACATTGAGCGCGGCAAAAACTCGGCGCGTATCGACAAGCTGGTCGCGGTCATAAACGCGCTCGGCTGCTCTGCGGACGATATATTCGAGGACGTAATCGACACCGCACCCGACGTCGACATCTCGGCAAAAGCCGAGCAGCTGTCGCCGCAGCAGGCTGCCGTAGTCAGCGCCGTAATCGACGCACTAAGCCGCTGAGATGGGCGGAACTCCCCGCTCCTGCTGCTTCAGCGGACACCGCAGGCTGTCAAAAGATGAAAATATTGCAATCGCGCTGACGGACGAGATAAATCGGCTGATAGAGCGCGGCGTGCGCGACTTTTACGCAGGCGGAGCGCTCGGCTTTGACACCGTCGCCGCCGAGTGCGTGCTGAAAGCGCGTACCGCCCACCCCGGGATAAGGCTTATTCTTATGCTGCCGTGCAAGGATCAGGCCGCGCACTGGCGGGCGGCCGACCGCGAAAAATACGAGCGCATAAAACGCGCCGCCGACCGGGTTGAATATGCGTGCGAGGAATACGACGGCGACTGTATGCTGAAACGAAACCGACTTATGGTTGAAGCAAGCGACATATGCGTATGCTACCTGAAAGCCTCCCGCAGCGGCACGGCGTACACGGTCAAATACGCGAAAAATCGCGGCCTTGAAATAATCAACCTCGCCTGAGAGGTATAGAAAAGCGCAGGGCAATAATTGCCCTGCGCTTTTCAGTTATGTTTTGGGCTGACACTCGTAGCGATGTTTCTTGCGCCCTCGCTCGGCAAAAAGCCGAGCATCACCGTTTTCGCCAAACGGCGAAAGCTCGTCAGTCCTCGTCTTCCTCTTCGGGGGCGTTCCAGTTGTGCCAGACGTACTGGACGTCGTCGTTCTCCTCGAGCATTTCGAGCAGGCGGTTCATCTTGAAAACAGCTTCCTCGTCGGTGAGGTCGTTGGTCATATTCGGAACGTACTCGGCCTCGGCGGAGACGAATTTGTAGCCCTTATCGGAAAGGATACGGCTGACTTCGTCAACTGAGTTCGGGTCGGTCGTGATCTCGAACACGCCGTCCTCAACATTGAAATCGTCAGCGCCCGCCTCGAGAGCGTCCTCCATAACGGTGTCCTCGTCCAGTCCGTCGGACTCGATGACGATGACGCCCTTGCGCTCGAACATAAACATGACCGAGCCGCTCTGGCCGAGGTTGCCGCCGTTTTTATCAAAATAGTGGCGCATCTCGCCCGCGGTGCGGTTGCGGTTATCGGTCAGAGTCTCGACGATGACGGCGATGCCCGCGGGGCCGTAGCCCTCGTAGATTATCTCCTCATAGTTGCTGTTATCCTCGCCCGAAACCTTCTTGAGCATACGCTCAATATTGTCGTTAGGCACGTTGTTGGCCTTGGCCTTGGCGATCACGTCGCGCAGCTTGCCGTTTACGTTCGGGTCGGGGCCGCCCGCCTTGACGGCCATAGCCAGCTCGCGGCCGATGCGGGTGAACACCTTCGCTTTCTGGGCGTCGGTCTTCTCCTTCTTGCGCTTTATGTTGTTCCATTTTGAATGGCCTGACATTAAAAATACACCTCTTGATTTTTGAATGAAAATTTAAGTTCAGACCATTTTATCACATTTTGTCGCGTTTGGCAAGTCATTTGACCGCCTTTTCTATTATCGCGGTCAGAACGGTTATATCGTCGTCGTGGCCGTCGCTTCTTCTGCGCCGCGCCGAGCGGGCTATGTGCTCTGCAAGCTGCTGCGCGCTGCCCGAGCCCTTCCACGCCTCGACCTCGGCGCAGATCCAGTCGGTGCCCTCGCTCGTTGCGCCGTCGGAGAACATCACGATGATGTCGCCCTCGTCAAGCATGACCGCCGCCGAGTCAAAGCCGACCTCGCGCACTATCCCCGCAGGCAGGGACGCGCACTCCGCGCGCGCCGTCCTGCCCGAGCGCAGCACGACCGTCGGACACGCGCCCGCCTTATACAGCTCGGTGCGGCCCGTGAACAGGTCGACGGCGCTCAGATCGACGGTGGAAAGCGACTCGTCGGTCGACTTGAAGCGCATGGCGGAGTTGGCAATCCTCAGCGCGCAGTCGTAGCCGAAGCCCGCGCCGAGCAGGCGCTTCATCAGCCCCGCAGCCATGGCGGAGTCGACCGCCGCGCGCCCTCCCGCGCCCATTCCGTCGCACAGCAGCATGACCAGCTTGCCCTTGCCGTCGCAGAATATCTCGGCTGCGTCGCCGCACAGCCGCGCGTCGTTCATCGTCAGACTGAACACGCCCGTGTCGGCCGAAAGCCGCGCGTGCTCGGTCAGGGTCATCAGCGCGCCCGTCTTTGCCACGGAGATGACGGGCGCTTCAAAGTCGCGCCCGCAGGCGGCGCTGATGGCGTTTTTGACCGTCATTCGGTTAAAGCGCGCGTGCGCCCCCGCCTGGACGCGCACCTCGACGGTCATTCGGTCGCTGCGGTCGACGCTGCAGCCGATGTCGGTGGGGATAAGCCCCGCTTCGCGCAGCGCGCTTTCGACGCGCTCGGCGGCTTCGAGGTCGTAGCGGCGCGCGGACTCGAACTCGCACGCCATATCGTAAAGCATCTCCGAAATGCCCGAAAACTGGTCGATGAGCACTCCCCTGACCTCGTCGACGCGGCGCTGCGCCGCCTCGCGGGAGGAAAGCTGCCTGTAGCGGTCCTTAAGCTGCGCGCAAAGCTCGTCCGAACGGCTGCAGACGCTGCCGATCTCCTCGGGCAGCAGCTCGGGCGCAGCCTCGGTGCGCGTCATTTCGGCGAAGGAGGCCAGCAGCCGCTCGCGGTTATCCTGCCAGCAGTATTTGCGCAGCCCGCAGCGGGCGCAGACATCCTGCTCGAGCGAGTCGAGCATCTGCTCAAAGCTCGGTGCGTTCATCCTGCCGAGCTTTGCCGAGACGGTCTCGACGGTGTCGGACACGGCGCTCAGCGCCTCCGAGGCAAACTGCAGGCGCATAGTCACGGCCTTGCGCAGGCCGTCGACGCGCGGCATATCCGGCTGCGGCGCGAACAGGAGCGCCAGCGCCGAGCGCGCCGAGTGCGGCAATATCAGGAAGATGACAGACGCCGCTATCGCTTCGATAAACGCGCCGATATTGTCCTGCGCGCCCGCGACGGCGACGAAGGCTCCTACGACCGCGTCGGCTGTCACCGCCATGCCGACGTCGCCCGTCCACGCGAACACTCCCGCGAGCAGTCCCGCAGCCGCGAACGCCCCCGCAAGCCAGAGCGGCACGCCCTGCGACAGCGACAGCAGCAGCCCGATCGCCGCGCCCGCCGTGACCCCTGCGCTCTCACGCGAGCAGCGCGCCGCCGACAGCACTATCAGCAGCCCCGCGATCGGCGACAGGCGCACAAGCCCGAGCTTTATCGGCGTCAGCGCCATCAGCATAACGCCGATGACCGCCACGGCGGCGATGGTCTCGAGCGAGCTTAAGCTCTTGCGTTCAAGCGGCTCGCCCGACCGCGCTCCGATGACTGCGACGAAGTACGCAAACGCCGCAGCAGCCGCGCCCTCGCCCAAAGCCGCAAGCAGCGCCTGCGCGCTCACGCCCGAAGCGGCAATTACTGCAGCTGCGGTGACGGCGCTTGCGGCGAAGGCTCCCACGGCGGCGAACGCGGGCGTTTTTGTAAAACCGAAGCGCCCGACGACGAGGAATTTTATCAGCGCGATGCACACCACCGCCGCCAGATAGCGAAAGCCCGACCGCCCCGTCACGGGTATGACGTAGCCGAGGGCGGCGCCCACAGCGGCCGCGGGAGCAAGCACGTTCGGCACTCCCGCAGCAAATGCGACCCCGAAGGGCGCGCACCCGCCGAGCAGGGGCGCTCTTGCCGCCGTGAAGCCGCAAATCACGGCAGCCGCCTGCGAGACAAGCCCCGTCAGCTGCGGCGCTTTTGCGCGGCTTATCCGGCTTATTTGTTCTCTCATTTTTTCACCGCCTAAAATTGGTAATATTTTCCTTATTCTCTGCATATTATACTCTCTCGCCTTCGCTGCAGACTGTCGGAGTAAGGGCGCAAAGCGTGTAATGTTCGGTAAAAAAAGGCAGGACTTCCGCTCTTTTGCGCGAAAGTCCTGCCCAAAGCCCGCAAAGCGAGCCGTTATTTCGGCCTGAAAGTTCAGACCCGTCCTTTATATTTGCCTGTCCTCTGATTTTGGACTTCCCGCTTGCTTTAAACTTGCCTCTGTTTTCAGCTGACCGACATATTTTTTGAGCGGAAAGTGAGCGTTTCGTACACTCCGTCGGGCGACGCCCTGCGCTCGATCTTCTTCCACTCACAGCCTGTAAATATCAGCGTGCTCCAGAGGTCGGACGCCGTCAGCTCAAAGCTGCTTTTGTCGTAAAAGCTGCCGACCTCCACATCCACGGGCAGGTAGCGATACACCGTCACGGTGTGCACGGCGCTCGTCTTGTCGACATCGCCGGCCGAGGTCAGTCCCCGCTCGCTGCTTATCTCGATCTTGGTAACGCAGGCAAGCTCATCGTTGCCGATGCCGACGAACAGCTTCGACTCCTTTGACTGAAATATCATAAGCCGCTCACCCCTTTAAATGATGTATTTGACCGCAAACCGCACGGGCATATAAAGACAGCGGCGCGAGCGGTCGTACTTTATCTCGCCCGAGGTCACGTTTGAGAAAAGCAGATTCTCCGTGCCGTAGAGCGTGTCGCGCACCTTGCACAAAAAGCGCGTGCACGCGCTGCCGCCCATCGTCACGGGCGAGTGCACCGTCAGCTCGTAAGTGACCGTCACAAGCTTGCCGCCGACGGCCTCGCCCGCCTTTTTGCCGAGGAAGTCGCCGATCCACACGCTCTCGCTTTCGAGGCTTTTTATACCGACGGTCGCCGTCGGGTGAATGAGCGGGTTTTCGGTCAGCGCGTCGTTGAACTCGTCGTAAATGCGGTACTCGTTCCCGAGGTCGGAATTTTTGATGAGGTTGATAAAATACTCAACCTGCTGCTCTATCTGCGGATAAAATGCCGACACTCCGCTCACCTCCTAAGTCTTAATATCGCCCATATGTACGCCGCCTGCGTGCCTGCAAGGACCGTCTCGGTCTTTACGCAGTTGTAGGCGACCCCACCCGCGGTGACGGCCGTATCCGTGCCCTCCGAAAGCGGGTACTCGGGCGGGCCGAGGTAAAGAAAGCACGACTCGTCGACGATGCCGAGCTTGGTGTACTGGCTGTCGATGTACATTTTGTTTTTGTACCTCATCGGCTGAATGAAGCACTTTGCGCTCACCGTCTTGCCGCCCGAAACGATCTCGGCCGCAACGCCCGCGCGGCGTATGGCGCGCCTGACTCTCGCGGCGGCGCTCACAGCTGCACCTGCTCAAAGACAAAGCCGTCGTTGTCGATAAGGTCGGCTATCGAGCCGAGCGCGTCGTCGCGCAGCTGCTTTGCAACAGTGAGTGTGCCTGCCGCGGCGGGAGTCAGCTTGACATCGCCGACGGTGACCGAGCCTTCTCTCAGCGCGCACACGACGGCGTATTTATAGTAGGCGACCGCCGCGCACGCGTGGGCAATGCGGTCGTGAGTCTCGTCGGTGCACGCACCCGAGCGCAGCATGAGCGTCACCTCGGCGACGCTCATCTCAACCAGCGGCTGAGCCGAGCGCGCCTCGCTGTCATCGAGATCGGCAAGCAGGGCAAATGCGCCGAGCACCTTTTCGGTTTCAATCATGGTTAGACCTTCCTTTCGCTTCTGTTTTTCTGCCAAAAAAGCTGCGGGCGGAGGGGCCGGTCCTGCCGACCCCTCGCACCGATAAGCCGCGCTGAAAAGCGGAAGCCTTAAGCTGTCTGCTTAAGCTTGTAAACGACGCTTGCACCGTCGTACATCTTGGCAAAGCCCGAGATGGAGCTTACGGTAGCCTTGGTCATCTGGTCGACGATGGAGTTCTCATACTCGACCAGCACGTCGGAGGCGATAACCATTTCGAGCGCATAGCGCTTGTCGAGGGCGATGATGGTCTTTTCGCCGACAAGGTCGCTCTTGATAAAGTTTGCACCGAACGGAGTGCCGAACTTGCCGTTGTACTGGAAGTCGATGCCGATGTCTCTGTCCTGCAGCTCATAGATTTTGATAAGCTTGAGCGCCATATCGGGCGAAGCGATGATGGTGTTCATCTTGAAGTCGCCCAGGGCGCTCCACAGACTGAGCATATCGTCGTAAGAAACGGAAGTGGTCGAGGCGCCCGTTATGACGGCGGCGGGGTTTGAGTTGCCGTCGCCGTTTTTGATGACGTCGATAGCGTTTGCAAAGCGCTGCTTGGCAATGAAGTCGCCGACCTGACGCAGTGCGAGCGAGAACATATCAAGGCGCTGGAACTTCATCGCCTCGTAGGACGCTTCGATAGTGCGGCCGTACTTTTTAAGCGCAACGGCCTTCTCCTTCAGGCTGATGGTGACCGTCGGCAGAGCCGTACCCTCGGCAACGGCGGCGGCAGTTTTGGGGTTGAGGTCGGTGGTGGCGGCGAAGGAGCGGTAGTTGAGCGAGTCGGTGTAGGTCGTGGAGGCGACGATGTCCTTGACCAGCGGGGACTCGGTTATGCCGCTTCTGACCGCGCGCGAAACGTACTCGGGAAACAGCGCGCTCGAGTCGGCGGTGGAGTAGAACTTGGCGACTGCGTCGGAGTTCGGGCCGCTGACCTTGATGTCAAAGCGCTTGAGCTGTCTCTGGAACGCGTCAAGCCCCTCGTACTGCGTGCCGGCATAATTCTCGGACGGGTCAAGCTCCTCAAGCACCTGAGTAAAGCTCTTGCCGGGTACGTTGTACATATTCTTTTCAATTCTGATGTTATCGAATGCCATTAGTTTTTTCCTCCCTGATTTTTATATTCTGTAGTCGTTGCGGGTGTCTTTCTTTTCGCCCGAAATGCCGTGGGTCAGCTGCGGCGAAAGCGGCAAAGCCGCCTCGGCGGCCTTTTTGCAGCCGTCGCGAAAGCGTATCAGCTCATCAAGCTCCATGCTCTCGGTCAGCCGCTCGGCCGCTTCTGCGGTCATAGCGGGCTGCGCAAGCAGGCAGTAGCGCCTGGCCGACTTCTGCACCTCGGCACGGTAGAGCGCTCCCTCCTCCGCGCGTCGGGCAAGCGAGTCAAGCTGAGTCAGCGCCTCGTCGGCGTCCTCCGCGGTTGCGCCCGTCAGCTCGCCGAGCCGCTTTACGACTGCGTCGGAGCTGAGCGCGTCGCGAAACGACAGCGACTTGGTAACGCCCGCGCGGCGCTGTGCGGGAACTGCGACGAACGACCACTCGTAAGCGTCGGTCGGGTCGTCGAGCACCGCGTGGCACAGCTGCTTTGCGCCCGATTTGGTATAGGTGCGCCCGGGTCTGTGCCCGCACGGAGAGGTGCGCAGGTCCTTGCCGCATATCGAGCACGTCCTCGAAGCGGTCGCGCAGCCGACGCTGACCTCCTTTTTGATGCCCGCGTCTATCTCGAGCATCAGGTCGCGGTTGGACTCGGTGCGGGTCATGTACGCCTGCGCCTTCAGGCAGTGATAGGTCTCGCCCGCCGCCGTGACGTGCCCCGGCTCGCTTATAACCTCGCACTCGAATATGCGCGCGCACTGGTCGCGCGTGTGCATGGAGTGGTCGAATATCCCCGTTTTGCCGACGTATAGCTTGGCCAGCCTGTTAAGCGCGCCGACGGTGAAGCGCTCGAAGTCGCGGTCGACCTCGTTGTCGCACAGCACCACCGAAAAGGTGTAGACCTCCTCGGGCTTCAGCTCGCGGCGGGAAAGCGAGTTGATCTTTTTGAGTTGTTCCTCGGTCGGCGTTCCGACCGCATTTGAATTGTCCGCCATTTTACTCTCCTTTCAGCGAGGCTTCGATCTGCATAGCCTGAGCGCGGTAGAGCCTTGCCTGCGCAAGCGATATCTCGTCCTGCAGGTTGATAGGCTCCCAGTTGACCCTGACATCGTCGCTCTCGCCGTGAAGCCGCAGCCACATATCGCATATGCGGCGCACCACCGGGGTCAGCAGCGAACGGTAGTAGTCCAGCTCGCTCGTGAGTATGTCGGCCTGCTGCGCCGACATACGCTCGGTCGACGACCAGCTCAGTCCCAGCAAAAACGGCGGTATGCCCGTTTTTGCGACGATCTGCTCAAGCATCTGCCGCACGGGCACTTCGGTCGAAAGCATCTGACTTTCCGCGCCGATGACCTTGATGTCCACATCTCCTACGGCCACAAAGTCGCGCACTTCCTTGCTTTTCATCGCGTCCGACCACTGCTCGGCGATCTGCGTCGCGCGCTGCTTTGCGTTTATGCGGTCGACGCTGTCGCCGTTCGGGCGATAGGTCACCGCGTAACGCAGGTTGCCCATACGCTCGAAGTTGACGCCTATGCACGAGTATATCTTGGTCAGTATCTCGGTCACAAACGGCAGCCCCCCGAGCAGCGAGCGCCCCGTCACGCTGCCCGGCTCGGGGTCGAGCGCCGTGTGAACGATAAGCTGCTGATAGGGCGCAGGCTTCACTCCGCCCGCCTCACGCACGCAGACCTTTACTTCAAGCGGCGTCGAGCCCGAAAACGCGAGGTCGTTCAGATCGGCGTTGTAGAGCGCGGCAATGTCCTCGCCGTCGGTCGAGATGAGCATTTCGCCAACCGCCGTGCCGTACATCAGCAGCTGATCGAGGTAGGCCGACAAAAACGCCTGTATGCCCTCGCCCGATGCGCCGACTCTGACTCTTGCCAGAAAGGCGCCCAGCGCCTCGCTTTGCTCATCCGATGAGCACTCCACGCTGAAGCCGCCCGTCAGGCGCACGATCTTGTTTATCGCCGCGTCTATTATCGGCACGGCCGCGCGCATCGACCTGAGCATCATCGCGTCGGGCGGCATCAGCGGCACGGCCGAAAGTCCGACGGGCATATTCATCTTGTACGCCGTCTGCACCGCCGCGCTTTTTGCGGGCTTTGTAAACAAGTTACGAAGCTTCATTTTCTTTCTCCTTTTCTCCGACCTGTTTCAACCGAACAGCAGCTTTCAAAAGGCATAAAAGCCGCTTTTCGGCAAAGTGAAAACCGCCTGATCCGATCGGCAAATTCAAGCGGCTCATCACCTGCGCGGCGCGGTGACGGCGAAAAAGTCGCCGTCGTCCTCACCGCAAAGCACAGTCGCGACAAAGTAGCGTATATCGTCCATCGCGTGGTCGTTTTCCTTACGCACGCAGTCCTTAACGCTCGATTCGTCCCAGCGGTAAAGCCCGAACTCGCGGATAGCGTCCTTGCAGCAGCGCGCAATCACTATCCTGCCTGTTTTCAGAGCGTCGCAGACCTTGCGTATGCCGTCGAGGACATCGTTTTTGGCCGCCGTTACGCGAAAGCGCCCCTTGCGGCGCGCGCAGGTGATGAAGGAGGCGGCGGACGGGTCGCAGATGACCGCTTCTATCTTTCGGCCTGCCGCTAACTTTTCAAGCTCGCAGTAATATTCCTCATCGGTCTTCTGCTCGCCGTACGCCTTTGACGAGTAGTAATACTCGTCCACCCTGTACCACACGTCGTCTTTTAAGCCCCACAGCCCCATCGAAGTGGGGTTGACGGTGCCGTAGTCGCACGAGATGTAGTATTTTTCGCACTCGGCCGGTGCCTTGTCGCACAGGTTCGCGTCTCCGAAAAACGGATACACAAGCCCCGCCGCCGCGGTCCACCGCCCCTCGACGAACCTCTCATAAAACGCGTCGGAGTAAAGCGAGCGGTAGCGCTCGATCATCTTCTCCGACAGGGAGGGGTTGTCCTGCATCTTGAAATGGAGGTAGAGCGCGCGCTTTTCGTCGCACTTTTCTATCCACTCGCGGTTGAACCAGTGCTGAGGGTGTTCGGGATTGCAGTTGAACCAGAACTTTGAGCCCTCCACCGAGCAGCGCGCAAGCGCCTGCTCAACGAAGGAGCGCGGCATCAGAGCCACCTCGTCGAACATTACCCCCGAAAGGGTCATACCCTGGATAAGCGCGGCGCTCGACTCGTCCTTGCCGCCGAAGAGATAGAAGCGGTTCTTTCGCCCCGCGCGCTCTATCTCGAGCAGGTTCTGCGAGTGAGACTGCCTTACGCCGAAGCCGAGGCTGACGAGGGTCTCGGTGAGGTTGACTACGATGTTGCGCCTGAGAGAGGTCAGGGTCTTGCCGCAAATCGCGAACGACGCCCCCGAAAATCGGTAGAACGCCCACGACACAAACGACAGCGACATACAAAGCGTTTTGCCGCTGCGCACCGCGCCGTCGCAGATTATCGCGTCAAGGTCCTTTTGCGGACTGCTGTCGCACCACCAGGTGAGCACCTTCAGCTGCTTTTTCGAGAAAGGCTTGAATTCCACGCTCATTCCTCCCCGTAAAGCTGCTTGGCACCCTGCTCGATGGCGCGGTAGAACGGCTCCGCTTTTTCGCTGTTTGCCTGCGTCAGCTCTTTAAGCCTGTCAAGAGCGTCGATTCGGTCGTAGAGCTTGACTTCCACTCCGTTTTTGGAGCGCTTGAGCTCGCTGACCGCGTAAAGGTCAAGGGTATCGACGTCCTCGGGCAGCTCCTCGCTGAAGCAGAGCCTGACCGCGTCGGCCACGCCGCCGAAGGCAATGCGGCTGTAACCGGCGGCCGCGCTTATACGGCAAAGCCGCTCGGCGCTCGCGGTTATCCCGTCAGCGATGTCGCGCCTGCACAGCAGCTTCTCGGCCGCCTTGCGCGGCGACACGATGTATCCCGCCTTGAAGGCCGCCTCAGCGGGCGTGAACGCCTGCGCCATATACAGGCAGAAAAGCCTCTCTTTTTGCTTTAGTTGACTGTCCACTGCTTTATTCCTCCTTTCACTTATAGAGGCTAACCCCGCTTCGGTTGCGGCAATCACTGCAACTAAAGAGCAAAAGCGGAATAAAAGCAAAAAAATTATCCGCACCGAAAGCACCGCACACCCACCGACATTTTTTGCAATGTATAAGTGATATATCCACTATATCAAATATAGATTTTACATATATCTGCACTTGCACTATAATAATTCCTGCAATCAAAAGGAGTGTCAAAATATGAACAAGGACCTGACAGTCGGAAATCCGCAAAGCGTGCTGTGGCGCTTTTGCCTGCCGCTTTTCGGCAGCATCATTTTCCAGCAGCTTTACAACATCGCCGACAGCTTCGTCGCAGGCAAATTCATCAGCGATAACGCCCTCGCCGCCGTCGGCAACAGCTACGAGATAACGCTTATCTTCATCGCATTCGCGTTCGGCTGCAACATCGGCTGCTCCGTCATCGCGGCGCAGCTTTTCGGTGCAAAGCGCTACGCCGATATGAAAAGCGCCGTCTACACCGCGCTTATCTCAAGCGCCGTGCTGTGCGCCCTGCTTATGGCGATAGGCTTCGCGTTCTGCGAGCCGCTGCTGCGCCTTATTAAAACGCCCGAAGAGGTTTTCGCCGACTCAAAGCTCTATCTTGACATATACATTCTCGGCCTGCCGTTTGTGTTCTTCTACAACGTCGCAACGGGCATTTTCTCGGCTCTCGGCGATTCGAGAACTCCGTTCATCTTCCTCGCCTGCTCGTCGACCGCCAACATCGGCGTCGACATTCTGTTCGTCACCGTTTTCGGTATGAAGGTCGACGGCGTCGCCTGGGCGACCTTCCTTTGTCAGGGAATAAGCTGCGTGCTCGCCCTCGCCGTCGTGTTCCGCCGCTTTGCGAAAATAAAGACCGGGGAAAAGGTGCACCCGTTCGTGCTTGAGCACCTGCGCAGCTTTGCCGTCGTCGCCGTGCCGAGCATATTGCAGCAGAGCTTCATCTCCGTCGGCAACATCATAATCCAAAGCGTCATCAACAGCTTCGGCTCGGCCGTTATGGCGGGCTACAGCGCCTCGGTCAAGCTCAACAATATGGTCATCACGTCGCTCACCACCCTCGGCAACGGCATCTCGAACTTCACCGCGCAGAACCTCGGCGCCGCCAAGACCGACCGTATCAAGGCGGGCTTCAGAGCGGGTCTCAAGCTCGTTTGGGGTCTGTGCATACCGTTGGTGCTGCTCTATGAGTTCCTCGGGCAGCCGCTTGTCCACATCTTCCTTGAAAGCCCGACGGGCACGGCAATGGACACAGGCGTTATGTTCCTGCGCATAATCTCGCCGTTCTACTTCGTCGTCGCCGCCAAGCTCGTCTCCGACGGAGTGCTGCGCGGCGCGGGACTTATGAAGAAGTTTATGGTCGCGACTTTCACCGACCTTGTCCTGCGCGTCGTGCTTGCGGAGGTGCTCTCGCGCACCGCGCTCGGTACGGTCGGCATCTGGCTTGCGTGGCCGATCGGCTGGGTCATTGCAACGGTCATCTCGATCGTGTTCTACCGCACGACCGAGTGGACGGTCGCCGAAGAAGCCGTCGCGGAGGACTGACGCAAAAGCGGCTCTGCCCGCGCTTTTTACCGTGCGTGTTCACCTCCGCATTTCCCCGCATTTTTCCGCATTTCCCCGCATTTTCCCGCGCGGCGACTTTCCTCAATCGCGCCGCGACCGCGCTCGACGCGTGTTCGCCCACACCGCGCCGTAATACCACTATCAAAATCCGAGCGCCCGACCGACCGGCCGGGCGCTCATCTTTAACTCAACACAAAATCACGCACAAAAAAACCGCGCCTCGGACAAAAATCCGAAACGCGGGCTTCTTGTTATGCGCTGAGCGGGAACGCTTACAGCTTTCTCTGATCGTCGAGCGTCAGGCGCGTGCCGATGAGCTTGTATCTCTTGCGGAACTGAGCGTAATCCTCAAGCAGCTCCTCGGGGGTGGCGACATAGCCGCACTTTACGCAGTGATACTTGCCGTCGTCGTACATATCGATGACAACGTCGTTGAGCATATCAAAGCAGGCGGGGCAGCGATAGATTACGCCTGCGTCTTTTTTATTTGCAGCCATGATCTTACCTCCTTGGTATCGGCGTTAACGGTGTAGTTGAGCTTGAGAGTGTAGTAAGGCTCGAACAGATGGCCCTCTTTTATCTCGGCGCTCACGGCCGTGTCAGAATTGAGTGAGAAGTCGGTCGTTATCTCGGGTATGGTCACACCGACGCTCTTTGCGCCCTTGCGGGATACCGACTTGTTGGAATAGGTGTAGTCGAGCACTTTTTCGCCGTCGACGAATAGGTCGATGCCCTTCATATCCTCGGGATACTCGGTGAAGCCGTAGCAGCCCTTTACATACTCCTGAAGCTCAAGCTCGGCGCTCGGATCGCTGACGGAAAGTATGCGGCGGATAATCTCGATCCTGCCCTCGGGGTCGAAGCGGTAGACCGTCTGCACCGTGACCTCAAGGCCGTCGTCGAACTTCATCTCAACAGGCTTCAAATAAAGCGTGCTCGAGTTGTCGGTGCGCTCGACCTTCTCGATTTTGGTGTTGTAGCGGCACATATCCAGCTTCTCGCCGCCGTGCTCCAGATACATCGTGGTGTAAGAGCCGTCGTAGCAGTGGTTCTTTACGCCGCTGCGATACTGCGACTGGATAAGGTAAGGATAGGAGTTCATCAGATAACGCCCGTTCGGCGCGTCGGGTCCGGTGAACGCATCGTACTTGCCCGCATAGGGGCGCAGATCGCCGATCGAGCCGCCCTGGAACACATCAACGAGCGCGCGGTAGCCGGTGTCATACACCCAGTAGTACTGCTTGCCAGAGCCCATGAGGATGTCCTTGCCCACGCCGATGTCCTGCTTGCCGATGGGCACTCTCTTGCGGTAAGCGTCCGCAAACTCGGAGAAGGTCATTACCTCAACCTTGCCCTCGTCGCGCAGAGAAGCTATGTACTCAAGCGTTTCTTTATAAAGCGCCTGCGTGACTTCGTCGGGGTCTATTATGTTGTGGTGGTGGCTGAGCCAGGCGGAGCCGACGTGAATCTGGTAATAAGAGAAGCCGTCGTTAAAATCCTCCTGCATTCTGTACTGGTCGCAGAGGTTGAAATCATAGTCGTGAACTCTGCCCTCGTTGGCAAGTCCGCGCTGAATGTTGGCGGGGTGCGAAGCGAAGAAGTCGTTGCGGCTCTCGTAGCCGAACACGAGGTCGCGGCTCAAATGCGGCACGGCGACAACGCCCGCCCAGTCGTCCTCGCTCTCGGCGGGGCGAACCGAGTGACCCTTTGACGGATACCACGGATTCCAGCTCATACCCTCCGAGAACAGATACCATGAGTTGTTGCAGCCGTGAAACACCTTTACGCCCTCTTCAAAGCAGCCTGCTACGACCGCCTTGACGCTCGGGCAGCAGTCCTTGATAATCCTGATAAGCGAAGAATCAAGAACATAGTTTCCCATAACGACAGGGTAGCTGCCGAACGCTTTTTTGTAGTTTTCGACCGTGTTCTTGATGGAGCGGAGCTTGTCCTCCTCGCTTACGAGCCAGATCATATTGCCGCCCGCCTGCTCGTCGGGAGCAAGCCAGATGCCGATCTCGTCGCCGAACTCGTCGCGGTCGACGCGGCACTTTTCAACAACCTCGGGGTCGGTCAGCTGATTTGAGCCGATAAAGACGGTTGCCTTCAGCCCGAGGTCGTGTCCGACCTTGCGCTGCCAGTCATACACCGCTTCTTTGCCGGGTCTGACCTCCGGTCTCTGAAACAGATTGAAAATCATTGCTTATCCTCCTAAAAATGGCTTTTACAAAAGCTATGATTATATCATAGCAAACGTCACACCAAAATGGAATACCTTTTTTAACATTTTTATCAAAGTAATCGACAAAATTGCCGTTTGCCGCAGGTAAACCGTTGACTTGACCGAGCTGAATATGTTATGCTTTTTATATTATATTGTAAAGGAGGGCTTTCCCGATGGCCGCAGATAAGAATAATTCGGCTTTCGCCGATTACAAAAGCCTGTGCGGCGAAAACGGGCACGTGCGCGCGGTCTGCTGCACCGATATGGGCAGCGCGGGCGAGTACCGCCGCGGCTGGCTGATCCTGACCGACACCGAGCTTATCCGCCTAAGCGCAAAGCAAGCCCTCCCCGGCTCCGACTTCACCGCCGGCAACCTGACCGAGCCCGTGCCCGACGGCAGCGAAGACGTCGACCGCTTCGAATTGTCGCTTATCAGCGAGCCTGTCGAGCGCGCGGGCGTGACCAACGTTTCAATCGAGATCAAATATAACGGCAAGGACACGTTCCTCGCCGTTTCGTCCAACTCGCGCGCCGAGGAGCTGCGAATGTTTTTAAGCCTGCTCGGCGGCGAGGTCTCAGCCGACTCCGCGCCCAAGAAGCCGCCCCGCCGCTGCCCGAAATGCGGCCGACCGCTCGGCAAGGGTCAGCGCGTCTGCGACGACTGCCTTGACAGGCGCAGTCTGATAAGCCGCCTGTTCGGCTTCTTTAAGCCCTATAAGGTGCAGACCGTTATAACCGCGCTGTGCTTCGTCGCGACCGCCCTCGTCAGCCTTGTCTCGCCGTATTTGAGCGGCTCGGTAATGTTCGGCGAGGTGCTCGAAAACGGCTCGGCATTCTCGGGACGGCTGAACGCCGAAACGCTCGGCACAGTCGGCGTGCTGATAATCGTCGTCGGGCTTATGCTGCTTATCAAGCTCGCAAACCAGTTCTTTACGTTTTTGCACAGCTTTCTGACCGCCAAATTCGTGCCGTTTGTCGTGCGCGACATCAAAAACGCCGTGTTTTCGTCGATGAGCCGCCTGTCGCTGCGCTTCTACCAAAGCCGCGAAACAGGCACCCTCATGACCCGCGTGCTGCGCGATGCTCAGGAGGTCACGGGTCTGTTCATCGACTCGCTGCCGAGCGCCGCGGTCGACCTTGTCACCGTCGTTGTCGCGCTGATAATCATGCTGACGCTAAGCTGGCAGCTGACCCTCGTCGCCATGCTGATCCTGCCGGTGCCGATAATCATTTCCTACCTCCGCATACCGATAATGTGGTCGATGTACGGCCGCCGCCACCGCACCTCGCGCAAAGTCACAAGTGTGCTGAGCGACAACCTGACAGGAGCGCGCGTAGTGCGCGCTTTCGGCCGCGAGAGCAGTGAAAAAAGCCGCTTCTCCTCGGCAGTCAAGCGTGCGCGCGGCGCCGAATACATCATTGTCACCACGCAGGCAAGGTGGAACTCGCTCTACCGCGCCGCAGGCCAGCTGATAACCACCGCCGTGTACTTCGCAGGCGCTTATATGACCCTCTCGCGCATCGGCGGAATGGACTACGCCCTGCTGATAACCTTCACAGGCTACGTCGGTATGCTCAGCGGCCCTATTGACAACGTCGCCGACTTTTTCTACCGATGGGTCAACTGTATGAACGCCACCGAGCGCATATTCGAGATAATCGATGCAAAGCCCGACGTTGAGGAAGCCGTCACCCCCGCTAAAATCGACAATATCCGCGGCAAGGTCGAGCTTGAGAACGTCAGCTTCGGCTACGAGCCGGGACGGCCCGTGCTCAAGGGTGTTTCGCTCTCGGTCGACGCGGGCAAAACTCTCGGCATCGTCGGACGCTCGGGCGCGGGAAAGAGCACCCTGCTCAACCTTATCGCAAGGCTGTACGACGTCGACTCGGGCTGCATAAGGATCGACGGAGTCGACATTCGCGACCTGCCGATGAGCGACCTGCGCGGCCTTGTCGCCATGGTCTCGCAGGAGACTTACATATTTATGGGCACTGTCGCCGAGAATATCGCCTACGCCCGCCCCGACGCCACGCGAGAGCAGATTGTCGAGGCCGCCGTCGCCGCTTCGGCTCACGACTTTATCATGCGCCTGCCCGACGGCTACGACACTGTAGTAGGGCCGTCGGGGCGCGAGCTTTCGGGCGGTGAAAAGCAAAGGCTCAGCATCGCAAGAGCCATTCTCACCGACCCGAAAATCCTCATTCTTGACGAGGCCACCGCCTCGGTCGATACCGAGACAGAGATGCGCATACAGGCCTCGCTCGACCGCCTGACAAAGGGCAGAACGACCATCTCCGTCGCCCACAGGCTCTCGACCCTGCGCGACGCCGACAACCTTGTCGTCATCGAAAACGGCCGCATCGTCGAGCGCGGCACGCACGCCGAGCTCATGGAGCAAAAGGGAATTTACTACCGCCTTGCGGTAATCCAGAGCCGCGCGACTGCGTTCTTCACAGGCGGCAAAAACGGCGACGCTCCCTTCCACGGCTCGCCTACTCCGCCGCCGAGGTAGCGGAGCGGGCGCGTACAAGCTCCGCATACCGCTGCACAAAACTGCAGCAACACACAGCGACCGTTTCACACCAACAGCAGCCGCGCACTGACACAGCAGCCGCGCACTGACACAGCGACCGTTTCACACCAACAGCAGCCGCGCACTGACACAGCAGCTGCACAGCCCCTCGCTAACGTGCACGATGCACCAACTCATTTACCCCGCACCGCGCCAATCTCCGCTCTCCCGCACCTGACCGTGCACGTAAGCACCGACCCCTGTACCCTCGTTTGCTGCGCCGACCCGCACTTCACCCCCCTGCGCCCCACCACACAAAAGGAGGACCTTCACCATGCCTCATATGCCCCCGCCGAGCCCGGCCATGCCCGAGCTGAACGTCGAAGAAAAGCTCACTATTCACTATATCGACGGCTCAAATTCCGCCTTTCACCGCACCGACGGCGGCTTCCTGTCGCTCGATTTTGACGGCCGAACCTACCCTCACGTCGTCGTTATGAGCGTCTTTCCGTTCTCCGACCCCAACCGCTATGTCTCGGTGCGCGAGAGCGACGAAAAGCACGCCGAAATCGGCATTATCAAGGACCTCGCCGACCTCGACGGCAATACTGCCGCCGCCATAAAAGAGCAGCTGCAGCTGCGCCGCTTCACGCCGAAAATAACCCGCATTTTCTCCGCAAAGGACAAGGGCGGCTTCACCGCCTTCGACGTCGACACCGACCGCGGCCGCTGCAAATTCATCATTCGCTCGGGGACGGATTCCGTCATTCGCCTGAGCGACACCCGCCTGATATTCTGCGACATCGACTCAAACCGCTTCGAGGTCGAAAACGTCGCCGACCTGCCGAAAAAAGAGCAGAAAAAGCTCGATCTTTACATCTGACACCAACGCACGGAGGCAATTTTAATGGAGCTTTTGTTTAAGCTGAATAAAACCGTTGCCGCCGCCTGCGGCCTGAAAAGCGGCGAACAGCCGAGCATCGCCGTTGAATGCGACCTCGACCTGAGCGGCCGCTTTGCCGACGGCTTTTTCGTTGCGCTCAAAGACAGGCTCGTTACCGTAACAGACGGCAAAGCCGCCGTCAGCGTGCCGACTGCTTCAATAAAGCGCGTCGACCTCGACGTCGGAGTCGGAGCAGGCGCGCTCACCGCCGATACCGCGTCGGGCAAGGTGACCCTCGCACGCTTTTCGATGAAGCACATCGACCGCTTCACCGCCGTGCGCGACGAGCTTGCAAAGCGCTTTGAGCCCGACAGCCGCGGCCGCGACCGCGAGATCAAAGAAAGCCGCTGTCCTAAATGCGGCCGTCCCCTCGTCGGCGGCCGATGCCCGAGCTGCTGCGGCAAAGCCGCGTCACTCGGCCGCTTTTTCGACCTGTGCAAGCCGTATATCCCCAAGCTCATCGCCGTCTCGCTGCTGATGGTCGTCGCCTCCGCCTGCACACTCTACACCCAGCAGGTGCAGAAGGTTATCCTCGACGACTTCCTCCGCCCGATGAACGGCACGGCGCGCGAGCTGCTGCCGTTTTTCGCGGTGCTGATAGCCCTCGCCGCCGCCAACATTCTCTGCACCATGGGCAAGTCGATGCTCAGCGCCAAGCTCGGCGCAAAGATGACCTCCGACCTGCAAACGCGCATATTCAACAAGGTGCAGTCGCTCTCAATGTCCTACATCACCAAAAGCCGCGCGGGCGAAATTATGAACCGCGCAACGTCCGACACCGATTCAGTGCGCGAGTTTATGGACCACTGCTTCGGCAATATGCTCTCAAATCTCATCACGATGGTCGGCGCGATAATCCTTATGTCCGTGATCAACCTGAAGCTCGCCCTGCTGACCGTCGCGGCCGCGCCGATACTGCTCGTTCTCTCGCGCTTGTTCCACCGCAGGGTCAGGACGATATACCGCGCCCAGTGGCGCTATGACGACAGGATAAAGTCGGCACTGCATGATGTCATTCAGGGCATACGCGTCGTCAAGGTGTTCGGCCGTGAGGAGGCCGAGGGCGGGAAGTTCGCCCAAATGAGCGACGGCCTCGCCAAAATGAACAGCCGCAACGAGGTGTTCTGGGCGATATTCTTCCCCCTGCTCTCGTTCTGTATGGGGCTGGGGATCAACTTCATCTACCTCTTCGGCGGCGTCGACGTGCTGAACGGCTCAATGACCCCCGGCACGCTCGTTCAGTTCGCCGCCTACGGCTCAATGCTGTACATGCCGCTGCGCTGGATGGCGCATATGCCGCGCCTTATCGTCAATATGCTCAGCTCGCTCGACCGCATCTACTCCGTGCTCGATGAAGAGCCGATGATAACCGACTCCCCGACCGCGGTAAAGCACCGCATAGACGGCGACGTCGAGTTTGAGCACGTCAGCTTCGGCTACAATTCGTATGAAACCGTCCTGCGCGACATCTGCTTCACCGTCAAAAAGGGCGAGATGATAGGTATCGTCGGCGAGTCGGGCGTGGGCAAATCCTCGCTGATAAACCTGCTCATGCGCCTGTACGACGTCGACTCGGGCAGTATCAAAATTGACGGAATCGACCTGCGCGAGCTTGATATAAGCGACTTCCATTCGCAGCTCGGCGTGGTGCTGCAGGAGACGTTCCTTTTCGCGGGAACGGTGCTCGACAATATCCGCTATTCGCGCCCCGACGCGTCGTATGAGGACGTGATTAGAGCCGCCAAGACCGCCAACGCCCACGATTTTATCTGCGATATGCCCGACGGCTATAATACCTATATCGGCGAGCGCGGCTACAACGTCTCGGGCGGGCAAAGACAGCGAATCGCCATCGCGCGCGCCGTCCTCGCCGACCCGCGCCTGCTCATTCTCGACGAGGCGACAAGCTCCCTCGATACCGAGAGCGAGGAGCTGGTGCAGCAGGCGCTCACCCGCCTGAGCGAAGGCCGCACGACCTTCGCCATCGCGCACCGCCTCTCGACCCTGCGCAGCGCCGACCGCCTTGTGGTGCTCGACCGCCACACCGTCGCCGAGATGGGCACGCATGACGAGCTTATGGCGAAAAAAGGCATATACTACGGCCTGATAACCGCCCAGTCCAGGCTCCATACCGTAAAGCCCATTGAAAATCCCGGCGTATGAACATTAAAAAAACAAGCGCAGAGCAAAAAACGCTCTGCGCTTGTTTTAGCTATGTTCCGAGCTGACGCTCGCAGCGATGTTTTTGAAAAAGTGATGCGCAAGCTGCGCTTGCGTAATGTTTCGCTTACGCGAGGTTGCATACGCACTCGTCCGCACGGCAACATCACTGCAGCAGAGCAACATCACTGCCACAGGGTGAACATCACTGCCGCAGAGCAAACATCACTGCCGCAGGGTGAACATCACTGCCGCAGAGCAAACATCACTGCCGCAGGGTGAACATCACTGCAGCAGGGTGGACATCACTGCCGCAAGGTGAACATCACTGCGTGAAGCGCCATCTCTCGCCCCCAGTGCAAAACCCGCTCGGACGCACGGCCGCACCCTCATTCCGTCTTGTCACCGCTTGTGTAAAACTCGGGGATAAAGCTCTCGCTGACCGTGCCGCCGTACTGGCTGTAGCCGTTCTCTATCCCGAGATAGGCGGCGTAGTCGAGCACCAGCTCGTACTCGTCATCGGTCACGGCGCGCGACAGCTCGTCAAGCCCCACTCCCGCCATCGGCGTATACTGATTCATCACGCTGACTGTGACCCTGTCGCCGAAGCGCTCGCGTATCAGGCGCAGCGCCTTCATGCTCTCGTCCGCTTTGCCCGGCAGGACGAGGTGGCGCACTATCACGCCCGAGCGCATCATTCCGTCGGAGCCGAAGCGCGGCTCGCCGACCAGCTCGACCATTTTTTCGATTGCCGCAAGCGCGACCTGCGGATAGTCGCCCGCGTGTGAGTACCGCTGCGCAAGCCCGGCGGACGCGTACTTGAAATCGGGCAGGAATATCTGCACCCTGCCGCGCGTCAGCTCGAGCGTTTCGGTGCTCTCGTAACCGCCGCAGTTGTATACGACGGGGATCTGCGGCTTTGCAAGGTCGAGCGCCTCTACTGTTTGCGGCGTGTACTGGGTCGGCGTGACGAGGTTGAGGTTGTGCACGCCGCTTGCTTCAAGCCTGCGGAAAATATCCGCAAGCTCGCTCACGCTCACCTCGCGTCCCACGCCCCCGTGGCTGATTTCGCGATTTTGGCAATATATGCAGCCGAGCGGGCAGCCCGAGAAAAAAACCGCGCCCGAGCCGCGCTCGCCCGAAATGCACGGCTCTTCCCAGTAGTGCGGCGCAGCGCGCGCGATGAGCACTCGGTCGTCGGCACCGCAAAAGCCGCGCTGCCCTCTCTCGCGGTCGGCGCCGCAGCGCCTTGGGCAAAGCGTACACCCGCTCATTTTTCTCCCCCTTCAATGCAAACAAAAGTCCGCTGTGACCGCAGGCCAAAAGCCGCTTTCGGTCGCACCGGACGGTTGATGTATTTTCTGATAAGCTGCCTTGCCAAGCACAAGCCGCGTTTTTCTGCGAGGCAGACACTGCCGCTTTTTAACGCAGCAGGCAAAAAATCCGCAGCCTTTTTACATTGCCGCAGGCATAGCCGCGCCGGATCAGCGCAGCAAGCGCGCGCAAATCGCAGTCGCTTCTCCAGCGCAGCAAGCGCGCAGCCGCGGACCTCCGCAGCCCTTATCCGCGCCGCAAAAAGCCGCTTAAACCTCAAATCCTGTACTTTCCGAACACGGTCTTTTTTATCCGCCTGAAGTCAACAGGCGGCGTGGCCTCGTCGTTCCATACGGCATTTTCAAAGCTCTCGACCGAGGCGCGTGCGTCGGAGTCGAGCAGCTGCATCGCCGCATCGCGGCTCGGCGGGCGCTTCACCAGATCGTGCGCGTCGGACGCGATAAACTGGCTCATTCCCGAGGTCAGGCACGCCGCGGTGAACGAGCCTGCGCTCTTTGCCGCAGCGACATTGTCGGCGTTGAGCTGGCTCAGCGCCCCGCGGTCGATAAGGTCATAGAGCAAATCGGGATTTTCGCGGAAATAGCCGAACCGTTCAACGTGCGCAAGCACCGGAACAAGCCCCTGATCAAACATCCTGTCAAGCAGCGCCGTAATGAACGTCGGGTAGGAGCGAAACGGCAGCTCAAGCAGCAGATACCTGCTGCCGCCGAGGGTCAGACGGCTCAGATCCGCGTTGATAAGCTCGGGGTCGTAAGCGACCTCCGCGCCGAGCTTCAGCTCGGGCAGAGCAACGCCCGCGCCCGCCTCGCTCAAGAGGGCGAACGCCTCCTCACGGCGGGCAAGGAAGCTGTCGACGTTCTCCTCATAACAGAAAAAATGCGGCGTTAAAATCACTTTGTCGACACCGTCGCGCTGCTCGCGCAGCAGCATACGCAGCGACGTGTGTATGTCGCGTGAGCCATCGTCAACTCCCGGCAGAATGTGCGTGTGAATGTCGACCATATCAGCTGAACTCCGCTATTTCGACGGCTTCTGGCCGTAGCCGTAATTGTAGTCATAGTAGCCGTGACGCCTGTAATTAAGCTTGGAGTTGTAGTCCTTGACATCGCACATATTGAGTACCGTGCCGATGATGTTGGCATTGACGCTCTCGAGCTTCTCAATCGCGCTGCGAACGGTGCCGCGCTTGGTCGAGCCCTGCTTAACCACAAAAAGCACACCGTCGGTCAGCGGGCTGAGCACCGCCGCGTCGGAAACAAGGCCGATAGGCGGGGTGTCGATGATGATATAGTCAAAGCTCTCCTCCAGGGAATCGAGCAAAACCTCCATATTGTGCGAGCCGACCATTACATTGGCATTCGGCGGAATATCGCCCGACATCATAAAGTAGAACTTCAGCTGCGGGTGCAGGAACACGCAGTCCTCAAGCTTCATATCTCCCGAGAGGATAGCCGAAAGGCCGTTTCTGCGGTCGATCTTTACGCGCATCATATTGTGCAGCGACGGGTTGCGCAGGTCGGCGTCGATAAGCAGCACGCGCGAGCCGTACTCCGCAAGGGTGGCTGCAAGGTTTATTGCAAGCACGCTCTTGCCCTCGTCGGGCAGAGAGCTGGTTATAACTATCCTTTTAAGCTTTTCGCAGGTCGCGGCAACATAGCGCAGGTTAGCCCTCATCGAACGGTAGGCTTCCGAGTAGATAAACGGCGACTCGGGAGTCAGGATGGCTGAGGTGGTTGAAGTCTTGGAAATCTTCTTTTTCATAGCTTATCGCCTTCCGCCTTTCTTTTCGCTTCCCTTGATGCTGTCAAGTGAAGGGATAACTCCCAGAACGGAGTAGCCGAGATCGTCCTTCAGCTCGTCCTCGGAGCCGTAGGTGTTGTCGAGCACCTGCACGGCAACAATAATGGCGATGTATATGACAGCGGCGAGCAGCGCAGCCATCATCGCGTTCTTCTTTGCGTTCGGCGAAACAGGCTGACCCGTCGAGTTGACCGGATCAAGCTGCTCGAACGAGCCGACCATATTCTTATCCTTAAGCACGCCCGAGGTGGTGCTGATTATCTTTGAAAGTATGCGCTTTGCAGTGTTTACGTTGCCGTTTTTGACGCTGATGGTCAGTACCATCGACTCGTCAGGCATATTGTACGAGATAAGCGACGACAGCTGCGAGGTGGTCATGTTGAGCTTCAGGTCCCTGATAACGCTGTTGAGCACCGTCTCGCTCTTGACGATCTGCATATAGGTGTTGGCCATCATCGACGCAGAGTTGATCTGGTCAACGGTGACGTTGTCGCTTTTGTCCTGCCTTGTGGAGATGATGATGGTCGACTTTGCCTCGTACACAGGGCTCATCATCAGCTTTGTGTAGCCGAAAGCCGCCGCGCCGAACACAACCGCCGCAATTATTATATATATAATGCGGTGCCTGACGGCAAGCAACAGCTTGACCAGATCCAATGAGTTTTCTCCCGCTTTATTTGCCATTACCCTTACCTCGCTTTTAAATTTGCGTTTTTCTTACCCTTTACAGCCGCTTTCAGTCCGCGTGCGATCCTCTTCAGGTTGATGCCTGTTACCATAATCGCAGCCCTTATCGGATACAGCGCCCGCCAAACGGCGACGTAGGCGCGGTATCGGCGGCTTGCTCGGCAGTCGATGTAGCGCTCGCCGCGATAGATGCCCGTCAGCACGCCGAGCATATCGGCTCGCGTTATGTCGCGCTCGGCCTTCAGGCAGTTATCGCCGCGAATGAGCCACACCCCGTCCTTTTTGCCGATAAGGCGGTGGAGTATGTACTTGTCGCCGCGCCTGTAGAGTATAACGTCGTTTTTGCACGGATCGCCGTCAAGGCGCTCGATAACGATCTGGTCGCGCCGCGAGCGCAGCAGCGGCCACATACTCTTGCCGACCGGCAGCGTCATCAGCACACCGTTTTTCGCAAGCTCGCGCTCGTACTGCTGCTCGATCCGAGCCGAATCCCGACTCATTCCTCGATAAGCCCCGCATTGCGCAGCGAGCCGATGAAGTCCTCAACGTCGCGGCGCACCTCGCTCTCGTCGGGCGCGCTGAAATGCCCGCACACGGCGGAGACGATGCTGTCGACATCGCTGCCATTCATGAGCATATTAAAGATGAACTCGCCGCTGCCGCCGAGCCTTATCATACCGTTGAAGTCGGCGCTTGAATCGCCGACAGCGACCGCGACAGGGCTGCCGCCGACATTGCGGACGACAAAATCATATTTTAGCTTCATTCAGAAACATCTCCGAATACAGTATTGAAAGCCGCTTCGGCGGCCGAAATATCGGTGTTGCAGTAAATGCGCCAAACGCGGCACTGCTTAAGCAGACCGTCGGCCAGCATCAGCGTTGCGTCAAGCTCATCGGCGCTCGACGGCATATATACCTGCCGCATAAGAGCGCTGACCGCCTCCCCGGGCGGGCACTTTTCGACCCTGTTCGTCCGGCTCCTGATTATAATGCACAGGTCGCTCAGTCGCGTTTTGGCGTTTGTCTGCAGCCCCTCTTTGCCGCTCCACGGCGTGCCGTAGGCGTAGAAGCCGTCGCTCAAACGCCGCACAAGCGGCTTGTCGCCGTTTATGACGGTCACGCGGTCGCCGAGCAGCCGCTTCCACAGCAGAGTGTGGGTCGTCTTGCCCGTGCCGCTCTCGGCGAGGAACGCGACCCCGCGCGAATTAACGTCGATAACGCTCGCGTGCATGAGGAACGCGCCCATTTTCGGCAGCCGCTCGCTCAACGCGCGGTAGGCGCAGATGCTCTCGATATAGCCGTCGGAGCAGTTGCCGTCGGCATTCTCCCGCTCGCTCGCGAGCATGGCGCCGCTGATGTCTATTGCAATATCGGGCTTATCAAAGTCGGCAAAATAATTTTCGCACTGCCGCCTTAAATAGTCGAATTCGGCGTTAAAGGCTACGTTGAAGTCGGCCAGAGTGCATTTTATCATCAAAACGGAATGTCTGGCAGTTCGATACCGCCGCTGCTTACCGCTGCGGAGGACGTTTTTGAGCTTGCGGCGGGCTGTGAGCTTGCACTCGGCTTGGAGCTTGCGGCGGACGAAGTCTTGCCGTCCGAAGTCGCTTTGCTCGACGTTGCCTTGGAGGACGTTGCCTTGGAGGACGTTGCCTTGGAGGACGTTGCCTTGGAGGACGTTGCCTTGCTCGAAGCGGCTTTGCTCGAATTTGCCTTGCCCGAGCCGGATTTGCTCGACGCAGAGCCGCTCACGGAGCTGCTCTTGTCCGACTCTGCGTCGGCCGAAGAAGCACCCGAGGACGTATCCTCCGAATCAAATTTGTCAATGGGAAGCTCGTACTCCGACGAGGTTGAGCCTGACGGGTCAGCCTTATCCTTGCCGTTGCAGGCGGCGAGGGCAAGGCAGCACAGCAGCGCCAGTGAAACTGCGAAAGCCTTACGCATATGTAACCTCTCCTAAATCATAAATATACAAAAGCGCGCTCCGCGCCCAATATACCGATATATTTAATATAATAGCAGAAAGAGTCTGCGCAGTCAACCTTTATGTGAAAACAATAACGGGATTTTGTCTCGATTTTTGTGCGGCGACGGCTGTTTGTTATTGACTTTGCCGCATTAAAATGCTATCATTTTTACAGAAAATCGCCGCTGTAACGGCGATTTTGAGCAACGCTTTGACAAAAAGCAGCGCAAACCACAAGAGAGGGGACCCCTTAAATGAAGAATTGCCCTAAATGTAACGCTCAGCTTGACGACGGCGTAAAATTCTGCGTAAGCTGCGGCGCGCCAGTCGACGTTCAGGCGCAGCCCGAGGTTCAGCAGCAGGCTGCCCCGCAGCCCGAAGCGCAGACCCCGCCGCAGGGCGCGCAGCAGAATGCGCAGAGCGCTCAGGGTGCGCAGCAGCCCTTTACCCCGCAGCAGCCCTTTGCTCACAGCGCTCCGAGCGATAACCGCAAGATGTTCAGCGTTCTTGCATACATACCTCTGCTTTGGCTCATCGGACTGCTCGTTGCGCCCGAGAAAAATGACGCGCGCGTGCGCTTCAACGTCGGTCAGGGCATAATCGCCAACATCGCCATAGTCGTGCTCAACGTCGCCGCCGCTATAATAAGGACCTTGCTTTATTTGATTTTCAGAACCGAGCAGAAGCTTTGGGGCTTCGGCACCGGGGTTTATTCCACACCCGGCTTTGTGAACGTTCTTTCAAACCTTTTGGCTTACGGCGTAAATATCGTCTCGCTGCTGCTCATCGTTTACGGCATATACAAGGTGTGCAAGGACGAGGACGCCTATCTGCCTGTTATCGGCAAGTTCGCCTTCTATAAATAAATCGTCGTCCGGCACCGATGACGCGATTTTAAGTGCAGTGAAAGGAGAAATTTCCATGTTTTGTCCCAATTGCGGAACGCAGAATGTCGACGGCGTGCGTTTTTGCCGCCTGTGCGGCAAACCGCTCCAGACCCGGGTACAGCCGCAGGCTCAATCGGCACAGCCCGTTCAGCCCGTTCAGCCCATTCAGCCCGCACAGCCGCAGCCGAGCTACTCGCAGCCCGCGCAGCCGCAGCCGAGCTACTCGCAGGGCGCGCAGCCGCCGTACACCCCGCCTGTTCAGCCGAACGCACCGCAGCAACCCTACGTCGCTCCCGTGCCGCCCGTTCAGCCGTACATCCCGCCTGTCGCACAGCCCGACTCAGCGCTGCTTGCGGCGATTAAGAGCTTCTTCTCGTCGCCTTTATTCCTCGCAGCCGCCATCATAACCAGCGTTGCGTTCGCGCTTTCGCTCGTATCGGGCAGCTTCACAAGCACCGTGTCCGACGGCTACACTTCGAACTACACCTCAACCGTTAATTACAGCATAAGCGTCGTGGGGCCGTCCCTGTTCACGCTCATCGGCTACTGGCTCGTCTACACCTCCGCCAGGAAGCCGATCGGCTTCTCGACCACCGGCTTTACGCTGTTCAAAGTCTCGGCCATAATCAAACTTGTGCTCATCTGCATCCTCGGAGCTGTCGCAGCCTCCACCGCTGTCTGTATGATCATCGGCGCGTCGACCTATCTCGGCGCACGCGCTTTAGGTGCTTTTGGCTCTCAGCTCAGCGCGCTTGAAGCACTCGGGCTTTCCCTGAGCGCGATCGCCGCGATTTTGATGGTAATCCTTATCGCCGTCGTCGTCGTGATGATCATTCATTACTCCAAGCTCATAAAAGGGCTGAACGTCGTCAAAGCCTCGATAAACACAGGCTTTGCCGATAACCGTATTCCGATGTTCCCCGCCGTTATCTACTTTATTTCAAGCCTGTCAAACCTCGGCACGATCTTGGGTGCGTACAGCAGCGGCATTGCCCGCATTGCGGCTGCGGCAGCCATCGCCGCCGCGGTGTTCAACGGCGTGCTCATTCTGAAGTACCGCACGATGATGAACGAGATCGTCGCCGCCGCGCAGCCTGTGCCCGCCGCCGCCTTTAACGCGCCCTATTCTCAGCCGACCGAGCCGACCTACGGCGCTCCCGCCGCTCCGACCGAGCCGACCTGCACCGAGCCTGCTGCTCCCGCCGCCGCAGAGCCGACCTGCACCGAGCCTGCTGCTCCTGCCGCTCCGACCGAGCCGACCGAGCCGACAGAGCCGACCTGCACCGAACCGACCGCGCCGAATGACGGCAACGCCCCGCAGTAATCGCCCGGAGCCCGCGCTGAAAGCGCTTTAACCGGCGCGCCGCCGCACAAACGCAGCGCATTACACGGCGTGAAAGCGCCGACCCACAGCACAAAATCGCCCGCGCAAGCCTTTTTCAGGCCGCGCGGGCGATTTCTTATTGCCTTATTTTAATACGCCTTTGCGTCGCAGTAGACGCAGCGGTAGATCTCGTTTTTCTCGTCGCACAGGCGGAACACGCTCGGCAGCTCGTGCTCGACGGCGGTTATGCAGCGCGGGTTGCGGCAGGTGTACCTGCCCCGTACGAGGCGGCCGCTCTCGCTGTGCCCTGTTTCAATGCGCGTGTCGGTCAGCCCGAGCATCGACGCAATCAGCGCCATGCGGATGAAGCGGCCGTAGTGCGCCTGACGGAAGTAGCACGCGCGCGGGTCGGAGTCGACCTCGACCGCAATCTCGTTGACGCGCGGCAGCGGGTGCAGCACACACATATCGGGCTTGGCGCTCTTCATCTTCTCGGCGGTCAGGATGTAGCTGTCCTTCAGCTGCTCGTACTCGTCCACGCTCGGGAAGCGTTCGCGCTGAATTCGGGTCATGTACAGAATATCGACCTTGCCGATTGCCCCGTCAAGCGAGGTGCACTCGGTGAATTCAATGCCCTTTGAGGTCAGGTACTCGTGCTTGACAAAGCCCGGCAGGCGCAGCTCCTCGGGCGAGATGAGCACAAAGCTCACTCCCTCGTAGCGGCTCATCGCCGAAATGAGCGAGTGCACGGTGCGGCCGTATTTCAGGTCGCCGCAAATGCCTATGGTCAGGCCGTCGAAGTGACCCTTTTCGTGCTTTATCGTCAGCAGGTCGGTCAGGGTCTGGGTCGGGTGATAGTGCCCGCCGTCGCCCGCGTTGATGACGGGCACGCGCGAGTGGCTCTCGCCGATTATCGGCGCGCCCTCGTAGGGGTGGCGCATCGCGATTATGTCGGCATAGCCGCTGACGACCTCGAGGGTGTCGGCGACCGTCTCGCCCTTTGCGGCGCTCGACGAGTTCGGCTCGGAGAAGCCGAGCACCCCGCCGCCCAGCGACAGCATGGCCGACTCAAAGCTCAGGCGCGTGCGTGTCGACGGCTCAAAAAAGAGCGTCGCCAGTATCTTGCCGCGGCAAAGCTGCGAATACTTCTCTCGGTTTGCCATAATGTCGTCGGCAATTCGGATAAGGCCGTCGATCTGCTCGGTCGTCAAATCGAGAATGTTGATAAGATCTCTCATTTGTTCTCACCGATCCAGCTCTCGTCACTCGGGCAGTTGCGGA
Organism: uncultured Eubacteriales bacterium; assembly: GCA_934486615.1. Taxonomy (GTDB): domain Bacteria; phylum Bacillota; class Clostridia; order Oscillospirales; family Acutalibacteraceae; genus RGIG2206. Next base: position 14,618 of record CAKSQO010000005.1, on the reverse strand, counting down.
ATTTGATAAGGCGTGCCACGTCCTCGGGGCGAATGTAGCCGTTGGCGGCCGCGACCTCGGCGATAGCGTCGAAGTTGGTCAGGCTCACGTTTTTGACGTTCGCGGCGGCAAGGCGGTCAAGCCCCTTCTGCATACCGTAGGTGAAAATGCTCGCGATTCCGATGACCTCGGCGCCCGCCTCGCGCAGCGCATCGACAACGTCGATAACGCTGCCGCCGGTGGATATGAGATCCTCGACGACGACGACCTTCTGACCCGCTTCAAGCTTGCCCTCAATGCGGTTCTGTCTGCCGTGATCCTTGTTGCCCGAGCGGACGTAGCCCATCGGCAGCCCCATAAGATGCGCGGTGATGGCAGCGTGGGCGATACCCGCGGTGGACGTGCCCATGAGCACCTGAACGTCGGGATAGTTCTCCTCGATGACGGCCTTCAGCCCCTCCTCAACATCGGTTCTGACGGCGGGCGAGGTCAGGGTCAGGCGGTTGTCGCAGTAAACGGGGCTTTTGATTCCGCTTGCCCAGGTAAACGGCTCATCGGGGCGGAAGAATACCGCCTTTATGCTGAGCAGGTCTTCGGCAATTTTTCTCTGAATATCGGTCATTTTAACCTCTCCTTTTTATCAGTCGACAAATTCTCTTACGCATCTCTCATACGCCGCAACAGGGTCGTCGGCAGCGGTTATCGGACGGCCGACAACGATGTAGTCCGAGCCTGTCTCCCTGGCCTGAGCGGGGGTCATAACGCGCTTCTGGTCGCCCTTGTCGCCGTCTGCAAAGCGAACGCCCGGGGTGACGGTCAGGAAGCTCTTTCCGCACGCCGAGTGCACCTTTTCGGCCTCGAGCGGCGAGCATACAACGCCGTCAAGCCCCGCCTTGGCCGCGTTTTGAGCGTAGTGGATAACCACCTCGTCGATCGGCTTTTCAATAAGCAAATCGCGTTCCATGCTCTCCTGATCCGTGGAGGTAAGCTGCGTCACCGCGATAAGCAGCGGGCGAGTGCCGTCGGGGCGGGTCAGCCCCTCGATGGCGGCGGTCATCATATTTATCGTGCCCGCCGCGTGCAGGTTGCACATATCAACGTCAAGGCGAGAGAGCACCGCCATGCTCTTTTTAACGGTGTTCGGAATGTCGTGCAGCTTTAAGTCGAGAAAAATCTTATGCCCCCTCGCCTTTATCTCGCGCACGATCTGCGGACCCTCCGCGTAGTACAGCTCCATTCCTATCTTGACAAACGGCTTTCTGCCGCTGAACCTGTCAAGAAAGTCGAGCACCTGCTGCTTTGACGAAAAGTCGCAGGCAACGATTACGTCCTTACCCATTATAAAGCACCTCCGATTATACTTTCAAGTGTGTCTATACCGTATTTGTCCATGACCTTCGGCAGGTCGGCGATTATGTCCCTGCACGCAAACGGATCAACAAGGTTTGCAGCGCCGACCTCGACCGCAGTCGCTCCCGCGAGCATCATTTCGAGCACGTCCTCGGCGCTCGAAACGCCGCCCATTCCCACAACCGGGATCTTGACGTTCGACGCGACCTGGTAGACCATTCGCAGCGCCACAGGGAAGATGGCCGGGCCCGAAAAGCCGCCCATCTTATTGGCGACAACAGGCTTTTTTGTCTTTAGGCTTATCCTCATTCCGAGCAGAGTGTTAATAAGGCTTATGCCGTCCGCGCCCGCGTCCTCGCACGCCTTGGCGATCGAAACGATGTCGGTCACGTTAGGCGAAAGCTTGATTATCACAGGCTTGGTCGTCACCTTCCGCACGGCCTTTACGACCGAAGCGGCAGCCGCCGCGTCCGTGCCGAACGCCATACCGCCGCCGTGCACGTTGGGGCAGCTGATGTTGACCTCAAGCCAGCCTATCTGCCCGATCTTATCGAGCTTTGAGCAGGTCAGCGCGTACTCGTCGAGCGAAAAGCCGCTGACGTTCGCCATGACCTTTTTATTAAAGCAGGCGGCGAGCTTCGGCAGCTCCTCGCTTATAACCTTGTCCACGCCCGGATTTTGCAGCCCGACGGAATTTATCATGCCGGCGGCGCACTCGGCGATGCGCGGCGTGGGGTTGCCGAAGCGCGGCTCGGCCGTCGTGCCCTTGAAGGAGAACGTGCCCAGACAGTTGATGTCGTAAAGCTCGGCGAACTCGTAGCCGTAGCCGAACGTGCCGCTTGCGGGAATGACGGGATTGTCAAGCTCTATGCCGCACAGCTTCACTTTCAGGCGTTCCATATGATCTCCTCCCTTTCCATAACCGGGCCGTCCTTGCATATGCGCTTGTTGCCCGCAAGAGTCTTGCACGAGCAGCCCATGCACGCGCCGAAGCCGCAGCCCATGCGCTCCTCAAAGCTGAACTGGCCGCTCGTTTTTGCAATGTTCTCGATCGCCCTGAACATCGGCATGGGCCCGCAGGTGTAGAAGTAGCTGTAGTCAAGGTCCTTCATCACGTCGGTGACAAAGCCCCTTGCGCCGTACGAGCCGTCGGCGGTCGCGACGAACACCTTTGCGCCCAAATCGGCGAAGTCCCGCTCGCAGAACACCTCGTCGGCCGAGTTAAAGCCGAGCACGACTGTGACCGCCTTGCCCTGCTCAACAAGCTGCTTTGCAAGGCCGTAAAGCGGCGGCACGCCGACTCCCCCGCCGATGAGCAGCGGAGCGCTCCCGCTTTTGGAGGTGTCGTAGCCGTTGCCGAGGCCGCTGAGCACGTCGAGCCTTTCTCCGCCCGACATTGCGCTCATTTTCTCCGTGCCCGCGCCGACGACCTTGTAGATGATCGTCAGACTGCCCTCGCCACGGTCGCAGACCGAGATGGGGCGGCGCAGGTAAAGCCCGTCAAGCCTGATGTTGACAAACTGCCCCGCAGCGGTTATCGCCGAAGTGTCGCCCTCAAGCTCCATACGGTATACCGACTTTGCTATTGGCACATTGCTTTTAACGGTGAAAAAGCCCTGCTTCACTTATCTTGCCTCCTCATAATCTATGGTCGACACGCCGAGCGTCGTCTCCTCGAGCACGTCGAGCAGCACGCGGACGGTGTCGAGCGCGGTGAACATCGTGATGTTGTTCTCGGTCGCAAAGGCGCGCAGCTGATAGCCGTCCTTGCCGCCGTCGGCGGTGGAGGCGCCGCTTGTGTTGATGATGTAGGCGATGTGTCCCTGTCTGAACGACTCGGGAATTTCGTCGCTGCCCTCGCCTATCTTGCCGAGCACGCGGGTGCGAATGCCGTGCTCCTTGAGGAAAGCGGCCGTGCCCGCGGTGGCCTCAATGTTGAAGCCGAGGTCATAGAAGCGGCGGATAAGCGGCAGCGCCTCCTCCTTGTCCTGATCGGCGACGGTGGCGAACACCGTGCCGTAATTCTGCACCTTCATACCCGAGGCCTGCAGCGCCTTGTACAGTGCGCGGTTGAGCTTGTTATCGTAGCCGATAGCCTCGCCCGTAGACTTCATCTCTGGCGAAAGGTACGCGTCGAGTCCGCGGATTTTTGAGAACGAGAACACGGGCGCTTTGACGTACCAGCGCTCCTTTTCCTTGGGATAAATCGAGAATATGCCCTGCTCCTTGAGCGTCTTGCCGAGAATGACCTCGGTCGCGATGTCGGCAAGCGAGTAGCCCGTTGCCTTTGAGAGGAACGGCACCGTGCGCGACGAGCGGGGGTTTACTTCTATGATAAACACATTATCGTTTTTGTCAACGATAAACTGAATGTTGAACAGTCCCTTTATGCCGATGCCCAGCCCGAGCGCGCGGGTGTAACGCAAAATAGTGCCCTTTACGTTGTCCGAAATGCTGAACGTCGGATACACGCTTATCGAGTCGCCCGAGTGGATACCGGTGCGCTCGACAAGCTCCATTATGCCGGGCACGAACACATCGATGCCGTCGCAGATGGCGTCGACCTCGACCTCGCGGCCGACAATGTACTTGTCGACGAGCACAGGCTTGTCTGCGTCGATCTCGACCGCCGTTTTAAGGTAGCGGCGCAGCTGGCTCTCGTCGTCGACTATCTGCATCGCTCTGCCGCCGAGGACGAAGCTCGGGCGCACGAGCACGGGATAGCCGATCTCTGCCGCCGCGCGCACGCCGTCGTCGATGTTGGTGACGGCCTCGCCCTTGGGCTGCGGAATATTCAGCTCAAGCAGCAGCTTCTCAAACAGCTTGCGGTTTTCAGCCTTGTCGATAGCCTCGCAGTCGGTGCCGATTATCCTGACCCCGCGCTTCATCAGCGGCTCGGCGAGGTTTATCGCCGTCTGTCCGCCGAGCGAGGCGATAACGCCCTCGGGCTGCTCGAAGGCGACGATGTTCATAACGTCCTCGGGGGTCAGCGGCTCGAAGTAGAGCTTGTCCGAGCAGGTGTAGTCGGTGGAGACCGTCTCGGGGTTGTTGTTGATGATTATGGCCTCGTAGCCCGAGCGGCGAATGGTCGACACCGCGTGGACGGTGGAGTAGTCGAACTCAACGCCCTGACCGATGCGTATCGGGCCTGCGCCGAGGACGATTATCTTCTTTTTATCGGTAACGCGCGAGCGGTTTTCGCCGCTGTAGGACGAATAGAAATAAGGAATGTAAGCGCCCGTGTGCAGCGTGTCCGCCATACGGTAGACGGGCACAATGCCCGCTTCAATGCGCTTGTTCGTTACGTCAATTTCAGCCATGCCCCACAGCCTGCCGATGACCGCGTCGCAAAATCCCATCTGCTTTGCCTTGCGCAGAGTATCAATGTCGCCGACGTTCGCTTTCAGCTCGTTTTCCGTATCGACGATTTTTTTCAGCGACTCAAGGAACAGCTCGGTTATCATCGTAACCTCGTGCAGCTTTTCGATGCCGACGCCCCTGCGGATAAGCTCGGCAACCGCGAAAATACCATCGTCCCTGAACTCGGCGACGTAGTCGAGCAGCTCACTCTCGCTCTTGTCGGCAAACTTCGCAAGCCAAAAGTGGTCGGCTCCCGTCTCAAGGCAGCGCACGGACTTTAGCAGGCACTCCTCAAGGTTTGAGCCGATGCCCATAACCTCTCCGGTCGCCTTCATCTGCGTGCCGAGCTTGTTTGAAGCGGACGCGAACTTGTCGAACGGGAAGCGCGGCAGCTTCGCCACAACATAGTCAAGCTGCGGCGCGGTTGCGGCGGTGGTGTTGGCAATCGCAATGTCTCCGAGGGTCATACCGACGGCGATCTTGGCGGTGACCTTCGCTATCGGGTAGCCGCTCGCCTTTGAGGCAAGCGCCGACGAGCGCGAAACGCGCGGGTTTACCTCGATAAGATAGTATTTGCTGCTTCTCGGGTCGAGCGCGAACTGCACGTTGCAGCCGCCCTCGATCTTCAGCGCGCGGATAAGGCGGATCGCGCTGTCGTTGAGCATGGTCATATCCGCGTCTGACAGCGACATGATCGGCGCGACGACTATCGAGTCGCCCGTGTGAACGCCGACGGGGTCGACGTTCTCCATACCGCAGATGGTGATGACGTTGTCCTCGCCGTCGCGCATCATCTCAAACTCGATTTCCTTAAAGCCCTTGACGCTCTTTTCAATCAGCACCTGATGCACTGGCGAGAGCTTGAACGCGTTCACGCCTATCTCGTCAAGCTCCTCCTCGTTGTTGGCAAAGCCGCCGCCCGTGCCGCCGAGGGTGAACGCGGGGCGCAGCACCACGGGGTATCCGATGTGCTTCGCGGCCTCGCGCGCCTGCTCAAGCGAGTAGGTTATCTCGCTCGGGATAGTCGGCTCGCCTATCGACTCGCACAGCTCCTTGAACTTCTCCCTGTCCTCGGCCAGCTCGATGCTTTCCGAGCTTGTGCCGAGCAGCTCAACGCCGCACTCGCGCAGTATGCCCTTTTTCTCCAGCTGCATTGCGAGGTTCAGCCCCGTCTGCCCGCCGATGCCCGGGATAATGGCGTTCGGGCGCTCGTAGCGCAGTATCTTCGCGATATATTCAAGCGTCAGCGGCTCCATGTATACCTTGTCGGCAATGGAGGTGTCGGTCATAATCGTCGCGGGATTCGAGTTGCACAGCAGCACCTCGTAGCCCTCCTCCTTCAGCGCAAGGCACGCCTGCGTGCCCGCGTAGTCGAACTCGGCCGCCTGACCGATTACTATCGGGCCAGAGCCGATAATCATGATCTTCTTCAAATCCTGTCTTTTTGCCATTTTAAAATCTCCTTACCGCTTGTTTTATATCAAAATTTGTAAACCGTGTTGCCGTTATAAACCGTCATCACGCACTCGGCCGCGACCCTTCTGCCCGCAAAAGGCGTGGCTCTGCCCATTGAAAGGAAGCGCTCGGGCTCGACCGTAAAGTCGCCCTTTGCAAACACCGCGCAGCCGACGTCGCTTTTAATGCCGAAGCGCTTGCGCGGATTCACGCTCATAAGCTCAATAAGCCGCTCAAGGCTCATCAGCCCCGTCTGCACAAACTCGGTGTACATAACGGCGAACGCGCTTTCAAGCCCGACAACGCCCATCAGGCTCTTTTCAAGCCCGCGTGACTTTTCCTCCGCGCTGTGCGGCGCGTGGTCGGTCGCTATCATGTCTATCGTGCCGTCAAGCACGCCCTCGATGAGCGCAGCCCTGTCCTCACGCGACCGCAGCGGCGGGTTCATCTTGAAGCGGCCGTCCTCCTGCAGGTCGTCCTCGCACAGGGTCAGGTAGTGCGGCCCTGTCTCGCACGTCACGTCGACGCCCGCCGCCTTAGCCTTGCGGATTATGTCGACGCTCTCTTTTGTAGAAATATGGCAGACGTGATAGGCGCAGCCCGTCTCGGCGGCGAGCTTCAGGTCGCGCTCGATCTGCTTCCACTCGCTCTCGCTCGATATGCCGCGGTGGCCGTGCGCCTCAGCGTAGCGACCCTTGTGAATATATCCGCCGCAAAGCAGGCTGTTGTCCTCGCAGTGCGCGGCGATTATTTTGCCCAGGCGCTTGGCCTTTTCCATCGCAGAGCGCATCATGTCCTCGCTCTGCACTCCCCTTCCGTCGTCCGAAAACGCGCAGACCGCGCTTGCCATGCCCTCCATATCGGCGAGGGCTTCGCCCTTTTCGCCGCGCGTTATCGCGCCGTAGGGTATGACCGCAATGCCGTTTGCCCTGCGTATCGCTTCAAGCTGCACCCCGAGCGCCTGAGCGCTGTCGGGCACGGGCGACAGATTCGGCATCGTGCACACCGCGGTGTAGCCGCCGTGAGCCGCCGCAGCCGAGCCGGTGGAAACCGTCTCTTTATAAGAAAAGCCCGGCTCTCTGAAATGTACGTGCACATCACAGAGTCCGGGAACGATAATATATTCGTCGTTTTCAACGGGCAAAGCACCGTTGTCGGCGATGTATTTCGCGGCAGCAGTTTCGATTTTCTTTATTTTTTCGGAATTGAAGCTCATTTTCTTCCCTCTCAGTCAATGTCGCAGATGTAGACGTTCATTTGCGAGCCGCTCTCGTCGGCGTCAAAGAGTATCTTTTCGCTCTGCGATGTGGGCACGTTCTTGCCGACATAGTCGGGGCGCAGCGGCAGCTCACGGTGACCCCTGTCGACGAGCACGACCAGCTGCAGCTGTTTCGGCCGCCCGAACGAGAACACCGTCTCGATAGCCGCGCGCGCGGTGCGCCCGGTGTAGAGCACGTCGTCAACGACGATGACCGTCTTGCCGTTTATGTCGCACGGCAGAACACTTTTGCCTGCCTTCAGGCGCTTTTCGTCCTCGCTGATGTCGTCGCGGCGGGCGGTCACGTCAAGCTCGCCCACGGGCACCTCGGCGCCCCAGAAGCGCTGCATATTGTCGGCAAGCATTCTTGCCAGCGGCAGCCCGCGGCGCTTGACCCCGAGCAGTATCACGTCGCCCAAGCCCTGATTGCGCTCGACGATCTCGTGCGAAATCCTCGCCAGAGCGCGGCTGACGGCCACAGTGTCCATTATTTTAGCCTTCGGCTTCATTTTTACCACGCCCTTTTGACAAAAAATAAAACCCCGTCGGTTTTCCGACAAGGTCTGACTTTTACTTTTGCGCGCACACAAAGTCCCCGCCGCAGCGCAATGCCGCAAGCGGAACGGAGCACGGATTATAGGTCAATCTTGTCGGCATCTCTGTACCGAGTTAAAAATTGCATTTGTCTTTAAATGAAGTATAACACACCCCGCCCGCCGTGTCAACCGCGAAAGCTGATTTTTCACCCGCCGTTTGCAAACAGGCCGCCGATTGGGGCTTTGCAGCGCTCTGCTTGGAGTCTTTGAAAATTATTTGCCCGCGCCGCTCACCCAAGCCCTTGACCGCCGAGCCGCCCGCACCGTCTCCCGAAAAGCGCGCCAAACCCCGCGCGGAAAATCCGCGCGGGGTTCCTGTCAAGTCTGTTCCGCACTTGCGCCTGTCGGCAAAGTACCGCCGTTAAAAAGCGCTCGTCGGCAAAAGCCAGCCGCCTTACTTTGCGCGCTTCTTTTTGCCGCAGACGACCGCCGCAGCGGTCAGGGCGCTCACCATAAGCATAGCGGCAGCCGCGAACGGCAGCGCGCTATCGCCCGTTTTCGGCGAGGGCGACAGGTCGCCCTCAAGGCGCTTTATAACCGTATCGGCCTTGGCAATAGGCTTGGTCGCCGCCGCGTCGGAGTAATACTTGTCGCAGCCCGAGCAGTGTCGGTATTCGATGTTGCCCTCGCTTGTCGCAGTCGCCGCCTTGGCCTCGATGCGGACAAGTCCGCTGTGGTTGTTCGCGTCAAGCGAGCCGTAGCTCTCACCGCAGACCTCGCACTTCGCTTTCTCCGTGCAGGTAGCTTTTCCGCCGCTGTGAGCGCAGGCGTAGCCGCAGTCCTTGCACTCGCCGTTTCTCCAGTCGTGCTCGGCGCGCGCAACGGTAACTGCGCCGCAGCAGGTGTACTTTTTCTCGTGTCCCTGCGCGTCCTTGATCCACTCGGCCTTGCCTGTGTGGTTGTTCGCGTCAAGCGAGCCGTAGCTCTCGCCGCAGACCTCGCACTTCGCTTTCTTCGTGCAGGTAGCCGTGCCGCCCGTGTGCTGTGCAAGCACCTTGATCGTCTTTTTCACAGTGAAGAAGTAGCCGTCGGCAGTTTTGAAGCCGATTCCGACGTCGAACTTATCAGCGTCCGGCTGATACCACTCGTGGCTGACCGTGCCGCTCCAAACTCCGTTTGTCTCGTGCACGTCGATCTCGCTGCCCATGAGCTCAAACTCGTAGAAGCCGCCGTCGACCGTCACGCCGCTCGGCAGCGCTCCGACGGTCACCACGCAGTCCTGACCCGCGCAAACGCGGGCGGGCGCGGTTATCTCTACGCTCGGAATCGCCTGCGGCTCGGTGGTGAAGCCGCACTCCGAGCACTTCTTATAATACGTTCCGTTTTCGGTCACAAACTGATAATTATGGTCGCTGCGCAGCTTCACCTTTATGGTGTGGCTGCCGTCCTTCGTCTCGACGTTCACGGTGCGCTCACCCGAGCCGGTCAAGGTATAAGTTCCGTTATCGGGCGTGAGCGTCACGCCGTCCAGCTGAACTTTATAGACGTTCTCGATATTCTTGAGCTTGAATTCGGCGGGCGAGCAATATTCTCCGCCGTCTTTTATACCGTCAAAGATATACTTGTATTCGCACGTCACCCGCGTGGTTTCGCCGAATTTGCCGTTTGCGTATGAGTTTACCGAGTAAAGTTCATAGCCGTTGCCGAGCCTCGGCTCGCCGCCGTTCGGGAGGTAATAGCCCTCGCCGCTTTTTCCCGCAAGTATCATATCGGGAGCGATTTTTTCGTCAGTATAATCGTCGATAGCCTTAACAAACTCAATCGTCAGCGCTTCCATACCCGAGCTGAAGCCCGCCGAAGCGAAGCTCGCCGAGTCGACCGCCACGTTAATCGAATATGCGTCGAGCGTAAAGTAATTGTTCGCGCCCTCGGGCACCTTGTCGCGGCTGTCAAGCCCCGCAAAGTTTGAAGAAGCCACAATGTCCCAGTCCCTCAAATCGCAGAGCGCAACCTCCCTCACCTGCTCGTCGGTGGCGTTGTAGGAAATCGAAGCCGCTTTCCAGCTGTTCGGGTCGTGGCTTGTCACAAGCCGGTTCCCGCTGTCCGAAGCCGAGAGGACGTTGCCGTGCCTGAACGAAAGTCCGTCGCTTGCAAAATAAGGGAAGGTCGCCCTAAGCTGCAAAAGCCCCCTGTAGTACGTAAATACGTCAAAATAGGTTTTGATATCTCCCCAGTTAAAGGTCTCTCCGTCAAGCGCAGCCGCGCACATTTCGTCGCCCGCGTCAATATATAGCGTGCCTGTCGAAAGCGCAAGCAGCCCTGCCGCGAGCTTCGCTTTTTTAACGGCCGTCTCGTTTCTCGAAGCACTCGAAACGCCGAGCTCCTCGCAAATTTCGGCATAGAGCGACTTTTCGCTGCGCTCCTCAAAATTCAGCGTGCTCGGCAGATAAGCGGAGTTTGCGCGGGTCGCGCGCCTGAACGTTTCGCCCGTGCAGACGGTGCTCGGGTGGCTGTTTACCGCCTTGCACTCGCCGTCGGCGAAGAAGGCTATGCGGTCGTCGACCGCCTTTACCGCAGCGACGGCGGCGCTGAGCGTGTCGGCGTCGATAAGCGCGCTCTGCTCAACAGAGAAGCCGTCGATGTGGTACTCGTTGACCCAGCCGAGCAGGGTGGTGATGAGCCAGTTTCTGTACATCAGCCGCTCGCTTGCCAGCTCGTTGCCGAAGCCCGAGCCGTCGAGCTTCCCGCCCGCCTCGTCCAGGCGGAAGTAGTAGTTCGGCACAGCGCCGTCAAACGCGCCGTTGTCCGCCTTAACAAAGCCCGCGGGCAGCTTGATTATGACCGTCAGCCCCTCCGAATGGAGCTTGCTTATCAGCTGACGCAGCTCGCTGACAGCGTTTTCCTGCTTTGTCCCGCGATTAATATTTACCGCGGCCGCGTTCGCCAAGTCAAGCACGCCGTCGAGCTCCACTGCGGTCACGCCGAGCTGCTTGATGTGGTCAAGCCCCGTCGACGGACTGTGATCCGAGTCTGCGTAATGCGTTCCCGTCTCGGTAAGGCCGAGGAACTTTCCGGAGTTTTTAATGCCGGAAACCGACTCGCCGGTATAGCCTGCAACGTCAAGCCTGTAGACCGTGCGCGCGCTTACGCTGTCAAAATAGACGTGGCTGTCGCTGTCCCAGCCGTTGGGCTTAAACGATTTGTGGTCAAAATCGATCGTATACGAGCGCTTTCCGTCTTTGCTCAGCTGGCGAGAATACGGGTCGGCAATCTCTGCCGTTTTGTTCGCGTACGTCACGCTGTAGGTGTAGTAATACTCCTGCCAGTTGCCGACAAGCCTTACCTCCCACACGCCCGTCCACTTGCCGTTTTCGTGCAGCTTTTCAAGCGTGTAGCTGCCGATCCTCGTCGCGCCCGGTTCATAGTTGGTTCCCGTGGTAAAAATGTTGAGTTTGACGCCCTCCGCCGTCGGCGACCAGAGCCTGAATCTCATCGTCCCGCCGTAGCTTGTGTCGATGACGGTAGCGCCGAGGTCGTACTCGGTGTAGCCGTAGTCGTCGTCCAGCTTCTGCGCCGCCGCGTTGTAGGCGGTGTCGAGCACCGCTCCGTCGGCGTCGGAGTTGCTGCCGCCGCTTCCGAAAACCGTGAAGGCGAGCGTCGCGAACGTCGACGCGAGCACGCTGACCGCCGTCAGCAGCCCGATAATGCGTTTTTTCATTGAAAAACCTCCTTGTTGACTTTAAATCATCGGCCGTTAAAAGGCCGCTTATTAACGTGTTAAGCGCGAAGGCTGCCAAAAGCCGCTCACCGCGCCGCGCCCTCGCCGAGCGTGAAGTCGAAGCGCATCTCAAGCGCCGCAAACAGCTTCTGCATAACGCCGTCGGCTATGCCGCGAATGTCAAGCCCCAGCACGAACTCGACCGCCCGATCTATCTCGTCCTTGGGCACGTCGAACACACCGAGCGTCATTCTCAAAAAGCGCTCGAGCTTGCGCTCCAGCGTAAAATACATATCGCATTCGCGCGCCATATATGCACGCATTATGCCCGCCGTGCCTATCTCTATCTCATAAAAGTCGCTCTCGGTGCGGCCCGGCAGATACGGCGAGAATATGCGCAAAAGCTGTGCGGTCGTCTTGCGCCTGATAAACTCGATGTGCTCGGGCTTTGTGTAGACCTCGACGTATATCTCGCGCAGGTTTTCGTTAAGCTCCGTCAGCGTCAGCTGCAGGCTCGTCTCTACCGCGTAGAGCATCACCGGGCTCATGCCCTCGCCCACGCTCAGCCCCGCCGAGATGAACTGATTGTCGAACATAAAGCGCGTCAGCTCCGTCAGAACTCCGCTTTTTGAGCGAAAGAGGTTGTAAAAAGTGCCGCTGGTCACCCCCGCCTCCTCGAATATCTGCCGCGGAGGTGTTTCGTTGAAGCCCTGCGTAAGAAAAAGTCTTACGCAGGCGGAAAGAATTTTTTGCTTGTTTTCTTCTTTAAGCCGACTCGTTCCGCCCATCGCTGCCCCTCCTTATATTGAAATTAGAATTAGTTCTAATTTTAATATATCACAAGCCGGACATAAAATCAAGTCCTTTCCGCCGTGGTTCCTATTAAACCGCACCATGCATTTTATCAGAGCAATATCCTCCGCCTCCCGCGCGAGATTTTCAGCATCCCGACACCCCGCTTTCCCACCGAAACAACTGCCGATTTTGACAATAATATGTTGCGTTTTGAGACAAAAGCTATTATAATAATGAAGTGCATATTAATTCTGTCGGGAGAATTTTAATGAGAAAATTCGTATTCAACGCCACGCGTGCGATTTACGGCGCGTTTTTCTGCGCAATACTTATTATAGTAACCTTCTGCGCGGGAATTGACTACGCCTTCAGCCGCGAATTCATTCTGCCGATATCGTTCCGCTGATACTGATTTTCGCCGTCTTTGCGGTATGCTTTATCGCATCAAGCAGCGGCCGCACCGCCGTCGGGCGAAAGAAAGCACCGAACTTCGACCGCTCGGCTGCGGTTGCCGTCGCCGTGCTGTTCTTTCTTCAGATATATGTTTGCTTCAACATTCTGTTCAAAACCGACTGGGACGCGGGAGCGATAACCTCCTGCGCCGCCGACTTGGCCAACGGCGAATACGCAAGCGCCTGAATATCAGCGCTTTTCCCTTACCTCACCGCCGCGGGCAAAAGGGTGCTTAAAGCGGCGAAAAAGGAGTTTTTTCTATGTGCCCTACGCTTTACATCGTGATTCCCTGCTATAATGAGGAGGAAGTGCTGCCCATCACCGCGCCCGAGTTCCTCAAGGAGCTCGAGCTGCTCAAAGCCGCTTCGCTCATCTCGCAGGACAGCCGCATTATGTTCGTCAACGACGGCAGCCGCGACAGCACCTGGCCGATAATCGAGCGCCTGTCGCAGGAAAACGAAGCCTATATCGGCGTTTGCCTCAGCCGCAACCGCGGCCATCAGAACGCCCTGCTTGCGGGGCTTATGGAGGCCAAGTCGAAGTGCGACATCACCATTTCCATCGACTGCGACGGTCAGGACGACATCGCCGCAATGGAGCAGATGGTGCGCGCCTACCACGACGGCAACGAGGTCGTATACGGCGTGCGCGACAACCGCGACTCCGACGCGTTCTTCAAGCGCACCACCGCGCATGGCTTCTACAAGTTCCTCAATATGATGGGCGCGGAGGTCGTTTACAACCACGCCGACTACCGCCTCGTGTCCTCGCGCGTGCTCAATGAGTTCGCGAATTTCAAGGAGGTCAACCTCTTTTTGCGCGGTATGATCCCGCTCGTCGGCTTCAGCAGCACCTCGGTCTACTACACCCGCCGCAAGCGCGTCGCGGGCGAGAGCCACTACCCGCTGCGTAAGATGCTTGCCCTCGCCTTTGACGGCATAACAAGTCTCAGCATAAAGCCGCTGCGAATGATCTCGTTCTTCGGCGTGCTCGTCTCGCTGATCAGCTTCGTCGGCATCATCTGGGCGATAATCGCGCACCTTATCGGCAGCACCGCTGCAGGCTGGGCAAGCACCGTGTGCATAATCTGCTTCGTCGGCGGAATTCAGCTTATCTCCCTCGGCATCATCGGCGAATATATCGGCAAGATATATATGGAGGTCAAGCAACGCCCGCGCTATATCATAAGCGAGAGGACTTGGGACGAAAATGAAAAAAGAGATTAAGGATTTTCTTCTCTACGTCATCGTCGTCGGCGGCGCGACCGTCGTCGAGTAGGTCGCGTTCTACCTGCTCAATACCGTCGCAAGCATACATTATGAGGTCGCCGTGACCCTCGCCTATATCCTTTCGACGTTCGTCAACTGGCTCGTCGGCCGCCTGCTCGTGTTTAAGGATAACGTCGGCAGCATCGTCCGCGAGATTGTCGGCGTCTACCTCGCAAGCGTGGTCGGGCTGCTGCTCAACCTCGGCATTATGTGGGTCGCCGTCAGCGTCCTTAGCTTTAACGAGATGATTTCCAAAGTCGTCGCCACAGGCATAGTGTTCATCTACAACTTCGCCGTACGCAAGCTCGTAATCTACAAGAAAAAGGCTTGAAATTCAAGCTCAAAAAGCCCGCGCACCGTGGAAAAATCTGAACAGCACCCCATTTGTTAGACAAGTATGATATACTATCTAACAAGAGGGGTGTTTTGTTATGCCAAAAGGAGTA
>CAKSQO010000004.1 GCA_934486615.1 uncultured Eubacteriales bacterium | reverse complement strand
AAGAGCAGGGGTCGAACCTACACAGCTGCCCGACAGGGCAGCAGGGACGGCGAAGACCAAAGCGGCGCGCGTCAGCGCATTTAGATAGCGCGCGATTTCCTCAGGAACGCGCCGAAAATCCTGCTTGACAAAGCGACCGTGAGCTTTGACGTAAAGAACGAGAGCGCCGTCCGGTCGGCATTGTCGCGGCTTATCAAGTATAAGACGGTCATAATGATCACACACCGTGTGCGCACCATCAGCTCCACGGTTATTATCGTCATGCTGCGCGACAGCAAGGCCGCCGAGCATGGCGCCCCGCTGAGCCGCTCGAGCGCGGCGGCGAATTAGGACACATGGCCGCCCTCCAAACCGAAGACAGCGCCTGAACGATAAAGTAAGAGCAAATTTGCACCGTTTTTGCGGCCAAAATGAAGAAAAATGTCGCTGCACCTTAAAAAGTGCAGCGACAATAGCTTGCCCGGAGCTTATTATCGAGTCGGCCGTGCGTAAGTGTACGGCAGACCCAAAAGATAGTCGGCAGACACGCCGAAAAAAGCGCACAGAGCCCTTATGTCGTCAAGGCTCGGCTCGTATTTGTCGCACTCGATGTACGAAATGCGCCGCCGGGTCATACCCGTGGCAGCGCCGAGCTGCGACCGGCTGAGGTTCCTGTCCTCTCTGAGCCACTTGATTTTTTCACCGAACGAAACGTCCATTGTCATCACCGCTTCTATCTTATAATAGACAGAAAACGTCTAAAATAGAATAAATATAAAAATCGGAGGGATAACAATGGACGATAGGGTAAGACAATATCTTCAATCAAAACTCGAAAGCGCGCCTGACAACGACTATGAAAAAAACGTGCTGATAAGCGCGGGCTTGTTTGACAGGGTGTATTCGCCCGACGGCAATTCGTCACCTGAATATCCGTGCAGCGAGCAGGGCGACGACGGCGTGACAAGGTACTGCAAACAAGTACCGATTTATGTAACGCCGGAGGAGTTCAGACAGATAGAAAAGCGCTCCGGATTTACGCCTTCAAGGCCGGATGTATCTACTGCTGCGAATATTATGGCTATTGTTATAATGATTGCAGGCTTTATTGCGGGAATTGTTGTCGGTGTCAATTCCGGTGACAGTTACCATGATGAATTCTCTTTCACTCCTGCAATGATGGTATGGCTGTCCTCAGCCTTTTCGGGTATCATGCTGTTTGGATTGTCTATAATTATCAACTTGCTTAATGTAATAGCCTGTAATTCTTAAACTACGCACAAAAACCGCTTGTACTTTCAGCAAATATTTGATATAATGTTTGCCGAAGAAATCGGTTCGGCTTTTCGCGTTCCATTGTTATAAAAGGACAGGAATCCTACCGAGGGAGCTTGTCCTTTTTTATTTTGCCGATTTTTCGGGAGGAATAAAAATGCTTGAAAATCTTTCGCCCGCGCGCGTTTTCCACTTCTTCGAGGAGCTGAGCGCTATCCCGCGCGGCTCGGGCAATACCGACGCGGTCAGCGACTATTGCGTTAGGTTTGCAAAGAAACGCGGCCTTGACTGCGTTAAGGATCAGCTCAACAATGTTATTATCAGAAA
The DNA here is from genome assembly GCA_934486615.1 of uncultured Eubacteriales bacterium. Lineage (GTDB taxonomy): Bacteria > Bacillota > Clostridia > Oscillospirales > Acutalibacteraceae > RGIG2206. The sequence continues at coordinate 157,693 of CAKSQO010000004.1, read as the reverse complement.
GCCGGCGTCCAAAGGCTGTGAGGGGCACGACGGCGTTATTCTGCAGGGCCACCTCGACATGGTCTGTGAAAAGACGGCCGACAGCGGCCACGACTTCACCCGCGACGCACTGAAGCTGCGCGTCGACGGCGACCTGCTCTCGGCGGAGGGCACTACGCTCGGCGCTGACGACGGTATCGCGGTTGCGATGGCTCTCGCGGTGCTCGACGACGACGCGCTTGCGCACCCGCCGATCGAGGCGGTGTTCACCGTCGATGAAGAGACGGGAATGTACGGCGCAGAGGGACTTGACGTAAAGCAGCTGCGCTTCTCTACGCTGATAAACCTCGACTCGGGGGAGGAGGGTGTGCTGACCGTCGGCTGCGCAGGCGGCGCAAAGGCCGACTTCACCCTGCCCGTAAAACGCGAGAAAAATACGGAAAAGTGCTTTAAAATAGCGCTGTCCGGTCTGCTCGGCGGCCATTCGGGAATCGACATCAACAAAGGCCGCTTAAACGCCGACAAGCTGCTCGTTAAGCTGCTGACCTCGCTCGGCGGCGAGTTTAAGCTCGTCTCGATCGACGGCGGCTTCAAGGATAACGTCATACCCAACGCCTGCGAGTGCGTGATAGCCTGCGCTTCATTTGACGCGCAGCGCGCCGCCGACTTTGTCGAAGCCGAGCGGCTCGACACCGACGCGGGGCTTAAAATCGAAGTCAGCGAGGTCGCTCCCGCCGATGCTTGCCTTGACGCAGCCTCAACAGGGCGCGTTCTCGGTCTTATCTCGACCATGCGCTCTGGCGTTACGGCCATGAGCCGCAGCATCGAAGGACACGTCCAAAGCTCGATGAACCTCGGCGTCGTGCGCACGGAGGACGACTGCGTCGCGCTCGTCGCGTCGGTGCGCAGCAGTGTTATCGACGACAAGTGCGCAATGCTTGCCGAGCTCAAAGACCTGGCCGAGCGCTTCTCGGCCGACGTGAACGTGCACGGCGAATATCCCGCGTGGGAGTACCGCGAGCACTCGCGCCTGCGCGACACGTTTGTTGCCGCATACAGCGATATGTACGGCAAAGCGCCTGTTATCGAGACTGTCCACGCAGGGCTTGAGTGCGGACTGTTCAACGAGAAGATTGCGAACTTCGACGCCGTTTCGCTCGGCCCCGATATGTGGGACATTCACACCGTCAACGAGCGCCTGTCGATAGCCTCGACCGAGCGCACTTATAAATATCTTTGTGAAGTATTAAGGAGACTTTAAGATGCAAGTAAAATCAGTTAAAACCGTTCAAAGCGAGCTGGCCGAGGGTCAGGCTCTGCTCGTTGCAAGCATACCCAACCGCTTCTACCTGACCGGATTTGAGACAAGCGACGGCTATGTCTTTATAACCAGGGACTTCGCCTGCTTCCTCATCGACTTCCGCTATGTCGAGAAGGCAAAGCATATCGTCAAAAGCTGCGCCGTCAGGCTTTCGACCGCTCCGTTTGATGAGATAAAGGCGCTGTGCGCCGAGCACGGCGTAAAGACTCTGTTTGTCGAGAGCGAGTACGTCTCGATGAGCCTGCACGCAAAGCTCGCCGCGGCCGTCGCTCCGACCGAGATTGCCGATTCCGACCGCTTCGACGCACTGCTTCGCGATATGCGCAGCATAAAGAACGCGCAGGAGCTTGACCTCATCAGGCAGGCGCAGAAGCTGACCGACGACACCTTTGATTACATCACCGCCCGCATAACCGAGGGCAGAACCGAGCGCGACGTTATGCTTGATATGGAGTTTTACATGCGCAAGCTCGGAAGCGAGGGCGTTTCATTCGACTTCATTGTTGTTTCGGGCAAGAATTCTTCGCTGCCGCACGGTGTTCCTACAGATAAAAAGATCGAGCGCGGCGACTTCATCACGATGGACTTTGGTGCGGTCGTCGGAGGTTACCGCTCCGATATGACGCGCACCGTCGCCCTCGGGCAGGTCAGCGACGAGCAGAAAAGGGTGTACGACACCGTGCTCGCGGCTCAGCTGGCGGGCATTGCCGCGGTCAAGCCCGGTCTTGTATGCAAGGACATTGACAAAGTCGCACGCGACATTATTTATAACGCAGGCTATGAGGGTTGCTTCGGCCACGGCCTCGGTCACAGCGTCGGCATCGAAATTCACGAACGCCCGCTGTTCAACACCCGTTGCGATACCGTGCTCAAGGCGGGCACGATAATGACCGTCGAGCCGGGTATTTACCTTGAAAACAGGTTCGGTGTCAGAATTGAGGATATGGTCTATGTAACAGAGGACGGCTGTATCGACCTGACCGGCAGCCCGAAGGAGCTTATTTGCCTGTGATTTTATCGGTTTGCAGCAGCGTAAACCGAATTTACCTTTGTAAATATAGCATAAAAATCTTGAAATTTTGTTCACAATGTGTTAATATATCTATTATATTATTTTTCGAGCTTATTTTTTCGACCGATTTCCCGGTGTACGATCACCGTTTTTATGTCTGATTTCGACCGTTCAGGGCGATCGACCAGACCCCGGGTGCCCTAAAAGACGTTCGGGGATTTCGCGCATTTGTTTGCTGCTTTTGTTTTAAGCGGCTCGGGAGGACTCGGCTCGAGATCAGAAATCATCAAGGAGTTGACACGGTTGGGAAAGTACATTATCAAACGCGTGGCAATGGGGCTGCTCAGTATATTCATCGTCGCTACGCTTACCTTTCTCCTGATGAACCTTGTTCCGGGCGGTCCGTTCGTCGCGGAAAAGTCCATCAGTAAGGCGGCACAGGAGGCGCTTGCGCAGAAATACGGCCTTGACAAACCGCTTATCGAGCAGTACGGCAACTATATTTCCTCATTTTTGAAGGGCGATATGGGACTCAGCCTCCGTCAGCGCGGCAGAACGGTAAACGAGATAATTTTCAGCAAATTTCCCGTGTCGGCAAAGCTCGCGGGCATTGCCGTCGCAGTTGCGCTTATAATCGGCATACCGCTCGGCTGTCTTTCGGCCTATAACCGCGGCAAGCTCACCGACAATATCATAATCGTGTTTGCCACCTGCGGTATCGCCATACCGAGCTTTATAAGCAGCGTGCTGTTGCTTTATACCTTCGGCAGCAGGTTGGGGTGGCTGCCGACAATAGGACTGAACTCTGCGGCGTCTTACGTTATGCCTGTGACGGCGCTTGCGATTTATCCTGCGGCGTACATCACGCGCCTGACCCGCTCAAGCCTGCTCGACGTTATGGGGCAGGACTATATCCGTACCGCCAAGGCCAAGGGCCTTTCAAACGGCAAGATTCTGTTCAAGCACGCACTGCGCAACGCTATCCTGCCTGTCATCACCTATGTCGGACCGATGCTTGCAGGCCTTATGACAGGCTCGTTCGTCGTTGAGAAGATATTCACCATTCCCGGTCTTGGGCGTGACTTCGTCTCTGCTATCAGCACCAGAGACTATACCCTGATCATGGGCACCACCATAATTCTCTCAACACTTATAATCCTCGCGAACGTAATCGTCGATGTGCTCTACAAGGTCGTCGATCCTCGCATTAAACTGAAGTAAAGGAGCGGCGAAAGATATAATGAGCAACAAATTACCCGGTCTCCACCTGAACGCCGACGACTTTGCTCCCGCGACCCTTGACGAGAAAGAAAGCCTTGTCGTTATGCGCAAAAGCGTCAACTTCTGGGCTGATGGCTTCCGCCGTCTGCGCAAGAACAAGGTCGCTGTGTTCAGCCTGGTTATGATAATCCTTATCCTTATTTTCGCGTATATTTTGCCGTCGTTCTGGCCTTACAGCTACGAGCAGCAGATTAAGTACAGCGAAAACCTGGCTCCGTTCCAATACAGCGAGACCGAGCAGGCTCGCATAGACGCGGGCGAGAAGGTCTTCCCGCACATCTGCGGCACCGATAAGCTCGGCCGCGACTTCGCCGTGCGCCTTATGATGGGCGCGCGCGTCAGTCTGACCGTCGGCCTTGTGTGCGCAGCGCTCGTCCTGCTTGTCGGCGCGACGTTCGGAGCTGTTTCGGGCTTCTGCGGCGGTTGGGTCGACATTATAATGATGCGCATAACCGATATAATCTACACTATTCCCGATATTCTTATCATCATCATTCTTGCAATGTCACTCAAGCCGAGGCTTCAGAATCTGGCAACGCATGAAGGCTTTAAATGGATGGAAAAGGTCGGGCCTAACCTTATAGCGATGTTCCTCGTTTTCGTGCTGCTCTACTGGGTAAGCATGGCGAGAATTACCCGTTCGCAGGTGCTCGTGCTCAAAGAGAGCGAGTACGTCACGGCTGCGCGCGCCCTCGGAGCGAGCGGCGGCCGAATAATCCGCAAGCACCTGCTTACCAACTGCATAGGAACGCTTATTGTCACCACAACGCTTCAGATACCCTCCGCGATATTCACCGAGAGCTACCTGAGCTTCATCGGCCTCGGCGTAACCGCGCCGATGCCGTCGCTCGGCTCGCTTGCAACCGACGCTATCAAGGGTATGAACACATATCCGCACCTGCTGCTGATGCCTGCTATCCTTATCAGCGTCATAATCCTCGTCTTTAATCTGTTCGGCGACGGTCTGCGCGATGCGTTCGATCCGAAGCTGAAGAACTGAGAGGAGGGTCAAACGTGAGCAAAAAGCTATTGGAAATCAAGGACGAAAGGCTCTCGTTCTTCACTCCCGCCGGTGAGGTCAGGGCGCTCAACGGCGTCTCGTTCTCCATGGACGAGGGCGACGTCCTCGGCATAGTCGGCGAGTCGGGCTCGGGCAAGAGCGTTACCGCCTACTCCATAATGGGACTTACAGCTTACCCCGGTAAGCTGATCGGCGGAACTGTTGAGTTCAACGGTCACGAGATTCACAAAATGACCGAAAAGGAGTTCCGCAAAATCAGGGGCAACGAGGTCTCGATCATCTTTCAGGACCCGATGACGAGCCTTAACCCTGTTTACACTATTGAAGATCAGATAGTCGAGGGCATTCTGCTCCACACCGACAAGACCAAGGCTCAGGCACACGAGCGCGCAAAGGAGCTGCTCGAGCTTGTCGGTATAAACGAGCCTGAAAAGCGCTTAAAGCAGTATCCGCACGAGCTTTCGGGCGGTATGAGACAGCGCGTGATGATAGCTATCGCGCTCGCATGCGAGCCGAAGCTGCTCATTGCCGACGAGCCGACAACCGCGCTTGACGTTACCATTCAGGCTCAGATTCTCGAGCTTATGCAGGATCTGCGCCAAAAGCTCGGAATGAGTATTATTATGATAACCCACGACCTCGGCGTCGTCGCAAGTATGTGCGGGAAGATTGCCGTTATGTACGCGGGTCATATTGTCGAGTACGGCACGGCCGACGAGATATTCTACAACCCCAGGCACGAGTACACAAAGGGTCTTATCAACTCGATTCCCAAGCTTAATGTCGAAAAGACCGAGCGCCTTGTGCCCATCGAGGGTCAGCCTGTCGACCTGCTCAACCCGCCTGCGGGCTGCCCGTTTGCACCGCGCTGCACCAAGTGTATGAAGGTGTGCCTCAGGGAGATGCCGCCTAAGACCGAGCTGAGCGACACGCACTACAGCCACTGCTGGCTGCTCCAGAAGGAAGAGATTGAGAAAGGGGAGGGTACGCTGTGAGCGACAGAGAAAAGCTCGTTGAAGTGCAGCACTTACAGCAGTACTTCCCGGCAGGCGGCAGAGGAAAGAACAAGCGCTTTGTTCAGGCCGTCGACGACGTTTCTTTTCACATCTTCCGTGGCGAAACACTCGGCCTTGTCGGCGAGTCCGGCTGCGGCAAAACGACCGTAGGACGCACGCTGCTGCGCCTTTATGAGCCGACCGACGGCACGATAATCTATGACGGCAATGTCATCTTTGACAAGAACAAGAACAAGAAAAAAAAGATAGCCGTCGATATGCTGCCTTACCGTAAGAAGATGCAGATGGTCTTTCAGGACCCGTACGCAAGCCTTGACCCGCGTATGACTATTGCCGATATCGTCGGCGAGCCTATCGATATTCACAAGCTTGCTTCAAGCAAGGCCGACCGCAGCGAGCGCATTATATCGCTGCTTGAGCGCGTCGGACTTAACAGCGAGCACGCAAACCGTTACCCGCATGAGTTCTCGGGCGGTCAGCGCCAGCGTGTCGGAATTGCCCGCGCGCTCGCCGTCAACCCCGAGTTCATCGTCTGCGACGAGCCTGTCAGCGCGCTTGACGTGTCAATTCAGGCTCAGGTCGTCAATATGTTCGAGGATTTGCAAAACGACCTCGGACTGACTTATCTCTTCATTGCGCACGACCTAAGCGTCGTCAGACATATTTCCAACCGAATCGGCGTTATGTATCTGGGCAAACTCGTTGAGCTGGCTGACAGCTACGAGCTTATCGCGCACAGCGTCCACCCATACACGCGCAGCCTTATCTCGGCCATACCCGAGGCAGACCCGAGGATCGCGCGCGCGTCGAAGCGTATTCCGCTGCAGGGTGACGTACCGAGCCCGCTCAACCCGCCGAGCGGTTGCCGTTTCCGCACCCGCTGCCCCTACGCCGACGAGCGCTGCGCAGCCGAGTGCCCCGAGTTCAAGGAGGTTTCGCCCGGCCACTGGGCGGCTTGCCACCACCTTGATAAAGTCGCGGATTAACGATATTTATTGCTGCAACAGCGGCAATGGATATAGCGGCTGATAGGCCGCAAAAATATTTGGAGGAGATGTAGCTATGAAAATCAAGAGACTGCTTGCAGCAGTTCTTGCTCTGGCTCTGTCGGTTTCGATGGTAGCCTGCCTGAGCTCCTGCAACAAAAAAGAATCGGCCAGAAAAGACTCGATAACGGTTCAGATCGGACCGAACCCCGAGACTCTGGACCCCGCACTGAACAGTGCTGTTGACGGCGGTAACATGATGATTACCCTGTTTGAGACGCTGCTTATTATCGACAAGGATAATAAGGTTCAGCCCGGCCAGGCCGAGAAGTACACCGTCAGCGACGACGGACTTACCTGGACCTTCACCATGCGTGACGGCCTGAAGTGGTCCGACGGCACCGAGCTGAACGCTAAGGACTTCGAGTACACTTTCAAGCGTATCGTTGATACCAAGGTCGTCGCTCCGTATGCCGAGACCGTCTGCGGAATGATCGAAGGCTATCGGGATGCTATTGGCAATCCCGGTGCAGATGGCAAGACTACCACTGATCCTGACAAGGATAAGCTCAACGTCAAGGCCAGCGACGACGGCAAGACCCTTACCGTTAAGCTTGCTTACCCCTGCTCTTATTTTGACAAGATTGTTGCTTTCGGCACGATGAGCCCTGTCCAGAAGAAGACCGTTGAAGCCAACGGCGATTCCTGGGCCACCAAGCCCGAGACCTATGTCTGCAACGGCCCGTACACCATCACCGAGTGGACTCCCGGCGAGCGCATCGTCTGCACCAAGAACGACAATTACAAGGGCGGCTGGGATTCTTCCAAGATCGTGACCAAGACCCTTAACTTCCTGCTTCTTGAGGATTCGAGCGCTTCTTATGCTGCTTATACCAATAAGGAAGCTCAGCTCATCAAGGACGTTCCTACCGAGGAGATCCCGAGTCTGAAGAAGGCTAAGGACGGCGGCGACTTCTATGTTGACACCATTCTCGGTACCTACTACCTGAGCCTGAACCTCAGCAAGGCTCCGTTCGACAATGTCAACGTCCGTAAGGCTCTCAGCCTTGCCATTGACCGTGAGTACGTTGCCAACACCATCATGCAGGGCACCTATTCTCCGGCTTACAATTATGTCGGACCCGGCGTAGTTGACAGCGAGGGCATGTTCTTCGACAATGCTAAGTCTGCCAACGACGGCAAGACCTACATCAGTGACGATTACAAGGCTAACCTCGAAGAGGCCAAGAAGGCGCTCGCCGAGGCCGGCTATCCTGAGGGCAAGGGTCTGCCGTCGCTGACCTACACGACCAACGATACCGGCTACCATGTCGCCGTTGCCGAGTACCTCCAGGAGGCCTTCAAGCAGATCGGCGTCAATATGACCATCGACAAGATGGAGTGGAGCGCATTCACTTCTGCTCGCCGCGCCGGTGAGTATGAGATGGCCCGTAACGGTTGGGTAATGGACTACAACGATGCGTCCAATATGCTCGAGCTGTTCTGCTCTACCAACGGTAACAACGATGGTAAGTACAACTCCGCTGCTTTCGACGCCGCTATCGAGGAGTCCAAGACTGCCGATACCAAGGCTCACTTTGAGGCCCTCCATAAGGCTGAGAAGATTGCAGCTGACGACTGGGCGTTTATCCCGCTCGCTTACTACAATGACTTCTGGCTCCAGAGCCCCAACCTCAAGGGCGTATGGCACAGCCCGTACGGCTACTGGTACTTCCAGTATGCCTACCTCGCTGACTAAGTGATAAGGCATAAGCCGAAATAACCGATTCCCCGCATTGCCCAAAGCAGTGCGGGGAATTTTGTTTAGCAGACGGCCGTTTATTGGTTAACGAAAAAGTTAAGACCTCCCTCGTCGCAGGCAAACGGCTCGCGGCGGGGGAGGTTTTCGTCAATGGATTTATATGTTATCTTCAAGCGATTTTATATGCTGTTTTAAAACTATATTTATATACTGTGATAGCGAACGGTCGTCATATTCAGCTCTTTCTTTTATTTTTGTGAGAACATCGCTGTCAATAGTTATGCTGATTTTTTCTTTCAAAGGTTTCAAAACAATCACCTCTTGCAATCCCCGCAATTATAACACTTTTTTGCAACAATTCAAGCTGACAACGCCCTTGCCTACCGATGGTGTGTCCTTTCGGAACAAAATACCGCAACATTTGTTAACAATTCATTTATTTTGCTTTTGCACAAATTGCGATTTTTCCTTTTAGAATAAGACTCAGAAAAGGAAAGGGGTGAGACCGATGTCCGCCGATAATGTTTTTAAGCGCGTCGAGAAGAAGTACCTGCTCACGACCGAGCAGTACGAGGACTTCCGCCGCCTGACAGCCGACTTCGTTACCGAGGACAGATTCAGCCGGAGCAGCATAAGCAACATATATTTCGATACGCCCGACAAGCTGCTCATACGCCGCTCGATAGAGAAGCCGGTTTATAAAGAAAAGCTGCGTCTGCGCTGCTACGAGCCGCCGAATGACGGCAGTATCGCCTTCATCGAGCTTAAAAAGAAGCTGGGCTCCACCGTCTACAAACGGCGCGCGGCGACATATTATAAGGAAGCCTACGACTACCTTGTGAATCACGCCGAGCCGCCGAAGGCGGGGCAGATAATGAGCGAGATCGACTGGTTTCTGAATTTTTACGAGAACATCGAGCCTAGCATGATAATCTGCTACGAGCGCGAAAGCATCGTCTGCAAGTACGATTCAAGCCTGCGCATAACATTTGACAGCGGACTTCGCTGGCGCGACGGCGACCTCGACCTGCGCCGCGGCACGCAGGGCAAGCTGCTGCTCGGCTACGATCTGGTGCTGATGGAAATGAAGCTGACAAACGCCATGCCGCTGTGGCTTTCGGGAGCGCTCGACAAGTGCAGCATATTCCCCGCGTCATATTCAAAGTACGCCGCCGCCTACAGGGCGCAGATGTCAAACCAAGCCATAAACACGTTTGATTCATTCAAGGAGGAGAAAATCAATGTCTGATATTATTTTCGGTTCGGTACTCACCGACACGCTCACCCCGCTCACGTTCTTCGCCTGCACGGCTGCGGCACTTGTGCTCGGCTTTGCGATAGCCGCCGTGGTCCGCGCCAAAGGCTCGGCCTCCCCGGGATTTTTGGTGACGCTTGCGCTGCTGCCGTTTACGGTGCAGGTTATTATAATGCTCGTCAACGGCTCTGTCGGCGCGGGAATCGCCGTAATGGGAGCGTTCAGCCTGGTGCGCTTCCGATCCGTACCCGGCACAGCGCGTGAGATAACGTCCATCTTCCTTGCAATGGCGGTCGGCCTTGCCTGCGGCGGTGGTTACATCGGAGTTGCCGTCATATTCACGGTGATAGCGCTCGCGGTCCTGCTCGTCTGCTCGGCGGTGCGCTTCGGCGAGCCGAAGAAGCAGACCCGCAGGCTGAAAGTGTCGATTCCCGAAAGCCTTGATTACACCGAGGTATTTGACGACATCTTTGCAAGCTATCTTGACTCGGCCGAACTGCAAAGCGTAAAGACCACCAATATGGGCAGCCTGTTCCAGCTGGCCTATGACGTCGAGCTGAAGCAGTCGGCCAACGAAAAAGCGTTCATCGACGCCCTGCGCTGCCGCAACGGCAACCTCGACATCGTTATGAGCAGACCTGTTTACGGAAAGGATGAATTGTAATGAAAGCTAAACGACCGGCAGCGGCCTTTATGGCTGCGTTGATAATCCTTGCGGCCGCAGGCTGCAAAAAATCCGACGGCAAGACGACCTCTTCATCTGTATCGTCGACTTCAAGCGCAACGTCGGTCAGCACCTCCGACATGGACTTCGGATATTCCGACGACGACCTCGACGCGTCGTATGACGAGGCGAGCGCTACGAAAGTGACCCTCTCCACCTCGACGGCGAAGGTCAGCGGCAGCGGCGCGAGCTTCAAAAACGGTACGCTGACGATAAGCGAGGCGGGGACTTATATCATCTCGGGCACTTTGAAGAGTGGATGCATCGCCGTCGACGCGGGCAAGAACGACTCTGTCAAAATCGTCCTGGACGGCGCGTCGGTCACCGCCGACGGCACCTCCGCGCTCTATGTCGCGAAAGCAGGCAAGGTCACCGTGACCCTCGCAAAAGGCAGCGAGAACACGCTCGCCGACTCGGGCAGGATTGCCATAAGCGGCGATGACGGCGTTGACGCGACGGTGTTCAGCCGCGCCGACCTCGTCTTTAACGGCTCGGGCGCTTTAAGCGTTATCTCAAGCGCTGCAAACGGCATCGTCTCCAAGGATACGCTCACGTTTATAGGCGGCAGCTTCACCGTCAAGGCCGCAAACGACGCGGTTCAGGGTAAGGACTGCGTCAAGGTCAAGGACGGCACGTTCACCTTAAACGCCGACAGCGACGGTATTCAGTCGACCAATGACGAGGACAGTGCCCTCGGCTACGTTTCGATTGACGGCGGCAGCTTTAATATAACCGCAGGCTCCGACGGCGTTCAGGCGGAGACGGTGCTGCGCGTCGCGGGCGGCGATTTCAACATCACGACCTCAAGCGGAGCAGGGGACTCAAGCAAGGTACAAAGCGGGCTTAAGAGTATGTTCGGCGGCTCGAACACTTCGTCGAGCGACACTTCAAGCGCCAAGGGGCTGAAGGCGGGCACGCTCGTTACCGTCAGCGGCGGCACGTTCAACCTCAACACGCTTGACGACGCGGTGCACTCAAACGGCGACGTTCAGATTGACGGCGGCACGTTTGCTATCGCCACGGGCGACGACGGTGTGCACGCAGACTCTGCACTGATAGTCAACGGCGGCGAGATAACCGTCTCCAAGAGCTATGAGGGTCTTGAGGGCACTTGTGTCACCGTAAACGGCGGCACGGCGAATATCACCGCTTCCGACGACGGCATAAATGCCGCGGGCGGCAGCGATTCCTCGGGATTTGGACAATTTAAGCAGGATAACTTCTCATCGGGCAGCAGCGACTGCTTCATCAATGTCACGGGCGGCTACATCACCGTCAATGCTTCGGGCGACGGAATCGACTCCAACGGCAACATCTGTGTCGAGGGCGGCGTGCTGCTCGTCAGCGGCCCGACAAGCGACGGCGACGGGGCGATTGACTGCGATGGCACGGCGACGGTAACGGGCGGCACTGTCATCGCGGCGGGCAGCTCGGGAATGGCCGAGAACTTCGCCTCGTCCTCGACCCAGTGCACGGTCATCTACGGCTTCCCGTCCGCTCAAAGCGGCGGCACAAGCCTTGCTTTGACCGATTCAAACGGCAAGGTTATCGCGTCCTTCACCCCTGCTAAGAACTACTCGAGCGTGGTAATCAGTACGCCCAATATGAAGCAGAGCACCGAGTATACTCTGGTCGTCGGCGCGACGGCTTCGGGCGCTGACGGCAACGGCTACGCGACCTCGGGCACGGCTGCCGGCGGCAGCAAGGCGGGCACATTTACGCTCACCTCAACCGTCGGAAGTGCCGGCAGCTCAGTCGGCACAGGCGGCGGAATGGGCGGCAACGGCGGAGCACCTAACGGGGGCTACGCGCCGAACGGCAACGGCGGGGCTCCCCTCGGCTCAAGCGGCGACACCCCGCCCGAGAAGCCGGGCGGAAACGGCGGCCGACCGCGCGGCAGCAGCGGCTCAAACGGCAACACGGCCGACAACGCCTCCGGCAGCTCGGCGGCGACCGCGACGGTGTGAGAAAACGCGAATTAACGTCGCGCGGGTGTTGACACAGGACTAAAGCTGTGCTACAATAATCCTTGTCAATTCAATAAGAGGGGTGCTGGGACGACCCGGCTGAGATTAGGCGTGCGCGCCTTGACCCTTTGACCTGATTCGGATAATGCCGACGGAGGGAACGCTGATTTCAGCATTTGTGCGCCATCGGTCAAACGCCGATGGCGCTTTTCGTTTCAGGAGAAAAAGAGGAGGATTTTTAAAATGAAAAATACCAACGTAAAGCGGCTCGTTGTCTCGGCCGTGCTTATCGGCCTTGCCACCGTGCTCAGCATGATCAAGATCTATCAGCTGCCCTACGGCGGCTCGGTAACGCTCGCTTCCATGCTGCCTATCGTCGTCATCTGCGTGGCTTACGGTCCTGCTTGGGGCTTCGCGGCGAGCTTTGTCTACAGCATTATCCAGTTTGCTCAGGACGGCTTTGCCCTCAGCTGGGGCCTTACCGGCGGCGTGTGGGTCGTCTGCGCTGTCTTCGACTATTTTCTGCCGTTCACGCTGCTCGGCACCTCCGGCCTGTTCAGAAGGAAGGGCACCGTCGGCGTTGTCGGCGGAGTTTGCCTTGCAATGGTGCTGCGCTTTGCCTGCCACTTCATCTCGGGCTACACCATCTGGAGATCCAATGCCGCCGACGCAGGCTTTACCAGCCCCGCGCTCTATTCGCTCGTTTACAACGGCTCGTTCATGCTCCCCGAGCTTATCGTGACCGCCGTTATCGCGGGTCTGCTGTTTAAGTCAAAGCAGATCAAGAAGCTGCTCAGCTCCGACCTCATCGCGTAAAAAGCAAACCGAAAACGGCCTCGCTCGGAAAAAGAGCGAGGCCGTTTTTTTGAAGCTGTAAGCACGGCTTGTAAAGTCTTGCGGATTGTGATAAAATAGTACCCGAAATGATTTCCGACCTTTTGTCGGACAAACGGAGATGTTTTTATGAGCGTTATCGAAAGATTTACGGACTATGTCCGCTTTGAAACCACCTCGGACGAAGCAAGCGGGACTTGCCCGTCTACCGCAAGCCAGTTTAGGCTCGCCGACCACCTTGTGAATGAGCTGAAGATGGTCGGCGTTGCGGACGCGGCGCGCGACGACAACGGCTATGTCTACGGCCACATCGCCGCGTCGGAGGGCTGCGGGGGCGAGCCGACCATCGGCCTCATCGCGCATATGGACACGTCGCCCGACGTGAGCGGAAAGGACGTCAAGCCGACCTTCATTACCTTTGACGGCACAAACGCGCCGATGGTCGACGAGAAATATGTCGGAAAGCAGCTCATCGTCAGCGACCGCACGACCCTGCTCGGAGCGGACGACAAGGCGGGCGTGGCCGAGATCGTCGCCGCGTGCGAGCGGCTGACTTCACCCGACGCGCGCCACGGCAAGATAAGCATCTGCTTTACGCCCGACGAGGAGATCGGGCGCGGCGCAGACCGCTTTGACTTCGAGCGCTTCGGTGCAGACTTCGCCTACACCGTCGACGGCGGCGAGCTGGGCGAGATCGAGTACGAGAACTTCAACGCCGCCGCTGCGCACCTGACCGTTCACGGCGTGAACACGCACCCGGGCTCGGCGAAAAACAAGATGCGCAACGCCGTGCTCTACTTAAACGAGTTTATCTCCATGCTGCCCGCCGAGCAGACCCCCGCCCACACTGAGGGCAGGGAGGGCTTCTACCACGTCGCCGATGTAAGCGGAAACGAGACCGAGGCCACTCTTTCGATGATAATCCGCGACCACGACAAGACGGAGTTTGAGCGCCGCAAGCGCTTTGTCTGCGACGTCGCCGCCTATCTTAACGCAAAGTACGGCGAGGGCACGTTCGAGCTGAAAGTTACCGACAGCTACTATAATATGCGCGAGATTATCGAGCAAAATATGTTTATCGTAACCCGCGCCGAGCAGGCCATGCGCGCGGCGGGTGTGGAGCCTGTAATTCTGCCGATACGCGGGGGAACGGACGGCGCGCGGCTCTCGTTCGAGGGGCTGCCGTGCCCGAACCTGTCGACGGGCGGAATGAATTTTCACAGCATTTACGAGGCGATACCGACCGAAGCACTTGAAAAAATGGTCGACGTCATCGTCAACATCGTCACCGTATCGGAGGACTGAAAATGAAAGTCGATTTGAAAAAGTACGCCGAGCTCATTGTAAAGGTCGGCGCGAACGTGCAGGCGGGGCAGAAGGTCCGCCTTTACGCCGAGGTCAGCCAGCAGCCGCTGGTCGAGGCCATCGTTGAGGAGTGCTACAAGGCGGGCGCGAAGCTCGTCGAGATGTTCTGGCAGTGCGGCGAGGTCAGCCGCCTGCATTACACCTACGCGTCGCCCGAAACGCTCGGCACCGTGCCGACGTGGGAGGAGGAGCGCGCCAAGGAGATGGCGGAGCAGCTGCCCGTGCGCATCTTCATCGAGTCCGCCGACCCCGATGAGCTGAGCGGCGTATCGCCCGATGTGCTCAGCAAGGTCACCCGCTCGCGCCAGAAGGTGCTCAAGAAGTACCGCGATGCTATCGACGGCCGCCACCAGTGGGTCATCGCGGCTGCGGCGGGCGTCAAGTGGGCGCGCAAGGTGTTCCCCGATATGAGCGATGACGAGGCGGTCGCGCGCCTTTGGGACGCGATACTTTCCTGTGTCTATTTCACCGACGGCAGCGACCCTGTCGAGCTGTGGAAGTCGCACATCGCCGACCTTGAGAAAAAGGCGAAATGGCTTAATGAGCAACATTTTGCGTCGCTCAAATACCGCAGCGCAAACGGAACGGACTTCTCCGTCCGGCTTATCCCCGGTGCGAAGTGGAGCGCTGCGGGCGACAACAACCACTCAAACGGCGCACATTACGTTCCCAATATGCCGACCGAGGAGATATTCACAAGCCCGATGCGCGGCAAGTGCGAGGGTCGCCTTGTCGCGACCAAGCCGCTGAGCTGGTCGGGTCAGCTTATCGAGGACTTCACCGTCGATTTTGAGGGCGGCAAGGTCAGGTCCTGCAAGGCGCGACGCGGGCAGGAAACGCTCGAGAAAATGTTCGCGATGGACGAGGGCGCTTCGATGCTCGGCGAGGTGGCGCTTGTGCCCAAGGAGTCGCCGATAAACCGCTCGGGGCTGCTGTTTTACAACACCCTGTTCGACGAGAACGCCTGCTGCCACGTTGCCGTGGGAATGGGCTTTGCCGAGGTGCTCGACGGCTTCCTTGATATGAGCAAGGACGAGCAGACCGCGCGCGGAATCAATGATTCGATGATCCACGTCGACTTTATGGTCGGCTCGGACGACCTTGACATCGTCGGTGTTCGCGCCGACGGCAGCGAGGTCAGCGTGTTCAAAAACGGCACGTGGGCCGACGGCATCGGCTGCTGAAACAAGCCGAATATAAATAATAAGCTCCCGAGTCCGACGCGGATTCGGGAGCTTTTATGTCTGCTATAAGAACGCCTTTCGGCCGAGTTAATCGGTGTTGTAGTGGCTTTTCAGGAATTCGCTGCCGATCAGCATGACATAGAACACCTTGCCGTAATAGAAATTGTCGACAATTCGTCCGTGGTCGAGCACGGGCTTGTACGAGCCGTCCTTTACCGCAAGACGGAACTGAACGTAGTCGTTGTTAAAATCGCTTCCCGAGTCGATCTGAGCCCAGATGCTCGCTTCTACACGCTCAAGGTCGTCAGGGTGGAGCAGCCCGCTGAAGCGCCTGCCGCAGAAGTCCATAAAGTCGTCCAGATCGTCGCAGCCGGCCAGCTTTATCATCTCGTCATTGGCAAACAGCATTTCGTCGCTGAGCTTGCTTGCACGGTATATCAGAAACGCGCCGGGCAGGTTTTGAGAAATGTCGCTCAGCGCAAAGCCGAGCTGCGTTCGCTTTTTCTGCAGGTGCTCGGGGTCAAACTCAAGACAGCCGTGCTTGCCGCGCTGCTTGACCTCGTAAAGCGCAATATCGGCGCGGCCGAGCAGCTCCGACGGGTCCGGAGAGCACTTCGGGTACTCCGCAAAACCGAGCGAGATCGTGAAGCTGTGACGGCTGCCGTCTGCCTGCGTATAAAGTCTGAGCGGGCTTACAAACTCTTTGAACAACGGCTTTGCCTGCTCGGCGGTGCGGTTTTTGAGCAGTATGCAGAATTCGTCGCCTCCGATGCGCCCCATTATCGCATTGTCAGGAAAGCTCGCTTTCATATCGTCGGCCAGCTGCTTTAAGGCATTGTCGCCAGACGCGTGGCCGTAAATGTCGTTGATGAATTTGAAATTGTCGATGTCGACGACAGCGGCGACGCACGGCTCGTTGTCGCGCTCACTCATATATTTGGCAAGCGCACGGTCAAAGCCGGCGCGGTTGAGCAGCCCTGTCAGTGGGCCTGTGATTGCGAGAACAGCATACTCTTTTCTGCTGCGGATAAGCACGAACAGGCTGCCGATAAGAAACGCCGCAAGTGCGACGATGATCGTGCCGAAAATCAGCAGAGCCGTGCAGTTGCAGTTTTTATCCCAACCGTCCGTGGGCGCTACCTCCAGCTTCCACGAGCAATTTGCGAGGGTGAAGGTATATGAGTACGGGTCGACCGGCTCATTGCCGGATCTTGCGACGGTCTTGTACGCGGAGCTGACGGGCGCGTTGTTTTTGAGCAAATGATAGCTGTAGCCGAAGTCGCCGAGCGCTCCCGCCGAGTCGGATATGATCGACGGAACACGGATGATGGCTATCGTAAAGCCCCAGAATCTGCGCCCGTCGCCATCGCCGAGATAGACGGGATTGCGCACGACAATCGCAGTGCCGCCCTGCTGCAGCTCAAACGGGCCCTGCATGGTGATCTCGTCGTGGTCGCGGCCGTATTCAACGATCTGTGTGCTGTTTGGGGTGGCGAAAAGGTCGATGTTCGTTCCTTCCGAAGCGGGGTAGGATTGTTCGACCACTCCGTCCGGCGCAAGCTCGATGCAGCGGATACAGTCGGAGATGAGGTTGGCGGCGACGGTGTCAAAGCAGTCAACGCGGCCGTTTTCGCTGATTATGATTTGCTCCAGAGCCTCTGTAACACTAATGCCTTTGTCGAAATCGCGTATCATTGCGGTCGAGTAGTTGATGGCGTTAAGCTCCACTGTTGAGCGCAGGTTCTCGCGCTCGTGCGCGTGTATCGTATTTATCGAAAGCAGCAAAGCCGCCATTCCCGCAACAAATGCGACGGCAGGAGCAGCTATAGTCATAAGTTTTGCTCTTTTAAGAGTCATTTGTTTCACCTTGCCAAAGCTGAAATCAATAATTAAATTATAGCATTGCTTTTTACATATGTAAAGAAAATTCGTAAAAGAATCCGCACAGAATGGCGGATTTTTACGCTTTAAGTTTTGATAGGGTCGACAAGGGGCTTTAACTTACTGTGGCTTTTCTAATTTGCTTTTTGCAGTGTTTATTGAAGTGATAAGTAACTTCTTTATTTCAATACAAGTTTCTAAAATATCGTTATTGTTATAATAGCCGCTCTCAATTAAAAGTTCTGACCAATACTCGCTTTCTGAGCATTCTTTAAGTGCAATTTGAAGTTTGGCGATAAAATCAGCAGTTCCGTGACCGTAAAAAGCTTCGCGAATGTTTGCACCTACGCTTGTTCCGCTGCGGATAAGTTGGTAGTTAATACGCTTTCTTTCTTAGTTTGCTTTACATAATTACAAACTTTAATAATTTGTAAAGCAAAGTGTTTTGATTTTATAATTAATGGACTGTCAGGCATAAATATTGCCGCCTTTTTTGAAATAGAAGCCACACCACACTTATTACCTCTTACCTATTACTTATTACCTTCCAAAAATCCCGTTACTGTTTTTTGAAGTAAGAGTGGAGAGGTAAGAAGTAATAAGTAAAATCCCGCTCACTGAAGTGAACGGGATTTTTGGAGGTGCCACCCAGATTTGAACTGGGGAATGAAGGTTTTGCAGACCTTTGCCTTACCACTTGGCTATGGCACCGAAATATTCAATTACAACGCTTTCATAGTATATGCTAAAGTTTGAGATTTGTCAACCCCAAATTTGTATGGGCTGCAAAGTTTTTTCGGCTTACGGCGGACAGGGCTCTCGGAAACGAACTTGCTATAATGCAAGATTTTTGATTTTTGCTATTGCCGAGCAGGGGTTTATGTTGTATAATTAATCAGATAATGCAAGGCGGTGATTCATTTGGGGCTTAAATTTACAAAAATGCACGGAATAGGCAACGACTACATCTATTTCAACTGCTTTAAGGAAAAAATAGACGACCCCGAGGCGCTCGCGATAAGATTAAGCGACCGCCACTTCGGAGTGGGCGGCGACGGTATCATTATGATAATGCCGTCAGAGGCGGCCGACTTCCGTATGCGTATGTTCAACGCCGACGGCAGCGAGGGTAAGATGTGCGGCAACGCAACGCGCTGCATCGGCAAATATGTTTACGACCGCGGCCTGACGGACAAGACCGACATTACGCTCGAAACACTCAGCGGCATAAAGAAGCTGCACTTGAGCGTTAAAGACGGCGCGGTCGAGACTGTTTCGGTCGATATGGGCAAGGCGGTGCTTGACGCGCCGAAAATTCCCGTGCTGGCTAAAACGCCGCGTGTCATCGGCGAGCCTGTGCACATTGCGGGCGGTGAGCCGACGATAACCTGCGTCTCTATGGGCAACCCCCACTGCGTGGTGTTCACAGACGGAATCGACGATATGCCGCTTGAGCAGATCGGCCCTAAGTTCGAAAACGACCCCATTTTCCCTGAGAGAGTCAACGCCGAGTTCGTCGAAGCTGTCGACGCTAAAACGCTGCGTATGCGCGTGTGGGAGCGCGGCAGCGGCGAGACGTGGGCCTGCGGCACCGGAGCGTGCGCGGTGTGCGTTGCGGCCGTTGAAAACGGTATTTCTCCGCGCGATACCGATATTACGGTAAAGCTGCGCGGCGGCGACCTTACGATAAATTATCATTCCGACGGCACGGTCATTATGACCGGCCCCGCGACCTTCGTTTTTGACGGAGAGCTTATTTAAGGAGGATAAAAATGCTCAAAATCAACTCAAATTATTTAAACGTAGGTCAGTCCTACCTTTTCTCGACCATCGCAAAGAAGGTAAACGACTTTACCGCCGCCAACCCCGACCGCAAGATTATCCGCATGGGCATCGGCGACGTTACCCGTCCGCTGTGCAAGGCGGTCATCGACGGCCTTAATGCGGGCGTGGCCGATATGGCCTCGAGTGACACGTTTAAGGGCTACGGCCCCGAGCAGGGCTACGGCTTTATGCACGATGCTGTCGCCGCTTACTACGCAAAGCGCGGCGTCGAGCTTGCGACCGATGAAATATTTATCAGCGACGGCGCTAAGAGCGATATCGGCAATATTCTTGATATTTTTGCGGTCGACAATAAGGTTATGATTCCCGACCCTGTTTATCCCGTTTATGTTGATACCAACATCATGGCGGGGCGCGACATCACGTTCATCGACGCAACGGAGGAAAACGGCTTTCTGCCTCTGCCGGACAGCAGCATGAGCGCCGACATCATCTATATCTGCTCGCCGAACAACCCGACGGGCGCTGCCTACAGTAAGGAGCAGCTCAGGGTCTGGGTCGACTTTGCACTCGATAACTGCGCGGTCATTCTGTTTGACGCAGCCTACGAGGCGTTCATCGCCGATGACACTCTGCCGCACAGCATTTACGAGATAGATGGCGCTGAAAAGTGCGCGATCGAGATCTGCTCGCTGTCCAAGACTGCGGGCTTTACGGGCACCCGCTGCGGCTACACGGTCGTTCCGCACGCGCTGCAGTTTGACGGCGTGGAGCTTAACCGCTTCTGGCTCAGACGTCAGACCACCAAGTTCAACGGCGTGCCGTACCTCATTCAGAAGGGCGCTGCCGCCGTGTTCACCGAAGAGGGCCAAAAGCAGGTCAGGGAGACCATCGATTACTACCGCGAGAACGCGGCTGTGATGACCTCCACCTTTGATGATATGGGCATATGGTACACCGGCGGCAAGAACTCGCCTTATGTGTGGCTCAAGTGCCCGGGCAATATGAAGTCGTGGGATTTCTTTGACCTGCTGCTTAACGAGATCGGCGTTGTCGGCACTCCCGGTGCGGGCTTCGGCAAGAACGGCGAGGGCTTCTTCCGCCTGACCTCGTTCGGCAACCACGAGAATACCAAAGAGGCCATGCGCCTTATCAAGACGCTCAAATTCTGAGCAACAAATTAAACTGATTGCGGTGCTTATCAGATGTTGAATAAAATTTATGATGAAAACGTAGAGGAGATCGTTGCCGTTCCCGACGGTGTGGTGCTCGTTATCCACGAGGACGACCGCGACGGTATGGCGGTACTGGCGTACAAGTTTTACTCGTTCCGTTCAAAGAAGCTGTATCCCGTAACGCGCGACGTTTATCTGCGCGGCAAATTCGGCGAGAACTACGCCGCGCTCGCGGAGAAAATGCCCGACTACGTCAACTACCGCGTGACCGCGCTCGAGGACGGTCGGCTTGTGTGCGTCCACCCCGAGAAGGACGCGGCCGTGTTCTCCGCCGAGGGCGAGGAGCTTTGGCGCGGTAAGATACATTACAAGGATTTTTGCCCCTCCGACGCTCAGGCGATAGGCAGAACGCTGTGGGTCTCGTTCCCCGACGGGGATACGATACTGCGCTTTAACCTGCGCACCATGCGCGAGGAGCTGCGAATCGGCAGCAAGCGCGACGGCGCGTTCTCGCGTCCGTGCGGTCTGGCCGAGGCCAACGGCAAGCTGATCGTGTGCAACACCGTCAGCAAATGCATCGAGACCGTCGACCCCGAAAGCTACGTTGTCGAGCGCTTTGCCACGTTCGACGAGCCTGTCTATCAGTATGTCCGCTCCGGCAATGACTCGGTCGTGCTGCTCGGCTCGGGCGTTTATATCCTCTGATTTTAACAGCCGCCGCGCCCACGGCGGCTTGTTTCATATGTGGCAGCGGCTTTGTGCGGTTAGAGAAGCGGCTGCGTGTGGAAGCGGTGCTTCTTGCAAGAAGTGTGCCGTTTTCGGTACACCTGTCGACGTTCAGACTGCTTGCGTGCGACATTTATGGGACAATATGTGTGATAGAATATCGGTAGATACGGTTGGTAACGAAAGGAGTTGCGACTTATGCTGCATCTTATCCTCGGCCCGTCAGGCTCGGGAAAGACGTATATAATGCGCGAAAAGATAGCTTCGCTCGTGCGGGCGGGGGAGAAGAACATCGCCCTCATCGTGCCCGAGCAGAACAATTTTGAAAGCGAGCGCGCTATGCTGCGTCTGCTCGGCAGCGCACCGACCGACGTTGTTGAAGTGACGAGCTTTTCGTCGCTCGCAAAAAAGCTTGATAGCATCTGCGGCCACGACGCGCGCGAGCAGGCTGACGACGCGGTGAAAATGCTCGTTATGGGTCGCGCCGTCCGTGCGGTCAAGAGTGAACTCAATGTGTACGGCAGGGTGTGCGAAACGCCCGAGTTCTGCACTGAAATGCTCGAGCAGATAAGCGAATTCAAGCGCTCAGACATAATAAGCGAACAGCTTGTTGCCGCCGCGAATTCTACCGATTCAAGTGCACTCAGGAACAAGGCAGCCGATATTGCGCTTATCGCGGGAACGTATCAGGCGCTGCTCGGGAACCGCTTTTCAGATCCGCTTGACGACCTGAGCCGCCTGTGTGAAGCGCTCGTAAGCAGCGACTACTTCGAATCAAGGACGGTGTTTATCGACGCATTCAAGGGCTTCACCCGTCAGCAGTACAACATAATTGAGCGTATTCTCGCACAGGCTGCGGAGGTTTACATAACCTTCTGCTGTGATTCGCTCGACGACCGTGACCGCGGCATCGGACTGTTCTCAAACGTAAAAGCGGCCGCAAACCGCATAATCGCCATGGCGAAAAAAAACGGAGTCTCCGTCGCCGCTCCCGAGGTGGTTTTCGGGCAAAAGCGCTTTGTGACCGAGGGTATGGCGGGCGTTGAGGAGCTGCTGCGTACAGGGGAGAGCGAGTGCTCCGACGGCTCGTCGGTTTCGGTCTGCGCGTGCAACACAGTGTATGATGAGGCCGACTTCGCCGCGCGCACGATAAGGCGGCTTGTCCGCACCGAGGGCTGCCGCTACCGCGACTTTGCGGTAATAGTGCGCGATATTTCCGCTTACCAGCCCGCGATAACGGCGGCGTTCGGGCACTACAATGTGCCGTGCTTCAACGACCGCCGAGCCGAGGCTGACTCACTTGCACTGATGCGCTTTGCGGTCAACGCCGTCTCGGCCGCAGCCGGCGCATACTCAAACGACTATATGCTGCCGCTCATCAAGTCCGCCGTCGGCGAGTTGAATGTCGAGCAGGCTTCGGAGCTTGAAAACTACGTACTGATGTGGAACAAACGCGGCAGTCGCTGGCTTGAAGAGTGGACGCAGAACCCCAACGGCCTTGACTCCGACTTCGACGGCGAAGCGCTCGAAAGAATAAACCTCTACCGCCGCACGGTGACCGAACCGCTTGAAAAGCTGCGTCTTTCACTCGCCTCCGGTTCGGCAAAGACGATTTGCGGCGCGCTGTACCGCTTGCTTGTCGACACGCACGTCGACCGCCGCCTGGCCGAGTATGCCGATCGCCTTGACGCTGACGGCGAATACTACTTTGCAAGCCTGCACCGCCAGAGCTGGGACAAGCTGATGAGCTGCCTTGACTCGGTCGTGCGTGCGTTCGGCGACGACAACTGCGGCAAGGACGAGTTCGTCAGCCTGTTCGGCGCGGTGATCTCGTCGTGCGACCTCGGCGCGATACCCGACCGCCTTGACGAGGTGGTCGTCGGCTCGGCTGACCGTATACGCGCGGGCGCGCCGAAAACCGTGTTCGTCTTAGGCGCGAACTACACCGAATTTCCGTGCTCAAAGCGCCCCTCGGGACTGTTTTCGACCGCCGACCGCCGCAGGCTGATAAGCGGCGGGCTTGAGATGACCGATTACTCAAAGGAGAATGCGGTCGACGAGCAGTTCATCGCCTACACCGCGCTGACAAGCGCGAGCGAGCGGCTTGTTATAACCTACCACACCTCGTCCGTGACGGGTGAAAAGGGCACTCAGAGCGAGTTTGTGCGCCTTATTACCGAGCGGCTGAATGGTGTGGAAAGCCTTACCTCCGACTCAACGCGCGAGGACCGCTTTGAGGGCGTCATCCCGTCGCTGGAGCTTGTCAGCGACCCTGAATACCGCAAATATGCGCCGAGCCTGCGGGACAGCCTTGCCGAGCGCTCTATGAGCGCCGCGTCCGCCGTGGGCGCGATGCTCGACGGCAGGGGCGAGATGAAGCTCACCCGCAAGGCTGCGGCGAAGCTGTTCGGCACGGACATCAGCCTGTCGCCGTCAAAGCTGGAAGCCTACGGCACCTGTCCGTTTTCGTTTTTCTGCAAATACGGGCTGAAAGCGCAGCCTGTCAACACCGCCGAATACGACGTGCGCAACAAGGGTACGCTCATTCACTATGTGCTCGAGCACATCATCTCCGAGTACGGCGCGGGAATTGTCGAGCTCGACGAAAACGCGCGCCTTGCCGAGATAAAGTGTCTTATCGACGAGTATGTTGAGCAGGTTTTCGGCAATGCGGACGAGTTCGACGGCTCGCTTTCGTTCCTGCTTGAGCGCACCGCCGTGCAGCTGAACGCGGTAGTCGCCAGACTGTGCGAGGAATTTATGCAAAGCGACTTTAAGCCCGACCGCTGCGAGCTTGAGATAGGCGGCGGAGAGGTCGCAGCAGTCAAGATTCCGCTTGAGGGCGGCTCGGTCGTGCTAAAGGGCAAGGTCGACCGCGTCGACATATTTGAAGCCGACGGCAAAACCTTTGTCAGGGTGGTCGACTACAAATCGGGCAGCAAGAAGTTTGACGTGTCCGACCTGTTCTACGGCCTGAATATGCAGATGCTGATATACCTGTTCACCGTCGTGAAAAGCGGCCTTTATGAAAATGCCGAGAGCGCGGGCGTGCTCTACCTGCCGTCAAAGCGCTCGGTCAAGACCTGCGCCCGCTCGGCCGCCGACAAGGCAAGCTCCGACCAGTCGGACGAGCTGCGAATGAACGGACTGCTCGTCGACGACGCGCTCTCGCTCAAGGCGATGGAGCACGACGAAGCGGGCAGGTTCATACCGTATTTTCCGCACGGCAGAAAGGAGTCGAGCGTGGCCTCGACCGACGACTTTGCACGCATTGAAAAGCTCGTTTTCGGTGCGCTGTCGAATGTCGGCAGGAGCATACTCGAGGGTAACGTGAACATTGACCCGCTCGATTCCGCGACCGCTGCGCAGGGCGGTGCATGCCGCTACTGCGACTACAGTGCCGTGTGCCTGCACGACTGCAGGAATAACCGAAATGTTGAAAAAATGAATCTGGCTCAGTCGCTTGAAAAGCTTGAAAGAGAGGAGGGGTGATATGCGCTTTTGTCCGACAAAACAGCAGCAGCTGGCGCTTGACGCGCGCGGCAGCGTGCTTGTTTCCGCAGCCGCAGGCTCAGGCAAGACGGCGGTGCTTTCAAACCGCGTGGCTCAGCGCGTGCTTGACAGCGACGACCCGATAAACATCGGCGATATGCTGATAGTCACGTTTACAAACGCCGCCGCGGCCGAGATGCGCGAGCGCATATCCTCCGTTTTGGCTGAAAAAGCGGCCGAGACTTTGAGTTTCCGCGCGCTTGAGCAGAAAGCGGCCGTTGACACCGCAAGCATATGCACAATCGACTCGTTCTGCATTGATTTTATCCGCGATAATTTTGAGCTTGCGGGCGTTTCACCCGACTTCAAGATCGCGTCCAATGAGCAGCTGGCTGTTATGAAGTCCGGGGCGATGGACAAGGCCGTAAGCGCCTTTATGCTCGCCGAGCCCGAGCGATTTCGCCGCGTGGCGGCTATGCTCGGCGCCGAGTACGGCTACGGCAATTTGACGGCGGCGGTGTCGAAAATATATGAATTCACGCGCTCGCTGCCGTTCCCCGACGTGTGGCTCGATTGGGCGTGTGAGCGGTACTCGCCGCGCCCGAGCGTGGCCGACACCGACTGGGCGCAGCCGCTGTTTTTAAGTGTGTACGACACGGCCGAATACTACTATATGACCATCTCGGTCGCGATAACCTCCGCCAAGGACGAGGGCTTTGACGCCTATCTGCCTGCGCTGTGCAATCACCGCGATGTGCTGCTTGCAATAATGAAGGCGGCCGAAAACCGCGACTACTCGGCTGTGCGGGACATCGCAACCCGCTTTTCACCGACAAAGCTCGGCAGGCTTAAGGCGGGGGATATATCGCTGCAGTTTAAGGAACAGCTGCAAACGCTCAACAAGTCGGCGGTCGCGGCGATACGCAGCTTAGCCGAGCGCTTCGGCGCAAGTGAGAGCGAGTGCCTTGCCGACATCGCGTCGGCGGGCGAGTGCGTGCGTGCCGTGGCCGACACGGTCAAGGCGTACAGCGCGTCACTCGACGAGCAAATGCGCGACAGCCGACTTTACGGCTTTACGGATATCGAGCATATGACGCTCGACATGCTTTGCGAGCCTGACGAAAACGGCGGGGTGAAGATCAAAAACCGCGCGCTGACCGGGCGCTTCAAAGAGGTGCTTGTCGACGAGTATCAGGACACGAACGACCTGCAGAACGCGATATTCTATGCCCTGTCCGACGAGGGCAGGAATCTGTTCATCGTCGGCGACGTAAAGCAGAGCATATACCGCTTCCGTCGCGCAAATCCCGCCAATTTCATTCGCCGCAAGGACGCATACCCCGAGTATGACGGCAGCACCTATCCGTCAAAAATAACGCTCAGCGGCAATTTCAGAAGCCGACGCGGCGTGTGCGACTTTACCAACTTCCTGTTTCGCCTGATAATGTCAAAGCGCAACGGCGATATGGACTATCTTCCCGACGACGAGCTTGACCCCAAGGGCACTTTTCCCGAGCTGCCCGAGGGCGAGAGCGAGGTCGAGCTGCACATCGTCGCTTCAAAGGACGAGGCGGCATATGTTGCGCAGTATATTAGGAACGCGGTCGACTCCGAAATGAAGGTCAGCGACTCCTCGGGCGGGCTGCGCCCTGTCAGATACGGCGACTTCATCGTAATGCTGCGCTCGGGCGCGCTCAACGAGGAGTACACCCGCTGCCTGAAGGAACTGAATATTCCCGCGGTGTGCGAGGCCAAGGGTCGGTTCTTCGATTGCGAAGAGGTAATGATGATGCTGTCCCTGCTTCACGCGGTGGACAATCCGCTGCGCGACGTAGATCTGCTGGCGACCTTGATGCTGCCGATGTTCGGCTTCACCGCGGAGGAAACGGCTGAGATGCGCGCAAATCACCGCAAGGGCAGCCTTTACTCTGCGCTTGCAGCCTTTGCGGATACGAGCGCTCACGCAGCCGAATTCCTGCACAGACTTGAAAAATACCGCGCGTGGGCGGCAAGCGTGCCCGTCGACAGGCTGATAACACTGATAAGCGACGACACGGGCTTTTCCGCAGTTATCGGAGCGATGAACGGCGGCGCCGACCGCCGCGCGAATTTGCTGCTGCTTTGCGAGTTTGCGCGCAGCTATAAAGCGGGCGGCTTCAAGGGGCTGTCGCCGTTTTTGCGGTATATCGAGACGCTGAAGAAAAACGGCAGCAATATCGAGCGCGCAAGCGCGGGAGGCAGCGGCGACGCGGTGCGCATAATGACAATTCACCGCTCAAAGGGTCTGCAGGCGCCTGTGTGCATACTCGGCGGGCTGACAAAGCACTTCAACACCGCCGATCTGTCCGAGGACGTTATAATAAACGAGAATATGGGCATCGGTCTGCGCGTTTACGACGACTCGCTCGCTATGGGCTTCGACACGCTTCCGCGCAGCGTCATTGCCGCAGAGGAGCGCCGCGCGCTGATAAGTGAGGAAATGCGCCTGCTGTACGTCGCACTGACCCGCGCACAGGACAGGCTCGTCCTCGTCTCGGCCGACGAGAAGTACGATTCCGCCATCAGCAAGGCTGCCGTCAGGGTTGCCGCGGACTGGGGAAGCGAGACGGCAAAGGTCGATCCCTACGTCGTGGGCACGTCGGCCTCGCTTTCGGGTTGGATATACGCCGCATGCCTGATGCACCCCGACGCGAAAGCGCTGCGCGACATTGGCGGTCTGCAGCTTAAATGTGCCGAAACTTCGGGCAGGCTTGCCGTAAAGACAGTCGACGACTTTGAGCCGTCGGTCGCTCAAAACGAGCAGACGACCGAGTACGAAAGCAGGGATTTTTCGGCGCAGCTTGACTTTATTTATCCGCACGAGAGTCTGATGAAGGTTGAGTCGAAGTATTCGGTCTCGCAGCTTGCAAAAACCGTGTATTCTCCGCGGTATTGCTGCACCTCGCGCCCCGCGTTCATCGCGGGCAGCGAGCTGACACCTGCCGAGCGCGGCACGGCGACGCACGAATTTATGTGCTTTGCCGACTTTGACAGAGCCGAAAAGTCGGTCGCCGATGAAGTGCAGCGCCTTGTGTCCGTCGGTCGGCTCAATGAGCGTCAGGCGCGCGCAATCGACCTCGACGCGGTCGCGGCGTTTTTTGAAAGCGATATTTACTCCCGCATAAGGCGCGCCGACCGCGTGCTGAAAGAGAGCCGCTTCATTTATGAAATGCCCGCAAGCGAGATCGAGCCGGACTGCCCGCCCGATGAAAGCGTCGTCGTTCAGGGCGTTGCCGACTGCGTGTTCTTCGAGGGCGACACGATGACCGTGCTCGACTTCAAGACCGACCGCGGCTGCACCGAGGGCGAGCTTATTGAGAAGTACGCCAAGCAGCTGAAGATATACACCGACGCGTTCAGCGCAAACTATCACCTGACGGCGAAAACGCCTTACATCTATTCATTCAGCCTGAAAAAGGCGATAGCGGTGCCCATGAAAAGCCCTGAAGCGTACGATGAATAAAAAATATTAAAAAACACT
The DNA here is from genome assembly GCA_934486615.1 of uncultured Eubacteriales bacterium. Classification (GTDB taxonomy): domain Bacteria; phylum Bacillota; class Clostridia; order Oscillospirales; family Acutalibacteraceae; genus RGIG2206. Next base: position 129,407 of record CAKSQO010000004.1, on the reverse strand, counting down.
TGCATTTGGTCGAGTGATGTGCTATCATTACTTCGTTAATGACTCAATGTAAAGAGAAAGAGGTGACTATGTAATGAAAAAGGGAATCCATCCGAAGTACGAAACGACCGTAATCAGATGCGCTTGCGGAGCCGAGTTTGAGACCCGTTCTACCAAGGACAATATTCGTCTCGACATTTGCTCAAACTGCCACCCTTTCTTTACCGGTAAGCAGAAACTGGTTGACACCGGCGGTCGAGTTGACAGGTTTAAGAAGCGTTTCAATATTCAGGACAAATAATCGTTTTACCTGTTTATATCAGTTGTTTTGTAATTCCGCAATCGGTCTTCGATTGCGGAATTATTCGTATATGGATATAAAAATTTGGAAAGGGGAGCGGAATGGACAGCTACAAGACCGTAAGGCAGTTCGGAGCTGCCGAATTTGAGGAGCGCCGTTCGCGCTTTATCGGTGCCGCAATGCCGATAAGCAGCGAGCAGCAGGCGGTCGATTTCATCAACGCCCGCCGCTCCGAGTTCTGGGACGCAACGCACAATGTGTACGCCTATGCGCTCAAGGACGGCTTTGTGCGCCGCTATTCAGACGATTCCGAGCCGCAGGGCACGGCGGGTATGCCTACGCTCGATGTGCTGCTGAAGTCCGGTGTGACCGACGTGTGCGTGGTCACCACGCGCTACTTCGGCGGCGTGCTGCTCGGCGCGGGAGGACTTGTGCGCGCCTATTCCCACGCGGCGAGCGTCGCCTTGGAGGCAGCGGGCATAATTACGATGAACACCGTCGCCGACTGCAGGCTCGGGTGCGATTATCATATGTACGGCAAGCTCGACGCGCTTGTCGCTGGCTTCGGAGTTATCGACCGCGACACGCGCTTCTCCGACGGGGTCGAGCTTATATTCTCCGTCAAGCTCGACGACCTCGGCACGCTCAAAGCCGCCGTGACCGACGCATCAAACGGACGCGCGCAGGTCGAAGAGCTCGGCACGCGCTTCGCCGCATTTAAATAAAAAAGAGGGTTTTATGCGTTTTTGTCGAATAATATAACAGAATACAAAATGAAAGGCGGCAGAAATATGACCCAAGCAACTTGTCCGCGCGAATACAGCGAGCAGGTCGAGCACCTTGTGCTCAGCCCGAGGGCGGCGTTGAGCGACTCTTCTTTGGGGCGCGATACACCCGAAGAGCCGTGCGAGCTGCGCACCTGCTATCAGCGCGACCGCGACCGAGTGGTGCACTCGCGCTCTTTCCGCCGCTTAAAGCATAAAACGCAGGTCTTTCTCTCACCCGAGGGCGACCACTACCGCACCCGCCTGACCCACACTATCGAGGTGTCGCAGATCGCGCGCACCATCGCGCGTGCGCTGCGCCTTAACGAGGATTTGACCGAGGCGATAGCCATGGCGCATGACCTCGGGCACACTCCGTTCGGCCACGCGGGCGAGCGCGCGCTCAACGAGTGCTTTCCGGGCGGCTTCCGCCACTATGAGCAGAGCGTACGCGTTGTCGAAAAGCTCGAAAAGCACGGCAAGGGGCTGAATTTGACTAAGGAAGTCCGCAACGGCATCGAGCGCCACACAGGCGGCGAGTGGGCGTACACTCTCGAGGGCAGGATAGTCCGCGTCAGCGACCGCATCGCCTACATAAATCACGACATTGAGGACGCCGTGCGCGCGGGAATCCTGACTGAAAACGACATTCCGCTCGACATAAGGGAAAAGCTCGGCTTCACCAAATCCGAGCGCATAAACACGCTTGTAAAATCGGTCGTCGAAGCAAGCGGGGACGATATTTTAATGCCGCCCGACATTGCCGAAAAATACGACGCGCTGCATAAATTTCTGTTTGCAAGCGTCTACACCAACCCTGTCGCAAAGGGAGAGGAAAGCAAGGTCGGCGACCTTATAAAATGGCTTTATGAATATTATGTCGCTCATACCGAAAAGATACCCTCGGAGTATGCTTTCATCGTTGAAAGCGAGGGCGCAGAGCGCGCTGCGACCGACCACATTGCGGGTATGACCGACCGCTACGCCGAGTTTGCGTTTGAGGAGCTGTTCATTCCTCATTCGTGGAAGGCGTGAAATCAATCTGACAGCCGAAAAGGAGGGCGATACGGTGAGGCTTAACGACACTTTTATTCAGGAAATAAAACTCAGAAACGACATCGAGAGCGTTGTCTCACAGTACGTCACCATGAAGCGGCGGGGCAGCAATCTTGTCGGACTGTGCCCGTTTCATAACGAGAAAACAGGCTCGTTCACGCTATATCCGCAAAACGGCTCGTTTTACTGCTTCGGCTGCGGAGCCGGCGGCGACGTTATCACGTTCCAGATGAAGATCGAGAACGTCGACTATATGGAGGCCGTGCATATGCTCGCCGACCGCGCCGGGCTGCAAATGCCCGACGAGGGCTACGACGACTCGATGCAGCGGCTGCGTATGCGGATATACGAGATAAACCGTGCCGCAGCGCGCTTTTTCCACGAGCAGCTCGTAGCTCCCGGAGGAAAGAAAGCGCTCGAGTACCTGACCGACCGTGGGCTGACGATGAACACGATACGCCGCTTCGGGCTGGGCTACTCGCCCGACTCGTGGCGCGACCTCTATAACCATATGAAGGGCTTGGGCTACAGCGACAGCGAGCTTATTCAGGCCGACCTTGTCAACCCGAACAAAAACGCTTCGGGCTGCTACGACCGCTTCCGTAAAAGGGTGATGTACCCGATAATCGACCTGCGCGGCAACGTCATCGCGTTCGGCGGCAGAATTATGCCGGGCGACGACTCGCCCGCGAAATACATCAACACGTCGGACACGCCCGTTTATAAAAAGAGCTTCAACGTCTATGCCATGAATTTGGCAAAGAACTCCAAGCGCAAGGGGCTTATCCTCTGCGAAGGGTACATGGACGTTATCGCGATGCATCAGGCGGGCTTTGATAATGCGGTCGCCGCGTGCGGCACTTCGTTTACCGAGGAGCAGGCACGGCTGCTTGCGCGCTACACCGACGAGATCATCGTCACGATGGATGCCGATGCTGCGGGCGAGAAGTCAACCAACCGCACCATCGGGATACTCTCCGCCACGGGTGTGAGCGTCAGGGTGCTGCGTCTGCCCGATGCGAAAGACCCCGACGAATATATCAAGAAGTTCGGACCCGAGCGCTTCAAGGCGCTTTTGGACGGCGCGGGCAACGACATCGAATACCGCCTGTCGGCCGCCGAGAGCAAGTTCGATCTTGAAAGCGATTCGGGTAAGCTCGGCTATCTGCGTGAGGCGTCGACCATACTCGCGGGTGTCGGCGACAGCATAGCGCGCGCGCTTTACGCGGGCAGGCTGGCGCAGCGCTTCGATATACCGCTTGATTCGATAAACCGCGAGATCGAGTACATCGGCCGCCGCAAACGCGCGGGCGAAAAGAAAAAGTTTGTTCGCGAAGCGGTCGCAAAGCCGAGCGCAAATGACCGCGTCAATCCGCAGCGCAGCCGCTTCCTGCGCGCCGCCGTGGCCGAAGAGCGCGTGATTCGCATACTGATGTACCATCCTGCGCTGTTCGACGGCTGCGATGTAAGTGCCGATGATTTTGTTACCGACTTCAATCGCCGCGTGTTTGAGCGGCTTGAAGAAATGCTCACCGGCGGTATAACGCCCGACATCAGCCTGTTCGGCGGCGACTTTACGCCCGACGAAATGGGCAGAATAGTTGAGATGACGAACGCCCCCGTCTCGGGCGACGTTGCGCAGGCGGAGCTTTACGACTGTATAAAAACTCTGCGCGCAGAGAAAAGCAAGCTCTCTGCCGCCGAAACGACGGGACTGACCGACGCGGACTGGGCAAAAAAACTTCAGGAAATAGGTAAAACCAAGAGAGGAGAACAATAAATGAATTCAATGGATTACGAAAAGGATCAGAGCGGTCTCAGGGAGGAAGATTACGATATTGACAAGGCCGCAGCCGACCTGACGATGAACAATATCGACGAGGACGCTCCTCTGCTTGACCTTGATATCGACATTATGGCCGATGAGCCGACCGTCGAGGATCTCGAAATGGAGGAAGCTGAGAGCGAGGAGCTCGACGAGGCCATAACCTTCGACAACATTGCGCTCGACGACCCTGTTAAGCTCTACCTTAAAGAGATCGGACGCGTGCCGCTGCTTTCGTCCGAGGAGGAAAAGGAGCTTGCCGAAAAGATACTCGAGGGCGACGAAAAGGCAAAAAAGCGCCTGACCGAGGCTAACCTCCGCCTCGTCGTCAGCATCGCAAAGCGCTATGTCGGCCGCGGCATGCACTTTCTCGATCTTATTCAGGAGGGCAACGTCGGCCTTATCAAAGCGGTTGAGAAATTCGACCATACCAAGGGCTTCAAGTTCTCAACATACGCGACTTGGTGGATCAGACAAGCCATCACCCGCGCAATAGCCGATCAGGCGCGTACCATACGAATCCCCGTGCATATGGTTGAGACTATCAACCGGCTGAAAAAAGTTCAGAGTCAGCTGCTGCATGAAAACGGCAGCGAGCCGTCCGAGGATCAGATTGCCGAAGTGATGGATATGCCTGTTGAGCGCGTAAGAGAGATTATGCGTGTGGCGCAGGAGACGGTTTCTATGGAAACTCCTATCGGTCCCGAGGAGGACAGCCGCCTGATGGACTTCATTCGCGACGAGGATGCGCTTGCGCCGGATGACGCTGCACTCAAGACCATCACCAACGAGGACATCGACAGCGTGCTCAAGACGCTCACTCCGCGCGAGGAGGCGGTTATCCGCCTGCGCTTCGGCCTTGAGGACGGCCGCTGCCACACTCTCGAGCAGGTCGGCGAGCAGTTTCAGGTCACCCGCGAGCGTATTCGCCAGATCGAAGCCAAGGCGCTCAGAAAGCTCAGACACCCTGTTCGCAGCAGCAAGTTCAGAGATAAATAATTAACGCTTTGCCCCTGCCGTGCATATAATGTACGGGAGGGGTATTTATATGCGATGCAGAGTTCAGGATCTGAGAAACAAGGACGTGATCTGTATCGGCGACGGCACAGCGCTCGGCTGCGTCAGCGACGTTGAGGTCGACACCTGCGACGCACGCGTGATCGCCGTTATCATATACGGCCGCTACAAGTGCTTCGGTTTGCTCGGCAGGGAGGACGACTGCGTTATCCCGTGGGGCGACATCGAGGTGATAGGCGAGGACGCGGTGCTCGTCAACTGCACGCCGCCGCGTCCTCGCCGCAAGCGCAGGTTCTTAGGCGGGCTTTTCGGCAATCCGTGAGAGGGAAACGGGGCTGCGGCTTGTGCAGTAAGAGGTGAGCGGAGCGCGAAGAAGCGGTGCGTACATATGAGCCGCGCGGAGCGCACATTATAAACGGCGATATGTATTCGTGCGGCGTGCCGTGGTCGGTCTGCGGCGTTGCTGCGTCCGTTTCGCGGTAGGCACCGTGCGCGCTTGCGCGGGCTGGTTTGCCTGAAAACGTACCGAATTTCAGCGCAAAATCACGATGACCGCGAAAATGCAGAATTTGCAAAAATAATGCTTGCAATCTTGACTTGTCCGTGATATAATAACTCGGTGATTTATTACGCACGCTGCGCGATTTCGGCGGCAAGTGCCCTTTTTTTGAGGGTGCCGTCGGGGGACGACCGCAGCGGAGGTAAAAACAAAAGGAGGATATTTCAATGTCAGTAGTATCTATGAAACAGCTTCTTGAGGCAGGCGTTCACTTCGGTCATCAGACCAGAAGATGGAACCCTAAGATGGCCGAGTATATCTTTGCCGAGCGCAACGGTATCTACATCATCGACCTTCAGAAGACCGTAAAGAACCTCGAGGTTGCTTATAACTTCGTGCGCGATCTTGCTCTCGACGGCAAGGAGATCCTTTTCGTCGGAACCAAGAAGCAGGCTCAGGATTCCGTTAAGGAAGAGGCCGAGCGCTGCGAGATGCCGTACGTCAACGCCAGATGGCTCGGCGGCATGATGACCAACTTCAACACCATCACCCTTCGCATCAAGCGCCTCAATCAGCTGCGCAAGATGGAGGAGAACGGCACTTTCGACCTTCTCCCGAAAAAAGAGGTCATCAAGCTCCGCCTCGAGATCGAAAAGCTCGAGAAGTACCTCGGCGGTATCCAGAACATGAAGAAGCTCCCCGCTGCGCTGTTCATTGTTGACCCGCGCAAGGAGAGAATCGCCGTTTCCGAGGCCAAGAAGCTCAACATTCCGATCGTCGCTATCGTTGACACCAACTGCGATCCTGACGAGATCGACTATGTGATCCCGGGCAACGACGACGCTATCCGCGCTGTCAAGCTCATCGCTTCCACCATGGCCAATGCCGTCCTCGAGGGCAGACAGGGCGAGCAGGGCTCTGCCGCTGCCGAGGAAAAGACCGAGGAAGCTGCCGAGTAAGCTCTTAACAAAATAAATGCCCGCTTTTCAAATCGCGGGCATTTTTCTTCAAAAACGAAACAGGAGGAAATGAAAATGACTTTTACCGCTAAAGATGTACAGGCTCTGCGCGAAAAGACCGGCTGCGGCATGATGGACTGCAAAAAGGCTCTCGTCGAGTGCGACGGTGATATTGAAAAGGCCGTTGACGTTCTTCGTGAAAAGGGACTCGCTTCCCAGGCTAAGAAGGCCGCCCGCGTTGCAGCTGAGGGTCAGGTCGTAGCTATTGCCACCGATAAGGCGGGCGTTGTTCTCGAAGTCAACTCCGAGACCGACTTCGTTGCCGGCGGCGACGGCTTCAAGAAGCTCTGCAACGACATTGCAAGCGTTGCTCTCGAGCAGAATCCTGCCGACCTCGACGCTCTGCTTGCCTGCTCTGCCGACGGCAAGACCGTTGAGCAGATGGTTCAGGACTACTTCCTCGTTGTACGCGAGAATATGAAGGTCCGCCGTTTCACCCGCTATGAGGGCATCGTTTCCAGCTATGTCCATGCAGGCGGCAAGATCGGCGTCCTCGCCAAGTTCGATACCGCTCCCGAGATCGCCGCTACCGAGGACTTCAAGGTTATGGCTAAGGACGTATGCATGCAGATTGCTGCCGTCAACCCGACCTACCTCGATCAGGCTGATGTTTCTGCCGAGGCTCTCGACCACGAGAAGTCTATCCTCATCGCTCAGATGAAGGAGGACCCGAAGATGGCCGGCAAGCCCGAGGCTGTTCTTGAGAAGATCGTTTCCGGTAAGATGGGCAAGTTCTTCAAGGAGAACTGCCTGCTCGAGCAGGAGTTCGTTAAGGACGGCGATATGACCGTTGCTCAGTACATCGCTTCCGTTGCCAAGAAGCTCGGCGGCGACATCAAGGTCGTTGAGTACGTCCGCTACGAGAAGGGCGAGGGTATCGCTAAGAAAGAGGACGACTTCGCAGCCGAAGTTGCCAGCATGGTCAAATAATCAATTTTGATTTTCGGATTACCGAGGCACTGCCGCCTCGGTAATTTTTTTGTGCGAATTTTTCCGGTTAATTTTAATATGGGCTTTACTTTGCGGCTCAAATATTGTAAAATAGATTCAGTAAATTTGGAGGTGATTCCGATGTCAGTAAAGTACAAGCGCGTGCTCCTCAAGCTCAGCGGCGAAGTCCTCGCGGGTGAAAAGGGCACCGGCCTTGATTTTGACACCGTTTTAACTATTTGCAAAAGTATCAAGAAGTGCGCCGATCTGGGCGTGGAGATTGCTATCGTCGTCGGCGGCGGCAACTTCTGGCGCGGCCGCACCAGCGGCAAGATGGACCGCACCCGCGCCGACCATATGGGAATGCTCGCGACCGCCATCAACGCGCTCGCGCTGTGTGACGCGCTTGAGCAGCTCGGCGTTGAGGTCAGAGTTCAGACCGCAATTGCCATGCATGAGGTCGCCGAGCCGTATATCCGCAACCGCGCGGTCAGCCACCTCAACAAGGGCAGGGTCGTCATTTTCGGCTGCGGCACGGGCAACCCGTTCTGCTCGACCGACTCGGCCGCCGCTCTGCGCGCGTGCGAGATCGAGGCCGACGTTATCTTCAAGGCCACCAACGTCGACGGAGTTTACGACAGCGACCCGAGAAAGAACCCAAATGCCGCCAAGTACGACGAGATAAGCCTTGCCGAGGTCGTCGAAAAGCACCTGAACGTAATGGACGCGACTGCTGCGGCGATGTGCCTTGACAACAATATGCCTATTCTGGTGTTCAACCTTACCGACCCCGACAACATCGTTCGCGCCGTACAGGGTGAAAATATCGGAACGATAGTTAAATAATTGTGACAGGAGAGAATATGTATGAAAGAAACGCTTCGTATCGCCGAGGAAAAAATGGGCAAAACCATAAAGGCTCTTGAGAGAGACTTTTCCTCAGTCCGCGCGGGTCGCGCATCGCCTGCCATTCTTGACCGCATCAGCGTCGACTATTACGGCGTGCCGACTCCGATTCAGCAGATGGCCGCCGTCTCCGTTGTTGAGGCGCGCTCGATTGTTATTCAGCCGTGGGATATGTCGTCGCTCAAGTCGATTGAAAAAGCGATCCTTACGTCCGACATCGGCATCAATCCCCAGAACGACGGCAGAACGCTGCGCCTGAACTTCCCTCCGCTTACCGAGGAGAGAAGAAAGGAGCTTGTCAAAGAGGTCCGTAAAATGGCCGAGGAGTCCAAGGTCGCCGTCCGCTCCATTCGCCGCGACGCGATGGAAAAACTCAAGGAGAAGAAGAAAAACTCCGAGCTGACCGAGGACGATGTCAAAAAGGGTGAGGGCGACGTTCAGAAGCTCACCGACAAGTACATCAAAATCGTCGACGACACCCTCGCCGACAAGGAAAAAGAAATTCTCGAAATCTGATATTGCGGGGCTGTGACTCATAAGTGTTGCAGCCCTTGTTTTAAAGAGGAGCACTATGAGCCTGTTTAAGAAAAAGAAGCCGACCGTTCTGCCCGAAGCCGACAGGCTGCCGGTACATATCGCGATTATTATGGACGGCAACGGCCGCTGGGCAAAGAAGCGCGGCCTGCCGCGCTCGGCGGGTCACTCGGCGGGTGCGTCGACATTCAAGTCGATTGCGCGCTATTGCAATAAAATCGGTATAAAATACCTGACCGTTTACGCCTTTTCGACCGAGAACTGGAAGCGCTCGGCCGAGGAGGTCAACGGCATAATGAACCTGCTCAGAAGCTACCTTGCCAACTCAAAGAACTTCAAAGGCGAGAATATCCGCCTCGGCTTCATCGGCGACTTTAGCCGCCTTGACGACGATATAAAAAAGATGATAGTCGACGCCGAGGAGGACTCTAAGGACGCGACGGGGCTTTACGTCAACATCGCACTCAACTACGGCGGCCGCGACGAGCTGGTGCACGCTGCGCGCCGTATCGCGCAGGAGGCCGCCGAGGGCAGGCTCACTCCCGACGATATTACCGAAGCAACGATATCCGAGCGGCTTTACACCGCCGATGTACCCGACCCCGACCTCGTGATCAGACCGAGCGGGGAGTACCGTCTGTCAAACTATCTGATATGGCAGACCGCCTATGCGGAGTTTTGGTTCACCGACGTGCTGTGGCCCGATTTCTCGTCGAAAGACATTGACGAGGCCGTCGCCGAGTACGCGCGGCGCGACCGCCGTTTCGGCGGCGCAAAGTAGTAGGGGGTCGGCTTTATGAAAAAGAGAATAATAACCGCCGTTGTCGCCATCACGGTCGTGATAGCTCTGCTTGCGTTTAAGGACACGGCCGCTGTCTGCATCGCGCTGACCGTGCTCGGAGCCGTCGCCGCGACTGAGATACACAAGGTTTCGCGCAACGACAACATGCTGCTTTATGTGGCGTCGATAGTATATCTTGCCGTGTGCCCATACATCGTCAGGGGTTATATCCCCATGAACTACCTGACCCTGACGGCACTTTACTTCATAGCTTTCGCGCTCGGCTCTTTGAGAGAGTACACCGAGCACGGACGGCTTGAAAATCAGTTTCTCAACGCCCTGATGGCGATATTCGTGTCGTTCGGCTTCGCTGCAATTCTGCGCCTGCTCGACAACAAGTTCGGCATTTTCTGCTTCTTCGTGGCGGGAATCAGTGCGTGGATTACCGACACGGGCGCTTACTTTGTCGGCACGCTGTTCGGTAAGCACAAGCTTGCGCCCATCCTCAGCCCGAAAAAAACGGTCGAGGGCGCAGTCGGCGGGGTCATATTCTGTATACTCGTCGAGGTAGGCTTTGCGCTTTTGTACACGGGCTGCTTCGTAAAGGACGCGTCGGTCAATTACTTCGCGCTTATCCCCGCGTCGCTGCTTGCGTCGTGCGGCGGAATGGTCGGCGACCTGTTCGCTTCGGCTGTCAAGCGCTTCTACGGCGTAAAGGACTACGGCAACTTCTTCCCGGGTCACGGCGGAGTGATCGACCGGGTTGACAGCGCGCTGTTTTCGTTTCCGATAGTCCTCATTTTCTCCGAATATATCGCTTTGATAGCGTGAAAGGTATAGATATGAAAAGCATAGCCGTTTTAGGCTCAACGGGCTCGATAGGCACCCAGACGCTCGATGTTATCGAGCAGCGCTCGATGAGCGTCTGCGCGCTGACGGCCAACCGCAGCATCGACCTGCTTGAGAAGCAGGCGCGCAGGTTCAAACCGAAATATATCGCCGTTGTCGACGAAAAGGCGGCGGCGGATTTCCGTGCACGCACGCGCGACCTCGACTATAAGCTGCTCACGGGCATTGACGGCGTGTGCGAGTGTGCCTCGGTCGCCGAGGCCGATATCGTGCTCAACTCCGTCGTCGGTATCGCAGGGCTGCGCCCGACTCTTGCCGCGATAAAGGCGGGCAAAACGCTCGCCCTCGCAAATAAGGAAACGCTCGTCACGGGCGGCGACCTCGTTATGAAAGCCGCGGCCGACGCAGGCGTTAAGATACTGCCCGTCGACAGCGAGCACTCGGCAATATTCCAGTGCCTGAACGCCGCGCCCCCGAGCAGACGGCTGCACAAGATCCTGCTGACCGCTTCGGGCGGGCCGTTCTTCGGCAAAACGCGCGCAGAGCTTGAGGGCGTGACCGTCGAGCAGGCGCTCAAGCACCCGAACTGGAGCATGGGCGCAAAAATAACCGTCGACAGCGCGACTATGATGAACAAGGGCCTTGAGGTCATTGAGGCCGTGCGCCTGTTTGACGTGACCGCCGACGACATCGAGGTCGTCGTCCACCGTGAGAGCCTGCTGCACTCTGCAGTCGAATTCGACGACGGCTCGATAATCGGGCAGATAGGCGTCCACGATATGCGTGTGCCCATTCAGTACGCGCTGACTTACCCCGACCGCTGCACCGCGCCGTGCGAGCGGCTCAGCCTTACCGACGCGGCCGAAATGACCTTCTGCCGCCCCGATACCGACACGTTCAAGTGCCTGCGCGTCTGCATCGACGCGATAAAAGCAGGCGGGCTGAAGCCTGTCGCCGCCAACGGCGCTAACGAGCAGGCGGTGGCGCTCTTTCTTGAGCGGAAGATCGGATTTAATCGGATCGGCGACCTTGTCGAGGCCGCGACCGCCGCTCAGGCAGTGGGCGAGGTCACCTGCATCGACGATATTCTCGCCGCCGACTCTGCTGCAAGAGAAGCGGTGCTCAGCCGCATTTGAACCGAAAGGACTGGTCTGTATCCAAACCGTAGCAAATATATGGAATAGCGTCTGGCCTTACCTTGTGGCTGTGCTTGTGTTTATCGTCGTTATCGTTATCCACGAGTTCGGCCATTTTCTGCTTGCCAAGCTCAACCACATACGCGTAAACGAGTTCGCGGTCGGCTTCGGCCCGCGCCTGTTTAAAAAGAAGATCGGCGAGACCGAGTATTCGCTGCGCCTTATTCCGTTCGGCGGCTTCTGCGCAATGGAGGGCGAGGACGAAGAAAGTGATGACCCGCGTGCTTTCGGCAAAGCCAAGGCCTGGCGGCGGCTGCTCGTCATCATCGCGGGCGCCGTGTTCAATATATTGCTCGGCTTTGTGCTGGCCGTGGTAATCGTCGCCTCGCAGAATATGTTCGCGACCACGACCGTCGCCAAATTTGACGACAACGCTGTCAGCAGCCGGTACGGCCTTCAGGTCGGCGACGAGATAATCCGAGCCAACGGCCGCGCGGTCTACACGACCTATGATTTGAGCTATATCCTGACCTCCGATAAGGACGGCAGCGTTGACTTTGTCGTCAGGCGCGACGGCAAAAAGACCGAGCTTGACGGCGTTAAGTTCGATCTTCATGAGTATAACGACGGCAAGCGCTATATCAAGCTCGACTTCTTTGTCTACGGCGAAAAGCGCAGCTTCGGTTCTGTTCTGAAAAATGCGGGCAAGACCGTGCTTTCAAACGCCAGAATCGTGTTTATGTCGCTGGGCGACCTGCTTACGGGGCGTTACGGCATCAACGATATGAGCGGTCCTGTCGGCATAACCGTCGCGATAGGCGACGCGGCGCGGCAGTCGCTTTCGTCCGCGCTGTACCTCGCGTGCCTGATAACCGTCAACCTCGGCATATTCAATATGCTGCCCATTCCGGCGCTCGACGGCAGCCGCGCACTGTTTATCATTATCGAAATGATTCGCCGCAAGCCTGTCCCCGCCAAGTACGAGGGCATAGTGCACACGGTCGGCTTCATTGCGCTGCTTGCGCTGATGGCGGTCGTGATGTTCAGCGATATTTACAAACTTTTTACCTGACGAAGGTGACTTAAAAATGTACAAGCGCAGAGTTTCAAAACAGGTCAGGGTCGGCTCGGTCGCCGTCGGCGGGGACGCGCCCGTCAGCGTTCAGTCGATGCTCAATGTGCCGTCCTACGACATTCAGGGCAACGTCGAGCAGGCGCGTCGGCTTCAGACCGCGGGGTGCGAGATAATACGCGTTGCCGTTCCCGATACGGCGGCTGTGGCGCTGATCGACGCGCTCAAAAACGCGGTCACGATGCCGGTCGTCGCCGATATTCATTTCGATTACCGCTTAGCACTCGAGTGCGCCGCTGCGGGCGTTGATAAAATCAGAATAAACCCCGGCAACATCGGTGACGACAGCCGCGTGAAAGCGGTCGCCGACGCGTGCAGGCAGCGCGGTATCCCGATAAGAATCGGGGTCAACTCCGGCTCGCTTGAGAAGCATATCCTCGCCAAATACGGCGGCCCTGTGCCCGAAGCGCTGGTCGAGAGTGCGCTTTATCATGCGTCATTACTCGAAAAATTTGACTTTGACGACATAGTCATTTCCATAAAATCATCCGACGCAAGGCGCACCTTTGAGGCCTACTCACTCATTGCCGAGCGCTGCAGCTATCCGCTGCACCTCGGTGTGACCGAGGCGGGCAGCCTGCGCCGAGGCATAATCAAATCGTCGTGCGCCGTCGGCGGACTGCTGCTTTCGGGAATAGGCGACACTATCCGCGTGTCGCTGACCGACGACCCCGCCGAGGAGGTCAAGGCGGGCATCGACATACTTAAATCGTGCGGCCTGCGCAAGGGCGGCGTGACCGTCGTTTCGTGCCCCACCTGCGGGCGCACGCGAATCGACCTCGTCAGCCTTGTCAGGCAGGCGGAGGAGCGGCTGAGCGGCTGCACCAAGGACATAAAGGTCGCCATTATGGGCTGCGTCGTCAACGGCCCGGGCGAAGCGAGCGACGCCGACATCGGCATCGCGGGCGGCGACGGCTGCGCCATGCTCATAAAAAAGGGTAAGGTAGTGCGCAAAATCGACGAAAGCCGCATAATTGACGAGCTTATCAGTGAGATCGAGAGGTTGTAAAAATTGAAGCAAGTACCGTTTTCCGCGGTTTTCTCAGGCGTTTTTGACTACTCAGGAGTGCCCGCGGCCGACAAGGCGAGCGTTACGTTCGTCAAAACGAACAAGTCCGAGCGCACGCTCTTAATTGGGCTGCGCTACGCCGAGGTCATCGACCGCAACGCCCACGCGGCTCTGCTCGACGCGATAAGACGCGGGCTTAGCTTGAGCCGGGTCAGCGCCGAGGTCGGCTTTGATAACGCATTGCTTGACGAGAAAGCGGTCGCCTTTGCCATAGACGAGCTTATCGCCTCGAATGCGGCGCTCAGCGGAGTGTTCAACTCCTGCGCCGTGAGCGTCGATGGCAGCAAGGTCGACATTGCGCTCAAAAACGGGGGACTGAGCACCCTCGACGACATTGACCGCAAGCTGGTGGGGCTTATCCACCGCCTTTTCGGCTTGAATGCCGAGGTCGGCTTCTCGGGCGCTACCGAAGCGCACGAGGTCGTTGTGCCCAAAGAGGTGCTCGAAGCTGCAAAGCCCAAGCCGCAAAAGCGCGTTCATCTGACCCCACCTGCCGACGGGCTGCCCGTCTTTCTTGACACGGCGAGCGTTATCTGGGCGAGAAACGGCGGCTCATCAAAGATAAAGGGCGAGCCGACTCCCATCGTCAACCTGACCCCCGACATCGGCTACTGTGTTATCTGGGGCGAGGTGTTCGGCTTTGAAACAAGCCCCACCCGCGCAGGCAACAAGCTGAGGATAAACATAAACGTCAGCGACTACACAAACTCCGTAATGGTGAAAACATATCTGCCGCTTGAGCAGACAAAGTGGGTCGAAGCGCTCAAAAACGGCGACTGCCTGCTTTTGCGCGGCTCAATGGTCAACGACAAATACGAGAATGACTACGTCTTTGACCCGATGATAATTGCCAAGGTTGACAAATATGAGGAAACGGACCGCGCTGAGAACAAGCGCGTCGAGCTGCATATGCACAGCAAGATGTCGCAGATGGACGGCCTTGCCGACGCGGAAGCGCTCATAAAGCGTGCCCACAAGTGGGGGCACAAGGCTGTCGCCATAACCGACCACGGCGTGGTACAGGCATTCCCTGAGGTTATGAATACCGTCGCGGCCATCCGCAAGGACGACCCCGACTTCAAGGCGATTTACGGCGTTGAGGCTTACTACGTTAATGATATGGTACCCGTAATAGACGGCGAGTGCAACGAGCCGTTCAACGGCGAGTTTATATGCTTTGACTTTGAGACTACGGGCTTCAGTCCTGTCAACGACCGCATAACCGAGATAGGCGCGGTCCTCATTCGCGGCGGCGAGGTCGTCGACACGTTCTCGTCGCTTGTCAACCCGCGTATGCCGATTCCCGCGCGCGTTGTAGAGATCACGGGCATAACCGACGAAATGGTCGCCGACGCGCCGTTTGAGGATGACATCGTG
Source organism: uncultured Eubacteriales bacterium (assembly GCA_934486615.1). Lineage (GTDB taxonomy): Bacteria > Bacillota > Clostridia > Oscillospirales > Acutalibacteraceae > RGIG2206. Next base: position 114,233 of record CAKSQO010000004.1, on the reverse strand, counting down.
CCAAAGTTCCTCGACTTTATCGGGGACAGGCTGCTTGTTGCGCACAACGCGCCGTTTGATATGTCCTTTCTGCGCGCGGCGTGCATAAGGCTGAACAGGGTCATCGGCAACCCCTCGTGCGACACCGTGCCCATGGCGCGCTCGCTGCTGCCTAACATATCCAACCACAAGCTCGACACCGTTGCAAAGGCGCTGGAGCTTAACGACTTCAACCACCACCGCGCGGTCGACGATGCGACTATACTCAGCGCGATATTTGTTAAGCTGCTCGAAAAGCTGCGCGTGCTGCCCGAGCACGAGTGCGACAACATCGCAGATATCAACCGCGCCCTTGCGGGTAACGACCCGAAGAAGCTGCGCGCGCACCATATGATAATCCTTGCACGCAACCACGTCGGGCTTAAAAATCTGTACAAGCTCGTCTCGATGTCGCACCTTAAATATTACTACCGCCGCCCGCGTATTCCGCGCAGCGAGCTGATAAACTACCGCGACGGCCTGCTCATCGGCAGCGCCTGCGAGCAGGGCGAGCTGTATCAGGCGGTGCTCAACGGCCGTCCGTGGGCGGAGTTGCTCGAGATTGCGAGCTTCTACGACTTTCTCGAAATCCAGCCCAACGGCAACAACGAGTTTATGGTGCGCGAGGGGATTGTCAAGAGCGAAGAGGAGCTTAACGCCATAAACAAGACCATAATCAAGCTGGCCGACAAGCTCGGAAAGCTCGTTGTGGCGACGGGCGACGTGCACTTCCTAAACAAGTCGGACGCAAAATTCCGCGCGATACTTATGGCGGGTCAGGGCTTCTCCGACGCCGACAATCAGGCTCCGCTTTACTTCAAGACGACCGACGAAATGCTGTCCGACTTCGCCTATCTGGGCAAGAAAAAGGCCTACGAGGTCGTTGTTGAAAACCCGAACAAGATTGCCGACCTCGTCGAGTTCTTCAGACCTATTCCGGAGGGCAACTTCCCGCCGTCAATTCCCGGCTCGGACGAGATAATTCAGGAGGTCACATATAAAAAGGCACACGAGGTCTACGGCGACCCGTTGCCCGAAATTATCCAAAAGCGCCTTGACAAGGAGCTCGGCTCGATTATCAAGAACGGTTTTTCGATAATGTACGTTACCGCGCAGAAACTGGTTGCCGACTCGGTCGAGCACGGCTACCTCGTCGGCTCGCGAGGTTCGGTCGGCTCGTCATTCGTTGCCACGATGTCGGGCATTTCGGAGGTTAATCCGTTGGCGCCGCATTACGTCTGCCCCGAGTGCAAGTACAGCGAGTTCATCACCGACGGCTCGGTCGGCTCGGGCTTCGACCTGCCGCCGAAGAAGTGCCCCAAGTGCGGCGCAGAGCTTAACCGCGACGGTCACGACATACCGTTTGAGACGTTCCTCGGCTTCGACGGCGACAAAACGCCTGATATTGACCTGAACTTCTCCGGCGAGTATCAGTCCTGCGCCCACAAATTCACCGAGACGCTGTTCGGCAGCGAGAACGTATTCAAGGCGGGAACTATCGCTACCGTCGCTGACAAGACCGCCTACGGCTATGTACGCAAATATGCCGAAGAGCGCGGAATAACGCTCAACAAGGCCGAGGCCGACCGCCTGACGATAGGCTGCACCGGCGTCAAGCGCACCACGGGTCAGCACCCCGGCGGAATGGTCGTCGTCCCGCGCGACTTTGACGTGTACGACTTCTGCCCCGTGCAGCATCCCGCCGACGACGTCAATTCCGACACTAAGACGACGCACTTCGACTTCCATTCGATACACGACACTATTCTCAAGCTTGACATACTCGGGCACGATGTGCCGACGATATACAAGTACCTTGAGGAATTCACGGGCATACCCGTTATGAGTGTGCCTATGAGCGACGAGAAGGTCATGAGCCTGTTTACGTCGACCGAAGCACTCGGCGTAAAGCCCGAGGACATTGATTCCCGGACGGGCACGTTCTCGCTGCCCGAGGTCGGAACGAACTTTGTTCGCGGAATGTTGGTTGAAACGCAGCCTAAGACTTTTTCCGACCTGCTGCAGATTTCGGGACTTTCGCACGGCACGGACGTATGGCTCGGCAACGCGCAGGAGCTTATCAAGAACAACATCTGCACCATTTCCGAGGTTATCGGAACGCGTGACAGCATTATGACCTACCTGCTTCACAAAGGGCTGCAGCCGAAGATGGCGTTCAAGATTATGGAGATCACCCGAAAGGGTAAGGCGACCAAGCTGCTGACCGAGGAGCATATCGCTGCGATGCGCGAGCACGACGTACCCGAGTGGTACATCGACTCATGCTTCAAAATAAAGTATATGTTCCCAAAAGCGCACGCTGCCGCTTATATGATAGCCACGCTGCGCCTGGGCTGGTACAAGGTGCATCGCCCCGTCGAATACTACGCTGCTTACTTCAGCGTGCGCAGTGACGAGCTTGACGCAAAAACGCTGATGGGCGGCCGCAGTGCCGTCAGGGCCGCTATGGCCGAGATCACCGCAAAGGGCAAGCTCGCAAATGCTAAGGACAATGCCCGAATGGCTATTTTGCAGATAGTTAACGAGATGATGGCGCGCGGGATTAACTTCCTGCCCATCGACTTTTACAAGTCCGATGCCAAGCTGTATAAGGTCGAGGACGGCTCGATACGCCTGCCGTTTAACTGCATAAGCGGTATCGGTGACAACGCTGCAATCGGCATCGCGCAGGCTGCAAAGCACGAGGGCGGCTATATGTCAAAGGACGAGCTGATAACCGTCGCAGGATTGGGCAAATCCATCGTTGCTGCGCTGACAGAGCTGCACGTCCTGGACTTTTTGCCCGACTCAAATCAGATCTCTTTCTTCTGATAGGTCGGAAGCAGAAAACATAAAAAAGCAAGCCGACGGGGAATCTCGAGCGGCTTGCTTTTTTTGCTGTATCTTATGAGGGTGTGTGCCTTACTTAAACGGCAAAAGAGCCACCGACACTTTGCAGATGTCAGCAACGCTTTTTAAGTCTTATTTTTTCAGTCGAGGCTTTTGAGACACTTTTCGATGAGCTCGGCGACTTTTTCGACCGATTCCTTATCGAGCTTGCGAAGATTCATAATAAAGCTCTTCTCCTCGGCGGTGAGCGTAAGAGAAACGCCGGCCTCGTAGCCGTGGCTGCCGTCGGCAACCATGGGAGTGCTGCGGTTGAGACCGAGCAGGTCGTCAACAGAGATATTATAGATCTTTGCAATATTGATAAGGGTCTCGTAGGTCGGATTGGTACGACCGGTCTCATAGTAACTGTACGTCGAGCGTTCGATGTTCAGCATATCCGCGATGGTCTGCTGATTCATTCTTGCGTTTTTGCGCAGCGTTCTGAGGTTTTCAGCTAATTGCATTTCAACATCTCCTGATAAAGGTGTTATCCAATTATATAACAAAATTCAAATAAAAGAAAGCCCTGATTATAAATTTCACACAGTTTAGACAAATTATTCACATATTTTAATATTATGATTGATAAATCCGCTGAATTATGGTAAGATATATGTTCAGTGAAACGGTAAAAGTGAGGATAAATCGACAATGTTCGACGTTGTTATCGACATCAGCAGCCGAATCGTCTCGGCCGACGATACCGAAAATATCAATATAAACACGCTCGGGCATATGCGTCTGAGCCATGGCACTGCCAGCCTTTTTTATTCCGAAAAGACCGACGACGGCCAAAAGGTCAGCACCACCGTTAAGATAGGCGACGACAAGTCCGTCAACATCACCCGCACGGGCGACGGCAGCTCGCAGCTGACGGTGCTTGAGGGGCGACGATGCCTGAGCAGCTACAATATGCCGTACGGCACGCTGACGATGGGCATAAGCGGCAGAACGGTCGACATAAACCTCGACGAAAACGGGGGACAGATCGTGCTCGACTACGCGGTCGATATAAATTCCGAATTTATGAGCAATAATCTTATCGAGATAAACGTCAGGAGGTTATCCACAGATGTCTGAAATAGTAAATAAAGCCAATGCGGATATAAGGAATATAATACTCGAAGCGGCGGGAAAAGCCGTTGCGGACGAGAAATTCCCGCTTTGCGAGCTTGCGCCGTTCTCGGTCGAAATTCCCGCCGACCGTTCGCACGGCGACTATGCCGTAAACGCGGCTATGGTCTGGGCGCGCTCGCTGCATCAGGCGCCGCGCGCTATCGCCGAAACGCTCGCGGGCTACTTTGATCTGAGCGGCACATACATCGACCGCTACGAGATCGCGGGGCCCGGATTTATCAACTTCTTCCTCGGCAGCCGCTACTATTCCGACATTCTCAAGGACGTTGAGGCGCAGGGCGAGAACTACGGCCGCTCCGACTTCGGCGGCGGCAAAAAGGTGCTCGTCGAGTTTGTTTCCGCCAACCCGACCGGGCCTATGCACATCGGCAACGCGCGCGGCGGCGCCCTGGGCGACTGCCTTGCAAGTGTGCTCGACTACGCGGGCTATGATGTAAAGCGTGAGTTCTACGTCAACGATGCGGGCAATCAGATCGAGAAGTTCAAAACCTCGCTCGAGGTCAGGTATCTGCAGCTATTCGACCCCTCGGTCGAGATGCCCGAGGACGCCTACCTCGGCGAGGACATCACCAACCACGCCAGGGCGTTCAGGGAGCTTTACGGTGAGCAGTACGTCGACTGTGACAGCGAGACACGCCGTCAGGCGCTGTGCGACTTCGCGCTGCCGAAGAATATTCGGAAGCTTGAGGACGACCTTGCCAAGTACCGTATCCACTACGACCGCTGGTTCAGAGAGTCCGAGCTGCACGCAAGCGGCGCGGTCAAGCGAATCGTCGACAAGCTGGTAGAGAGCGGCTATACCTACGAGCTTGAGGGCGCGCTGTGGTTCAGGTCGACCGAGTTCGGCGACGAAAAGGATCGCGTGCTCGTGCGTGCAAACGGCGTGCCGACCTACTTCGTGCCCGACATCGCTTATCATTACAACAAGCTCGTCGAGCGCGGCTTTGACAAGGCTATCGACGTGCTCGGTGCGGATCATCACGGCTATGTTCCGCGTATGAAGGCCGCCATGCAGGCGCTCGGCGTTGACCCGAGCCGCCTTGACGCGGTAATTATGCAGATGGTGCGCCTCGTCAAGGACGGCGAGACGTACAAGCTGTCGAAGCGCTCGGGCAAGGCTATAACGCTCGAGACTCTGCTTGACGAGGTGCCGATCGACGCTGCGCGCTTCTTCTTCAATCTGCGCGAGCCGAACAGCCACCTCGAATTTGACCTTGACCTCGCGGTTGAGCAGTCGTCGCAGAACCCCGTCTATTACGTCCAGTACGCAAACGCCAGAATTTGCAGCATACTCAAGAACCTGTCCGCTCAGGGCATCACTTTCAGGGAGGTCGACGCCGGCGGCCTTGACTGTCTGACCGAGCCGACCGAGCGCGAGATCGTCCGTCAGCTGTCGCTGCTCGAGGACGAGGTCGTCGCGGCGGCGAAGCTGTACGACCCGTCAAAGATAACGCGCTATGTTATCGACCTTGCCACGCTGTTTCACAAGTATTACAACGCCTGCCGCGTTCAGTGCGACGACGAGCAGTTGATGTATGCAAGACTGTTCCTCTGCACCCAGGTGCGCCGCGTGCTTTTGAATGTGCTCAGTATGCTCGGCATCGACGCGCCAGAAGTAATGTAAGCGGAGCGGCTTCAATGATAATTATGTCAACCGACCTCGGCCTGGCGCGCACAGGGATCGCTTTGAGCGACGAGAGCGAGACTTTTGCCTTTCCAAAAAGCGTCATAGCCGAGCGCAACACAGAGCGCCTTGTTGAAAAAATCGCCGCCCTCGCTGCCGAGAGCAAGGCAGGGCTTATCGTCGTCGGCTATCCCAAGAATATGGACGGCAGCGTGGGGGAGCGCGCGGAGGAGTGCGCCCGCATCGCGGAGCTTATCCGCGACAAAAGCGGCGTCGAAACCGTGCTTCAGGACGAGCGCTGCACGACCGTCTCTGCTCATCGGGCGCTAAACGACGTAAATTGCCGTGGCTCAAAGCGCAAGGCGGTCGTCGACGCGGTCGCAGCGACGATAATTTTGCAGGACTACCTCGACAAAATAAAAAATTCACATTGACGAGACTGTTCACATTTGACTTTATGCAAGGCTTGTGATAGAATATTATGCAGTTAAGATTTATTTAGGAGGGATTCAGCTTGGCTAACGAGCTTTCCACATACAAGGGTCGCCCCCTCGTCCGTAAGGGCAACGAGCTTTATTACGGCGATATGAGCGAAAAGTACGTTGTGCTGCTTCAGATAATGACCACCAAAAAGGACGGCGACCTCGAGATTGCCGACAAGGTCGTTGTTCAGTTGCTCAGCACCGACACCGACCTGCGCCCGCGCGAGCGCATAATCAAAAAGAGCGAGAAAAACGGCCTTTACAACGCCATGGACATCGCGACCATCTGGCTCGAGCGCGCACTCAGTAAGTAAGCTTAAGCGGAAAATTAGCCGTTGATGACTTTGCGGCTGATAACACCCGCTGCTTAAAAATTAAAAAATATGCTGTCTTCGGGGCGGAGCGAAATTCTCCACCGGTGGTAAAGTCCACGAACCCCATTAGGGGCCGAGCGGGTGAAATTCCCGCACCGACGGTCACAGTCCGGACGAAAGAAGATGCAGCGCTGCTTTTCCCGTGCCGCAAAGCGGCTTCGGGCTTAAACGGTAATGCAAAGCCCCGTGAGTTTATACTCGCGGGGTTTTTTCCTTTGACAGCAACCTCAAAGGAGAGATGAAAATGAAAAAAGTCAATGTTCGCAAAATCGTAGTCACCGCAATGATGTCGGCTATCTCGGCCGTGCTGATGTTTCTGGAATTCAGCGTCCCGTTTATGCCGAGCTTCATCAAGTTTGACCTGTCCGACCTGCCGGCGCTCGTGTCGTCGTTCAGTATGGGACCGCTGTGGGGCACGCTCGTCTGCCTGCTAAAGAATGTTATAAAGGGCATCATCGGCACAAACACCGCGTGGGTAGGGGAGCTTGCCAACTTCCTGCTGGGCGCTGTATTCGTCATTCCCGCAGGGCTTATATATTCGCGCTCAAAAAGCCGCCGCTCGGCGCTCATCGGCAGTCTTGTGGGAGCACTCTCGTCGGCTGTAATCAGCCTGCCGATAAACTATTTTATTACCTATCCGATTTATCAGAAGTTTATGCCCATCGACGAGATCGTGCGTATGTATCAGGCGATATTCGGCGGGGTCAACAGCCTGATTGAGTGCCTTGCCGTGTTCAACGTGCCGTTTACCTTCATCAAATGTGCGGTCGCTGCTGTCATAACTTTCCTTATTTACAAGAGAATTTCTCCCATCATCAAGGGTACGCGCTGAAAGGGCTTGACAAGAGGCGCCCATGCTGATATAATACCGTTTGAACTGAATATAACTGCTTATCAAGAGCGGCTGAGGGAACAGGCCCTGTGAAGCCCGGCAACCTGCATTGCGCAAGGTGCCAAATCCTGCGGTGAAGCACCGAAAGATGAGATGAAACGGCCCGCATCTTTTTGGTGCGGGCTTGATTTTTGCGGTAAAGGTCGGGCTGAAAAGAAAGGAATTACAATGAAAAAGCTGTTTACTTCTGAATCCGTTACTCAGGGACACCCCGATAAAGTCTGCGACCGCATTTCCGACTCCGTGCTCGACGCTATTCTCGCCATCGACCCGAACGCCCGCGTTGCGTGCGAGACGTTCTGCACCACCGGCTCGGTGACCGTTATGGGCGAAATTTCGACCACCGCCGACGTCAATATCCCCGCCATTGCCCGCAAGGCTATCAACGACATCGGCTACACCGATGCGTCGCAGGGCTTCGACGGTAACACCTGCGCGGTCTACACTTCGATCGACGAGCAGTCGCCCGACATTGCGATGGGCGTCAACGACTCGCTTGAGCACAAGAGCGGCGAAGCGGGGGACAAGCTGCAAAACGGCGCGGGCGACCAGGGTATGATGTTCGGCTACGCCTGCGACGAGACAAGCGAGCTTATGCCGCTGCCGATCTCGCTCGCCCACAAGCTGGCGCGCCGTCTGGCTCAGGTTCGCGAGGACGGCACGCTGCCGTACCTGCGCCCCGACGGTAAGACTCAGGTCACCGTCGAGTACGAGGACGACCGCCCCGTCAGGGTCGACGCCGTCGTTGTTTCCACGCAGCATAAGGAGTCGGCCGACCTTGAGACTATCCGCCGCGATATGCTCGAGCACGTCATTAAGCCGATTATCCCCGAAGAGCTGCTTGACGAGAACACAAAATATTATGTAAACCCGACGGGTCGCTTCGTCATCGGCGGACCGCAGGGAGATACCGGTCTTACAGGCCGCAAGATCATCGTCGATACCTACGGCGGCTATGCCCGCCACGGCGGCGGCGCGTTCTCGGGCAAGGACCCGACAAAGGTTGACCGCTCGGCCGCGTATGAAGCGCGCTACATCGCCAAGAACATCGTTGCCGCAGGGCTTGCCAAGCGCTGCGAGGTGCAGCTGGCCTATGCCATCGGCGTCGCGAATCCCGTTTCCGTTATGGTTGACACCTTCGGCACCGGCAAGGTCAGCGATGAAGCACTCGCCGCCGCCGTCAACAAGGTGTTCGATATGCGCCCGACCGCGATAATCGAGACTTTCAACCTGCGTCGCCCGATATATTCGCAGCTGTCGGCTTACGGCCACTTCGGCCGCGACGACCTCGACCTGCCGTGGGAGCGCACTGACAGAAAAGATGAGATTGTCAAAGCGCTTTAAGCATTGACAACAATCCCTCCTTTATGGTAGAATTAACCTTAAAGGAGGGATTTTTCTTGAATATAAACGAACTTCAGCTTCATAATATTGACATCAAGGATTTCATCAAAGCGCTTGACAAATGCAAGGGCGATGTTTATCTTGAGACTGCCGAGGGCGACGTGCTCAATCTTAAATCAAAGCTCTGCCAGATTGCGGGCCTTGCTAATATTCTCAGCGGCGCGGTAATTGCCGAGGCCAACATCAGATGCACCGATCCCGACGACGAGAGCCTGCTGTTCAGATTCAATCTGTACGGCGAGCTGCCCGGCGACAAAAAGGACGAGTAATCGCACTTAAATTAAGAGAAACACCGCAGTTAAAGAGCGCCTTGCTCCGACTGCGGTGTTTTTATGTGGCGGTGCGGGGAAGAACAGCGCGCTGTTTTATGCACGGCTTATCGGGAACTGCGTGCCGACGTGCCGTCGCTGTACACCGGCACCTCCGTACCTCTGCACTTTTTGTGTCTCCGCCGTCCACGCGCCCTATATGCTGCTTTTGATTTTTTCAAGCGCGCCTTTTTCAAGGCGGCTGACCTGCGCCTGCGATATGCCTATTTCGTCTGCGACCTCCATCTGCGTTTTGCCGTTCATAAAGCGCTTTGAGAGTATCGTTCGCTCGCGCTTTGAAAGGTCGCTCATGGCCTGCCTGAACGAGATTTCGTCAAGCCAGTTGCGGTCGTCGTTGTTGTCGCCTATCTGATCCATAACATAGATTGTGTCGCCGCCGTCGGAGTAGATCGGCTCGCTCAGCGAAATCGGGTCGACTATGCTTTCGAGCGCCATAACGACGTCCTCCCTGGCAATCGACAGCTCGGCCGCTATCTCCTCAATGCTCGGCTCGCGTTGCAGCTTCGCCGTCAGGCGCTCCTTGGCCTGCATTACTCGGTAGGCGGTGTCCTTTATCGAGCGCGACACTCTCAGTGAGCTGTTGTCGCGCAGGTAGCGCCGAATTTCACCGATTATCATCGGCACTGCGTAGGTCGAGAACCGCACCTCGTGCGACAAATCGAAGTTGTCAATGGCCTTGATAAGCCCGATGCAGCCCACCTGAAACAGATCGTCCGGATTTTCACCGCGACCGGAAAAGCGCTGCACCACGCTCAGCACGAGCTTCAGATTGCCCTCGACAAGGCGGTCGCGCGCGGTCCCGTCGCCCGAGCGCGCAGCTTTTAGCAGCGCGACCTTTTCGGCTTCGCTCAGCACTTTGAGCGAGGCGGTGTTTACCCCGCATATCTCGACTTTGCTGAATTGCACTTGAAAACTCAACCCCTCGCGAATAATTCATTAGAATTATTGCCGAGCGGGCGGCAGCGCATACTGTTAAAATATTTTTTTCTTCGACAGTTTTCGCTTGCCAAAAGGGGAGCGACGGCAAAAGACCCGCCGAAATCGGCCGAGCATATCGGCGACTTGGGCGGGTCTTGCTTTTATTGAATTTGTAAGCGGGAGAGAAAGCCTATCCGCAAATTAAAAGCGGCTTTAATTATCTGTAGATAATATCGTCGCGGCCGGGGCCGTTTGAAACCATCGTGATTTTGAAGCCGATCTGTTCCTCGATGAACTCGACGTACTTGCGCGCGTTCTCAGGCAGATCCTCGTACTTCTTTATGCCGCTGATGTCGCACTTCCAACCGGGCAGCACCTTGAGCACGGGCTTAGCTCTTTCAAGGTCGCGGGTGACGGGGAAGTCTGTGGTGACCTTGCCGTCGATCTCGTAGCCGACGCAGACAGGAATCTCGTCAAGATAACCGAGCGCGTCGAGTATCGTCAGCACGACCTGCGTGGAAGCCTGGCACTCGCAGCCGTACTTGGTGGCAACGGCGTCGAACCAGCCCATTCTGCGCGGACGGCCTGTGGTAGCGCCGTACTCGCCGCCGTCTGCGCCGTGGTCGCGCAGCTGCTTTGCCTCGTCGCCGAATATCTCGGAAACGAACGCGCCTGCGCCGACAGCACTTGAATAAGCCTTAACGACGGTGATAACTTCCTTTATCTCGCGCGCAGGAACTCCCGCGCCGATGGTGCCGTAGCCCGCGAGGGTCGAGGATGAGGTGACCATCGGGTAAATTCCGTGGTCGGGGTCCTTAAGCGAGCCGAGCTGACCCTCAAGCAGGATAGTCTTGTTTGCCTTGACCGCGTCGACAAGCAGCTTGTGCGTGTTGGTGACAAACGGAGCTATCCACGCCTTCCACTCAAGCAGGGTGGCGAAGATCTCGTCGGCGTCGAGCTTCGGCTTGTGGTAAAGGTGCTCGACGAGAATGTTCTTGGTCTCGAGCACGCGGACGAGCTTCTCTTTAAGAGCGGCCTCATCGAACAGCTCGCAGACCTGGAAGCCGATCTTTGCGTATTTATCGGAATAGAACGGAGCGATGCCCGACTTGGTCGAGCCGAAGCTGCGTGAGGACAGGCGCTCCTCTTCATATTGGTCAAACAGAATGTGGTAGGGCATTACCATCTGAACGCGGTCGGAAACGACGAGGTTCGGAGCGGGAACGCCGCTTGCAACGAGCATTTCATACTCTTTTTTGAGGTTGGGTATGCTGAGTGCAACGCCGTTGCCGATGACGTTGGTCACGTTTTGGCAAAAAGCGCCCGACGGCATCATATGCAGAGCAAATTTGCCGTAGCTGTTCTTGATAGTGTGACCTGCGTTAGCGCCGCCCTGAAAGCGAACGACTATGTCAGAATCGGTCGCGAGCATATCGGTTATCTTGCCTTTTCCTTCGTCGCCCCAGTTGGCGCCGACTATTGCTTTTATCATTGTTTTTGCCGCCATTCAGTATATTACTTTCGCCGAGCACGACGAAGCATACTCTATTATACAATATTTGCGAGGAAAAGCCAACATATTTTTACAATATTATTCTGAAATTTCGGCAAAAAACGCTTCGCTGCTCTTTCCGCTCGCCCGATTGAAGCGATTGAGCATATAAAGTGAGTCGCCGTCGGAAGGGTAGATTGTGTTTACCCGCTCCTCGCAGCCGAGCGTTATTTTAAAGCCGAGCTGCCTTACGCACTCGCACCCCTGCGTGCAGTAGCTGCCGAAAGGATAGGCAAAAATCGGGCTTTCGCTGCCGGTCGCCTGCTTTATCTTTTTCTGCAGACCCGTCAGGTCGGCGGTGAGCATTTTGCGGTAGTCGGAGTCGCTTTCGCCTTTCTTTATGCGGCAGCCCCTGCGGGAGGAAAGCGAGTGCAGGTCGTAGGTGTGGTGGCCGATGTCGACAAGGCCGCTTTCGCTCATCTCCTTTACCTCGTCCCAGGTGACGTGCGCATAGTTTACGTTGTGGTCGTCGCTTGTCGAGTACAGATCGGTGTACTTGCCGATAATTGACAGCACGGCATGCATTTTCAGCTCTTTAAGTATCGGGTAGGCGTAGGTGTAAAAGCTCTCGTACCCATCGTCGAACGTGATGAGTATCGGCTTATCCGGAAGCGCCTTGCCCTTTTCGGCAAAGTCGAGCAGCTGCTGCGCGCTGACTGCGGTGTACCCGCGCGCGGCGATATATTCAAGGTCGCGCCTGAACTGATCGGGCGACACGACGTATTTGCCGAGTGCGCTCGCCTTTACCGAGATGTGGTGGTACATGATTACGGGCAGGCGCACGCCGCCTTCTTTCGGCTCGGACGTTGCAGTGAGCGCCGCTGCCGCAAGAAGCACGCACAGTATGGCGCACAGCAGCCGCTTTCTTATCCTGATTATCATACGAACGCCGCCTTTCGCTATATTTTTATGCGAAAGGGAAGGACTTTATAATCCTTTCAGATTGAGCTTGTAGCCGCTTTTGCGGATAGAGTCGATGACCTCGGGGAGAATATCGGTGTTGGTCCTGCTGACCGCGTGCAGCAGGTATATTGCGCCGCCGTGTACCGCCTCGGTCACGCGGGTGAACGCCTTATCCGTGCTCGGCTGGTCGTTTGGATTGTAGTCGTAGTAGGCAAAGCTCCAGAACACCGACTTGTAGCCAAGCTGCCGCGCAATTTCGAGTGTGCGGACGGAAAATTCGCCCTTAGGTGCGCGAAACAGGGTCATAGTGTAGCCGAAGTTCTCCTTGACGTAGTCGTGCAGCCTGGTTATTTGCTCGGCGGCCTGCTCGGCGCTTATTTCGGGCATCGAGGGGTGGCTCCAGCTGTGATTGCCGACTGTATGCCCCTCGTCGATCATACGCCGCACGAGGTCGGGATTGTTCTTGACATAGTCGTAGGTCACGAAGAACACCGCGGGCACGCTCTTTTCCTTGAGCGTGTCAAGGATGGCGGCGGTGTAGCCGTTTTCGTACCCTTCGTCGAACGTCAGGCAGACCGAGTCCTCTCTGTCGGTCAGAAACAGCCCGCCGTATTTCGAGAATTTTTCGTTATACTCAATGCACGAGAGCGGCTGATTTTTCTCGTTGCAGTTGTAGCCCTGCCCCCAGCAGTATTTCTTATTGTCGAGTGAGCCGATGTCGGGCGCGCCGCTGTTTGCCGCGGGTACGTTTGAAGCGGTGCCTGCCCCCGATTGCGCAGGTGCCGACGCGGACTCTTCCATGACGGACGCGCCTCCCGAAGCTCCGCCTCCCGAAGCTCCGCCTACCGACGGGTCCGCTCCGCCCGACGCGCACGCCGAAAGCGCCGCAAGGACAAGCGCCGTTAAAGAACAGATGAACTTTTTCATTGCGATAAACCTCCTTCAAAAACAGTGTTCACGAGCCCGGACGGTTTTATTTCTGCCAAAAAGAGAACAAAATGGTGCCAAAACTTGACATCACCGCTATATATGGTGTAAATTATATAATGTATTATTATAAAGTGAGGTCGGTTATGGCTAAGAAAAACGCCGAATACGGCAACGACAGTATAGAAAAGCTCGAGGGCGCGGACCGGGTCCGCAAGCGTCCTGCAGTCATCTTCGGTTCTGACGGCATTGAGGGCTGCGAGCACTCCGTGTTCGAGATAATCTCAAACTCAATAGACGAGGCGCGCGAGGGCTTCGGCAGCAAGATAATCGTCACGCGTTACGCAGACGGAGCGATCGAGGTCGAGGATTTCGGCCGCGGCATACCCGTCGATATGAACCCGAAGCTCAACCAGTACAACTGGGAGCTTGTGTTCTGCGAGATGTACGCGGGCGGCAAGTACAAGAACAACTCCGGCTCAAACTACGAATACTCCCTCGGACTCAACGGCCTCGGCCTGTGTGCGACGCAGTACGCGTCCGAGTATATGGATGTCGAGATAAGGCGCGACGGCTTCCTCTACACCCTGCATTTTGAGCACGGCGTGAACGTCGGCGGGCTGAAAAAAGAGCCGTACTCGGGCAAGGCCACAGGCTCCAAAATCAAATGGAAGCCCGACATCGCGGTATTTACCGACATCAATATCCCGAGTGAGTATTTCCATGACACGATAAAGCGCCAGTCGGTCGTAAATCCGGGCATACTCTTTACGTTCCGCAACCAGGTCGGCCACAGCTTCGAGAGCACAGACTACAAGTACGACAACGGCATCGCCGACTATCTGGCCGAGGTCGTCGGAAACGACGCACTTACCGGAATTCAGGTCTGGTCGGCCGAAAGGGTCGGACGCGACCGCGCGGATATGGCTGACTATAAGCTCAAGATGAACATCGCCTGCTGCTTCTCAAACAAGGTGCATTTCAAGGAGTACTACCACAACTCAAGCTACCTTGAGCACGGCGGCTCGCCCGAAAAGGCGGTCAGAAGCGCGTTTGTCTATCAGATCGACGCCTACATCAAGCAGACCTCGAAGTATACCAAAAACGAGAGCAAGATTTCCTTTGCCGACGTTGAGGAGTGCCTTGACATTGTCGTTTCATCGTTCTCTACACAGACATCTTACGAAAACCAGACCAAAAAGTCAATAACCAACAAGTTTATTGCCGACGCTATGACCGAGTTTATGCGCCGGCAGCTTGAGGTGTATTTTATTGAAAACAAGGCTGATGCGGACAGGATCGCCGACCAGGTGCTCATCAACAAACGCAGCCGCGAGCGCTCGGAGAAAGAGCGGCTGAACATCAAAAACACGCTGCAGACCAAGAACGACCTCGCAAACCGCGTGCAGAAGTTTGTCGATTGCCGCACGCGCGACGTGACCCGCCGCGAGGTGTTCATCGTGGAGGGCGACTCGGCTCTCGGCTCGTGCAAGCTTGCGCGCGACGCGGAGTTTCAGGCCATAATCCCCGTAAGAGGTAAGATACTCAACTGCTTAAAGGCCGAGTACAACAAGATTTTCAAGAGCGAGATAATCACCGACCTTGTAAAGGTGCTCGGCTGCGGAGTTGAGGTCAAGAGCAAGGCCAACAAGGATCTGTCGACCTTCAACCTCGACAATCTGCGCTGGAGCAAGGTCATCATCTGCACCGATGCGGACGTCGACGGCTTCCAGATCCGCACGCTGATACTGACGGTCATCTATCGCCTTATGCCCACGCTTATCCGCGAGGGCAAGGTGTTCATCGCGGAAACTCCGCTTTTTGAGATAAACACCAAGGATAAGGTCTACTTCGCCTACGACGAGAACGAAAAGCGCGAAATACTTGAAAAAATCGGCGGCCAAAAGTACACGCTGCAGCGCTCAAAGGGACTGGGCGAGAACCAGCCCGAAATGATGAACCTGACGACGATGAACCCCGCTTCGCGCCGTCTTGTAAAAATAATGCCCGAGGACGCGGAGAGAACGGCTGAGATGTTCGACCTTTTGCTCGGCGACAATCTTCAGGGGCGCAAGGACTTCATAGCCGAAAACGGCTACAAGTACCTTGACGAAGCGGATTTAAGCTAAAGGAGGCGGGGTAAATGGCACCGAAGAAGAAAAAAGAAGCAAAGATAAAGGTCAATCCCGCAGCCGAGAACGCCTACATCGCGGGCGCGGGAACGATAGTCGAGCAGCCGATAGGGCAGACGCTCGAAACCAACTATATGCCCTACGCGATGAGCGTTATCATCTCGCGCGCGATACCGGAGATCGACGGCTTCAAGCCCTCGCACCGCAAGCTGCTTTATACAATGTATAAAATGGGACTGCTTTCGGGCGGCAGGGTAAAGAGCGCCAATATCGTCGGCGCGACGATGCAACTCAACCCCCACGGCGACCAGGCCATCTACGATACGATGGTGCGCCTGTCGCGCGGCTATGAAGCGCTGCTGCACCCGTATGTCGAGTCGAAGGGCTCGTTCGGCAAGGCGTACTCGCGCGATATGAAGTGCGCCGCCTCGCGTTACACCGAAGCCAAGCTCGAGCCTATCGCCAACGAGCTGTTCCGCGATATTGACAGCGACACGGTCGACTTTGTCGACAACTACGACGCGACGATGAAAGAGCCGCTGCTGTTTCCCGTCACGTTCCCGAGCGTGCTTGTCAACTCAAACACGGGTATCGCCGTCGGTATGGCGTCGAACATCTGCTCGTTCAATATCACCGAGGTATGCGAGACCGAGATTGCCTACCTGCGCGATAAGGACTGCGTTATAAGTGAAACTCTGCTCGCTCCCGACTTTGCGGGCGGCGGCCGGCTGCTTTACAACAAGGACGAGCTTGAGGACATCTACGACACAGGCCGCGGCAGCTTCCGCGTGAGAGCGGTCTACTCCTACGATAAGGAAGCCAACTGCATAGACATCACGCAGATTCCGCCCACGACTACCTGCGAGCAGATAATCGAAAAGGTCATCGACCTTGTAAAGCAGAAAAAGCTGACCGAGATAAGCGACATTCGCGACGAGACGGACTTGAGCGGACTTAAGATAACCGTTGACCTAAAGCGCGGAACCGACCCCGACAAGCTGATGAAGCGCCTGTTCAGGATGACTCCGCTTGAGGACTCGTTTGCGTGCAACTTCAACATTCTCGTCGGCGGCTCGCCTAAGGTCATGGGCGTGCGCGCAATACTCGACGAGTGGTCGGCGTTCCGCACCGAGTGCGTGCGCAGGCGTATCTGCCACGACCTCGAAAAGGCCGAGGCCAGACTGCACCTGCTCAAGGGTTTGTCGAAAATCCTGCTCGACATCGACAAAGCGATACGCATCGTGCGCGAGACCGAGGAGGAGCGCGAGGTCGTCCCGAACCTGATGATAGGCTTCGGCATCGACGAGATTCAGGCCGAGTACGTCGCCGAGATAAAGCTGCGCCACTTAAACCGCGAATATATCCTGAAGCGGCTCGACGACATCGAGCAGCTTGAAAAAAAGATCGCCGAGTATAACGATCTGCTCAGCAGCACTAAAAAGCTGCATAAGGTCATCATCGACGAGCTTAAAGAGGTCATAAAGAAGTACGGTCGGCCCAGAAAGACCGAGATAATCTATTCCTACGCGGACGAAGAGCCTGTCGACGTCGTAAGCGTCGCCGACTATCCCGTAACGCTGTTCTTCACCGCCGAGGGCTACTTCAAAAAGATAACACCCCAGTCGCTGCGAATGAGCGGCGAGCAGAAGCTGAAGGACGGCGATACGGTCGTTCAGAGCGTTGAGTCGCACAACACCGCGAATTTGCTGTTTTTCACCAACATGTGCCGGGTCTATAAGGCGAGCGCCTCCGACTTTGACGATACAAAGGCGAGTGTCCTCGGCGACTTTGTCGCGGCCAAGCTCGGTATGGACACCGATGAAGTGCCGCGCTATATGGCGGTGACCGACGACTACAAGGGCTTTATGATGTTCTTTATGGAGAACGGACGCGTGGCCAAGGTCAGCATGAGCGCCTATCAGACCAAGCTCAACCGCAAAAAGCTGATAAAAGCCTGCTGCGACAAATTCGGGATAGTTGCATTCGATTACGCGCACGACGAGTGCGAGTATCTTATGCGTTCGACGGGCGGACGTATGGTACTGCTGCCGTCGGCTCTGCTTGCGGAGAAAACGACCAAGGACACGCAGGGCGTTGTGGTTATGACCCAGAAGAGGGGACAGCGCCTTGAGTCGGCTCAGGTCTACACCGAGGGAATGCTGGCAAAGCCGCACCGTTACCGCCCCAAGACCCTGCCGAGCGCGGGTCAGCTGATGTCTGCAGAGGAAAGAGCGGAGCAGCTGAGCTTTGACTGATGAAGCGTGGGAGCAGGAGCCTGCTCCTGCCCCGAATTTTGCGCCTGAAACTAAGACAGGGAGCGGCTTGATTCAACCGCTCCCTATCCTGACAACATCATGCAAACGCTAAAATCAAAGAATGTTGTCTGAAAATAGTTTGTTCTCGGTCGGGAACTTTATTCATTTTCAATTTGTCAATTTTTGCTTTGCGCTTTTGGCTATTTGCATAAAAAAGCCCAAAAACCCCAATTTTATGTTGACAAACGACACGCTTTGATGTGATAATATAGAGAGGTTTATTTCTTATGAGAGTAATTACGGGTTCGGCCCGCGGCCGAAAACTTAAAACGCTCGAGGGCAACGATGTGCGTCCCACGACCGACAAGGTCAAGGAGGCCATGTTCAGCGTGCTCCAGTTCGATATTGAGGGCAGGCGTGTGCTCGACCTGTTTGCAGGCTCGGGTCAGCTCGGAATCGAAGCGCTCTCCCGCGCGGCAGCGTCCGCCGTGTTTGTCGACTGCTCAAAGCGCTCGATTGCCGTTGTCAACGACAACCTCGCTTCAACGTCACTTGCCGAAAACGCCCGCGTGGTCATGAGCGACTCGATAGGATTCCTCTCCGCCTGCCGCGACGAGTTTGACATCGTCTTTCTCGATCCGCCGTATTCTACGGGGCTGCTGCAGTCGGCGCTTGCCAAGGTCGGCTCGGTCATGAGCGACTTCGCCGTCGCCGTGTGCGAGCACCCGACCGACGAAAAATTGCCTGATTCCGCACCCGGGCTCACCCTCGCAAAGCGGTACAAATACGGCAAAACCACCGTTTCCGTCTACAGAAAGGACGGCCAATAATGAAAACCGTCGTTTGCCCGGGCAGCTTTGACCCGATAACCTTCGGCCATCTCGATATAATCACCCGCGCTGCAAAGCTGTTCGACAGGGTCATAGTCGTCGTTATGTGCAACGACGCAAAGCAGCCTGTGTTCACGCTCGAAGAGCGCGTCGACCTTATTCGAAGGGTCATCGACGACAGCGGCCTTAAAAATGTTGAGGTCGACTCGTCCGATATGCTGCTTGCCGAATATACCAAGAAAGTCGGCGCGTGCGCCATCGTAAAAGGCCTGCGCGCGTTGAGCGACTTTGAATATGAGTTTCAGATGGCGCTTACAAATAAGAAGCTCAACCCCACAGCCGACACGGTGTTCCTGACGACCTCGTCGGAGAATATGTACGTCAGCTCAAGCTTAGTCAGAATGTTGGCAGCAAAGGACGCGGATATCAGCGCCCTCGTCCCCGCTGTCATTCATGATACAATAAAAAACAGATTCAGTCAGAAAGGATAGAATTGTTATGAATATGGAAGAACTGCTTGATCAGCTTGATGAACTGCTTGATAAGGGAATGAGATTCCCCGGCGGCCGCACCGTCGTCGAGAGCGAGAAGGTTCGCGCACTCATCGACGATATGCGCCTGAATATGCCGCAGGAGGTCAAACAGGCCAGAGGCATCGTCGCCGACCGCGCCGACATCATCAACAACGCAAAGCGTGACGCCGAGGCAACTATCCGCAACGCAGAGGAACGCGCAAAGGCGCTCGTTGCTCAGGAGGAGATAACCAAGCTCGCTCAGCAGAGAGCTAACGAGATCGTCGCGCAGGCTCAGACCAAGAGCCGCGAGATGAGAAAGGCCGCGCAGGAGTTCGTTGAGGAGCTTATGCGCCGCGCCGACGAAGGCCTGACCGAGAATCTGGCCGAGCTGCGCAAGACCCGCGCGTCTCTTCGCCCGCAGGCTCCCGCCGCTCCGAAGCAGGAGCAGTAATAGGAAAATCGGCAGACTGTGAAAGCGCCCCGGCGAGGCTGAGCGGTTTTGCCGCGATGTTTGCTTGCGGCATGGTGCTCAGCAGCTGCGTGATATTGATGTGATAGGGCAGGCGGGTTTCGCCGTGCCCGGTGTGCTTTGCTGTCGCAGACTGTGAGCAGCTGATGTTTGGCTTTTGCTGATAGACGCTGTTGCCGATGC
Organism: uncultured Eubacteriales bacterium; assembly: GCA_934486615.1. GTDB lineage: Bacteria > Bacillota > Clostridia > Oscillospirales > Acutalibacteraceae > RGIG2206. The sequence goes on along the minus strand of CAKSQO010000004.1, from coordinate 94,400 downwards.
ATAAGGTGTTGTTGCCGGTGTGTAACCGTCCTTGCTTTAACTGCTCTTACAATGATGTGCTGCAGTCCCGCATGCCGTACGCAGCCTTGCCGTTATAAGCACGATTTACTGCTGTTCGCACCAAAACGCGTACACCGCAATCCTGTAGTCTGCACCCAAACGCGTACACCGCAATCCTGCAGTCTGCACCCAAACGCGCACACCGAAATCCTGTAGTCTGCACCGCAAACGCGTACACCGCAATCCTGCAGTCTGCTTAACACCATTGATTGAGGCAAAAGCGGCGCTTTTGCCGATGGGGTGGAGGAACGGTAAGGCTCCGAATCCACAAAAACTGAATAAACTATTGTAAAAAGTGCACATAAGAACATTTGTTCTTATGTGCACTTTTTATATATTTCGACCAATCCCGACAACATTTAGTTATGATTAACTTTTCGGCCACAATATCTTGTGCCGCAGCCCCGCGATTAAAAATCAGCGTTTTAACGAACGAAAAAAAGCATCTTTTGTATTGAAAAAACACCGAATTGATATTATAATTACATTACAAGACCACTAAAGTGGTGCTTTGTGGTGAATTGTGGTTTAAAAATCGTTCGTTGAGGGTAGTTTTATGGCATTTGTGGGATCATATCTTCATAATGTCGATAAAAAGGGCCGCATCTTTATCCCCGCAAAATTTCGCGAGGGGCTGGGTGAGCGGTTCTATATTGCGCTGCCTATCGACGGCCAGAAGTGCCTTTCAATATACCCGGCCGAGCGCTGGGAGGAAATTCAGCGCCGCATTGACGCGCTGCCGCTTATGCAGCAGGTCAAGGTGCAGCGCCAGTTCGTACCGATGGCGAGCGAGGTCGAGTGCGACTCGCAGGGTCGCGTGCTCATCCCGCAGGTGCTGCGCAACTATGCGCACATTGAGGAGAGCGCTTACGTCAACGGAACCAACTCGACCATCGAAATCTGGAACAAAAATGATTGGGAAGCGGGAATGTCCGACCCGAGCGGTATAGCGGAAGTTATGGAGCAGTACCTTTTCTGACAGGTGAGATAAATGGAGTTTAACCACAAAACAGTGCTGCTGACCGAAGCGGTCGACCTGCTTGACGTCAAACCCGACGGCATTTACATAGACGGCACGGCGGGCGGAGCAGGGCACTCAAAGCTCATCGCTTCCGGGCTGACCTCGGGCCGCCTGCTGTCGTTGGACAAGGACCCTGACGCCGTCGCCGTTGCGACCGAGCGCCTTGCGCCGTTTGAATGCGCCGAGGTCGTCGAAAGCGACTTCAGCAGCTTTGACAAAGTGCTCGATGAGCGCGGCATAGACCTTGTCGACGGCATGCTGCTCGACCTCGGAGTGTCGTCGCATCAGCTCGACAAAGCCGAGCGCGGCTTTTCCTACCATGCCGACGCGCCGCTTGATATGAGAATGAGCCAAAAAGGACTCTCGGCGCGCGACATCGTCAACACCTACGATGCGCAGTCGCTTGCGCGTATCCTACGCGAGTTCGCCGACGAGCGCTTCGCAAGCCGCATCGCAAACGCGATAGTTCAGCGTCGCGGGCAGTCGCCGATTGAGACTACGCTGCAGCTGGCCGACATCGTCAGCGCTTCTTATCCGGCGTCGGCTCGGCGCGACGGCCACCCCGCGCGAAAAACTTTTCAAGCCATAAGAATTGCCGTCAACGGCGAGCTTGACTGCCTGTCGGAATTCCTCGACAAGGCGCTTGACAGGCTCAAAGTCGGCGGGCGAATTTCGATAATAACCTTCCATTCGCTTGAGGACAGAATGGTCAAGCATCGCTTTGCCGAATGGTGCACCGGCTGCACCTGCCCGCCCGATTTTCCCGTGTGCGTGTGCGGCAAGACTCCGAGAGCAAAGCTCGTCAACCGCAAGCCTGTCGAGCCGAGCGGAGAACAAATTGAAGAAAACTACCGCGTCAGAAGCGCAAAGCTGCGCGCGGTCGAAAAACTATAAGTAAATTTTCAGGGAGAGATCAATGATGAGCAGATATCAGGTCAACAGCTTCGCATACGACTACGATATGTTCCTGCCTAAAACCGAAAAACCGTCGAATATCGTTGAGCTTGACCGCCGCAATGACACCGATGTTGTAAAGCAGCCGAGAAGATCCGCGGCAAGAGCGGTGTCCATACCGATGATAATGATGATAGTCCTCATGCTCGGGCTTGTTTTAGGCAACATCTTTCTGAGAGTCCGCATAACCGAGGTCACCTCGAAAATAAGCAAGTGCGACACGCAGCTTGACCGCGCGATAAGCGAAAATACCTCGCTTGAGATGCGGATCGAGAACACCGTATCGCTTAAAAACCTTGAGCAGTCGGCGCAGGAGCTTGGTATGCAGAAAGCTGAAAGATACCAGATAAACTACATCGACGCCGTTGACTCGGACAAGACCGAGGTGCTCAAAGGCGGCTCGCTGCTGACCGCTGCGGCCGAGTAATAGCAGACTCCGGTTTCAAATATAATTTGAATAGCGTTTAATATGAGAGTTAGGACGGAAAGTTTTAACTCTCATTTGCCGATTTAGGAAGGAGTGCCGAAAGTGGACGAAAAGCCGACCAAAAGTCGCCCCGACGGCGAAAATAAGCCCAAAGTAAGGTCGTCGACCAAGTCTATGTGGGTCAGAATGATATGCATAATTCTCGTTATAACGGTCGGATTTTTCGGCGCTGCGGGAATACAGCTCGTAAACGTGATGATCTTCAACGGCGAGAAGTACAAAGCCCTCGCCGCCGAGCAGCAGCTTCAGGACACCACCCTTGCCGCAGAGCGCGGCGACATCTGCGACCGCAACGGCGAAAAGCTTGCCGAGAGCGCGACCGCGTGGGTGGTCTACATCACTCCGCAGAACTTCAAAAACGACTCGCAGCGCGAGAAAGTCGCCGACGGTCTGAGCGAGCTGCTCGACGTCGACCGCGACAAGATACTCAAGCAGACGAATAAAAAGACCTATTACGAAAAGGTCGTCTCCGCCATTGAAGAAAAAACGGCGCAGAAGGTGCGTACCTTCATAAGCGAGAATAAGCTCGGCACGGTCGTCGGCCTTGACGAAACGACCAAGCGCTACTATCCCAACGACAACCTCGCCTCGACCGTCCTCGGCTTCGTCGGCACGGATAATCAGGGACTGAGCGGCCTTGAAGCCTACTACGACGAGGAACTGCGCGGCGTGCCGGGCCGAATCGTCGCGGCGAAGAACGCACGCGGCGCGAATATGCCGTTCAGCTACGAAAAAGTGGTCGAGGCGCAGTCGGGCAACACACTCACACTGACTATCGACAAATACGTCCAGTACGTTGCCGAAAAGTACCTCGAAAAGGCCGTGACCGAGAATAACGTCACCAACCGCGGCTGCGTTATCGTAATGGATCCGAGCTCGGGCGAGATCTACGCTATGGCGACCAAGCCCGACTACAACCCCAACGATCCGTTTACGATAACCGACGAGAAGACGCTCGCAAGTCTTGAAGCCCTCAAGGGCACCGACGAATACAAGACAGCTTACTCGGCGGCGCAGCAGGCGCAGTGGAGAAATAAGGCGGTTTCCGATACATACGAGCCGGGCTCGGTGTTCAAAATAATTACAGGCTCGTCCGCCATTGAAGAAAAGGCGGTCACGCTCTCAAGCGGCTTCAGCTGCCCGGGCTACATCGTTATCGCGGGCACGCGCTACAACTGCCATAAGCACTCGGGCCACGGCTCGCAGACGCTTGCACAGGCGTTCGCGAACTCCTGCAACCCCGCATTCATTCAGATCGGACAGAACCTCGGCGTAAACGCATTCTTCAAATACTTCCGCTCCTACGGCTTCACCGCCAAGACGGGCATCGACCTGCCGGGCGAAACCAGCCCAACGGCGGGAGTGACCTACCACGACGGCAGCACGATGTCGATAGTCGACCTCGCGAGCGAATCGTTCGGTCAGGGCTTTAACGTAACGCCGATTCAGCTGATAACCGCAGTCTCGGCTGCAGTAAACGGCGGCTATCTTGTTCAGCCGCACGTTGTCAAGGAGATAAAGCAGGCCGACGGCAGCGTTAAAAAGACTGTCGAGACCACAAAAAAGCGTCAGGTCATATCGGAAGAGACCTCGAAGCTTATCCGCAGCCTGCTTGAAAACGTCGTCTCTGGCGGCTCGGGCAAGAACGCCTATGTCGCGGGCTATCACGTCGGCGGTAAGACAGGAACTTCACAAAAGCTCGCGGGCGACGAGTCGGCGCGCGTGTCCTCGTTCTGCGGCTTCGCACCTGCGAGCGACCCGAAGGTCGTCGTGCTCGTCGTGCTCGATGAGCCGCACGGGGATAACATCTACGGCGGCACTATCGCAGCGCCTGTCGCAGGCAGCATACTTTCGGAGATACTGCCGTACCTCGGCGTTGAGCCGCAGTACACCGACAGCGAGCTTGCTTTGCTTGATAAGAGCACACCTGACGTCGTCGGCAACACCGTCGTCGCTGCGCGCAGCACGATCGAGCAGATGGGGCTTAAATGCAAGATAGTCGGCTCGGGCGATACCGTAGAGCGGCAGATGCCGCCCAGCGGTCGGTCCATCTCAGAGTCGGGAACGGTGGTAATCTACACCGACGCGAGCGACTCGCAAATGGTCGAAGTGCCGAATTTCAGCGGTATGACCGTCAGCCAGGCAAACGAGCTTGCGGGCAGCCGCGGGCTGAACATGAAATTTGTCGGCAACGCTCTCAACAAGAGCGGCGCCATCGCCTATCAGCAGGACTGCAAGGCCTCGTCGCAGGTTGAGATAGGAACTGTTATAACCGTCAGCTTCAGACTTGAAAACGGAAGCGATTAAAAGGGGGAGAACACCTTGAAATTAAGTAAACTGCTCGGAACACTGCCCTACGGAGTTAAGGACGTTGAAATCACAGACGTGACCAACGATTCGCGCAAAGTCGCTCCGGGTACGGCGTTTGTCTGTATAAACGGCACCGTGACCGACGGGCATAAATATGCCGAAAGCGCCGCCTGCAAGGGCGCTGCCGCAGTCATTGCGGAGCATAACGTCGGCGTCGACTGCCAGGTCATCGTGCCCGACACCAAGGCCGCCTATGCCAATATGTGCTCTGCGCTGTTCGGCGACCCGAAGAACGAGCTGAAGTTTATCGGCGTTACGGGAACAAACGGCAAGACCACGACCACCTGCCTTATCAAATCGGTGCTTGAGCAGCTCGGCCGTAAGGTCGGCCTTATCGGCACTATTCAGAATATGATAGGCGACGAGGTCATTCCGACCGAGAACACCACGCCCGACGCACGCGACCTGCATGCGCTGCTACGCCGCATGGCTGACGAGGGCTGCGAGTACGTCGTAATGGAGGTCTCGTCCCATGCGCTCGACCAGAAGCGCGTTTGGGGCCTGCATTTCGCCGCAGGAGTGTTCACGAACCTGACTCAGGATCACCTCGATTACCACATCACTATGGAAAATTACGTCCACGCAAAGCGAAAGCTGTTCGACGTAAGCGACATTGCCATCGTCAACTCCGACGACGAGTGGGCTAAGGTCATGCTCGAGGGCGTAACGTGCAAGACGGCGAGCTTCGCTGTTGATGATACTTCCGCCGACTTTACCGCAAAGGCGATAAACTACCGCCCCGACGGCGCGGTATTCGAGCTGCTGAGCAAGAGCCGAATCGGCCGCGTGAAGATCGCGACTCCCGGCCGCTTCTCGGTCTATAATGCCCTCGCGGCGGCGAGCACGCTTATCGAGCTCGGCTTCGACTTTGAAAAAGTCTGCGAAGCGCTCTCAAAGGCAAAGGGCGTAAAGGGTCGCGCCGAGGTAGTCGACACAGGCCGCGATTTCACGGTGATTATCGACTACGCTCACACACCCGACGGCCTTGAAAATATCCTCTCGACAATGAATAAGATAAAATCGGGTCGCCTTGTGACCCTGTTCGGCTGCGGCGGCGACCGCGATCGTACCAAGCGCCCGAAGATGGGCAGGATAGCTGCGGCGCTCTCTGATTATTGCATAGTAACGAGCGACAATCCGCGCACGGAGGAGCCGATGGACATCATCGACGACATTCTCATCGGTATGAAGAACACGAAAACTCCGTACACCGTTATCGAAAACCGCGCTCAGGCGATAAAATTCGCCGTGCAAAACGCGCAGAAAGATGATATAATTGTTCTGGCCGGCAAAGGCCACGAGACTTATCAGATAATCGGAAAGACCAAAAACCATTTTGACGAGAGGGAAATAGTGCTTGAAGCACTGGCTTCGGCCGACTAAGAGGTGTAAATTTTGAAGTACGCAATACTGTTCCTGGCTGCTGCGGTCGCGTTTGCGGTGACGTTTCTGCTGGGCTATGTGATAATCCCGTATATGCACAAGCTGAAATTCGGGCAGACTATTCTTGACATCGGCCCGAAGTGGCACAAAAACAAGCAGGGCACTCCGACTATGGGCGGCCTGATGTTCATTGCGGGAGTTCCGCTCGGCGTGCTGCTGTCGATACTTGTGTCGCTGCCTGTCAAGTTCGAGTCAGTGCAGAAAGCGGTCGTAAACGAGCTGCGTGTGCTGCCGCTTGTCGCGGGCATACTTATGGCGCTTGCAATGGCTGCAATCGGCTTTATGGACGACTATATCAAGGTCGTGCAAAAGCGCAACCTCGGCCTTACCGCAAAGCAGAAGACCTTCCTGCAGCTCATCGTCGCGGCTGCGTACTTGCTTACGCTTCGTTTGGGCGGTATGACATTTACGCGCATACCGTTTGTGGGAACCGTTGATATTTCGCACGGCTTCGGCCTTGTTTTCTGGCCGATAGCGCTTATGTTTATCTACGGCTTTACAAACGCCGTCAACCTGACCGACGGTATCGACGGACTTGCCGCCTCGGTCACCGCTGTGGTCGGCGTGTTTTTCGCGGTGTTTGTGATGTTCAAGACGGGCTATATCCTCACCGAGATAGCGGCCGTGTCGCTTGTCGGCGGCTGCGCGGGCTTCCTCATCTGGAACAGGCACCCCGCAAAGGTGTTTATGGGCGACACAGGCTCGATGTTCCTCGGCGGAATGGTCGTAGCACTCTCGTTTATGATCGAGTCGCCGATAATACTGCTGCTTGCGGGCATAGTTTACCTGGGCGAGGCGATGTCGGTCGTAATTCAGGTGTCGCACTATAAGCGCACCAAAAAGCGCATTTTCAAAATGACGCCCATACATCATCACTTCGAGCTTTCGGGCTGGAGCGAGAACAAGATTGTCGCGGTGTTTTCACTTGTCGCGGCGATAGGCTGCTTTGTCGGAGAATTTCTTTACCTTAATGTCTGATACATAAAAGGCGGTGAGCTGATTGGAAAACGAGACCGGAAAAAGGCGGTTCAACCCCGTAAAAGGCCTCCTTATGAAACTGAATATTTATCAGGAGGGCAAGCTTGACCCGACTTTTCTGATACTGGTGCTCGTGCTGCTTACGGTCGGCCTTATCTGCCTGTTTTCGTCAAGCTACGCCTACGCGCTGCAGAACTACGGCAACAGCTTCCACTTTATAAAAAAGCAGCTGTTCTTCGCCGTCGCGGGCGTGTGCATAATGCTGTTTTTGTCGAATGTCGACTATCATTTTTACAAAAAATTCGCTTGGATAATCTATTTTCTGTCGGTTATTATGCTCATCGTCGTGCTTATCCTGCCGCCGCTGCAGGAGGGCTTTGACTACAAGCGCTGGCTGAAAATCGGCAGCTTCAGCTTTCAGCCGAGCGAGATTGCAAAGTTCGCGATAATCCTGCTGTTTTCAAAGCTGATTGCCAACAACAGCAAAAATATGAAAAAATTCAGCTTCGGCATCGCGACCCTCGGAGCGCTGCTTGCGCTGGTATGCGGCCTTGTCGTTGTTGAGACGCACCTGTCCGCTACGCTGCTGATATTCGCTATCGGTGTATCGCTGATGGTCGTCGGCGGCATAAAAGCCCGCTACATCGCGGGCGGAGCGGTCGCGGGAGTCGCACTCGGCGCGGGAGCGATACTAAGCGGCGTGGTCGACTACGGCTCGACCCGACTCGCCGTTTGGCGCGACCCGTGGAGCGACGTTACCGGAAGCGGCTGGCAGACTATTCAGTCGCTGCTGTCGATTGGCTCCGGCGGGCTGTTCGGCGCGGGTCTGGGCGAGTCGCGGCAGAAGTACCTCTGGGTGCCCGAGCCGCACAATGACTTTATCTTCGCCATAGTCTGCGAGGAGCTCGGACTTGTGGGTGCGCTTGTGATAATCGCGCTGTTTGCGGCGCTTATCTGGCGCGGCTTCATCATCGCCTCGCGCGCAAAGGATCAGTTCGGCACGCTGATGGCGTTCGGCCTGATAATTCAGGTCGGCATACAGGCGGCGCTGAACATTATGGTCGTCACCAACACGATACCGAATACAGGCATAAGCCTGCCGTTTTTCAGCTACGGCGGAACGGCGCTTGTAATGCTGCTGGCGCAGATGGGAATTGTCCTTTCAATTTCCCGAGCAAGCAAGGTAAATAAGACCTAAAGAGGGGAAAATGATGAAAATTCTTTTTGCGGGCGGCGGAACGGCCGGTCACATCAATCCGTCGATAGCCGTCGCAGACTATATCAAAAAGCGCCACCCCGAAGCGGAGCTGTTCTACATCGGGACAAAGCGCGGGCTTGAGTCAAAGCTCGTCCCCGCTGCGGGAATAAAATTCTACACCATCGACGTTGAGGGCTTTCAGCGCAGGCTGAGCCTTGAAAATATAAAGCGCAACATTTCTGCCGCAAGCAAAATTCTCGGCGCGGCCTCCGCAGCGCGGAAGCTGCTTAAAGAGATTCAACCCGACGTTGTAATGGGCACTGGCGGCTACGTCAGCGGCCCTGTGCTGCTTGAAGCGTCGAAGCTCGGCATAAAGTGCTGCATACATGAGCAGAACGCTTTCGCGGGCAAGGCCAACAAGGCGCTCGCACCCAAAGTCGACGCTGTAATGCTCGCGATGCCCGAGGCCGAGAGGTTCTTTAAATGCAAAAATAAGCCCATAATCACCGGCAACCCTGTCAGAGAGTCGGTCATTGAGATGAAAAAGTCCGACGCGAGAAAGCAGCTCGGCCTTGACGAGCGCCCGATGATACTCTCGTTCGGCGGCTCTCTCGGCGCGCGCAGAATCAACGAAGCCGCTGCCGACATTATGAGCTGGCACTGGAAAACAGGGAAGTACACCCACTTCCACGCAACGGGCAAGTACGGCGTTGAGCTTATGCCGCGCCTGCTTGAGGAACGCGGAGTGGACATCAACTGCGAAAACCTCCGCATTTCGGAGTATATAAATAATATGGACGTTATGCTTGCGGCCGCAGACCTTGTCATCTGCCGCTCGGGAGCGATAACCGTCAGCGAGCTTCAGGCTCAAAGCAAGCCCGCGCTGCTCATTCCGTCGCCGAACGTCGCGGAAAATCACCAGTATTTCAACGCCATGACTCTTGTGAATAAGGGCGCGGCCGCGATAATAGAGGAAAAGGATCTGACTGCCGAAAGCGTTATCGCCGAGGTCAGCTCACTGCTTGAAACACCGGGAAAACTTGAGCAGATGGCTGAAAATTCGGGCAAGGGCGCTATTCTTGACACGAACAAGCGCATTTACGACGTTATAATGAACCTCTACAACTCATAATTGACACATTCGGCTGCGAAAGCATAAATTGGAGTACATCGGTTTATGCGGGAGTGGTCGTAAATGTCAGTTTTTACTATCGAGGGCGGTTATCCTCTGAGCGGCGACGTATCGGTGCAGGGCGCTAAAAACAGCGTGCTGCCGATTTTGTCGGCCTGCGTGCTCGCAAGGGGAGAAAGCGTTATACATAACTGCCCGCGGCTTACCGACGTCGATTGCGCGATGAGAATTCTGCGCTCGCTCGGCTGCAAATGCCGCCTTGAGGGCAACACGTTGACCGCTGACTCGACTTCGGCCGACAGGTTCGACGTTTCAGACGAACTGATGTGCAGCATGCGCTCGTCGGTCATATTTCTGGGAGCGCTGCTTGCGCGCTTCGGCCGCGCGGAGATCTCCGTGCCCGGCGGGTGCGAGCTTGGCATACGCCCGATAAATCTCCACATAGACGCGCTCAGAAAAATGGGTGCGACTATCCGCGAGGAGCACGGCAGAATAAGCTGCCGCGTCGACGGACGGCTGAAAGGCTGCGCCATCGACCTGCCGATTGCAAGCGTGGGCGCGACCGAGAACATCGTCATCGCCGCCGCCACGGCCGAGGGCACTACCGTTGTGCGCAACGCCGCGAAAGAGCCCGAGATAGTCGACCTCGTCCGTTTTTTGCGCAGCTGCGGTGCGCACATCGGCGGCGAAGGCAGCACGAACATCACCGTCTTCGGAGTCGACTCGCTGCACGCGGCCGAGCACACGGTCATACCCGACCGTATCGCTGCGACGACCTACCTCTGTGCGGCCGCCGCCTGCTCCGGCGAGGTGAGGCTGCTTTCGGCAACGGAGGAACACTTAAGCCCGATGCTCAGCTGCTTTGAGCAGATGGGCTGCAAGGTTCGTACGGGCGGGGGCGAGATAGTCCTGACCTCGAGAGGACGGCTCCACCGAATTTCGGACGTGAGCACACACGAGTACCCCGGTTTTCCGACCGACGCGCAGCCGGTTATGCTCGCAACGGTGGCAAAGGCACGCGGCACGTCCGTTTTTGTCGAGAACATTTTCAGCAATCGTTACAGGTTCGTCGAGGGGCTCACCAAAATGGGCGCGTCGGTCAAGGTCATCGACCGTGTCGCAGTCGTCGAGGGGGTCGAGAGGCTCTTTTCCGCCGACGTTGAAGCGACCGACCTTCGCGGCGGCGCGGCATTGATGATAGCCGCTATGGCGGCCGACGGAGTCTCGCACATTTCGCATTTAAGCCATATCGACCGCGGCTACGAAGCGCCCGAAGCGGTGCTTTTAAGCCTCGGCGCTCATATAAAAAGGGAGGATATCTGATGCCCAAGGAGGAAGTCAAACGCAGAAAAAAGCGCAGGCGCAAGGTCCGCCGCGGACGCATTGCAGCGGCGCTTATATTGCTGATGCTGATAGTCGTAGGGATCGCGGCCGCGCTCTCACTGACTGTGTTTTTCAACATAAATTCAATATCTGTCGCGGGCTCGTCGCGCTACTCTGCCGATGAAATAATCGACGCGTCGAACATCGCAAAGGGTCAGAATATGTTCCGCCTTAACACGAAAAAGGCCGAATCGAGCGTCGCCAAGCGCCTGCCGTATATTACGGTGGTCAAGGTGCAGCGCGTGCTGCCCGATTCGATAAAGATAACCGTCAAGGAGAACAAGGTCGACTACGCGTTCAAGAGCGGCGAATCGTACGTCCTCGCAACGGGTATGAAAGCGGTCGACAACAGCGATACGGTGCCCGACGGCGCGGTAGTCGTCAGCTGCAGGATTAAAAGCTGCAAGCTCGGAGAGGACATCGTGCTCGACGACGTTTCAACGCTTGAAAAAATCCGCGACGCGATAAGCGAGTCGAAGATTAAGAACATCACCGCGATTGACTGCTCCGATGCGACAAAGGTAACGCTTACATATGACGACCGCCTGCTGCTTGAGCTTGGCACGGTCGAAAATGCCGCAAAGAAGCTGAAGACAGCAATTCAGATAATCGCCACCGTCGACAAGGACGGTGCGCGCCCTGCGGAGGGGATTATCCGCCTGCAGTACACCGACAGCTATTTTGAGCGCGGCAGCATTTCGTCCGCCGCGAGCACATCGTCTGCCTCTTCGGCGCAGAGCGGCCATGCCTCATCCGACTCATCGGGTCAAAGCTCGTCGGCCGCTCAGTCGGGTGAGCCGTCAAGCTCGACAAAAGCGGCTTCAAGTGCTGCTGCGGCCTCATCGGGCGCTTCAAAGCAGAGCACTTCGTCGACTGCCTCGTCAAAGTAAAATTTTGCACCGTAAAAATTTAAGAAAAACTTGATATTATTCTATTGAATTTTTTTCGGCTTTATGCTATGATATTAAGGATAATAGGCGAAAGTATGTGCTGAGCACGTTTTGCCGGCATAATTGCGTCTGTTTTAATCTAAGTTAAAAACTAAATGTATTAGTTATATAAGGAGGAAAAAACAATGCCTTTCGAAGTTGCCAACGAGTTGAAGGACGTAGTTCAGATTAAAGTTGTCGGTGTCGGCGGAGGCGGCGGAAACGCTGTCAACCGTATGATTGACGCCGGCGTAAACAGTGTTGAGTTTGTTGCTATTAATACCGACACGACAGCGCTGCTGCTGTCCAAGGCTGACAATAAGATCCAGATCGGCGAGAAATCCACTAACGGCCAGGGCGCAGGTGCCAATCCCGAGGTCGGAGCTAAGGCTGCTGAGGAGTCGCGCGACGAGATCGCGGCCGCTCTTCGCGGAACCGATATGGTCTTCATCACCGCAGGCATGGGCGGCGGCACCGGTACGGGCGCTGCTCCGATCGTTGCCGAGGTCGCTAAGGAGCTCGGTATCCTTACCGTCGGTATCGTAACCAAGCCGTTCGCTTTCGAGGGCAGAATGCGCATGAACGCTGCCGAGAAGGGCATTGCCGCTCTCAGCGAGCAGGTCGACAGCCTTATCGTTATCCCGAACGAGCGCCTCAAGCTCGTCTCCGAGGAGAAGATCACCCTTAAAAACGCGTTCATCATCGCCGACGATGTTCTCCGTCAGGGCGTTCAGAGCGTTTCCGACCTTATCAAAATGCCGCAGATGGTCAATCTTGACTTCGCCGACGTTACCGCCGTTATCAAGGACAGCGGCTACGCTCACATGGGCGTTGGCTTCGCTACCGGCCGCGACAAGGCTGAGGTTGCCGCTCGCGCTGCTATCACCAGCCCGCTGATCGAGACCGATATGAAGGGCGCTAAGGGCGTTATCATCAACATCACCGGCTCTGTCGATATCGGACTTGAAGAGGTCGAGGTCGCTTCCTCAATCGTTGCCGAGACCGCTCACGAGGACGCAAACATCATCTGGGGTGTTTCGCTTGACGAGGATCTTGAGGACGCTATCAAGATGACCGTTATCGCCACTGGCTTTGCCGGCGGCAAGAAGGGAAAGAACACCACCGCCAACGATCTGCTCGACGCTATGACCGACAAGTCGTCCGATGACGACGATGATTACGTCGACCTGATGAATATCTTCAGCAACAAGTAATTTTAATTACAAACTGTACGAAAGGCCTCAATTTCGGTTGCGGCCTTTCTCTGTGTTTAGGAGCTAATATGAACTGGACCGAGATTAAGATTAAAATCGACAGCAAGGACACTGCCCTTGCTTCGGACATCGCCAATATGGTCGTGCCCTACGGCATTTATATCGAGGATTACTCCGACCTTGAGCAGGCCACCCTCGAGATTGCCCATATCGACCTTATCGACGAGGAGCTGACGGCCAAGGATCGCTCGGTGGCTTATATTCATATCTATATCAACCCCGAGGAGAATCCTGTTGAAGCCGTCGCTTTTTTAAGCGAACGCTACAACGCCGGGGGCATCGCTCACTCGATCGAGCTCAATAAAATAAACGAAAGCGACTGGTCGGAGAACTGGAAGCAGTATTTCAAGCCCCTTGAGATAGGCGACCGCCTTGCAATATGCCCGTCATGGGATAAGTATGACAATGTTGAGCACAGAGCCGTGCTCAACATCGACCCGGGCGTAGCCTTCGGCACGGGAGCGCACGACACCACGCGCCTTTGCCTTGGTGTGCTCGATAAGATTTGCGGCGCGGGCAAGAGCGTGCTTGACATCGGCTCGGGCAGCGGCATACTGGCAATTTCATCGGTGCTGCTCGGCTGCGACTCGGCGCTGGGCGTCGATATCGACGCTATGGCCGTCAAGGTCGCTAACGAAAACGCCGCGCTCAACGGCGTAAGCGACAGGTGCCGCTTCATCAGCGGCGACCTTGTTGATAAGGTCAGCGGCCGCTACGACATTGTATGCGCCAACATCGTCGCGGACGTTATCATTTCGCTGTGCGACTCGGTCGGTGCGTTTTTGAAGGACGACGGAGTGTTCGTCTGCTCGGGAATTATCGATACGCGCGAGGCCGACGTGCTCGCGAAGCTGAAAGCGACCGGCTTCGAGGTGACCGACAGGTTTACAAGCGGCGGCTGGGTCGCTATGATTTGCAGGAAAGGGAACTGATATATGCTTGAATTTGATGAGCAGCGGCTGAAACTCGCCGCCTACGAGAGCGACCTTGCCGATTTGTCCGACGCGCTCGGACTCAGAGCCCTGCGCTCCGAGGTCGAAAAGCTTGAAGCCCAGTCGGCTCAGCCGAACTTCTGGGACGACGTTGACAACTCGCACAGGGTGCTTCAAAAAATTGCTCAGAGCAAGGGCAAAATCGAAGCGTACGAGAAGCTGCAAAGCGAGTACGACGATACGATGACTCTAATCGAGCTTGCCAATGAGGAGAACGACCTGAGCTTCCTTGACGAAGTCACCGAGAACGTCGACAATATCATAAACGGTATTGATCAGCTGCGCCTGACCACACTGCTGACAGGTGAGTATGACGCGAACAACGCCATTCTGACATTCCACGCGGGCGCCGGCGGTACCGAAGCGCAGGACTGGGTTTCGATGCTTTACAGAATGTATCTGCGCTACGCCGAACGCAAGGGCTTCAAGGCCAAGACGCTCGACATTCTTGAGGGTGATGAAGCGGGGCTTAAAAGCGCCACCGTCCTCGTTGAGGGGCTGAATGCCTACGGTTTCCTTAAAAGCGAGACGGGAGTGCATCGCCTTGTCAGAATTTCGCCGTTCGACTCGTCGGGCCGCCGACACACGTCGTTCGCTTCTCTCGAGGTTATGCCCGAGATAGGCGACGACATCGAGGTCGACATTCGCCCCGAGGATCTGCGAGTTGACACCTACCGTTCAAGCGGCGCAGGCGGACAGCACATCAATAAGACCGAGTCCGCGGTCAGAATCACACACATTCCGACGGGTATCGTCGTCGCCTGCCAGAACGAGCGCAGCCAGCATCAGAACCGCGAGGTCGCGATGAAAATGCTCAAATCCAAGCTCATTGAGATTAAGGAACGCGAGCATCTGGAGAAAATCGAGGACATCAAGGGCGAGCAGAAGGACATCGCGTTCGGCTCGCAGATTCGCTCTTACGTCTTTATGCCGTACACCCTTGTCAAGGACGTGCGCACAGGCTACGAGTCGGGCAACGTCAGCGCCGTTATGGACGGCGACCTCGACGGTTTCATCAACGCCTACCTCAAGGCCGCAAGCCAGGGCAAGCTCTCCGACGCAACCGATGACGACGAGCTGTGATTTTTGCTCCGGTTTTGATATGAATTAAGCATAAAAATCCCCGAAATGAACAGCACCCCACTTGTCAGACAGTATATTATACTGTCTGACAAGTGGGGTGCTTTGCTATTTGATGTGAGTACGCTCAATCCTCGCCGATTGAGTCGTCCGAGTCCTCGTATAATTCGTCGAAACCGTCGTAGTCAAGTTCGTCGCGGGCGTCGCCCGAGCCGTCGTCCTTTTCAAACGGAAACAGGCCGATGACCTCGAACATTCCGCCGCGCATCCACACCGTCGGAGTGATGCTGATGCAGAAGCCCTTGCCGCTCATGCACTCCCAGTCTGACATACGCCGCTGCGGCAGACCGTAGGTCGCGAGAATGGCCGAGATAACGCCGCCGTGGGTGCAGATGACCGCGTCGCGCTTGCCCTCGCGCATCATATATTCAACGATGCTGTTGAAAGCAGCCCCCACGCGCGCGATGAAGTGGTTCGTGTCCTCGCCGCCCTTTGGTGCGAAGTCGGCGCCCTTTTCGCCCGTCCAGCGCTTGTAGTCCTCGTTGTCGGCAAGCTCCCCGGCTGTCTTGCCCTCAAATTCGCCGAAGCTGTACTCGACCAGATCGGGCACGACGATAGGCTCGGCACCCGGGTAGAGCGCGGCCATAGTCTGGCGGCAGCGCAGCATGGGGCTCGTGAAATACTCATCGGCCTCGGGGTAGATGTAGTTCTCCTTCATTGCCTGAAGCATCGCCAGAGCCTCCGGAATGAGCGGAGCATCGGTGCGCCCGATGTACTGCCCCTTGATGTTGCCTTCGATAAGCCCGTGCCTGATAAAATAAATGCGGTAAGTTTTCATTTTTTCACCAACTTCGAAAGTTTGTTTAAGAGTTAATTTTTTCGTATGGTAAATGCGCGGGAAAGGTGTATCAGCTCCCGAACGGCGGTTATTTGTGATACTTTGAGCCTGCGCTGATTCCGAACGCGCGGTAGATCTGCTCAAGCAGCATTACGCGCGCGAGCATATGCGGGAACGTCATCGGCGACATCGAAAGCCGCACGTCGGCACGGCGCTTGACTTCGTCCGACAGCCCCCATGAGCCGCCGATAATGAAGCATACGCGACCCGAGGATGAGCGCATTTTGAAATCGTCGATGAGCTTAGCCAGCTGCTCGGAGGAATACTCCTTGCCCTCTATGCACAGCGCAACGACGGCGTCGGTAGCGCCGACGGCTGCGAGGATACGTTTGCTTTCGTCATTTACGGTGGCGGCGATGTCGGCCTGCGAAGGCTCATGCGGGCACTTGTGTTCGGCAATTTCGGTCACGCTTATGCTGCAAAACGCGCCGAGCCGCTTGATGTATTCGTTGCACGCGTCGGTGAAATATTTTTCTTTCAGCTTGCCTACGGCAATTATGTTGACTTTCAGCATCAGATGATCACCGCCTTGTTTCCGCTCGGAGCGGCGGCGGTTACGGTGCAGTCGCGTCCCGGGGTAAAGCCGCCAAGCTCAAGCGCGGTTGCGGCGCTCTCAAGCGCTTTCAGCGGCGTGTTGTTCTCGTCGCTCAAATGCGCTAAAATGAAGCGTGTCGTGCCGCTTTTGGCAAGCTTTACAATGAGTTCGCCGCAGCAGGCATTTGAGAGGTGACCCTTATCGGAGGCAATGCGCATTTTAAGCTCGGGCGGGTATGGGCCGCCGCGCAGCATCGCGAGGTCGTGATTTGATTCAAGCACGATGAGATCGCTGCCGAGCAGGGCGGAGAAGACCTCGTCGGTCACGAGACCTAAATCGGTGCAGACGCTCACGCGCTTTTCGTCGGGGGTCAGCACAGTGTAACCGCTGCTGCCCGGGCAGTCGTGTGAGGTGGTAAACCGTGTTACGGTGAAGCCGCCGATCTGCACCTCGTGCTCAAATGGCGTGATGCACTCTGGATCATCGAGGACATTGGCTTTCAGCAGCGCCGAGCGCGTCAGCTCGGAGCAACAGATGGGAATATGCGCCTTTTTTTCAAATACACGCAGCCCCTTAATGTGGTCGGAGTGTTCGTGTGTGATGAACACTGCACCGATTGCGGACGGGTCGACGTCAAGTGCACCAAGTGCTTCACACAGGCGCCTGCAGCTGACTCCTGCGTCGATGATAATTCCGCTGCCGCCGTAGCCTATGTATGTTGAGTTGCCCTTGCTGCCGCTGAAAAGCGGGCAAACCGTTGCCATAAATTCAATCACCTTTTTACAAATAAAGGTCGTCCTTTCGGCCGACCTTTAAAATTTTATGTCCTAAATTTTATGTCTTATCGAAAAAATCGGGTGTTTCTGAAATTTGCTTTATTGAGCGGAGAGCACCTTTGTCGGAGGAGTGCAGCTGACCTTGCGAATATCCGCGCCGAGTGCACTCAGCTTCTCTACAATGTCCTCATAGCCGCGCTCGATAAGGTAGATGTCTTCAATTTCGGTCGTGCCGTCGGCAACGATGGCGGCGATGAGCATAGCGGCTCCCGCGCGCAGATCGGTCGCGACAACGTGCGCTCCCGTCAGCTTTTCCACTCCCTCAATAACGGCAATTTTGCCGTCAACCTGCACCTTTGCACCCATTCTGACGAGCTGGTCAACATAGCGAAAGCGGTTGTCCCACACGCCCTCGGTGACAATGCTTGTGCCCTGAGCGCGTGCGAGCACCGCAACGGCCTGCGGCTGCATATCGGTGGGGAAGCCCGGGTGCGGCTGAGTTGTGAGATTGCAGCGTTTTATTCTGCCTGTGCTGCGGATACGCACAGCGTCGTCGAGGTCGTCAATGACGGCGCCCATTTCGACGAGCTTGGCGGTTATCGACTCAAGATGCTTAGGAATTACATTGTTGATAAGCACATCGCCGCCCGCAGCGGTAACGGCCGCCATATAAGTTCCGGCTTCGATCTGGTCAGGAATAATGGAGTAGGTCGTGCCGCGCAAATGTGACACGCCGCGCACCTTGATAACGCTTGTGCCTGCGCCGCGAATGTCCGCGCCCATCGAGATAAGGAAGTTGGCAAGATCGACGATGTGCGGCTCTTTAGCGGCGTTTTCGATGATAGTAAGGCCGCTGGCCTTGACTGCGGCGAGCATAATGTTGACCGTCGCGCCGACTGAGACTTTGTCAAGGTAAACCTGACCGCCGATGAGCCTGTCTGCCTTGCAGTCGACCATGCCGTCGGTGAATTTGACCTTAGCGCCGAGCGCTTCAAAGCCTTTTATGTGCAGATCGATCGGGCGCACGCCGAAATCGCACCCCCCGGGAGGGGCGACCTTTGCCTTTAAGAAGCGACCGAGCATAGCGCCGAGCAGGTAGCTGCTTGCGCGCATACACTTTGTCATTTCGAAAGGCACAATGTGCGTATGAATGTTGCGCGGATCGATCTCGTAAGTTGTTTTATTGATAAGCCTGACTTCAGCGCCCAGTTCGTAGAGAATATGGATAAGCTCGTTTACATCACTGATGTTAGGCACATTTTCGATACGGCAAACGTCGTCGCAGAGTATGGCTGCGGGAATGATTGCTACGGCTGCGTTTTTAGCTCCGCTTATCGTGACCGATCCGTTGAGCTGTGTACCGCCGTTGACGATAAATTTTTCCAATGCTTCCACTCCTGTGTTATCTTGGAATTTTGAAGGTAACCGCCGTAAAAGAAGTCGGCGAAAAATGTCGATGCAAAGCGGCTCAAAGCGTATTTTCCGATGCGGTGAACGCTTTAAGCGCAATATTTCGTGTGTGCTGTTAATATTATAGCACTATATTTAGCAAAATGAAAGATAAAAATAAGGAATGTGCGGATAATTTTACAAAAATATTTTCACGGCCGAGGTCGGTTGCGGTCTCGGCCGTGAATTAAAGTCAAAATTCGGCTTACTTTTTCTTTGCCCAGGAGTCCTTGAGCGCCACAGTGCGGTTGAACACGGGATGCTCCGGGGTCGAATCGTCGTCGACGCAGAAGTAGCCCTGACGCATAAACTGGAAGGTTTTTCCTTTTTCACCGACGTCAAGGGTCTTTTCAATCTTGCAATCGGATATGACTTCGACGGAATCGGGGTTGAGATTTTCCGAGAAGTCGCCGACGCCCTCCTCGTCAGACGGATTTTCAACAAGGAACAGGCGGTCGTAGAGCCTGACCTCGGCGTCGGTGCAGTTATCACCGCTGACCCAGTGAATGGTGCCCTTGACCTTGCGGCCGTCGGGCGCGTTGCCGCCCTTGGTGGCGGGGTCGTAGGTGCAGTGAACGCGGACGGTGTTGCCGTCTGCATCCTTCTCGCAGGAGACGTACTTGATATAGTACGCGCCCTTGAGTCTGACCTCGCGCTCGGGGCAGAGGCGGAAGTAGCCCTTGGGCGGCTCTTCGCAGAAGTCGTCGCGCTCGATGAAGATGTGCTTGCCGAAAACGACCTCGCGGTTGCCGAGCTCGGGCTTGTTGGGGTTGATTTCGACCTCGAGAACCTCGGTTTGGCCGTCGGGGTAGTTGTCGATGACGACCTCGAGCGGACGCAGCACGGCCATCGCGCGGTCGGCTGTGATATTCAGCTCGTCGCGCACGCAGGACTCAAGCAGCGCATAGTCAATGACGCTGTACGCCTTTGACACGCCGATTTTCTCGCAAAAGCTGCGAATCGCTGCGGCGGGGTATCCGCGACGGCGCATACCGCAGAGTGTGGCCATACGCGGGTCGTTCCAGCCTGAAACAAGGCCGTCCTTGACGAGCTTGAGGCACTTGCGTTTGCTTGTCAGTGTGTAGTTTACGTTCATTCGCGCAAACTCGATCTGGCGCGGAGCGTGCGGGATCTCAAGCTGCTCCAAAAACCAATTGTAGAGCGGGCGGTGATTTTCAAATTCAAGCGAGCACAGCGAGTGGGTGACGCCCTCGTAAGCGTCGCTCAGCGGGTGCGCCATATCGTACATCGGGTAGACGACCCACTTGTCGCCAGCGCGGTGATGCGGCACTTTCATAATGCGGTAGATAACGGGGTCGCGCATATTGAGGTTGGGCGACGCCATATCAATTTTGGCGCGCAGCACCTTTTCACCGTTTTCAAACTCGCCCTTGGTCATACGCTCGAACAAATCGAGGTTTTCCTCTACGGAGCGGTCGCGGTAGGGGCTGTTTCTGCCCGGCTCGGTGAGCGTGCCGCGGTACTCGCGAATCTGGTCGGCCGTGAGGTCGCAGACGTAGGCTTTGCCCATTTTGATGAGCTTTATCGCGCACTCATAGATAAAGTCGAAATAGTCACTGGCGTAGTAGACATTGTCCCAGTCAAAGCCGAGCCACTTGATGTCCTCTTTGATAGCGTCGACGTACTCAACATCCTCTTTGGTGGGGTTGGTGTCGTCAAGGCGGAGGTTGCACTTGCCGCCGAACTTCTCGGCAATGCCGAAGTCGATGCAGATAGCCTTCGCGTGGCCGATGTGCAGATAGCCGTTCGGCTCGGGCGGGAAGCGGGTCTGAACCTTGTCGTAAACTCCGTTTGCCAGATCCTGCTTAACAAATTCTTCAATAAAATTGCCGTCGTTTACCTTGTTGATCTCGTCCATTGCTTACACCTCACTGAAATGCTTGATGGCGGTGTCGATTCTCTCGAGCACCTTATCTTTGCCGAGCACCTTCATAATCTCGCACAGGTCGGGACTGTTGACCCGACCTGTCACGGCAACCCGGATTACCGTAGCCGCGTCGCCCGAGTGACCTGCGTATTTTTCAGGCTCTTTCCTGTATTCCTTTACCTCGGGGCAGAAGTCTGCGACGGGGCAAATGCTCTTGATCTTATCAAACCAAGCCTGACGGTCGTCGTCGGCGCTCCATATGTCGCGGTAGGCCGACAGTATCTTCACCGCCGAGTCTGCCGAAATGTGCTCGGGCAGCGCGAAAGCGTTCTCGAACAGCTCGTCATAGAAGCAGGCGACGTAGTCCTTGACATCGCTCCACTTGGCGATGTCCTTGCGCGGCTTAGGCACGTCTCGGTCTATCGCGAGTATGCGGCACGCGTAGTCGGTGTCGCGCTCAAGCAGCCGGCAGAAGTCGGCGTCGTAGGTCTTGCTCCAATCGAGCACCTGATCGAGCACGGACTTTGAGTCCATAGTCGAGATTATGTTCTTGCTGACATCGTTGAGCTTTACAAGGTCGAACAGCGCGCCCGACACGCTCATTTTTTTGAGATTGAGCTTGAACTCGCTGTTTGGAGCGGCCTTGTTCGCGCGGCGCCAGTCCTCAAAGTCGGAGTTGGCGAGGGTCAGCATATACTCGGTCACGCTCGCGACAGGGTAGCCCTGCTCGGCGTAGAAATGCACGGCCGCTTCAGGGTCCTTGCGCTTGGAAAGCTTACGCTTGGAGCCGTTTTCCTCCTTCATAATCGGAGAAACGTGGGCGTACTTCGGCACACTGAAGCCGAGCAGCTTGAACAGCTGAATGTGCTTGGGCACGGACGAGATCCACTCGTCGCCGCGAATAACGTGCGTGGTGCGCATAAGATGATCGTCGACAGCGTGGGCAAAGTGGTAGGTCGGTATGCCGTCGGACTTGAGCAGGACGAAGTCCTCGTCGTTTTCGGGCATCTCAATTTTGCCCTTTATCATATCGTTGAAGGTTATGCGGCGGCTTTCGTCCCCGGGGGAGCGCAGCCTGACGACGTAGGGCAGCCCTGCGTCGATATTGGCCTTGACCTGCTCGAAGCTCAGATCGCGGCAGACGGCGAACTTGCCGTAGTAGCCCGTGCGCAGCTTGTCCGCTTTTTGCTGCTCGCGCGTGGCGGCAAGACTCTCCTCACTGCAGAAGCACGGATAGGCGTAGCCCTGCTCCATAAGGCGCTTGACATAGGCGTGGTATATCTTTCCGCGCTCGCTCTGCTTGTACGGACCGTAATCACCCTCGGTCGCGGTCGGGGAGGTGAAGCCCTCGTCGATCTTTATGCCGAAGTGCAGCAGGCCGCCGACGATGTCCTCAACACCGCCCGAGACCTCGCGCTTTGCGTCGGTATCCTCGATCCTGACGTAGAAAAGTCCGTCGCTTGCGTCCGCAACTCTGCGATTGACAAGGCAGGTGAACAGCACACCGAAGTGAAGATAGCCCGTCGGGCTGGGCGCAAGCCGCGTGACGCGCTGGGTGTCGGAAAGCTGTCGCGGCGGATAAAGCTGCTCGTAATATTCGGGAGTTTTAAGCTCCTCGCCGCCGAAAATAAGGTCGGCAATTTTCTCAAAGTCTGTCATAGTTACCCTCCGTTGCCTGTGACACGAAAAAATAAGCGTATTAATTATTCTTTTATTATCTCATATTTTTTTCGGATATTCAATACTTAATTTAGCCCGCCTTCGACTTCGCTGAACATTTTTTTAACAAAGGAGCGCAGCACTTCGTTTTCGCCGCTCTCAAGGCGCGGGTCGCGCTCAAGTATCGCTTTGGCGACCGACTGCGAGAAAGCGAGCGCTTCGCAGTCGCTCATCATATTGCTCAGCCGAAGGTTCGGAAGTCCGTGCTGACGGTTGCCGAAAAAATCGCCCGGGCCGCGCTGCTGCAGATCAAACTCCGAAATTTCGAAGCCGTTGTTTGTGCGGCACATAACATCCAACCGCTCGGCCGATGTAGTACTTTTTGAGTCGGAAACGAGAACGCAGTAGGAGCGGTGGCTGCCGCGCCCGACGCGCCCGCGAAGCTGATGCAGCTGCGA
Organism: uncultured Eubacteriales bacterium; assembly: GCA_934486615.1. Classification (GTDB taxonomy): domain Bacteria; phylum Bacillota; class Clostridia; order Oscillospirales; family Acutalibacteraceae; genus RGIG2206. The sequence goes on along the minus strand of CAKSQO010000004.1, from coordinate 71,436 downwards.
CAATCCGAAGCGCTCGGCGTTCATTATCATCATCATTGTCGAGTTCGGCACGTCCACGCCGACCTCGATAACGGTCGTTGAAATAAGCAGCTGAATTTCGCCCTCGGCGAAGCGCCGCATAACGGCATCCTTATCTTTCGACCGCATTTTGCCGTGCAGCAGCCCGATAACGTAGCCTTTAAACTCGCCGTCGCTTAACTCGTCATAGTATTCGGCGGCACTTTTCAAATCAGGGTCGGCGTTTTCGCTTTCCTCAACGAGAGGGCAGACGATGTATGCCTGCCGCCCCTTGTCAAGCTGGCGCTTGATGAAGTCGTAGGCGAGCGGAAGCTTTTCGCTTGTGATAAGCCGCGTTTCAACGGGCTTGCGGCCTGCGGGCACGGTGTTCAGTACCGAGATGTCGAGGTCACTGTAAAGCAGCAGCGCGAGCGTGCGCGGTATAGGCGTGGCGGACATAACGAGCGTATGCGGCGCGTCAGCCTTTGTTACCAGGCGCGAGCGCTGCTTTACGCCGAAGCGATGCTGCTCGTCAGTGATGACGAGGGCGAGAGAGCCAAACTCCACGTCCCCGGTGATTATTGCGTGCGTGCCGATGAGAACATCAATTTCACCCGATTTGAGTTGGGCAAGAGTTTCTCTGCGCTGCTTTGCGGGTGTCGAACCTGTCAGCAGGGCGCAAGTCACTTCTGTGCCGTCGAACATTTTTGACAGAGATGCAAAGTGCTGCTCGGCCAGTATCTCGGTCGGCGCCATAATTGCCGACTGATAGCCGTTTTTCGCCGTGCTGTAGCTCAAGCACGCCGCGACGGCCGTTTTGCCCGAGCCGACGTCGCCCTGAAGCAGGCGGTTCATCTGCCGTCCTGAGCGCATATCCTTCATCGCGTCGGCGACGGCGGACTTCTGCCCCTCGGTCAGATCAAACGGCAGCAGCGCGCAGAACTCGTCGGTGTAATCGCGCCCGAGCTTTACGGCCGCTTCGCGCTGACCCGCCGAACCGAGGTAGGCAAGCCCGCACTGCAGCACGAGCATTTCCTGAAACATCAGGCGACGGCGGGCGCTTTTGAGCTGATTCATATTTTCGGGGAAATGAATCGCCTTTATCGCGTCGGCAATTCCGGGCAAGCGGTACTTTTCGCGCACCGAAAGCGGTATCGGGTCGGGCAGAGTGTCAGCCTCCGACAGTGCCTGCCGCACCGCGTTTTCGATAATATACGACGGCAGACCCGCAGTTGCGTGATATATCGGGCGGATATAGCTTTTGCCCGAATCGAGTATGTCGGGCGACGACATCTCGCGGTCGTAAAGCCGCCCCGCGACTGTGCCGTAGAAGATGTATTCCTCACCGACTTTAATTTTGTCTTTGATAAAGCGGTTGTTGAACACGGTCACTTTCAGCGCCGCACCGTCCGCTCCCGCAGTGAATTTGTACAGGGTCATGCCCTTGCGTATGCGCGTTTCGACAACGGGCTTTATCACCGTCGCCCTGACGGCGCACGGCTCTCCGAACGGAGCGTCGGCGGGAGAGTAAGGGCTTGACATATCAACATAGTCGCGCGGGTAATTATAAAGCAGGTCATCAACGCTAAACACGCCCAACTTGTTGAAAAGTTGAGCGCGTTTTTCGCCTATTCCTTTTAACGCAGTGATGTTTTTGTCGGACAAAAAGCTCACCCTTTTGGATAGGTATCGTGTTTTTCGTAAAATCCGAAAAAGCTGTTATTCCACTGAAATGATGAAGTAGTAGATGGGCTGACCGCCGTTGATGACGTTGACCTCGACCTCGCCGCCGAGCTTTGTCTCAAGCACGTCGCGCACGCTTTCGGCCTGAGCTTCGGAAACGTTGTCGCCGTAGATGAGGGTGACGAAAGAGGTGTCTTTATTGCACATCGACTTGGTCAGCTTGACCGCCGCGCGCATAAAGTCGCGATCGGTGAACGAGAGCTTGCCGTTCTCCATTGCGAGAATGTCGCCCTCTTTGATCTTGAAGCCGTCGAAGTCGGAGTCTCTCGCAGCAAAGGTGATCTGGCCTGTGGCGACCTTCTCGGCAGCGTTCTTCATGTTGACGGCGTTGGTGTCGGCTTCGGCCTCGGGGTCGAAAGCAAGCATGGCCGAAATGCCCATAGGCACGGTCTTGGTCGGCAGGACGATGACGTTGCGCGTTGAAAGCGGAACAGCCATCTCGGCTGCCATAATGATGTTTTTGTTGTTGGGCAGGACGAACACCGTCTCGGCGGGGGTAAGCTCCACCGCGCGCAGAATGTCATCGGTGCTCGGGTTCATGGTCTGACCGCCGCTGACGAGGTTGTCAACGCCCAGATCGTAGAACAGCTGCTCAATGCCCTCGCCGACGCAGACGCTGACAAAGCCGAACTTGTTCTCCTTTTTAACAGGGGAGTAGGAGTTACCGTCGGAGTCGGTGTTGACCTCTTTGCGCTCGGAATTGTCCTGCTTTGCACGCTCGTGCTGCTCGCGCATATTTTCGATCTTCATATTGACCAGCGAGCCGAACTCAAGCCCCTTTTCAATAGCGTTGCCCGGGTGGTCTGTGTGGACGTGAACCTTGATGATATTCTCGTCGTCGACTACAACGGCACTGTCGCCGATAGTCTCAAGATAGGCGCGCAGCAGCTTAGCGTCGGAGCTGCCGTTTTTGTTGACGATGAACTCGGTGCAGTAGGTGAAAGTGATGTCGGAATCGTACTCGGCAGCGGCGTTTTTATGCTCGCTGACGGCAGCGGCCTTCGCGGGAGCGGAAGCGCTCTCGATAACCTTGCCGTCGGCAAAGACGGAGCGCATACCCTCAAGCACGGTGACGAAGCCCTGACCGCCCGCATCGACTACGCCTGCTTTTTTAAGCACGGGCAGCAGCTCGGGTGTGGAGGCGAGCGCTTTCTTAGCGCCGTCAAGCGCGGTGTTGAACACGGTCATAAAGTCATCGCTTGAGCAGGCTTTTGCCTTTTCGTGCGCAACTCTTGCAACGGTGAGAATAGTGCCCTCGGTCGGCTTCATAACAGCCTTGTAGGCGGCTTCAACGCCGAGTCCGAGTGAAGCGGTGAAGTCGGCGGCGGTCATAACGTCCTTGCCCTTGAGTCCCTTTGAGAAGCCTCTGAAAAGCAGCGACAGTATAACGCCCGAGTTTCCTCTTGCGCCGCGCAGAAAAGCGTTTGCGGCAGTCTCGGACACCTTGCTTACAGGTGCGTCGGACAGGCGTGAAAGCTCCTTGACGGCGTTGTTTATAGTCATCGACATATTTGTGCCCGTATCTCCGTCGGGGACGGGGAAGACGTTCAGCTCGTCGATTTTCTGTTTATTGTTTGTAATGTTGTTGGCGCCTGAAATAAAGGCGTCGCGCAGAGTATTTCCGTTTATCACTGGTATCATCTCTCCTTAGTCTGACGGTAATCAGTCAGCTTTCATACCGTCAACGTGGACGGATACTTTTTTAACGTCGATGCCTGTGGCCTCCTTGACGGTGTAGCGCACGTTGTGGTCAATGCTGGCCGCGACCGCGCTAATGTTGATGCCGTAGGTCACAACGATATGCAGCTCGACGGAAATACTGTCGATATTTCCTCTCACCACAATGCCTTTATCTATCATTCTGCCTCCGGACAGGAAATTTCTGATCTTCTGTCCGCCCTTGGGAACCATACCGACAACGCCGTAGCAAGACGAAACGGCGTGACCTATCAGCTTGGCAAAAAAAGCATTTGAAACAAAAACCTTACCGTATTTGGTTTCGTAAGCAATCATAAATAATAGCTCCGTTCTCCGACTAAGTTTAAGTTTAACGCGAAAGTGTCGGCGTTTTCCGCGTAAAAATAATTGCTTTTATTATATCGACCCGAAAGTCCGCTGCCGCCCCGAAACGGAGCTTAACCGAGGCTTTCAATGCCGTTATAGACATCACTTATGCTGTAGCTTATGCTGCCCGCGGCCGCGTTTGAAACAACGAGCACGCCGCAGCGGTAGCACAGCGGAATAAGCGGCATATCGGACACAAAGCCCGACACTGCCGAAAGAATATCGCCCTCACCGGCCGCGTAGGCAGAGTAAGCTTTTGCCGCTTCACCCTCGCTGTTGACGCCGTAGACAGCGCCGCCCGAATAGAGCGCACTTGCGTCAAGGCTGTTTGAGAAGCGGATCTCGCCGATGTAGAGGTCGAACTGCCCGGATTCGAGCAGCGCCTTGTATCGCTCAAAATCCGCACCGACCAGATTGACGAAAACACCGCATTTTCTGAGCTGCTCGCTTATCTGCTCGGCGGCGCTTGTGCGCGCGGCGTTATCTGAATTGTAAAGCAGCTTCAAAGTCAGGCGCGAGCCGCCCTCATTTGTAAGGTATCCCTCGGAGTCGGTACTATTATAACCCAACTCGTTGAAATAAGCAACCGCCTGTTCGGTGTTTTGTGTGCTGTCGATTGAAGTCAGGCCGTTTATCGCGGGCCATTTTGACGGAAAAAGGCTTGTAGCAGGCTCGGCGTACTCAAAATACGCCTTGTTGCAAAGCTGAGCGCGGTCGACGGCAAAGCTGACCGCAAGGCGCAGCCGACTGTCGGAAATCACGGCGCGCTGCGAGTTTGCTCCGATATAGACCAAATTTGTAGTAGCGGTCTTGACCGTTTTGCCCGCCATTTTCGGTATCTGCGAGTCGGACAAATCGGAGTAGACGGCAGCAAGGGTGCCGATGGTCATATAGTGACTGAGCGAATCGTCGTCCGGGCAGTCGACAAGGCTTATTTCCTTGAGCTTAATGCTGCCGCCGTAGTAGCTGCCGTTGGCCTTGAGCCGATAGCTTTTATCGTACTCGATTGTGTATCTGCCGCAGCCAATCGGGGCGACGGGGAGGTTATTGTCGTTTTTAAGCGAGGCCGTGCCCGACTTGATTATGGGAAAGTCGAGATTATTGATGAAACAGGGGTCAAAGTGCTTCATCGTCACGGTGACGGTCGACGCATCGGCGGCGCCGACGCCTGCAACCGATGAAAGGCGGTCGGCGTAGTTGGAGCCGCTCGCCATTGCCTGTCTGAGTGAGTAGACGACGTCGTCGGCAGAGACGCGCGTGCCGTCGGTGAAGGTGGCCGATTTTAGCCTTATATTTAATGTAAGGCCGCTTTGCTCGACCTTGTCAGCAAGAAAACAGACGGGCTCGTAGTTTTCATCAAGCTTGATAAGCGGGTCAAACAGCAGCATTGTCAGCTCCTGATTTTGCTTGGTCTTGGCCGTGAACGGGTCGAGCACGTCACTTGCCGAAAAGGGCAGGGTGACTCTGACCTTTTTTGAGCCGGACGCGTTTGAGCCTGATTTATCCGACGAAGCCGATCCGTCGGAAGTGCCCGCGCAGCCCGCAAGCAGAGCCAGACAAAGCACGACGGCCGTGATAATCTTTATAGCTTTCATACGCGCCGCACCCCGCTTAAACTCATACTGTGACAACTTATTATACTATGTATGTGCCTGTTTTTCAACCACATTTTGTCAGACTGATGGATTTTGTTACAAAAGTGTCATCGTTTTGCCCTGCGGAGGGACTTGAAATAAAAACGCTTATGTGCTACAATATGCTCGGCATTTTTAAGCAGACTTATATTTAGGAGTGAATGCAATGATCGATTACGATCGTCTGTGTATGGGCTGTATGAGCGACAAAGGCAACAGCGATGTCTGCCCTAAGTGCGGCTTCAGCGACGGCGATATTCAGCCGATATCCAACCTGCCGCTGCGCTATCTGCTCGACGGCCGCTACCTTATCGGCGCTTCTATCGAAAGCTACAGCGACAGTGTGACCTACATCGCATGGGACACCACCGAGAATGTTCCCGTGCGCGTGCACGAGTATTTCCCCGAGAATTTCTGCGACCGCGCCGCCGATAAAGTCAGCGTTGCGCCCCTCGCAGGCAAGGAGTACGAGTACAACACCTACATCGGCCAGTTCCTCAACATAGCGCGCTCGCTTGCAAAGGTCGGCGATATGCCGTCGATCTTCACCGTGCGCGATATTTTCGAGGCCAACAACACCGCGTACTATGTCACCGACCACGTCAAGACAATCACCATGCGTGAGTTCCTTATCAGAAACGGCGGCACGCTTTCGTGGAATCAGATCCGTCCGCTGCTTATGCCTGTGCTGACGACTTTGTCCGCTCTGCACGGCGAGGGGCTTATACATAGGGGACTGTCGCCCGAAACGCTCATTGTCGGCGTTGACGGCAAAATCAGGATTACGGGCTTCTGTGTCGCCGATGTGCGCACCGCGCGCAGCGGTATGAACTCGCAGCTGTTCCCGGGCTTTGCCGCTATCGAGCAGTACGGCTTTGAGAACAGTCAGGGTACATGGACCGATGTTTACGGCCTGTGTGCCACGCTCTACCGCATACTCGTCGGCTCGCCGCCTGCGGACGCTACCGAGCGCGTGACGAACGACAAGATGATAATCCCGACCAACATCGCCAAGGAGATTCCGAGGAACGTCCTCACCACCCTTGCCGACGGTCTGGCAATCCTTGCCGACGACCGTATCCGGACTGTCGCAGAGCTGAAAACCTCGCTTATTCCCGCTGCTGCCGACTCGGCCGCTGCAGGTGAAAGCAAGAGCAGCAGCAGAAAGTACGTCGCCATCGCCGTTTCCGCCACGGTCGTTATAATCGCCGTTGTCGTGTTCTGTATATTCCAGTGGGTCATCAAGCCCATGTTCGCCGAGCCGGCCAAGCCGTCCGAAGCTTCCGCGCCGTCGTCGAGCATCGCTCCGCTCGTGCCCGATCCCGATAACCCGGAGGCGACCTACGAGGTGTTCAATCTTGTCGGAATGAGCTACTCCGACGCGGTCACCCGCTGCGGAGAGGTGTTCGAGGTCAAGGTCATCGAGTGCGCTATGAGCAACTACGAATACGGCCAGATATTCGAGCAGTCGATAAAAGCGGGCGAGAAAAAGCCCGAGGGCACCGTCATCGAGGTCAAGGTCAGCATCGGCAACGGTACGCTGAGCATACCGAAGAACCTGACCGGACTTTCCGTTGAGGAGGTCAGACTGAAGCTGCTTGAAGCGGGCTTCAGAGCCGAGAATATCTTTGTCGAGGGTAAGGTCAGCGACAATATCCGCAAGGATTACGTCGTCGACGTTGAGCCGTCGAGCGGACAGAAGGTCTCCATGTTCTCCACCGTTACCATTTACTACAGCGTCGGCAACGGTCAGGACGACGATGACTCAAGCTCTTCGTCGCGCTCCAGCTCCGGTTCGTCCTCAAGCAGAAACCCGTCGGGCTCATCATCGAGCAAGAGCTCGTCGGCCGCTTCTTCTTCGAGACACTCGTCCTCTTCCGAAGGAACCTCGTCGAATTCAACTTCAACCCACTGATATAACCTGCAAATTTTAAGGCAGACCGTGAAAAACGCGGTCTGCCTTTTGCTTTATTTAATTTGTCAGCAGTCCGCTGAGCATACGCTGCAGCGCGTGCGGCATATCCATTTTGTCAACCTTTTCAGCGGCGGTTATCTCCGCTTCGCCGACGCGCGCGGCGTTTAAATACACGACCGCGCGGCCGATGACTTCGCCCTTTTTAACAGGCGCGTCGACCTCATCGGGCAGCTCAAGCTGTACGCTGAAGCCGTCCTTGTTGACCTTTTCGGTCAGCAGGGCGAGCTTATCCTTAACTTTCAGCTTGACGCTCATCTGCGTGCCGTGGTTGACGGGCACGATCGATTGCTTGCCGAGGCTTATCGGCACGCTTGCCTCGCAGTAGTTTGAGAAGCCGTAGTTCAGCAGCGCCTTGGCGCTTGCAAAGCGGTCGTTGCTCGTCGGGCTGCCGAGGACGACTGCGACCAGACTTAAACCGTCGCGCTCGGCCGAAGCCGAAAGGCAGCAGCCCGCTTTGTCGGTCGTGCCGGTTTTAAGTCCCGTCGCGCCCGGGTAAAAGCGAATGAGCTTGTTGGTGTTGACAAGCTGCGTTGCGCCGGAGCGCAGCGAGTCGATCCATATCGTAGTGTACTTTTTGATAAGGCTGTGCTTCATCAGCTCGCAGGACATTATCGCTATATCGCGCGCGGTCGTCAGGTGGCCGTCCGCATCAAGCCCCGAACAGTTTTTGAAGCAGGTGTTCGTCATCCCAAGCTCCTTTGCGCGCGCATTCATCATATCGACGAATGCTTCCTCGCTGCCCGCAACGGCTTCGGCGAGGGCTACCGTCGCGTCGTTGGCCGAGCCGACCGCCACGGCCTTGAGCAGCTCGTCGACCGTCATCGTCTCGCCGACCTCAAACCATATCTGCGAGCCTCCCATCGAGCTTGCGTGCTCGCTGCACGTCACCTTTGTCTCAAGCGTCAGCCTGCCATCGGCAATCGCTTCGGTTATCAGCAGCAGCGACATAACCTTGGTTATCGAAGCGGGCGACAGCTGCTCGTCGGCGTTGCTCTCAAACAGTACGCTGCCGCTTTTTCGGTCGACGAGTATCGCCGCCTTAGCCTTCAGAGCCGACAAATCGGATAACGACACCGCCGCCGCGACGGCTTCACCGAAAGTATCCTCGAGCATATCGGACGAGAAATATTCAGTTACCACGCGCCCTTTTTCGTCGACTTCGTCCGCTGCTGCGGGAAAGGCGAGCATGGCCGCGAGCGCTGTCGACAAAAGCAGAGCAAGAATTTTTCGCATATATTATCCTCCTTAAATAAGCGTTTGTTTTCCGTAATATATATGATTTTTGCCGTTTAAATTTACCTTGGCTGATAAAAATAGTCTTGAGGTGAGAAGATGAAAAAGTGGCTTATTGCGTGCGTTGCGCTGATACTTGCACTGTCGGGCTGCTCCGCCTCGGCACCGATTGAGTACATGACGGCCGAGGAAAGCGATTACACTGTAACTTTGCAGTGCTTCGGCACGCTCGAGAGTACGTCGGAGTTTGCACCTACCCTTGCAAAGGGCGGCACGGTTATGCGCTGGCTTGTCGAAAAAGGCGACCGTGTGAACACGGGCGACGCGCTTGCCGAGGTTTATATAAACGGTCGCGAGGGTGAGCTTAAAAGCGAGCTTTCCGGCGTTGTCGCGCAGCTGAACCTCGCCGCGGGCGAGGAGTCCGACGGCAAAAGCAAGGCCGTCAGCGTGCTCGGCACGGAGGGCGTGCGGCTTAAAGTGAATTTGAGCGAGGCCGATATGCTGCTTGTTTCTGTAGGCGACGAGGTCAGCGTCAGCGGCGACGGCTTTGAAAAAGAAGCATACGGCGGGCGTGTGGCAAAGGTCTACTCGCTTGCTGCGAAAAAGAGCGGCAATGTGCTCATCGAAGCGACGGTCACGCTGGACGAAACCGACGACAGCGTGCTCCCGGGACTCAGCGCGCGGGCGCTCATCACGTCCCACGGCGCGGCAAAGGCGGTGGTGCTGCCGCAAAGCGCGGTCGGCTACGATTCCGAGGGCTACTATGCTTATTGCGGCACTGAAAAGCGCCGCCTTGAGTCGGCGCGCGCCTGCGACGGCGGCTATGCCGTCAAGGGAATCGAGCAGGGCGAAAGGGTTGCGAAGTCCGTCGACGAGGTGGAGAAAAATGCGTAGCATACGAGTGTTTATGATGAGCCTGCCGCGCAAGCTCGGGCGGCTGATGCTGTTTTCGTTGTGCATCGGGCTGTCGGTCGCTTCGGTGACCGTGGTGCACGCGTCGGCCGACATTGCGTTTGAGTCGATAAACGGCGAGCTGGACTCGACTGTGTTTGACGGCGTTGAGCTCAAAAGCAGCACACTCAGCCTTACAAGCGCGCGCAAGGCCGCCGCGGCGCTCGCCGCCGAGGCCGACAGCCGTTTCTCGCCGCTCTCGGTCGCCGAGGCCGTAAGCAAAACAGACGACAGCCTGACTGTCTACGGCGTTGGACAAAGCGCGCAGAGCATATTCTCCGTCGGGCTGAAGTGCGGCCGCTTCATCGACTTTCGCGACACGGACGCGGCGCAGCGCGTCTGCGTTATCAGCGAGCAGACGGCGCGCGCGAAGTTTTCGCGGCTCGACTGCATCGGCAGTCCGCTTGAGCTGGAGGTCGGCTCACAGTCGCTCACGCTGCGGGTCGTCGGGGTGTATGCCTCGGGAAGATACGTTGAACGGATAGCGGGAATGAGCGAAGCGCGCGTGTATGTGCCGTATACGCTTTTACAGGAGCTGATGGGCGAGGACTACTCCGAGGACTATATGGTGTGCGATTCTCCGGCGCTGCCGAAAGCGCTCGGGCAGGCGGCGCAGTCGAGCGCACTCGTCGGCATGGCGGTCACGGATATGTCGCAGCAGCGGCAGGGGATAAACGAAGTGTTCACGACCGTCAGTCTTGTGCTGACGATAGTTACCGGGGTGTCGGTCGTCGTCGCGGCGGTCAGCCTTTTGATTATGATGCTGCTTAACGTCAGGGACAGCGTGCACGAGATAGGTTTAAAGAAAGCACTCGGAGCGTCAGGCGCTGCCATTGCCGCCGAGTATATCGCCGAAAGCGCGACGGTGGCTGTGCTCGGTGTGCTGCTCGGAACGGCGGTATATGCGGCATTTTGCGGCGTTATGCTTGTGCTGGGGCATACGGTTGATTTTGACTTTGCTTACCTTGCTTTCGTCGCTGCCGTCGCAGTGGCGTTGTCGGTCGTGTCAGGACTTTTACCTGCGGTGAAGGCGGCTCGGCTGCGCCCGATCGACGCTATGCGACGAGTTTGAATAAAATTGTTGACAACTCCAGCCGCTTGTTATATAATATCATACGTTGAGCCGCGATAAGCGAAATAACTGTCTCGATAGCTCAGCTGGATAGAGCATCTGCCTTCTAAGCAGAGGGTCGGGGGTTCGAGTCCCTCTCGGGACGCCAAAAATCCCGTTCACTTTAGTGGGCGGGATTTTACTTATTACTTCTTACCTCTTCACTCTTACTTCAAAAAACAGTAACGGGATTTTTGGAAGGTAATAAGTAATAGGTAAGAGGTAATAAGTGTGGTGTGGCTTCTATTTCAAAAAAGGCGGCAATATTTATGCCTGACAGTCCATTAATTATAAAATCAAAACACTTTGCTTTACAAATTATTAAAGTTTGTAATTATGTAAAGCAAACTAAGAAAGAAAGCGTATTAACTACCAACTTATCCGCAGCGGAACAAGCGTAGGTGCAAACATTCGCGAAGCTTTTTACGGTCACGGAACTGCTGATTTTATCGCCAAACTTCAAATTGCACTTAAAGAATGCTCAGAAAGCGAGTATTGGTCAGAACTTTTAATTGAGAGCGGCTATTATAACAATAACGATATTTTAGAAACTTGTATTGAAATAAAAAAGTTACTTATCACTTCAATAAACACTGCAAAAAGCAAATTAAATAAATTTAAATTGCGGTAAAATGTGTCAATTCACATCAATGAGATGAAGTTTTGTTTTTGTGCGATTTCGTCGCACAGTCACAAAAAATCCTCATTCGCAAGAGTGAGGATTTTTTTACTGTATATAATGCAAACGGAAAACTTGGCAACAATTTGACGGAGGATGTCTTTATGAAAACTGCGATTTACGGTGCGGGCTCGCTCGGAACGGTACTCGGAGCTTACATATCCAAGGCGGGCTATCCCGTTGACCTCATCACGCGCAACAAGGAGCACGTCGACGCGATGAACGCAAACGGTGCGCACATCATCGGCACTGTTGATATGACCGTGCCCGTGCACGCGCTTACTCCCGATCAGCTGACCGAGAAGTACGAGCTGATAATCCTTCTGACAAAGCAGCTTGAGAATAAAAAGGTGCTCGAGGGTCTTGTGCCCTTTATGACCGACGATTGCATCGTTTGCACGATGCAAAACGGCCTGCCCGAGCTTTCGGTCTCCGAAGTGGTCGGGGAGGACAGGACTATGGGCTGCACCGTTGCGTGGGGCGCAACTCTGCACGGCAAGGGCGTGTCGGAGCTTACAAGCGAGCCTGACAGTATGTCGTTCGGCCTTGGACGAATGAACGGTCAAAAGGACGACAAGCTGATGGAGGTCAAGAAGATACTCGAGCTTATGTGCCCTGTAGATATTGAAGATAATTTTATGGGCGTGCGCTGGTCAAAGCTGCTGATAAACTCCGCGTTCAGCGGTATGTCGGCGGTCATCGGCGGCACGTTCGGCGACGCGGCCGAGCGCAAGGAGTCGCGCGTCTGCTGCCAGAATATAATCAAGGAAGTTATCGACGTCGCCAACGCCGCGGGCATTAAAATCGAGCCTGTTCAGGGCAAGGACATAGTCAAGCTGCTTTACTATAAAAACGCTTTTAAGAAAAAAATTTCAAACATTCTCATTCCCATTTGCATTAAAAAGCACCGCCTGCTCAAGGCAAGTATGCTTCAGGACCTTGAAAAGGGCAGAAAGTGCGAAATCGACGCGATAAACGGCGTTGTATGCGCTTACGGCAAAAAGTACGGCGTTGCGACACCGTATAACGACAAGGTCTGCGAAATAATCCACGGCATTGAGGACGGAAAGTACACCTATTGCTATGATAACGTCAAGCTCTTCGCGCAGCTTGGCAAATAAGATGTCGTCTCTTTCTGCGAGAATGACAGTTTGATCGATGCGTGATAACATTATATAAAGCTCGCCGTCCGCGTGGGGATTTTTCAGACGGCGAAAATAATCAACAGGGTGGGAGTTTAATGAATTCAAAATTTACCGAGCTGATGGAGATATTCAATATTCCCGGTAAGATATATTCCATCGAGCCGATAACCAACGGGAACATCAATATGACCTATGACGTGATGGTCGCCGATAACGGTAAAAAGAATCGATATGTGTTTCAACGCATAAACGTGTTTGTTTTTAAATATCCGAACAGGATAATGAAAAACATCGAGAAGATCACGACTTATATCGACTCGCAGCTTGAGCAGATGGGCAAGGACAGGGACTGTGTTATGCACTTTGCCCACACTTCCGACGGCAAGAACTATTATATGGAGGAGCAGGGCTTCTGGCGCATTTCGAAGTTTGTGCCGCACGGAGTAACCTACAATTGCTGCGACGACCTTGATAAGCTGCGCTCGGCGGGCCGCGCGTTCGGCGAGTTCCAGACGATGCTGGCTGACTTTGATGCAAGCCTGCTTTATGAGACGATACCGAACTTCCACAACACGCGCAGCCGTATCGCCGTGCTGATGCGCCACTTCAATGAGGACCCCTGCGGCCGCAGCGACGAGGTCGCCGCCGAAATTGAGCGCATAAAGCAGTATAAGCCGCTCGGCGTTAAGCTCTGCGAGATGCTTGACGCGGAAATGCTGCCCCTGCGCGTTACGCACAACGACACAAAGATAAACAACGTCATTTTCGACTCGCGCACGAACGAGGCAAAGACGGTCATCGACCTTGACACCGTTATGCCCGGGCTTGTCGCCTACGACTTCGGCGATGCGGTTCGTTTTGCCTGCAACGAGGCGGCCGAGGACGAGCGCGACACCTCGCTCGTAAAATGCAATATGGAGCGCTTCCGTGCGATTGCGGAGGGCTTCGTGCCTGAGGTCGCGCCGCAGATGGACGACGTCGAGCTGCACTCGCTCTCACTCGGTGCGTTCGTTATGACGCTTGAGCTTGCGGTGCGCTTCCTCGATGACTACATAACGGGCGACCAGTATTTCAAGACCCTCTATCGCGGTCACAACCTGGTCAGAACGCGCGCGCAGCTTGCACTCGCCGACGATATTCATTCCAAGCTCGACGAGATGGACAAAATCGTTATGTCCATCGCCAAGAAAAAGACCGCGCACAAATAAGATAATTATTAAATCCGCCCGACTGAAAGTAAGAAGTCGGGCGGATTTGGTTTTGTATTTTCAGTTTACGGTGAAGCTAAGCTCCGCGTTCTCGGCGTTTTTGCCCGTGAATAGAAGAGTGAAGCGGTCGATGAAGTTCGGCGCGTCGCCGCTGACATCGACGGTCAGCGCGGCTTTTTTGTTGCTGCATTTGTTTGAGCCGCTGACGACGTTGCCGTCGCGCTTTGGCGAGCCGTAATCGCGGCCGACCGTATCGTAGACGGGCTTGTAATCTTCGGGGACAAGTGAGAAGTCGGTTACTTCGAGCGAATATTCGCTCTTTTCAAACCCGTCGCCGACGAGCGAGAAGCCGACCGAGTACACGTCGAGCCTGTAGTCGTCCTCACTGTAGGGGAGGTACTCGATCTCACCGCTGCGGGTGTTGTAGCGCAGCATAAACATATTGACTTCGTCGCAGCTTATCTTAACGGTGCCTTCGCTTCGCTCGATTTCGGTCGAGAGAACGGCAACCGCCAGATCACGACAGTCGTTTTCGCTGCTTAGCACCGTCTGCGCGACGACGGCCGTGCGGCTGCCGAAGTAAATATAAGGCTTGTCGGCGGAGTAAACATCCGTATCCATATCAAGCAGAGCCGCCGCGGCGGGGTAGGCCGCCGTGAAGTCGGAGTTGCGCTCGCGCTTCGCACCCTTAGCACTTGCCGCGCGCTGCAACCGCAGAAACTCGTCGGAGTCGTCCTCGCTTGCAGCGACGGTCATACGGTCAAACTCGAACTTCTTAATTTTAGTCTGATGAAAGACCAGGTTGTAAATGCCCCAGATGAACAAAAGGCCGATTATGATAAGCAGAATGTTTGAAATGAGACGGCTTTTTTTCGAGCGCCTGGACTCGTATGGGTCGTAGTGCATTCAGCTTTCCCTCCCGAAAAGTTCGTTTGAAAGGGCGGCAAACTGCTCCTCTTTCAGGCTTTCGGCGCGTGCGGTCGGCTCGATACCGCACTTTTCAAATGCCGCCTGAATTTCGCCCTTGCTTATCCCGAGCGAGGACGAGAGCGCGTTTGAAAGCGTCTTTCTCCGCATCGAAAACGCGGCCTTTATAAGGCGGAAGAACGCCCGCTCGTCGCTGACCGCGAGGCTTGCACGCTTGCCGACGTTTAAGCGGATAACGGCGCTGTCGACCTTCGGCGGGGGGAGGAACGAGTCGCGCCCGACGCCGAACATGATCTGCGGCTCGCAGTAGTAGCGCACGGCGGCGGTCACCGCTCCGCACTCGCGCGTTCCCATTTCGGCGCACAGCCGCTCGGCGGCCTCCTTTTGCACCATAACGGTTATTGCTTTGATGTTCAGCTTTTCTTCAAGCAGACGCATTATCAGCGGGGAAGTGATGTAATACGGCAGGTTGGCGCAGACCGATACGGGCATTTCGCCGAAGCTGTCGATAACTCGGTCGAGGTCGCACTTCATCGCATCGTCAAACCTTACTTCAACATTGTCAAAGTCCGCAAGCGTTTCTTTCAAAATAGGCTCGAGTCTGCGGTCAAGCTCAATGCAGACGACTCTTTCAGCGCGCTTTGCCAACTCGCGCGTGAGCACTCCCGCGCCCGGGCCTATCTCGATAACGCCCTCGCCGTCGATGTCGGCACATTCGGCGATAGCAGGGCACACACTCGGGTCGATGAGAAAGTTCTGCCCCAGCCCCTTTTTGAGGTTGAAGCCGTTGCGCGAAAACAGTGAGTGCAGATATTTGATATCAGTCAGTTCAGCCATTGGTTTGCTCCCAAAATTAAATATATGACTAATATACCATAGTCAGCGCGGCTATTTCAATTAAAAGTGAAAAAAATTGATGACAAATTGCTTTAAGCGTGTTATAATATACGAAATATATGCTTTTGCTGCTACGTCAGCCCGCTTTTTATTGCAAATCGGCAAAATAAGCGGCGCTAAAACACACTTTCGGAGGAACAAAATGATTTCTAACGCTCTTGATATTATCATCGAACAGCTTTCGCCGCTCATAGCTTCGCAGAAGTTCACCAGACAGGACAGCGACGACTGTGTTTTTGTCAATAGTAAGTGCGCTTTCCGCATCACCTACGATGCCGACAAGAAGATTTACAGCCTTGACAAGGCCGATCTCAAGGACGGCGAGGATGCGGAATTCTACAACCTTTCGACCTATCTTTTTGACGACAGCTCGACCGAGCGCGACGCAAAAAGCGTCGGCAACGACTTCCTTGACAGCCTTAACAACGCCCTCGGCATCGTCCGCTCAGTCGCTATGAATAAGCGCGACGTAAAGCTGCCGACCAAGTCAAAGACCGATGCGACGCCCGGCGTCGACGGCTTCTGCGGCCGCTTTTTGACGCTTTTCCCCGCGTATAAGGATCAATACAAGGACGACGTTGCCCTTTACGGTGGCTTTATGGCTGACGATTTCTTCAGAAAGACTGCTGCGCCGCTGCTGCACGACCTTGTCAAAAACGGCGAAACCAAGCAGCTCAACAAGATGATCTATATGCTCGACCAGTATTACTGTGACGGTGACTATGACGTTCAGGGCTCGATAACCTACAGCATCATCGGCGAAGCCTTCCGAGGCGAGCCGGAGCTGTTCGACAAGTTTATCGCCGCTTTCCCGGAGGACACGAAGTACGTCAAGCAGCCTGCGATAAATATGTACAAAACTGTCATCAGCAAAGAGAAGAAAAAGTAATATTTGCGATAAAAAGGCCTTTTGTTCAGGTGCGCTTTCGCCTGAATAAAAGGTCTTATTTTTTATCCCTCGGCATATGATTTACTATCAAATCAAAGTCGGGAGGTGACCGCAGGTGGACGAGATTGCCGCACCGAAGAAGCGAAAAAAGGGCAGCTTTTCGGAGCTGCTTATCAGCCAGACGGTCTATTTCGTCGTGGTGACGATAGCCGTGCTGTGCTTCAAGTTCTTCGGCGGCGAGCTTTACGCCGATTTCAAATCGGTCGCGGTGAAGCAGCTGTGCGACACTACCGACATAAATCTTGTGCTCGACGAGGTCGACAAAAGCGATAGCTCGGCTGCCTCCTCAAAAGCCGCCGCGACCAAGGTGAGCACCGACGACGCAGCCTTTGCCGAGTACGCCGAGGACTCGAGCGAGGGTTACGTCTTTGACCTCGCGCAGGTCAGGCTGCTTTCAAGCAACAGACAGGTCAATTCCTTTTGCAGCCCCGTCGACTGCAAAAAGGTGCACTCGATGTTCGGATATCGCTATAACCCCGTCACGGGCAAGTACACGCTCCATTCGGGCGTTGACATCGGCGCGAACACGGGCGACAACGTCTATGCCGCGCTCGACGCGACTGTTGTTAAGGCGAAGTACAGCAGCGACTACGGCAACTTTGTTATGCTCGACCACGGCGAGGGATTCGTCACGCTCTATGCCCACTGCTCGAAGCTGCTGGTCGAAGCGGGCGACAAGGTCAAAAAAGGCGATGTTATCGCACTTGCAGGCAGCACGGGGCAGTCGACAGGGCCGCACCTGCACTTTGAGGTACGCATAAACGGCACAAGGATCGACCCGCAGTATTATCTGAGCGGGCTGTATGAGGCTTAAAGCCTTCGGCGTTGCGGTGGACGTGGATTACTTCGCGGCCGCTGTCGTTTCGCTTATGCTTGTGCTTGACAAAAGCGGCGTTATGCTGTGGGCTATAGCCGCCGTCGCCCTGCACGAAGCGGGGCACACGGCTGTTTTGCTGCTTTGCTCCGGTTCGGTGGCGCGGGTGCGGCTGTGCCCGTGGGGGATTGAAATCGACCGTCGAACGCGGAATTTAAGCACTGCGGCCGACATAGCCGTCGCGGTTGCGGGTCCGTTTGCAAATCTTGCGGCGTTCGCCCTGCTTTGGAGGGTGCAGCCGCAAGCCGCCGCAGTCAATTTCATTAACGGAGCGTTCAGCCTGCTGCCGTGCTTAGGGCTTGACGGCGGCGACATCGCCTTTGCGGCGCTGTGCCGGGTGTTCGGGCCGCGCGCGGCGCAGATTACGCTTAAAGTGCTCACGGTCGCCGTCGCAGCGGCTTTGACGGCGCTCGGAGCCCGGCTGTTCATCGACGCGGGCAACCCGACTTTGTGCCTGACGGGGCTTTATCTGGGTGCAGCCGAATTATTAAAAAGCACATCTCGTCTGTGACTGTTCGGGTCGGCAGGCGTGATGTGCTTTTTCGTTTATTTTGTTGTTAAGCGGACATCTCGGTCGGCGAAAATACCGCCGCAGATATATCTGCTTTTGTCGACAGAATTCGCGCGACCTTTTAACTTATGAGCGAATTTGTGCACCGAGTTTTTCAAGCCCCGCGGTAATGCTCTTGACGATTTTGTCGCAGTGCTTGTCGCTGAGGGTCGAGTCGGCCGAGCGCATCGTGAACGAGTAAGCAACGCTCTTTTTGCCCTCGGGAATCTGGCTGCCTTCGTAAACGTCGAACAGCTCAATGCTCTCAAGCAGGTCGCCGACAGCGCCGACAATAACTTTCTTTATCTGCGCGACAGGCAGCTGCTTGTCGCAGATTATCGCGAGGTCGCGGGTGACGGCGGGGAACTTCGGCAGCGGAGTGTAGGTCTTTTCCGCACCGACGAGCGCAAACATATCATACACGTCCAGCTCGACGGCATAGACCTTGCAGTCGATGCCGTAGTTTGCGGCTACCTTCGGGTGGATTTCGCCGATAATGCCGATCTGCCTGTCGCCGACCTTGATAACGGCGGTTCTGCCGGGGTGGTAGGCGTAAGCGTCGCGCGTGGCTTCAAACTCGTAGCCGCTGATGTTGAGCCTGTCGAGCATAACCTCAATCGTACCCTTGAGGGTGAAGAAGTCAACGCCGTTGCCGTAAGCGCCGAGCATGAGCATCTTTCTCTCGTCGGGGAGGACGTCCTCGCCCTGCGGAATGTACTTCTTGGCGATCTCGAACAGCTTGATGTCGGCGTTGCGGCGATTAAAATTGAGCGCCAGCGTTTCCATCAGGCTCGGCAGCGCGGTGGTGCGCATAATGGAAGTCTCCTCGCCGAGCGGGTTGCTTATCTTAACGCTGTTTCTGCCCTCGCCGTCGGCGGGCATACCGATGAGGTCATACTCCTTGGGGCTGATGAACGAGTAGGTGATTATCTCGGAGTAGCCGTCGGCTATCATTACGTTGTTGATGACCTGCTCAAACTTCTGCTCGTCAGTGAACTTGCCGTTTGCGCGACCCTTTATCTCGGAGTCGGGAATGACGTCGTATCCGTACATTCTGGCGATTTCCTCGGCAATATCGGCCTTGTGCTCAATGTCGGTGCGGAAGTAGGGGACGGTGATAACATCGCCGTCGACGGTGAAGCCGAGATTGGTCAGTATCTGCACCATTTTCTCGGTCGGAATATCGGTGCCGAGGAAGCGGTTGGTCCATTCAGGCTCAAACTTGACGGTCTTGGGAGTCTCGTCAAAATGGCGCACATCGATCTTGCCGCTTACGACCTCGCCCGCGCCGAGCAGGGTGATAAGCTCGCAGGCGCGGTCAAGCGCCTTTTCACACAGCTGAGCGGGCAGACCCTTTTCATAGCGCGCGGACGCGTCGGTGCGCATACCCAGCTTCTTGGCGGTAATTCTGACCGACGGGCCGTTGAAGCACGCCGACTCGAAAACGATGTCGGTAGTGTCGTCGAAAATACCCGAATATTCGCCGCCCATAACGCCCGCGACTGCGATAGGCTTCTCGCTGTCGGCAATGCAGAGCATGGAACTGTCAAGCTCGCGCTCGCCGCCGTCGAGGGTGGTGATGGTCTCGCCGTCCTTGGCGCGGCGGACGTTTATCGAGCCGCCCTTGACGTGCTTGCAGTCAAACGCGTGCATGGGCTGGCCGTACTCGAGCATAATGTAGTTGGTTATGTCGACGATGTTGTTTATCGGGCGCACGCCGCTTGCACGCAGACGCTCGCGAATCCAGCGCGGCGAGGGCGCTACCTTGATGTTGCGCACGATTCTTGCCATATAGCGGGTGCACAGGTCGGTCGCTTCGATGTTGACCTTGAGCATATCGTTAATGTCGCCGCCCGCTTCGGTTACAACAGGGGTGTGCTCCCTGAGCTTAACGCCGTAGGTGTTGGCCGTCTCTCTTGCCAGACCGATGACGGACAGGCAGTCGGGGCGGTTGGAGGTTATCTCGAACTCGACGATGTCGTCGTTGAGGCCGATTGCTTTCTTTGCGTCTTGACCGAGGAAGCAGTCCTCCTCGATGACGAAAATGCCGTTTTCGATAGCGTAGGGGAAGTCGCCGATGGTGACTCCGAGCTCGGCAACAGAGCAGAGCATACCGTTGCTCTCGACGCCGCGCAGCTTGCCCCTCTTGATGGTAACGCCGCCGGGCAGCTTTGCGCCGTGGGTCGCGACGGGAACGATGTCGCCGACTTTAAGGTTGTCAGCGCCGGTGACGATCTGAAGCGTCTCGCTGCCGATGTCGATTTGGCATACGACGAGCTTGTCTGCATCGGGGTGCTTTTCGATAGAGAGCACCTTTCCGATAACGACGCCGGAAATATCCTCGCCCTCCTTGCGGGTAAGCTCAACCTTGGAGCCGCTCATAGTCAGGCGCTCGGCGAATTCTTTCGGCTGATAGTCGATGTCAACGAACTCTTTGAGCCATTTGATAGAAAGATCCATTTATTCCAGCCTCCTTATCAGAACTGATTCAAAAATCTCTGATCGTTTTCGTAGAACAGGCGCAGATCGTCGATGTTGTAGCGACGCATTACAAGGCGCTCAAGTCCCATTCCGAAAGCGAAACCGCTGTATTCCTCGGGGTCGATGTTGCAGTTGGCGAGCACCTTCGGGTGTACCATTCCGCAGCCGAGAATTTCGATCCAACCTTCACCCTTGCAGAGCTTGCAGCCCTTTCCGCCGCAGTTGAAGCACATGGTGTCCATCTCGGCGCTCGGCTCGGTGAAGGGGAAGTGGTGCGGACGGAAGCGCACGACGGCGTCAGGGCCGTAAAGGCGCTTTGCAAAGTCGGCGAGCGTGCCCTTAAGATCGCCCATGGTTATGTTCTTGTCGACGACAAGGCCTTCGATCTGGTGGAAAACGGGCGAGTGGGTCGCGTCAACTGCGTCGGAGCGGTAAACGCGGCCGGGAGAGATAACGCGGATAGGCGGCTTCTGCTTCTCCATAACGCGCACCTGAACAGGCGAGGTCTGGGTGCGCAGCAGAATCTTATCGTTGATGTAGAATGTGTCCTGCGTGTCGCGCGCGGGGTGATCCTTGGGAATATTGAGCGCCTCGAAGTTGTAGTAGTCGTATTCGACCTCGGGACCCTCGGCTATGTCAAAGCCCATTCCGAGGAAGATTTCCTTTATTTCGTCAAGCACGGAGTTGAGCGGATGGCGCTTGCCGAGCTCATGACGCTTGCCCGGCAGGGTGACGTCGATAGTCTCGCTTGCGAGCTTTTTGTCGGCAGCGGCAGCTTTGATGTCGGCCATTTTTTCGCTGACGGCGGACTCGATCTTGCCCCTGACCTCGTTTGCCAGCTGGCCGATGACGGGACGCTCCTCAGCGGAAAGCGAGCCCATCTGCTTGAGAATGGCGGTCAGCTCGCCCTTTTTGCCGAGGTACTTGACTCGCAGCGCCTCGATGTCCTGCACGCTCGCGGCGCTTTCAAGCGCTTGAGCGGCGGCCGAGGCTATGTTTTTAAGTTGGTCTTTCATTTTATCACCTCAAAAGTTTTTTATAAAACAAAAAGTCCCTTGCAGTCTGAAAAAACTGCAAGGGACGAATAGGACTTATCCGCGGTACCACCCTGATTTATGCTTTTTGAGCAAACACTCTTTAGGCCTGTAACGTGACCTTAAATTACGTCGCGGCCTACTTCCTTTTGAGGTTCAGCCGCGCCGCTCCGAAGTGAATGTTCGTTTTCGCCCGAACGGTCGCGCTTACAGCCGGGGACGCGCCCTCTCTGAATTTCGGCAGCCGAAAACTACTTTGCTTCATCACAGCGTTTAAAAATATACCTTTATTTTAGCACATAATATTTTTTTTGCAAGCAAAAAGTTAAAAAATGTACTTTTTATTTCCCGCCGCGATAATATCCACGGCGTTAAGCAGCTTGTTTACGTCCTGTGCGGCGGTGAAAGCCGACGGGCACACGCGCACCGCGCCCTGTTCGATAGTGCCCAAGCGCCTGTGGGCGTTCGGAGCGCAGTGCAGCCCCGCCCTGACGGCTATGCCGCGCTCGTCGAGCAGGGCAGCGGCTTCAACGCTGTTCATCGCTCCGATGTTGAACGGTATTACGGGCACAAAGTTTTCGTCGTCGCGCTCGCAGTAAAGGCGAACGCCGCCGATACGCCCAAGCCCCGAGGATATCTGCCGCGCAAGAGTGTTCTCATGCTCGCGTATGCGTTTTGCGGTTTTCGCGGTCACGAAGTCGACTCCCGCTGCAATTCCCGCGATGCCGGGCAGATTAAGAGTTCCGCTTTCGTAGCGCTCGGGCGGCTCTGCGGGCTGAATGGGGTTTATCGAATTCGTGCCCGTGCCGCCCTCGATGAGCGTGTCGGGCAGACGGTCGCCGATTATCAGCAGCCCCGTTCCCATCGGGGCGTAAAGCCCCTTGTGCGGGGCGGCGCACAGCAGATCTATGCACATATCCTCGATGTCGATGTCGAGCACTCCCGCGGTCTGCGCCGCGTCGACGACGAAGATAATACCGCGCTCGCGGCAGAACGAGCCTATTTCCTTTATCGGCATAACCGCGCCGATGACGTTTGACGCGTGGGTGCAGACGACCAGCTTCGTGTCAGGCTCGACGGTGTTTAAAAACGAGCGGAAGGTCGCCGCCTTGTCGCCGATGACGACCTCGAACATATCGACTTTTACACCGCTTTTTTCGAGCTTTGCAAGCGGACGCATAACCGCGTTGTGCTCAAGCGAGGATGTCATAACGCGGTCACCCGGGCGCAGCAGCCCCTTTAAAGCGATGTTCAGCGACATAGTGCAGTTTGCGGTAAACACCACGCGCTCCGAATGATTTGAGCCGAAGAGGGAAGCGCACCTGCTTCTGGCCTCGTAGACGGCCACGGCCGCCTGCTGCGAAAGGCGGTGACCGCTGCGTCCGGGGTTGGCGGAATATGTTGTCAACGCGGAATTCACCGCGTTGATGACCTGCTTCGGCTTCGGAAATGTTGTCGCAGCGTTGTCAAAATAAATCAAGCTTATCGACTCCTTACGGCATTTCACGGGTTGAGATTCCGAGCACCTTTATGTCGGCCTTTTCCAAAAGTCCCGTGACCTGAGACGGCTCGACGTTCACGACGATGCTGTATCCGCAGCCGTGCGAGTCGAGCTTGCCCGGAGTCTTTTCGATATACGCTTTGAATCCTTTGCTTCTGAGCAGGTCGCGACCTTTGATTGCGTAGGTTATAGAGTTGACCATAATGAGATTGCTTCCCATAAGTCGCGCCTCCGTGAAAAAGTTCAGGCCCGTGTGCATCAATAGCATTTTATGCACGCGAGCCTGAAGTTGACAGCTTGATTAAATTGTTGTGTAATCGTCTGACGGCAGAAGAGCGGCCGGACGCCTTACTTCTCAATAAGGCAGACGCAGTGCGCGGCTATGCCCTCCTTGCGGCCTGTAAAGCCGAGGTGCTCCTCGGTCGTGGCTTTTATGTTGACCGCGTCAATGTCGACGTTCAGCAGCCGCGCCACACACCCGCGCATAGCAGCGATATGCGGTGCTATCTTCGGTGCCTGAGCGATTACGGTCGCGTCGATGTTGCCGACTTTCCAGCCGCGCTCGCTTATCAGCTGCACGCACCGGGCAAGCAGCAGCTTGCTGTCGATGCCCTTGAAGCGGTCGTCGGAGTCGGGAAAGTGCTGCCCGATGTCGCCCAAAGCGGCCGCGCCGAGCAGCGCATCGCATATTGCGTGCAGCAGCACGTCGGCGTCGGAGTGGCCGTCAAGTCCGAGCGCATACTCGATTTTTACGCCGCCTAAGAACAGCTCGCGCCCCTCTTTAAAACGGTGAACGTCGTAGCCGTGACCTACTCTTATCATATCCTACCCTCCTCAATCAGCGCCCTTGCGACCGTCAGGTCAATGGGCGTGGTGATCTTTATGTTGCTGTAGTCGCCCTCGACCAGCTTTACGCGCGTTCCTGTTTTTTCAACAAGCGCGCAATCGTCGGTGCAGTCGCCGCCGAACTCGGCGAGTGCACGGGCGTAAAGCTGCCGCTCAAATACCTGCGGAGTTTGAGCCGCGCGCAGGCTTGCGCGCTCGGGCGTTGCGGTGATGAAGTCGCTTTCATCGACGACCTTGACCGTGTCGGTGACCCTGACGGCGGCTGCCGCGGCCGAGAAGCGCATCGCTTCGTCAACCACGCGCTCGATAAGCGCGGGGCTTGTCAGCGGGCGGGCGCCGTCGGCAATCGCGATATACTTTGTGCTTTGCGGCACGGCAGCGACGGCGTTCGCAACCGACTGCGCACGGGTCGGGCCGCCCTCGACTATCGCGCTCAGCTTGCCGATGGAATAGGTTTCGCACAGCTTCTGAATTTCGTCAATATCGCTGCCGCGCGCCGCGACGACTATGCTGCCGACGGCAGAGCAGAGATTGTAATTTATCAGCGTACGGGCGATAACCGGTATGCCGCAGATGTCGCAGAAAAGCTTGTTCAGCCCGCCCATACGGCTGCTTGAACCGCCAGCGACTATAACGGCGCAGACATCTTTTGACATATCGACCGCTTCAAATTCAAAGGTGAACTTCTCGCAGACTTCCATTTAAACACTCCTTTAAAATTGATTATATCACTTTTGCGCCTGCAAAACAATCACCGCGGCTTAATAAAATATTAAGTGTTTTTTGTATGATTGCTATTGAATAATGTTAAAAGTTTTGTTAGAATATAATAGGTATTTTGCTTTGTTACGGAGATGATAAGATGTCTGGCTTTATGAGTAGTCTCAATTCGCTGCTCAACCACTTCCTGCTTGTAATGCAGGATTTCAGGTTCATTGACCTTATTGATATTCTCGTTGTCGCTTACATAATTTATAAGATAGTTCAGTTTGTCCGCCAGACCCGCGCAAAGCAGCTTATCGGCGGCGTGCTCATGCTCATACTCATCTGGGCTATCTCCGAAGCACTCAGTATGACGGCCTTATCGGTCATTTTGCGCACGGTCGCAAGTTCGGGAATCATAGTCATAGTCATCATTTTCCAGCCGGAGCTGAGAAGCGCTCTCGAGCTTGTCAGCCGCAGCAATATTCTTTTCGGCAATCGGAGTGACTCCGACGCCCGCTCGGTCATAAGCGACTGCATCGACAACGTATGTATGGCGTGCGACTCTATGCAGAAGTCCAAGACCGGCGCGCTCATCGTTTTTGAACGCGCGATCATGCTTGAGGACGTTGCCAAAACGGGCACGGTCATTGAGAGCAAGGCTAACAAGGAGCTTATCTGCAACATATTCTTCAACAAGGCGCCGCTGCACGACGGCGCAATGATAATACGCTCGGGCGTTATTTACGCCGCAGGATGCATACTGCCTCTGACGCAGAACAATTCGCTCAGCAAGGACCTCGGCACGCGGCACAGAGCCTCGCTCGGAATGAGCGAGAATTCCGATGCACTGGTGGTCGTCGTCTCGGAGGAGACGGGCACCATCTCTGTTGCCGAGCGCGGAGTGCTCACGCGCGATTACACTCCTGCCGCGCTCAGGGAAAAGCTGACCGTCGCGCTGCTGCCGACTGACGAGCACAGCAAGTCCAAGCTTGAGCAGCTGAAAGACAAAATATTCAAAGGGGGCAAGAAGTCGAATGAAAAAGCTGACTAAGCTGCCCTCATACATAATAAATAATAATAAGGCGCTCATGGTCGCGTCGCTTATCGCCGCGTTCATCGTCTGGTTTGCCATGAGCCAGTATTACAACCCCGTCAACACCCGCACAATCAAGGACGTGCCGATAAATTTTGACATTTCCGACACTGCTGTTGCGAATCTCGGCCTTGACGTGGTGCACTATGATACAGACAATGTAAGCGTTGTTATTTCGGGCAAGACCGCCGATTTATCGAGCGTCGAAGCGTCCGACATCGTCATAACGCCCACGCTCTCCGCTGTGACAGAGGCCGGCACCTACGAGATTACTCTCGTGCCGTCAAAGACAAAGCTGTTCTCGGATTTCGAGATAGTTTCGGTCACTCCGCAGAAGATAAACGTCACCTTTGATGAGCTGATAACCCGCACGTTTGACGTTTCCGCCGAAGCGGTCGGCTGCACCACGAGCGGAAGCCTTGTAACCGAGGTGCCCGTTATGACCGAGAGCGCAACCAGAACGCTGAATGTCTCGGGCGCCAAGACCGACGTTGAGCGCATCGCCTCCGTCGTCGCCAGAGCGCAGGTCAACAAGGAACTGACCGAGACTTCGACTTTTGACGCGGACATCGTTCTGCTCGATTCCGACGGTAACGAGATCGATTCTTCATTTATGAATCTCGGCTTCCGCACCGCGAATATCACCGTCGCGGTTTCGATGACCAAAACGCTGCCGATCAAGCCGGTGTTCTCCAACAAACCCGACGCGGTAGACTTCAGGTATTCGCTCAGCGAAAGCAAGATAACCGTTATCGGTAAGCCGGAGATTATCAACGAGATGACCCGCGTCAACCTGCGAGAGATTGACTGCGGCTTGATAACCGCCGGGAACAAGACGTTCGATCGCGAGTTCGATCTGCCGAGCGGAGTGCGGGTGTATGACAGCTCCGTCAGCTCCGTAACGGTAACGCTGCACACCGACAGCTACATTTCAAAAACGCTGCGCGTTACAAACGTCAGCTTCACAGGCGTTGACTCATCGCGGTCGGCGCGGCTTAAAAGCGGCATCTCGATAACCGTTATGGGCAGCAAAAAGGAGATTGCGGCTCTGACCGCCGCCGATTTGACGCTGAACGTCAATCTGTCGGGCGAGACTGCGGCGGGCGATTACGAAAAGACTGCGACTGTCACCGTCTCGAGCAATTTCAAGACGGTTTGGGTCGTAACGCTTGACAAGACGTATAACGTCGTGGTGACCCTGACTTAAAACTTTGCATTTTGCAGCAGACATAGGCTTTCGGCCGTATTTGCCGACAGCTTGTGTCTGCTTTGTGCGTAGCAAAGCAGAGCGCCGCTCCGTATTATGTACGGGGGGAAGATTATGCCGACTGCTGTTTTTTATGTTGTCACAGCCTTTCTTGCAGTGACAGGGCTTGCATGCCTGATACGTGGTATTTGGCTGCGCCTTGCGACGGTCAGCGACCCGAACCGCTATGTTTTAGTGGTGCTTTCGGGCGACTGCGCACCCTTGCTGCTGCAAAGCGCCGTAACCGTGCTTGATGAAGAGACGCGCTTTTTTGCGGGCATTGTCGCCGTGTGCGATAAGCTGAACGAAGATGCGCGCCGCGCGTGCGAGCTCATCGCAGCGGGGGACAGGCGCGTAAAACTGATTGAAAATGACGAATTTTCCAATTCACTGGGAGGATAAAGCCTTTGAAGTCCGAAAATGAGCTTGTCGGCTCGGTCGAAAGGGTGACCTTTCGCAACGAAGCGAACGGTTTTACCGTGTGTGAACTGAATACCGGCGACGAGCTTATCACGGTCGTGGGCAAGATGTTCGACATTCACCCGGGTGAGGAGCTGAACGTCCGCGGCCGCTTCGACTTTCATGCGACCTTCGGTCCGCAGTTCAAGGCCGACTCGGTCGAAAAGCGTATCCCGACGACCGCGGCCGCGATACTGCGCTACCTCGCTTCCGGCGGGATAAAGGGTATCGGCCCGACCTCCGCACGCAGGATAGTCGAAGCGTTCGGCTCGCAGTCGCTCGAAATAATCGAGACCGATCCCGAGCGCCTGACAAAAATCAAGGGCATATCCAAAAATAAGGCGCTTGAATTTCAAAAAGAGTACATAAAACAAATCGGCGTGCGCGAGCTTATGCTTTACCTCGGCGAGTACGGCATCACGGCCGACGAATCGCTGAAGGTCTACCGCTCGCTCGGCCCCGCCGCCATCGACAGGATAAAGGCCAACCCATACCTGCTGTGCGGCGACGAGCTGCCTTTTTCGTTCGAGCGAATCGACGAAATGGCGGAGAAGATGGGCTTTGCACCCGATTTTGATTTCAGGAAATACAGCGGAATCGAGTATGTTCTGCGCCACAATCTCGGCAACGGTCACACCTGCATACCGCGCGACAAGGTTGCTGCCACCGCAAGCGGTCTGCTCGGCGTTGAGCTCGACGGCGTGTCGGCCGCAATCGACAGAATGCTCGCCTCGGGGCTGCTGTGCACCTATGAGTGCGACGGGCGCGAAATGCTGTTTTTGCCGCATATGTACCGTGCCGAGCGCCTTGCGGCAGAGCGGATAAAGATGCTGCTGGGCGGTTCGCAGCTTAAAGTTAAAAACATCGACAAGCGCCTTGCCGCAGTTGAAAAGGCGAAGTCGATAAAATTGGAGCAGCGCCAGCGCGACGCGGTGTTCGCCGCAGCCGAAAGCGGCATAACAGTGCTCACGGGCGGCCCCGGAACGGGCAAAACCACCACGCTCAACGCGATGATCGAGGTGTTCGAGAGCATCGGCCTGCGCGTTATGCTCACCGCCCCGACGGGTCGAGCCGCCAAGCGCATGACCGAGGTAACAGGTCGCGAAGCCAAGACGATACACCGCCTGCTTGAGGCCGAGTTCGACCAAAGCGGCCGCTCCGTTTTCTGTAAAAACAGGCAGTCGCCGCTTGAGTGCGAGCTGCTGATAATCGACGAGATCTCGATGGTCGACGCGTTTATGTTCCAAAGCGTGCTCGACGCACTTCCGCTCGGCTGCCGCCTTATCCTTGTCGGCGATGCGGATCAGCTGCCGTCGGTCGGCGCGGGCAACGTGCTGCGCGACCTTATCGACTCGGGCTGCGTGCCTTATGTCGAGCTTGACACCGTGTTCCGCCAGGCGATGCAAAGCGCTATCGTTATGAACGCCCACCGCATAAATGCGGGCGAGCTGCCCGATTTCGGCGTAAAGGACTCGGATTTCTTCTTTATAAGTTGTGACACGCCCTCCGCCGCTTCGGCGACGGCTGCCGACCTCGCCTGCTCCAGACTGCCGAAAGCCTACGGCTTCGATCCGCTGACGGACATTCAGATACTCTGCCCCTCCCGCAAGCGCGAGGCGGGGACAGGCTCGCTCAACGCACTTATGCAGTCGCGGCTCAATCCTGCCGACGGCGCAAAGCACGAGCTGAAATTCCCTGCATTTACCCTGCGCGAGGGCGATAAGATAATGCAGATCAAGAATAATTACGACATAATTT
The DNA here is from genome assembly GCA_934486615.1 of uncultured Eubacteriales bacterium. Lineage (GTDB taxonomy): Bacteria > Bacillota > Clostridia > Oscillospirales > Acutalibacteraceae > RGIG2206. Next base: position 42,376 of record CAKSQO010000004.1, on the reverse strand, counting down.
GGGATAAGGACGACGGTACCGACGGCACGGGAGTGTTCAACGGCGACGTCGGCCGACTTGAGCGTATCGACCGCGCGCTCGGCGTGTTCACCGTCCGCTTTGACGACAAGGTCGCGGTCTATCCCGTCGATATGGCCGAGCAGATCGAGCCCGCCTACGCCGTGACAGTGCACAAAAGTCAGGGCAGCGAGTATCGCTGCGTGGTGCTCGTCGTGTCCGACACAGCGCCGCTGCTGCGCTACCGCAACCTGCTGTACACCGCCGTTACACGCGCGAGAGAGCTGCTCGTTATGGTCGGAGACAGGCGGATAGTGTCCGAAATGATTGCCAACGACCGCAGAATAAAGCGCTACACCGCGCTCAAATTTATGGTAAGGGAGCTGTGCAAATGAGCCTTGAGCTTAACGAGCCGACCCTTGCGCAAAAGGCGCTTGCGCTCATATTTCCGTCAACGTGCATCTGCTGCGGCGAGATTGTCGATATGGGACAGGCCGTGTGCGCTGACTGCGAAAAAGAGCTTGAAAAGCTCGAGTATGACGACATCAGGAAGATTCGCCGCTGCGGCCGCGATTTTTACATTCGCGCGGTCTATTACTACGACAAAGCGGCCTCCGAGTCGGTGAAGCTGCTCAAATTCTGCTCCAACACGCGCGGCGCAAAGTTTATGGGTCGCCTGATCGCCGAGAAGATACGCCGTATGCGCAGCTTCGACTGCGACGCGGTGACCTTTGTTCCGATGACCTATTTCAGTCGTATGAAGCGCGGCTACAATCAGGCGCAGCTTATCGCACAGTATGCCGCAAAGGAGCTTGGCCTGCCGCTTAAAACGTTACTTGCCAAGACGGGCGAGAACCGTATGCAGCACCATCTGTCGGGCAGCGAGCGGCGCACAAACGTCGAGGGTATGTTCACGGCCCGCGACTCATCAAAAGGGCTGAAAGTGCTGCTCATCGACGATGTTGTCACCACAGGCTCGACGATATGCGAATGCGCGTGCGCTCTGCTCGACGCGGGCGCTGAAAGCGTGACCCCGTTCGGCTTTACAATGACCGAATCGCACGGCTGAAAAGGTTTGACACGGAATTGATATTGTAATATAATAACCTCACGGCGTTAGCGGCAGTAAAACCGCCGACGCCTGAGAGAACAATTGAACGGCCAAAAGCAAAATCCTATTGGATTTTGAACGGCTGCGCCGTTTACGGAGCTTGCGCTCCGCTTTTGTGGTATAATAACCTCACGGCGTTAGCGGCGGTAAACCGCCGACGCCTGAGAGGACATTGAACGGCCAAAACAAAATCCTAACGGATTTTGAACGGCTGCGCCGTTTACGGAGCTTGCGCTCCGCTTTTGTGGTATAATAGTGTCATAATTTCGACAGATAATCAGACTTTTTAAAGGAGGGTGACCTTATGTTCTCGGATATAGGCATCGACCTCGGTACTGCCAAAACGGTCGTTTCAACCGAAAAATCAATCGCGCTTATCGAGCCGAGCGTCGTGCTTATGGATACATACGACGAGGTGCCCGTCAAGTTCGGCCGCTACGCTCAGCGCGCGGTCGGACGTTCCACTGACCGCTACAACGCCGTCTGCCCGATCGAGAGGGGAGTCATCGCCGACTATGACGTCGCCGAGCATATGCTCGACAACTACCTTTCGCGCGTTATCGCGAACAAGATCACCAAGCCGCGCGCCGTTGTCTCGATACCCTGCGGAGCCACCGCAGTCGAGCGCAGAAGCGTTATCGATGCTGTCCAGAACGCGGGCATCCGCAGCGTGTGCACGATTGAGTCTCCCGTCGCGTCCGCCCTCGGAATGGGCATCGACTTCTCAAAGCCGCACGGCTCGATAGTCGTCGACATCGGCGCAGGCAATACCGACGTCGCCGTGCTCTCAATGGGCAGCATGGCGCGTGCAGAGACCACGCGAATCGGCGGCGTTGATATCGACGACGCTATAATAAAGTATTTAAAACGCGAGTTCAACCTGCTCGTCGGGCAGGGAACAGCCGCCGCGATAAAGCATCAGATAGGCGGCGCTATCCCGCGCTCGGTCGAGATCGCTATGGTCGCCAAGGGCATGAGTCTGACGACGGGTCTGCCCGCTTCGGAGGAGATAACGGCCGAGCAGGTGCGCGAGGCTATAAGCGACGTTATTGACGGCATTTGTTTCGCAATTCAGAACGTCGTCAATAACACTCCGCCCGAGCTGGTCGGTGATATATCGCAGGACGGAATTTACCTCACAGGCGGCACGGCGCTGCTCTACGGCCTGCCGAATTTGCTGTCGGAGTACCTCGGAGTGAGCGTCCACCTCGCCGATAACGTGTTCACAAGCGCCGCAAGAGGAATCGGTATAGCAATGCGCCACTTCGACCTGCTCGTAAACGGCGACTATAAGTTTATGACAATACAGGATCTGCTGTAAGCTCACTTTTGCGCTTGACTTTGCTTTGCGCAAAGCTTATAATAGCGAGGTAGCCCACGCCGCTGTGGCGAAATCGGCAGACGCAAGGGACTTAAAATCCCTCGGTGGCAACACCGTACCGGTTCAAGTCCGGTCAGCGGCACCATATCGAGTATTCATAAGGAATTTGACTTTATGAATACTCGATTTTTTATCGGTATAAAATATCCCATTCGTATTATCAAATTTACGGATGGGATAAATTTTTATTTGGCAGGACTGATGTGATTATACTTGACATACATTTTTGTCGGATTTATAATGATTATAGGGAATATTGCCAAAAATTAACCACCCTGCAACAAGTGCTAGGCGGTTGATTCACACACTGTGAATTCGTCAAAGACGATGACTTCGCTAAAAGCTTATTTGAACTTGTAGTGTAAATTCAGATGGTACTCAAACCGCGCGCATAAGCCGTCGTCCATACGCCGAGTTTGAGAGTAGTGTAACCATACATAAAAAGCCGCTCAACGGCGGCTTTTTAAACAGCGTATAGTTAGCAAACACTAACTTAATAGGAAAGGAACAGAACTATGGGTGTGGGATTTTGGGACAAAAACGCCAAGCGGTACGACCGCTTTATGCGAAAAGACAGCGCGGCTTACGAGCGGCTTTATGCACTGATACGACCGGCAGTCAAAAACAAAGACGTGCTTGAACTTGCGACGGGCACCGGGCTTATAGCGCGGCACGTTGCTGGGGCGGCGCACTCGTTTGAGGCGACCGACTTCTCGCTTGAAATGATAACGCAGGCGCGTTCCGGGAACGCCTGTGTCAAGCTGCACTTTTCGGTGCAGGATATGTTCAATCTGCCTTACTCCGACGGCACGTTCGACGTCGTCATCGTCGCAAACGCTTTGCATATTGTGGAGCGGCCTGAGAAGGCACTTGCCGAAATCCGCCGCGTGCTCAAAGATGACGGAGTGCTCATCGCGCCGACGTTCACGCACGCCGCAAACACGCTGCGCGGCAGGGTCAAGGCGTTCTTTATGAAGCTCGCGGGCTTCCCTCTGCACAGCAAGTGGGGGAGCGGCGAATACCTGAACTTTCTTAATTCAAACGGCTTTTCGGTCCTAAAAAGTGAGGTGCTGAGGGCCTCGTTCCCGCTGACCTACGCCGAATGTGTGAAAAGCGCAAATCAGTTGAAAAGAGAATCACGATGAACGACAGCTTACTTCAATTTGACCGCAGCTGCCATGTTATATACCGGGTAAGCCACGCAAAATCGTGGATTATCCCGGGCACGGAGGACTTGCGCCATATATTAGCCGCAACGAAAAGTGCAAAAGCACCCCGTCGGCCGTTTTGCGTTTGAGCCTAACTAAAGCGATTGACGGAGAGGGGAGTATGTGCTAAAATTAAGGCCGAATGAGCGGCTGGCGGCCGCCGTCAAATTAATGCAAAAGAGGTGAAATGCCGTGGGCAGAGTGCTTACTTACCGCGCCGATGTTTCGGGGCAGACGGTTAAGCGCTTTCTTTATGCGCACGGCTACACCTCGTCGGTCATAACCATGCTCAAAAAGAGCGAGCGCGGGATTATGCTCGGCGGCGAGCGAGTGTTCGTCGACCGCGTTTTGAGCGTGGGAGACGTGCTTGAGATAAGCCTTGACGAGCCGCTTGACGACATCTTAAAAGCGAAGGAGTCCTATCCGCCGCAGCAGCTCGGCTTCACGGTTTTGTACGAGGACGAGGACATCATCGCCTATGATAAGCCGCCGTTGGTCGCTGTGCACCCGACGAAAAAGATTCAGTCGGGCACGCTCGCCAATGACTTTGCCTATCATCTGCAGCAGCGCGGCGAAGCGGGAGTATTTCGCCTTGTATATCGCCTTGACCGCGGCACGAGCGGAGTCGTCATCGCTGCCAAAAACAAGCTCGCGTGCGCGCTGTTAAGCGGCCAAACGAGCAAGCGTTACCTCTGCGTTTGCGTGGGCGAGCTGCCCAAAAAGGGCACGTTCGACGGCAATATCGGCCTGTCGGAATCGAGCACGCTCAAGCGCGCCGTGCGCCCCGACGGTCAGACGGCCGTCACGCACTTTGACTGCCTTTGCAGCGCAAACGGCCTTTCGCTTGCGCGCGTCACGCTCGAAACAGGCCGCACGCACCAGATCCGCGTGCACTTTTCGCACGCGGGCTTTCCGCTGCTCGGCGACTTCCTCTACGGCGAGGAAAGCGCGCTGATTTCCCGCCACGCGCTCCATTGCGAAACCGCCGAGTTCACCCACCCGATAACAGGCGAAAAAATAACTTTGACCTCGCCGTTGCCGAATGATATTTCGTCCGTTTGCGAAAAATACAACTTATTTGGGTAAAACTCTTTATTTTTCGGTGGGATTTATGGTATACTTATACAAATACGGTTTTAGCACGATTTAAGTTTACATAATATTGCTTTGAGGAGCGGTACGGTTTGAATACAGTTATCGACGGTATAAAGGTCAATTATACCGATGTGGGCGAGGGGCAGTGCGTGCTTTTGCTGCACGGCTGGGGCTCGTCGAATAAGGCTTACAACTTCATAATCAACTCGTTTAAGGACAAGGTGCGCCTTGTCGCGCTCGATTTTCCGGGTTTCGGCGACAGCGATATGCCGCCCGAGGCGTGGGACGTGTCCGACTATGTCGACTTCACGGTCAAATTTATAAATGCGCTTGCGCTTGAGAATATTGTGCTCGTCGGTCATTCGTTCGGCGGGCGCGTGATAATCAAGATGGTCGGCTCGGGGCTTGTCGAGCCGCGCAAGATAATCCTGCTCGACAGTGCGGGAGTGAAGCCCAAGCGCTCGCTTAAAGGCAGGCTGCGCACGGCGTGCTTCAAAACAGGCAAGTTCTTTTTGACCCTGCCTTTTCTCAAAAAGCACACCGCGGGAGCGCTCGACAGCCTGCGCACGTTCTTCGGCTCGGCCGATTACAACTCCGCACCGCCTGTACTGCGCCGGACGCTTGTCAAGGTCGTCAATGAGGATTTGTGCGCCTATATGCCCGCGATAAAGTGCCCGACACTGCTCATCTGGGGCGAAAACGACACCGCCACCCCGATAAGCGACGCGAAAAAGATGGCCTCGCTCATTCCCGACAGCGGCCTGTGCGAAATAAAGGGCGCGGGGCACTTCTCATTCATCGACAGCCCTTATGAGGTCAACGCGATAATTGCGAGCTTTTTGGAGGTGAGCGCACAGTGAATATTCTGACACTTATCGCCTGCGTGCTGTTAGCCGTCGGCGGCTGCTTCGCCGCGATCGGCGACTATCATATGCTGCAGCAGAATTCCTACTTCATCTCGCGCTACCGGAAGTGGCTTTGCGGCTCGCTCAAAAAGTACGTCGGCCGCCTTGCGTGGGTGATAGTCCTGCTCGCCGCGAGCTTTAATGCGATACTGTTCCTGTTAGCCTGCGCCGCGTTCGCCGCGTGGGAAGTTTACATCTCGCTTGCAAAGCAGAAAAAAGCGATAAAGCCGCTTGTTTTTACCGCGCGCGTCAAGCGAATGATGACGACAAACGCGCTGCTGCTTGCCGCCGCAGGTGCTTTGAGCGTGTTTGTCAGCAGCTATTTTTTGGCGCTGATGATAGCTTTGGCGTGCTTTACGCCGCTGACGGCCGTGGCGGTCATCACCATTAACGAGCCTGCGGAAGCGCTCGTGCGCCGCCGTTTTATCAACGACGCAAAGCGTATTCTGCGCGAGCATAAGCCCATGACGATAATCGGCGTGACGGGCAGCTTCGGCAAAACGAGCACGAAGTATGCGCTTGCCCGCATTCTGAGCGAAAAATACAACGTCGCGCTCACGCCCGGCAGCTTCAACACTCCTCTCGGAGTGGTGCGCACCGTGCGTGAGAAACTGAAGCCCGCAGACGACGTGTTCATCGTTGAGATGGGCGCTAAAAATGTCGGCGACATCAGGGAGATTTGCGACATCGTCCACCCCGACGAGTGCCTTATAACCTCGGTCGGGCCGCAGCACCTCGACACCTTCGGCAGCATCGAGAACGTCGCCAGGACAAAGTTCGAGCTGGCAGACGCCGTCGCCGAAAAGGGCGGCAGAATTTACGTCGCCGCCGACAGCGAGGAGGCCGACAAAAAGGCCGCTGCAAGCGGGTACAAGTGCCTGCGATACGGCAGCAAGGCTGACTGCGACTTTGTTATCGGCGGCATTAAGTCCGACCGCTGCGGCGCGGCTTTCACCGTCACGGCGGGGGAGAGAACGCTTGCGCTCAAAACGCGCCTGCTCGGTGCGTTCAACATTCAGAATATCGCGGGCGCGGTAGCTGTCGCCCTCGACCTCGGGGTCAGCGAGCGCGACATCGCCTACGCCGTCGCCTCGCTCGAGCCTGTCAGCCACCGACTTGAGCTGAAACCGTTTATAAACGGCTCGGTGCTCATCGACGACGCTTACAACTCCAATCCCACGGGCTGCATGGAGGCTGTCAACGTGCTTGCCACGTTCGACGATTTCAGGCGCATTATCGTCACTCCCGGTCTTGTGGAGCTCGGCGACAGGGAGTTTGAGTACAATTTCGCCCTCGGCGAAAAAGCGGCCGAAAAGTGCAGCGATATAATCCTCGTCGGCGAGGAGCGCGCAAAGCCCATTGCCGACGGCGTTCGCGCAAGCGGCCGCTTCGATAAGGAGCGCCTGCACATAGTTAAAACTTTCAAAGACGCGATGAGCCTGCTTTCAACCATGACCGACAGCCGCACCGCCGTCCTGTTTGAAAACGATCTGCCCGACAATTATGCAAAATAAGGAGATGCTTTTATGAAAATCAATCTTGCAGTGGTGTTCGGCGGTCAATCGGTCGAGCATGAGGTTGCCATTATTTCGGCCGTTCAGGCGATGAACAACCTTGATAAGGAAAAGTACAACATTCTGCCCATTTACATTACCAAAGACGGCGGTATGCTTTTCAGCGAAAAATTCCTTGACATCAGCACCTTCAAGCGTAAGGACCTTTTGACACTCAAAAACGATTTTCCAAGCGTTATCCTGACGAAAGTCGCGGGAGCGCTAAGCATCGTCGAGCTTAAAAAAGAGTACAAAAAAGGTAAGCTCATCTCGCCCGTTGACGTTGTGCTGCCTGTCGTTCACGGCACTAACTGCGAGGACGGCACGGTTCAGGGCTGGCTCGAGCTTATGGGCGTACCCTACGCCAACTGCGGCGTGATGCCCTCGGCTCTCGGTATGGATAAGGATCTGTTCAAGCTCGTGCTGACCGCTGCAGGTCTGCCCACGCTGCCGCACATCGCGTTCTACAGTAAGGACTGGGCGAGCGACCGCGACAGGTTCATTGAAAAAATCGAGCAGAGCTTCGGCTATCCCGTTATTGTTAAGCCCGCCAACCTCGGCTCAAGCGTCGGAATCAGCAAGGCCAAGGACAGGGACGGCCTTATTGCCGCTGTCGACCTGGCGTCGGGCTTTGCTACCAAGCTGCTCGTCGAGCGCGCTGTGACCAGGCTGCGCGAGATCAACTGCTCCGTAGTCGGCGACAGCGACGAGTGCGCCGCTTCCGAGTGCGAGGAGCCGTTCAGCCACGACGAGATTCTCTCGTTCGGTGAGAAATATCTCAGCGGCAACAGCAAGGGTATGGCTTCGCTCAGGCGCAAGCTGCCCGCCGACATTCCGACCGAGATGAAAGAGGAGATTCAGCGTCTTTCCTGCGAAGCGTTCCGCCTTATCGACGCGAGCGGTGTCGTCAGAATCGACTACCTCATCGACTGCGAGGAAAACCGCGTCTATATCAATGAGATCAACACCATTCCGGGCTCGCTGTCATTCTATCTGTGGGAGGCGAGCGGTCTGAAATACCCCGCGCTGCTCGATAAGCTTATCGAGCTCGCCTTTAAGCGTGCAAGAACCAAGGAAAGGCTCTCGTTCTCATATGAGTCCAATATTCTTGACGGAGTGAAGGGCTTCGGCGCAAAGGGCGCCAAGGGGTCAAAGCTCTGATACATAAGAGGTGAATTTTATGACGGGTCTGCTGATCAGACTTTTCGTCAGAAACGCCGACAAGTCAACAGCCGCCGGACGCGCATGCTACGGGCGGCTGTGCGGCTTTACGGGTATAGTGTGCAACCTTGTGCTGTTTGCGATTAAGCTGACGGCGGGGCTGCTTTCGGGCAGTATTTCCATCATAGCCGACGCGTTCAACAACTTTTCCGATATGGGCTCGTCGTTGATAACGATGTTCGGCTTTAAAATGGCTGCAAAGCCCGCCGACAAGGAGCACCCATACGGCCACGGGCGCATGGAATATATGTCGGGCTGCATCGTTTCGGCTATCATAGTTGTAGTCGGCGGCGAGCTGCTCAAAAGCTCGTTTGAAAAGGCTGTCTCGCCCGAAAAAATAACGGTCGACGCGGTCACGGTCAGCATATTGATTGTTTCGATTCTCATAAAGCTGTGGCTGTTTTTCTTCAACCGCAAGGTCGGCAGGCTGCTTGACTCGGGCGCGGTCGCTGCAACGGCGCGCGACAGTCTGAACGATGTTATCGCGACCTCGGCGGTGCTCGCTGCGGCGCTTGTTTACCGCTTCAGCGGCGTAAATGTCGACGCTTATGCTGGCCTTGCCGTCTCGGCGTTCATAATCTACGGCGGAATATCCTCGGCCGCGGCGACGGTCAAGCCGCTGCTCGGCGAGCCGCCGACAAGGGAGTTCGTCGATAAAATCAAGGCGTCGATTATGAGCTACGGCAAATTCTGCGGCGTGCACGACGTTATTGTTCACGACTACGGCCCTGGGCGCTGCTTCGTCTCGGCGCACATCGAAGTGCCGGCGGACATCGACATTCTTTCGGCGCACGAGGAAATTGACTTGTGTGAAAAGGAGGTCGGCGAGGCGCTCGGAATAACCCTCGTCGCCCATATGGACCCCGTTGAGAGCGGAGATGACGTCAAACAGCTGCGCGACACGGTCGCCGCGGCGGTCGGGAGGGTCGACGGCTCGCTTTCGATCCATGACTTCAGGGTCGTCAGGGGCGAGAACAGGTCAAACCTCATCTTCGACGTTGTCGTGCCGTTTGATTGCAAAAAAGAGCGCGACGAGATAAGAAATTCTATCCGATTTGAGGTGTCAAAAACGCACCCTGAGTGCGTCTGCGTAATCAACTTCGATAACGAATTCGTCGGATAAATAAGCGGCTCGAGGGGCTTTAACGCAAAGCCTTTCGAGCCGTAACCTATTTTATACTTCTTCATAAAATGGTTTGAGGAGGTGCTTTTATGCCGAAGGTTTATATTTCCCCGAGCGTGCAAACATACAACCTTTGCGAGTACGGCGACACCGAAAAAGACCACTGCCAAATGTATGCCGACATTCTGCAAAGGTACTTTGACGCCTGTGGGATAGAGTATAAGCGCAACAGAAACAAGACCTTTCAGGAGGCAGTCGCCGAGAGCAACGCGTGGGGGCCTGATATTCATTACCCCTGCCACACAAACGCCTACAACGGCGAGACGCGCTACTCGGTGCTGCTGGTCTACAACGCCGCCGAGGGCAACCCCGCCTTTGACTGCGCGCAGGACATTGCAGGGCTGCGCCCGCAGGTGTATCCGAACCCGATTTATGTAAACCAAAACCGAAGCCTGTATGAAATTCGCTATTCGACCTCGCCATGCGTTTATGACGAGCTTGTGTTCCACGATAACGTCGATGACGCGACCCTGTTCCACGTCAGAATGCAGACTTTTGCTGAGCTGACCACGCGCGGCTTCTGCAACTATTTCGGAATACCGTTTGTGTACCCCGAGGGGATCGGACTTGAGCCGGACGTGAGCGACACGCCGCGCTCTGCAGCGGCTTCTGACGAGGTAAGCGAGCCCGCTGTGCCCGTTTCGTCGCAGATCGTGCTGCCGAGCGCTGACAACGGCTTTGAGCAGCGTTATAATGCTCTTCACGGCGAGCTTGAGCGTATAATCCGCGAGTTCTGACGAAAATGACATTCGGCGCAAAGCCGCAGCAAAAAGAACGCAGAGCAAATTATGAACTGCACCACATTTGTCAGACATTATATCACATTGTCTAACTTTTTTGGGTCGCTTCATTAAGGCTCTGCGTTCTTTCGCTTTTTTTAAAATACATATTGTGGTATGTAATGAGTTTTATTCGCCGTCAACAGGTTTTTTCGGTTTTTTAGGCTGCTTGTGGATAAAGTGCCTGTGCTCGGTGCGCGCGACGATTATTTCTTCATAAGCCCTGCGTGCGTCGGCGACGGCAGACTCCCAGGAGTAGTACACCTTTTCGCCCGCTGTTTTGCCGATCTCTTTCAGCTTTTCGCGGCCGTTTATCGCTTCGAGCATCGCTTCGGCACAGGACTCGGCCGATTCCTCGCAAAGGTAGCCCGACACTCTGTCCTCCACGCCCTCGGACGCGCAGCTGCCTTTGACGAGCAGACTCGGGCAGTCGCAGGCGGCGGCCTCTCTCACGACAAGACCCGACGTGTCATAGGTTGAAGGGAAGGTGAACATATCCGCCAAGCTGTAGTAAACGCGCAGCTCCTCGCGGTCGTAAACAGGACCTGTGAATATTACGCGGTCATTAAGCTTAAGCTGCGCGGCGTACTCCTCGATCGCGTGCTTGTCCTCGCCGCTGCCGACGAATACGGCCTTGCACTTTGCACCTTTGTCAGCAAGAATTTTCATCGCGTCGACGATAAGCCCCGTGTTTTTGTACCACATCATACGCCCGACGAACAGGAAGACGATCTCGTCCCCGGCAATGCCGAGCTTTTGTCGGAGCGCTGCGACCTTGTCCTCGTCGGCGCGGCCGCGCTTGAAGTCGGTACCGTTGGGCATAACGCGGTAGCTGCCTTTGTAGCCCAGCGAGCGCAGATTTTCGCCTGCACCTTCGGACACGACCCAGACCTCATCCATATGCGCGATGTTGTTGACGACAAAGCGGAGTATCGGCTTGTGCAGCTGTTTAAAAGGTACGCGCTTTTTAATGTCAATATCGAATTTTGTGTGATAGGTGAACACAAGCGGCAGCCGATTGCGCATCAGCCGCTTGATATTTATTGCGAGCACTGCCGAAGCAAAGGGACAGTGGACATGCATAATATCAAGCTTTCTGTTGGCAAGCTCGGTCAGCGCCACCGGCTCAAACGGGTCGCCCGAGCGGTAGCCTATCAGCCTGTCGGTCGGAATGGAAAGGTAGCGGTAGACCTCGTAGGGATACTCGTCCTTGACATGAGGGTACTTCGGCGTGATGACGACAGGCTCGTCGGTCCTTGAGAGAATGTCGGCGTAGGCCTTGACCGTGTTGGCGACGCCGTCGATGACAGGCGGGAAAGAGTCATTGAGCAATCCGACTTTGATTTTCATACGCTTAAATCTCCTTGATTGAGTGTTTTGAAATAAAGTCTAATATAAATATAATATCAAAAGTCTTAAAAGTCAATTTGTTAAATTCTTTACTTTTTATTAAAATTGGTTTATAATAGCAGTACAATAACAGCGAAAAGCGCTGTTTATGCATTTTACGGCGCTGAACAAGTTTTTGGAAATGACGGTGAGGATATGCACAACAATTTCTCGGTTTCGATGGATAAGATCGTCAAGGAGTTCTCCCTTGAGCAGATCTATATGCCGTGCGACGCGAAGGACATCTCGATCTCGTCGGCCGACGTTAACCGCCCCGGGCTTCAGCTTGCGGGCTTTTTTGAGTATTTCGACAGCGCCCGCCTCGAGATAATCGGCCGCTCGGAGCTTGACTTCCTGCTGAGCAGCGGAATCGACAAATTGAACGAGCCGCTCGAGAGATTTATCGCTTTTAAGCCGTCAGGCATCATCTTCACAAGAGGACTTGATATACCCGAGCGCGTCAGGCAGCTGTGCGAGGAGCACGGTGTGCCGCTTCTGCGCACCGACGACGGAACATCGAGCTTTATGTCGGGCCTTATATCGTTCCTCAACGTCGAGCTTGCCCCGCGCATAACGCGCCACGGCGTGCTTGTCGAAGTATACGGCGAGGGTCTGCTTATCCTCGGCGAAAGCGGAGTGGGTAAGAGCGAGACGGCAATCGAGCTCGTTAAACGCGGTCACCGTCTTATCGCCGACGACGCGGTCGAGATCAGAAAAGTCTCGGCAAAGACACTCGTCGGCACTTCACCCGAGAATATCCGGCATTTCATCGAGCTGCGCGGCATCGGAATAATCAACGCCCGACGCATTTTCGGTATGGGTGCTGTTAAGCAGACCGAAAAGATCGATATGGTTATAAATATGGAGCCGTGGAACTCCGAAAAGGTCTATGACCGAATGGGGATTGACGGAGAAACTGCCGAGATACTCGGTATTACCGTGCCGTCGCTGACTATCCCCGTCAAGCCCGGACGCAACCTGGCGGTCATAATCGAGGTTGCCGCAATGAACAACCGTCAGAAGAAAATGGGCTACAACGCCGCTGTTGAGTTGCTCAAGCGCCTTGGCATAGACGACCCCTCCGTTGCGGGTGCAAGCACCCCTGCGGGCGATGAGTGGCAGCAATTCTGATATTTTTTCAGTTCGGAGGTAAAACCGATGGGTGAAATAAGCGCGCTTGAAAATGCGCTTAGGGAAAGCGGCATTTATTTTGTGACCGACGAGCCGATGAACAAGCACACAAGCTTTAAAATCGGCGGCGCGGCCGATGTTTACGCTTCTCCCAAAAGCGAGGAGGAGCTGATAAAGTGCGCATCCTTGTGTCGCGAGCTTGAAGAGCCTTTTACCGTGCTAGGCAACGGCTCCAATGTCGTGTTCACCGACAAGGGCTACCGCGGCGCGGTCATTTCCACGCTGTCGCTCGGCGGCGAGCCGGAGCTTGTCAGCGCGGTCGACATTCGCTGCCCTGCGGGTATCAGGCTTTCGCAGCTGTGCAGCTTTGCACTTGAGAATTCGCTGAGTGACGTAGAGTGCCTTTGGGGAATACCGGGCACGGTCGGTGGAGCTGTGTTTATGAACGCGGGCGCTTACGGCGGCGAGGTCGCCGACACTCTGCTTGAGTGCACCTGCATCACTCCCGACGGCGAGCTTAAAACATACTCCGCAGCCGATGCGGAGCTTAAATACCGCTCAAGCCGCTTTATGACAAGCGGAGAGATAATCACCTCCGCCGTGTTCAGGCTCCGCCCGGGCAACAGTGCCGAGATACGCGAGAAAATGGACGACCTTATGCACCGCCGCAAGGATAAGCAGCCGCTCGAGTACCCGAGTGCAGGCAGCGTGTTCAAGCGCCCCGAGGGGCACTACGCCGCCGCACTTATCGAGGAGTGTGGGCTTAAAGGCTGCTCTGTCGGCGGCTGCTCGGTCAGTGAGAAGCACAGCGGCTTCATCGTCAACACGGGCGGCGCCACCTGCTTCGACCTGAAGCGCCTTATTGAAAAGGTGAAGCAGGAGGTCTTTCTGACCCACGGTATCCGCCTTGAGTGCGAGGTTAGGTTTGTGGGTGAGGACTGATGCAGATACTTATTGTTACGGGAATGTCGGGCTCCGGCAAGTCGCGCGCGATGGCCTCGCTTGAGGACATCGGCTACTACTGCATGGATAACGTTCCCGCTGCGCTGCTTGGCAAGATAAGCGTGCTGCTTGCGGGGCTTGTAAATGTGCCCGATAAGGTCGCCGTCGGCGTCGACGTCAGGGGCGGCGAGCTGTATTCGGAGCTTGACATGGCCCTGAAAGAGCTTAAAAGCTCCGACGCTGACTGCCGCGTGCTCTTTCTCGATGCGGACGACAGCGTGCTGCTCAACCGCTACAAGGAGACTCGTCGCCGCCACCCGCTCATCGACGCGTGTAACGGCGTCATCGTCGACGCTATCGCCGAGGAACGCAGGCTTATAAGCGGTGCGAGAAGCTACGCCGACTATTTCATCGATACGACCTATATGGGCGTAAACGACCTGAAAAAGCAGATTGACAGCCTGTTCCTCGTTTCGCCCGAGCAGGGGATAAGCATACTGTGTGTGTCATACGGCACAAAGCACGGCAGCCTTAACTATGCCGACCTCTGCTTTGACGTCAGGTGCATACCCAATCCTTTCTATGTGCCCGAGCTCAAGCCCAAAACCGGGCTTGATGACGAGGTGTTCAGCTTCGTCTTTTCGACCGACGAAGCGGTGACCATACTCAAAAAGCTCGAGGATCTCATCGACTATATGCTCCCGCTTTACGTCAAGGAGGGTAAGACGCAGGTTGTCATCGCCTTTTGCTGCACGGGAGGCAAGCACCGCTCGGTGTCGTTTGCGCGGGCAATGCGCGACCATCTTGCGGCCGAAGGCTACAACGCTGCGGTCAACCACAGGGATATAAACAAGTAAAATTTAAAGGAGCCGCACTGTCGCACAGCATGGACGTGCAGGCTCCTTTGTCAAAGACGGCCGAAAGCCGTCACAACACGCAAAGAGAGCCGAAAATATGTCATTTTGCAACGATGTAAAAAGCGAGATAATCTCGGAAAAAATAAGCAAGTGCTGCGCACGCGCCGAGGCTCACGGCCTTGCCTGCGCGGTGCGCAGGGGCGCACACGGAAAAGTGCAGCTTCAGACCGAGCAGGCCGATGTGGCGCAGCTGGCGGTAAAGCGGTTTGAGAAGTTCTTTTCAGCCGAGTGCAGCGTTAAGGTCTCCGAAAGCGGCCAGCTTTACACCGTCCGCATTTTGTCGGGCGATGTCAGCGCCGAGCCGCAGTCGGAGATGGACGACTGCTGCCGCTGCTCGTTCATAAAGGGCGCGTTTCTTTCCTGCGGGCATATGATCGACCCGAACAAGAAGTATCGGCTCGACTTTCTTTTCCCAAACGCCGAAAACGCCGAGACGGTCGCCGAAGCGCTTGAAAAAAGCGGATTTGCGCCCAAGAAATCGTCGCGCAAGGACTTAAAGCAGGTGCTTTACTTTAACGACAGCTCGTCCATCGAGGACCTGCTGACCTATATGGGCGCGACAAGCTCGACCCTCGCGCTTATGGAGGTCAAGGTCGAGAAAGATTATAAAAACACCGTTAACCGCAGGGGCAATTTTGATACCGCCAACTACGTCAAATCCTATATGAAATTCACCGCGCAGCTGACCGCAATCGACGAGATAAAGCGCTCGGGTATGTTCACGTCGCTGCCCGACGACCTGAAGGCCGCCGCCGAGCTGCGCTTAACCAACCCCGAAGCGACGCTCAACGAGCTTGCCGCCGTCTCGGGAGTGAGCCGCTCCACGCTCAACAGGCGGCTTAACAAGCTGATAGCTTTCAGTAAAAAAATTAAACAGGGAGGCTGAGCCGAAAGTGGGTTTCGTTCATCTTCACACGCACACCGAATACAGCCTTCTTGACGGCGCGTGCCGCATTAACGGGCTGATTTCGGCCGCAAAGGAGCGTGGGCAGACCGCCCTCGCGATAACCGACCACGGTGTTATGTACGGCGCGATGCAGTTCTATAACGCGGCCAAGGCGGCTGGTATCAAGCCTATCATCGGCTGCGAGGTTTACGTCGCCCCGCGCACGCGCTTTGACAAGGTGCGCGAGCTTGACTCGGAATACTACCACCTCGTGCTCTTATGCAAAAACCGCGAGGGCTACGACAATTTGATAAAGCTCGTCTCGCTGTCGTTTACGGAGGGGTTTTATTACAAGCCCAGAGTCGATACGGAGCTGCTCGAAAAGTACAGCGGCGGACTTATCGCCCTGTCGGGCTGCCTTGCGGGCGAGGTTTCGCGTCGGCTTGCGGCGGGGGACTTCGATGGCGCAAAAGCTGCAGCCGAGCGCTGTCGCGCCATATTCGGCGACGACTATTATCTCGAAGTGCAAAATCACGGACTCGACGAGCAGCTGCGCATACTTCCGATGTTCAGGCGGCTGTCGAACGAAACCGGAATTTCGCTCGTCGCGACCAATGACGTGCATTATATTGAGAAGAACGACTCCGACGTTCAGCGTCTGCTTGTGTGCATAAACACCAATACGAAGTTCGACGAGCCGTCGCAAATGGCGCTCGAAACGCCCGAATACTACCTCAAAACCGATAAGGAAATGCTGGCCGCTCTGCCGCAGTTTGCCGACGCGATAGCCAACACCGAAAAAATCGCGGACAAGTGCAGCCTTGACTTTGAGTTCGGGCACTATATCCTGCCGAATTTCGACATCGGCGAGCGCGACCACTACGAATATTTCCGCGATATGTGCTGCTCGGGCGCAAAAAAGCGCTACGGCGAGCTGACCGACGCGATAACCGCGCGACTTGAGCACGAGCTTGAAACTATCGAAAAAATGGGCTTTACCGACTATTTTCTGATAGTTCAGGATTTCATCGCCTTTGCCAAAAGTCAGGGTATTCCCGTCGGCCCGGGACGTGGCTCGGGCGCGGGCAGCCTGTGCGCATATTGCTCGGGAATAACCGACATCGACCCGATAAAATACGACCTGCTGTTTGAGCGCTTCTTAAACCCGGAGCGCGTCAGTATGCCCGACTTCGACATCGACTTCGGCCACCTGCGCCGTCAGGAGGTCATACGCTACGTCATCGGCAAGTACGGCAGCGATCACGTCGCGCAGATCGTGACCTTCGGCACGCTTGCGGCGCACGCGGCTATACGCGATACCGGGCGTGTGCTCGGGCTTTCATACAGCAAAATTGACTCCGTTGCTGCGCTTATTCCCAATGAGCTGAACATCACGCTCGAGCGCGCTTTGGAGCGCTCGGAGAAGCTGCGCGCGCTTATTGCGGGTGACGCGGAGGCTGCGCGTCTTGTCAATTTTGCACAGCGAATTGAGGGGCTGCCGCGCCACCCGTCGCGCCACGCGGCGGCGGTCGTCATAACCAAAGAGCGTGTTTTCGACTACGTCCCGCTCGCACTCAACGACGACTCTGTTGTGACCCAGTACACGATGACCGACCTAGAGCGCCTGGGACTGCTGAAAATGGACTTTCTGGGGCTCAGAAACCTGACGGTCATTGATGACACGGTCAAGTCTGTGCGCAGGTTTAAACCCGATTTTTCGATAGAAAACATCCCGCTTGACGATCCCGCGACGTTTAAAATGTTCAGCGAGGGCGACACCGAGGGCGTGTTCCAGTTCGAGTCAAAGGGGCTGAGAAACGTCCTGACCAAGCTCAAGCCCGAGCGCATCGAGGACTTGATAGCGATGACCTCGCTGTACCGCCCGGGGCCGATGGACTCTATCCCGCGCTACATCGAGGGCAGGAAGGACCCGTCCAAAATCACATATAAGACCGAACGACTCAAACCGATACTCAGCGTTACCAACGGCTGCATTGTCTATCAGGAGCAGGTAATGCGCATTTTTCAGGAGCTGGCGGGCTACTCGCTCGGCCGAGCCGACATCGTGCGCCGCGCAATGGCAAAGAAAAAGCACGACGTTATGGAAAAGGAGCGCGCTTCGTTTATCTACGGCGACGATGAGTGCGACGGCTGCGTAAATCGAGGAATCAGCGAAGCAGTCGCGGGCGAGATATTTGACGAGATGACTGCGTTTGCGTCATATGCATTCAACAAGTCGCACGCAGCGGCCTACGCTCACGTCGCGTTTTACACCGCGTATCTCAAGTGCCACTTCAAGCGCGAATATTTTGCTGCAATGCTCACAAGCGTGCTCGATATGCCGTCGCGCATATCAAAGTATCTCGACGAGTGCAGGCGCGAGCATATAACCCTGCTGCCGCCCGACGTCAACGCATCCGAGGCGGGCTTCTGCGTCGATGGAGACGGCATACGCTTCGGCCTGCTCGCGGTCAGAAACCTCGGCGCGGGCGTTATCGAGGCGATAGTCGCCGAGCGCGCGGAAAACGGCGCGTACAAGGGCTTGTACGACTTTTGCAGCCGCCTTTCGGGCAGCGAGCTTAACAAGCGCGCAGTCGAGTCGCTTGTAAAAGCGGGCGCGTTCGACAGCATTTGCAAAAACCGCAATATGCTCTGCTGCGCCGTTGACCAGATCGTCAAATTCGTCGCAGAGAGCCGCCGCCGCTCGCTCGACGGTCAGGTCGGCTTCTTCGATTCGGCGGCAAGCGAGCAGGCAGGCTCCGACAAGGACTTCCTTATCGACTGCGCCGATTTCAGCGACGAAGAAAAGCTCGATATGGAAATGGAGTACATCGGCTTCCTCGTCTCGGGCGGCTCGCTTGAGAAATACGACAAGGTCGCGTCGCAGCTCGGCGCGGTCGAGATTGCCGAGATAGTTTCCGACGACGGCCCGACGCGCTTCGGCGGCAAGCGGGTTACTGTCATCGCGCGCATATCCGATATAAAAAAGCGCAACGTAAAGTCGGGCGGCGAAATGGCGGTCATCACCTGCGTTGACCGCAGCGGCTCAATTCCGGTTATCGTATTTCCGAACGTGCTTGCCAAGTGCTCAGACGTGATAACGCGCTCGGCCGTCGTTGTTATTACGGGCAAGGTCTCGCCCTATGACGGCGAAAAGCTCGAACTGGTCGCCGCCGGCGTAGCTGCGGCCGACTCGTATCTCACGCAGCCAAAGGCGAAAAGCACTCATCCCGGGCTGCATATCCGCGTGCCTTCCAAGTCGGACGCTAAGTTTGAGAGGCTCAAGGCAATACTCGCGCTCTTTGAGGGGAGCACGCCTGTCTACGTATATTATTCCGACACGGACGCAAAGGAAATCGCCCCCAAAAGTCTGTGGACAAACCCCAACCGTCCCATGCTTGACGAGCTGTGCGCGATTTTCGGCCCTAACAATGTAAAACTTATCAAATGAGCACGATTTTTGGGCTCGGGTTATTGACAAAAAAGCAACGCTTTAGTATAATTGCATTATATATATGTTTGCACTTTTGAGGTGAATTACTATGAAAACTATAGGCGTACTGACCAGCGGAGGAGACGCTCCGGGAATGAACGCTGCTGTTCGTGCGGTCGTCAGAACCGCTATTGACAAGGGTATGACCGTTAAGGGAATCATGCGCGGCTATACGGGTCTTATCGAGAATGATATTGTCGACCTTAATCTGCGCTCCGTTTCCGATATTATCCACAGAGGCGGTACCGTGCTTTACACCGCCCGCTGCCCCGAGTTCAAGACTGAAGAGGGTCTTCAGATCGCCATCAACAACTGCCGCGCAAACGGCATTGAGGGCATCGTCGTAATCGGCGGCGACGGCTCTTACCGCGGCGCTCGCGATTTGTCCGAGAGGGGTCTGCCCTGCGTAGGAATTCCCGGCACCATCGACAACGATATTTCTTCCACCGAATATACCATCGGTTTCGACACTGCGATGAACACCGCGATGGAGATGGTCGACAAGCTGCGCGATACCGCTCAGTCGCACGACCGCTGCACTGTCGTTGAGGTTATGGGTCGCCGCGCCGGCTTCATTGCGCTGCACACCGGTATCGCCGTCGGCGCTACCGCTATCCTCGTCCCAGAGGTCGCCTTTGACCTGCAGAAGGACGTTATCGACAAAATTAAAAAGACGCAGGCTATGGGCAAGAAGCACTTCATCGTCGTTGTCGCCGAGGGCGTCGGCAACGTCGAGGGCATTTCCGAGGAAATCTCGAAGCGCTGCAACATCGAGTCCAGAGCTACCGTTCTCGGCCACGTCCAGCGCGGCGGCTCGCCGACAGTCCGCGACCGCGTAAACGCCAGCGTTATGGGTCACGCCGCAGTTGAACTGCTTGCCGACGGTATCGGCAACCGCGTCATCTGTCTTGTCGACAACAAGATCGTTAATAAAGACATCTTTGAGGCGCTTAACGAGAAGAAAGAGTACGAGTACGAGCTGCACAAGATCGCGAATACCATCTCTATCTGATTTTACAACAAATTCAAGGCCGCGCACTTTCGGTAACTTCCGACGGTGCGCGGCCTTTTTGCTGAGAGAAGCGCGGGTGTGTGCAATGCCGGCAATACAACGTCAATACGGTGAGTGGGGAGCACTGCGACGATAATATTGAAGCGTGGGGGTGCACAAATCAGGGATAATCAGAGGCTCGGCAGGTGCGCGCCGCGGATTGTAAACGGCACACCGCGCGGCGAATTTCGAACCTTACTTACAGCCGCTTCTGCTAATTCCCACACGCAAAAAAAGCCCCCGCTCACAAGTGAACGGGGGATAAGATGCAAATCGAAATCAGAACCTGATATAGTCCTTTATGTAATCGACGAGCTTGTCGATGGCAACGCGCTCCTGCTGCATCGTATCGCGGTTGCGGATAGTTACACAGCCGTCGTTCTCGGTGTCGAAATCGTAGGTGATGCACAGCGGAGTGCCGATTTCGTCCTCGCGTCTGTAGCGCTTTCCGATAGAGCCTGCGTCGTCAAAGTCGACCATAAACTCCTTGGCGAGCATCGCGTGAACCTCGAGCGCCTTTTCGCTGAGCTTCTTCGAAAGCGGCAGTACGGCGGCCTTGAACGGCGCGAGCGCGGGATGCAGACGAAGCACAACGCGGGTGTCGTTCTTCTCGGCGTCGACGACTTCTTCGTCGTAAGCGTCGCACAGGAAAGCGAGGAACGAGCGCTCAACGCCGAGCGACGGCTCGATGACGTAGGGGATATAGTGCTCGTTTTTCTCCTGATCGAAGTAGGTCAGATCCTTGCCGGACACGGTCTGGTGCTGGGTCAGGTCGTAGTCGGTGCGGTCGGCAACGCCCCACAGCTCGCCCCAACCGAACGGGAACATAAACTCGAAGTCGGTCGTGGCCTTTGAGTAGAAGCACAGCTCCTCGGGGTCGTGGTCGCGCAGGCGGAGGTTCTCCTCCTTCAGGCCGAGGCTGAGCAGCCAGTCGCGGCAGAAGCCTCTCCAGTAGCTGAACCACTCAAGGTCGCTGCCGGGCTGACAGAAGAACTCCAGCTCCATCTGCTCAAACTCCCTGACGCGGAAGATGAAGTTGCCGGGAGTGATCTCGTTGCGGAACGATTTGCCTATCTGGCCGATGCCGAAAGGCAGTTTTTTGCGTGTGGTGCGCTGCACGTTTGTGAAGTTGACAAAGATGCCCTGCGCAGTCTCGGGGCGCAGATATACCGTGTTCTTCGCGTCCTCGGTAACGCCCTGGAACGTCTTGAACATCAGGTTGAACTGGCGAATGTCGGTGAAATTATGCTTGCCGCAGCCGGGGCAGGGAATATTGTGCTCCTCGATGAAGTCCTTCATTTCCTCCTGGCTGAACGCGTCGATGGGCTTGGGCAGCTCAAAGGCGTTCTCGGCGACCCAGTCCTCGATGAGCTTGTCGGCGCGGAAGCGCTCCTTGCACTCACGGCAGTCCATAAGCGGGTCGGAGAAGCCGCCGAGGTGGCCCGAAGCGACCCAGGTCTGCGGGTTCATCAGTATAGCGGCGTCGAGGCCGACGTTGTACGGATTCTCCTGAACGAACTTCTTCCACCAGGCGCGCTTGATATTGTTTTTCAGTTCAGCACCGAGCGGGCCGTAGTCCCAGGTATTGGCAAGACCGCCGTAAATTTCGCTGCCTGCGTAGACAAAGCCGCGGCTTTTGGCGAGATTTACGATAGTGTCCATCTTCTTTTCAGTGTTTAACATAGGGCTCACCCTTCTTTTGCGAGTATTTAATTACAATAATAAGACAATTACATTTTTATGTCAAGAGATTTGTCGCATAATCGGTAAAATTGGGTATTTACAAATCAACTTCTCTGTGATATAATACCCTTGTTCGTGATCTGTGCCCGAGGCGTATGCCCTTTTCGGGGAATCACCTTTGCCTCCCGCTCGGACTGACGAAACTATTTTTAATGAGGTGAAAACAATGCTTAAAGAAGAAAAGCTCGCCATTATCGAGGAGTACAAGACTCACGAGGGCGACACCGGTTCTCCCGAGGTTCAGATCGCGCTTCTGACCAAGCGTATCAACGACCTTAACGAGCATCTTAAGGAGCACAATAACGACCATCATTCGCGTCGCGGACTGCTCAAGATGGTCGGACACAGACGTAATCTGCTTGCTTATCTGATGGACAAGGATATCGAAAGATACCGTGCCGTTATCACTAAGCTCGGCATTCGTAAGTAAGTCTGTACGGCAGACCGATCGCCTTTCCGATCGGTCTGCTTTTTGCATTTATTCCCGCTGCAAAAACGTTAAAAAACAGGAAAATAAGCGGTTGATTTAGCAGTGAATTGATTGCCCGACGGGCTTCGGACAATGAATTTATTGCTAATCCCGCTTATCCCTGAAAAAATATTTTTTCGGAGGTATCCAAATGTTTGAAAACTACCAGATATTCAAAACCGAGATAGCCGGCCGCCCGTTCTCGATCGAGACCGGTAAGCTCGGTCAGCTCGCCAACGGCTCCGTTATGGCAAGATACGGTGAGACTGCCGTTTTCTGCGCCGTTACCGCTTCGGCCAAGCCGCGCGACGGTATCGACTTCTTCCCGCTCTCCGTCGATTTTGAGGAGAAGCTCTACTCCGTCGGCCGTATCCCCGGCTCGTTTATGCGCAGAGAGGGTCGCCCGACCGAGAAAGCGATTCTCGCTTCCCGTATGATCGACCGCCCGATCCGTCCGCTGTTCCCCAAGACCATGAGAAACGACGTTTCGGTCGTCTGCACCGTTATGTCGACCGATCCCGACTGCTCGCCCGAGATCACCGCTATGATAGGCACTTCCGTCGCCATCGCGATTTCCGACATTCCGTGGAACGGCCCTGTCGCGGGCGTTGTCGCGGGTTACGTCGACGGCGAGATAGTCTTTAACCCCACTCATGCTCAGGCGGAAAAGTCGCAGATGCACGTCACCGTCGTCTCGACCGACAAAAAGGTCGCGATGATCGAGGCCGGCGCTAACGAAATCCCCGATGACCTGATGTTTGATGCCATTATGAAGGCTCACGAGGTCAACCAGAAAATCGTTGATTTCATCAAGGACATCGTTGCCAAGGTCGGCAAGCCGAAGTTCGAGTTCATCGAGTGCGAGGTCGACCATGACCTGTTCGAGGCTGTCAAGGCCTTTGCTGTTGAGAAGGTCCGCTTTGCTATGGACACCGACGACAAACGCGTCCGCGACGAGCGACTCAAGCCGATTTATGAAGAAGTTCACGCCGAGTTTGACGGCGAGGACGGCGAGCACAAGGCTGAGATCGAGGAGTGCATGTACAAGCTTCAGAAGTTCGTTGTCCGCAGCTGGCTCATCAACGACAAAAAGCGCGTTGACGGCCGCGGCATCGACGAGATTCGTCCGCTTGCTGCCGAAGTCGGTCTGCTGCCGCGTGCACACGGCTCGGGACTGTTCACCAGAGGTCAGACTCAGGTGCTTACCGTTGCCACCCTCGGCCAGCTTCGCGACGGTCAGATCCTCGACGGTATCGACGACGAGGATGTCAAGCGCTATATGCACCACTACAATATGCCGTCCTACTCGGTCGGTGAGACCCGTCCCAGCCGCGGCCCCGGCCGCCGTGAGATAGGCCACGGTGCGCTTGCCGAAAGAGCGCTGCTGCCTGTTATCCCGTCCGAGGACGAGTTCCCCTATTCAATCCGCCTTGTTTCCGAGGTGCTTTCGTCCAACGGCTCCACCTCGCAGGGCTCCGTCTGCGGCTCGACTCTCGCTCTTATGGACGCGGGCGTGCCGATCAAGGCGCCTGTTGCAGGTATTTCCTGCGGCCTTATCACCGACGGCGATGACTTTATGACCATGGTCGACATCCAGGGCGTCGAGGACTTCTTCGGTGATATGGACTTCAAGGTTGCGGGTACTCATGCGGGTATCACCGCTATCCAGATGGATCTGAAGATTGACGGACTTACCCCCGCCATCATCAAGGAAGCTCTTGCCAAGACCCACAAGGCTCGCGATTATATCCTTGACGAGGTTATGCTCAAGGCTATCGACAAGCCGCGCGAGAACCTTTCCAAGTACGCGCCCAAGATGCTCTCGACCAAGATAGACGTTGACAAGATTCGCGACGTGATCGGTCAGGGCGGCAAGGTCATTCAGAAGATCTGCGCCGACTGTAACTGCAAGATTGACGTTGAAGAGGACGGCCGCGTTCACATCTGCGCCGTCGATATTGAGGACGCCAAGCGCGCTCTTATGATTGTTGAGACTATCGCAAAAGATCCCGAGGTCGGAGCTATCTTCAAGGGTCGCGTCACCAGACTGATGAGCTTCGGCGCGTTTGTTGAGATCGCTCCCGGCAAGGAGGGGCTTGTCCACATCAGCAAGCTCGACGTCAAGCGCGTCGACAAGGTTGAGGATGTTGTGCAGGTCGGCGACGAGGTCATTGTAAAGGTCACCGAGATCGACGATCAGGGTCGCCTGAACCTTTCGCGCCGCGACGCCCTTATCGAGATTGAGGGCCTTACCCCCGAGGACGACGGCAGCGACGACCGTCAGAGCCGCGGTGGTCGTGACCGCAGGAACTTCCGCCCGCGCAGAAGAGACTGATAGCTTGATAAAAACGCATTAGTTTTCACCGCGCGCATCTTACCCGATGTACGCGGTGATTTTTTCTAACGGAAGTGATATTTTGAAAAGGATAGTAATTAAGGTCGGCTCGTCGACCCTTACATATGAAAACGGACGCCCCAACCTGCGCCGAATTGACGAGATCTGCCGCGTTGTCGCCGATCTCAAGAACATCGGGCACGAGGTTGTCCTTGTCTCATCGGGAGCGGTCGCCGTCGGCGTTAACCGTCTCGGACTCAAAGAGCGCCCGAAGGACGTGCGCTACAAGCAGGCTGCTGCGGCGATAGGTCAAGCTGACCTGGTTTCGCTGTATGACCGCTTTTTCTCAGACTATGGCTACATTGCGTCGCAGGTTCTGCTGACAGGCTCTACCGTGTCGACTCCCGACCGCAAGGAGAACCTCACCAATACGTTCGAAGCGCTGCTCGAGTACGGCGTTGTGCCCGTTATTAACGAAAATGACAGCGTATCGATCGAGGAGCTTGTGCTCGGCGATAACGACAAGCTTTCCGCCATAGTTGCGACTCTTATCGGTGCCGATCAGCTGATAATCCTGACCGACATTGACGCGCTGTATGACCGCAATCCAAAGACCGACCCGACGGCCAAGCCGATTCGCGTGGTCGAAAAGATTACGGACGAGATGATGAGAGAGGCGGGCGGCAGCGGCTCAAACCGCGGCACCGGCGGTATGCAGACCAAGCTCACCGCAATCAGAATGGCAAACGAGAACGGAATTTGCGCCAACATTATAAGCGGCAGCGATCCCAAGCTCATATATGATGCGGTCGAGGGAAGGGAAGCAGGCACTTTCTTCAAGGCAGGTGGCAGAAGTGACAGTTAAGGAAATAGGAGAGGCTGCGAAAGCGGCCGAAGTAACGCTCTCAATAACTACAAACGACGAAAGAAACGCGGCACTCGCGGCGATTTCAAAGCAGCTTATCGCCGATATGGACGAGATACTTGCGGCAAACGCAATCGACCTCGAAAACGGCAAAAAAGCGGGCTTGAGCGCCTCGATGCTCGATCGCCTTATGCTAAACGCCGCGCGCGTGACGTCTATCGCCGACGCAGTGCTCGACGTTGCAAAGCTGCCCGACCCGCTCGGTGAGGAAAAGTATCGTTACGAGCACCCGAAGGGTATGCTCATAACCGCCGTCAGTGTGCCGATCGGCGTTATCGGCATAATCTTTGAAGCGCGTCCGAACGTCACCGTCGACGCGGCCGTGCTGTGCCTGAAGTCGGGCAACGCGGTCATTCTGCGCGGCGGTAAGGAAGCGATATACTCTAACAAGGCCTTCGCCAAGTCGATGCGTGCGGCGCTCGCTTCGGTCGGCTTCGACGAAAACTGCGTGCAGCTTATCGAGGACACCACGCGCCGGTCGTCGTATGAGCTGATGACCCTCACCGATTGTCTCGATCTGCTCATTCCGCGCGGCGGCGCAGGGCTCATCCGCGCCGTTGTCGACAACGCGAAGGTTCCCGTCATCGAGACGGGAACGGGCAACTGCCACGCCTATGTTGACAAGGCGGCCGACCTCGATATGGCGGCCGACATCATCTTTAACGCCAAGACTTCGCGCCCATCGGTTTGCAACGCGCTTGAGACTATGCTTATCCACAAGGACGTTGCCGAGAGCTTCCTGCCGCTTGTAAAGAGCAGACTTGACGAGAAGGATGTTGTTATCTACGGCGATGCCGAATCCCGACGAATTCTCGGCGACAGCGTGATTTTGGCCGATGATGAGGACTATAAGTACGAGTTCCTCGACTACAAGATTGCCTGCAAGGTCGTTGACGACCTTGATGCCGCGCTCGCGCATATACGTAAGTATTCGAGCGGCCACAGCGAGTGCATCGTGACCTCCGACGAAGCCGCAGCGGAGCGCTTCCTGCGCGAGGTCGACGCGGCGGCGGTGTACGTAAACGCGTCCACCCGCTTTACCGACGGCGGCGAGTTCGGCTTCGGCGCGGAGATAGGCATTTCCACGCAGAAGATTCACGCCCGCGGCCCGATGGGACTCAAGCAGCTGACAAGCTACAAGTACCTGATCCGCGGCAACGGCCAGATAAGGTGATCCGCCGCCGACAGTAGGTAAGTCGCCCGACATCGCGATTCTGATTGTGAAATCAGCAATAAAAGGAGCACCGCGCTTTTTGCAGCTCACATCAAGCGCGGTGCTTTTGGGCATGTTGCACTCTTTAAAAGAAAAATGTAAAAAAACACTTGCATTTTAATGACGACTGTAGTATAATAACAAAGCTGACAAGTTTAAATATCGCGGGGTAGAGCAGTTGGTAGCTCGTCGGGCTCATAACCCGGAGGTCGCAGGTTCAAGTCCTGTCCCCGCAACCACATTTAAGAGCATTTGCATTTTGTAAGTGCTCTTTTTTATATATTGAAACGGACGGTGAAGCGATTGGACATGGTTAAAAAGTATCTTAACAAAGTTTTAATTCCGCGACTCAGGAAATATGGCGTTTGCGAGCCGTTTATATCAAATATCGCCAATATTGTCGAGATGCAGATCATGTCTTTGCTGCGCCATTGGAACGACCTTGCCTTCCGCAAAACAGTGCTTTTGCTCGGCATGGAGGAGGGGAGCTTTTATCAGCCGCCTGCTAAAACCGAGGTGCGCGCTTTTGTTGTTGCAGCTATTCGCAACAGCCCGATTGAAACGCTGCAGAGTGCCGGTTTCGCTGCCGCAGGACTGTCTGCCGGGCTTACAGATGCAGATGTCAAAGCCATGACCTCCGACGCTGTGACCTATTTTGCCAAACAGGATTTTGTACAGCTGTGTAATCAGATCACAGAGCTTTCGACGTATGATATTTATGAGCATATCAAAGCTACACACCCTGTTTCGTGGACGGCGCTTGAGCAGCTTGCAGTTATGACTTCAAAGGTTAAGGATTTTCCAAGAGTCGGGTGCAGTGCTCCGTTCAGTCTTGATGAAATATTGCCAAGCGGAGCTTTGAATAATATACCGACAGCTTTGGAAGACGTGCTCGACGGTTACGAACGAGCGCTCGGAAGACGGCTCACCGATATTCTGACGTATTTGATCGGTTCTGAAAATAATAGTTGCTTTGTAATTGATTCGTTCAAGTTCTTAACGCGCAATGTCGAAAAGCTGTTTGACGTTTTTGAATTTTTGCTTACGCGCGACATTGCGGTGGCGACGACCAATTTTTATATCTCGAACGGTCACGTCGAAAAGCGTGCAAAGCTTCTGCGTGCGGCACATTCAACGGAAGAGTATATTAACAATCTTTCGCAGACGACAGGCTTAGGATATAAGCATAAAGCTGCACTTAATGCGAGCTTGAAGCAAATTTATGCGCAGGAATAAGATGAATGCTTTCAAAAAATGCAGTCTCTTTGTGGCAGAGGCAGAAGGATTCGTCTCGCCTGTCGGCTCGGACGGTGCTTCTGCACTTCGTGCAGAGGTCTCCGCCGGAGACCCGCACCCCTCGACACGCTTCGCGTGCCTCGGAGTCTAATCGTTTTACTCAATGCCAAAACAAAAACGGCCACCTTTCGGTAACCGTTTCCGTTTTGGCAGGGGCAGAAGGATTGTCTCGCCTGTCGGCTCGGTCGGTGCTTCTGCACTTCGTGCAGAGGTCTCCGTCGGAGACCCGCACCCCTCGACACGCTCCGCGTGCCGAGTGTTCGAATTTTCCGATTAAACAAAAAGAGACATCGCGAAGATGTCTCTTTTTGTTTGGCAGGGGCAGAAGGATTCGAACCCTCGGCACGCGGTTTTGGAGACCGCTGCTCTACCAACTGAGCTATGCCCCTATTAAAATGGTGGGCCATCAGGGACTCGAACCCCGGACCGACCGGTTATGAGCCGGTTGCTCTAACCAACTGAGCTAATGGCCCGTCTGAAGCGACGGAATGTGCAACGTGATTATTATAACATAAAATGCGCCGTTGTCAATAATTAAAATCCTGATTTTTCAAAAAATCCTCTCAAAACGAGTGTATCATTATGCGGGTGGTGGGCAAAACTTTTACGGGAGTGATAATTTTGAAAAAAGACAACCGTAAGGTCGCGCTCATCGGGACGGGACTGGTCGGAATGAGCTTTGCATTTGCCATAATAAACCAAAATCTCTGCGATGAGCTTGTGCTCATCGACATCGATGCGCAGCGTGCTGAGGGCGAGGCAATGGACCTAAATCACGGAATGGCGTTCGCCCAGTCGCGCATAAAAATCTACGCTGGAGTGTACGGTGACTGTTCCGACGCAGACATTGCGGTAATCACGGCGGGCGCAAATCAGAAGCCAGGAGAAACGCGCCTTGAGCTGCTCAACAAAAATGCCGCGATAATCTCACAGGTGGTCGTGAGCGTGCTCGAAAGCGGATTCTCAGGGCTGTTCCTTGTGGCGACCAACCCCGTCGACATCATGACGCGCCTTGTAAAGGAGCTGTCCGGCTTCGACGGCGCACACGTCATAGGCAGCGGGACGACGCTCGACACAGCGCGGCTGCGTTATCTTATCGGCGATTATTTCAGCATCGACCCGCGCAACGTCCACGCCTACGTCATCGGCGAGCACGGCGACAGCGAGTTCGTCGCGTGGTCGCAGGCGCTCGTCTCGACTGTGCCGGTAACGGAAATGTGTATCAGGTCGCGCCTGTGCGCGCTTAACGACCTTCAGGAGATTGAGGACGACGTGCGCAACGCGGCCTACGTCATCATCAAGGCGAAAAAGGCGACCTATTACGGCATCGGAATGGCGCTGGCAAGGATAGTCAAGGCGATTTTCGCCGATGAAAGCAGCATACTGACCGTGTCGGCGTGCATGAAGGGGGAGTACGGCTTAAACGGCGTTTACATCGGTGTGCCGAGCGTGGTCGGCCGAGACGGAATAAAGCGTGTGCTGCCGCTGAGTCTTACGACTGACGAGCTTGCAAAGCTGACCGAGTCGGGGCGCATACTCGAGGAAAACTACCGCTCGATTGAAGCGGTCAAGCCGATTATGGCATAAAAACAAGCAGCGGGTGAAATGCCTGCTGCTTGTTTTTTTTTTTACAGTGAGCTTATGTCGACGCTCGGGAACAGCTCCTCGACAAACCAGATTCTTTTAACCGTGAACTCGCGGCCGTTGAGATACTCGAGCGCTCCCGCGTTGCTGTCAAACGCGAATTTCAGCCTGTACGACCACAGCGCCTGATGCTCGAAGCCGCGCTTGCGGTCGGCCTTGTTGACGCCGTACTTGCCGTCGCCGAGCAGCGGGTGTCCGATCGACGCCATATGTGCGCGGATTTGGTGCGTACGGCCTGTCAGCAGCTTGATTTTGACAAGCGAGTATCCGCCCGCCGAAGCGATGACCGTGTACTCGGTGCGTATCGTGCGCGAACTTTCGGTGCGGCGGTTCGATACGGCGACGGTGTTCGTGTCGCCGTCTTTTTCGAGCTGACCGACGAGAATGTCGTGCTTGCGTTTGGGCACGCCGTGGACGATGCAGAGGTAGTATTTGTCGAGCTCGCGATTTTTCAGCTTTTCGTTGAGCACGCGCAGCGCTTCGGCCGTCTTGGCCGCGATGACGATGCCGCCCGTGTTGCGGTCGATGCGGTTGACGAGCGCCGGCTTGAACGATGCCTCATCATCGGGCTTGAACTCGCCCTTGTCGTAAAGATAGTGCTGTATGCGCATTATCAGCGTGTCGCGGTACTCGACCTTGTCGGGGTGGACGACCAGCCCCTCGGGCTTGTTGACAAGCAGAATATTTTCGTCCTCATAAATAATGTCGAGCCTGACGGGTGCCGAGAGAAAGTCGTACTTCGGCTTTGCGGGAGCGAGCAGATCGTCGTTTATATAAAGCTGAAGCAGATCGCCCTCGTTGAGCCGAGTTGAGATCTCGGCTCGTTTGCCGTTGAGCTTTATCCGCTTGGTGCGGATATATTTGTACATAAGCGCCTGAGGCAGGCTGCCGAACGATTTTGTAAGAAATCTGTCGAGTCTTTGACCTGAATCGTTCTTTTTTACTACAATTTCTTTCATAAATTCACCGTTTGTTTACAATTTGCTCTTTAATATTGCTTCGCTTTATTGTATAATATGAAAAAAGCTGATAAGATTCAATACTTATTTTAGAATTCTTCTTAACATCAAGTGGAGTGTTATTAAAATTGGCAAGTAAAGATTTGCACGCAGGACACAGAGATCGATTAAGAGACAGATTTATCCGCGACGGACTGTCCACTTTTGAACCGCACAACGTACTCGAACTTATGCTGTTTTACGGAATACCGTATAAAGATACAAACGAGCTTGCGCATGCGCTCATCGCGCGCTTCGGCTCATTCGATAAGGTGCTTGAGGCAGGCTACGACGAGCTGGTCACCGTGCCGGGCGTCGGAAAGAACGCGGCTTCGCTTATCATGCTGTTCAATCAGGTAAACCGCTATTACGATATGCTCAAGGCCGACCCCGGAATGAAGTTCAACAACTCCGACTCCATCGTCGAGTACGCAAAGCCGAGGTACAAGCACCTCGATGTCGAGATGTTTTCGATAATGTGCCTTGACAGCGAGTGCCATCTGCTCAAATTCGCCGAGATTTCGCGCGGCATTGCGAATATGACCGACGTCAATATCCGAAAGGCCGTTGAGGTCGCCGTAAGAGCCAAGGCTGTCAGCGTGGTTGCAATGCACAATCACCCGAGCAACAGTCTGAAGGTGTCGGCGGCCGACATCAACACGACGCGAATGCTCAAGGACGCGCTCAATCTGCTGAGTATCAACCTTGTTGACCATATAATTATAACCAATCTGTACCACTTGTCAATGCTTGATACAGGCGCTTACAACAGCATACTCAATGTCGATTGACTTTTACAAAACAGCGCGGTGAACTTATTCAGTTCGCCGTGCTGTTTTTATGCCCGGAAATGAGCGAGATTACAGAAGCGACGATAAACACCGCTATGTTGACACAGATAACGCTCGGCCCGGTCGGAAGCCCGTATACCGCGGCAATGAAAAAGCCGACGATATAGCTCAAAACCGAGATTACAGCCGAAAGTATCACCACGCGCTTGAAGCTTGACGCGACGCGCATCGCGCTGAGGGTGGGGAACACGATCATTCCCGAGATCATCACCGCGCCGATAAGCTGCATCCCCATAACGATGGTAACGGCCGTCAGCACTGCCAGCAGTGTGTTGTAGGTGTTCACGCGCACACCTGTCGCTTTTGAGAACGACTCGTCAAAGGTCACCGAAAAAATCCGCGTGTAGCTGAAAACATAAAGCGCTATGACAGCGACCGACAGCGCAAGCGAGATAGGCACAGCGATGTCATCGATCGAGATGACGGAGCTTTTGCCGAAAAGTGAACTGCACACGTCCGCCGCCGCGCCGTTTCCGCTTAATGAGAAGATGATGTAGCCGACCGCGATTGCACCCGTGGAGACGAGCGCGATGACCGCATCGCCCTTTATCTCGGAGCTTTGTGACAGCCGCAGCATAAGAAATGCGGCGATTATAACTATCGGCAGCGAGATAAGCAGGGTGGAGGTGCTGTAAACCCCCGCCTCGCCGCCGAGGCCGAGTGCCGTTGCGACTGCGAGCGCTCCGAAGCCGACGTGCGACAGCCCGTCGCCTATCATCGAGTAGCGCTTGAGAACGAGCGTAACGCCCA
This sequence comes from uncultured Eubacteriales bacterium, assembly GCA_934486615.1. Classification (GTDB taxonomy): domain Bacteria; phylum Bacillota; class Clostridia; order Oscillospirales; family Acutalibacteraceae; genus RGIG2206. The sequence continues at coordinate 9,910 of CAKSQO010000004.1, read as the reverse complement.
GCAGCGCCGCACACAGCGCGATAGGTACGCCGACGACGAGCGCCCTTATCAGCACGCCCGAGAGGACGGGATCGCTGAAATACATTGAAAGCGTGTCAAAAATATACTTCATTTCTGTGCGCCGTCCTTTCGGCTGAGCTTTTTCGAATACTCGCGGATAAACTTCTCCGGCGTGCAAATCTCGTGCGAATTGTGTGAGAGCACAAGCAGCTTATCAGCATACCTGACGGCGTTTGCAAGGTCATGCGTGACCATGATTATCGCCGCCTTTTCTTTTTTGTTCAGCTTATTTATCAGCTCGTACATTTCCTCAGATACCTTCGGATCAAGCCCTGCCGTCGGCTCGTCGAGCAGTAGCAGCCTGTTCGTCGCGCAAAGCGCCCTCGCAAGCAGCACGCGCTGCTGCTGACCGCCCGAAAGCTCGCGGTAGCTGCGCCCCTTCAGCTGCTGCGCGGAGAGCTTTTCAAGCGCCTCGTCGGCTGCCTTTTTGTCGGCTGCGGAGTAAAACGGACGCCGCCCGAGCTTGTTGAGCCGACCCGAGAGCACAACCTCCCACACGCCCGCGGGGAAGTCGCGCTGAACGTCCGTCTGCTGCGGCAGATAGCCGATGTCGGTGCGCTTTAGCCCATCGCCGAGTGTGATCTCGCCGCTGTGCTTGATAAGCCCCAGCAGCGCCTTTACAAGCGAGCTTTTGCCTGTGCCGTTTTCGCCGACGATACACATATACTCGCCTGCGTTCACGCTCAGATCAAGCCCGCTTATGACCGTCGCGCCCGAATATGAGACGGACAGATTTTTGCAAGTTAAAATAGCCATTAAAGAAAGGCCTCCTCAAGGATCGTTACGTTTTCGTCCATTATGTCGCAGAAGGTCAGCCCTTCTTTAAACTCGGATTTTGAAAGATTGTGCTGTGAGTGCAGCCTGACAGGCTTTGCACCGGTGGAGTTTGCGACCGTCTGCGCTATCCTGCCGTCGGACGTTTCGGTGTAGAACACGTTTTTTGCCGCATTTTCCCGCACATTTTCGCAAAGGCGGCTGACCACCGCGACCGAGATCTCGGTGCTCGATGAGCAGCCGTTAAACGCCGCGAAGTGCTCAAAGCCGTAGTCGTGCGCGAGGTACGCAAACGGGAAGCGGTCGGCGAAGATGAGTACCTTGTTCTCCGCTTTTTCCGCCAGAGCGGTCAGCCGAGCGTCCGAAGCGGCAAGCCGCGCTTTAATTTTATCCGCATTTTTGCGGTAGGCGGCCGTATTGTCGGGGTCGGCTGCGCACATCGCTTTAAGGATATTGCCGCATATTTCGGCGGCGTTCTTGGGTGAAGTCCAGACGTGCTCGTCAAAGCCGTCGTGGTGATGGTCGTGACCGTCGTGCTCGTCATGCTCGCCGTCGGTGCTGATAAGCTCAAGACCGTCGCGAATGTCGAGCACGGTGGTGCGGCTATTTTTGATGTCGGGCATGCTGCTTTCGACCCACTCCTCGCTTTCGCCCGAGCAGTAGATAAACAGGTCGCTTGAAAAGATTTCGCTCAGGTCGCGCACCGTCGGCTCGAAGCCGTGCGCCTCTGCCCCGGGGGAGAGCAGCATCTTAACGTCCGCAAGTCCGCCTGCGATCTCGCTTGCAAAGGCGTACTGCGGGTATATAGTGCAGACTATGCTGAGGCGAGCGCTGTCCTTTGCAGGAGCGGTACAGCTCGCGCACAGCGGCAGAGCAAAGGCGATAAAGACGGCCGCCAAGCGCCTTAAAATTCGTTTGATTTTCATTTTGTCACCTTGCCGCAGTCCTTGCATTTGCCCACAACGACCGTCGCACCCTCGTCGAGCGTGAAGTTATTGTTGCCGAGCACGGAGAGTATCGCGTTTTCGGTCGTTTTGTCCTCGATATGCACCACTCGGCCGCACATCGAGCAGCGCAGATGAAAGTGCTCGTCGCAGCCGTGCTCGACGTCGACGTAGCCATACTTGGCCGCATGCGAGCAGTCGTCGCCGGCGCGCGTCAGCAGCCCCTCGGAGTGCATCTTCGCAACAAGACGATAGACCGTGCTCTTTCCGATGTCGTGCTCGGCGCAGACCGCGTCCGCAATCTGCGCGACCGTGAACTGCCCCTCGCGGTGCGCCTTAAAAAAATCGAGCAGCGCCTGACGCTGCTTAGTGTTGTATTCGTTTCTCGCTTCGTTCATAATATTACTCCTAATATGAGAACTGTTCTCATATTATATCCGAAATTCTCAATTTGTCAAGTGAAATTCTCAATTTGATCGGGAAAATCCGCTTAAATGATAAGAAACAGCATTATAATGTGAATAATGTTGGCATAACGCACGGATTGCCATTAGTGTCCCATTTATGACACACTTAGTGTGATGTTATAAAATCAAATAATTTAAGGAGGAAATTAAAAATGAGTGGAATTGGTTCTTTTTTGGCGCTGTTTGGTTCGTTGATTGGGTTTGGAGTTGAAAATAATAAATCAAATAATAATTTACGGGATATGCAAGCGCTTTCTAAGCAATGGGAATACGAAATCGGTAAGGGCGTTCGCGGAGATCTGGAGTACATTAAGGCGTGTGAGATTTATGATAAAGCGCGGAGAATGGTTATTGACAAAGAATATTTTATAAGTCTAAAGGAAGATAAGCTACGTAAGATGCCTCCTGAAAAGTTGGTTGAATATATTACCGATGAGCAGCTTCAAGCTATTCAAGATAAAATAAAAAGAATCGAAGAAGACCCATTTGCATCTGTGTATTAATCTTTAGAGCAAGAAAGCCTCCGTGATGAGGAGCAGGACGCTCTTGACAATATGCCGGAGAGTTTGGAGGAAACCGAGCGCTATTCAAATATGGAATTGGCAGTAGAGAATCTTGACGCTGCGGTTGACTCGTTTGAAGAACTTATCGGGTCTCTTAATGAAAGCGCGGTGTAATTACGCGGCAAATTTCTATAAGGGATATGGAACGGATATTACAGAATAACGGATATGAACGTGTTCGTCAGCGCGGCAGTCATAGACGCGCCGCGGTGAAAGGGCAACAGGAAGCAGGGGTTAAATTCGGCGCTTAAGGAACTTTGAGGTATCGTGTAGGGGATATAAAAGGAGAAACCGCCCCGCTTCGGCTTCGACCGGAGCGGGGCGGGGGGGTTAGTCTGTTTGCAGCTTTGTCATGCGCGCGTAGTGGAAGATGTACTGCTGAACGATACCGGCATAGGGTTTGGCGCAATCGGGCAGCTCACCGCCGAACAGCTTTTGCATGGCGCGCTTAATCCACACGTCGACGGGGAAGCTGTCTACGCGACCGCAGCCGAACAGCAGCGTACAGTCGGCAACCTTCGGTCCGACGCCTTTTATCGTCATCAGCCTTGCTCGTGCCTCATCGAGCGGAAGGTAGACAAGCTCACCGAGGTCGACAGCGCCTGATGCAACCTTTTCGGCTGCGTCGATTATGTACTTCGCCCTGAATCCGCTGCGCAGCACGGCGAGCCCGTCGACTCCCGCAGCAGCGACGGCCGACGCGTCGGGGAACGAATAGAAGCCACCGCCGATGTCATCGCCGAAGCCTGCGCACAGGCGGTCGATGATGCCCTTGATGCGCGGAATGTTGTTGTTTTGCGAGATTATGAAGGAGCACAGCGCCTCCCACGGCTCCTGCCGCAGCAGCTTGATGCCGCCCGCGTAATCGCTGACGGCTTTCAGCGTCGCGTTCTCGCTTATAGCCGCGATAACAGCACCGTAGTCGCGGTCGAGGTCGAAATACTCGCGCCAGACGGAGTCGAACTCGGCTTCGTCGCTGTTTTCGAGCACCAGACGGTTGCCGTCCTGATAAAGCGTGAGCACGCGGCCGTGAGCCACTCCGATCCATTTGTCGCCCGTCTGCTGCCAGCGAAACGCCTGTCCGCAGTCGAGCGTGGCCGCGAGATCAAATTGTCCTTCAACGGTCACGGCCAGGTCGCTGCCGACGCGGGCGCAGATTTTATCCGAAGTTTCAAGCATTATTATCACCGCTTGTCATTGTACCACAACTGTGCTATAATTGAAAGCACAAAATGATTGGAGAAGTGACCGCAATGCGTGAAGATATTTGTACCATTCCCGTGAGCGAGGGGTTTGAGCCGAAGGACGGCTGCCCGCTGTGCCGTATGCGGGCTGTTGCCGAAAAGCGCGTTATCGACTACATTATGGGCGCTGCGATGATGGAGCCCGACGTGCGCGTTAAGACCAACGAGCTGGGCTTCTGCCGTGAGCATTTCGCAAAAATGCGCCGCGCCAACAACAGGCTCTCGCTCGCGCTGATGCTTGACAGCCACCTGACCGAGATCAAGAACGGCGTGTTCGGCGAGGGCAGGAAGCTCTTCAAACCGAGCACTAAAAAGATTATGTACAAGGCCGTGCGTTTGAGCGAGACGTGCTTTGTCTGTGACAAGATGAACTTCGGTGCGGAGCATATGCTGTCGACGATTTATCGTACCTATGAGAGCGACAAGGACTTCCGCCGTCTGTACTCCGAGCAGAGCGAGTTTTGTCTGCCGCACTGCTCGTTGATAGTAGGCTCGATTCCCGAGAATATGAACCGCGATATGGCAAAGCAGCTCGAGCGGGAGACTAAGCGCATCACGCTTGCGTACCTCGATGAGTTGAGCGGCGACGTGCAGCACTTCTGCAGGATGTTCGACTATCGCAACAATTCCGAGGACGCCGACTGGGGTAACTCCAAGGACGCGATTGAGCGTTCGATAGCTTTTCTCGACGGGGGGCTGCCCGACAGAATTAAGATAAAATAATTTTGCCGAAAGCACTTGACAAACAGAAAAATATGGGTATAATAGTAAAGGTCGTCGACAGATGACTTTTATAGCGGTATTGTGTAACGGTAGCACGACAGACTCTGACTCTGTTTGTTGAGGTTCGAATCCTTATACCGCTGCCAAGAAAAAACAGACATCCAATCGGATGTCTGTTTTTTTATCGGTATAGTAAAATCGGCAAAGCTCATCTGAGCTTTGCCGATTTTGGTGGAGACAGCGGGGCTCGAACCTGCGACCTCCTGCGTGTGAAGCAGGCACTCTGACCAGCTGAGCTATGCCTCCTATTAAATACGCCCACATAACAGTGGGCGTATGGTGAGCCATCGGAGATTCGAACTCCGGACACCTTGATTAAAAGTCAAGTGCTCTGCCGACTGAGCTAATGGCTCGTACCGTTTTGCGGACTTGATTATTATATCAATATTATCAATTAATGTCAAGTTATATTTTATTTATTTGATGTGCCGCCGAAATTACTTGATTTTTTTCGCAGCGGTCTGTATAATCATTATATCGGCAAAATTATTTATGTAAATCTGACGTTGTTAACATATTGATTAAAAGCTTGCTGCGTTTTCAACACTTTTCCGATTTTTCATCTGAAAAGGGTAATAGGGTTGTTGAAAACTGTGTTAATAATGTTAAAAACGCACCCGGCGTAATAATTATTTGCAATATTATGGTAACCGAAAGGCGGGCGATTTTTGGTGTTTATAGAATGTTTGGCGATAATCGCACTCTTGCTGTCGATAACTTTTATCTATTTCAGAACCGGCCGACGCCGCTTCGGACTAAGCGTTCTCCCGCTCGGAATAGTGCCGCTGTTCCATATAATCGCCTATTTCACTGCAAAGCCCATATCCAGGCTGCTGCATATTCAGACTGCTACTGTCGTGGCCATCACCGACATCATCGGCATCGCCGTTTGCGCTGCTCTTGTGGGCGCAATGTCTGCGTATTATAAAGGTAAGGCCAAAACCGTCTATTTCCTGATAACGGGTGTGTTTTCGATAATTTTAACCTCGGTTTTGATTATAAATTTGTAATTTTGCTATTGACATTTGCACACGGATTTTATATAATAACAAGGTCGTCGGTAAATACGACCTATTTCGAGGTGTGGCTCAGTTTGGTAGAGCGCTGCGTTCGGGACGCAGAGGCCGCAGGTTCAAGTCCTGTCACCTCGACCATATCGAGTATTCATAAGGTATTTGACTTTATGAATACTCGTTTTTTTATCTTGATACGGTTTTATGTTGGGGGCAGGTTTTCGCCTGCTCCTTTTGTTATGCCGTTTTCGGTTCTGTTAAATACTCAACCGCGACACCTTTTCGTGTATCTGCGACGATATTCGGTCTGCGTGATACCTCGGGTATCTCCACATACCCGACAAAGCGATAGTAGATAACGATTCTCTGCGTTCGGTTTTTACCTTTGCCTTCCGTTTCAAAAACATCAATATGGTCGATGAGTTCCCTGAGAAGCGGCGCAGTTAGTCGATCCATTCGCATTAACCTGCGGATTGCTGAGGTAAAGGTTTCACGATCTCTTTCGCATTGTCCGCAATCGGAAAGCTTTTGACGGAGAGTTTTTATCTTAGCTTTCAGTTCCAACCGTTCTACCTCATACTTGTGGGATAATTGCATAAACCATTCGTCGCTTACCTTGCCGGTAGCGTTGTCCTCATATAGCTTTTCATAAAGTTGTTCCACGGTATCGTTTCGCATAATTGCTTTTTGAAGCTCCTCTTCATCGTGCCTCTTTTCTTTCAACAGTTCCTTGTCTGTCTTTTGGGCGAGAAGCTCGGCAAAGGATTCTTCGTCCGATTCAAGGAACTCCGCCATTCGGTGAAGCTCAAGCATAACAACCTGCTCAACAGCATCTGCTCGGACATAGTGTCTTCCGGGACAGTCACCTCTGTAATCCACCTTGTTGTTTGCACATACGAAGTAATGAATATCTTTGTTGATTGTGTTCGTATGGTGACGGAGCTTGCTGTGGCAGTCTCCGCAGAACAGCAAATCGCAGAATATGCTCTTCTCGCCGTTTTTCGGCTTTGGTGCACGGCGTTTGGTTTTGGCTATCAGCGTCTGTACCTTTTCAAAATCACTCCGTGCAATAATCGGCTCGTGAACATCCTTGAATATCGCCCAATTCTCAGGATTGTTCGGAAGCCTTGTTTTGTTCTTAAAAGACTTTGAGCAGGTCTTGAAGTTGATTACATCACCGCAGTATTCCTGCTGAGACAAAATCTTTTGAATTGTCGTCTTGCAGCACTTGTACGGATTAGGCTGCGTTTTCTTTCCGCCTCTCGGCAGTCCTTTGCTTTGCCAATACGCCATAGGAACAAGTATTTGTTTCTCCTGCAATATTCGCGCGATAGTTTCGTTGCCCTTGCCCTCAAGACACATTTTGAAAATGCTTTTTACCACCTCTGCTGCCTCCGGGTCGATAACCCACTTCTTTTTGTTTTCAGCGGATTTCATATACCCATATGGCGGTTGGGATAAAGGCTCACCCATGCTGCCCCTCAGTCTGTGTGACGAACGAATTTTCTTGGATATATCCCGCGCGTACATTTCGTTTAAGATGTTTTTAAAAGGGGCAATTTCGCTTTCGCCCTCCTCGCTGTCTATTCCGTCATTTACGGCGATAAACCGAATGTCGTGATCTGGAAAATACACATCGGTATAATTACCGACCGAAACATAATCTCGTCCGAGACGGGATAGGTCTTTTACCATCACGGCGTAGATATATCCCATTTCAATATCCGATATTAACTGCCCGAATCCCGGTCGGTTGAAATTTGTTCCTGTGTATCCGTCATCCACATAGAATTTTATATCGGTCAATCCTTTTTCCTTTGCCTTTTGCGAAAGCAGCGTTTTCTGATTGACGATTGAATTGCTTTCACCGTCCATTCCGTCATCACGGGACAAACGGCAGTAAAGCGCCGTTATCCCGATTTTGTTATTCTTTTTCGGCTGCATTATTATCCTCCTTCCCGGCAGCCGTACAATCATATTCGGTGCTTATTATATTACTTGCACCGACAGACGGCAAATCTGCGAAATCACTTGTGAGATAATTTCCGATACGGTTATTCAGCACAGTATTCTCTTTAGGTTCTTTGTAGTCGGGCTTTTGAAATCTCGGCTCAACCACATATCTTACTCCGTTAACAACATACTCCTGCGGTGCGGCGCCGAAGCCTACAATAAACTTATTCATAAGCTCTCCTTATCTCGCATCGCGGTTATGCTGACGGTCGTAATCCTGTTTTACGAGCTTGAGAAGGTATGCCTGCATTTCAGCGGGTGTCATGGATTTCGGCACATACTTGCGTATATCGTCCATTGGGATTTTGAGCTTTTCCACTTGGTTCGGTTTCAGCTCGTTCATAATTTCGGTTACGGTATCATAGTCAAGCTTGCCTTCTTCAAAAGCGGTGCGCATACGGCGAGCCTGTGCGTGGGATGGAAAGCTTTTCGTTTCATCAATGCGGTCAATGACATCTCTTTGTGCTTCTTCATTTAGAAAAGACAATTCATAAGCCGGGAGCATTTTCATCTTGCCGCTATCTACAAACCCTTGAAGTTCAGGAACGAGATAGGTTAAACGAATTAGGCGTTGAACGGTTTTATAGCTGTCGCCGGCTTCATTACCTATTTTTGCCGTAGTTCGATTGTCCTCGGACTTCGGGACATTCTGTCCCAAAGATTTGCCTTGATGAGATAATGCGTCTGCTTTCATACGGTAAGAACGAGCCTTTTCCATAAGCGTTAGATTCTCACGCTGACAATTGGAATCTACCATCATAGCCGTGGCCTCATCACGGTCGATAAAATGAACAACCGCAGGGACTTCTTTCATTTCAAGAAACTCAGCGGCGTGTACTCGGCGGTGACCGGATATGATTTCATATTCTTCAGTGTTGTTCTCAATCGGTCGGACGATAACGCGATTGAGCAGCCCGTATTCTTTGATACTCTCTACAAGCTCTGTCATAGGCTCGTCATCAAGTACCTTGTATGGATGATTCTCAAACGGGTGGAGCTTTTCGATTTTAATGTTCATTAGCTTCGGTTTGGGTTGCTTTACTACCTTTTCGGCAGACTTTTTTGTTTCGTTTTTCATTCAACATAATCCTTTCGTAATTCATTTTCTTTTTGTCTGCCGTTTCTTGTAGAAAATTGTGTATAGAAAATATGATTGAAACGGCAGTTTGATTTGTGTGTTTCATAATTACTGCCTTTCAATGTTGTTATTTACGGTCTTCGCCGTAGTGTGCTTCTGCAAATAATCCTTTGTAAATGATTTCGCAATCGTAATTGTTCAACGCTTTTGATAACTTGTAATATTTCGTTTTTATCGCTTCCGATAAATTACTGCGGCCGAGCCAAATATGATCTACATTAGTTTCCAGTCTCCGCATCAGCTTTGATATTTTGAAAAAGATTTCAGGCGGCTTTTCGTAGACAACCATGTCATTTACAAGCCAATACAGAACTGTTTTCTCAGGGGCGTTGCACAGTTTACTGAGCCTTAAGAAATTCTCTTTTTCGGCTTTTGTCATCCGAACTTGAACATAGTGCTTTCCGTTTCTCAAGCCTTCACCCCCTTTGATTTTTCGATTTCAATATCCAGCTTTTCGGTAAGCTCATTAGATAGTTGCTTGGCTGTTTCGACCGCCTCCTCGCAGAGCAGGTGGAACTGCGGCTCGTCCAATGTGCCGGTTTGATTTAAAAATATCAGGTGGTTGTTTAACTTATCGCTGATAGATTTTAGTCTGTTGTAATAGTCCTCATAGTCAATGTCCGGCGTGTGGACAAGCTTGCAGTTAGCGATGAGATGGCGAATATACTCGGAGCGATTCATACCGAGTTTTCTTGATTTGCGGTCAATTTGTTTCAGCTCTTTATCTGTCAGCCAAAACTTGATTCTTTCCGTTTTCTTCTCCATGAATTAACATCATCCTTCCTTGATTTCATTTTTTCTTAGGGGGTTTTAGGGGGTGCGGGTGTCAAAGACGCCCCCTAACAAGTGTGTTTGCGGTGTGTGCACCCAAACGCGATGCTTGCTAATGCGATGCCATTTGCAAGCGAATA
>CAKSQO010000003.1 GCA_934486615.1 uncultured Eubacteriales bacterium | reverse complement strand
CGGCGCGGCGGCGGCGCGTGGTGGCGCGGCGGTGGTGCGGGGGGCGGCGTGGGGGCGGCGTGGGGGTGACGCGGGCGGCGGTGCGGGCGGCGGTGCGGGCGGTGGTGCGGGGTACGGGTGCGGTGCGTGGGTGGCGCGGCGGCGGTGCGGGTGCGGCGCGGGGGCGGTGCGGGCGGCGGCGCGTAGGGGCGGGTGCGAAAAGCGCCCGCGAAGCAGAGCTTTGCGTGGGCGGGCGGTACGTGAGGTGGGAAGATGGGTGGATTCGCGAGAAGCGGTGCGGGGTGGTGCGGCGGTGGTGCGGCGGTGGTGCGGGAAGCGGCGCGTGGGGCGGGCGCGAAAGCCTGCACCGAAGCGGTCAGGCCTGCGAAGCAAACATAAAACCGGCTAATATAAGCCGCCGTTCAATCCCGCTTGCCGCCCGAGCACACGTCTGCTATCTCGTAAATCATCACATAGGCCGAGGGGTCGGAGGCGCGGACGATGTTCTTCATTTTCGCGATCTGGAAGCGGTTGAGCACGATGTACACCGCCTTGCAGTCAGTGTCGGAATAATATCCCTTCGCATCGGTCACGGTCAGTCCGCACTCAAACGCGTGCGACAGCTCGGCGCAGACAGTCTCGCTCTCACGCGTGATTATCATCGCAGCCTTGGAGCGGTCGATACCCTCAACGATGAAGTCGACGGTCTTGAGCGCCGCGCCGTAGGTGACTATCGAATAAAGCGGCAATATCCAGCTGTCTGCCGCAATGCCGCAGACGACGTACAGCACGACGTTGTAGCCCATAACGAACGTGCCGACCGACACGCCCAGCCGCTTGGCGAAGATGACGGCCATAACCTCGATGCCGTCCATCGCACCGCCGAAGCGTATCGCAAGGCCGCTGCCCACACCCGAAATAAAGCCTCCGAACAGCGCGCACAGCAGCAGATCCGAGCCCGCGAGCGGCGAAGCCACGCTGACATCGACCGGCAGCACGTCGGTGATGAGCCACGCCGCGACCGAATACACCGCGACGGTGTAGACCGCCGAAACCGTGAAGCCTATCCCCTGCCGCTTCAGCCCGATAAGAAACAGCGGCACGTTCAGCACGATGAGAAACAGCGACAGGCTGAGCCAGTCGGGAGTCAGCTGCCCGAGCAGCATCGAAGTGCCCGATATGCCGCTGTCATACAGCTTAACAGGCGCTAAGAACATCGTCACGCCGACGGCGTTGATAATGCCCGCAATCGTCAGCATAAGAAAATTAAACGGTTTGAAGTTTAAACGTTTGCTGTCGGGTTTTGCCAATATCGGTCACTTGCCTTTCTTTAAATACAGAAAGCGGGCGGTGCGCCGTTGCTAAAAATCAGCGTATCGCCCGCTTGAGGCTTATATTTTCAAATGTCCGCAAAAAGTGCGGGTGAACTTCCGCGAAAGCGGCGAAAGCGCGTTCAAAAGCTCCGCAAGAGGTTCTGCCGAAAGCGCCCCGACGCGCGGAACACGCGCAGAGCGAGGCGAAAATCACTCTGTTTTGTCGGCTGTGGCTTTCGGGCGGCTTTTGATGACGACCTTGTCGTCTTTCTCGTCACACTTGACCGAAACGGTCGACGGAACGACGAAATTCAGCGCTTTCGGCACGACCTCTGCGGTGATGTCGCTGCTGATGATGATCTCGCCGTCGAGTGCGACGGGCACGGGTTTGTCGGAAATAACGCGCATCTTTTTAGCGGTGCAGCTTGTCACAACGTCGGCCGCCGCGAGGTGCTGCCCCTTCATATACTTCGGAAACAGGCTCAAAAACTTAACGCGCGAGACTGTCCTGACAAACATACAGCTTAAAGTTCGGCTGGTCGGACGCGCAAGCGGCGCATTCATCATTCCTCCGCCCTGATACTGCCCCTTTGCCGCAACGGCGAACAGGTAGCTGCCCTCGACAGGCGGGTTGTCGTCAACATAAATACGCAGGCGGTTGCCGAGCTTGCCCGCCAGAGTGTACATAACCGAAAGTATGTATGCGCCCGAGTTGGTGATGAGCGGCTTTTGCTTAAAGCGCGAGACGTTGTTTGCCACCGCCGCGTCAAAGCCTATCGAGCACTGGTTTATCGAGTAGACCCCGTCGGCCAGTATCAAATCGACGTCAACGGCGCTGCCCTCGACCTGCGCCTTTACGTCGAGGAAGTCCTCTGCTTTTCCGTAGGTCGAAACATAGTCGTTGCCCGTGCCGCAGGGAAACGCGCCGACTTCGACGTTTTTGTAGCCTACTACGCCGTTTATGACCTCGTGCAGAGTGCCGTCGCCGCCGCAGGAGTACAGGCGAATGTGCTCGCCCGTCTGTGCGTAGCGGCGTGCGATCTCGGTCGCGTCGCCCTTGCATTTGGTGGTGACTATTTCGTAGCTGCCGCCCGCATTGTTGAAATACGAGTCGATCCTCGGGATAAGCTCGACGGTTTTGCGGCCGCCGCCCGCCACGTTGTTGACGATGAATATGTGTTGCATTTTACCCATCCGCTCTTGATTTTTTGTGTTCGAAAATCCGCTCCTAAAGCGCAAAGATCATCTGAAATAGAAATACGCCTGGCACTTTATGCTGCCGTTATACAGCTTTCTGCGCTTGTCGGCCGTGCGCCCGAAGGCGTGCTCGAAGCCGTCGTGCGAGCTGATGACGGTATATTTGTATCCCCGCTTTTGCACAAAAGCCCTGCCCATCACGGAGTAAAGCCGCTCTGCCTGCTTTTCGTCAAGCAGCCGCTCGCCGTAGGGCGGGTTGGTCACAACGACCGCGCGCTCGCCGGTCGGCGCAAAGTCGGCCACGTCGGCGACCGTTGCTTCGACAAAGCCGTCGACTCCCGCCTTTTTCGCGTTTTCGAGTGTCAGCGCGACGGCTTCGGGGTCGATGTCACTGCCCTTGGCGCGAAACGGAATATCGGTCTTTATCGCACTCAAGGCGCGCTCGCGCTCGCTGCGCCAGACCTCATCGGGAATGAAGCCGAAGCTCTCGGCCGCGAAGGAGCGGCGAAGTCCGGGTGCCATATTGCGCGCGATCATCGCGCCCTCGATGAGTATTGTTCCCGAGCCGCAGCACGGGTCGTAAAGCGTGCTGTCGTCATAAATGCGGCTGAGCCACACCAGAGCGGCGGCAAGCGTCTCTTTAAGCGGCGCGTCGTTTGCATTGCGGCGATAGCCGCGCTTGTGCAGCCCCTCGCCCGAGGTGTCGACGGTCACGGTGACGCGGTTTTTAAGTATCGAAAACGCGATCTGCACCTTTGCGCCCGTTTCCTTGAACCGTTCGATGTGATACTTTTCCGACAGGCGGCTGACGACAGCCTTTTTGATTATCGCCTGGCAGTCGGGCACGCTGTGCAGCTGCGAATTTATCGACCAACCCTTGACGGGAAATGCGTCCGATTCCCTGATGAAGCGCTCCCAAGGCAGCGCCTTTACGCGGTCGAACAGCTCCGCGAACGAATGCGCGTCAAACTCGCCGACGACGATCTGCACCCTCTCGGCAAAGCGAGAGCATATGTTAGCTCGCGCTATCATATGCTCGTCGCCCTCAAAAAAGACGCGTCCGTTTTCAGCCGTTACGTTTTCGGCGTCCATTGCTTTAAGTTCATCGGCGACAGGCTTTTCAAGTCCGAAAAGACACGGCGCCATCATACGGAATTTCAAAAATCTTAACTCCTTATTCTTCTGCCTCGATAACGCCGTAGCCGCCGTCGTTACGTCTGTAAACGATGCTGGTGCTGCTCGTGTCGGAGTCGATGAACATAAAGAACATATGCCCCACAAGCTCCATCTGCATTATCGCTTCGTCGGTCGTCATCGGCTTGAGCGAAACGCTCTTGCGGCGGACGACCTCGTACTCCTTGTCGGCGTACGGCTCGTAAACCTCGAACGCGTTGTCGCGCAGGCGACGCTCAAGGCGGGTCTTGTTCTTTCTTATCTGGCGGATTATCGCGTCGACGGCGAGGTCGAGCGCCTCCTCCATATCATCAGCTGTCTGCTCGGCTCTGAAGGCTATGCCCGAGTCTAACACGGTAAGCTCGGCTTTGTGATGATTTTTCTCAACCGTTACGGTAAGAGTAGCGGTAGCCTCGTCATGGAAGAACTTGTCGAGTTTTGAAATTTTCTTCTCGGCGAGCTCCTTGAAGGACGGTCTGAGATTTACTTTTCTTCCGACGATAGTTAACAACATAAATTTGTCCCCTTCCATGTGCTTTTTGAAGAGCCCCGGCTGTAAGCCTTGATTCTCCTTACATTTAATATAACACATTTTCGCGGCAAATGGAAGTGCCGCAGGCAACATTTCATTTATTTTTCATTAAACAGGGAGCCTGCGCTTATCAAGATCAAGCCGAGCCATATCGCGGGAGTGGTCGGCGATGACCTTTTCAAGCCAGATCATATCGTACCAGCGGCCAAATTTATAGGCGCAGTTTTCAAACCGGCCGACCGTCCTGTAGCCCATATGCCTGTGAAAATCGGCGCTGTTGCGCGTCAGATAGCTGTCCTCCGTGCGCGGATAGGCCACGCAGGCGTAGAGGTTTGTAAACCCCATCTCGCCCAGCAGCCGCTCGAGCGCCGTATAGAGCGCTTTTCCGACTCCGTTTGCGCGGCAACGGCGGTCGACATAGACCGTCACCTCGCACGAGTAGTCGTAGGCTGCGCGCGCCTTAAATGCGCCCGCGTAGGTGTAGCCGACTATCCTCTCGCCGTCGAGGGCGACGATGTATGGGTAGCGTGCGGAAATCCCGCGTATGCGCGCGGCGAACTCGTCAAGAGAGGGCGTTTCGCACTCAAAGGTGACCGCCGTGTTTTCGACGTAGAACGAATAGATTTCGAGCAGGCGCTTTGCGTCCGCTTCAGACGCGTTTCTTAATTTAAGCTGCATTTTTCACCGTCAGTCCTTTCAAAAAAAGGAAAAGCCGCGCCTCTCATCAAAAGCCGATACCATCGGCAGACGAGTAAAGCGCGGCGCGAAAAGCTATCTGTCCTCCATCGGGAGATACTCGCGGCGCCCGCGCACCGACTTGTAAGCGGGACGGATTATCTTACCCGCGTTTATCAGCTCCTCAAGGCGGTGGGCGCTCCAGCCCGCGATGCGCGAGATCGCGAACACAGGCGTGTACAGCTCGCGCGGCAGGCGCAGCATCTCATAAACGAAGCCGCTGTAGAAGTCGACGTTTGCGCTGACGCCCTTGTACATTTTGCGTTCGCGCGAGATTATCTGCGGTGCGACCTCCTCAACGGTTGAGTAGAGGCTGAACTCCTTCTGCAGCCCCTTCTCCTCGCTCAGGCGCTCAACAAAGCCCTTGAGCACGCGCGCTCTCGGGTCGGAAAGCGAGTAGACCGCGTGGCCGATACCGTAGACAAGCCCCGTGCGGTCGAACGCCTCCTTATGCACGATTTTTTCGACGTAGGCCTCGATCTCATCGCGGTCGTTCCAGTCGTGCACGTTGCGCTTGATGTCGTCGAACATATTGCACACCTTGATATTTGCACCGCCGTGCTTGGGGCCTTTAAGCGAGCCGAGTGCGGCTGCTATCGCCGAATAAGTGTCGGTGCCCGACGAGGTAACGACGTGCGTGGTGAACGACGAGTTGTTGCCGCCGCCGTGCTCCGCGTGCAGGATAAGGCAGAGGTCGAGCAGCTTCGCTTCAAGCGGGGTGAATTTGCTGTCGATTCTGAGCATGTGCAGAATGTTCTCGGCTGTAGAAAGCTCGGGCAGCGGCTCGTGGATAAAGAAGCTGTTCGAGTCGCTCAAATAGTAATCATACGCCTGATAGCCGTAGACGGCCAGCTGCGGGAACATCGCGATAAGCTGAATGCACTGCCTTAACACGTTGTCGACGCTGACGTCGTCGGGATTGTTATCGTATGAATAAAGCGTCAGCACGCTGCGCGCAAGCGAGTTCATCATATCGGCACTCGGTGCTTTCATTATAATATCGCGCACAAACGAATTCGGCAGCGAGCGGTAGCTTGCCAGCAGGCGCGAGAAGTCGTCAAGCTGCATCTTAGTCGGCAGCTCGCCGAACAGCAGCAGGTACACGACCTCCTCAAAGCCGAAGTGCGATTCAAAGCTGCGGCCCGCAACGAGCTTTTCAACATCGTAGCCGCGGTAAAACAGCTTGCCGTCGCAGGGATATTCCTCCCCGTCAACGGTCTTTTTGGCGCAGACCTCACTTATCTCGGTAAGGCCGGTAAGCACACCCTTTCCGTTTAGATCGCGTAAGCCGCGGTTGACCTTGTGCTCTGCATACAAAGACGGCTCGATAACTCCTCTTTTGCGACAAAGCTCGGACAGCTCGAGTATCTCGGGCGTAAGCTCGGCGTAATTTCTTTTAGCCATAAAAGTCCTCCTTGTAAACTGCTTTTTACGGCTTCGAACCGCCGTAGGATATAATTCTGATCATTTATTATTATAACAGAAAAATTTGTCCTAATTGTTTCTAATTTGTGAACGGCAAAGAAGTAATTGTACACTTTCACCAACGAGCCTTGCTCAAGTGAGTTTCGTTGATAAATTCTATACAAAATTTAAATCAGGTATTGCATAATTATTCATAATATGCTATATTATATTCATCAAATATGAATATTATTGCAGCCACGGCAGAGCTTCACGGAATTAAGAGCGGCTTTTGCCGCGTCAAGCTGTATTTACGGAGCGTAAAAATGAAGATCTTTATTGACGGAAAAGCGGGCACGACCGGCCTGCGGATATATGAAAGGCTGGCAAGCCGCGACGACGTTGAGCTCATCGTGCTCGACGACGAAAAGCGCAAGGATACCGCTTGCCGAAGGCAGGCGCTCAACTCCGCCGACGTCGCTTTCCTCTGTCTGCCCGACGCGGCGGCTGAAGAAGCGGTCGCGCTTATCGACAATCCCGACACGGTCGTTATCGACACCTCCACAGCGCACCGAACCGCCGACGGCTGGGCTTACGGCTTCCCGGAGCTCAGCGCCGCACACGAGGCAAAGATTGCCTCGTCCGGGCGCATCGCCGTCCCCGGTTGTCATGCAAGCGGCTTCATCGCTCTGGTCTATCCGCTCATCGAGGCGGGCGCGCTCAAACCGGACGCGCTGCTCACCTGCTTCTCGCTGACGGGCTACTCGGGCGGCGGCAAAAAAATGATTGCCGAATATGAAGAAAGCACTTCCCCCCTGCTCAAGGCGCCGCGACAGTACGCTCTGGGGCAAACGCACAAGCACCTGAAGGAGATGGCAGGTATCACGGGGCTTGCAAGCTATCCCGCGTTTTGCCCGACGGTCGACGACTTCTACAGCGGAATGGAGGTCACCGTGCCGATATTTTCGCAGCAGGTCGGCGGACTGACAAAGGAAGAGATCGCCGACATCTACCGCAAAAAATACACCGGCGACATTGTCAGCTTCCGAGAAGCAAGCGACGAGGGCGGTTTTCTTTCGGCGGCGGCTCTTTCGGGCAAGGACAGCATGAAGATCGCAGTTTACGGCAACGACGAGCGTATGCTGCTGACGGCGGTTTACGACAATCTCGGCAAGGGAGCGTCGGGTGCGGCGCTCGAATGTCTGAACATCGTATCAAACAAGGCAAAGTCCTACGGACTTGATATATAACGGAGGAAGATTAAATGAAGATCATAAACGGCGGCGTTTGCGCAGCAAAGGGCTTCAAGGCCTCGGGTATACACTGCGGCATACGCAAAAACAAAGAAAAGCGCGACCTTTCGCTCATCGTCAGCGACATTGAAGCCAATGCGGCGGCGGTCTACACGACCAACCTCGTCAAGGGCGCTCCGCTTGTCGTCACCAAGCAGCACCTGACTAACGGCAAGGCGCAGGCAGTCATCTGCAACAGCGGCAACGCCAACACCTGCAATGCAAACGGCATCGAAATTGCCGGGCAGATGAGCGACCTTTTGGCAAAGCAGCTCGACATCGAGGCCGACGACGTCATTGTCGCATCGACCGGCGTTATCGGTCAGCCGCTCGACATCGCCCCCATCGCGTCGGGTATCCCGTCGCTGGTTGCCTCGCTCGGCGACTGCTCCGAGCTTGCGGCCGAGGGCATTATGACGACCGACACCAAGCTCAAGCAGGTCGCCGTCAGCTTTGAAATCGGCGGGGTCGAGTGCCGCATCGGCGGCATTGCCAAGGGCTCGGGCATGATTCACCCGAACATGGCGACGATGCTCGTCTTTATCACCACCGACTGCAAAATAAGCAGCGAGATGCTGCAAAAAGCGCTCTCGACCGATATTGCCGACACCTTTAATATGATAAGCATCGACGGAGACACGTCCACCAACGATATGGTAGCAGTCATGGCCAACGGCCTTGCGGGCAACGCCGAGATAACCGCCGAGGGTGAAGCCTTCAGCGCCTTTATGAAAGCGCTCAACACCGTCACCGTTTACCTCTGCCGCCGCATAGCCGCCGACGGTGAGGGCGCGACAAAGCTGCTCGAGTGCAAAGTCTCGGGTGCTGCCGACATTGCCACCGCCAAGACGGTCGCAAAGAGCGTGATCTGCTCCTCACTCACCAAGGCCGCGATGTTCGGCTCCGACGCCAACTGGGGGCGCGTGCTGTGCGCGATAGGCTACAGCGGCGCCAAGGTCGACGTAAACAAGATCGACGTCAGCTTCAAATCGCCCAAAGGCGTTATCGAGGTCTGCAAAAACGGCGCAGGGGTCGACTTCTCCGAAGAAAAGGCCAAGGAGATACTGCTTGAGGATGAGGTCGAAATACTCGTCGGGCTTAATTCGGGCGACTTCTCGTCGACCGCGTGGGGCTGCGACCTGACCTATGATTACGTTAAAATAAACGGAGACTACCGCACCTAAAGCAAGGAGCAAAGCAATGGACATTTCAAACGCAGAACGGGCAAAAGTGCTTGTACAGGCGCTGCCCTACATTCAGGAATATACAGGCAAAATCGTCGTTATCAAGTACGGCGGCAACGCCATGATAAACGAGCAGCTTAAAGACTCGGTCATGCGCGACATCGTGCTGCTTTCGCTTATCGGGGTCAAGGTCGTGCTCGTCCACGGCGGCGGACCCGAGATAACCGATATGCTGAACAAGATCGGAAAGAAAAGCGAGTTCGTCGGCGGCCTGCGCGTCACGGATAAGGAGACGGCAGACATCGTTCAGATGGTGCTCGCGGGCAAGGTCAACAAGAGCCTTGTCAACCTCATCGAGAACAAAGGCGGCGCTGCCATCGGCCTGTCGGGTATCGACGGGCATATGCTTCAGGCGTGCGTTAAGGACGAGCGGCTCGGCTTCGTCGGCGAGATAACGGGCGTGAACGTCAAGCCGATACTCGACATTATCGAAAAGGGCTACATCCCCGTCGTCTCAACCGTCGGATGCGACAGCTGCGGCAACGTCTACAACGTAAACGCCGACACCGCCGCCGCGCGCATTGCGGGCGAGCTGAAGGCCGAAAGCCTCATCTCGATGACCGACATCAGCGGCGTACTTGCCGACAAGGACGACCCGTCGACGCTCATTCACGAGATAAAAGCAAGCGAAGCTCCCCTGCTTGTTGAAAAGGGAACGATAAACGGCGGTATGATACCGAAGGTCGAGTGCTGCATAAACGCCATCAACCGGGGTGTGCAGCGCGTGTTCATCATCGACGGCCGCATACCGCACTCAATACTTATAGAAATGCTGACAAACGAAGGTATCGGAACGATGTTCACCGCAGGATAAGGAGGCGCTTTCCATGGACACATTTACCCTTGACAAAGCCTATATTGCAAACACCTACGCGCGCTTTCCTGTCGAGCTTGTCTCCGGCAAGGGCAGCGTAGTCTTTGACAAAGACGGCAAGCGCTTCATTGATATGGCGACAGGCATTGCGGTCAACACGTTCGGCATTGCCGACGAAAAGTGGATCGCGGCGGTCACCGCGCAGCTGGGCAAGCTGCAGCACACGTCGAACCTGTATTACACCGAGCCGTGCGCAAAGCTCGCGCAAATGCTGTGCGAGCGCACCGAAATGAAAAAAGTGTTTTTCTCAAACTCGGGTGCGGAAGCGAACGAGTGCGCGATAAAAGTCGCGCGCAGGTACGCCGCAGACAAAAAGGGCAAGGAGTACCACACCGTCGTCACCCTGCGCAACAGCTTCCACGGCAGAACGATAACCACCCTCGCCGCAACGGGACAGGACGTGTTCCACAACGATTTTCTGCCGCTGACCGAGGGCTTTGCCTACGCAAATGCAGGCTGCATTGAGGAGCTTGAGGTCATGCTCTCGTCCCGCAAATGCGCGGCCGTTATGATTGAGGTCGTCCAGGGCGAGGGCGGCGTTATGCCGCTTGACAAGGACTATGTAAAGGCCGTTGCGCAGCTGTGCAAAAGCCGCGACGTGCTGCTTATCTGTGACGAAGTGCAGACGGGCAACGGCCGCACGGGCGAGCTTTACGGCTATATGAACTACGGCATCAAGCCCGACATCGTCTCGACCGCCAAGGGACTCGGCGGCGGCCTGCCGATCGGTGCGACCATACTCGGCGAAAAGGTCGCCGACGTGCTCACCCCCGGCAGCCACGGCTCGACCTTCGGCGGCAACCCCGTCTGCTGCGCGGGCGCGCTGAGCATACTCAGCCGCATTGACGGCAACGTCCTGCAGGGGGTTAAGGAGCGCTCGGCTTACATTACAGAGGAGCTGAGCGGTGCCAAAGGCATAAAGAGCGTGACCGGCCTCGGTCTCATGCTCGGAATCGAGACCGAAAAGGACGCGGGCGAAATAATCGCAAAATGCATCGAAAACGGCGTGCTTGTTATCAAGGCAAAGAACAAGCTCAGGCTGCTGCCCGCGCTTAACATACCGAAAGACCTGCTTGCAGAAGCGGCAGCGGTCATCAAGGCCGCCTGCGCCTGACAAACTTTAGGAGGAACAAAATGGACTTCAAAGGCAGAGATTTTCTCAAGCTGCTCGACTTTACTCCCGAGGAGATAGGCTATCTTATCGACCTCGCCGCCAAGCTCAAGGCGCTCAAAAAAGCGGGAACTCCGCACAAGCTCTGTGACGGCAAGAACATCGCGCTTATATTTGAAAAGACGAGCACCCGCACGCGCTGCAGCTTTGAGGTCGCCGCGCGCGACCTCGGAATGGGCTGCACCTACCTCGACCCGACAGGCTCGCAGATCGGCAAAAAAGAGAGCATCGCCGACACCGCGCGCGTGCTCGGCGGCATCTTTGACGGCATCGAGTACCGCGGCTTCGGTCAGCAGATAGTCGAAGAGCTGGCTTACTACGCCGATGTGCCCGTATGGAACGGCCTGACCGACGAGTTCCACCCGACGCAGATACTCGCCGACTTTCTTACGATAAAGGAGCACTTCGGCCGCCTGAAGGGCATAAACTTTGTCTATATGGGCGACGCGAGGTTCAATATGGGCAACTCGCTCATGGTCGGCTGCGCCAAAATGGGGCTTAACTTCACTGCCTGCGCGCCCGAGGGCTACTTCCCCGACGCGCTTCTTGTCGAAAAGTGCCGTGAGGCCGCCGCTCAGTCGGGCGCTGCCCTCCGCTTTGAGACCGACCCCGACGCAGCCGTCAAAAACGCCGACGTGATATACACCGACATCTGGGTCTCGATGGGCGAGCCCGAGTCGGTCTGGGCGGAGAGAATAGCCGCTCTTGCGCCCTATCAGGTGAACTCCGAGCTTATGGCAAAAGCAGGCGCAGACGCCGTGTTTATGCACTGTTTGCCCTCCTACCACGATATGAAAACGACCATCGGCCGCAGTATGGGCGAGAAGTTCGGCCGCGACTCGATGGAGGTCACCGACGAGGTGTTCGAGAGTGGGCAGTCCATCGTCTTTGAGGAAGCGGAAAACCGTATGCACACAATAAAGGCCGTTATGGCCGCGACTCTCAGCGGCGAGGCTGCAAAGCTGTAGCTCAAAGGGGCGAAAAAAGCTCGCACGCAGTCGAAAATATGATTGACAAACGTGCAAAGCGGTAGTATAATGTAAAAAACCAAACGCAGTGATGCGGAACAGTAGGTTAAAGTCAAACGTCAGACAGAGAGATGCCGTTTCGGTGCAAGGCATCGGCGAA
The DNA here is from genome assembly GCA_934486615.1 of uncultured Eubacteriales bacterium. Classification (GTDB taxonomy): domain Bacteria; phylum Bacillota; class Clostridia; order Oscillospirales; family Acutalibacteraceae; genus RGIG2206. The sequence goes on along the minus strand of CAKSQO010000003.1, from coordinate 154,398 downwards.
CTTTTTCCGAACTCGCCGCGGAGCGGCCGCAGGGAAACGGTCGGCAGGACCGAGTAGTTGCGGACGGGTGCTCCCGTAAAAGAGCGTGGGTGTGTTGGCACCCGAGAGCACGAGGCGAATATGCCGCGTGAAAAAGAGTGGTACCGCGGAAGGCTTGAAATCACGAGTTTTGCACTTTCGTCTCTTTGTTATCAAACGATGATAAAGAGTCGGAAGTGTTTTTGCTATACGGACATATCATCACATTTGCCGCTTTAAAGGCTTGCTTTCGGCGGCATTTCCTCGGGAGGATCAAAGGAAAAATGCAGACTGAAAAAGCAAAAAGAATGACAGGCGCTCAAATAGTTGTCGAGACTCTTATCGAGCAGGGCGTGACCGATGTTTTCGGCTACCCCGGCGGTCAGGTGCTCAACATCTATGACGAGCTTTACAAGGCGCAGGGGCGCATAAACCACGTCCTGACCGCGCACGAGCAGGGTGCGTCGCACGCAGCCGACGGCTACTCGCGCGTCACGGGCAAGGTCGGCGTAGTCATCGCGACCTCGGGTCCGGGTGCTACCAACCTTGTAACGGGTATCGCCACCGCGATGCTCGACTCCATTCCCATGGTCGCCATCACGGGCAACGTGCCCACGAGCCTTATCGGGCGCGACAGCTTTCAGGAGATAAATATAACGGGCGTTACCATGCCGATAACCAAGCACAACTATTTTGTCAGCAGCGTGTCCGAGCTTGCCGACACCATTCGCGAGGCATTCCGGATTGCGAAGTCGGGCCGTCCGGGTCCCGTGCTTATCGACATTCCCAAGGATGTGCAGACCGCGATCGGCGACTATGAGCCGCACGATGTGGTCGGGATGGCTCCGCAGGGGCGCGTCTCCGACGCGGAAATCGAAGCTGCGGCAAAGCTGATAAACGCGGCTGAAAAGCCCTACATCTACATCGGCGGCGGCGCTGCGGGCGAAGGCATGGCCGATATTATCTGCGCCCTCGCAGAGAAGATCGACGGCTTTGTCGGCTGCACCTTTATGGGTCTGTCGTGCCTGCCGTGTTCCTACGAGCGCTACCTCGGCATGGAGGGTATGCACGGCCACTACGCTTCGAGCATGGCCAATAAGGACGCAGACCTCGTCATCGGTGTGGGCGTGCGCTTCAGCGACCGTGCCACGGGCAACACCGCAAAATACTGCCCCAACGCAAAAATAATCCAGCTCGACACCGATTTGAGCGAGATCAACAAGAACATCAAGGTCGACGCGGGGCTTATCGGTGACATCGTCGACTCGTTCGCCCGCCTGCTTGACAAGTGCGAGAAAAAACAGCACCCCGAGTGGAGAGCACACATCGAAGCGCTCAGAGCCGAGGAGAACGCCATCATCGCCAAGACCGAGGAAAAGGCAAACGGCGCGATGACTCCGAAGAAGATTTTCGACGTTATTAACGAGGTCAAGGACCGCGACACGATAATCGCCACCGACGTCGGTCAGCATCAGATGTGGGCGGCGCAATACACCGATTTTGAGCGCGTGCGCAGGTTTGCTTCAAGCGGCGGGCTGGGCACTATGGGCTACGGTCTCGGCGCTGCCATCGGCGCCGCTGTCGCAACAGGCGACCGCACCGTGCTCATCACGGGCGACGGCAGCTTCGGTATGAACTTAAACGAGCTTGCCACCGCCGTTACATACAACACCCCCGTCGTCATCGTACTGCTTAACAACGGCGTGCTCGGAATGGTGCGCCAGTGGCAGACGCTGTTCTACGGCAAGCGCTATTCAAACACCGTGCTCGGCCGTCAGACCGACTTTGTTAAGCTCGCCGAAGCGTTCGGCGCAAAGGCCGAGCGCGTCGACAACATCGACGACTTCAGGGCGGCCTTCACCAAGGCAATGGACGCGCACTGTCCCTACCTCATCGATACGCTCATCGACAAGGACGAATTCGTCCTGCCGATGCTGCCGCCCGGAGGAAGCATTGACGATATTATTACAAGCGTGGAACTGGAGGAAGACCGATGAGAAGTGTGATCGCAGCCTATGTCGAGAATAAATACGGCGTACTCGCCCGCGTGTCGGGACTGTTCATGCGCAGAGGCTTCAACATCGACTCCCTCACCGTCGGCGAGACCGAGGACCCGCGTTTTTCACGAATGACCATAACACTCAACGGCGACGACTACGCCCGCGAGCAGCTGATAAATCAGCTTAAAAAGCTCTATAACGTCCGCGAGGTCGAGCTGCTTGACGACTCAACCTCCGTCGAGCGCGAGCTTATGATAATCAAGGTCGCCAACACCCCCGAGAACCGCAATGAAATAATGGCGGCCGTCGAGGTCTACAGGGCGAAGATAATCGACTACTCGACCGACGCCATATCAATCGAGGTCACGGGCGAGCCGTCAAAGGTAAAGGCGTTCATCGACGTCATCGAACCGCTCGGCATACTTGAGATGTGCCGCACGGGAGTAGTAGCGATACAGCGCGGCAGCAGCACCATAAGCAAGTAATTTGCATCGGGCCTTACGCGCAGTATATATATCACAAAAAGGAGATAATCTAAAATGCAGAACATTTATTATCAGCAGGATTGCAACCTTGCCAAGCTCAACGGCAAGACTGTCGCTATCATCGGCTACGGCTCTCAGGGTCACGCTCATGCGCTGAACCTGAAGGATTCGGGCGTTGACGTTATCGTCGGCCTTTACGAGGGCAGCAAGAGCTGGGCTAAGGCCGAGGCCGCAGGTCTGAAGGTTATGACCGCCGCCGACGCTGCCGCCAATGCCGACATCATTATGATCCTTATCAACGATGAGAAGCAGGCCAAGCTCTACAAGGAGAGCATCGAGCAGAACCTGACCGAGGGCAAGACCCTTGCCTTCGCTCACGGCTTCAACATTCACTTCGGCTGCATCAAGCCGCCCAAGAACGTCAACGTCATCATGATCGCTCCCAAGGGACCCGGCCACACCGTCCGCAGCGAGTATCAGGCGGGCAAGGGCGTTCCGTGCCTCGTAGCCGTTGAGCAGGACGCCACCGGCGACGCTCTTGAGATCGCTCTGGCTTACGCTCTGGGCATCGGCGGCGCTCGCGCAGGCGTGCTCGAGACCACCTTCCGCACCGAGACCGAGACCGACCTCTTCGGCGAGCAGGCTGTCCTCTGCGGCGGCGTTTGCGCCCTCATGCAGGCGGGCTTCGAGACTCTCTGCGAGGCCGGCTACGACCCGAGAAACGCTTACTTCGAGTGCATTCACGAGATGAAGCTCATCGTCGACCTTATCTATCAGAGCGGCTTTGAGGGCATGCGTTACTCCATCTCCAATACCGCCGAGTACGGCGACTACATCACCGGTCCGAAGATCATCACCGAAGAGACCAAGAAGACCATGAAAAAGATCCTGTCCGACATTCAGGACGGCACCTTTGCCAAGGAATTCCTGCTCGATATGTCCGACGCAGGCGCTCAGGTTCACTTCAACGCCATGCGCAAGCTGGCCGCCGAGCACCCGTCCGAGACCGTCGGCAAGGAAGTCCGCAAGCTCTACAGCTGGAGCGACGAGGATAAGCTCATCAACAACTGATAGGATTTTAAGGCGCGGCTTTTATCGCGAACTTTCCGCTTAAAGGCCGCGCCGCTCTCGGGGCAGTTGTCCCGCGCTTGAAGCTTTCATTGCGCGGCAGCTGCCGCTTTAAACAAATGCCGCATTTATCCGTTTGCGTATAAAAGCGGCGGACAAGGAGAACCATTATGATAAAAGATACCATCGTCGACGGATTTCAGAATGCGCCGCACCGCAGTCTCTATCACGCGCTCGGCCTGACCAAGGAGGAGCAGGCGCGTCCGCTTATCGGAATAGTCAGCTCTTATAACGAGATCGTTCCCGGCCACATGAACATTGACAAGATCGTCGACGCCGTCAAGCTCGGCGTTGCAATGGCGGGCGGAACTCCTATCGTATTCCCCGCTATCGCGGTCTGCGACGGTATCGCAATGGGTCACACGGGAATGAAGTATTCCCTCGTCACGCGCGACCTCATCGCCGACTCGACCGAGGCCATGGTTATGGCTCACGGCTTCGACGGCCTCGTAATGGTGCCAAACTGCGACAAGAACGTGCCCGGCCTGCTCATGGCGGCCGCACGCCTTAATATCCCCACCGTGTTCGTCAGCGGCGGCCCGATGCTTGCGGGTCGCGTCGACGGCAAAAAGACGAGCCTTTCGAGTATGTTCGAGGCCGTCGGCTCATACAAAGCGGGGCTTATCGACGAAGCGAAGCTCTGCGAGTGTGAGGAGAAAACGTGTCCTACCTGCGGCTCCTGCTCGGGTATGTACACCGCCAACTCCATGAACTGCCTGACCGAGGTGCTCGGAATGGGACTGCGCGGCAACGGAACCATCCCCGCCGTCTATTCCGCAAGAATCGAGCTTGCAAAGCACGCGGGTATGCAGGTCATGGAGCTTGTTAAAAAGGACATCAAGCCGCGCGACATTATGACCGCGGCCGCTATAAAGAACGCGCTGACCGCCGACATGGCGCTCGGCTGCTCCACCAACAGTATGCTGCACCTGCCCGCTATCGCCAACGAGTGCGGCGTCGAGTTCAGCCTTGACGAAGCAAACGCGATAAGCGAGCGCACCCCGAACCTCTGCCATTTGGCGCCTGCGGGTCACACCTATATGGAGGACCTTAACGAAGCGGGCGGTATCTATGCCGTGCTCAGGGAGCTGACAAAGCTCAACCTGCTCGACACCTCCGTTATGACCTGCACAGGCAAGACCATGGCTGAGAACATCGCCGACGCGGTAAATCGCGACACCGACGTGATCCGCACCGTCGACAATCCGTACAGCAAGACGGGCGGCATCGCCGTGCTCAAGGGCAACCTTGCCCCCAACGGCTGCGTTGTAAAGCGCAGCGCCGTCGCTCCCGAAATGCTCGTGCACGAGGGCCCTGCCCGCGTGTTTGAGAGCGAGGAGGAGGCTATCGCCGCCATCTACGACGGCAGGATCGTCAAGGGCGACGTCGTCGTTATCCGCTACGAAGGTCCTGCGGGCGGCCCCGGCATGAGAGAGATGCTCTCCCCGACCTCCGCAATCGCCGGAATGGGGCTTGACAATGACGTAGCGCTCATCACCGACGGTCGTTTCTCCGGCGCTACCAGAGGCGCTTCCATAGGCCACGTTTCGCCCGAGGCCGTCAGCGGCGGCCTTATCGCCTATGTCAAAGAGGGCGACATTATTTCGATAAATATTCCCGAGCACTCGATTGAGCTTAAAGTTGACGAAGCCGAGATCGAGTCCCGCAGGCAGACCATGCCCATCAAGCGCAAGGAGAACCTGAAGGGCTACCTTGCAAGATACTCCGCAATGGTCAGCTCCGCGGATAAGGGAGCTGTCATAAATCAGTTCAAAGGATAGTCCCACACTATGACTACGCAACAAAATGAAGCGCTCGCGCGCCGTCTCGGCTCGCTGTGCGTGTTCCGCAAAACGCTCGAGACCAAGCCGATTGCCGCACTGCTTAAAGTGCTGACGGCGCAAAACGCGCTGCAAAAAGCCGAAGCCTACGGCGAGTTTGTCTATTCCCTCGCGGAGGATAACTACAGCTTCTCCGACTTTCTGACGCGCACGGTCTACACCGACGAAAACCGATACATAATCGACGCGGCGCGCTCGGTTCAAATCCCCGAAGCGCTGCAGGCAAACGCGTCCGCCGAGCTGAAGCTGTTCTCGCAGCTGAGCCGCCTGACCCCCGCCGACCTGATAAGCGCCGACGACTGCGGCGGCTTTGCCCCGCGCTTTGAAAGCGCAGCGGTCGACTTTGAGGAGTCGTTCGCCGACAGGCTCAGTAACATCGGTCGCTACGGCTACGGCATCTTTGCCTCGGCAAAGATGTTCTCCGTCACCGACAGCCGCATTGTTCCTGTCGAGTCCGCCGACGACATCTCGGCCGACAGCTTCGTCGGCTACGAAGCCGAGCGCAAAAAGGTGTTTGACAACACCCTCGCCCTCATCGAGGGTCGCCCCGCCGCGAACGTGCTGCTGTACGGCGACGCGGGAACGGGCAAATCCTCGACGGTCAAGGCCTGCGTCAACCACTTCTTTGACCGCGGTCTGCGCCTGATAGAGCTTAGAAAAGACCAGCTTTTCAGCCTGTCTGACATTATGGCGAGGATTTCCGACAATCCGCTTAAATTCATCATCTTCATCGACGACCTGTCGTTCAACAAAAACGACGACTGCTTCAGTATGCTGAAAGCGGCGCTTGAAGGCTCGGCCTCGGCAAAGGCGTGCAACGCCGTCATCTATGCCACCAGCAACCGCCGCCATATCGTTAAGGAGACGTTCTCCGGTCGCAGCGACGCCGACGACGTGCACCATAATGACACGGTGCAGGAGCTGATGTCGCTGTCCGACCGCTTCGGCCTGACGGTCTATTTCGAGAAGCCGGACAAGGCGCTCTACCTCGACATCGTCCGCACCCTTGCCGAGAAAAACGGCCTTAAGATCGACGTGAAGGAGCTTGAAGTAAAGGCCGAGGCCTTTGCGCTAAACAAGGGCAGCCGCTCGCCGCGCGCCGCCGAACAATTCATAAACAGCCTGCTTTAAGCGGGCTTCAAACGGCCGCTCGCCGCGCGCCGCCGAACAATTCATAAACAGCCTGCTTTAAGCGGGCTTCAAGCGGCCGCGCCGCCTTTTTTAGCGGCAGCCGAATAATAAGGAGCTGAAAAAAATGAGTGTAACCGAACTCAGTCTTGACGACGTTTACAAAGCAAAATATGTCCTGAAGGACGTTGCTATCACCACCGACCTGCTGTACGCGCCGAAAATCAAGCCCGGCACGGAGCTTTACCTGAAAACCGAGAATCTGCAGGTCACAGGCTCGTTCAAGGTCAGGGGCGCTTACTACAAAATGTCGCTGCTCTCCGACGAGGAGAAAAAGCGCGGCGTAGTCGCCTGCTCGGCGGGCAACCACGCTCAGGGCGTCGCCCTCGCGGCGCAGAAAAGCGGCTGCAAGGCAGTTATCTGCCTGCCCGACAGCGCGCCCATCTCCAAGGTCGAAGCGACCAGAAGCTACGGCGCGGAGATCTGCCTTGTTGACGGCGTGTACGATGACGCTTATCAGAAAGCGCTTGAGCTGCAGAGTGAAAAGGGCTACACCTTCATTCACCCGTTCAACGACCCCGCAGTCATCGCGGGTCAGGGCACCATCGCCCTCGAGCTTGCCGAGCAGCTGCCCGATATGGACGCGGTCATCGTTCCCGTCGGCGGCGGCGGACTCATCTCCGGCGTTGCCTACACGATAAAGAGCCTCAACCCCAACATCAAGGTCTACGGCGTTCAGGCCGCGGGCGCTCCGTCGATGCTCAACTCCGTCAAGGATAAAAGAATCGAAAAGCTCGACTCGGTCTTCACCATCGCCGACGGTATCGCCGTCAAGGAGCCCGGCGACCTGACCTACAAGGTCTGCTCGGAGTATGTCGACGAGATTGTCACCGTCACCGACGACGAGATAAGCGCCGCAATTCTCGCGCTTATGGAGAAAGAGAAGCTCGTCACCGAGGGTGCGGGCGCCGTCTCCGTCGCAGCTGCGATGTTCGATAAGATTGACCTCAGGGGCAAAAAGGCCGTCTGCCTGCTTTCGGGCGGCAACATCGACGTTACCATTCTCTCACGCGTCATCACCAGAGGCCTGCTTATGTCGGGCCGCAACTGCCAGCTCAACATCGAGCTTATCGACAAGCCCGGCCAGCTGATGAATGTCGCAAAGATAATCGCCAAGCAGGGCGGCAACGTAACCGCCGTGCACTATGAGCACTCCACTGAGGGCAGCGACGTTAACGGCTGCCACATCAGGCTGACGCTCGAAACGAGAAACTTTGAGCACATAGAACAGATCAAAAAAGCTCTCACCGATTTCGGTATCAAGATAATCTAAAGGAAGTGTCTTTACAATGTCAGAGATAATCTCAACCTCAAACGCACCTAAAGCCATCGGCCCGTATTCGCAGGCCGTAAAGCTCGGCAGCATCGTATATACCTCGGGTCAGATTGCGCTCTCCCCCGTCACGGGCGAGCTTGTCGGCAGCGACATCGCCGCCCAGACCGAGCAGGTAATGAAGAATCTCTCCGCCGTCCTCGAGGCTGCGGGAGTCAGCTTTGACGACGTAGTCAAGACGACCTGCTTCCTCGCCGACATCGCCGATTTTGCCGAGTTCAACGGCGTCTACGGCAAGTTCATCACCTCCGCTCCCGCGCGCAGCTGCGTTGCCGTTAAGGCTCTGCCCAAGGGCGCTCTCGTCGAAGTCGAAGTAATCGCCGCGGCGAAATAAGCGCCTGAAAGGAATAAACTTGATGAAAAACACAGCCAAATACACGCGCCAGTTTTTCCCTGTCAAAAACCCGACCCGCCGCTGGGTCAACAAAACCTATATCGACAAAGCGCCCGTATGGTGCTCGGTCGATCTGCGCGACGGCAACCAGTCGCTCATCACCCCGATGAGCCTTGACGAAAAGCTCGAGTTCTTCAAGCTGCTCGTCAAGATCGGCTTTAAGGAGATCGAGGTCGGTTTCCCCGCCGCGAGCGAGACTGAGTATGCCTTCCTGCGCGCCCTTATCGAGCAGGATATGATACCCGACGACGTCACGGTTCAGGTGCTGACCCAGAGCCGCGAGCACATTATCCGCAAGACCTTCGCCGCGCTCGAGGGCTGCAAAAACGCCGTCGTTCACCTGTATAATTCCACCTCGCTTGCCCAGCGCGAGCAGGTTTTCCGCAAGTCGAAGCAGGAGATAATCGACATCGCCGTCAGCGGTGCGGAGCTTTTCAACAAGATCGCAGCCGAGACGGGAGCGAACTTCCGCTATGAGTATTCGCCCGAGTCGTTCACGGGCACCGAGCCCGAGTTTGCGCTTGAGATATGCAACGCCGTGCTCGATGTGTGGAAGCCGACCGCCGACAGAAAGGCCGTAATCAACCTGCCTGTCACCGTCGAGCTCAGCTCGCCGCACGTCTACGCCGACCAGGTCGAGTATATGTGCGACAACATCAGGTACCGCGACGCGGTCGTCATCTCGCTGCACCCGCACAATGACCGCGGCTGCGCCGTCGCCGACAGCGAGCTCGGACTGCTCGCGGGCGCCGACCGTATCGAGGGCACGCTTTTCGGCAACGGCGAGCGCACGGGCAACGTCGACATCATCACGCTCGCGATGAATATGTACTCGCAGGGCGTTGAGCCGAACCTCGACTTCAACAATATCCCCGAAATCTCCGAGCTTTACGAGCGCGTGACCGGAATGCAGGTCTACGACCGCCAGCCCTACGCGGGCAAGCTCGTATTCGCCGCGTTCTCGGGCTCGCATCAGGACGCTATCGCCAAGGGTATGAAGTGGCGCGAGGAAAAGAACTGCGACACCTGGACGGTCCCCTACCTGCCCATCGACCCGAACGACGTCGGCCGCGAGTACGAAACCGACGTTATCCGCATAAATTCCCAGTCGGGCAAGGGCGGCATCGGCTATCTGCTTGAGCACAACTTCGGCTACGTCATTCCCGCAAAAATGCGCGAGGACGTCGGCTACACCGTCAAGCACGTCTCCGACAACGCTCACGCGGAGCTTTCGCCGCAGCAGGTGCTCGACGTGTTCACCGACACCTACGTCAACATCAACGACCACATCAGGCTCATCGACTATCATTTCAAGCGCACGCCCGACATCAGCGTTTCCGTGACGGTCGAGCTTAACGGCGAGGTCAAGGAGCTTGCCGCAACGGGCAACGGCCGCCTCGACGCCGTCAGCAACGCCGTCAAGCAGCAGCTGGGAATCGACTTCTCCGACCTGAGCTACGAGGAGCACGCGCTGACCGCAGGCTCGACCTCGCAGGCTATCTCCTACGTTTCAATCACACTGCCCGACGGCCGCAAGGTCTGGGGCGCGGGCATAAACGACGACATCATCGCGTCGTCGATAAACGCGCTGTTTTCCGCAATAAACCGCAGCATCTGACGCGCGGCTTTTCTCAAAACCCGCTTTCTGCGGGCGCATAAGGAGGTTGTTCAAATGGGTATGACCATGACCCAGAAGATACTGGCCGCCCACGCGGGGCTTGACTCCGTCGAAGCAGGTCAGCTGATAAAAGCGAAGCTCGATATCGTGCTCGGCAACGACATCACCACACCCGTGGCGGTCAACGAGTTCAACAAAGCGGGCTTCACCGATGTGTTCGACAAGGACAGAATCGCAATCGTCCTCGACCACTTTGTGCCTAACAAGGACATCAAGGCCGCCGAGCAGTCCAAGGTCTGCCGCAATTTCGCCAACGCGCACGGCATCAGCCACTTCTACGACGTCGGCAGGATGGGCATCGAGCACGCGCTGCTGCCCGAGCAGGGCGTAGTCACCGCGGGCGACTGCATCATCGGTGCCGACAGCCACACCTGCACCTACGGCGCGCTCGGCGCGTTCTCGACCGGCGTCGGCTCGACCGATATGGCCGCGGGCATGGCCACGGGAATTGCGTGGTTCAAGGTGCCCTCGGCGATAAAGTTCAACCTCACGGGTTCGCTTCACCCCTATTGCAGCGGCAAGGACGTCATTCTGACGATTATCGGCAAAATCGGCGTTGACGGCGCGCTCTATAAGAGCATGGAGTTCACAGGCTCCGGCGTAAGCTCACTGTCGATGGACGACCGCCTGTGCATATGCAATATGGCAATCGAAGCAGGCGCCAAAAACGGAATTTTCCCCGTTGACGACGTCACCCGCGCCTATCTTGACGGCAGGAGCGAGCGCCCCTACGCCGTCTACGAGGCCGACGCGGACGCGGAGTACGAGCAGGTCATCGACATCAACCTGACCGACATCGTTCCCGTCGTCAGCTGCCCTCACCTGCCCGAGAACACCAAGCCCGCCGACCGGCTCAGCGACATCAAGATTGACCAGGTCGTCATCGGCAGCTGCACCAACGGCCGTATGGAGGATATGGAGACTGCCTACAACATTCTCAAGGGCAAAAGGATTGCCGACGGTCTGCGCTGCATAATAATCCCCGGCACGATGAAGATAATGCGCGAGTGCGTCGAGCGCGGCTACGTTACCGCTTTCATCGACGCGGGGGCGGTCGTCTCAACGCCGACGTGCGGTCCGTGCCTCGGCGGTTATATGGGTATACTTGCCAAGGGCGAGCGCTGCCTTGCCACGACCAACCGCAACTTTGTCGGACGTATGGGTCACGTTGACAGCGAAGTCTACCTCGCAGGCCCCGCAACCGCCGCTGCAAGCGCTCTGACAGGTTACATCACCGACCCCAAGGAGGCTGTAAAATGAACACAAGCGGAAAGGTTTTCAAATATCCCGACAACGTCGACACCGACGTCATAATCCCCGCGCGCTACCTCAACACCCCCGACGCTAACGAGCTTGCCCTGCACTGCATGGAGGACATCGACCGCGACTTTGTCAAGCAGGTCGAAAAAGGCGACGTTATGGTCGCAGGCTGGAACTTCGGCTGCGGCTCCTCGCGCGAGCACGCTCCGCTCGTCATCAAGACCTGCGGCACGGGCTGCGTAATTGCCAAGAGCTTCGCGCGCATCTTTTACCGCAACGCGATAAACATCGGTCTGCCTATCCTCGAGTGCCCCGAAGCGGCCGACGGAATCAGCGCGGGCGACAAGGTCAGCGTCGACTTTGACACAGGCCTCATCACCGACGAGACTACGGGCAGTACCTACAGGGCGCAGCCCTTCCCACCGTTTATACAGAACATCATTGCCAAGGGCGGCCTGCTCGCCTCGCTCAAGGAGGAAATAGAATGAAAAAGAGTATCGCAGTCCTGCCCGGCGACGGAATAGGCCCCGAAATCGTCGCCGAAGCCGTCAAGGTGCTCGACAAGGTCGCCGCAAAGTACGGCCACGAATTTAACTACACCCACGTTGACATCGGCGGCTGCTCGATCGACAAGTTCGGCGTGCCGATAACCGACGAGGGAATGAACATCTGCAAAGCGTCCGACAGCGTGCTGCTCGGCGCGGTCGGCGGCCCGAAGTGGGACTCCTGCCCGCCCGCGATACGCCCCGAGAAGGCGCTGCTCGCCGTCAGAAAAGAGCTCGGCCTGTTCGCCAACCTGCGCCCGACGAAGCTGTTCAGGCAGCTTGCCGACGCGTCCCCGCTCAAAAAGGAGATCGTCGGAGGCGGCATCGACCTGCTGATAGTCCGCGAGCTGACGGGCGGCGTCTACTTCGGTGAGAAAAAGACCGAGGAGGTAAACGGCGAGCTTGTCGCGACCGACATTATGCCCTACTCCGAGCACGAGATAAAGCGCATCGTCAGGGTCGCGTTCGAGACCGCTCTCAAGCGCGGCAGGAAGCTGACCTCCGTTGACAAGGCGAACGTCCTCGACACCTCGCGCCTGTGGCGCAAGACCGTGCACGAGATGGCCGCCGACTACCCCGAGATTGAAGCGGGCGACCTGCTTGTTGACAACACCGCAATGCAGCTTATCAGGAACCCCGCACAGTTCGACGTCATCGTCACCGAGAATATGTTCGGCGACATTCTGTCGGACGAAGCCTCAATGCTCACAGGCTCGATCGGCATGATGCCGTCGGCCTCGCTGTCCGAGGGCACGCTCGGTATGTACGAGCCTATCCACGGCTCCGCTCCCGACATCGCGGGAACTGGCAAGGCCAACCCCATCGGCACCGTGCTCAGCGCCTCAATGATGCTGCGCTACTCGTTCGATATGTCGGCCGAAGCCGACGCTATCGAGGCTGCGGTTGACAAGGTGCTCGACGGCGGCTACCGCACCGCCGATATTATGAAGGACGGCTTCACCCTCGTAAGCTGCGCCGAAATGGGCGACCTCATCGCCGCGAATATCTGAAGAAAGAGCCGTCCGTTTAACCGCGGGCGGCTTTGGTTTTGCAAAAGGTGTGCTCGGCCCGCTGCCGATTTCCGCCGCGAGCGTGACCAGCTTCATCGCACTCAACTGCAAGGTCGCAAAAGCCTTGCTTCGACCGCGGCTTCGGGTATACGATAGACCTCGCCCTGTTCCCGTCGCTTTTGACAATGATACTCGGCCTCGGCACCTCGCAATACAGACGGACAAGATGAAAGCACTAAACGCGAAAAAGTCGCCCTCTGCATTGAGGGCGACTTTTATTTTTATGGAAAAAGTCCAGCGCTTATGGTATAATAACCACAGAAAGGCTTGCTGTGCAAGCCTTTACGGCTGTCGCCTCCCCGTGCTGCGCACGACTGTGGTATTGACGGCCTCGCAAAAATGCCCTTGCGAGCAAGCATTTTTGCTTCGTGGTATAATAACCTCACGGCGTTAGCGGCGGTAAACCGCCGACGCCTGAGAGAACAATTGAACGGCTGTGCCGTTTGCGGAACGCAAGTTCCGCTTTTGTGGTATAATATCGTCAAAGCGGGGTGAATCTATGGAAACGGTTAAAATCAGCGGCTATGTTTTTTCGGTCGATATTGAGAAAACGCGAGAATACTACCGCGCACTTTCTCTTTGCGACTGCGGGTACTGCCGCAATTTTTACGCGCAGATTAAGGGCGCTTTCCCGAAATTGGGCGAATTTTTATATGGCTTTGGCGTCGATATTTCAAGACCCGACGAAGTATATAATGTTGAAATCGGCGATTATATTCACTGCATAAGCGCCGATTACACCGTTTGCGGAAGCGTTAAAGCAATGGGGCACTCCGAAATCGCCATCGCCGACAGCCTGCCGCTGAACATCGTAATCACCGACGGCTTTGCTTCGCCGAACGAACAGAGCGGCGACTATTTTACAATTTCCGTTGAGGGAATAGACTTGCCGTGGGCGCTCGACGAGCCGCTTCACGAAGAAAAGCCCTCGATAAAAAGCTTTTTTCAAAAACTTTTCAGAAAATAATTCATTATAAAAAGCACCTCCAAGCGCATCAGCGACGTTTGGAGGTGTTCTTCTTCATAAACGCAAGGCCGACGGCGTCGGCGAGGAACCAGCCGATAGGAATCGCCCACCAAATTCCGAGCACTCCGACCGCTTTAATCGGCGCGAGCAGGTAGGCAAGCAGCACTCTTGTGCCGAGCGAGATGACCGTCAGCACGAGCGACATTTCGGGCTTCTCGATGCCGCGATAGTAGCCGTAGAGCAGGAACAGCACGCCTATCGCAAAGTAGCAGCTGCCCTCGATTCTGAGATACTGCGCACCGGTTGCGACGAGCGCGGCGCTCGGCTCATCGACGAACACGCCGATAAGCTGCGGCGCGAATGCGAACACCGCGACCGACACGACGGCGCAGAACGCAACGCTCAACGCCACGGCGCGGCGCGTGCCCTCCTTTACGCGGTCGGCGCGACCCGCGGCATTATTCTGCGAAATAAACAGCGAGTAGGCGTTGCCGAACTCCTGCGCGGGCATATAGGCGAACGTGTCGACCTTCACCGCCGCAGCGAACGCCGCCATTACCGTCGCACCGAAGCTGTTGACAAGCCCCTGAATCATAAGTATGCCGAAGTTCATCACCGACTGCTGCACACTCGCGGCAAAGGAGTGGCGGACTACACCGGGCATAAGCCCTCGGCTCGCGGCAAAGTCGTGCCTTGTCGGGCGCAGCTCAGGCTGCTTTATCAGAGTGTAGGCGGCAAGCCCAAGCCCCGACGCGGCCTGCGCGATGACGGTCGCGGCAGCAGCGCCTTTTACTCCGAAGTCGAAGCTGACGACGAACACGATATCGAGCGCAATGTTTATGACAGCGCTTATCGCAAGGAAGATGAGCGGAACGCTCGAATTGCCGCACGAGCGCAGCAAAAATGCGAAAAAGTTGTAAAGAAAAATAAATGCAATCCCGGTGTAGATAACGCCGATGTAGTCGCTCATCAGCGGCAGCACGCCCTCGGGCACGCGCAGCAGGCGCAGCAGATTATCTCCGAGCGCGACGACGGCGATGTTCATAACAACGGTCACGGCGGCGATAAAGCCGAACGAAGCGACCGCGCCTGAGCGCAGCGACTGCCTGTCCCCTCGCCCGAAGCAGGCGGAGAACACCGCTCCGCTGCCCATGCAAAGGCCGATTATCACCGACGTGATGAACGTCATCAGCGTGTAGGCCGAGCCGACTGCCGCAAGCGCGTCCTCGCCGCAGGCGCGCCCGACGATCACCGTGTCGGCGATGTTGTAGCACTGCTGCAGCATATTGCCGAATATCATCGGGAGGGCGAATTTGAGCATAGTCGCGCCGACCGAGCCGCGCGTAAGGTCCTTTTCCACAGCGGTACCCCTTCGGTAAAGTAATGCTGCGCTTTGGCGCAGAGATAAGTGAGTGAAATCGTGCCGGTGCACGGTGAAATCAAAGGCTGCGAATTGTAACAGTGAAATATCAAAGATATTGCACTCGTTTTGCAGAGAACGGATTTAGTTGAAAAAACCGCTTTGCGATATGCAAAGCGGTTTTTCATGGTGGACACTAAGGGGCTCGAACCCCTGACCTTCCGCACGTCAAGCGGATGCTCTACCAGCTGAGCTAAGTGTCCGTATTCATTTCGCGATAACAAAATATATTATACACTGCTTTTACAAAAAAAGCAAGCATAATTTTTGTTATTTTCTAAGATTTTAGTTTGAAATTTCTTGTGCACTGTGCTATTATAAGTAAGGTCCCAATTATAAAATTCGAAAGAAGTGTTGAAGAATGTACAGGATCAGACGTAAAGTCTCGCTCAATCCGACCGTTACGCTGATGGATATCGAAGCTCCGCTTATCGCGAAGAAAGCCGAGCCCGGCCAGTTCATCATCTTACGAGTCGACGAAGACGGTGAGAGAATACCGCTGACTATCGCGGACTTTGACCGCGAGGCGGGCACTGTCACCATCATCTTCCAGATAGTCGGGGCAACGACTGAAAAACTCAATCACAAAAACGAAGGCGAGTGTCTCACCGACTTTGTCGGCCCGCTCGGAGTTGCAACTCACACCGACGGCCTCAAGAAAGTCGCCGTTGTCGGCGGCGGTGTCGGCTGTGCTATCGCCTATCCTATTGCCAAGAAGCTGCACCACCTCGGCGCAGAGGTCCACTCCATCGTAGGATTCAGAAGCAAGGATCTCGTTATTCTCGAGGACGAGTTCGCCGCTGTCAGTGACAAGCTCTGCATGATGACCGACGACGGCAGCCACGGCCGCAAGGGTCTGGTAACCGACGCGCTGCGCGACCTTATCGAGAGCGGCGAGCAGTACGACGAGGTCATCACCATCGGGCCGCTGATCATGATGAAATTCGTATGTAAGCTGACCAAGGAGTTCGGCGTCAAGACCGTTGCGAGCATGAACCCGATCATGATCGACGGCACCGGAATGTGCGGCGGCTGCCGCCTGAGCGTCGGCGGCGAGACCAAGTTCGCCTGCGTTGACGGACCCGACTTCGACGGCCACCTCATCGACTTCGACGAGGCTATGTCCCGCTCGACCATGTACAAGGACTTCGAAAAGAAGGCCCGCGAAGAAACCTGCAATCTTTTCAAGGGGGCGAAGTAAAATGCCTAATATGTCACTGAAGAAAAATGAAATGCCGATTCGCGACCCGATGGTACGCAATCGCGATTTTCTCGAGGTTACCACCGGTTACACCGCCGAGCAGGCTATCGACGAGGCTAACCGCTGCCTCAACTGCAAGAATAAGCCCTGTGTGGGCGGCTGCCCTGTCGCTATCGACATTCCCGCGTTCATCGCAAAGGTGCGCGAGGGCGATTTCGAGGGTGCTTATCAGATAATCTCCCGCTCGTCGTCTCTGCCCGCTGTCTGCGGCCGCGTATGTCCGCAGGAGACCCAGTGCGAGTCCAAGTGCGTGCGCGGCATAAAGGGCGAGCCCGTCGCTATCGGCCGTCTTGAGCGCTTTGTCTCCGACTGGCACAACGCCAACTGCACCGAAGCTCCCGTTAAGCCCGAGTCCAACGGCCACCGCGTTGCCGTCGTCGGCTCCGGTCCTTCCGGCCTTGCCTGCGCAGGCGACCTCGCCCGCAAGGGTTACGATGTCAGCGTTTTCGAGGCGCTTCATCTCGCCGGCGGCGTTCTGATTTACGGTATCCCCGAGTTCCGTCTTCCGAAGGCCATCGTCCGTAAGGAGATTGAGACTCTTAAGGCGCTCGGCGTTACCATCGACACCAACACCGTCATCGGTAAGACCGTTTCCGTCGACGAGCTGTTCGACGCCGGCTTTGAGGCCGTGTTCATCGGCTCGGGCGCCGGTCTGCCGAGATTTATGAAGATTCCCGGTGAGAACCTCAAGGGCGTTTACTCCGCCAACGAGTTTTTGACCCGCACCAACCTGATGAAGGCTTATCTCGACGGCTCCGCTACCCCGATCACCCACGGCAAGCACGTCGCGGTCGTCGGCGGCGGCAACGTCGCTATGGACGCTGCCAGATGCGCTATGCGTCTGGGCGCCGAGAAGGTCTACATAGTCTATCGCCGCGGCGAGGACGAGCTTCCCGCCCGTAAGGAGGAAGTCGAGCACGCCAAGGAAGAGGGCATCGAGTTCAAGCTCCTGACCAATCCTGTCGAGATTCTCGGCAACGATACCGGCTCTGTCAGCGGCATCAAGTGCGTTGAGATGGAGCTGGGCGAGCCTGACGAGTCGGGACGCCGCAAGCCTGTCGTCAAAGAGGGCAGCGAGTTCGTCATCGACGTCGACTGCGTTATTATGTCCATCGGCACTTCACCGAACCCGCTGATCAAGTCCACCACCAAGGGCCTTGATACCCAGCGTTGGGGCGGCATCATCGCCGACGAGCACGGCGCAACCTCCCGCGAGGGCGTTTATGCAGGCGGCGACGCCGTAACAGGCGCTGCCACCGTTATTCTCGCTATGGGCGCGGGCAAGACCGGCGCCGCCTCGATCGACGAGTACATTCAGAGCAAGAATAAGTAATCCCCGCTTTTGATTAAAAAAATCCACGAAACGGAACAGATGCTCCGTTTCGTGGATTTTGCGTTTGTGTATAATGCGGGGCGCGGGTGCGGCAAGAGCTGCACATCTCCGCTCCGTGCAACACTTCTGCGTCCGCAAGGCAGACGTTTATTGTTAATAATGACCCACTGCGGTATACCCGACGGTACGGGTCCAAAGGTTTGCGCTGCGCTCATCAAAGGCTCCCCTTGTAAGTAAGGGGAGCCTTTTGCACTAATATCAATCCCACTTCACACAATCGCCCGCCGCGCCGAAACGCAGGGCGAATGCTCCTTCCCGCCCGCCGCGCCGAAACGCGGGGTGAATGCTGCTTCCCGTCCGCCGCGCCAAAACGCGGACCGCCAAAGGGGGGCACCCCCCTTAGACGTTTTTGTAGTGGGACGCGTCGACGCCTTTGGCTTCGTAGTGCTCGATATAATCAAGCGACTCGTCGACCGAGTCGGTCACGAAATACAGCTCGCGCACCGTCGGGAAAATAAACTCCTTCTCAATTCCGTTCTCAATCATAGCAAGCAGGCTGTCGTAGTACCCTGCCGTGTTGAACACGACCATGGGCTTGTCGTGGCGACCGAGCTGCTTGAGCGTCAGCATTTCAAAGAACTCGTCGAACGTGCCTATACCGCCGGGCGCCATAATGTACGCGTCCGACTTCTCCTCCAGCAGCTGCTTGCGCTCACGCATGGTAGTCGTCGGAATGAACTCATCGCAGTCCTTGTAAATCACACCGTCAGCGCTGAAAAACGTCGGTGCAATGCCGATGACCCTGCCGTGCGCCGAGTGCTCCCCGCGCGCAGCCGCTCCCATAAGTCCGCTTGCTCCGCCGCCGAAAACCAGCGCGTGACCGCGCTCGGCCATATGCTTGCCCAGCTGCTCGCCCGCAGCTATATAAACCCCATCCAAGGTCGCGCTAGAAGCGCCGTAAACACATATATTCATCAAAAAGCCTCCCAAACGGCGCCGAAAAAGCGCCCATTATGCTCATATTATGCGTGATGCGCGTAAAGCACACCTGTATCTGCTTAATATTACCACATCTTCACGCCGAATTCAACATCACAAATCAGCAAAAAGCGCCGTATGCGTCAACACAGGTGGACGCGCCCGGCGCTTTTTTAGCTTCAAAAACTATTCGCCGCAGTGCTCACAGCAGTGCTCGGCAGGAAAATCCTTTTCGTTATAAGGAATATTGTTGCGCTCGTAGTAATCCCGTATAGCCTTTTTAATAGCCTCCTCGGCGAGCACGGAGCAATGCATCTTGTAGGCGGGCAGTCCGTCGAGCGCCTCGGCGACCGCCTTGTTGGTCAGCTGCATAGCGTCCTTGAGCGGCTTGCCCTTTATCATCTCGGTTGCCATGGAGCTTGAAGCAATAGCCGAGCCGCAGCCGAATGTCTCGAACTTGACGTCGGTAATGATGCCGTTGTCGATTTTCAGATAAATCTTCATTATATCGCCGCACTTGGCGTTGCCGACCTCGCCTACGCCGTCGGCGTTCTCGATAACTCCGACATTGCGCGGGTGGGTGAAGTGATCCATGACCTTTTCACTGTAAAGTGCCATTTTTGTTCTCCCCTTTTCTTACAGTATAAATTGACGCTTGCCTTCCTGCAGATCGCGCCATACAGGCGACATCATACGCAGGTGAGCGACCACCTCGGGCACAGCCGCCAGAATGGCGTCGATGTCCTCGTCGGTGTTGTACTTGTCAATTGAAAGCCTGAGTGAGCCGTGCGCCACGTCGTGAACGCGGCCGATAGCCAGCAGAACGTGACTCGGGTCGAGCGAGCCGGAGGTGCAGGCCGAGCCGGACGACGCGCAGATGCCCTTCATATCGAGCAGCAGCAGCAGGCTCTCGCCCTCGATGCCCTCAAAGCAGAAGCTGACGTTGCCGGGCAGGCGGTTGACGGGGTCGCCGTTGAGCGCGCAGTGCTCGATTTTGCTGAGCCCCACGATAAGGCGGTCGCGCATAGCCGAAACGCGCTTTGCGTCCTCGGCCATGGTCGCGTCGGACTCCTTCAGTGCAGCGGCCATACCGACGATAGCAGGCAGATTTTCCGTACCCGCGCGCTTTGAGCGCTCCTGAGCACCGCCGTAGATTATGTTGGTCAGGCGTATGCCTCGGCGGGCGTAGAGCACTCCGATGCCCTTCGGGCCGTGGAACTTGTGAGCGGAGAGCGAGAGCATATCAATGTTCTGCTCCTTGACGTTTATCGGCAGGTGACCTGCGGCCTGAACCGCGTCGGTGTGGAAGAGCACGCCCTTCCCGCGGCACACGGCGCCGATCTCGGCGATGGGCATAACCGAGCCGATCTCGTTATTTGCGTACATCACGCTGACAAGACAGGTGTCCTCGCGAATGGCGTTTGCAACCTGCTCGGCAGTGACCGTACCGGTCGGGCCGACGTCGAGCAGCTCAACCTCGAAGCCCTCCTTTTTCAGCGCGTCGAGAGTGTGCAGCACGGCGTGGTGCTCGAACGCGGTGGAGATGATGTGGCGCTTGTTGCGGCGAGCGCCCTCGCGTGCGGCGGAGACGAGCGCCTGGTTGTCGGCCTCACTGCCGCCGGAGGTGAAGTAGACCTCGTCGGCGCGGCAGCCGAGCTCCTCGGCGATGTCGGTGCGCGCCTTGAGCAGCACCTCGGCGCACTGCTGCCCGAGCGTGTGCAGGCTGGACGGATTGGCCCAGAAGCGCTCGGCCGTGTCGTTCATTGCGGCGGCGGCAGTCGCACTCATTTTGGTCGTTGCCGCGTTATCTGCGTAAATCATATTTTCCCCTTTCCGCCGCGGCAAGCCTCAGCCGCGGTGTGACTTTAAGTATCCGCGCCAAGCTTTGCGGGCGCGCTTATACGGCGAAATACGTCTGCACCCCGCCGCCTGTTAGTATTTCCGAGATCGGCGGGTTTTAATCCTACCAATCTTATATGTTAATAGGATAGCACTTGCCCGCGCTCTTGTCAACCCCCTTTGTAAGCAAAAGCTAACCGCTTTTGCCTCAAAATAAGCCCGAGCAGACAGCTATCCGCTCGGGCGCAAATCCTATTCACTCAAATTGAGCTTTGCTTTGCGTTATTTACCGTCGCGCGGCGCTGCGAGGTCGGCCAGCGTGACGCTGTCAAGATAGTCGCTGATAAGGCGGTCGAGCTTCTGCCACACAGGGAAGTTGCGGCACTCGCCCGAGCGCTTGCACGACTCGTTGCGGTCGCTCATGCACGACACGGGCGCAAGCGAGCCCTCGACCGCGCGCAGCACCTCGCCGACGGAATATTCCTCGGGCTTGCGGTTGAGACGGTAGCCGCCGCCCTTGCCCCTCATTCCGTCAAGCAAGCCGCCCTTCGAGAGCATACCGATTATGCCCTCGAGATATTTTTCCGATATTTCCTGCTCCCGCGCAATTTCGGAGAGCGGTATATAGTCGTCGTGCCCGTGCTCGGCCAGAACGGTCATCACGCGCAGCGCGTATCTTCCCTTGCTGGAAATAAGCATTTTACTAAGCGCTTCCTCCCCTTTTGGGTTTTGTTTATTTTACCACAACCGACGCCGAAAAGCAAGCGTCAGCCGAGCGCCGCGCCTATTCTTGCGATAATGAAGCAGCATATTAAGCCGAAAGCCGTCGGCAGCGCTGCGGCGAGCGCCGTCCACTTCAGGCTGCCCGTTTCCTTTTTGACGGTCATAAGCGTAGTGGTGCACGGCCAGTGCATCAGGCTGAACGTGATAACGCACAGGGCGGTCACGGGAGTCCAGCCGTTTGCGAGAAACAGCTCTTTGAGCAGGTTCGGGTCGCTTACGTCAGTCAGCGCTCCGCCTGCCATATACGCCATCGCGATTATCGGCACGACTATCTCGTTTGCGGGCATTCCGAGCACAAAGGCCATCAGGATAACGCCGTCAAGCCCGAACACGCGCGCGAACGGGTCGAGCGCCGCCGCACAGGTGCCGAGCAGCGTATCGGAGCCGATGTGTACATTGGCCATAAGCCAGATGAGCAGTCCTGCAGGGGCGGCGGCCGCAGCCGCTCTGCCGAGCACAAACAGCGTGCGGTCAAGCAGGCTGCGCACGAGCACCTGTCCCACGCGGGGCACGCGGTAGGGCGGCAGCTCCAGCGTAAAATGCGAGCGCTCCCCGCGCAAAACGGTGGTCGAGAGCAGCTTTGACGCGGCAAAGGTCATCGCGACCCCGACGACGATAACTCCAGTCAGCATAGCAGCACTTGCGAGCGTGCCGAACGCTCCCAGACCCGCAGTGAAGAACACACCTATCAGCATTATCATCATCGGAAAGCGACCGTTGCACGGCACAAAGCAGTTGGTCAGTATCGCTATCAGCTTTTCCCTTTCGGAGTCGATTATGCGGCATCCGACCACTCCCGCCGCGTTGCACCCGAAGCCCATACAAAGAGTGAGCGCCTGCTTACCGCATGCGTCGCAGCGTCTGAAAGCGCCGTCCAAATTGAACGCTATGCGCGGCAGAAAGCCCGCGTCCTCCAGTATCGTAAACAGCGGAAAAAATATCGCCATCGGCGGCAGCATAACGCTGACGACCCACGCAAGAGTGCGCCAAACGCCGTCCGTAAGAAGGCTGACAAGCGGCTCGGCCGTGCCGATTTTCAGCAGCCAACCGCCCGCCTTGTCGCCGATAAAGAACAGCCCCTGCGACAGCAGCTCGCTCGGGTAATTTGCACCGAACACCGTCAGCCACAGCACAAAGATCAGGCCGAGCAGCATAACGGGCACGCTGCTTTTTCTGCCCATAAGCACGCGGTCGAGCCGCCGCGCACGGGCGGTGTAGCGGCTTTTTTCACCGCTTACGCAGCGCGAAAATATGCGGTCGGCCTCGGCGAGCACTCCTCCCGCCGCAAGGTCGCACAGCTTATCGTCAGTGACCCCCGCCATATCAAGCAGCTCGACCGCGCGCGAGTACGCCGCCCTTGTTTCGGGGTCACTCAGGCTGAAGCCGCACTCCGCTTCCAGTCGGTGAGTAAAGTCCTCGTCGCGCTCAAGCAGACGCACCGCAAGCCACCGCGCGGGCAGCTTCAGCCCCTCGAGCGCGGGAGCGAGCACGTCGATCGCGTCCGACAGCGGCCGGGCGTATTCCACGCGCAGCGGCGGCTTCCGCTCATCAAATTCAAGGCAGTCGATCACCTTTTCAACGCCGTCGCCGTTTCGCGCCGAGACCTCAACCACAGGCACTCCGAGCTGCCGCGAAAGCTCGGTGCAGTCGATGTTCAGCCCCATTTTATTTGAAACGTCGCTCAAATTCAGGCACACGGCGGCCGAGCGCGTTATCTCGAGCGTTTGCACCACAAGGTTCAGCCCGCGCTCAAGGCAGGTCGCGTCGCAGACGATGACCGTCGCATCCGCCGAGCCGAAGCAGATGAAGTCGCGCGCGACGCGCTCCTCCTCCGAATGTGCCGCAAGCGAGTATGTACCCGGCAGGTCGGCGATGACGTAGGCTCTGCCGCCTCGGTTGCTGCGCCCGAACGCATTGGCGACCGTCTTGCCCGTCCAGTTGCCCGTGTGCTGCTTAAGCCCGGTCAGGCAGTTGAACACTGTGCTCTTGCCGACGTTAGGATTGCCCGCGAGGGCTATCAGCCGCTCGCCCTCATTCGGCCTGATAAGCGCTTCTCCCGCCGCCGAGCGTCCCGTCGCCCGCCTCGTAAGTCCCACCGAAAACCACTCCCCCTGATGTGCTCGGCGGCGCTTAAAGCGAAAACGCCGCCGAGAAAAATATCAAAGCCTTACGGCCTTTATCAGCTCGGCCTCCTCGTGCCTCAGCGCAATGAGCGTGCCGCGTATCAGATAAGCCGTCGGGTCGCCGAACAGCCCGCGCGAAACGCACTCGGCGCGCGTTCCCGCCGCTATCCCGAGGTCGAGCAGCCGCCTGCGCATACCGCCCGACGCGGTCACATCCGTGATACACGCGCACTCATTAGGCTCAAGGCCGCAGAGCGTGCACCTTTCTGTCATTGCTTTTCCCCGTTTCAAAAGCGCGGCAGCCTTTCAAGCCAAGCCGACAGGCCCGACTTAAGACTCGCCGCTCATAAATATAGTATTCTTATCCGCGCTTTCGTGTGAAGCATTAAATCAGCATGAAATTTGTGCCAAAGCTATTGCAAATACAGATAATAAGTCGTATAATCTTACTGAATAAGAACAGCCGCCCACAAGGGTAAAAACTTCTAGAAGAGGAATTTTAAATGAAGATAGTTGTAGCCGGCTGCGGTAAAGTCGGCCTATCCATTGCGGAACAGCTTGTTAAAGAAAGTCACGATATCATCGTCATCGACCTCGACAAGCGCCTGACCGAGGACGTCGGCAACGACCTTGACGTCTTCTGCGTCAACGGCAACGCCGCCTCCCGCGCCGTGCTTGAGGAAGCAGGAGCGACCGACGCCGATCTGCTCATCGCGATGACCGAGTCGGACGAGAAGAATCTGCTCATTTGCCTTATCGGCAAAAAGCTCGGCATAAAGCAGACCATCGCACGCGTGAGAAACCCGCTTTATTCAAGCGACATCTCGCTTATCAAGGACGATATGGGGCTGAGTATGTACATCAACCCCGAGCTGACCGCGGCGCGCGAGATTTCGCGCATACTGCGCGCCCCCGCAGCGCTGAAGATCGAGACGTTCGCAAAAGGGCGCGTCGAGCTGCTCTCAAGCACCATCGCGCACTCGAGCGTGCTTGACGGAGCCTATATTAAGGACATCTCGCACCTCGTCCACGGCAAGGTGCTCCTCTGCGGCGTAAAGCGCGGCGACGACGTCTTTATCCCCGGCGGCTCAACGCAGCTCAAAGCGGGCGACACCATCACCTTCGTTGCGGGCAGCCGCGATGCGAGCGCGTTCTTCAAGCGCATCGGCGCGAACAACGCACGCATAAAGGATGTGGTTATCCTCGGCGGAGGCCGTCTGACCTACTACCTGACCCGTCTGCTGCTTGAAGCGGGAATCGGCGTCAAGATAGTCGAAGTCAGCCGCGAGCGCTGCGCCGAGCTTGACGATATGCTGCCCAAGGCCACGATAATCCACGGCGACGCGACTGACACCTCGCTGCTGCGCGAGGAGGGCGTTGCCGACGCCGACGCAGTCATTTCGCTGACGGGAATTGACGAGCAGAATGTCCTCATCTCGCAGTACATTTCCGAGAATTACCCCGGGATGAAGGTCATAACCAAGATAAAGCACAGCGACTTTGAGGATATGTTCCGCCATATGAAGGTCGGCAGCCTTATCAACCCCAAGAACCTGACCGCCGACAACATTATCCGCTATGTCCGCGCAATGCAGAACTCCTACGGCAGCGACATCGTCACCATGCACCACATCATCGACGGCCGCGCCGAAGCGCTCGAGTTCCACATCAAGGGCGAGGATCACCCCTTCGTCGGCAAGCCGATCGAGTCGCTGAAGCTCAGGAAAAACGTGTTGCTTGCGTGCATAACGCGCGACGGGCGCACCTTCTACCCGGGCGGTAAAGATACCATCGAAAAGCACGACACCGTCATCGCCGTCACGATGCTTGAGGGCATATGCAGCTTTGACGACTTGTTTGAATAGGCGGAGGCGCGAATGAATTACAGACTCGTCGGCAGGGTCATCGGCTTTATTCTGCTTATTGAAGCGGCGCTTATGCTCCTGCCCGTGGCGGTCAGCCTGATATACGCCGAGAGCGTGGGAAAATACTTCCTTTTAAGCATCGGAGTGAACGTCGCGCTCGGCCTGCCGCTTGCTTTTTTGAAGGTCAAAAATCAGAATATGTACGCCCGCGAGGGCTTTGTCATCGTCGCAATATCATGGATAGCAGTCAGCCTTATGGGCTGCCTGCCGTTTTGGCTGAGCGGCGAGATCCCGCACTTTGTCGACGCATTTTTTGAGACGGTGTCGGGCTTCACCACCACGGGCGCAAGCGTTTTAAGCAATGTCGAAGCACTGTCGAGATGTATGCTCTTCTGGCGCTCGTTCACCCACTGGGTCGGCGGCATGGGCATACTGGTGTTCATGCTCGCGATCGTACCCGCGACGGGCGGCAGTCTCGTCCATATTCTGCGCGCCGAGAGCACGGGCCCGTCCGTTGAAAAGATGACGCCCAAGCTCTCTGCGACCGCAAAGCACCTATATCTCATTTACATCGCGCTGACTGCGGTGATGTTCGTCCTGCTCAAGTGCGACCCGACTATGCCCGCGTTTGACGCGCTGGTCAACTCGTTCGGCACGGCGGGCACGGGCGGCTTTGCCATTCGCAACACGAGCATTGCGGGCTACAGCGCCTACTCCCAGATCGTCATAACCGTGTTTATGATAGTGTTCGGGGTAAACTTCAACATCTACTTCCTTGTAGTGCTCGGCAAGCTCCGCCAGGCATATAAAAACGAGGAACTGCGCGCCTACCTCGGCATCGTCCTCGCTTCGATCGTGCTCATCGTCGCAAACCTTATGCACTCTGGCGTGTTCAGATCGCTTTCGGAATGTATCAGGCACGCGGCGTTTCAGGTCGCGTCGATTATTTCGACTACGGGCTTTTCAACGGTGGACTTCAACCGCTGGCCCGAGTTCAGCAAGGTCATTCTGTTTTTGCTGATGTTCATCGGCTCGTGCGCGGGCAGCACGGCGGGCGGTATAAAGGTCTCGCGTATCCTTATCACCGTCAAGGCGATAAAAAACGACATATATTCCGTCATTCACCCGCGCTCGGTCAAGTCCATTCGCTTAAACGGCAAGGCACTCAGCCCCGAGATTGTCAGCCATACGCTGCGCTTTACCGCGCTTTATGTGGTCATATACGTCGTCAGCTTCCTGCTCGTTTCGCTCGATAACTTTGACTTTACGACCTCCGCGACCGCCGTCGCCGCAACGCTCAACAACATCGGCCCGGGGCTCGGAGCAGCAGGCCCTGCGGGCAACTTCGGCGGCTTCAGCGTGCTTTCAAAGCTGATCATGATTGCCGATATGCTCATCGGCCGTCTCGAAGTTATGCCTATGATGATACTGTTCTACGCCGGAACGTGGAAGAAAAAATAAGCCGAAAAAAGGCACAAGGCGCAGCCGTTAATTTGGACGCGCCTTGTTTTTTTATTTATCCAGTGAGAAGCAGCTTGCAAATTTTGTCAGGGTCGGGCGAAACTCAAAGCGCTTGTCAAGCAGCTTTGAGAAGAAGCCTATCACCGTGCCGTTGCACGTTGCCATAACGAGCGTACCCCAGCCGAGCCCGACGAACTTGCCGAAAAAGCAGAACGTCATTATCACGCTCGCCGTGAGCATCGACAGGTCAAAAATCGTCTTGAACAGCGCCAGCTTTATGCCGAACTTGTGCGAGACGGCCTTGACGAAGAAGTCGTAGACCTGCGGGTACAAATACGTCTTGAAAAACAGCGCGACCGAGAACGAGGTCAGCACCGCGCCCGCGATGAACATCAGCACCCGCAGCCAAAGAGCCATGCTCCCCGGCGCAGTCACCGTCGGGTCGAAGCAGGGCAGCTTTCTCCACAGGTCGAGCACCGCGCCGTAAATCAGGCACGTCGCAAACGACATCAGGTACACAAAGCGGAACTTGCGCAAAATTATGCACAGTATGACGAACACGCCCGCCTGAATGATGTACTCCGCTTGCCCGAACGTCACGACGTCGAGCTTTAAGCTCAGCAGGTACGCGGGCGATACTATCATCGAAATGCCGAAGTTCGCCGCGGTCAGCGTCGCCACGGCGAGCGCCAACAGAATTACCGCCGCAAAGTAAGCGGCTTCGCTTGAAATTACCGTCTTTTTCTTCATTGATTAAAATAACCTCGTTTTCAAACACACTGCTTTGCCGCCGTTTAAGCGGCGTATTTCAAGCTCCGAACGAGTCGGCCGAGAATTAGTCGAGCACTAACGAATCGGGCGCTAACGAGTCGGCCGCGGAGGACGGCTTGATGCTGATATTGATGTTGCCTGTATCGGTCGTAATCTCGCACCTGCCGCCAGACGACGTTTTCGGCACCTTGACGCTGCCCATGTCGCTCTCGGCGAAGAAAATTTTGTCCGAAAGCAGCGTGCCGGTGACGTTGCCCGTGTCTGTATTCACCGTAATCGACTGCGCGTCGCTGCCGTCAAAGCGCACGTTGCCCGTGTTGCTTTCCACCGCGAGCGTGCCCGCAGTGACGGCTTTCAGCTCGACGTTGCCTGTGGCGCTGTCGACCGAAAGGTCGACGCACAAAACATTCGCAAGCTGCACCTCTCCTGTGTCGGTCTCAATGGCGGCGTCGCCGTCGGCACGCACGTTGTTCAGCTTTATTCCGCCCGTGTTGGTGCTCAAATTCAGCCTGCCCGCCTTGACGCCGTCAAGGGAGATGCGCCCCGTGCTAAGCTCGATTTTGACCTCCCCGCTGACCGAAGCGAGAAGCTGCACGTCGGAAGTATCGCCGTCAATGTCGACCGTACCGAAGCTGAAGTCGCTCGGCACGGCGATATCGCCCGTGTCGGTCTCGATTTTCAGCGCGCCGTAGTCGCTCTCGGGCAGGTACAGCGTCATCTTCGGCGTGTCGAACGAGACGGTGAGGTACTCCCACCACTTGCGCGTGTCGACGGTGTCGATGACGAGCGTGCCGCTCTCCACCCGCGCGGAGTGGCGCACCTTGTCAGACTCGTAGCAGACGGCCTCGCACCTGCCGTCGTCGGCGAGCTTCAGCTCCACCTCGGTGGTGCTCACGTCTATCGAAATTTTATCAAAGCCGCCGCTTACCTCGTAAGTTTCGGTCGTGTAGGCGACCGTGCCGAGCTTTGCAAAGTCCATGCCGCAGGCGGCCACCGCGCCCACGAAAATCAACAGCCCGAGCGCCGTCAGCACTGCGGCGACGATAAGCCAAATCTTGGCGGTTTTACTCATTTTTCTGTCCCCTTTCCGACGAACATTGCCTTAATTCCGAGCACGATTTTCTTCGTCATCCACGCAGCGCCCTTTGTTGCGGCCATGCACCCGAAGAACAGGAATATCGCCAGCCCCGCGCAGAAAAGCCCGCCGCCGAGCATCGCGATTCCAGTGAAAGCGTGCCCCTGTGCGGCGAATATCGGCAGCGAGAGCACTCCCCCGAGCGCTCCGAGCGCAAGCGACGCATCGACCGCCCACAGCGAAACGTCGAGCGACCATAGCACGACGTAGACCGCAAGAACAATAACCGCCGCGGCAATCAGCAGCGAAAGCCATATCGGCGAGCCGAGGACGATCAGCACAATCGCCCACCATTTCAGCGGTTTGGCGGGCTTGACCTTCTCCTTGACGAGCTTTGTCAGCGGCGTTTCGCGCAGTATCTGCGACACAATGTCGCTCACCGAGCCGACGGCGCTCACGGCCTCGGCCTCCGATAGCCCCTCTTCAATGCGGTCGTCAATCATTTCGCTGTAGAAATTCAGCCGCTCGTCGATGTCCTCCATCGGCAAGCCCGACAGCCCCCTTCGCAGCTGCTCAAGAAATTCATTTTTAGTCATCTGAATTGTCCTCCTTGGTCACAAACCTGTAAATGGACATAATTTCTTTCCATTCGTCCTTAAAATCCTCGATGCGCTTAATCCCTGCGGCGGTTATGTGATAGTATTTTCGCAGCCTGCCGCCGTGCTCCGCAGTGCGGACTGTCAGCATATTTGCGCCCTCCAGCCGCTTCAAAATCGTATAAAGCGTAGACTCCGAAAGCTCGATGTACGGTTTCATATCTTTGATGATTTTGTAGCCGTAGGAGTCCTCGTCCTTAATTGCGGCCAGAACGCACACGTCCAGCATGCCGCGCTTCAACTGAATGTCCATAGAATACCTCCCGTTGCGTAATACATCATATCACGAAGTATTACAGCTGTCAATAGCGCTTTTTTGAAGTAACAGCGGAAGCACGAAAAAACTCTCCTTGAATGAAGTGCACCCCAAAAGTTAGACACTTTTGGGGTGCATTTTAGTTTTACGCAAAAAGGAAAGCTTTATTTTATCATTTATCGTCCGATGTGCGCTTTGGCATAAGCTCTTGCGCAGCTCACCTGTCGCCCGGCTTACTTCCTTGCGGCGATGTTGCGGGCAACGTGGACGCCGCTGGCGGAGGCGTGGGACAGCGAGTGCGTTACTCCGCTGCCGTCGCCGATGATAAACAGTCCCTTGTGGCAGGTCTCGAGGTTCTCATCGATCCTGACCTCCATATTATAGAACTTGACCTCGACGCCGTAAAGCAGCGTATCGTCGTTCGCCGTGCCAGGCGCGATCTTATCAAGCGCGTAGATCATCTCGATTATTCCGTCGAGTATGCGTTTGGGCATAACAAGACTCAGATCGCCCGGGGTCGCAGACAGCGTCGGAGTGACGAAGCCCTCGGCGATGCGGCTCGGATTGCTTCTCTGGCCACGGATAAGGTCGCCGAAGCGCTGCACCATAACTCCGCCGCCGAGCATATTCGACAGCTTGGCGATGCTCTCGGCGTAGGCGGTCGAGTCGTTGAACGGGTGCGAGAAATGCTTTGCGACAAGCAGGGCAAAGTTTGTGTTTTCGGTGTGCTTCGAGGGATCCTCATAGCTGTGGCCGTTGACGGTCACGATGCCGTTGGTGTTCTCGGTAACAACAGCGCCGTAGGGGTTCATGCAGAACGTGCGCACGAGGTCGTCGTACTTCTCGGTGCGGTAGACTATCTTGGACTCGTACAGCTCGTCGGTCAGGTGCGAAAACACCTCGGCGGGAAGCTCAACACGCACGCCGATGTCAACGCGGTTGGACATCGTCTCAATGCCGAGCTGCTTGCACACGCCCTCGATCCACTTGCTGCCGCTGCGGCCGACGGACACAACGCAATACCTGCACTCGTGCACGGCCTGACCCGCGGTTACGCGGTAGCCGTCGTCGAGCTTTTCGATAACGTCGACGTGGGTGTTGAACACGAAGTCGACCCGGTCCTTGAGCATATCGTACAGATTCTGCAGCACGACGTAGTTCTTGTCGGTGCCGAGATGGCGCACGGAGGCCTCGAGCAGGTGCAGCTTGTTCTGCAGGCAGAGCTTCTTTATGGCGGAGTTGGCGGTGGAATAGAGCTTTGTGCCCTCGCCGCCGTTGGCCATATTTATCTCGTCGACGTAGCGCATAAGCTCGAGCGCCTTGTCCTTGCCGATGAACTCGTGCAGCGTGCCGCCGAACTGGTTGGTGATGTTATACTTGCCGTCGGAGAACGCTCCCGCGCCGCCGAAGCCGTTCATGATGGCGCAGCTTTTGCACTTGACGCAGGACTTTATCCTGTCGCCGTCGATGGGGCAGCGGCGCTTCTCGAGCGGGTTGCCGCACTCAAAGACCGCAATTCGCATTTCGGGTGCGAGCTTTGCCAGCTCGTAGGCGGTGAAAATTCCGCCGGGGCCTGCGCCGACGATTATAACATCATATTTCATAATTTTTCTCCTTTTAGGCAGCGGGCATAAGCACTCGGTCTGCCGACCGCGGCGCGCCGCCGACATAGTTTCAGCCGCTTAGAGCACAGCCTGACAGCCACAGCCTGAGCAGCCTTTATTCCGCCCGCTGTCCTTCAGCGCCAAAGCGCCGATACGCGGGCAAGACAAAGCACCGGAGGAATGACCGACCGGTGCTTATACTCTGAAAATGTTGACGGCGCGGATTACTCCTCGTCGGAGCCCTCTTCGTCCTCGTCAAACTCAAACTGGAGCGGAGTCTTGCACGCGGGGCACTCGATCTCGCCCTCCTCGAGCATTTCCTCGTCGAGAGTTATCTTCTCGCCGCACTCGGGGCAGGTGACCTCAAAGAACTCCTCGTCGTCATCGTAGTACTCGTCGTCATCGTCATCGTCGTAATCCTCGTAGAAGTCCTCCTCGAGGTCGGCAAGATCCTCGTCAACAGCGTCGAGCTGCTCGGTCAGGGCAGCGCACTCGTCCTCGAGGTCGGAAACGGTCAGAGCCATATCGTCGATGATGTCGATAAGAGCGTTGATGAGCTTGGTGGTCTTGTCATTGGCGTCAAGCTCCATGCCCTCGGCCAGACCCTTGATGTAAGAAGCTTTTTCGGTAAGCAGCATATTTTTTCCTCCTTAATAAAATGTCGGTTGAAGCGGCTGAAAGCCGCTCCGTTTAAGCTGCCGCGCGCCGATTTAAGCGGCGCGGCGCAGCGGTGAAAGCGCTTAAAGCTCAGCTTATGCGCGCTCCATATACTCGCCCGTGCGGGTGTCGATACGGATCATATCGCCCTCGTTGATGAAGAGCGGAACGCGAATCTCGGCACCGGTCTCGAGCGTAGCAGGCTTGGTCGCGTTGGTGGCAGTGTCGCCCTTGACGCCGGGCTCGGTCTCGGTGACCTGAAGCTCAACGAATGTCGGAGGCTCAACGCCGAACACCTTGCCCTTGTAGGACAGGACCTTGCAGATCATATTCTCCTTGACGAACTTGAAGTTGTCGTCCAGCTCGGACTCGTTGATCGGAACGAGCTCGTAGGTCTCCTGATCCATGAAATAGTAGAGGCCGCCGTCGGAGTAGGAATACTCCATTTCCTTGCGCTCAACAAAGGCGGTCGGATACTTGTCGTTGGGGTTGAAGGTCTTTTCAACCACGCTGCCCGCGATGACGTTGCGGATCTTGGTGCGGACGAAAGCCGCGCCCTTGCCGGGCTTAACGTGCTGGAACTCGATAATCTGGTAGACGTTGCCGTCCATCTCGAAGGTAACGCCGTTGCGGAAATCTCCTGCTGAAATCATAGTTATTCTCCATTTCTCCGACGGATAGGAGACTCGCACGGTTAAGCTCGGGCGCTGTCCGTCGGTCGCGGCCCGCAAGCGCTGAAAAGAGCGCGCGTCTCAAATTATATTTTTCACGCACAGGAAAAAAAGGCGCAAAGCACCCTTTTATCCATACTACTGTTTATTTTATTACATAAGCGCGTATTTTTCAAGCTTTTTTTATAATTTAGCCGCTGCTAATCACGCTTTTTTGCGGCAAAAGCCCCAGTCTGCCCCTATTATTCTCCGAGCAGCCCCGCAAGCCCTCTTACGGCGAGCAGATAGCTGTCCTTTCCGAAGCCGCAGATGACCCCCGCGCAGACGGCCGAGATCATCGAATGATGCCTGAACTCCTCGCGCTTGTGGACGTTGGAGATGTGCACCTCGATAAACGGCTTGTCCACCGCGGCGACAGCGTCGCGCAGAGCGACGGAGTAGTGGGTGTAAGCGCCCGCGTTGAGCACGCAGCCGTCATAGCCGAGTGCTACCGACTGAACAGCGTCGACGAGGTCGCCCTCGTGGTTTGACTGGAAAAATTCACATTCAAGCCCCAGCTCGGCGCACAGGTCGGCAACGGCGTTGTTGATATCCTCAAGCGTGAGCGTGCCGTAAATTTCAGGCTCGCGCTTGCCGAGCATATTGAGATTAGGACCGTTGAGAATGAGTATTTTTTTCATTTATCAGTTCCCCCTTTTGAGTGCACTGTGCGCTTGTAGCGCTTTAAAAGCGGCCGCTCGAGCGCACGCTTGAACCTGAACCCGCGCGAGGACTCGAGCTTTATCGGCTCGACGAGCAAGCCCTTTATCCCCGCCAGATGCGCGCCGAGCATATCGGTGAAAAGCTGATCGCCCACGGCGGCAAGCTCGCTGCGTTTTACTCCGAGCTTTCGCGCCGCGCGCAGAAATCCGTGCGGCAGCGGCTTGCAGGCGGTTGAGGTGAAGCCGAGCCCGAGCTTTTTGGCAAAGGGCGCTACACGCTCAGCCTTTGAATTTGACACCATTATCAGCTTTATGCCCGCCTTTTCGGTCGAGCGCAGCCAGTCCTCAACGCCGTCATCGGGCGTTTGCGAGTGGTGGGTCGACAGGGTGTTGTCAGCGTCGAGCGCCAAGGCCTTTACGCCGATCGAGCGCAGGTATTCGGGCGTTATGTCGCCGATGCGGTGAAACATCGCGTAAGGTTTGAAAAGCGCCGTTGCGCTCACCTCCCGAGAATAAGAAAAAGGCGGCTTGGTCGACCCAATCCGCCTTCAACTTCAAAAAATAAGTAAGAATTGACCGCGGCGCTTTTAACGCAGCAGAACAAGACGCAGCTTGTCAGCGGTACTTGCGCTTGCGAGCAGCTTCGGACTTCTTTTTACGCTTTACCGAAGGCTTCTCATAGTGCTCTCTCTTACGAACTTCCTGGATAACGCCGTCTCTCGACGTGGCTCTCTTAAATCTGCGAAGAGCGCTCTCCAGGCTTTCATTCTCCTTAAGACGCACCTGACTCATTCTGAATTCCCTCCCTCCGAATTAAACAGAGGTTCGGGCATTTAACCCGAAACTTATAATACATCGTTTATTATACAGTGACGACCGTATGCTTGTCAAGAGAAAATTTATTTTATTCGCCTTTGTCGGCACTTTTTACTTTTTCGGCCGCTTCGCGGTACTCCCCGCGCCCGCACAGGTCGTTTATCACCTGCACCAGAGCGTTCGCCGACAGCCTTGTGGGCAATCCCAGCTCGGCGCACAGCGCTTTTCTCAGCCCGGCAGAGTGAGAGCCGCCGACAAAGCCGTCTGTGTAAAGGTCAAGCTTCGTCACCGCTTCGCGCGGCTTTTCGGCGCAGTCGGCCGTGACTCCCGCGCGGGAGAGCGCGTCCAGAATCGTGCGCTCGCTCACGCCCTCAACGCCGAGCAGGCCCTCGGCCGAGGGGTGCTCCTTGCGGCGCTCCTTGCCGAGCACCTCGGGGATATAGACGTTGGTAACATCGCAGCCCGAGAGGACATTTTTAAGGTAATTTCTTATAGTAAAGCCTGCCGAGTCGCTGTCGGTCATAATGATAAGGCCGCGCGTTCGGGCAAGGCGCTTGAGCAGAGCGACCTTTTCCGTGTCCCTGAAAATTCCGAAGCCGTCGGTCGTGATTATGACCGTGTCGAGCAGGTTAGCAAGCTTGATCTTATCGTACTTACCCTCGACCACTACGGCTTGGCGCAGGCGGATCACTCGCTGTCCCCCGCCGCGATGTGCAGCAGCCTGACTATCGCGCACTCGACTGCGATCCGTCCGTCGGAGCGCGAGGTTTTCAGCGCAAGGTCGGCCTCGCGCAGCACTTCAAGTGCTTTGAACGCGGACGACTGGGTCATATAGCGGCCGTTGTTCGCGGCGTTTCGCAGCTTGAACGTCGCCTTGCCGTAGCCGAGGTCGGCCGCGATGTCCTCGGGGCGCAGCCCTTCGGCCGCGGCGGCCTTTACGCGGTAAATATCGACGAAAACCGACGACAGCGCGCCGATTATCATAACAGGCTCGGTCTTCATATCGAACAGGTCGGCGCAAATCTTCATCGCCTCGTCGCGCCGCTTTGAGCACACGGCGGAGGCGAGCGCGAACGCCGACGCGTCGAGCGTGCGCGTGACTATCGCGTCAACCTCGCGGTCGGTGACTGCTCCGCCCTCGCCGACATAGTCGCACAGCTTGTCGACCTCGGTCAGCAGATTCTCAATGTCGTTACCGCACAGGGCGATGATGCGTTTTGCGACGGTCGGCTGCAGATTGACGCTGCGCTTGTTTGCACGGCGCACGAGCAGGCTTGAAAGCTCGCCCTCGCTCTTGCGCTCAAAATCGACGATGCAGCCGTTTTTCCCGATCAGGTCGAGCACGGCCTTGCCTTTTTTATTCTTAGCCCCCGGCATGGGCGTTTCGTCAAAAACGAATATGAGTATGCAGCTTTCGTTCGGGCTTTCGAGCAGGCTTATCAGCTGCTTATGCTCGCTGTCCGACGCGGCGGCAAAGTTATAGTCGCGCACCTCGACGACCGAGAAGTCGCTCATCATCGGCACGCTGTCGCACGCGGCGGCAAGGTCGTTGAGCTTTAAATTGCGGTCGAAGCGGTGGTAGTTGAAATCAAAAAAGTCGCTGACCGCCTTTTTAACAATGCGCTCGGTGCAGTGGCGCTTCAAATAGCCCTCCTCGCCGTAGAAGAGATAGACGTTGGCAAGCCTGCCCGCCTTGATGTCGGCGCTAAGCTCGCGCTCGCTTTTTGTTGCCAATACACTCACCTGCCTGTTGCGTAGATTTTGCCGTTTTTAAGTATGGTGACGGTCGCACCGGAATCATTATACACTGTTTTGTGCTCGCCGACAACCGCTTTATTTTTCACTCCGTAAAGCGTGCTTTCGCCGTAGCGGCTTATGCCGAAGGTCAGGCAGTCGGTTGAAGCTTCGCCGTCGGAGCCGACGACCTTTACCGTCTCGCCGCCGTAGGAAAGAGTGACTTCGGCCTCATCGCTTTCAATGTGAAGCCGCTCAATATTGAGCGCGACGCCCGGCGCGACGATTTCGCCCGTAAAGCCGAGCTGCCGCGCAAAATCGGCGTGCTCGGTTATGAGCAAGCGCGGGCTGAATGCGTTCAGGACCGCCTCGACCGTCGCCTTGTCGCGACAGCAGGCTACCTCGACCTCGCCAAAATAACGGCCGCAGAGCGAGTCGCTTTCGCGCCCGCTTGAGCCTGTGTCGATGAACACGGCGGCCGAGGAGCTTTCGGCAATGCAGTAGCCGTAGCCCGCCGTCACGCGCAGCGAGTTTGCCCTGACGTAAGCGTTGGTTATGACCGCGGCCGCGATAACGGCGCAGCAAACGGGAACGCTTATGCGCGGCTTTACCGAGCACGCGGCGCTTAGCAGTGCCGTCGCCCACGCCGCGGCGACAATGCAGGCTGTGACCGCTCCGAGAGTCAGGTAGGAGTTGGGTACCTGCGCCGTAACGTGCGTCACAGCCAAGCAGTATTCGGCGCTTATTCCCGCAATGAAGCCGAGCACAACCGCAATCGGCGCAAGTCCGATAAGGCTGATTATCACCGTCGCCGCGCCCAAGGCGAGCGCTATGCTGACGGCGTAGAATATCAGCACGTTTGAGACGACCGACATCAGCGAAAAGCCCGAGAATGTGATAAGCACAAGCGGAGTTACCGCAAGCTGTGCGCCCACGCAGGGCGTTATAATTTTGAGAATGAATTTCACCGCGCGGCTTTTGAAGCGCAGGTCTGTCATCTTATCGAGCCTGCGGCTCATCACGAGCATACCCAGTACGCTGAAAACCGACAGCAAAAACGACAGACTCGTCGCCATACCCGGTGCGAACACACCGACGAGGATAACCGAAATGCCGAGGCTGTTCAGCCCGTCCGGCCGCTCGTCGGCAATAAGGCCGAGCAGCATAATTATCATCGACACCGCCGCTCGAATGACCGACGGAGTCGCGCCGATAACGAACGCAAACGCGAGCGTAAACGGTATCGTCAGCCCCGCGCACAGTCGGCGGCGAAAGCCGCTCAGCAGCCCGAGCAATTTAAGCAGGGTGCCGCAGATGAGTGTGAAGTGCATACCCGAAACGACGATGACGTGCGACAGCCCGCTCAGCCTGAAATCGCTGCGCTTTGACGCGTCGAGCGCGTACTTGTTGCCAAGCAGAACGCTGCGCATAAAGTCGAGCACGTCGCCGTCGTAGAACTTGGCAAGCTCGTCCGACAGGCGCTTCCTCACCTTAGTCAGCAGCGAGTATGCTCCGCTCTTCGTGGTCGGCTCGACAGTCAGCTTTTCGCCGTCGGCAAGGGAGACGACCGCACTTATATCGGCATCCTTGTAGCGCTCGAGCGTCATCGCTTTGCCGGACACGTTTTCATAAATATCGCAGCCGAGCGGGAAGTCGGAGCGCAGCTCAAGGCGCACCGCGTCGACCTTTTCGCCGTTTATCGTCTCGGCCTTGAGCGTGTAGCGGCAGTCGTCCTCAAGCGACGCTTCCTCGACCCTTGCGGTGAAGTCGAAGCTGCCCGCCGAGCTTAACGGAGCGGCCGAAATCCGCCACGCGTATGCGGCGCTGAGCGCAAAGCCCACCGCGAGTGTGAACGCGATGATCGGCGCGGCCTCGGGCAGCTTTGCAAGCAGACCCCTGCCCCTTAAAGCGCTCATCACAAAAGCCGCGCAAAACAGCACGGCGCTTGTCACCGCAACAAAGCCGACAGGCAGCCCGGCGGCGGTGACAAGCGCCAGCAGCAGCGAAAAACCGATTATCGCAGCAGGTGTTTTTCGCATATAGCTTATTTAAAGAAAAGCGGAAGCTCTTCCAGATAGATTATGTCGTGGCGCTCGGCAGCGTCGCCCTCGGCGAGCACCGCGCAGGCGGCGGCTTCGTTCGCTTCGGCGTTTTTGACGAGCTTTCTGACGGCTTCAAGCGACTCGCCCGTCGAGATAACGTCGTCGACGATGAGCACCTTTTTGCCCCTGATGAGGTTGCACTCGTCCTCGCCGAGATAGAGCGTCTGCAGCTTCTGGGTGGTGATGGAGAGCACCTCGGCCTTTATCGGATTGCCCATGTAGACCTTGACGCCCTTGCGTGCGACGACGTACGGCTTGCCGCTCTGGCGCGCCATTTCGTACGCAAGCGGAATGCTCTTGGCCTCGGGGGTCAGTATGTAGTCAAAGTCGGGCACTTTTTTGAGCAGCTCGGTCGCGGCGGCGACGGTGATCTCGACATCGCCGAAAAGAATGAACGCGGCGATGTCCATTTTATCGCTGACGGGGAAGCGCTTCAGCTCGCGCTCAAGCCCTGCGATCTTTATCTTATAGGTTTCACTCATTTGTAAAGTCTCCTTTAATCGTTTGAGTTTTCAGAGGTTAGGTTTAGCCCGGCGGCCATGCAAGCAGCCGACCTGCGAGCATATGAAAATGCAGGTGGCCGACGGTCTGTCCGCCGTCACGGCCGCAGTTGTTGACAATTCTGAAGCCGTCGTTTAAGCCCTGCTCGGCGGCGATTTTTGCCGCTGCCTCGAATACTTTTGCGACCGCGGCGCTGTTGCCTGAGTTAATCTCGGCGGTCGAAGCGATGTGCTCGCGCGGGATTATGACCGCGTGGAACGGAGCCTGCGGGTCAATGTCGGCGAAAGCGTAGACCTTGTCGTCGGAGTAATATTCCTTAGACGGAATTTCGCCCGCGGCGATTTTGCAGAAAAGGCAGTCCATAAAGCGGTTCTCCTTTCAGTTTTTTATGCGGCACGCTGCGAGCGGGACTTTTGCGCCGCCCGAAGCGTAAATTTTAAAAATACAGCGGAAAAAGCGCAGCCTATTTCAGCTGACCCGCGACGATGCTCGCGGCAGCGGCGAGCGCTTCGCTCACCTTTGAGACGTCCTTGCCGCCCGCCATAGCCATGTCGGGCTTGCCGCCGCCGTTGCCGCCCGCAATCTTCGCAATCTCGCGCACGAGGTTGCCCGCGTGAGCACCCTTTGCGACCGCGTCCTTGCCGCAGGCTGCGGCGAAGGTCAGCTTAGCGCCCGAAGCAAGGCTCAGTACAACGACCGTGTCGGGGTGCTCGGCCTTGACCATATCGCAGGCCGAACGCAGCGCGTCGGCGTCCGCTCCCCAGAACTCGGAGGCGACGACCTTGACGCCGTTTACGTCCGCGGCGTTTGCAAAGAGCGAGTCGAGCTTGGCAGAAGCTATCTGCGCGTTCAGGCGCTCGATAGCCGCGTCCTTATGCTTGCTTTCCTCATAAACGGCGGCAATGCGCTCCGAGATCTCCTCGGGCTTGCCCGCCTTTGCGGCGGCCATCGCTTCGCCTATAACGTGGCTGTAGCGCTCGAGCATCGCGAGCACACCCTTGCCCGTGACAGCCTCGATACGGCGGACGCCTGCGGCGACCGAGCCTTCGGAAACGATCCTGAACAGGCCGAGCTTGGAGGTATTGTCGACGTGCGTGCCGCCGCAGAGCTCGACGGATCTGCCCTCGGCGTTGACCACGCGGACAATATCGCCGTACTTTTCGCCGAACAGCGCCATTGCGCCGAGCTTCTTGGCCTCTTCAATCGGCATTTCGGTCATCGTGACCCTGACGGCCGAGAGAACGGAGTCGTTTACCTCGTCCTCGACGGCTTTCAGCTCGTCGGGAGTAAGCGCGGAGAAGTGAGTGAAGTCGAAGCGCACGCTCTGCGCGCTGACGAGCTGACCCGCCTGCTCGACGTGAGTGCCGAGCACCTTGCGCAGCGCCGCCTGCAGCAGGTGAGCCGCGGTGTGGTTGCGCATTACCGACAGGCGGGTGTCAACGTCGACCTCGGCGCTGACCGAGTCGCCGACGCTTATGCTGCCCCCGACGACCTCGCCCATATGCATGAACACGCCCTCGTGGGTCTTTTGCGTGTCGCTCACCTTAAAGGTGAAGCCGCCCGCGGTGATAACGCCCTTGTCGCCGACCTGACCGCCGCTCTCGGCGTAAAACGCGGTCTTGTCAAGCGCGATAACGGCCTTGTCGCCCGCGGAAATGCTGCCGACGTTCTCGCCGTCGGCGACCATCGCGACGACCTTGGCGGAGCAGCTCATATCGGTATAGCCGACAAACTCGGTCGCGGCGACGTCCTTAACGAGGTTCTGCTCGCCCTCCCACGCGTCCGCTCCCGCGTTCTTGCGCGCAGCGCGCGTGTCGCGGCGGTATTGGTCGTATATCTTTCTGAAGCCCTCAACGTCGACCCCGATACCGCGGTCGGCAAGTATCTCGACCGTCAGGTCGATCGGGAAGCCGTAGGTGTCCTGGAGCTTGAACGCTTCCTCGCCCGAAAGCTTGAAGCCCTCCTGCGACGCGTCGATGGAGTCGAGTATCTGCATACCCTGGTCGACGGTCTTGGCGAAGTTCTCCTCCTCGACCTGAACGACCTTCTTGATAAGGTCGCGCTTCTCGGCCAGCTCGGGGTAAGCGGACTCGTTTTCCTTGATGACGGTGTCGACTACGTCGCTTAAAAACAGGCGGTCAATGCCGAGCAGTCGCCCGTGACGCGCTGCGCGGCGCAGCAGGCGGCGCAGAACGTAGCCGCGGCCGTTGTTCGACGGCATAACTCCGTCGCCTATCATAAACGTGGTCGAGCGAATGTGGTCGGTGATAACGCGCAGCGAGATGTCCTTTTTTTCGTCGACCTTGTACTCAACGCCTGCAATGCGGCTGATGTGCTTCATAATATTCTGCACGGTGTCGACCTCAAAGAGGTTGTCGACCCCCTGCATAACGCAGGCAAGGCGCTCAAGGCCCATGCCAGTGTCGATGTTCTTCTGCGCAAGGTCGGAGTAATTGCCGTGGCCGTCGTTGTTAAACTGCGAGAACACGTTGTTCCAGATCTCAACATAGCGGTCGCAGTCGCAGCCGACGCCGCAGGTGGGCTTGCCGCAGCCGTACTTCTCGCCGCGGTCGAAGTAGATCTCCGAGCACGGACCGCACGGACCCGAGCCGTGCTCCCAGAAGTTATCCTCCTTGCCCAGGCGCTTCATATGATCCTCGGCAACGCCGATTTCCTTGGTCCAGATGTCCCATGCCTCGTCGTCCTTCTCATAGACGGAGCAGTAAAGCAGGTCTGCAGGTATCTCGAGGGTTCCGGTCAGGAACTCCCACGAGAAGTTGATGGCCTCGCGCTTGAAATAGTCTCCGAACGAGAAGTTGCCGAGCATTTCAAAGTATGTGCCGTGGCGCGCGGTGTGGCCGACGCGCTCGATGTCGGGCGTGCGTATGCACTTCTGGCAGGTCGTCACGCGGG
Source organism: uncultured Eubacteriales bacterium (assembly GCA_934486615.1). GTDB lineage: Bacteria > Bacillota > Clostridia > Oscillospirales > Acutalibacteraceae > RGIG2206. The sequence continues at coordinate 112,971 of CAKSQO010000003.1, read as the reverse complement.
TGCGCGGCGGCTTAACCTCGCCCGTAAAAAACTTCTTCATCGGAGCCATGCCCGAGTTTATCAGCAGCAGGCTGTCGTCGTTATGCGGCACGAGCGAGAAGCTCGGCAGCCTGAGATGACCCTTCGACTCAAAGAAAGAGAGGTACTTCTCTCTCAGGTCGTTAAGCGATGTCCATTGCATTTATATTTCCCCTTTCGGATTATAAACAAAATAAAAAGAGCCTTCTGTCCCCGAAAAAAAACGGGACGGAAAGCTCCGCGGTACCACCCGAATTGCCGCCTGAAAAAGGCAGCCGCTCTTAGCTCCCCTTTAACGCAGGGGTTACGCCGCTTGTTGGGCGGCAAGCTCGGAAGCCGGCGTGCAGAAAGCCGCTCCGTCGGACGGTCGCACCGACCCCGCCCTCTCTGAAAGACGAAAAGCGTCTGCTTTTGCTTCTTAAAACGCTTATTGCATATCTTATTGCATATACAATAATATTATAGCAAAGCGAATTTGTTTGTCAAGCAAAATTTCGCGCCCTACATCAGCTGCGCAAGGCCGTCGGCGATAAGCTTGAACACAGGCGCGCAGTCAGCAGCGCCGCCGACGCCGTCCTCGCGTATGACGACGACGGTGTACTCGCCGCTTTCGGGGTAAAAGCCCGCAAACCAAGACTGCTTTATCGTCCTGCCCGACACCGTCCAGCCGGTCTCGGCGGTCGCGGTCTTGCCGCCCGCCCTGCCCGCTTCGGGAGCGGCCGCGCGCCCCGTGCCGGAGCTTACGGTATAAAGCATCATCTGTTTGAGCTTGCCCGCAATCTCGCCGGAAATGACCCTGCGCGGCTTTGCGGGGGAAATTTCGCTTTTAAGCTGTCCGCCCTCGGTCAGCCCGAGCACCAGGCTCGGCGTGACGAGGTTGCCGCCGTTTGCTATCGCCGCGACGAGCGTTGCGATGTGCAGCGGGGTCAGCATAAGCTCGCCCTGACCGAACGAGAGGTTCGCGAGAGCCGCAGGCTGCGAGGAAAGCGTTGCAAGCCCGGGCAGCGTGCCCGCGGGCGCCGTCAGCGTCTGCGCAAGCGAGTACGAGCGCGAAAAGCCGAGCCGCGTGCACATATCGAGGATATTTGCTCCGCCCGTGCGGCGGCCGAGCGCAATAAAGTAGCAGTTGCACGACTGAGCAAGCGCTTGCTCCATATTCAGCGTGCCGTGGCCGCTGTGCAGGTGGCAGTTGAACACCTTGCCGCTCACGTCGACAAAGCCGCTGCAGGTGTCGGTGAAGTCGGCGCTTATCCCGCTTTTGAGCGCCGCCGCGGCGACGGCGGGCTTGAACACCGAGCCGACGTTGTAAAGCGACAGCGCGCGGTTGACAAGCGGCGCGTTCTCATCGTTCAGCGCTTCACCGACCGCCGTCGGCGAGTAATCGGGAAAGCTCGCCAGCGCAAGCAGCCGCCCCGTCGCGGACTCCATAACGATGACCGCGCCCTTGTCGAGCCTGTCTTTCGCCGCCGACTCGACAAGGCGCTGCACCTGCGTGTCAATCGTCAGCGCGACCCCCGCAGTTGCTTCGGCCGAGCCGCTCACCTCGGGCGCGACCCCCGCGAGCGGGCGACCGACAGCGTCGACGCGATAGGTCACCTTCAGCGGCTCATTCTGCCCGAGCACGTCATCGAACGCGTACTCTGTCCCCGTCACGCCCGCGCCGAGCGCGTCGACGTAGCCGATAACGTGCGAGGCGAGCCGCCCCTCGCCGTAGCGCAGCGGCACGGTGTATTTGAGACAGTCGCCGCACTCAAATTCCGACGGCACTTCGATTGCCGCGGGCGAGCCGGATCTGAGCTTTTCGAGCGCTGCGGCAGCGTTATCACCAAGCTGCCCGCTCACGGCGGCGACGGCTGCGGCGGTCGGCTCGATGACCGCGACGGTGCGCGTCTGCGCGTTGGTCATCGGCAAAAGGTTGCGGTCGTATATCGTTCCGCGCGGAGTGAAAACGGTCACCGTTTTGGTCGAGCCGTTGCCAGTCGTCGGCAAAGCGCCGGTCATCACCGTCGCAAGCTTACCCGTAGCGGCGGCGAACATCAGCATTATCGACGTCATCACCGCTGTCATTCGCCGCTTCATTTTCTTTTTCAAAGCACCCACCCCGCTTATGCTTTTGTTATTATGCCAAGCTCAAACGGGAATAATTCGGGCGGTTTTGCCTATACAAAAAGAGGGCAGCGCTTTAAGCTGCCCTCTTGCCGCGCTTTTATTTACCATCGGTAAACAAGGGTAGACACGCTTGTCCTTCGGCTATAATGAGCGTCGGACGGCGTCAAAAGTCATAGGTGGGCGCCGCCCCACCGTCTTCCTTTTCCTTGCCGACCCTCACCCTCGCTCAAGGACAAGTCATTCGGAGTTTTTCGGGAGCGAAAACGGCGGTCAGCAAGGCTGACGAGGCAGTCGGGCCGGCGCCCGACAACGAGAAAAACGAAGCTGACTGTTGTTTTAGCCCCGAAAAACCGTGTTTGCCCTTGTCTACCGATGGTATTCTCAGTCAAGCGCGATAATTGTTATGTTGTAACAGCTGTCGCCGAAATTCGTATCCTGAAACAGCATATTATTGTATGCAAACGTCAGGGTGATGTCCTCGTCGGCCGTGTAAATTGTGTTGTACGACACCGTCAGCCGAACCGACTGGTTTTGCTTCGGCAGTACAGTTGAGGTGCGCGTGGCCATCATAACCTCGGAATTGTTGCAGCCGTCAATGAGCGCCGCGCCGCACACTTTGTCGTCAGCCTTGGCGCTGACCGAAACCGTCCCGCTGAACACAAGGCTGTAGGAGTGTCCCTTTGCAAGCGTAATTTTATTGCCCGATGAATTGTAGGAAATCAGGCTGCCCATGCTTTTCTTCACCGTGAACGGAAGCGCCGTTGACCAGCCGTACACCGCGCCGCTCGCGGCAAAGTAGCCCGTGCAGACTCCGTCCTTGCCGTCGCGGCCGTTTGTGCCGTCTTTTCCGTTAACGCCGTCGCGGCCGTTTGTGCCGTCGCGGCCGTCAGTTCCGTCGCGGCCGTTTGTGCCGTCACGTCCGTTTGTGCCGTCCCTGCCTGCGGCTTTTACGCCCGTGTCGGTCGTGCCGAACCACCAGTTGCCGTTGACGCCGATAAACGGAGTTTGCCCGTCGCGGCCGTCAGTTCCGTCGCGGCCGTTTGTGCCGTCACGTCCGTTTGTGCCGTCCCTGCCTGCGGCTTTTACGCCCGTGTCGGTCGTGCCGAACCACCAGTTGCCGTTGACGCCGATAAACGGAGTTTGCCCGTCGCGGCCGTCGGTTCCGTCACGTCCGTTTGTGCCGTCGCGTCCGTCAGTTCCGTCACGTCCGTCGACACCGTCTTTACCGTCAACGCCGTCTTTACCGTCAAGGCCGTTCATACCGTCGCTGCCCCGCAGTCGGGAAAGGTCGTACAGATTCAGCCATATCTCATCGCCGATATAGCGCCACTGCAGCAGCTCGTCCTCCACGCGGAATTCGGGCGTTCTGCCGTCTGCGCCGTTTTGCCCCGACGGCCCTGCAATATCGGCAAGAGCCACCAGGTTCTGCCACTCGCCGCCCTCGTAGCGCCACTGTATATAAAGAGAGGTCTTTTTGACCTCGACGGTCTTGCCGTCCGCGCCATCACGGCCGTCCTTACCGTCGGTGCCGTTCTTTCCGTCGACACCGTCTTTACCATTTACTCCGTCCTTGCCGTTCGCGCCATCGCGTCCGTCGGTGCCATTCTTACCGTCGACGCCGTCCTTTCCGTCGACGCCATCTTTACCGTTAGTGCCGTCTTTACCATTTACTCCGTCCTTGCCGTCCGCACCATCGCGTCCGTCGGTGCCGTTCTTTCCGTCGGTGCCGTCCCTGCCGTCAGCACCGTCTTTACCGTCGACGCCATCTTTGCCGTCAAGGCCGTCTTTACCATTTATTCCGTCTTTGCCGTCCGCGCCATCGCGTCCGTCGGCACCGTCTTTACCGTTAGTGCCGTTCTTACCGTCGACGCCGTCCCTGCCGTTTTCGCCCGCGGCGCCCGTGAGGTCGGCGAGCGCCACAAGCTCGCGCCAGTCGGCCTCGTCGCTGTACTTCCACCGGATAGCCTTGCCGTTGTTCTGCACCTGAATCTGCTGAGCCGTCGTGCTCGTCGGCTGAGCCTCGCTGCAGCCGGCAGTCAGTACAATGCACGCCGCCGAAAGCGCACAGCCAAACGTCCTGAACGTACCGGCAAACAATTTCTTTTTCATCTTTCAGCCCTCCTGACAAACTATGCTTCTGATCCCTTTGCCTTGTAATTATCCGCGAACAGGTGTAAGCCCTGCTTCAGGATTTCCATCTGCGATTTCAAGTAATATTCGTCCTCGAACATTGCGTAGTGAACACAGGCGCGCACAAAAATGAATATCAGCGGCGTGGTGACCGTGTACGGTATACCGATCTTCGGTTCAAGCAATTTGGCATATTCGGTGTAGCGCTCGTTTACGCCCTCGAAAAACTTTTTTCCGTGCTCAATATACTTCGGCAGAGTGTAGACCTGATACATCAGGCGGTACTTTTTGCCGTGCTCCCTCGCCGTCCAGTACGGCACTTCCTCGATAAAGCGCATAACGTCCTTCGGGTCGCGCGGAGCCTTCGCCATAAAGTCGTCCTCGACCTTAGCCATGCAGTGGGCGGTCGACTCGATTATAAGCTCGTCAAGATTTTTAAAATAGGAGTAGAGGTTGGCCTTTGTGCAGCCGCACGCGTCGGCCAAGGCCTTTAGCCCCGTGCCCGTCAGCCCGTTTTCGGCGTAGCACTCAAAGCACTTTTCCATAAGCTCCCTCTTGCGCTCAAGGTGCTGCTGTTCAGTCGTTTTCATTCTCGTTCGCTTCCTTTATACCGACCGTTCGTTTATTATTATCATAGCATAAGTCCGCACTGAATTCAAGCCGCTGTTTATAAAAAGCAGAAAAAAGCCGCTTTGGGCTGACCCAAAACGGCTTTTGCACTTTTTCAGTTGAGTTCGAGCGCGGCGTAAACAGCGCTCACAGCTTCGCTTTCGGGCGAGCGCAGCATCATCTGCGGCGCGGCCTCCCCGCCCGCCCAGAACGGCAGGCGCAGGCGGATAAGCGTTTTTCCGCTGAAAGCGGCGCAGGCATCGGCAGCGGCGCTTTTGTCGACGCCGAGCACCTCGACGGCTTCGCCGTCCTTTGTCGCGAGCACCAGTCCCCCGCCGACGGCAAGCCATTCGCCCGAGTAAAACTTTCGCGCGTATTCAAGCGCGCTTTCGTCCCAGTCGACGGCGCTTTTGCCGCAAAGCAGACGGCTTCTCAGCCGCGCGGCCTCGTCAGGCGCGATAACGCGGAAGTCAGCCTCCCGCGGCTGCCCGACCCGCACGCTTGCGGTGCAAAACGAAGTCACGCTCCTGTACCCGAAGCGCTCGTAAAAGCCGCGCAGCCGCTCGTTCGCCGGGCACAGCCACGTCACGCGCACGCCCTCGCTCCCGAGTGACGCGAGCGCAAAGCGCATAAGCCCGCTTGCAAGCCCCCTGCCGCGCATTTTTTCGTCGGTCGCGACGGCATAGATGTAGCGCGCGTCCGCTGTGCAGCAGGTGCATCTGAGCGCGTACAGCGCGGCGCACACCGCGCCAGACTGCTCGCACAGAAACGCGTCGCAGCCGTCAAAGCGGCTGTCAAAAAACGCGCTTATCTCCTCGTCGGAATCGCCGAAAGCCGCCCGCCACAAGGCCTTGAGCTGCGGCAGGTCCGCGCGGGAGGCCCGTCTGAACATACGGCTCACTCCCCGTAAAGCGCGCGCACGCGCTCAAGCTCGTTTACATATCGGGTGACCGCCGCCTTGGGAGACAGCAGCCTGACCTTGCCGCCGAAGCCGAACACCCACGCAAAAAATCGCGGCGACAGCTCGGCGTCAAATGCGGCGGTGAAGTGACCGTCGCCGCTCGTCTCCATTTTAACGTCGTCGCCGAAACGGCTTATCAGCGCGCCCGCGAGGGAATTGTCGAACCGGGCGACCACCCTGACGAGCGTGCCGCCGAATTGGTCGAACGACGTCTTGCCGCGAACGACCGGGTCGTAGTCGGCGTACTCGTCGCTTTTGAGCCGCTTGAGCTTGCTGACGCTGACCGATTCCATCAGGTCGATGCGGAAGCTCGAGATTGTGTCGTACTTTTCGTGATAGGCGTGCAGGTAGTAGCGCCCGCCCTCGCACACAACGGCATAGGGGCTGACGACGTACTTCTGCCCGCCCTGACGGTAGTGCTTCTCGCCCGTGGGAGTGAACTCCAGATACTTGAACTCAACGCGCATATCGGTTGCAATAGCCTTGTATATCGCGTCGATGTAGTAGTAGGTCTTTTCATTGTCGGTCTTGCTGACGGTATCGAGGTGCAGCCCCTTTTTGAGCCTCTCGGCCTCGTGCACCGAAGCGAGGGCGGCCAGCTTGTCGATAAGCTCCGCCGACTTTTTATGCGTTATGAAATACGAGGACTCGACCGCGTCAATGAGCAGGCGCAGCTCGGTCAAATCAAAGTCGCGCGAGACGACGTAGTACCCGCGCGGCGCGTCCTCCGAATGGAGCACGTCAAGGCCGAAGCTGCACAGCGTTTCGATATGGCGGTAGATCGTCTTGCGCTCGGTGTGATAGCCCTCGGCGGCGAGCAGCTCAATGAGCTTGCCCGCAGTCATGGGGTGCTGCTCGTCGCTTTGCGTCAAAAGCAGGCGGCAAAGGCTGAGCAGCACGAGCTTTGAGTCCTTGACTCCCGACATTAAAGCGTACCGAAAATTCTGTCTCCCGCGTCGCCGAGGCCGGGCACGATGTAGCCGTGCTCGTTGAGCTTCTCGTCGATTGCGGCAGTGTATACGGGCACATCGGGGTGAGCCTTGGTGAAGGCTTCAAGTCCCTCGGGCGCGGCGATAATGCACATAAATTTGATGGAGTGCGGCGAGCGCTTCTTGATCTGGGTGACAGCGTCTATTCCCGAGCCGCCCGTTGCGAGCATCGGGTCAAGGACGATTACGTCGCGCTGCGGCATATCGCTGGGCAGCTTGCAGTAATACTCAACAGGGTTGAGCGTTTCGGGGTCGCGATAAAGGCCGATGTGGCCGATCTTAGCGCCCGGAACGAGGTTGAGCACGCCGTCGACCATACCGAGTCCCGCACGCAGAATCGGTACGAAAGCAAGCTTACGGCCTGCGATAACGTTGGTCTTGGCGATGCTTACGGGCGTTTTGACCTCAACCTCCTTGAGCGGCAGGTCGCGGGTGGCCTCATAGCACATGAGGGTCGCGATCTCGCTGACAAGCTGGCGGAAATCCTTGGAGCTGGTCTTTTCGTTCCTGAGGATAGTCAGTTTGTGCTGAACAAGCGGGTGATTTACCAATATTACGTTTTCCATTTTTATATCTCCATTCTGCCGCTTTTAAACGGCGAAAAATTTAAAGCATATTCAGTCGGCGGCGCTTTCGGCGGCGCTTTTGCCGCAGGCCGCCCGTTCGCGTTGGAATCAGCCCTGCGTGCGCTTTTTAAGCTCACGCTCGGCCTGCGGCAGGCGCAGATAGGTCGGCAGCAGCTTATCGCCCGAAGCGCTCTCATACCCGCCGCTTATCGCCGCGACGTATGACGCGCGCTGACTTCTGACGTGGCGCGGCGCGGCCTTCAAATTCGGCACGCCTTTAAGGCGGCCCACAACAAGGTCGGCCGCGTTGCCTGTTACAATTATATCCTCGCCCGCGTACTCGGCGGCTTTGCTTTCAAGGTCGCGCCCGAGCTCGTCGATCATAAGCGCGCGGTCGTCGCATATGCGCCTGAGCGAAGCGCCGTCGCAGTAAAACAGCGCGTTATAGACCTGATTGCACCGCGCGTCCATCACGGGGCAGATGATGCCTTTAAGCCCCACTGCGCCGAGCGCCGCCGCGTGCAGCGTTGAAACGCCGACGCACTCCTTGCCCGTGCCGAGCGCCATGCCCTTGACGGCGGCGATGCCTATGCGCAGCCCCGTGAACGAGCCGGGCCCGACCGACACGGCAAAGCGGTCGATGCTTTTAAGGTCAAGCTCGGCGTTTTTGAGCATGGAGCCGACCATCGGCATAAGCGTGCGGCTGTGCGTCAGACCCACCGAGGCGAAGCTCTCGCAGAGAGTCAGCCCGCTTTCGTCGTCAAACACGGCGCACGAAGCGGGAGCTTCGGAGCACTCAATCGCCAAAATTTTCAAGCCCGAACCCTCCGATCGGTTTAATTTCAATGTCGCGCTCGCAGTCGGATTTGCGGCGAATATAAACCGCAAGGTAGCTTTCGGGCAGCGCGGCTTCGATATTCTCGCTCCACTCCACGGCAATAAGCGCGCCCGAGTCGAGCAGGTCGAAGTAGCCCGTTGAATACAGGTCCTCCCACCCGCTTATGCGGTACATATCAAAGTGGTACAGCGGCACGCGCCCGCCGATATATTCGTTGCATATGGCGAAGGTCGGGCTGGACACTCCGCCCGAGTAGCCCAAGCCCCGCGCAAGGCCCGACACAAACGCCGTCTTGCCCGCGCCGAGGTCGCCTGTCATCGCGATAACGCCGCCGCTCAAGGCCGCAGCCAGCCGCTCGGCAAGAGCGCGCGTTTCGTCCGCCGAAACGGTATGGTATATCATAATTAAAACAAAATCTCCGTTTTGGGCGCTTCAGGCCCATATTTTTTTTATTTTACCACACACTGTACCTGTTTTTCAATCCGTTTGTCAAACTTATTTATAAAAAGTCGAACCGAGTGCCGCTCTTTTATGGGTTTATCATATAAATTTTATTGTCGCTTGCAGTCGCGGCGGATTTATTGTATAATGGTTTATCATTTGATTTTAAGGAGGGCGCGCAGAAGTGAGCAGACTTTGGGGCAAAATTGCCGACTATTTCCGTGAGACGGACAAAATCCTTTTGTCGCTGAGTATTTTTGCGTCGCTCTACGGCTGCCTGATGGTGCTTTCAAGCACCAGATACACCGGCAGTATGCGCGCGTTTTTCGTTCAGCTGGCCGCGCTCGCCGTCAGCCTTTCGATAGCTGTTGCCATATCGGTGCTCATTGACTATAACACGCTGGTAAAATGGTGGTTTATCCCCGCGGCGCTCGCGCTGATACTGGTGGGGCTGACGTTTGTGATAGGCTACGCCCCTGCGGGCACGGACGACAAAGCTTGGATAAAGCTGCCCATGGGTATGTCGTTTCAGCCGAGCGAGCTGCTGAAGATCGCGTTCACCATAACCTTTGCAAAGCACGTCTCCGCCGTCGGCGAGCGCGTAACTTCGTTCGGCAACACGCTGCTTTTGTGCCTGCACGGCGCTGTCCCCGTTATGCTGATACATATTCAGGGCGACGACGGCACGGCGCTTGTAATAGCGATAATCTTCATCTGTATGCTGCTGGCCTCCGGCATAAAAATGCGCTACTTCGCCATTGCGGGAGCGCTTGCGGCCGTGGCGCTGCCGTTTGTGTGGTTCTTTGTTATGAACAACGACCAGCGCAACCGCTTTATGATACTTTTCAATCCCGAGGCCGACCTTTACGGCAAGGGCTGGCAGCAGTGGCGTGCCCGCATAGCTATGGCAAACGGCGGATTCTTCGGCAAGGGCTACCTCAAGGGCGACTTTGTCCAGAACGGCTCCGTGCCCAAGGGGTACAACGACTTCATCTTCGCTTCAACGGGCGAGGAGCTGGGTATGCTCGGGCTGCTTGTGATAATCCTGCTGCTTGCGGCGATCTGCGTGCGCATACTTTTTGTCGCGCACCACTCAAAGGATAAGCAGGGCATGATAATCTGCGTCGGCCTTTTCGGTATGCTTGCCGCGCAGTCGATAATGAACATCGGAATGTGCGTCTCACTGCTGCCCGTCATCGGCATTACGCTGCCGTTTTTCAGCGCGGGCGGAACGAGCCTGCTTGCCAACTTCATCGGTATCGGATTGGTGCTCAACGTATATATGCACCGCAACCGCAGGCAGATGTATCTGCGTGACGACTACTAAGTATTTAACAGTCAATCAGGAGTTTGATTTATGGATTTCGCCTTTCTCACCCTCGGGTGCAAGGTCAATCAATACGAAACGCAGGCGATGCAGCACTCGGTCTCGGCTGCGGGGCATAACGTCGTTTCGCCCGACGCACAGCCCGACGTGCTCGTCATAAATTCGTGCACCGTTACGGCCGAGAGCGACCGCAAAACGCGGCAGCTGCTCCACCGCTGGCGCAGAGCGCTGCCGCACGCGGTGATAGTTCTGACAGGCTGCCTGCCGCAGGCCTTCCCCGACTCGACCGCAGCTTTGGACACGGCCGACGTGCTTATGGGCAACGCGTCGAACGAGCGGCTGCTGCAAAACGTCGAAAGCTGCCTGCGCACGGGCGAGCGCGTCATCGACATCGAGCGCCACTCAAAGCAGGAGCGCTTCAGCACTCCCGCCATTGACAGATTCCCCGAGCGCACCCGCGCCTACATCAAAATCCAGGACGGCTGCGAGCGCTGCTGCACCTATTGCATTATCCCGACCGCCAGAGGTTTCGTGCGGTCGAAACCTCCAAGCGAGATAAGCAGCGAGGTGCGCGCCCTTGCCGCGAACGGGCACAGGGAGATCGTGCTCGTCGGCATCAATCTGTCGACCTACGGCAAGGATCTGTCGCTCAACCTCTGCGACGCGGTCGACGCGGCCTGCGCCGAGGACGGCATTGAGCGCGTGCGTTTAGGCTCGCTCGAGCCAGATCTGTTCACCGACGAAATGCTCGCGCGCCTGGCCGCTCAGCCGAAGTTCTGCCCGCAGTTCCACCTGGCGCTGCAGTCGGGCTGCGACGCAACGCTCAAGCGTATGAACAGGCATTACGACACCGCGTTCTTCCTCGACCTTGTTGAGAGGATACGCGCCGAATTTAAAAACAGCTCGATAACCACCGACGTTATGGTCGGCTTCCCCGGGGAGGACGAGAACGAGTTCGGGCAGTCGGTCGCCTTTGTCAAAAAGGTCGGCTTTGCGCGCTGCCACGTTTTCGCCTATTCGCGGCGCGAGGGGACCTTTGCGGCCAAAATGCCCGATCAGGTCACGCGCGCTGTCAAGGCCGAGCGCTCGTCAAAGATGATAGCCGCCGCAGCCGAATGCGAGCACGATTTTCTGAACTCGCAGGTCGGCCAAACCGCTTTCGTGCTGTTTGAAACGAACGAAAACGGCGTAAACCGCGGCTACACGCCGAACTACACCCTCGTCTGCGCGGCGGGCGGGGATATGCACGGCGCTATCGCACAGGTCAAGCTGACGCAGGCGCTTGACGACCGTATGATCGGAGAAATTATCGAATAAAACCTGATATTATTGAGGAGAAGTTGAAATTTATGTGGTTCATTCTTGCACTTATTACAATCGTTTGTTGGGGCGGCAGCGACCTTTTTTCAAAGATAGGCTCGCCCGCCGAGGATAAGCTCAGTCACTGGAAGATAGTAATTGCCGTAGGTACGGTCATGGGTATCCACGCCACTGTCGAGCTGCTTATGGGCGCGAAGTTCAACCCGATGGACTTCATCTACTATTTGCCCGCCACTTTCTGCTACATTCTGTCGATGATTCTCGGCTACGTCGGGCTGCGGTACGTTATCCTCAGCATTTCGTCGCCGATATGCAACTCGTCGGGCGCTATCGCCTGCCTGCTGTGCCTTATCTTCCTCGGCCAGATGCCCGACGCGCTCAGCTGGGTGGGTATCGCGCTCGTATGCGTGGGCGTAGTCGGCCTTGCCGTGGTTGAGAAGCAGTACGACACCGAGGCGCAGGAAATGCTCGCCGACAGCAGGAACAAGAAGTATAAAAACAGCTTCATCGCCGTGTTCTTCCCGATATTCTATTGCCTTATCGACGGCCTCGGCACGTTCTTTGACGCGCTGCTGCTCGACTCCGGGCTGCTCAATGAGGAGTCGGCCAACATCGCTTACGAGTACACCTTCCTGCTTATGGCGGTGTTCGCGTTTATCTACGTCGTCGTTATCAAGAAGGATAAGCTCAGCTTCAAGGCCGAGCGCCCGCGCTTTGCGGGAGCTCTTTGCGAGACTGCGGGTCAGTTCGCCTACATCTACGCCATCGGCGACAACCCCGTCGTCGCCGCGCCGATGATTTCGTCTTACTGCGTGTTCTCGGTGCTGCTGTCGCGCATCTTCCTGAAAGAAAAGCTGTCCTTCAAGCACTATATGATAATATTCGTCGTGTTCCTCGGCATCGTCTTTATGGGCGTGTCCGAGGGTCTGGCAGAGGTTTGACTTCGGCTTAAAAAGGTGCATATTTAAGCTCCGTTTTGAGCTTAAGCCCCGCACCGAATATGCAAAAAAGCGTCCGCTTATTTGAGCGGACGCTTTTGATTTATGGCTTTTAAGGTAATCTCAGTCGATGATCTCGCCCATAAGGCCGGGGGTGCAGCCCGCAGCGTTGGACTCATCGGTGTCGATGTGCATAGCGAGCGCGTACTTGTCGCTGACGCGAATGACGACGTCGCCGAAAACGAGCGAGCGACCGTTGGAATCGATCTTTACGCTGACGACCTGGCTGTCCTTAACGCCGTAGCTCTCGGCGTCGGCGGGGGTCATATGAATGTGGCGCTTGGCGGCGATGACGCCCTCGGTCAGCTCGACCTCTCCCTTGGGGCCGACGAGCTTACATGCGCCGCTGCCCGCAACATCGCCTGACTCGCGCACGGGAGCGGAAACGCCGATGGAGCGTGCGTCGGTCAGGCTAAGCTCGACCTGAGTGGCCTTGCGCACCGGGCCGAGTATGCAGACGTTCGCAAGCTCCCTCTTCGGACCGACGACGGTAACTCTCTCCTCAGCAGCATACTGACCGGGCTGAGAAAGCATTTTCTTAACGGTAAGCTCATACCCCTCGCCGAAAAGTATCTCAAGATGTTCTTTGGTGACGTGCACATGATGTGCGGACGTTTCAACCAAAACGGTTTTAGCCATTATTAAGACTTCCTTTCTGTATTGTCGGCTATAATTGTAAACCCAAATCCCGCCTAAATCAAGACTATTTTTTCGATAAAGTTGAAAATAAGTGCGAAATCTGCTATTATGATGTGAAAGCAAAGGAGGCGCGTGAATATGACCGACAGCTGGAACAGCCTTATTGCCGAGTGCGGCAGCTGCACCGCGTGCAGGCTCGCGGAAGGCAGGACGAACGTCGTGTTCGGCGTCGGCGACAGGCACGCGCGGCTGATGTTCGTCGGCGAGGGTCCGGGCGAGCAGGAGGATCTGCGCGGCGAGCCGTTCGTAGGCCCTGCGGGCAAGCTGCTTGACAGGTACCTTGCGGCGATCGGGCTTGACCGGGAGCGCGTCTACATCGCCAACATCGTCAAGTGCCGCCCGCCGCACAACCGCGACCCCGAGCCCGGCGAAGCCGAGTGCTGCATGCGCTTTCTGCGCCGTCAGGTGAAGCTTATCGACCCCGATATCATCGTGTGCCTCGGCCGCGTGGCCGCCTGCCGAATGATAGACGAAAACTACCGCATAACCAAGCAGCACGGCCAGTGGGTACAGCGCGGCAAATTCCATATGACCGCCACCTTCCACCCCGCAGCTCTGCTGCGCGCGCCTGACAATAAGCCCGCCGCGTTCGACGACTTTCTGTCGATAAGGTCAAAAATGCGCGAGCTCGGAATATGGAACGGCGACGACGTGTGAAAGCCGCTTTTACTTTGTTTACAATTTATTCTTTGTTTTTGCACAAATGTGTGTTATAATCGAGGTAATTGCGATAAAACCTTAGCGAAAGGGCTGAGATATTTTATATGAATCTTGTAAAAATGCTTGCCAGAAACTACAGCAAAAAGGAGCTTAAAAGGATAAAGCCTATCCTTGAGAGCGTGCTGTTTTACGAGGACAAAATGAAAGAGAAGTCCGACGACGAGCTGCGCGATATGACCGAGGAGTTCAAGCAGCGCTATTCAGAAGGCGAAAGCCTCGACAGCATGCTGCCGGAAGCGTTCGCCGTCTGCCGCGAAGCGTCGTGGCGCGTGCTCGGAATGAAGCACTTCCCCACCCAGATAGTCGGCGGTATAATCCTGCATCAGGGTCGAATTGCCGAGATGAAAACGGGCGAGGGTAAAACGCTCGTCGCAACGCTGCCCGCCTACCTCAACGCCCTGTCGGGCAAGGGCGTGCACATCGTCACGGTCAACGACTACCTCGCCCGCCGCGACAGCGAGTGGATGGGCAAGGTCTACCGCTTCCTCGGGCTGAAAGTCGGCCTTATCGTGCACAATATGTCCAACGACGAGCGCCGCGAGGCCTACGCCGCCGACATCACCTACGGCACAAACAACGAGCTGGGCTTTGACTATCTGCGCGACAATATGGTGATCTACAAGGAGCAGAAGGTTCAGCGCGGCCACAACTTTGCAATCGTCGACGAGGTCGACTCCATACTCATCGACGAGGCGAGAACGCCGCTCATCATTTCGGGTCAGGGCGACTCTTCGAGCGACCTTTACCAGAAAGCCGACCGCCTCGCCCGCCAGCTCAAGCCCTGCAAGGTGCGCGAGATGGACGCGAAAGAGGACACCGACGCCGAGTATGACGGCGACTACATCATCGACGAAAAGGCGCGCACCGCGGTGCTGACCAAGTCGGGCGTTAAAAAGGCCGAGCAGTATTTCGGCATCGACAATCTTAACGACGTTGAGAACGTCACCATCGCCCACCACGTCAATCAGGCGATAAAGGCGCACGGCGTTATGCACATCGACGTTGACTACGTCGTCAAGGACGGCGAGGTCATCATCGTCGACGAGTTCACGGGCCGACTGATGTTCGGCCGCCGCTTCAACGAGGGTCTGCATCAGGCGATCGAGGCCAAGGAGGGCGTTAAGATCGCGCACGAGTCGCGCACCCTCGCCACCATCACGTTCCAGAATTACTTCCGCCTTTACAGCAAGCTCTCGGGTATGACCGGTACGGCTATGACCGAGGAGACGGAGTTCCGTGAGATATACCTGCTCGACGTTATCGAAGTGCCTACCAACAAGCCGCTCATACGCAAGGATCTGCCCGACATCGTCTATAAGACCGAAAAGGGCAAGTTCAACGCCGTAATCGACAAAATTATCGAATGCCACGAGAAGGATCAGCCCGTGCTCGTCGGTACAATTTCAATTGAAAAGTCCGAGCTGCTCAGCTCAATGCTCAAAAAGCGCGGCATAAAGCACGAAGTGCTCAACGCCAAGTACCATGAGAAAGAGGCCGAAATCATCGCCCAGGCAGGCAAGCGCGGCGCGGTCACCATCGCGACGAACATGGCGGGTCGAGGCACGGACATCATGCTCGGCGGTAACGCGGAGTTCCTCGCAAAGGCGCTCATGCGCAAGGAGGGCTTCAGCGAGGAGATAATCAGCGAAGCCACGGGCTACGCCGAGACCGACGACAGCGAAATTCTCGTTGCGCGCGAGTTCTACGCCGAAAAGCTGCAGAAGTTCAAGGACGAGATCGAGCCTGAAGCCGAGGCTGTCCGCGCAGCAGGCGGTCTGTGCATACTGGGCACTGAGCGCCACGAGTCGCGCCGTATCGACAATCAGCTCCGCGGCCGTGCGGGACGTCAGGGCGACCCCGGTGAGACGCGCTTCTACGTCTCGATGGAGGACGATCTGATGCGTCTGTTCGGCGGCGACCGCATCTATCAGATGATGGACAGGCTCAAGGTCGACGAGAATATGCCGCTTGAGATGAAGATGCTCTCAAACAGCATCGAAAGCGCGCAGGAGCGTATCGAGTACCGCAACTTCACCACGCGTAAGAACGTGCTTGAGTACGACAACGTAATGAACAAGCAGCGCGAGCTTATCTACGCTCAGCGCAACGACGTGCTCGACGGCAAGGATTTGTCCGACACGATAATTAAGATGATCCACCGCTCCATCGAGGTCAACGTCGCCAACGCCATCGGCGACACCGAGCGCGAGGAGTGGAACTTCGACAGCCTGCGCGAATACTACAAGGGCTGGCTGACCGATGACGACGACCTGCGCTACTCCATCCGCGAGCTGGACGAGCTGGACGAAAAGGATATCGTCGATATGCTCTTTGAGCGCGCGCAGAAGTTGTACGACGCGCGTGTCGAGATGTACGGCAAGGAGATTATGGGCGACATCGAGCGCAAGATCCTGCTGCGCTCGGTCGATATAAACTGGATGGATCACATCGACGCCATGGACGAGCTGCGCCGCGGTATCGGCCTGCGCGCCTACGGCCAGCACAATCCCGTTGACGAGTATCGCAACGACGGCGCCGATATGTTCGAGAAGATGATCGAGACCATTCAGCAGGAAACTGCCAAGATGGTGCTCACCGTCAACATTCGCATCGGCACTCCCGTCGAGCGCGAGCAGGTTGCGAAGGTGACCTCCGAGGGCACCTCGGGCTCCGAAAGCGGCAAGCCCAAGGGCTACTCGAAGAACGGCCTGTGCCCCTGCGGCAGCGGCAAAAAGTACAAGCGCTGCTGCGGCCGCAACGAGAAGTAAGAATTATTAAGACAAAAGAAAGGCTTAAAAAGTCTTTCTTTTGTTTTATGCAGCGCTCTGTTTATGCAGCAAGCCCTCCGCTGATCTAACAGCGGAGGGCTTGCCCGTTTTTATTAAGCTTTACGCGGCAAAAGCAGCTTGCTTTTTACTTTCTGACAGGCAGGACGACAGGGCGGCGGCCGTTGAGCAGCAGGTCGCTTAATTCCGCAACGTTTCTGACCTGAATTTCAACGCAGCTGTGCTCAAATTCAGGGCCGTGCGAGAAGCCGTACTTAGCGCCGACAGTGAGCATATTGCACTCTCTGCCCGCCATAATGTCGCCGTAGCGGTCGCCGACCATAACGGCGGTGAGCGGGCTTACATCGGTCACGCCCATTTTGGCGAGCGCAGCCTTGGCCATGCCGACCTTGGTTATCTTATTACCGTCAAGCTCGTCGCCGCAGACAGCGTCGAAGCAGTCAAGTATCCCCTCGCGCTCGAGCAGCAGCCTGATGAACTTCGCAGGCTTGAGCGATGCGACCGCGATATGCGCGCCGCCCGCCCTGAGCGCTTTCACAAGCTCGGGAATGCCGTCGTAAACGCGGCTCTCGTACACGCCCTTGACCGCATAGCGCTCGCGGAACTTCTCGGTCGCTTTCGCGCCGTCGATGCCGTAGCGGCTCTCGAATTCATCGCAAAGCAGCGGACCGATGAAGCCCTTCAGGCTCTCCTCATCGGGCTCGTTTATGCCGAAGCTGTCAAGCGCGTAGCGCACGCTCTTGACAATGCCCTCGGATGTGTCAAACAAAGTTCCGTCAAAATCGAATACAACGGTTTTATACATAAAAGGCGCCTCCCCTTTTCGGTTTGAGATGATGAGATAATTATAACCAATCGCTGCCGCCGTGTCAACACATTACACAAGCCTGCATTGACGAAACCGAAAAAATATGCTATTATCAGGGTAAAGGCGCATATTTTTGCGCACTTCTTTCATACAATGAAACAGTCCTTTTAGGAGTTGAGTGTATGAAAGGAGCATCAGAAAAGCGCGCCGTCGTCCTCGGCGAATACATAATCGAGAACAAGGCCACCGTGCGCGCTGCGGCGAAGCAATTCAATATTTCAAAATCCACCGTGCACAAGGATGTGGCCGAACGGTTGAGAACGATTGAGCCTCAGCTCTACGGCGAGGTCAAAAAAGTGCTGGAAACGAACAAGGCGCAGCGCCACATTCGCGGCGGTCAGGCGACCAAAATGAAGTATACCTGCCTTGCAAAGAGCCGCAAGTGACCCTTCGGCTCTTTTGGGGCAAAAGCACGCTGCAAGCCTTTCGCTAAAGCGTGCTTTTGCCGTTTTATACTGCAAAAAAATTCGGGCACAATATATTAAAGTGTTTTTCAAGGAGGAAAAAAAGCCGTGAACACCGAAAAGAAAGCGGCTCGGCTTAAACAAAAAGAGCTGAAAAAGCAGAAAAAAGCCGAATTCAAACAGAACGTCGCAGCCGCTGCAGCCGCCGACAAGCAGGCAAAAAAGAAAAGCCTCGTGACCTCGCTGACCGACTACGTCATCACCGCCATCGGCTCGGCAGTCTATGCGCTCGGGCTTGAGTGCTTCCTGCTCTCGGGCAAGATCTCGCCCGGCGGAATCACGGGTATCGCGGCTATACTCGACTACCTCTACGGCCTGCCGACGGGCGTGGTCAGCCTTGTGCTGAACATACCGCTGTTTATCCTCGGCATTAAAATGCTCGGTATGCGCTTTACCAAGCGGACGATAATCGCGACCGTGCTGATATCGGTGTTCCTCGACCTGTTCGACGCTGTGCTGCCCGTCTACGCGGGCAACCGACTGCTGTCGGCCATCTACGGCGGACTCATCTCCGGCGCGGGACTGGCGCTGATAATGCTGCGCGGCGGCTCGTCGGGAGGCGTCGACATCATCGCCAAAATCGTCTCGATGAAGTGGCCGTTCATTTCGATAGGCCGCTCCGTGCTCGCAATTGATATGGTCGTCACCGCGGCCGCGGCCGTCGCCTACAGCGACATCGAGACCGCACTTTATACGATAATCGCACTGTTTGTCTCGTCAAAGGTCATCGACGCGCTCATCTACGGCGCGGATAAGGGCAAGGTCGTGTTCATCATCACCACGGAGCATGAAAAGATGCTGTCGGCCATCTTTGAGGGGCTTGACCGCGGCGCGACCGTGCTGAACGCGCAGGGCGGCTGGCAGCGCGAACAGCGCGACGTGATAATGTGCGCCGTGCGCATCGCCGAGGCCTCGCGCCTGCAGAGGATCGTCCACCGCGTCGACCCGCACGCGTTTATGATTATGGGCGAAGCGGGCGAAATCGTCGGCGAAGGCTTCAAGCCTCTGTAGCGCGAAGTAAAAGATGAAAGCGCAGAGTGCGGCTCGCTGAAAGGCGCGCTGAAAAGCGCAGCACTTTCGCGGTATTGCGCGCTGAAAAGCGCACCCTCCGCCTCTCGGTACGGTGCACTGAAGGGTGAGCTTGGCGCACGGTGCGGCACATAAAAATGCATAATGTCGCGATAAAACGTGCGCCGCTTCAAAGATTGAATATCCTATCAGACCACCCGCGGGCGGGATTATCCGCAGCGGGTGGTTTTTTACGCGGTTAAATAAAATATACGACGCTGTGAAACAAATAAATCACAGCAATACGGCAACGCTGTATTGCAACACCGTCGCCGCAGCACAAATGGCAACTATGTTGCAATGTGATACATTTTGTATGGCTGCGATAAACAGCATAATAACAGCCTGCCAAACCGCACCTCGGCAGCACATCAAAAATCCGACGCCCTGCTTGCGCAGCGAAAAGCGCGAATTTTCGCTTAAAAGCCGCACTCTACCGTGAGTAGAGTGCTTAAATTTGCGGTTCTGCCATGCGCAATGGTATCTATAGAGTGAAGGCGAGCGTGATTAGGATGACTTTTGGGTCTTGCGGGTGCATAATACTTGTTGAAAAGAAGCTTACGCGCGGTAAACAGCGACGGCAAAACAGTCGGAATGTAAAAAACTCGGCAAAGCCGAAAAGCATTTGGCATTGACAACCGCGCGCGGGACGAACATACTGCGCTGTCGCGCGCCGCAGCATAAACACGCGCCGCAGCATAAGCACGCACCGCACCCCCAAAAGCCTCCCCTTGAAGCAAGGGTTATTCCCCGCAGTGCGGGGAAATGTCTGCGAAGCAGGCAAAAGGGGCGGGCGCCGGCAAGGCGGGTGGCACGGCTTCAGCCGTGACGGTGGAGATTTTGGTACGCGCCGCCGCGGGCGGTTTGGCCGCGTTTATGTGCAGTGAGTTATCGGAAATTATACCACGCGCAACAAGTGCGACGAGTAATTAGGTCGACCCCTCAGTCTTTTTGCTGCGCAAAAAATCCGGCTCCCCTTGAAGCAAGCCGTGATGGTAGGGATTTAAGCCGCGCCGATGTTCGCTTCGCGCCCACGCCCGCACACCGCAGCATAAGCCCGCGCACCGCAGCATAAGCCCGAGCACCGCAGCTACGACAAGCTGCTGTGCAGCGACGGGATCCACCCCACGCAACAGGGTCACGATATGATCAACCGTGAGCTGCGCAGCTTCCTTTGTGCCTGAAAAAAGCAGACCCTCCGCACACCGATTGACGTGCGGAGGGCTTTTCAATGTAACCGACAGCTACTGCTTATTCTGCGACTGCTGGTTCTGTTTATTCTGGCCGTTCTGATTCTGCTTGTTCTGGCTCTGCTGATTCTGCTTGTCCTGCTGAGACCGCTGATTGTTATGCTCGCTCATTTTCTTTCACCACGCTTTCGCTATTATTGTCGGCAAAACGCGGCGTTTTATACGCGATTACTTCATTTTTTCAAGAGCGAGAGCGAGCAGCGCTCCCCTTTCGTTTTCGACCTTGCCGTCAATTACCCTGTCGAGCAGAAAACTGAGCGTTTCCCCAAGCAAGTGAGTGCTCGGGAAGCCTGCGGCTATCAGGTCGCTGCCGTTTATCGCGAGGTCGGACAGGCTCACGCAGGCGTGCTGCGCTTTGGCTGTGAAGATGTCGGACGCGAGCGCGGAATTCTGACGAAAGGCCGCGACAAGCTCTGCGACCGCGTACCCCCGACGGCGTATCAGGCGTTTGGCATAGGCAAGGCCGCTGACGACCTTTTCGCCTATCACGGCCGCAGCGATGTCGCAGGTACGGTTGTCGGCCTTGAGCGCTTTCAGCGCGGCGTATGCGCCGTCAGCCCCGAGCGGCTCAAGCAGCGCGGCAAGGCGCAGCGTCCTGTCCGCGGGCAGCTGCGCAACGTGGGCGCAGGCTGCGGCGTAGCTGCTGTCGGCCGTGTTTAGCGGCAGCACCTTGGCGATAACGTCGGCGAAATCGAGCAGCACTCTTTCGTCGTTTTTGCCGCAGACCAGCCGCTCAAGCTCGCTCAGTATCCGCTCGGCCGAGACGGCACTCAGCCTGTCGGCGTTTTTGCGCAGCGACGCGGCGGTTGCCGCGTCTATCGAAAAGCCGAGCGTAGCCGAAAAGCGCAGTGCGCGCATTAAGCGCAGCGCGTCCTCGGTGAAGCGGCGGTCAGGCTCGCCGACGCAGCGGATAAGCTGCGCTTTGATGTCCTCCCGACCGCCGAACGGGTCGGTAACGCCCTGCGGCGACCACGCGACGGCGTTCATCGTGAAGTCGCGGCGCTTTAAATCCTCGATAAGGCTCGGGGTGAAGCTGACCGAGTCGGGGCGGCGGCCGTCGGTGTAGTCGCCGTCGACGCGGTAGGTCGTTATCTCGACCGGCTCGCCGTCGGCAATGACGGTTACGGTGCCGTGCTTCAGCCCCGTCCCGATAACGCGCAGGTCGGAGAAGCAGTCCTCCACCTGCTGCGGCAGCGCGCTCGTTGTCAGGTCAAAGTCGTGCGGAGCGACGCCCATAAGCCAGTCGCGCACACAGCCGCCGACAAGGCAGGCCTCGTACCCGCCCGCGTGCAGCCGCTCAAGTACCGTTTTAACCCCGCTCGGCAGCAGCTCCAGCATAACTTCTCCCCCCCTTTTTTCAAACTTTAATCGCCCGCTCGCGCGCAGCGATGATTCCTGCGAAAATCCGGTGCAGTTTTCTGACCGGTTTTGAGCGGCGCTTGGCCTCCGATTCAGTCAAACACCGCTGCTCACCTTTGGATAAAAAAAGCCTGCGCGGCGCGGCGAGCGGTTCTCCCGTTCGGCCACGGCAAAACGCGCAGGCTTAAGCTTATTTACCGCTTGTGCGGCAAGGCTCGTGAAAGCCTCGCCTACTTCTTCATTGCGATGGCTTCTTTGGCCTTCCTGACAATGTTGTCGGCGTTCAGGCCGAAGATGTCGAGCAGCTCGAGCGCGGGGCCTGACATACCGAACACGTCCTCGACGCCGACCTTCTTAACGGGGGTCGGGAGCTTCTCAGCAAGCAGCTCGCTGACAGCGCTGCCGAGTCCGCCGATGACGGAATGCTCCTCGGCGACGACGATCGCGCCGGTCTCCCCGGCCGCCTTGAGGACGATCTCCTCGTCGAGCGGCTTGATGGTGTGGATATTGATAACGCGAGCCGAAATGCCCTCGGCCTTGAGCAGCTCATAGGCCTGCTGCGCGCGCTCGACCATAAGGCCGGTCGCGATTATGGTAACGTCGCTGCCCTCGGTGAGCTGAATGCCCTTGCCGAGCTCGAACCTGTAAGCAGCCTCGTCGTTGATGACGGGCACAGCCAGACGGCCGAAGCGGAGATATACAGGTCCGTCAATCTCGGCGGCGGCAAGAGTCGCGGCCTTGGCCTCGACAGCGTCGGCGGGGTTGATGATGGTCATACCGGGAATGGTGCGCATGAGGGCGATGTCCTCGCAGCACTGGTGGGTAGCGCCGTCCTCACCGACGGAAATGCCCGCGTGGGTAGCGCCGATGTTGACGCTCAGGTGCGGGTAGCCGATGGAGTTGCGCACCTGCTCAAAGGCGCGGCCTGCGGCGAACATCGCAAACGAGCTTGCAAATACGACCTTGCCCGTCGCGGCGATGCCTGCGGCAATGCTCATCATGTTCTGCTCTGCAATACCGCAGTCATAGAATTTGTCGGGGAACTCCTTTTTGAAAGCTCCGGTTTTGGTCGCGGCCGCAAGGTCAGCGTCCATAACGATAATATCGTCGCGCGTTCTGCCCAGCTCAATCAGTCCCTGACCGTAGCCGTCGCGCGTTGCCATCTTTTTAACGTCAGCCATTGTAATACCCCTTTCTTACGCCTCAAGTGCGGCCATCTGAGCGTTCAGCTCGGCCATTGCTTTTTCGTACTGCTCGGCGTTCGGAGCGCTTCCGTGCCAGCCGACCTGGTTTTCCATAAACGAAACGCCCTTGCCCTTGACGGACGTGGCAATGATGACGCTCGGCTTGCCCTTTACCTCGCGGGCGGCCTTGTAGGCGGCCTCGATAGCCTCAAGGTCGTGACCGTCGACGGTGAACACTTCCCAGCCGAACGCGGCAAACTTGCTGTCAACGGGGCAGGGTGAGTTGACCTCTTCAAGCGTGCCGTCGATCTGGAGATTGTTCAAATCAACGTAAGCGACGAGGTTGTCAAGCTTCTTGTTGCCCGCGAACATAGCGGCCTCCCAGACCTGACCCTCCTCGATCTCGCCGTCGCCGAGGACGGTGTAGACGCGCCAGCTGTCGCCGAAATGCTTGGCCGAAAGCGCCATTCCGACGGCGGTGGATATGCCCTGGCCGAGCGAGCCCGACGACATATCAATACCGGGGATCTTGATGCAGGGGTGACCCTGGAGCATCTTGAACGGCTTTCTGAGATTCTTTATCTCGTCAAAGTCGAAGTAGCCTCTGAGCGCGAGCACAGAGTAGAGAGCGGGCGCGCAGTGGCCCTTTGAAAGGACAAAGCGGTCGCGGTCGAGCTTGTCGGGATCGGCGGGGTCGACGTTCATTTCGCAAAAATAAAGGTAAGCGAGCATATCGCATATCGAAAGCGAGCCGCCCGGGTGACCCGATTTCGCGTTGAAAGTTCCCTCAATAACTCCCATACGCGCCTTGCAGGCTATTTTCTCAAGTTGCTTTTTAGTTTTAGCGTCCATAGTTTCTCCTATCCTCGGTTAAGATTTTTATATTGACCCGCGCTTATCAGAGCAGCGGAGTTATAAACGGAATTTATGCTGAGCTGTGCTTTCGTCGGTTTGCACCGCATTTGCGCTGCGCTCGAAATCGCCTATTCGACGGTTGCGAACAGCCATTTTATAAAGTCGGCAAGCGCGCCCTCTTTGCACGGGCAGGCGATGAAGTCGGCGTGGCTGCGCACAGCCTCGGGCGCGTCCTCCGGCGTGCACGAAAGGCGGGCGGAGTCGAGCATTCCGACGTCGTTATAATAGTTGCCCGCGGCATATATCTTGTCGCGCTCTATGCCGAGCATATCGGCGGCGCGGAGCATCGCCTGCTCCTTGCCGACGCCGTTGGGCAGCAGCTCGAGGTACTGCTCGTCCGCGCTGACAAGCTCGATCTTGCTCAGATCGAGGTTGGCTTCGCAGGAGACGCGCAGCTCGGCAAGCTCGTTAGGCGACGCGCCGAACAGCAGCTTGTTGGCGAGGGTGCTTTCATCATCTGACAAGGTCAGCCTTTCGGATTTTATCAGGCGCGAGATGCACTCGCTGCCCTGAAACGCGCGAAGCTCATCGCGGTAGTAAGCCAGCACGCCGACGTTAGGAAACCCGCGCCTTGCAAAGGCGATCTCGTCGGCAAAGTCGAGCGTTTTCTCCCACTTGACCGAGCCGTCGGTGCAGTCGTAAATCGACGCGCCGTTATTGCAGATAAGCAGCCGGGCGGCGTTTATGCGCCTGGCGACGGGCACGGCCGACTGCGGCGAGCGGCCGGTTGCGAGGGCGACCGTTCCTCCCGCCCGAATGAAGGCGGCTACGGCTTGCAGGTTGGACGGGGCGACGTAGTCTCCGACAGCCAGAGTGCCGTCAATGTCGGAAACAAGCAGGTGACCCTTGAATTTCTCATTCATCTTTAAGCGTTCCCAAAAATGCGGTGAAGTAGTCGGGCAGCTCGCTGTCAAAAAACAGCTGCCTGCCGTCGGGGTGGATAAAGCCTATCTTTTTGGCGTGCAGACACTGGCCGCAAAGCGAGGTGATGACCTTCTTCGGGCCGTAGACCGGGTCGCCCGCGACGGGGTGACCTATGTGCGCCATATGCACGCGGATCTGGTGAGTTCGGCCTGTCTCAAGCCGCAGCGCGACGTGAGTGAAGCCCTGATAGCGGTGAAGCACGCGGTAGTGCGTCACGGCGGTGCGCGCGGCGACTCCGCCGACGGCCATCTGCTTGCGCTTGACGGGGTGGCGGCCTATCGGAGCGTCGACCGTGCCCTCGTCGTCGCGCAGTCGGCCGTATACGACGGCCTCGTACTCGCGCAGAAACGAGTGCTCCTTTATCTGAGCGGCGAGGAAGTTGTGCGCCTTGTCGTTCTTGGCGACAATGAGCAGACCGCTCGTGTCCTTGTCGATTCGGTGGACTATTCCCGGGCGTATAACGCCGTTTATGCCCGACAGGCTGCTGCCGCAGTGCGCGAGCAGAGCGTTGACGAGCGTTGAGTCGGGGTTCCCGGGCGCAGGGTGAACAACCATTCCCTTGGGCTTGTTGACGACGAGCAGGTCGTCGTCCTCATAGACGATATCGAGCGGAATGTCCTGCGGCTCGGCCTTGTCGCAGACCGGCTCGGGCAGGTCGACGGCGACCCTGTCGCCCGACGAAACCTCGTCGCGCTTGCGGCAGACCCTGCCGTTTATCGTGACCGCGCCCGCGTCGCACAGCTTGGCGGCGGCCGAGCGCGTCATATCGCCGTTTTCGGCGATGAAGCTGTCGACCCGCTGCCCGCCGAGCGAGCAGTCAAGCTCGAGCTTAGGCATTTTCGTCAGCTCCGTCGGTGCGGTCGGCAGAAGAGCTGTCGGAAGCGGCGCTGTCGGGAGCGATGCTGTTGCGGCCGGCAATCTCAGCGGCGCTGTCGGAAACAGCGCTTTCAGCGGTGCTGTCGGAAACGATGCTGTCGCGGCCGGCAATCTCAGCGGCACTGTCGGGAGCGGCAGCCGAAGCATCAAACGAAGCCTCGCTCACACCGTCCGCGCTGTCGGCGGAGCCGCCGAGCCTGATACCCTCAAGCCTCTTTTCAAGCTCTGCGGGCATCTGCACGCTCTCAAGCCCCTTTTCGACTGCGTCGGCGGCTTTTTTACGCTTGCCCTCGCGCACGCTGTCGATGATGAAATACAAAATTATCAGCCCGCAGCCGACCACAACGCAGACGTCGGCGACGTTGAACACCCAGCGCCACAGGCTGCCGAAGCACTTGACGTCGATGAAATCGACGACGTACCTGAGTCGGAAGCGGTCGATAAGGTTGCCGACTCCGCCCGAGATGACAAGCGAGCCTGCCCAGACGAGCAGCTTCGGCTTTATCTTTCCCGAAACGATGAGGGCGATACCCACGACAACGACGAGCACGGTTATCGTGTTGAAGATGTAGCCCTTTCCCGACAGCGAGCCGAAAACTGCGCCGTCGTTGCGGACATAGGTAAGTTCAAGCACGCCGTCGATGACGGTTCGGCTTTGGCCGACGTCGAAATTGGCCGTGACGAGGTACTTTGTCAGCTGATCGGCGCCGACAAGCAGCGCCGCCGCGAGCAATGCGAATAAGGCCGTCATCGGGCGAAACTCTCCTTTACTGAGCTGAAATTATAGCGGCGCAGCGGGCGCACAGGTCGGCGTAGTCGGGGTTGCTGCCCACGCTCGGCGAATAGGTCCAGCAACGCTCGCACTTGCAGCCCGAAGCGTGCTCGACGGTAACGCCGATGCCCTCTTCGCCCTTGTAGTTGCCGCCCTCGCCGTTTATAAGCTCGACGTCGGAGGCAATGAGAATGGCGGCAAGCCGGTCGCGGAACTTTTCGAGTATGTCGTAAGCCGCTCCGGTCGCGTAAAGCGTGACCTTGGAGTCGAGCGACGCGCCGATAATCTTCTCCTTGCGGGCGTTCTCGATCTCCTTCTTGATGTCGTCGCGAATGGCGTGCAGGTGATCCCAGTCGGCCATAAAGCTGTCGTCAATATTGAGCGCGAGCTTCTCGGGGTAAGAGTTGAACATTACGTTCTCGGAATCACGCGAGGAGTCGTGCGGCATAAACTGCCAGATTTCGTCGGCGGTGAACGCGATCATCGGCGCGAGCATAAGGGTCAGCGCGTCAAGGATCCTGTAGATCGTCGTCTGAGCGGCGCGGCGGGTCTTGCTGTCGGCCTTTTCGACGTAAAGGCGGTCCTTGATAACGTCGAGGTAGAAGTTGGACATATCGACGACGCAGAAGTTGTGCACCGCGTGATAGGTGATATGATACTCAAAGCGGTCGTAGGCCTCGCTCGTCTTGTCGATGAGGTCGTTCAGGCGAGCCAGCGCCCACAGATCGATAGGTTCAAGCTCGTCAAGGCCGAGCGCGTCCTTATCGGGATCGAAATCGCCGAGGTTGCTGAGGATAAAGCGCGCGGTGTTGCGAATCTTGCGGTAGACCTCGCTGAGCTGCTTGAGTATATCGTTGGAAATGCGAATATCGGCGTGGTAATCGCTCGAAGCGACCCACAGGCGGAGAATATCCGCGCCGTACTGCTTGATTATCTCGCCCGGCTCGATGGTGTTGCCGATGGACTTGGACATCTTCTTGCCCTCGCCGTCGACGACCCAGCCGTGGGTGACGACCGTCTTATACGGAGCGACGCCCTTGGTCGCAACGGAGGTCAGCAGCGACGACTGGAACCAGCCGCGGTACTGATCCGCGCCCTCGAGATAGAGGTCGGCGGGGAAGCGCAGATAGTCGCGCTCGTCAAGGACGGCGGCGTGGGTCGAGCCCGAGTCGAACCACACGTCCATAATGTCGGTCTCTTTCTTAAAATGCTTGCCGCCGCACTTGGGGCAGACGGTGCCCGCAGGCATAAGCTCGCTTGCATCCTTGGCGTACCATGCGTCCGCGCCCTCCTTGCGGAAGGTGTCGGCGATGAAAGCAACGGTGTCGTCGTTGATAAGCTCGGCGCCGCAATCCTCGCAATAGAAGATCGGAATCGGCACGCCCCACGTTCTCTGGCGCGAGATGCACCAGTCGGAGCGATCCTTTACCATGTTGGTGATGCGGTCCTCGCCCCACGCGGGAATCCAC
The DNA here is from genome assembly GCA_934486615.1 of uncultured Eubacteriales bacterium. GTDB lineage: Bacteria > Bacillota > Clostridia > Oscillospirales > Acutalibacteraceae > RGIG2206. The sequence continues at coordinate 85,311 of CAKSQO010000003.1, read as the reverse complement.
TCGACGCCCTTGATAGCCTCGACGGCGGCGTCGGAGAAGTCGGAAATGGAGCAGAAGCACTGCTCGGTCGCGCGGAAGAGTATCGGCGACTTGCAGCGCCAGCAGTGCGGGTACTGGTGTATGATCTTGGACAGAGCGAACAGCGCGCCTGTCTCATCAAGGTACTTGGCGATAGCCTTGTTGGCCTCGTCGGTGGTAAGACCCGCGAACATACCCGCTTCCTCGGTCAGCACGCCCTTGGAGTCGACGGGAACAATCATCGGGATCTGCTTATAGTTGCGGCAGACCTCAAAGTCGTCAACGCCGTGGCCGGGCGCGGTGTGAACGCAGCCCGTACCGCTCTCAAGCGTGACGTGGTTGCCGACGATTACGAGCGACTGTCTGTCGATGAACGGGTGCTGAGTGACCATCAGCTCAAGCTCTTTGCCCTCGATGGTTCCTACAAACTCGTAGTCGGTGATACCCGCAGCCTCCATTGTGCCGGGCGCAAGCTCGGTGGCCATAACGTAGTATTCGCCGTTAGCCTTAACAAGGCTGTACTCATAGTTCGGGCCGACGCAGATCGCGACGTTAGCGGGCAGAGTCCAGGTGGTGGTCGTCCAGATGACAAAGTAGGTCCTGTCGAGGTCTGCGCCGAGCGCCTTCAGCTTGCCGAAGTCCTCGGTGACCTTGAACTTGACATAGATCGAGTGGCACGGATCCTCGGCATACTCGATCTCGGCCTCGGCGAGCGCGGTCTGGCACTCGGGGCACCAGTAAACAGGCTTGAGTCCCTTATAGATATAGCCCTTCTTTGCCATTTCGCCGAAGATCTCGACCTGTCGGGCGACGAACTCGGGCTTGAGGGTCATGTACGGATTGTCCCACTCGCCCAGAACGCCGAGGCGCTTGAACTGGTCGGTCTGATCCTTGACAAAGCCGAGAGCAAACTCGCGGCACATCTTTCTCAGCTCGAGGGGCGACATCCGGGTGTCGGACTTCATTCCCGCGGCCTTGCGCGCTTTAAGCTCGGTCGGCAGACCGTGAGTGTCGAAGCCGGGGACATACGGCGCCTTGAAGCCTTTCATATTCTTGTAGCGGACGACAAAGTCCTTGAGCACCTTATTGAGCGCCGTTCCGAGGTGAATCTTGCCGTTGGCATACGGAGGGCCGTCGTGAAGAATATAGAGCGGCTTGCCCTCGTTTTTTTCGAGCATTTTTTCATAAATACCGTCGGCATACCATTTATCCAGTGCGACAGGCTCGCGGTCGGGCAGACCTGCGCGCATCGGGAAGTCGGTCTTCGGCAGATTCATCGTCTTATTGTAATCGAGTGGCATTGGTAAAACTCCTAACGCAGAAAATATGTCGGCGCTTTAAGTCCTGCGCCGCACTTAAAAAGCCGCCTGAATCGGGCTTTATCGGTTAAAATCAGTCCTCGTCGTCAAGCATAATGCTGAAGCCGCCCGGGCGGGGCTTTGCGGGCTGCTCGGGCTTTGCTTCCTCGCTCGGCTGCGGCACTGCTGCCTCCTCGGCAGGCTTTGCGTCCTCGGCCTCAGCGGCGGGAGCAGCGGTCTTTTCAGGCTCGCCCGCCTCGTCGGCGGTCAGCTCGGCGACCTCCTCGACCGCGCTGACGGCAGCGGCCTCGTTGTCCTTCATCTCGCCGAAAATCTTGACAAGATTCGAGCCGGCAGCGGTCTGCGGCTCTTTCTCCACGGGCTTTGCGGCGGGCTCGGGCTTTGCGTCCTCACTCTCGACGCGAATGTTCTGAATTTCGTGCGGCAGGCGGTCGATGAGCTGCACCTGCTCCTTGTACTGCCTGAGAATTTCATTGCGGAAAGCGGCGACTTCATTCTTGAGCACGGCAAGCAGCTTCTTCTGCTTATCCTGCTCGGCGTTCATCGCGGCGGCGACTTCATCGGCGGTGCGCTTTGCGCTGTCGAGTATGCTCGCGGCCTGCGACTTTGCAGTCTCGATCATCTCGCGGATGTTTTTTTCGGCCTTTTCGGTCGAAGCGCTGACCCTTGCTTCATTCTCGGCAGTGATCTGCTCGGCCTTCTTTGTCGCCTCGGCGACGACGGCGTCGGCCTTGGACTGAGCGTCCTCGGTGAGCTGATTTGCAAGCTTCTGTGCGTTGACGAGGGTGGTCTGAATTATGTTCTCGTCCTTTTTCATTTCCTCGAGCTTGCGCTGCAGATCGTGCATCTTTTTCTCATAGAAGCTGACCGTCTCGGCGGCGGACGTAATCAGCTCATCCACCTCAATAGCCTTGTAGCCGTTCATTCCGGCCTTGGTCAGTTGATAATTGAGCAGCTGTTCAGATGTTAACATTTGGGTCAGTCCTTTCGTTTTTTAAATATATCGGCGCGCTTCGAGGATAACTCTCCCCTTGCGCGTCAGACCGTCGAGCGAGTCGACGGCGAATTTTCCTTTTCCCCTGACGGCGACCTTGCTGCCCGCGGCGACCGTGTGACTCACCTTGTCGCACTCGAGCGAATCGACCGTGACAAGCCCGCTCTCAATAAGGCGGGCGGCCTCCCCGCGCGAAGTGCGCGCAAGCGCCGCGACGACGCAGTCGAGCCGCGCGGACGCGACCGTCAGGCGCAGCGGCTCGAAGCCGTGCATTTGCGGCAGCTCACGCGTGCAGCCGAGCGTGACCCTCACGCCCTCGCCGCCGACCTTTGTCAGCTCGCCGCAGATGTAGCTGCTGACGCTGTCGGAAACGAACACCACGGCGTACGAGTCGCCGATGAGTATATCGCCGACCTTGTCGCGCTCGATTCCGAGGGACATCAGGCTGCCTAAAAAGCTGCGGTGGCTGAGCTCGGCGCCCTTACGGAAGTCGACCGTCAGCGCATCAAACGGCCACTGCGCGTCCTCTGCCTGGGTGTACTCGTCGAGCACGCCGAGCATAACGCGCTCGGCCTCGTCGTGACCGCCCCAAAAAGCGTAGCGGCTCCAGCCCTCGCTGACAAGCGCCCGAGCGCAGACGGCCGCCTCGCTCTCACTCAAAAAGCCGATGAAGCGGCAAGCCTGCCTATCACGCGCAAAACGGACCGCATCGACCGCTCTTGAAAAAAGCAGGCGAACGTTCCGGTCGTTTTGGTCGGTCATTTAGTTGTAGTAGCCGCTGCCGCTGTGCTCGTCGAAGAACACATCTCCCGAAACGTCGACGTTCTCGGGCGTGATGACGAAGGTGCTGTTGGCGGCGCGCTTGATCTGCCCCTTGTTGGCATAGGCCACGCCGCTTAAAAAGTCGATAAGGCGGCGGACGATCTCCTTCGGAGTGTTCTCAAGATTGAGCACGACCGTGCGGCGTGCGTTCAGATGGTCGGCAATAGCGGGAGCGTCCTCGAAGCGCTCGGGCTTAACGAGCACGACCTGAAGCTGCGAGCCGCCGAAGTTGACGACCTTGCCGTTGGACGAAGCGGTGCGCTCGGAGCGGCTCTCCCTTGCGCTTGAGCGGGCGGAGTTCAGATCATAGTCCTTGCTCTCTTTCTCTGCGCGGCGCGGCTGCTCCCCGTAGGATTCCTGCTGACTCTCCTCCTCATAGTCGTCCTCGACAGGGGCGAAAAAGTTCTTGAAGTTCTCTTTGAATCCCATAGTTATTCTCCTTTATAATAATTGATAAATACTTTATTTGTTGTAGACCCTTTGCCCGAAAAGTACCGAGCCCAGTCGCACGATATTTGCACCGGAGGCGATGGCCTCTTCAAAATCGCCCGACATACCCATAGACAGAAAGTCCATATTAATATTATCTATTTTTTTGCACGAAATGTCAATAAACAGTTTGTACATTTTATCAAAATATCGGCAGATTTCGGCCTTTGTTTCACATATGGGAGGAATTGACATCAGCCCGCGCACCTTTATCGCTTCAAACGGTGCCAATTTTTCGGCAAATTCCTGCGCGTCGGCGGCGGGTATACCCGATTTTGACTCCTCATCGCCGATGTTGACCTCGACTAAAATGTCGGTCGTTATTCCGAGGGCTGCGCTGCGCTTTGAAATTTCCTCGGCCAGATGCAGCGAGTCGACCGACTCGATCATCGACACCTTGCCGACGACCGCCCGCACCTTGTTGGTCTGAAGCCGACCGATATGGTGGCGCTCGGCGGACTTGTCAAGCCGGTCGAGCTTGCCGAGCAGCTCCTGCACGCGGTTTTCGCCGATAAGGTCGATGCCGCTTGCAATCGCGTGATTTATCACCTCGACGGGCACGGTCTTGGTCGCGGCAAGCAGGCGCACGTCGCCCGCGGCGCGCCCCGCGCGCTCGGCAGCCGCAATGATGCGCTCCTTTACAAGTGCGTAATTTTCGTCAAAGCAGCGTATGCGCGCCGCTGTATCGGCTGATTTTTCGTCATCAAAGCGGTTTTCCGTCATACAGCTTCTTCCCCTTTACAACAATGTCGTCATACATATGCAGCCCCTCGTCAAGCGGGTCCTTCTTTTCGCAGACAACGTAGCCGTTGCCGCTGTAGAGCACGTTGACGGGCGTAAACTTCAGATAAGAGCCGTTCGAGACGTACACTCCCTTTTTGCCGTTTTCGGCGCGCACGGCGTTGCTTGAGACGCGCAGCCCCGAATACTTCTTCATGATTATCTTCACATTCGGAGTGCGCAGCATCGACAGCTCGGCGCTCATATACTCGCATTTAAACACAACCACCGCCTCGTTGTCCTTTGAGGTCTTGTTGACCGTCTCGACCGTTACGGGCACTTCGTCGGCGGCAGCGGTGGGCAGCTCCACGGTAAGCGACGCATCCTTTGAAAACAGCAGCGCCTTGTCAAACGGCAGCTTAACGGCGATGTACCACTGCATATCGCTGACGACCTTGCCCGCGTAGGCGTCGTTGTTTACGCTGCTGTCGGCCTTGTATTTATCGAATGAGTCGGCGGTTATCGAGCCTATCATATCGGGTGTGAGCTCGTTCTCATAGCCGTCGACCGACGACACAAAGTAGCCCGCGCACGGAGCGGCGACCTCGCCCGCAGCCAAGCCGATGCTTCCCTCAAGGTCGGCCTTCTGCTTTGTAAGCGTTGCGATAAGCTCGGAACAGTCGCTGCCCTCGCCCGTTGCGGAGTCTATACGGTTGAGCAGTGCGAGGTACTCGTCGGCCTTGTCGGAGACGTTGCTTAAGTCGCCGTAGGACGCGCTCTGCAGCACGTCGTTGAGCTTTTGCTGCGTCTGCTTGTTGAGCCTGTCGAGCGACACGACGACCGTGGTCGACGCGCTGCCGTAGGCGCTGAGTGCTTCGATCCTGCGCTCGAGGGCGCTTATCTGCCGCTTTGTCTCCGCGGCGGCCTCGTCCGAGTAAACATCGGCGATGACCGAGCCGTTGGCGACCCTGTCTCCGTTTTCTATGCGGTAGCTGTAGACGCCCTTGGCTGAGGTCTCGACAGGCTTCTCCGAGCGGATTATCAGCGACGAGTCGGCGGTTATCATATCCTTTGCCGTAAAGGCGTAGGCCGTCTCGGTCTTTATGCTCTGATAGGGCACGACTATCGTGTGATAGCCCATATAAGCGAGTATCAGCACGCCGAGCAGTGCGACTGCGATTCGCCTTGCAACTTTCACTTAAAGCTCATTCCCCTCTTATGATACGCTCGGCCTCGGCGGCAACATCATCGACGCGGTCGGCATATATCCAGTTTATTCTTTCGTCGCGCCTGAACCAGCTGAGCTGCCGCTTGGCATAGCGGCGCGTTTGCATTTTAAGGTGTTCGATACATTCTTCAAGGCTCTTTTCACCCGCAAAATACGGAAAAAGCTCCTTGTGCCCGATAGCCTGCGCGGCGGTGGGCAGGCCGCCCGCCTTTTCAAAGGTTAAGCGCGCCTCGTCGGCAAGCCCCGCTTCAAGCATCATATCGACGCGGCGGTTTATGCGCTCATAGAGCCTGTCGCGGTCGGCAAAGTTAATGCCTATCATCAGCGGCTTAAAGCGCGTGCCGCCCTGCTTGGACAGGCGAATCTGTTCGCTCATATCCGCGCCGCCGGAAAGGCTCATCTCAAGCGCACGGGTTATGCGCTTTATGTCGTTTTTGTGCAGCCGCGCCGCCGTTTCGGGGTCAAATGAAGCAAGCTCGTTTAAGAGCGCTTCGCCGCCCTCGGTTTCGGCGCGGGCGAGCAGCTTTTTGCGAAGCTCGTCGTCGCCCGCCGCTCCGACGAAGTTTATGCCGTCGAGCAGCGAGTTAACATAAAGTCCGGTACCGCCGACGAGCACGGGTAGTTTTGAGCGCGCTTCGATGTCGGCTATTGCGGCGTTTGCGTCCTCGCAGAAGCGAGCCACGCTGTACGGCTCATCTTGGTTAACATAATCAATAAGGTGGTGGGGCACAGCCGCTCTTTCCCCGGCGGTTGGCTTCGCCGAAGCGATGTCCATTCCGCGGTAGACCTGCATCGAATCGCACGAGACGACCTCCCCGTCCAAGCGCTGCGCAAGCGCTGTTCCGAGCGCGGTCTTGCCCGAAGCGGTCGGGCCGACCACGGCGATAATATTATAACCCCTGCGGTCAAATTCAGCCCTGACGTCCAAACTGCTTCTCCAACTCCTTGCGCGTTAATCGGAAAGCGACGGGGCGGCCGTGCGGGCAGTAACGAATGTCGTCGCTGAGTAGCAGCCGCTTTGCGAGCACCAGCAGATCGTCGCCCGAGTGATCGCCGCCCTTGACGGCCGCGCGGCACGCCATATTGTGATAAAGCCAGTCGAGACGGTCGACCCCGACCCCGCTTTTGTGTTCAAGATAGCCTGCGGCGATCTCGGTTATCAGGCTCTCGATCCCACAGTCCTCAAGTGCGGACGGCACGGCGCGCACAAGCACGCAGCCCGAGCCGAAGTCCTCGATTTCAAAGCCTGCGCGCTCGATTTCGTCGATGTGTTCGCAAACGGCGGTGTATTCGTCCTTGCTGAGCGTTACCGCGACGGGCGAAAGCAGCATTTGCGGGTCGCTGTGCTCCCCCGCCTTGAGCTGCTCGTAAAGTATGCGCTCGTGCGCCGCGTGCTTGTCGATTATGATAAGCTCGTCGCCGCACTCGGCTATTGCATAAGTTCGGAAAGCCTCACCGATAAGCTTTATGTCAACCTTGTCGACTGCAACGGCGGGCGGGTTTTCAACCGCTTCAACGTCGGGCGCGTTGTCCGCATTTTGCGGAGTTTCAACGGTTTCAACAGGATTTTCAACATTGTCGATATGTGTCGCGGGGGCTTCGTCATCAACAATTATGTCAAGTGAAGTAAACCTGCGCCTGCCGTAGCCGTTAGAGCCGTCGGCGACGTTCGCTCCCGAGTCGGCGGAGCAAAGCGCGCCGCCATCGGCGTTCGGAGCGTATGCGCGCTCGGGTGCATACGGCTGCCGCGCAGCGGAAGCGTTCGCAGAAGCCGCTGGAGCGCCCGACTGCGCGAAATTGTCCGTGCCGAACGCAGCCGAAGCCTGCGCGGCAGGAGCGCCCGCATCAGGCACGCTCGTCGAAGCGGGAGCGGCAGCGCTGTTTGCGGGAGCTGCGCTGTTCGCAGTTCCCGCAGCGCCGGCAGAACTCGCGCCATTTGCAGAGGCTGCGCTGTTCGCAGTCCCCGCAGCGCTTACAGCGCCGGCAGAACCCGCGCCGCTTGCGGAAGCGATGCCCTTCGCCATTTCCGCGCCGTTCGCCGTTCCTACGCGTGACGATGGCGATCCCGAGTATGCACCGCGTACAGACGGCACGCCTGCACTCACAGCATTATGTAAACCGATTTGCTCACTCTCGGGCAACGGGGCGCGCGTGATATTCGCCCTTGCGCGCGTGTCGCCGAGCTTTATCTCGGAGCGGGTGTCGCCCTTTTGAAGCGCGTTCTTCACTCCGTAATATACAATATCAAAAACCTGCTTTTCGTTGACAAAGCGGCACTCGATTTTGGCGGGGTGCACATTTATGTCAACCTGATCAAACGGCATATCGAGCCGTATCACACACGAGGGGAAGCAGCCGACCATGATCGAGCCTTTGTACGCCTGCTCCAGAGCGGCCATCATCGTCTTTGACTTGACATAGCGGCCGTTTATGAAAAAGTGCTGCATACTGCGGCTCTTTCGCGCGGCGACGGGGCGGCAGATAAGCCCGCTCATCGAGCAGCCCTGCGCGCCGTATTCGACAGGCATAAGCCCCGACGAAAAATCGCGGCCGTAGACCGCGTAGACCGCGGCCTCAAGCCCGCCCTTGCCGGGGGTCAGCAGCACCTGCTTGCCGTCGCGGATAAAGCGGAACGACACCTCGGGATGCGACAGCGCCATACGGTCGACAACGCCTGCGACGGAGTTGCCCTCGGACGTGTCCTTCTTCAAAAATTTCATACGCGCGGGGGTGTTGAAGAACAGATCGCGCACAATTATCGTGGTGCCCTTGGGGCAGCCGCTCTCGGTGTGCGCCGTCTCCTCCCCGCCGCATATCGAGTAGGCCGTGCCGCTGCCGTCGGCGGTCGCCGTCAGCATATCGACCCGCGCGACCGACGCAACCGACGCGAGCGCTTCGCCGCGAAAGCCGAGCGTGCCGATGCGCGTTAAGTCACTTTCGGTGCTTACCTTGCTCGTCGCGTGGCGGACAAACGCCAGCGGCACCTCGTCAAACGGTATGCCGCAGCCGTTGTCGGTTATTCTCATATAGGAAATGCCGCCGTTTTTTATCTCGACGGTCACGGTGGTGGCGCCGGCGTCGATCGAATTTTCACACAGCTCTTTTATGACCGAACTTGGGCGTTCGACCACTTCGCCCGCCGCGATAAGCTCGGCGACGTGCTTGTCCAGTACCTTTATCGGCATAGGCGTTTCACCTCCGTTAAAATTTAAATCAAAGCTCCTTGGCCTGCTCGACAAGCTCGTACAGCTTGCCCATCGCCTCGATAGGCGTCAGGGTATTTACGTCGAGCAGCTTCAGCTGCTCTATCATTCGCGCGGACGCGTCGTCGGCGATGGTCACGGCGGCCGCTGCGTCGGAGTGAGCCGTCTTGGCTCTCAAAGCGGCGGGAGCGGCGACCGGGTCGCCCTCTTCAAGCGAGTGCAGAATCTTCCGCGCGCGCTGGACAACGTCGTCGGGTATGCCCGCCAGCTTTGCGACCTCGATACCGTAGCTGCCGTCGGCAGGGCCGCGCACAATGCGGCGCAGGAAGGTGATGTCGTCGCCGCGCTTTTTGACGGTAGTGTTGTAGTTTCGCAGCCCGTCGATCTCGCCCTCAAGCTCGGTCAGCTCGTGGTAGTGGGTCGCAAACAGCGTTTTTGCGCCGAGCTTTTTGCGGTTGCAGACGTATTCGAGCACGCTTCTGGCGATAGCCATACCGTCGTAGGTCGACGTGCCGCGCCCTATCTCGTCGAAAATGAGCAGGCTGTCCTTGGTCGCGGAGCGGATTATGTTGGCGACCTCGCTCATCTCGACCATAAAGGTCGACTGCCCCGCTGCGAGGTCGTCGGACGCGCCGACGCGCGTGAATATCGCGTCGACAATGCCGATCTCGGCCGAGTTTGCGGGAACAAATGAGCCTGCCTGCGCAAGCAGCACTATCAGCGCCACCTGACGCATATAGGTCGACTTACCCGCCATATTCGGGCCTGTTATGACCGCGCAGCGCTCGCCGTTCATATCAAGCAGCGTGTCGTTTGGCACAAACGGCGTTTTGAGCAGGCTCTCGACGACAGGGTGCCGCCCTCCGACGATGTTGATGCGGCCGTTTAAGTTTATCACAGGGCGCGCGTAGTTGTTCTCCTCCGCAATCTGCGCAAAGGAGCACAGCGCGTCAAGCCGCGCGATAGCTCCCGCAGTCGACTGAATACGCCTGAAGCAGTCGCACACGGCGCTTCTGACCTTTTCGAACGTCTCGTACTCAAGGCGTTCGAGCCTGTCCTTCGCGCCGAGCACGCGGCTCTCGGTCTCTTTCAGCTCATCGGTTATGTAGCGCTCGCAGTTGGTGAGCGTTTGCTTTCTGTAGTAGTAATCGGGCACGAGGTCCTTGTAGGAATTGGTGACCTCGATGCAGTAGCCGAAGACTTTGTTGTACTTAATTCTCAGGTTCTTTATGCCCGTTTTCTCGCGCTCGGAGGCTTCAATTCTCGAAATGAAGCCGTGGCCGTCCTTCATATCGGCACGCAGGGTGTCGATCTCCTCGTTGTAGCCGTCGCGAATGAAGTTGCCGTCCTTGAGCAGAGCGGGCGGGTCCTCGGCAATGGCCTTGTCGATAAGCTCGCAGATATCGTGCAGCTCGTCGATCGAGGTGTATATCTTGCTCAAAATCGACGAGGTAAACAGGGCGATAAGCCCGCGAACGGTCGGCAGTCGGCGCAGGGTCGACTCGAGTGCTCGCAGCTCCTTGGGCGACACCGTGCCGTAAAGCACGCGCGTCATCAGGCGCTCGAGGTCCTGCACGCCCGAAAGCTCATTTATCAGCTCGCCGCGGTTTACGGGAGCGTTCAGCAGCTCCTCAACGCCGTTTTGGCGCGCGATTATCGCCGTGGGGCTGAGCAGCGGCTGCTCGATCCACGAGCGGATAAGGCGCTTGCCCATCGCGGTGCGCGTGCGATCGATTGTTTTCAGCAGCGAGCCGCGCTGATTTTTCGCGCGCATGGTCTCGGTAAGCTCCAGATTGCGGCGCGTCGAGAGGTCAAGGCGCATATACTGCGCGTCGGTGTAAATATCAATGCTGTTAATGCCGGAAAGGCCCGTGCGCTTTGTCTCGTAAAGATAGCTCATCGCAGCGCCGACGGCAGCAAGCTCGCTCTTTCTGTCGTCAAGGCCGAGCTTCTGCAAAGAGGATGCAAAGTGCCGCTCGATAAGCTCTGAGCACTTGTCAAGGTCGAACTCGGGGTCGGGACGCGGCTCAAGCCGCGCGCACAGCCTGTTCTTAACAAAGCCGACGACGCCGTTGTCAAGCGCCGCTTCGGCGTTTACAAGCACCTCGCTGGGCTGGAAGCGGGCAAGCTCGCCGATGATCTTGGCGGTTATCGAGTCGCCCTCAAGCAGAGTCAGGTGCAGCGCTCCGGTCGAGGCGTCGACAAAGCAGACTCCCGCCTCGTCGCCGCGCTTGCACACGGTGCACAGAAAATTGTTGCGTGCCTGGTCGAGCATACTGTCCTCGATGACCGTGCCCGGCGTGATAACGCGAATGACCTCCCGCTTGACAAGCCCCTTGGCCTTGGCGGGGTCCTCCGTCTGCTCGCAGATAGCGACCTTGTAGCCGCGCTCGACCAGACGGGCGACGTAGCTTTCGTAGCTGTGAAACGGCACGCCGCACATCGGCGCGCGCTCGTCGAGTCCGCAGTCGCGGCCTGTCAGCACAAGCTCCAGCTCGCGCGAAGCGACCTGAGCATCCTCAAAGAACATCTCGTAAAAGTCGCCCAGGCGGAAGAACAAAATCGTGTCGGGATTTTGCTCTTTTATCTGCATATATTGCTGCATCATCGGTGATAATTCAGCCATACTTCCTTTGCCTCCGTAAATGCCCGAAACGGGCTTGGTTTTCCTGCCGCAGCCGATTTATCGGACTTTTTATGCGGCTGAAGAGTTTTTGATCAGTGGCAGCCCGAGCACGAAGCGCAGCTGCCCGTGCAGCCGCTCGCGGGGCTGACCGAGTCGGGATCCTCGCCCGCAAGGCACTGGTCGATAACGCTGTTCATGCGCGTGATGACCTCGTCAAGCGCGCTTTTTGCGTTGTTGTAGGCCTGCATATTCTCAGTCATCATAATATCGGAATAGACCTTGCGCAGCTTCTCGTTAAGCTCCTTTACCTTCTCGTCGTCGCGCTCGTCCCTGCTCATCTCGTCGTCGATCTGCATACGGGTGAGGTTGAACTCGCCGATCTGCGCCTGAAGCGACTCGTCCGCGTCATTAGCGGTGCGCGCGGCGTTGAAAGCGATGTAACGCTCGTCGTTTTGAATAGCTCTGCCCAGCTCGCGGGCGGCGGCAATAATGTCCATTGTAAAATCTCCTTCTTATCGTATCGGCCTTAAAATTCAAGCCGTCATTTATGTATTATGTCCCGAAAAAAATCACTCGAAGCTTACCGCTTCGCCCTCGAGCACCCAGTTGAGCGCCTTAGTGACCCTGACCTGCGCAAAGCGGCCGACGACCGACCCGTCCGCAGGGAAGGTTATGCCGATGTTCGCCTCGGTGCGGCCGAAGACAGTGCCGTCGTCATGGTGCTCCTCACACAGCACGCGGTAGGTCCTGCCGAGCGAAGCGGCGGTGCGCTCGGCAGCGATGCCCTCCTGAACCTTGAGCAGCTCGCCGAGCCACCTCGCCTTTTCGGCGTGGGTGACGGGGTCGTCCAGCTTAGCGGCGGGAGTGCCCTCGCGCGGCGAATAAATGAACGTAAACAGCGAGGTAAAGCCCACCTCTTTTATCAGCGAAACAGTGTCGAGAAATTCCTCGTACGTCTCGCCTGGGAAGCCGACGATAACGTCGCTTGTAAGGCTTATCTCCGGCATACGCTCGCGCGCGGCCTTGATCAGCGACAGATAGTGCTCGCGGTCATAGCGGCGGTTCATCGCTTTAAGCACGCGGTCGTTGCCCGACTGGAACGGCAGATGCAGGTGCTTGCAGACCTTGCTGCAGTCGCGCATGGCGTCCAGCAGCTCTAAGGTGCAGTCCTTCGGGTGCGAGGTCATAAAGCGGATCTGAAAATCGCCGTCGAGGTCGTTTATCATTCGCAGCAGCTTTGCAAAGCTCACGCCGTGCTTTGCGCCCTTGCCGTAGGAGTTGACGTTCTGCCCGAGCAGGGTTATGTCCTTAAAGCCCGCGGCTATCATCTCTTTGGCTTCTCTCAGAATGTCCTCGGGCTCGCGCGAGCGCTCCCTGCCGCGCACATACGGCACGATGCAATAGGTGCAGAAGTTGTTGCAGCCGTACATTATCGGCAGCCAGCCCTTGAAGCTGCCGTCGCGGCGCACGGGAATGTCCTCGGCGATGAAGCCGTCAGACTCGGGGCGTTCAAAAACGCGGCGGTTTTTGGTGATAAGCTCGTATATCAGCTCCGGCAGGCGGTGAATTGCGTGCGTGCCGAAAAGCAGGTTGACGTAAGGATAGCTTGCGCGTATCTTCTCGGCGACGTGCTCCTGCTGCACCATGCAGCCGCAAAGCCCGATTATAGCCTGCGGGCGGCGGCGCTTGAGCGCCTTCATCGCGCCGACGTTGCCGAACACGCGGTCCTCCGCGTGCCCTCTGACAGCGCAGGTGTTGAACAGCACAAGGTCGGCGTCGTCAGGCTCGGCCGCAAAGCAGAAGCCCATCTCGGCGAGCATACCCTTTATGCGCTCGCCGTCGCTGACGTTTTGCTGGCAGCCGTAGGAATGCACGAACGCGACGGGGTCGCGGCCGAAGCGCTCCTTAAGCAGCACCTCCGCCTTTTGACAAAAGCCGCGCTGGCGCTCGATCTCCTCGTGCGGGACAGTCTGTGTTTTTCCGCAGCCGCTCATCGCCCGCCCTCGCTTTCAAGCTCGTCAAGCAGATTTAAAAGCTGCTCGGGGCGCGAAATGATGTGCTTTGCGCCGTTCTCGCGCAGCTCCTTTTCGTCGCGGAAGCCCCACAGCACGCCCACGGTGTGAGCGCCGCAGTTAAGCCCCGTCTGAATGTCGACGTTCGAGTCGCCCATAAACACGCACTCGGCAGGCTCGACCCCGAGCGCCTTCATCGCCGCAAGCGGCATATCGGGCGCGGGCTTGGTCGGCACTCCGTCGTGCTGACCCGTGACAAAGTCGAACAGATTCGGCAGCTCGTCTGCGATGAGCTTCTGCGCCGCGACGTCGGGCTTGTTGGTGACGACGGCGGTCTTTATCCCCCGCGCGCGCACCGCTTTTACAAGCTCGGCAATGCCGTCGTAGGGCGCGGTGTTGTCCTGCGAGTGAACGCCGTAGTGCTCAAGAAAAATCGGCAGCAGGCGCTCGACCTCATCGTCGCTCCGAGCCGCCTCGGGCAAAGCGCGCTTTATCATCACGCGTGCGCCGTTGCCGACAAAATAGCGGTATTCCTCGACCGGGTGAGCCTCGTACCCGCCCTGAACAATGGCGTAGTTGGTTGACCCCGCAAGGTCGGTCAGTGTATTTATCAAAGTGCCGTCCAGATCGAACAGCACGGCTTTAATCTTGCTCAAAGTCACAATCCTCCTAATCATAGTTCATTATACCAAACCGCCGCGCCTTTTTCAAATAAAATGTGAGAAAATTGTGATAAAAAATCGCTTTTAACGCAAAGCGGTCTCTCTTCCCTCCCGCGCACGGTGAACATTGGTTAAGAAGTGCCCGACGGTTTCGTAAATTGAAAAATCCGCCCTCAAAAAAAGAGTGGATTTCAAATGGAAGAATAACGTGATCCGTTACGGAAAGATGCCTGTGCTCTGCGCTCATCGGCCTGCTGCCTCAATATCCGGATTCGGCTTGCGCAGCAGCTTTTTAACAGCATCGTCCGAAACGGAAGCTTTCGCAGCGATTAGTATTCGCCCTTGTCTACCGATGGTAAACTCTCCGGATATTCGGGTTCATATCGTTGGCACTGCATAGCACCGCCTCGTATACTTTTGCATATACTTTTAAGATAATTTGATACCGCTAAAGAACATTTAGAGGGCACTTTAAGGCAAAAAACCTGACCGAAAAGCATATGAGAAAACCCCGCGAACCCGGTGTTTAGCGGGCTCGCGGGGTTTTGCAGCTGGAGCTGATAACCAGATTCGAACTGGTGACCTCTTCCTTACCAAGGAAGTGCTCTGCCTGCTGAGCTATATCAGCAAATTGTCAGCAGATTGTATTATAATACATAGTGTTCAAAATGTCAACAGTATTTTTAATATGCGCGGCTTTTTCGCGTTATTTTTTTGCAAAAATCAAGTTTTTTCGGTGCGGCGGCGTTGCCTTTTTTCAAAAATTGTGGTAATATTATTATAGATATTTTGAGCTTTCCGTCGGCCGAAAAGCAAAACCCGCTTCGGGCGCGCTCGGTCTAAGGCGGTATATTCGGGAGAACACTATGGAATACGACGCCATCACCGCAGGAGTCGATCCGGGCGGTATCAACAATTCGCAGCAGGTGCGCCTGCTCGTGTGCTATATGCTGCGCTCGGTCAAGGACCCTATCGACCGCGCGCTGCTGCCTGAGCTTATCCAGTATTACTCGCTCGCCAACTATTTTGAGGTAATGCAGGCCATCGACGAGCTGGTCGACAAGGGCTCGCTCCTGCTCGGTGAAAACGGCGAGCTGACGCTTTCGGACAAGGGGCGCAGCGCTATTGACGAGTGGGAGTTCATTCTGCCGCTCACGGTAAAGGAAAAGGCCGCGCGTGCCGCCGTCACCGCACTGACCAAGCTGCGAACGGACCGCGAAAACAAAGTCGACATCACGCCCGAGGGCAACGGCTTCAGCGTAAAATGCCGCGTGCTTGACGGCGACAGAAGCCTGCTTGAGATCACGCTCTGGGTGCCCGACAAGGCTCAGGCCGAAGCGGTGAAAAAGGCCTTTTTCGCCGACCCGCTCAAGGTCTACGGCGGGGTCATCGCCCTGCTGACCGCGCAGGACGGGGAGAAAAACTGAGCTTCAGCGGAACACTTACGCGAATTCAGTACAAAAGATACACTTTGTAAACAGAGTCTGCAAAACCCGACTCTGACAAAAATCAGCCCCGACTTCATCAACAACTAAAAAACGCCCGACGGTACTTCAGCCAAAGCGCCGTCGGGCGTTTTGGCATATTTTTCGCTCCTTGCGCCCGCATTTTTCGTGCATACTAAAATCGTAAGGGGCTGATTGGCTTGGATATTTTTAACATACTTGAAGCCGTTTGGGGGCTTTGCCTGTTCCTTTTCGGCATGACTTTTATGAGCGGGGCGCTCGAGCGCCTTGCGGGAGGGCGGCTGAGCGCGCTTATGCGGCGGCTGACCGAAAACCGAGCAGCCGGGCTGCTCACGGGCATAGCCGTAACAGCTGTGATGCAAAGCTCGACCGCCGCAACCGTTATGGTCGTCGGCTTTGTCAGCGCGGGGCTGATGTCACTGCGGCAGGCGATAAACGTCATTATGGGCGCGAACATCGGCACCTGCGTGACCGCGTGGATATTCAGCTTAAACGGCATTTCGGGCGCGTCGAACGCGCTGCGGCTGCTGTCTCCGTCGGTGTTCACGCCGCTGCTCGCCCTCGTCGGCACGGTGCTGTATCTGACGTTCCGAACAGGCAAAAAGCGCGACCTCGGCAGCATACTGCTCGGCTTTTCGACGCTGATGTTCGGGCTTGAGAGTATGACGGGCGCGCTGTCGGGGATCGCCGAAGTGGAGGGCTTTCGGCGGCTGTTTACCGTGTTTGAGAATCCGATATTCGGAGTGCTCGCGGGCACGGCGCTGACGGCAGTCATTCAGTCAAGCTCCGCATCGATAGGGGTGCTGCAGGCGCTGTCGGCGAGCGGGCAGGTCAGCTACGCGGCCGCCGTGCCGATAATTTTAGGACAGAACATCGGAACGTGCGCGACGGCGCTGCTGTCGGCCGTCGGTGCGGGCAAGGATGCAAAGCGCGCCGCAGCGGTGCACCTGATGTTCAACGTGCTCGGGTCGGCGGTGTGGCTCGCGGCGTTCTTCATCGCACGGCCGTTTATCGGCGAAGCGCTCGCAAAAAGCGCGGGCTACGTCGGCATTTCGGCCGTGCACACGGCGTTTAATCTTACGAGCACACTGATCCTGCTGCCGTTTGCGGGGCAACTTGAGAAGGCTGCGGTCAGGCTCGTGCGCGGCGACGGCAAAGACGCTCCCGACAAAGCTGTGCAGCTTGATGAGCGGCTGCTTGCGACGCCGTCGGCAGCGCTCGCGCAGTGCTCCGACGCGGCGGACGAGCTTATGGACTGCGCCCGCCGTACAGCGGAGGCGGCTCTGCGGCTGACGCACGGCTTTGACGAAAGCGCGGCAAGCGAAGTACGGCGCGGCGAGGAAAAATCGGACAGGCTCGAGGACGAGCTTAATGCTTATTTGGTGAAGCTGAGCAGTCGCAGGCTCGGGGAGCGCGAGCGGCGAGAAGCCGCTCGGCTGCTGCGCGTGACCGCCGACTGCGAGCGGATATGCGACCACGCGCTCAACATCGCCGAGTCGCTCAGTGAAGCTGCGGCGAGTAAGGCCGAGTTCAGCCCGCGCGCCGAAAGCGAGCTGCGCATCCTGACCCGCGCGACAGGCGACATCGTAAGCCAAGCCTGCGGCGCGTTTGTCAATTCCGATGAAGCGGCCGCAGCTGAGGTCGAGCCGCTCGGGCAGTTCATCGACACGCTGAAAAGCCGGCTGCGCACGGAGCACATCGTGCGTATGCAGCGCGGCGAGTGCTCGGTCGGTGCGGGCATAGTGTGGGAGGACATCTGCACCGACCTTGAGCGCATCGCCGACCACTGCTCGAACATTGCCCAAGCCGTGATGTGCGAGCACAACTCGGACGCGCTGACCCACGAGTATATGTCCGAGCGCCGCTCAGCCCCGGATTTCAAACGCAGGCTCGACGAGCTGAGTCAAAAATACGGTCAGATGTAAGGCGTAAAGAGCGGCGAATAAGCGGGCTGTGAGCGTAGTCGTGTGCGCAACACTATTTGTGCGGATAAGTGCGCGAACAAGTAGGCTTATGCAGTCAACAGATAGGTGCGCCTACAAACGTACCGTCACAATTTGCAGCAAATTGGCACGACTGCCTTAATAATTACCACGGTCAAACATTATGATTGCACGATTAAACATCGCGAAAAAATATTACGGCCGACCCCATTTTTCACATCATCAAACATTCAGCCGTTCCACACAATCAGCAATTTTCCACAAACGCCGAGCAGATAGCCAGTCGTCTATCTTGACCGCTCCGCTCTGTCGTAAACTTCACAACCGCAGAGTGGGCAGCCCAACTCATCGGCGGCCTTTCCTAACCGTTCCTCTTTCCTAATGGCCGCCTCACTCTCCGCTCCCGCTATCCCCCCATAAACGCAAAAACAGCCCCGTGACGAGCACGGGGCTGAATTTTTGTGGCAATTAATTAGCCGTTGATAGCGGTAACAACGCCCGAGCCAACGGTACGGCCACCCTCACGGATAGCGAAACGGAGGCCCTCCTCGATAGCGATAGGAGTGATCAGCTCAACGTCCATCTCTACGTTATCGCCGGGCATGCACATCTCAGTGCCCTCGGGCAGAGAGATAACGCCGGTAACGTCGGTGGTACGGAAGTAGAACTGCGGACGATAGTTGTTGAAGAACGGGGTATGACGGCCGCCCTCTTCCTTGGTCAGAATGTAAACCTGGCCGTGGAACTTGGTGTGCGGGTGAATGGTGCCCGGCTTAGCCAGAACCTGTCCACGCTCGATCTCGTCACGGGCAACGCCGCGGAGAAGAACACCGACGTTATCGCCGGCCTCGCAGTAGTCGAGGGTCTTGCGGAACATTTCCATAGAGGTAACGACAACCTTGCGGCGCTCCTCGGTAAGGCCGAGCAGCTCAACTTCGTCGCCGGCGTTCAGACGGCCGCGCTCAACTCTGCCGGTTGCAACGGTACCACGGCCGGTGATGGTCATAGTATCCTCAACAGGCATAAGGAACGGAAGGTCAGACTTACGCTCAGGGGTCGGAATGTAGTTGTCAACAGCGTCCATAAGCTCAGCGATAGGAGCATAAGCAGGATCGTTAACATCGTTGGGAGCTTCGAGAGCCTTAAGAGCAGAGCCTCTGATGATCGGGGTGTCGTCGCCCGGGAACTCATACTTGTCGAGGGTCTCGCGGATCTCCATCTCGACGAGCTCGAGGAGCTCTTCGTCGTCGACCTGGTCGCACTTGTTCATGAATACAACGATGTACGGAACACCGACCTGACGGGCAAGCAGAAGGTGCTCACGGGTCTGAGCCATCGGGCCGTCGGTAGCAGCGATAACGAGAATAGCGCCGTCCATCTGAGCAGCACCGGTGATCATGTTCTTAACATAGTCGGCATGGCCGGGGCAGTCAACGTGAGCATAGTGACGCTTGTCGGTCTCGTACTCAACGTGAGCGGTGTTGATGGTGATTCCGCGCTCGCGCTCCTCAGGAGCCTTATCGATGTTCGCATAATCCTCGAACTGAGCCTGACCCTTCAGAGAAAGGTACTTGGTGATAGCAGCAGTAAGAGTGGTCTTACCATGGTCAACGTGACCGATGGTACCAATGTTAACGTGCGGCTTGGAACGTTCAAATTTAGCTTTTGCCATTGTTAATAATCCTCCCTTGTGATTATAAAATACAGCTTTATAATTGCTTTAAGCCTATTTTAACATAAAAATGCAAAAAGGCAAGCATTATTTTTAAGGTCGGTCGGTTGGACCGACCTTAAACTCTGTTTATCAGTCCTGCTTGTTGCGGGAGCTGATGATCTTCTCGGCGATAGACTTCGGCACTTCCTTGTAGCCGTCGGGCTCCATAACGTACTGGCCGCGTCCCTGAGTTTTACTTCTCAGGTCGGTGGCGTAGCCGAACATATCGCTCAGCGGTACGCGTGCGTTGATCTGCTTAACGCCCGAGCGATCCTCAAAGCCCTGGATCTCGCCGCGGCGGGCGTTCAGGTCGCCGATAACGTCGCCCATGTACTCCTCGGGGACGGTGACGGTGACTTTCATGATAGGCTCGAGAAGAACGGGGTCGGCGAGTCTGGCGGCTTCCTTGAACGCCATAGAACCGGCGATCTTGAACGCCATTTCAGACGAGTCGACTTCGTGATAAGAACCGTCGTACAGAGTGACCTTTACGTCAACGACGGGATAGCCTGCGAGAACGCCCGACTGGAGAGCGCCGCGGATACCTGCGTCAACAGGCGCGATGAACTCCTTCGGAATGGAGCCGCCGGTGACGGCGTTGATGAACTCGTAGCCCTTGCCGGACTCGTTCGGCTCGACAATGATCTTGACATGGCCGTACTGACCGGAACCGCCCGACTGACGCTTGTACTTGCACTCGTGGTCGACTCTCTTGCGGATGCTCTCTTTATAAGCAACCTGCGGAGCGCCGACGTTCGCCTCGACCTTGAACTCGCGGAGGAGTCGGTCGACGATGATCTCGAGGTGAAGCTCGCCCATACCTGCGATGATGGTCTGGCCGGTTTCCTCGTCGGTGTAGCACTTGAAGGTCGGATCCTCCTCGGCGAGCTTTGCAAGAGCGATGCCCATCTTCTCCTGACCGGCTTTGGTCTTGGGCTCGATAGCAACGCGGATAACAGGCTCGGGGAAGTTCATTGACTCAAGAATGATGGGGTGCTTCTCGTCGCACAGGGTATCGCCGGTGGTGGTGTTCTTCAGACCGACGGCGGCGGCGATGTCGCCGGCGTAGCAGGTCTCAAGATCCTCGCGGTGATTCGCGTGCATCTGGAGAATACGGCCCATTCTTTCCTTGTTGTCCTTGCAGCTGTTGTACACGCTTGCGCCTGCATCAACAGTACCCGAATAAACGCGGAAGAAGCAGATCTTACCGACAAACGGGTCTGTCGCGATCTTGAAGGCAAGAGCTGCGAACGGCTCGGTATCGGAAGAATGTCTGTACTCCTCTTCGCCGGTCTCGGGGTTGGTACCCTTGATGGACTCGATGTCGGTCGGAGCCGGCATATAGTCGACAATGGCGTCGAGGAGGGGCTGAACGCCCTTGTTTCTGTAGGAGGTACCGCAGGTGACCGGAACCATCTCGTTGTCGATGGTGGCCTTGCGGATAACCTTTTTGATCTGCTCGACGGTCGGCTCTTCGCCCTCGAAGTACTTCTCCATGAGTTCCTCGTCCTGCTCGACGACAGCTTCGATAAGCTCGGTGCGATACTTCGCGGCAAGCTCCTTCATATCATCGGGAATAGGCTCATGTCTGATGTCCTTACCGAGGTCGTCATAGTAAACCTCTGCGTCGTTGTTGATCAGATCGATGATACCCTTGAAGGTATCCTCGCTTCCGATAGGAAGCTGGATCGGAACGGCATTGCAGTTGAAGCGTTCCTTGATCATACCGAGTACGCGGTAGAAGTCGGCACCCATGATGTCCATCTTGTTGATGTAGATCATGCGGGGGACTCTGTACTCGTCAGCCTGACGCCAAACGGTCTCAGACTGAGGCTCGACGCCGCCCTTGGCGCACAGAACGGTGACAGAGCCGTCGAGAACGCGCAGAGAGCGCTGAACCTCAACGGTGAAGTCAACGTGGCCGGGGGTGTCGATGATATTGATACGATGGTCCTTCCAGAAACAGGTGGTGGCGGCAGAAGTGATCGTGATACCACGCTCCTGCTCCTGCTCCATCCAGTCCATGGTCGCCGCACCGTCATGCGTCTCGCCTATCTTACGGTTTACGCCCGTGTAGAAAAGGATACGCTCGGTCGTAGTGGTTTTACCTGCGTCGATATGGGCCATTATACCAATGTTTCTTGTCATCTGAAGAGAAACTTTTCTTGGCATATTATCCTCCTGCCGCAAATTATGCGGCTGTAAACATCTGTTGTGGAACTACCACCTGTAGTGAGCAAACGCCTTGTTGGCCTCGGCCATCTTGTGAGTGTCCTCACGCTTCTTGGCTGCGCCGCCCATTCCGTTGGTTGCATCCATAATCTCACCGGCAAGGCGCTCCTTCATCGTTCTCTCGGAACGGGCGCGGCTGTAATTGGTGAGCCAACGCAGACCCAGGGTCTGACGTCTCTCGGGACGAACCTCCATAGGAACCTGATAGGTAGAACCGCCTACGCGGCGTGCCTTTACCTCGAGCTGGGGCATAACATTCTCCATGGCAGCCTCAAAAACCTCGAGCGGCTCCTTACCGGTCTTCTCCTGAATGATGTCGAAAGCATCATAAACAATCTTCTGCGCGACGCCCTTTTTGCCGTCAAGCATGATATTGTTGATAAGACGGGTTACAAGCTTGGAATTGTAAAGCGGATCGGGCAAAACATCACGTTTTGCGATAAAGCCTCTTCTTGGCATTACGCTTCCCTCCTTCACATAATGATATCATTGGTACTCGAACGGCGTTATGCCGTCCGTTGGCCAAGCAAAGGCGTTACATAATATATATAAACGCCACTGCTTGAGCGAAAAATGCAGCAGTGAACAAAATCAAGCTGACTTATTTGGCAGAAGCCTTCGGCTTCTTTGCGCCGTACTTGGAGCGAGCCTGCATTCTCTTGGCAACGCCCTGAGTATCAAGGGTTCCGCGAATGATGTGGTAACGCACACCCGGAAGGTCCTTGACACGGCCGCCGCGGATAAGAACGACGCTGTGCTCCTGCAGGTTGTGGCCGACACCGGGAATGTAGGACGTAACCTCAATACCGTTGGACAGACGTACTCTTGCGACCTTACGGAGAGCTGAGTTCGGCTTCTTAGGAGTCGAGGTGGTGACCTTGGTGCAAACTCCGCGCTTCTGCGGTGCGTTGCTGTCGTTGAGGACCTGCTTCTTGGTGTTCAGGCTCTTGAGCAGCGCCGGAGCGGTAGGCTTGCGTTCCTGGGTCTCTCTACCCTTGCGGACAAGCTGGTTAAAGGTTGGCATAGTTTTCCTCCTCTCGTTTGTTAAAAATTTGCGCGCGGCCGATACCGACCGCATTTGGGCATAATACACCCCTACGCAATTTAAAATGATAACACCGACCGGTGGGTTTTGTCAAGCGATTTTTATACTTTTGTGCTTTTTTCGCCGTATTATTCCCCACCGAGGCAAAAAGATAGAAAAAAATGCCGTAATATTTATAAAAATGTACTAAATTCGCTTGCAACATCTCTTTTTTGCAAATATAATGGCCTTAACACCACCGCTGACTTCAGCGGTATCAAACGGGAGGAAACGAATATGAAATTCAGTTTTGACATATCCGCGCTTGACCGCGAGCTTGACGGCGCTCTCAAAGCGCTGTCT
This sequence comes from uncultured Eubacteriales bacterium, assembly GCA_934486615.1. Lineage (GTDB taxonomy): Bacteria > Bacillota > Clostridia > Oscillospirales > Acutalibacteraceae > RGIG2206. Next base: position 62,476 of record CAKSQO010000003.1, on the reverse strand, counting down.
GAGCGCTTTGACTTCGGCATTGACGGCGGCACAAGGCTCAGCTGGGTAAAGAGCGATGAAAAGAAGCTGACCGTCGACGGCGACCTGTCCGCGCTCGTCATCACAGCGCCCGACAAGCCCGCGTTTTTCCGCGGAATCGGCCTGTTCATCGCCGACAGCAACGGCGAAAGGTTCCGCGCGGAGGAAGAGATCAAGTTCGATATGAACGGCCTGATGTTCGACCTGTCGCGCAACAGCGTCATCACCGTCGAGCGCACCAAGGACTTTCTGCTGCAGTTCGCCATCCTCGGTCTGAATACATACCTTATGTATATGGAGGAGACTTACGAGATCAAGGAGGTTCCCATGTTCGGCTATATGCGCGGCCGCTACAGCCAAGAGGAGCTTAAGGAGATCGACGACTTTGCCTATATGCTCGGCATCGAGGTCATTCCGTGTATTCAGACGCTCGCGCACATCAACCAGTTCCTGCGTTGGGAGAGCTGGAACCGCGACATCGACGATATCCTGCTCGTCGGCAGCGACCGCACGAAGTACCTCATTGACAAAATGTTCGCCGCGTTTGCAGCCTGCCTGCGCACCCGCCGTATACACGTCGGTATGGACGAGGCCTATCACCTCGGACGAGGCCGCTATCTTGACGCCAACGGCTACCGGACCAAGGGCGAGATCATGCACCGGCACCTTGAGTACGTCAGCGAAGTCGCCGACAAGTACGGCTTCAAGGCGATGATGTGGGACGATATGTTCTTCTGGAACTCGGGCGGACAGGCAAACCTCGCCGAGCAGAAGCCCGCTAACATTATTCCCGTTTACTGGGATTACTACAGAATGAACCCTCAGGAATACAGGGACAATATCGCAAAACGCCTTGAAGCAGGCCCCGAGGTCGTATTTGCGGGCGGCGCATGGCGCTGGGCCGGCTTTGCTCCGCGTCATTCCACGACCGTTGCCGCGACCAAGGCTGCTCTCACCGCCTGCATTGAGATGGGCGTTCGCGAGGTGTTCACCACCGCGTGGGGCGACGACGGCAGCGAAGCTCCCGCCGACGCCTGTATGCTCGGAACGGTTATGTTCGCAGAGTTCGGCTACGGCCACACTGCGGACGAGACGACCTACGAGCACCGCCTTGAGTTCGTCAGCGGTATGGACTACGACTGCTGGTTCAGGCAGGACGACTTCGACTCGTTCGCCATGGGCGAGTGGAAGCACCGCACGTTGAACCCGCATTACTACACGCTCTTCAGCGATATTCTCTGCGGTATCTATGACTGGCACCTCGAGCGCCTGATCGAGCTTGGAGCTAAGGAAAACTATGCCGAGCTTGAGCGTTTCTTTACCGAGAAAGCACCGCTGCAGAACGAGTACAACGCCGTCACGCTCAGAATGTATGCCGCGCTCGCAAAAACGCTCAAGTACAAGTGCGACGTGTCGCTGAATATGATGAAGGCCTACCGCGAGGGCGACAAGGCCGCTATGAAAAGGATAATTGACGAGCAGCTCAAGCCGCTCGGCGAGGCACTCGAGGAGTTCCGCGTCGCCCAACGTGCGAAGTGGCTCATCGACAACAAGCACAACGGCTTCGAGATTATTGACATGCGTATCGGCGGTCTGGAAGCCCGCGTCGAGACCGCTGTCTCGCTTGCCTCCCGTTGGGTCGACGGCGACAAAGCTGCCGACGAGGAGCTGGCCTGCCTTGCAGAGGAGCGCCTCAAGTGCTCCAACGACGACGTTCTGCGCACCGACTCATATGCCAGAATATTCTCCGCCGCCGTCCAGTCCCACTGCATAAACGTCTGATAAGTTCGAATCTTCAGCTGAATATAATGAGCCGCCCGATGTGTGCCGAAAAGCGCTTGTCGGGCGGCTTGTTTGCGTTTAGTGAAAAGTTGCAGTGTGCCTTGCGGCACGGATTGAACGAAAGAAAAGCACCGTGCCGACAAAGGCTCTCCTGTGTAAGGGGTTATTCCCCGCACTGCGGGGAAATGTCTGCGAAGCAGACAAAAGGGAACGCCGCCGTGAGCGGCTGTCGGCGCAGCCGACTGAGGGGGTCGACTGATCACGCACCGTATTTATTGCGCGTGGTGATTATTAAAATAACTCGCTTTCCATAAATGCGTACTAAAAAAAACCACCGTCACGGCTAAAGCCGTGCCACCTCCCCTTGCTTCAAGGGGAGGCTTTGGTAGGCGCGGTGCTCATCTGAAAAATCACCCGCTGCGCCCATTGCGCGGGGAATAAACCAAAATAACCCGCCGTGCAAAAACGCGGACAAACAGCCTTCGGCTGCGCGGGGTGGTTACTTCCAATAACCCGCCGTGCAAAAACGCGGACAAACAGCCTTTGGCTGCGCGGACAATCCGTCCGTGACGGCGCGGATTAAATCCCTCCGTCACGGCTGAAGCCGTGCCGCCTCCACTTGAAGCGAGGGGAGACTTTTTGGCACAGTGCTTTTCAAAAAATCCTGCACAAGAATTACTTCCGCGGGGAATAAGCTCATATAATAACTGCATTTCAATCGCGGACAGACAGCCCGCGGCTGCGCGGACAAACACCCTTTGGGTGCGGTGCTCATCTGAAAAATCGCCCCTGCTGAGACTTCCCTGCGGACTGAAAAACCGCCGTTGGATCGATTATCCAACAGCGGTTTTATCAATTATTCAGCTTTTGCCGGCAACGCGTGCAAAGTGTTCAAACCTTGCGCGACATTTTGCGAAGGCTTAATCTTCGCTGTCGGCGATCGGCTCGGAATCGGCCTCGTCGATGCTTTCGGCCTGATTGGCGGCAGCGTCGACAGGTGCGTACTTGTCATCCTTGCCGCCGGTGAAGCACTTCATACCCGTACCTGCGGGAATGAGCTTACCGATTATGACGTTCTCCTTGAGTCCGAACAGGTGGTCGACCTTGCCCTTTACGGCGGCGTCGGTCAGCACGCGTGTGGTCTCCTGGAACGAAGCGGCGGACAGGAACGAGTCGGTCGCAAGGGATGCCTTGGTGATACCGAGCAGGGTCGGCTCATATTGGGCGTAGGCAAGATCCTCCTCACCCGCGGCCTTGCGGCAGTCGATCTGATAGTTAGCCTCGTAGAAGGTTCCGCGCTCGACGTTCGTGCCGACGATGAGGTCGGTGTCGCCCGCGTCGGTGATCCTGTACTGGCGCATCATCTGATGAACGATGACCTCGATGTGCTTATCGTTGATCTCAACGCCCTGGCTGCGGTAAGTGCTCTGGACTTCCTTGATGATGTAGTCCTGAACAGCGTCGGGGCCCATAACGGCGAGCAGGTCGTGCGGGCTGAGCGCGCCCTCGGTCAGGCGGTCGCCCTTTTCAACGAAGTCGCCCTCGTTGACACGAATGTGATAGCCGAACGGGACGGTGTAGATGCGGCTGTCGGGATTCTCCAGGTCCTCGCTTGTGACAACAATCTCGCGGTTGCGCTTGGCGTCCTGGAAGCTGACCTTACCCGCAATCTCGGAAATGATCGCGGCGCGCTTGGGACGTCTTGCTTCGAACAGCTCCTCAACACGCGGAAGACCCTGAGTAATATCGTCCGCGTCGGCGACGCCGCCCGTATGGAAGTTACGCATCGTAAGCTGAGTACCGGGCTCACCGATGGACTGCGCGGCGATGATACCGACGGCTTCACCGACAGTAACAGGCAGACCGTTTGCGAGGTTCGAGCCGTAGCACTTGCGGCAAACGCCGTGGCGCGACTTACAGCCGAGGATGGAACGAATACCGATAACCGGGTAAGCAGTGTCCTGATTTAAGCGCTCTGCAGCGATAATCTTCTCGGCAGCCTTGTCGTCGATGATGTCGCTTGCGAAAGCGACGACCTCGCCGGTGGCATTATCGACGCAATCGGCGAGCAGATAGCGGCCGACAAGGCGCTCCTCAAGACCCTCGATAGGCTTGTCGCTGTATCTGTCGTTGATAGCCTTGATGCGCTCGGCGACAGTCGGCTTTACGCCGTTTGCGGCGGTCAGCTCGGTAATAATGTCAGCCTCGCGCTGCTTGAACAGGTCAAGCGGCTTGTCATAAATATCGGTGATGTTGAGACCGCTGTCGGAGCCGCAGTCGTCATCGCGAATGATAACGTCCTGCGAGACGTCGACAAGGCGGCGGGTAAGGTAACCCGAGTCGGCGGTACGAAGCGCGGTATCGGCAAGTCCCTTTCGTGCACCGCGGGAGGAGATGAAGTACTCAAGTACGTTCAGACCCTCTCGGTAGTTGGAACGAATCGGGATTTCGATTGCCTTACCGGAAGTGTTGGCGATGAGTCCGCGCATACCTGCAAGCTGGCGAATCTGGTTCATAGAACCGCGCGCGCCGGAGTCGGCCATCATATAGATCGGGTTGTAGTCGTCGAGGTTATCCTTCAGGGCGTTGGCGACCTTGTCGGCCGTCTCGTTCCACAGCTTGATGACCTCGTTATAGCGCTCGTCAGCGGTAAGGAAGCCGCGGCGGTACTTGGTCTGGATACGCTCAACAGCCTTGTCACCCTCGGCAACGTACTCGTACTTCTGCGGCGGGATAATCGCGTCGCAGACTGCGACGGTGATAGCGCCGCGGGTCGAATACTTGTAGCCCGTCGCCTTGATGTTATCCAGTACGATAGCGGAGCGTGAGGTGCCGTGAAGCTTGATGCAGCGGTCGATTATCTTGCCGAGCAGCTTCTTGTCGACCTTGTGCTGAATGATGTCGGCCTCGCTCTCAAGCTGAGCCTTGCCCGGGTCTTTGCGGGTGAAGCAGATCTCGAGGTCAAGCTCGTGACCCTCGATAGAGCGGTCGACGAAGCCGAGGTCCTGCGGAATGCTCTCGTTGAAGATGAGAGCGCCGACGGTGGCGTCGATAAGGCGGGTGACCTGCTCGCCGTTTACCTCGCCCGAAACGCGGACGCGGATAGGCGAATGGAGGCCGACTGCCTTTTCGCTGTAAGCCATAATGGCCTCTTCCTTATTGCGGAAGACCTTGCCGATGCCGGGCTCGTCGAACTTGCACAGAGACAGATAGTAGGATCCGAGGATCATATCCTGAGTCGGAACTGCGACAGGCTTACCGTCGGACGGCTTGAGCAGGTTGTTCGCAGCGAGCATCAGGAAGCGCGCCTCCGCCTGAGCTTCGGCGGAAAGCGGGATATGAATAGCCATCTGGTCGCCGTCGAAGTCGGCGTTGTAAGCGGTGCAAACCAGCGGATGCAGCTTGAGCGCGCGACCCTCGACGAGGACAGGCTCGAACGCCTGAATACCGAGGCGGTGGAGAGTAGGCGCGCGGTTGAGCAGCACGGGGTGCTCCTTGATGACCGTTCCCAGAGCGTCCCAAACCTCGTCGCGCAGTCTTTCGACCATCTTGCGCGCGGTCTTGATATTCTGGGTCACGCCGGTCTCGACAAGGCGCTTCATAACGAAGGGCTTGAACAGCTCGATAGCCATTTCCTTCGGAACGCCGCACTGATACATCTTCAGCTCGGGGCCGACGACGATAACGGAACGGCCGGAGTAGTCGACGCGCTTGCCGAGCAGGTTCTGACGGAAACGTCCCTGCTTACCCTTGAGCATATCGGACAGCGACTTGAGCGCGCGGTTGTTCGGTCCGGTTACGGAGCGGCCGCGGCGGCCGTTGTCGATGAGGGCGTCGACCGCCTCCTGAAGCATACGCTTCTCGTTGCGGACGATGATGTCGGGTGCGTTCAGCTCAAGCAGGCGCTTGAGTCGGTTGTTGCGGTTGATGACGCGGCGATAGAGGTCATTCAGGTCGCTGGTGGCGAAACGGCCGCCGTCGAGCTGAACCATCGGGCGAAGATCGGGCGGAATGACAGGAATGACGTCCATGATCATCCACTCGGGGCGGTTGCCGGACTGGCGGAAAGCCTCTACAACCTCAAGGCGCTTGATAAGTCGCGCCTTTTTCTGAGTGCTTGCGTCCTCAATCTCGGCTTTCAGCTCTTCACTGAGCTTGTCGAGGTCGATCTCTGCAAGCAGCTTCTGGATGGACTCCGCGCCCATACCGGCGTCGAAGTCGTCCTCATATTTTTCGCGCATATCGCGGTACTGCTTCTCGTTGAGCAGCTGATACTTCTCAAGCGGAGTATCGCCCGGATCGATTACGATGTAGGACGAGAAATACAGCACCTGCTCGAGCACGCGCGGGGTCACGCCGAGAATGAGACCCATTCTCGACGGGTTGGTCTTGTAGTACCAGATGTGCGATACGGGAGCGGCAAGCTCGATCGAGCCCATACGCTCGCGGCGCACCTTGGCACGGGTGACCTCAACGCCGCAGCGCTCGCATATCTTGCCCTTGTATCTGATGCGCTTGTACTTGCCGCAGTGGCACTCCCAGTCCTTCTGCGGTCCGAATATTCGCTCGCAGAAGAGGCCGTCGCGCTCGGGCTTGAGTGTGCGGTAATTGATCGTCTCGGGCTTGGTGACCTCGCCGTATGACCACTTGCGTATCTGTTCGGGCGAGGCAATGCCGATCTTTATAGATTCAAATTCGTTAAATTCCATTACCGTGCGCCTCCTTAGTTCTCATCATCGGTGATGATGTCGTCATCATCGGACTCGTCGTTCCCATCATCAATGGGCTCGCCGTTTTCGTCCTCAAAGCCGAAGCCGTCGAAGCCGTCGGCGACCTTCTTCTCCTCGAATACAGGTCCGTCCTCTTCGGCAAGGCTGAAGCTGATGTTGTCGTCGTCGAAAGTCTGCTTGAGGTCGATTTCCTCATTATACTTATCGAGCACGCGGACATCAAGGCCGAGTGACTGCAGCTCCTTGATAAGGACCTTGAACGACTCGGGCACGCCCGGAGTAGGCACGTTCTGACCCTTGACGATAGCTTCGTAGGTCTTGACGCGGCCGACAACATCGTCGGACTTAACGGTCAGTATCTCCTGCAGCGTGTAAGCGGCGCCGTAGGCCTCGAGCGCCCAGACCTCCATCTCACCGAAGCGCTGTCCGCCGAACTGAGCTTTACCGCCGAGCGGCTGCTGAGTGACGAGGGAGTACGGTCCGGTCGAGCGGGCGTGGATCTTATCATCAACGAGGTGATGCAGCTTGAGATAGTACATATAACCGACGGTTACGGGGTTGTCGAACTGTTCGCCCGTGCGTCCGTCGTAAAGAACGGTCTTGCCGTCCTCGCGCATACCCGCTTCCCTGAACATCTCGCGAATGTCGCCCTCGTGAGCGCCGTCGAATACAGGGGTGCAGACCTTCCAGCCGAGCGCCTTGGCGGCCATTCCGAGGTGAACCTCGAGAACCTGACCGATGTTCATTCGGCTGGGAACGCCCAGCGGGTTGAGCACGATGTCGAGCGGACGTCCGTCGGGCAGGAACGGCATATCCTCCTGAGGAAGGATGCGTGAAACAACGCCCTTGTTGCCGTGACGTCCCGCCATCTTATCGCCGACGCTTATCTTGCGCTTCTGGGCAATGTAGCAGCGGACGACGGTGTTTACGCCGGGTCCGAGCTCGCTCGAATTCTCGCGTGTGAACACGTCGACGTCGACGATGGTACCGTACTCGCCGTGCGGTACACGCAGGGAGGTATCTCTGACCTCGCGCGCCTTTTCACCGAAGATAGCGCGCAGCAGGCGCTCCTCGGCGGTCAGCTCCGTCTCGCCCTTAGGCGTGACCTTACCGACGAGAATGTCGCCGGAGCGGACTTCCGCACCGATGCGGATTATGCCGCGCTCGTCAAGATCCTTCAGAGCGTCGTCACCGACGTTCGGGATGTCGCGGGTGATGTCCTCGGGCCCGAGCTTGGTATCGCGGGCTTCGATCTCGTACTTCTCGATGTGGATCGAGGTGTATACGTCCTCGCGGACGATCTTTTCGTTGATAAGGACGGCGTCCTCGTAGTTGTAGCCTTCCCAGGTCATAAAGCCGATGAGGGCGTTCTTGCCGAGGGAGACCTCGCCGTCGCAGGTCGCGGGGCCGTCGGCGATGACTTCCTTGGCCTCGACGCGCTGGCCTGCGTCGACGATAGGACGCTGGTTGATACAGGTGCCGTGGTTGGAACGCATAAACTTGATAAGCTTATACTCGTCGGTCTCGCCGCTGTCGGTGACAATGGTGATGCGGTCGGCGCTTACGGCCTTGACCGTACCTGCGCGCTTGGCAAGCACGACAACGCCCGAGTCGACTGCGGCTCTGTACTCCATACCGGTGCCGACGATAGGAGCCTCGGACTTCAGCAGCGGCACAGCCTGCTTCTGCATGTTCGAGCCCATCAGGGCGCGGTTGGTATCGTCGTTTTCAAGGAACGGAATCATCGCGGTGGCGACGGAGACGACCATCTTCGGCGAAACGTCCATATACTGAACGTTGTCGGGCGTGGTCTCAAGGAACTGGTCGCGGTAACGCGCGGTGACCATATTGTTGACAAAGTAGCCCTTCTCATCAATCGGGGTGTTGGCCTGTGCAACGGCGTACTCGTCCTCGGTGTCGGCGGTCATATACTCGACTGTGTCCGAAACGTAGGGCTTGCCGTTATCATCGGTCAGCACCTTGCGGAAAGGCGCTTCGATAAAGCCGTACTTGTTGATCTTCGCATAGGTTGCGAGATAAGAGATAAGTCCGATGTTCGGACCTTCGGGCGTCTCGATCGGGCACATGCGGCCGTAGTGAGTGTAGTGAACGTCGCGGACCTCGAATCCTGCGCGGTCACGCGAAAGTCCTCCGGGGCCGAGTGCGGACAGGCGGCGCTTGTGCGTAAGCTCCGACAGCGGGTTGGTCTGATCCATGAACTGCGACAGCTGTGAAGAGCCGAAGAACTCCTTGATAGCCGCAACGACAGGGCGGATATTGATAAGGCTCTGCGGAGTCACAACGTCGAGATCCTGTGACTGCAGCGACATTTTCTCACGAATAACGCGCTCCATTCTGGAGAAGCCGATGCGGAACTGGTTCTGCAGCAGCTCGCCCACGCAGCGGATACGGCGGTTGCCGAGGTGATCGATGTCGTCGGTCGTGCCGACTCCGTGCGGCAGACCCATAAAGTAGTTGATGGAGGCAAAGATATCGTCGAGCGTGATGTGGTTGGGGATAAGCTCACCCGCAGCGTCAATGAGGGACTTTTTAAGCTCCTCGTCATCCTTTGCTTCCTCGATTATCATTTTGAGCAGGTCGAAGGAAACGTGCTCATTGACAACGTCCCTGACAGCCTCGTAAACGTCCTCGCTTACAAAGTTCTTCAGGTCGACCATGCCGTTTGAAAGCACCTTGACCTCGGTGGAGCCGCCCTCGGGGTCAACAACGGTGATATAAGCCTCTCTGACGCCCGCAGCCTCGATAGCGGCGGCATCGGCGCGCGAGATAACATGGCCGACGTCGGCGAGGATCTCGCCGGTCATCGGATCGACTATCGGGCGCGAAGCGGCGCGGCCGACAATGCGGGCCCCGATAGCAAGCTTTTTGTTGTACTTATAGCGGCCGACGCGGGACATATCGTACCTGCGCGGGTCGAAGAACAGGTTGTAGAGGTAGCCCTTCGCGCCGTCAACGGTGAACGGCTCGCCCGGGCGCAGCTTCTTGTACACCTCGAGCAGGGCGCTGTCAACATCGACGGTGGAGTCCTTCTCGAGCGTGGTCTTGAAGCGGATCTCCTCGCCGAGCAGCTGCTCCATCTCGGTGTTGGTCATAGCGGTCTCGGTGAAAATGCCGAAGGCTCTGACGAGCGTGCTGACGGGGATCTTGCGGGTCTTATCTATGCGAACGTAGAGAATCTCGTTCTGGTCGGTCTCGTACTCCAGCCAAGCGCCGCGGTTCGGGATTATGGTTGAAGAATAGAGCTTGCGGCCGGACTTGTCGACCTCGACATCGTAGTAGACGCCGGGCGAACGAACGAGCTGCGAGACGACGACGCGCTCTGCGCCGTTGATGACGAAAGTGCCCGACTCGGTCATAAGCGGGAAGTCGCCGATAAAGACCTCGCTCTCTTTAATCTCGCCTGTTTCCTTATTAAGCAGCTGCGCGCGCACGCGAAGCGGCGCGGCATAGGTCGTGTCGCGCTCTTTGCACTCCTCGACCGTGTATTTCGGTTTGTCGTCGAGGCGGTAATCTATAAAGCTAAGAACCAGATTGTGAGAAAAATCGGACACGGAGGAAAAATCGTCGAATACCTCACGCAGTCCCTCATCTAAAAACCATTTGTATGAGTCCCTCTGAATTTCAATAAGGTTGGGCATATCCAGGACCTCGTTGATCTTGGAAAAGCTCATACGGACATTTTTGCCGAAGCGGACGGGCTTAACGTTCACCATAGGCTTTATCACTCCTTCATCTGATTAGCCAAGCAGGGCATTGACAACAGCTCCCCCTACCCACAGCAGCGGCGGCTCTGTCGGCTGTTATCTGTATTTCGGGGCAGCGTTATAGGTACAAACGCCCATTTTTATGCAGTTTAATATTATATCGCCGTTGCAATAGGTTGTCAAGAGATTTTTTTAATTTTCCGACGTTTATTTACATTTCGCAGCTTTGGAAGCACTTTTTTGTCACAAATTCGACATATCTATTGAATACTATAAATAAATATGTTACAATATTGTAACCAATTTGATTCAGTGCGTGATTTTGCGCCAGCAAAGCCACTGTTTTTTCGGAGAGTGAATTTTTTGCCTATTATGATACCCGACGCGCTGCCTGCCGCGCGCACGCTCGAGTCGGAAAACATATTCGTTATGACCGAAAACCGCGCTCAGCATCAGGACATTCGCCCGCTGAAGATCGCGATTTTGAATCTTATGCCCAACAAGGTCGAAACCGAAACTCAGCTGCTGCGCCTGCTGGGCAACACCCCGCTGCAGATCGACATCGAGCTGCTGCAGACCGCGTCGCACGACTCAAAGAACACGTCAAAGGAGCACCTGCTCAAATTCTACCGCAAGTTTGCCGACGTCAGAGACGAGCGCTTCGACGGCCTGATAATCACGGGCGCGCCCGTTGAGACCCTCGACTTTCACGAGGTCGACTACTGGGATGAGCTGTGCGGGATTATGGAGTGGTCAAAAACGCACGTTTATTCGACATTTCACATCTGCTGGGCGGCGCAGGCGGGGCTTTACTACCACTACGGCGTTGAAAAATACCGCCTGGGTAAAAAGCTGACGGGCATCTTCCGCCACCGCTGTCTGCTGCCCGACCACCCGCTTATGCGCGGCTTTGACGACATTTATATGGCGCCGCACTCACGCTACACTTCGGTAAGCGAAGTGCAGGTGAAAGCCAATCCCGAGCTTGATATTCTCGGCGCGTCGAACGAGGCGGGGCTGCACATCGTCGCCGACCGCGACTGCCGCCGCTTCTTTGTAATGGGTCACTCCGAATACGACCGCGCCACGCTCAAGGCCGAGTTTGAGCGCGACTGCGAAAGGGGACTTGACAACTACCCGCTGCACTACTTTCCCTACGAAAATCCCGACAACACGCCTTATATGAACTGGCGCGCTCACGCAAATCTGCTGTTTTCAAACTGGGTCAACCATATCGTGTATCAGCACACGCCGTTTGACCTTGCAAGTCTTTAACCGTTTTTAATCACAGGAGGGATAAGACAGATGGATCGTCTCAAACGATTAACGGGGCTTTTGCTCTGCCTTACTATACTTCTTGTCGGCGTATTTGCCGTGCCGCAGCTTGTAAAAGCACAAACCATGCGCGGCATAGTCACCACGTCCAACGACCCGCTCAATGTAAGGGAGGGCCCCGGCAAAAACTACAAAGGCGTCGGCACTGTGCCCAAGGGCGCGACCGTCGACGTGCTCGACATTTCAAACTCCGCGTGGTACAAAATAAGCTACGGCAACATAACGGGCTACGCCTCGTCGACATACATAAAGATAATCAGCGTGCCCGACGACTCGGACTTTGAAGCCTACCTCACCGCACAGGGCTTCCCCGAAAGCTACAAGCCGTATCTGCGCGAGCTGCACGCGGCCTATCCCGAGTGGAAGTTCGTCGCGCGCAGGATAAAGCCGAGCTGGAGCGAGTCCCTCGCGGGCGAAATGCGGCAGGGTCTGAGCCTTGTATCGAAATCATACGCGATAGGATCGGAGCTGTCCTACGAAAAGGGCGCTTATGACTTTGACGCGGGCGCGCACGTCGTTTACGACTCGGGCGGCTGGGTCATGGCTTCAAACGAGCTTGTCGCCTACTGTCTTGACCCGCGCAACTATCTGACCTCATCATACATTTTCGCGTTTAAGACGATGGCTTACTCCGAAAGTGAAACTTACTCGGGCGTTGCAAGCATAATCAAGGGCACGTTCCTCGACGCGGCCTATCCGTCGGGCAAGTCCGACTCGTCGTCGTTCGCGACCTACACCGACGCTATCCTCGCCGCCGCGAAGTCGAGCGGAGTCAGCGCCTATCACCTCGCGTCCTACATCGTTCAGGAGCAGGGACGTAACGGCATGGAGCTGAGCTTCGGCACCTGGCCGGGCTACGAGGGCTACTATAACTTCCTCAACATCGGCGCGTACAAAACCAGCACCATGCAGGCGCGCGAGCGCGGCGCATGGTATGCCAAAGGAAAGGGCTGGGACACGCCGTACAAGTCCATTCTGGGCGGCGGCCAGTTCCTTGCAAGCGGCTACATCAACGTCGGGCAGGACAACGTCTATCTCAAAAAGTTCGACCTGATTGAAAGAGGCGGCTACTTCAACCACCAGTATATGGGCAACATCAAGGCCGTTTTCAGCGAAGCAAACGAGATTTACAAGGCGCACCGGAACATAATGAACAATGATTTCGTGTTCGAGATCCCCGTATTCGACGGTATGCCCGACTCCGTCTGCCCCAAGCCGACCGCCAAGGGCAGCAACAACAACGTCCTGCGTTGGCTTGCGGTCGACGGCTTCGAGCTGACCCCGTCGTTTGAGAAGTACACCTACGGCTACGACCTCATCGTCGAAGCGAACGTCAGCCGCGTCAACGTCTCGGCCTCGGCCTACGACTCGACCGCCGCCATAGCGGGAGTCGGCTCGGCGGCGCTGAATGAGGGCGCAAACACCGTAAACGTCCGCGTCACCGCCGCAAGCGGGAGCGTGCGCACCTACACCCTGAATATTTTCCGTCAGTCCGGCGGCACCGAGCCCGAACCCGAGCCTGAAATCGTCATCGACGGCAAGTACACTATCGGCGAGTATATCACCGGAGTCGCCGCGGGCACTACGCTTGATGAATTCAAGCGCAACCTCGGCGTAAGCGGAGGCGACATCGACTGCAACACGGCAGGCGGCGGTGTCAGGGGTGCTGACGAAGCCATGGGCACGGGCGACATCGTATCCATCCGGCAAAACGGCGTGGTAAAGTTAAGCTACACCGTCGTCATCTACGGCGATGTAAACGGCGACGGAAAAACGTCGATAGTCGACGTAGTCGCACTGCGCCGCAACATTCTCGGCACTTATGAGCTGAACGCGTGCCAGCTTGCCGCTGCCGACGTCAACCGCGACTCGCGCGTGTCGATAGTCGACGTGGTCGCCTGCCGCAGAAGCATCCTCGGCACATACACCATAAACCAGTAGCCCATAAAAGGCTTTCATTAACGGAGGTTTATTATGAAAAGCATTTTCAACAGGCTGACGGCCGTCATCTGCATGCTCGGGATTGTGTGCGCCTGCTTCGCAGCTACCGCTTCGGCCGCGGGCAGCGCCACCGCCGCGATGAGCGCAAGCCCGTCCTCGGTCGACATCGGCGGCTCTGTCAGCGTAACGCTCAGAGTCTCGTCAACGACCGTTGCGGGAGTTGTAGGCACAGTGACCTATGACGCGTCAAAGCTGCAGTACACAGGCTCCGACGGCAACGCCAACGGCACCTCCGGCAGCATACGCGTGCTTATGGACGCCGACAGCAAGGTAAGCTCGCTCTCGATCAAGCTCAATTTCAAGGCGCTCGCCGCAGGAAAGAGCAACGTCTCGTTCGCGCCGAGCGAAGTCATCGACTACGATATGGCTGAGCTCAGCTGCCCTTCCGCGAGTACGGGTGTGACCGTCAACAGCCCCGCTTCGCTTTCGGGCAACGCCGACCTTTCGGCGCTGAAGGTGTCGTCGGGCACGCTCACTCCCGCGTTTTCGGCCAACACGACCAGCTACTCCGTCACCGTTGCGCACAACGTCACGACCCTGACCGTCTCGGCGACCACCGCCGACAGGGACGCTAAAGTCACCGTGTCCGGCAGCAAGAAACTGTCCGTCGGCAAGAACACGCGCAGCGTCAAAGTCACCGCGCCCAACGGCACGACCAAGACTTATAAAATCAACATCACCCGCCTCGCCGCCGACGGTGCGACCCCCTCGGTCGACAATCCGAGCCGCGAGCCGACCGCAAGCTCAGACGAGCCCGTTATTGACGAGCCCGACAACACCATATCGGTCTACGTCGGCGATAAAAAGATGACCGTCGTTGAGGATTTTGAGGGCATCGAGCTTCCCGCAGGCTTCTCCGAGGACATCACCAAGATCAATGACAGAGAAATCCTCTGCGTTAAGAACAAAGCAGGCATCGTCCTCGTCTGCCTCTCAAACGGCACGGACAAGGCGTTCTTCATCTACGACCGTGAGAACGTCAACTTTACGGGCTTCGCCACAATCGAGATCGCGGGCGTGACCTATATCCTGCTCGACAAGCCGCGCAACCGGGCCGTCCCGAGCGGCTTCTCCGCCGCCGAGCTGACCATCGGCAACAGCACGCTGACCGCGTGGAAGAGCGACGATAAGAAGTATGCCGACTTCTATCTGATCTACGTCTGCGGCCCTGCCGACTACGCGGGATTTTACCTCTACGACTCTACCGAGGGCACGGCGCAGCGCTTCATCGACCTCTCGTCGGGCAAGGCGGTCGATAACACGCCCGCGCCCTACGAGATCAAGCCCGGCTTCAGCGGAATGGCGCTGTATGTGATAATCGGCCTTGCCGTCGTCGCCGCAGCCCTCGCAGTCGCGCTCATAATCGCGGTCGTTAAGCGCGGCAACGGCGCTCCCCCACCGCAGTACGGCGCAGGCAATGGCGAGGACAGTGAAGCCAACGCTCCCGACGGTCAGCTGCAAAAGCCCGCGCGCAAGTCAAAGAAGAATCGCAGGCACTCCGCTGACGACGACCTCGGCGAGCCGATCGAGCCGATCGCCCTCGACGGCATAACCTTTGACTTCGACCCTCCCGCCGCAAATAAGACCGGCGCCGAAAACAACGACGACGAATAAGGAAAACTTGAACCCCCGCTGCAGGGCTTTCTCTGCAGCGGGGGTCATTTTGTCTTAAACTGTACAACACAGCGTCAGTGTAAAATCAGAATTTGCAATTATACCATCGCATAAAACAAAAACAAGCGAAGGCCGATTATAAATCGGTCTTCGCTTAAATCTTATCTTTCCAAAAACAGTTTTCTGGTGACGAAATTGAACACCATAACTATTGCTGTTGCCGCAATCTTAACAATCAGATAACTGATATTCAGCAAATCCACGCCGCACTTCATAATAAGCTCGGTCAAGCCAAGGCCGATCACACTGAAAACGACAAACAGTATGAAGTCGCGTCTGCCGTCGTGCTCGGGATTAGCATGAAAAACGAATTTAACACTTAAAATGTAATTCACTATGACCGAAACGGAGAAAGAAATCGCAGTGGAAATCAGTACGGGTACGCTTGCAAACTCGGT
This sequence comes from uncultured Eubacteriales bacterium, assembly GCA_934486615.1. Classification (GTDB taxonomy): domain Bacteria; phylum Bacillota; class Clostridia; order Oscillospirales; family Acutalibacteraceae; genus RGIG2206. The sequence goes on along the minus strand of CAKSQO010000003.1, from coordinate 46,813 downwards.
CAGCACATACATTATTCCGTAGTCAATTACAAAACACAGCCCACCTACGCCGCCGAATTTTACGAGCTGAAGGAACAAATCCTTTATTTTTCCCATAAATTCCCTTGAAGCGAGACAAGCCTGAATTCAAACTCGCGCTTTTCCTTTTGTATTATCGTATCCAGTATAAGGCCGCTTGCAACAAATATGATGGCCGCCATAACCATAAAGCCCAGAACGATAAGTGTCGGAAAATTCGGAACAAGCCCCGTATTGATATAAGGAACAAGTATCACCGGTATGAATACAGCCGCAGCAATGATTATGAGAACAAGCGCAATCATTGAGAAAAAGCTGAGCGGACGATAGTTTTTCCACAGTCTGACTATGGTTTTAAGGACCTTGATTCCGTCCGAAACCGTGTTGAGCTTAGACTCGGAGCCAGCGGGTCTGTCGCGATAGCCGACAACAACATTATCCACCGCCATATTCTTGTCAACCGAGTGAATGGTCATCTCGGTCTCTATTTCAAAGCCTCTCGACAGCACAGGGAACGTTTTGACAAACTGATAGCTCATAGCCCTGTATCCCGTCATGATATCCTTTATATCGCAGCCGAAAATGCGATTGATGCTTGTGCGAACAGTCTTGTTTCCGAGATTGTGAAACGGGCGCTTGTTCTCCGTAAAATACGTTGAGGAAAGTCTGTCACCGACGACCATATCCGAATGCTTCTCAAGCACAAGGTCAGCCATTTTGCGAGCGTCCTCCGCGGGGTAAGTATCGTCGCCGTCAACCATAATATAGCACTCGGCGTTGATTTCTCTGAACATACGTCTGATAACATTGCCCTTACCCTGCTTGTATTCGTGTCTGACTACCGCGCCTGCCTTTTCGGCAATCGCGGCGGTGTTATCGGTTGAGTTGTTGTCATAAACATATATGACAGCTTCCGGCAGCTCTCTTTTAAAATCATTTACTACCTTTTCGATCGTCTTGCTTTCGTTGTAGCAAGGAACGAGCACTGCAATTTTATCCATTTGTTTTCACCTTTTCCTGTGTTTCCTGACGTCTGCCTACAGCGAGAGTCGAAGCCATAATCGGTACAGACATCATCATCGGATAAATATACCTGTATAATACGACCGGGCCGAGAAGCAATGTTCCCCAAAGTGCAAATATAACAAGCGCAGGCACGAGATAGCGATATTTCTTTGCATAAACAAAGTATGCTGCGAAAATCAGCAGCAGCCAAAACGGCAATCCTGAGCTGAACAGCATTGAAAATACAGGCACCTTGTTATAGATATTGTTGTAAGTGAAATTACGATAGAAATCCGCAAGCCACTGCATAGACGACGGAGTCTGTCTGTCAACGACGGTGAAGCCCTGCTCTTCAAGATACTTGCCCGACGAGTCATACTCCCAATATGGGTGGTAAGCCGCGCTGTCGCGATAATTCATATCGGGATACCACAATCCGACCGAAAGCCTTGCCCAAGAATCAACGTATGCCTTAGGCGACTTTATTCCAACCGAAAGCCAGAGCTTGATAAACTCGCCTGGGTTTTCCAAAAAGCGTCCTGAGTTGAACGTGTTTTTCATCAAATCAGATATAGCGGGAGTGACATAGTATGCTTCATAATTAGGGATATACTCTTTAATAAGCAGCAGTTCCTCTTCGCTCAGCTGATCGGCATTAATCACGGCAGCTCTTGAAAGCTGAACGCACGGCACGCTCATCATCTCGTGTATGCTGTCGCTCTTAACGGCGTGCAGCGCGTTCGATAGCGGTCCTGAATACACGGCAAACACTATCGCTATCGACAATATGCTTACAGCCAGCTGCTTCCAATAGCGGCGAAACGCTATCAGCATAACCACTGCAGCGAACGCAAATATATATTTGCCCTGACTTCTGAATATCATCTGGGCAAAAGAAACGACAGAGAACGCAACAAGAAACTTTGGCTTCTTCAAAACGTCGGGATTTTCAGCCACCTTGCATATGCACGCAATCATTATCGCGAACAAAGCCGAGTAAATAACATCCTTGGTCGACGAAACAGCCAACAGTGCATTTGGCGGAAGGAACATAAATATGAGCAAAAACCCGTAAGTAAATACAGGATTTACAAACCGCTTGCGGATATAAATGAAAATATACGCAAATGCCGCCGACATGCATATCATCTGAACAATACTGTATATGAACATGCCGACTTCATAACTTCCGAATATGCCCATACCGATACTGTCGACAAATATTCCCAGCATGTATGTGTGAATGAGCGGGTGATGCAGCTCGATTCTGCCGTTTTTGTAATACGCCATCTGATAAACGGAGTCGTATGCATAAATTCCGGGATATGACGCAGCCAAAGCGGGCAGCCATGCGATAAATATTAATATCCACGTAATGAAAAAAGCCTTTTTCGATTTGTCGTTTTTCTTATCAAGCAGTTTTGGCTGCGCACTCTTTTTTGTTGCAACAGCCAACAAAATAAACGCAACAACAGCGGCAAACAGCGGAGTTTCAGCTATTACCGTGAACGCGGCGCGCTTGCTGTAAATTCCAGCCGAGTCATATTTGACAATATTTCGCCCAACGAATAAGAATGCTGAAAACAAAAATCCGACAATGACAGAAATTACGGCAAGCCGCCTGTCAGTTCTCTTCAGCACAGACTCGAAAAGGAAATATGCGCCGACAGCCGCAAAAATCGACAAGATGCTGTTGCTGTAAGCGAACGCAGACTCATTTATATCAAAAAAATTGCTCAAAAACAGAGCCGAAACCAAAGCCAGAATTGCGCTGACTGCCGACCTTTTGGAAATATTCAGGCGTTCCAGAATTTTTAACAACTTCTGCTCCTCCGCAAACCGTTAATTCTAAGTGCTTCAAAGCGCGCAACATGCAGCCGGCGCCCGTAATTATTAAAAGTCACACGACTTATTCAAGTATACGTTGTATCAGTACCATTGTCAAGCATTTTTACCATTGTTAGACACTACTGTACCGTTTTCATATTCTCGCCAACTTTCGGGTTATGATTTGCTGTGTCGGTTACAGGTTAATTATACTTTTAAGGAATAAAAAAAGCAAGGCTGTTCAATTGCAGCCCCGTTCGGTTTTATCGGTTTTATTTTAATGAAATATCTCTGCGGGATATGAAAACTTTTCGTCATTTAAACTTGCGAAGCGGACACCGCAGTTCTTCACTGCTCACTATTACTTCTTACTCTCAAAAACCGTCAGCTAAAGTTAGTGCGGAGGTAAGATTGAAGAAGTAAAAAACGGCAGGCATCTGACGACGCCTGCCGTTTTGGTGGGAGAGGATGGATTCGAACCATCGAAGTCAGCGACAACAGATTTACAGTCTGCCCCATTTGGCCACTCTGGAACTCTCCCATATTAAACTGATCGCTTTGGGCACCGACGGCACCGAAATGGAGCTGGTGGACGGACTTGAACCCCCGACCTGCTGATTACAAATCAGCTGCTCTACCAACTGAGCTACACCAGCACGTCTCACGCGACAACAGTTATGATAGCATAACGGGTCGTCTTTGTCAATAGCAAAAAGCGACTTTTTTCAAAAAGCGGAGTACGAAATTCATCGTACCCCGCTTTCTTTGATTTACACGCCCGAAAGCCCGCCTTTGAGCCGAGCCTGACGGCCGCTGACGCTTGTGCCGCGTCCGTTCAAAAAAACGGAACGCGGCGTGCACCGCGGTATACACCGCGGTATGCGCCGCGATGCGGTCAGGCTCTGCCGCGCTTCCCGAGCAAAGTCAAGCGCGCGCAGAAGCCTTAATACTGGTTGCGGCCGATCTTCTCGCCTGCAAGCAGCGTGTCAAGGCATTTGTGCAGGTCCTGCACGATGGCGGCGGAAACGAGGGCGTCGCCCTGTCCGTTAAGGGTGTAGAAATAGCGCCTGGTAGAGTAGCGGTAAAGGCTTATCACGTCGACATTGTCCTTGGTCGTGTAGCTTATCTTAAACGTGATATACGGCGTGCCGCTCGGCTTAGTGCCCGCGGGCGCGTACTCCTCTACGCTCAGCGCCAGAATACGTCCGTAATAGTAGCACAGCTCCTGCGTGTCAATCTTGAGGTCGTCGTAGCCCTCGACCTTGACGTCGAAGTCGGTGCCGTCGCTCTTATTCTCGCGGACGAGGTCGAACGTGACGGTCTTTTCGTCAGTCTCGACAACGATCTTGTCGATGTTGGCGATGAACTCGAGGAACAGCGAGTCGAAGTAGATGTCCTTGCTCGCGTAGGCGACCCACTCGTAGTCGGCGACTGCGACCTTGTAGATGATGTCGCGTCCCCCGACCACGCAGGGGTAGTAGGTATCGTCGACGGGCGCGCCGAAGGTGAGAGTGACCTCGTACGAACCAATCTTAATGTCAATTTTGGAATAGGGCTTGTCGAGGCCGTACTGCTTCAGATCGGCGTCGGTGTAGCCGAGCTTGTAAGCGCCCGAAGCGGACATTCCCGATTTGCAGATGTCGAGCACCTTGCTGATATTTTCCTCGTTGCCCGCTCTGAACGACGGGCTGGTGACGACGAATGCCATCGCGCTGAGCTCTTCGGGAGCGCTCTCGACAACGAGCTTGTTCTCGCGGCACGAGCCGGTCATGGTCAGGCTGTCGATGTAGGTCAAAGTGCCGTCGACGAAGTACTTGGAGGTCGAATCGGTCTCGGTCACCGCGTCGACCATGCTGCTGTTGATAAGATCGGGCACGGCGGTGCCGAAGCTGTACTTGCCGAGTGTGAAGTTGCCGTCGGGCACGACGTAAACGCTGTCGTCGCCCGAAACGCTGACGTAGCGGCCCGACTTATCGGGAGTATAGCTGCCGATTATCATGGTGTAGCTGTCCTCTTCCTCAAGGCAGTTGACGTCGATTACGGCGTACGGCTCGGTGAAGCCGTAGGCGCTCTTATCGCCGCCGGAGACTTCCTTGCCCGAGCCTTCAAAGGCAAAGTCGGTGTAGTCCTTAAGGTCGCCCGCGAGCTTCTGACCGCTTTCGGCGGAGAGCTTCTTTGAAGCGGACACGTTTATGGCGCTTTGCAGAATGTACATCGCGCCCGTCATATTGTACTGCTCGTAGCCCTGAACGCACCAGTCGTAGGACTCGACCTTGGTGCCCGACGAGGTGCTCCCGGAGCTTGCCGACCCGGACGAAGCAGCCTTGCTGCTCTTGCGGTCCTCGGGGACATAGATGTGAATATCGCCGTTTTTGTTGTGCAGGTCGACCGAGACGACCTCGGCCTCGTTCGTCTTTATGACGGTGTAGGTCTTGGCCTCGGAATTTATCTTCTTGTCGGGGTCCTTTGAATACGGCACAAGCCAGACCGTCAGCGCCACCGCGGCGGCGACAACAACGGCGACCGCCGAGATTATCAGCCCCTTGACGCGCGGCTTGGCGGTCCTGTGCTTAGCTTTCTTTTCGTCCTCCTTCGGAGCGGAGAACACGGTCGAGCCTTCAAAAAGCGACTCGTCGTATTCGACCTTTTCCTTTGCACTCGCGTCCGCTTCGGACTTATCGCCCCCGACGTCAGCGGCGGCAGAAGCAGTCGCGTCCGTCTCGGCTTCGGCAGGCGCAGCACTCGCGTCCGCTTCGGACTTATCGCCCCCAACGTCAGCGGCGGGCGCAGCAGTCTCGTCCGTCTCGGTCACGGCGGGCGCAGCAGTCGCGTCCGCTTCGGCTTCGGCGTTTAAGTCAAGGTTTTTCTCGTTTTCGTTCATGAACGTCTCCTCTTGATCCAAACGACAATGCCCGTAATGAGGACTGCCACCGGCAGCACAACAACAAAGATCGCTACCATAACGTTGACGGCGGTGTCGCTGGGTATGGTCTCAAACTGATCCTTGGCAAACTTTCTCGAGTCAAAGCTCGGTACGTCGTCCGCGTCGGAACGGCCGAGCAGGTTGTCGAAGGTGTTCATTATAGCCTGCAGGTTGCCCACTCGGGCGGAGCTGTTGCCGAGGCCGATAATCTGCAGCGAGCTGCAGACCATAACGGTCGACCTGGCGTAGTCCTCCTTGTCGGAATCCCACAGCATCGTGCGGCAAAGGCCCAGTCCGACGAACGGGCCGTTGGCTTCAACGTCCGCGTCGGTATAGTCGTTGAAGGACTTATCCACAGGCAGTGCGACCGCGGAGTCGGAGAACATCAGCAGGTCGGTGTACTCGCGCTGACCGTTGGGGTCCTTCTGCACGATCGGCACATCGTAGCCGAGGTAGGAGTAGAACGAGTAACCCTTATCGTCCAGCGAGCCGGTAAATTTGTTATCGGTCTCGCTGAGCTTGAGCAGCAGGTTAGCACGGTTATCGGATTTGGTCTCATAGACATAGTCCTCGCTCATGACCTGGAAGCCCCACTCGCTGAGGAACTCGTTGATGTTGGGCATATCGCCCTGCGCGGCGGACGCGATGTAGAACAGGTGCTTGTCGTACTTGCCGCCGTTGTTGAGGTAGTCCTCCATCTTCTTCATATCACTTTCGCTGTAGTCGGCAGCGGGCGGAACTATCATAACAATGTCGGTGTCCTCGGGAATATCCTGCTCGTTGAGGTTGGATACCTCGGTAAAGTAGTAGTTGTTCTGCTCCATAAGGCTGCGCAGGTTCTTGACCGAGCTTGCGGCAGAGTCGCTGTTGCAGTTATGGGTGATGAGCGCGACCTGGAACACCTTGTCGGAGGTCAGCGAGTAGATAGCGGAGGTCAGCACCGTCTCGATGTTGTTGGCCGTGAGGGACATGGTGTTATATTGTTGGTACAACATATAGCTGTACTGGTCGCTTTGATCGACGCTGACAGTAAACTGATCCTCAACGGCGAAGTGGCGATAGCGCTCGACGGTCTCACCGTTCATGGTGAACGACGACTCGACGATGATGTCGCCCTCTTCAAACTTCTCGTCGGAGTATTTGCCGGTAAAGACCGAGAATTTCGGGTCGGTCGGCGCGATGTACTGAACGGTGATTGCCTTGTTCAGGCGCGCGTACTCCTTGAGCAGGTACTTGTTCTGGGTGAAGTAAGCGCCGCCCGACGGGTCGTAGAAGCCGCTGATGCTGATGATGTTGCCGGCATATTCGCCGTCGTACTCATTTTCATCGCAGCAGACGGTTATGGTAATTTTGAGGTCGTCGCGGCTTACCTTTTTGATGTACTCCGCATTTTTCTCGTTAATCGTGTAATCGCCCGAAGCGGTCAGGTCGAGCGACAGCGGATAGCGGTCGGCGAGCGCGGACGCGACGATGTTGAACACAACGACGACCGCGACGAACACGCAGGTTATTGCGGTGGCGTAAGCGCCGCGCTTGAGCTTTCTGCGGCGAGCCTGCTTGGAGGCGGAAACCTCGGGCATTTCGCCCTCGATACCGGCCCTTTTGTCCTTTTTAAATAAAGCCATCGGTTTCACTCCTCCTTTTTACGACCAGCGGCGCTTTTCCTGAATACGGACGGTCAGGAAAATGAACACCGCGGCGAAGCTGATGAAATATGCGACATTGGCGTAGTCGAGCACTCCCGAAAGGAAGGTGTCGAAGCGGCTCGAGAACGAGAGCCAGTTTGCGGCGCTGACGAGCCATCTGACGCTTGTCAGCTGTGCGAAGGTGTCCATCATCGCGAGCATAACGCTGACGGCGATGCTGCCGACGGCGGCAAGGATCTGACTGTCGGTCAGCGACGAGATGAACATTCCGACCGCGATGAGCGAAGCGGAAACTCCCGCCGCACCGATAAGATAGCAGATGTAGCCGAGCATATCGACCGAGACGTTGAACGCGAAGATAAGCTCAAAAACTACGGTTATAAGCTGGGTAAGTCCGAACATCGCCCACGCGGCGAAGAACTTGCCGAACACGATGGACGTAAGTCCCACGGGTGCCGTGAACAGCGCCTGGTCGGTCTTTTGCCTGCGCTCCTCACTGAAAAGGCGCATCGTTATGACCGGAATGATGAACAGCGTTACGGTGAACGAGTAGCTGAACAGCACGTTTATCGCGGGCGAGCCCGACCGGAACAGTCTGGAGAACAAGAACCCGTAAAGCACGCCGTAGATTATCATTACAAAGTAGCCGATGGGGGACGTAAAGTACGCCCTCAGCTCGCGTTTAAATACCGCTCCCATTATTCGTCACCCTCCTCGTTTACAGCCTGACCGGCTTTGTCGGTCAGCGGCTTGTCGACAGTGCCCATGACCTCGTCGACATCGTCGGTGTACTCGGGCGAGGCAGCCTTTTTCTCGACCTTTTCTTCATCGGCCGAAGCGATCTCGGCGCGCCTGCCCGCAAGGCGGGCGATGTCGTCGTCGGCGGTCGCGTCGACAAGGCGGACGAACACCTGCTCGAGCGTAAGCTCGTTGGGGCGCAGCATAAGAATAGGCCAGTTGCGGTCGCTGAGGCGTCTGAACAGCTCGCCGCGAATGTCAGTCTTGCCCGCGACGTTGACGGTGTACTCGACCGAGCCGCGCTCGGCGCGTCCGTTAGACGTAACGCCCGTAACGCCCTGAATGGTGCGGATAAGTTTGTGCACGTCGCGCTCGGGTCCCTGAACGCGGACGATGAGCGAGTTTACGTCGTTGAGCGACTTTGACAGCTCGTCGGGTGCGCCGTCGGCGATAAGCTTGCCCTTGTTGATGATGATAACGCGCTCGCAGACGGCCTGAACATCGGAGAGAATGTGCGAGCTGAGAATGACCGTGTGATTGCGGCCCAGATGGGTTATGAGCTTGCGGATTTCGATAATCTGCTTCGGGTCAAGGCCGACCGTCGGCTCGTCGAGGATAAGCAGCTCGGGGTTGCCGATAAGCGCCTGAGCGATACCGACGCGCTGCTGATAGCCCTTTGACAGGTTCTTGATCAGGCGGCGGCTGACGTCGCTTATCTTGACCAGATTGCATATCTCCTTGATATGCGCCGCGCGGGGCAGCTTGACCTTTTTAAGGTCGTAGACGAAGTTCAGATACTCCGTCACGGTCATATCCGTATAAAGCGGCGGGTGCTCGGGCAGATAGCCGATGCGGCGCTTTGCCTCGTTAGGGTTGTCGAGAACATCGTAGCCGCCGACCGTCACCGTTCCCTCGGTAGCGGAGAGGTAGCCCGTTATGATGTTCATCGTGGTCGACTTGCCCGCGCCGTTAGGGCCGAGGAAGCCGAGGATCTCGCCGTCATTTACAGTGAAGCTGATGTCGTCGACAGCCTTGAAGCCCGCACTGTATGACTTCGTGAGGTTTTTGACCTCTATCATTGATAATCCCTCCGATTGATAGAATGCATAATTCGGTATGTACAATATAGCAGTAAATTGTGCTTAAATTGTAAACACAGTTTGAACATACTTAAAAATTATACACCAAAAGTCCAAAATAATAAAGTGCTTTATTGGAATTTGTATAAATTTGCCCGCCTGTCAATGTGAATATTTTATACAAATAGGTGCTTTTCGGCCGAGTTTCTCCCAACGTATGTCCGCAAGGCACGGTTTTCGCTCACTCTGTGCAGCCGCTCTTGACTAACGCGCGCGTTTACTATAAAATGTAATAAGCGGCCGCCTGAAGCCGCACGAAATCAAAAACGGAGTTGATATCCTTGGCCGAGATCAGACCTTTTAAAGCCCTGCGCTTCACCAAAGAAGCGGGCGATATAAGCGAGCTTTGCTGCCCGCCTTACGATATTATCAGCGACGACGAGCGCCGCGCCTATCTTGCGAAAAATAAGCGCAACATAATCAGGCTCGAGCTGCCGCGCGAGGGCGACGACCCCTACGCCGAGGCCGCGCGCAGCCTCAAAGCGCTCGAAGCCGACGGCAGCCTGAAGCTCGATGAGCGCGACTCGCTCTACATCTACGGAGAGAGCTTCACCGTCGACGGCGTAAGCTACTCGTTCAAGGGAATCATCGCGCGCGTGAAGCTCGAGGAGTTCTCAAAGGGCATAATCCTGCCGCACGAGAACACGCTTTCAAAGGCGAAGCAGGACCGCTTTGAGCTGATGAACGCGACCATGTGCAATTTCAGCCAGATCTACTCGCTGTTTAACGACGACGGCTCGATCAAGGCGATCATTTCCCGCCTGACCGAGTGCGAGCCCGATGTACGCTTCACCGACCGCGACAACGTCGAGCACTCGCTGTGGGTCGTGTCCGACCCCGCCGCCTGTGCCGAGACGGTCGCCCGGTTCAAGGACAAAAAGCTGTACATCGCCGACGGCCACCACCGATACGAAACGGCGCTCAACTTTCGCGACCACCTGCGCAAAACAGGCCGCGCCAAGGAGGGCGATGCGTGCGATATGTGCATGATGATGCTCGTCGCGATGGACGATCCCGGCCTTGTCGTGTTCCCTACCCACCGCGTAGTCAGGGGGCTTGACGGCTTTGACGGTGAAAAGCTGCTTGCAGGCTGCCGCGACAGCTTCTCCGTCGAGCCCGCCGACTCGCTTTCACAGGCGGAGCTTATGCTTAAAGCACGCTACGACGCCGGCGACAAGGCGTTCGCCGTCTATTTCCCGCACCGCTTCCACGTCCTGACCCTGCGCGATCGGGCGGAGCTTGACAGGCTCTGCTCGGGCTGCTCCGCGGCGCTTAAGGGGCTTGACGTGACCGTGCTGCACACCCTCGTGCTTGAGCGCGTGCTCGGCATTGACAAGAAAAATATGGCAAATCAGCTCAACCTGACCTACACGCGCGACAGCTCCGACGCGGTCAGGCGCGTCGACTCCGGAGAGGCGAACTGCTGCTTCATTATGAACCCGACCAGGGTGCGCGAGATAAGCGAAGTCGCCGCGGCGGGCGAAAAAATGCCGCAGAAGTCGACTTACTTCTATCCCAAGCTCATAACGGGACTTGTAATGAACAAGTTCGGCGAGATTTAAGGAGGCTTTCGGTTGGATATTCCGATTTGGCTTTTTCTCTGCAATCCGTGGAGAATGTTCATCTACGCCGTGGTGCTGTTCGGCTTTGACTTTGCCGTGGTGCTCGGCACTACCCGCCTTGCGGGCAGCAGGTCAAGCGTCGGCGACACGGCCAAGACCGTTTCGTGGGTCTATCTTGTGAATATCGTCACGCAGGCGCTCGGCTTCGGCGCTATGGGCGCTGCGACCGTGTCCGCCTCGGCCGACGTTTCCGCGATGCTCAAAGCCGCCGACTACTCGGCTTTTTATGTGTTCCGCATACCGCTGACGGCGTATCTGGCGGGAGTGGTCGTGATGGCGGCAGTCTGCCGCTTCGTCCTGCTCAGGCGCAGCGTCAGGGACCCGCTCGAGTGCAGCGTCGCCGCCGCCGTGATAGGCGTGCTGACCTCGCCGTGGATAATAATGCTCCCGTTCACCGTGTGAGCGGGATAAAGCAGCAAATTGCGATTGCGCCGCAATGCGATTGCTCCGTAAGGAGCATACGATGTTTTGTACGCTCTCGCTTTTGCAGCAGCCGTTCGGTAAAGAGCGGCGCTGATCTGCAGTTTTGAAAGCCGGGCACAACAACACAAATAAATATTGATGAAAAATCGACTGCGGCATTTTTGCTGCAGTCGATTTTTTCATTATAGCACCACACGCATTGCCGCAGTCGATTTTTTCATTATCGCTCCGCATGCATTACCGCACGCGCTATGATAACGCCGCCCACCGTTCACACATTGCCGCGTTCAGCGTCTTTGCAGACCTCTTAACTTTCGTGCCGCTTAACCTGTCGCCGCGCAGTCCGGCTTTCTCCCCATTGCCGCAGCTTTCCCCACGGCGCAGCTTCCCCCGCGACGCAGCTTTCCCGCGCTGCAGCTTCCCCACGATGCCTTCATCATCTTCGTGCACATCTTAAATCCGCGCCGATACTCTCTGTCACCGCATACTCACTCGCACAACGTCCGCCTGTGCCGCCGCATTATCCCGCACTCTCCCGATTGCCGCAGCTTTCCCGCGCCGCAGCTTCCCCCGCCGCAGCTTTCCCCGCGCCGCAGCTTCCCCGCGCCGCAGCTTCCTCCACTAACGACAAAAACGGTCCGCATCTGCTGATGCGAACCGTTTTTATATTTACACAATTTTTCTATTTAGCCGGTATTGCACCGGCGCGGCATAAGTTTTCTGCTCCTGTATTTCGGAGTTTCCCACCTATAGTTTAATTAAAAAGAAAGCGTTTTAATTAATCCCATGAAAAAATTTGTGTATGGTTTTTGTGTAGTACATCAGATGTACATTGGCTTATATACCTTTCTTAAAAGATACCGAACACCGTCAGGTGTTTGCTTCGTCGTTAATCCTTACAATATCCGCTTGCGGCGTTACGGCCGCGGCGAAAAGTCGCGTCTGCGTACGTTGAGCGACTTTAAAATTTCAGGAAATGCTCGGCTTATCCGACAAAGCCGCCTGACTGCATATTTCCTCTTGGCCCATCGGACTCACCCCTCGCTTTCTACATTGTCAGGCAGTGCCCTGACTGTATTTTCTCTGAAAGACTTCTCTTTCTTTCTGTCTTTATTATACACTATTTCCAACAAATGTCAAGCGTTTTAATTTAATTTATTTAAAATATCCAAATCAGCAGCTTAAATATGACCGAGTTGCACAAATCGGGGGTTGCGCCCTATAAATATAAAATGATCGATTTAAGCGCCGAAAGTGCACTATAATAAACACGGAGGCGAGGATTGATGAGATACATCGCGCTTATCCGCGGGATAAACGTCAGCGGAAAAACAAGGTTTCGATGCCCGAGCTGCGCTCGGCTTTAGGCGGGCTTGGCTTTGAAGATGTCGCCACGCTGCTCAACAGCGGCAACGTCGCGTTTTCAACCGACGAGGGCGACGACCGGGTGCTTTCGCGGCTCATATCGGAGAAAATACGCGGGCACTTCGGCGTTGACGTGCCCGTTTACGTCGCGCAGCAGAAGGCGCTTGAGCAGATCCTGTTAAACGAGCCCGACTGGTGGGGCAGCAGCGACAAAGCCACATACGACAATCTCATCTTCGCTATACCGCCGCTCACGGTCGGCGAGGTCTGCGCCGCGCTCGGTGAGCCGAACGCCGACTTGGAGCGCATCAAGTGCTTTCGCAACGTGATATTCCGGACGTTCGATTTGAGCAACTATCGCAAAACAAACCGGTGGGCAAAACCGCGTCGTCGGATATAAGGGACGGCATCACTATCCGCACTGCAAACACCATACGCAGGCTTGTTTTGCTGTAAAAGCCGCTCCTTGCTTTCAGGCAAGCTCTCCTGCGACAGACGAAAACGCCCGCACTCGTGCGGAACATTTTCGTCGCGTTCAAAGAATCGCTGTGCCGCGTTCTGCAAGCCTGTGCCGTCTCACCGTGCTGTTTCTTCAGCGCCGTGCCGATTTTCCCGCCGTGCCGATTTTCCCTCGCCGCGCTCATCTTCGCGCACAATGCCTCACACAAACCAAACCCCCCTTCGCAGGGTTCCGCCTGCAAAGGGGGTTTATGCCTTATTAACGCTTTAAGCCGCGTCCGACTCGGTGGCGGACGAAGCGGTGCTTGACGTCTCAGACCCGGTCGACGAGGTCGCCTCGCTTGACGGAGTCTCACTCGAAGCGACCGACGAAGCCGCAGAGGACGTCGGCGCCCCGCTGCTGCCCGTCGACGAGCCGCCGTGCTTGCCCGAGCAAACAGGCGCATAGCTTGTTTTGTAGTAGCCGGTGCCGCCGACAGCGCAGTGCTCGCCCGCGATTGCACCGCTTGAAGCGCAGTAATGCGCCTGCTTGACGGTATCGGGTTTGGTGAAGGTGATCTTCTCCTTATCGGCAAGAATAGCCTTCATAATCGGCTGCCACAGTCTGATGGCGGGGTTGCCCGGAAGGTTGAGCCTGAGCTTAACGGGCTGATCGCAGCCGAACCAGCAGCTTGCGACATAGTACGGAGTGCCGCCTGCAAACCAACGGTCCTTGTTGTCGCTGGTAGTGCCCGTCTTGCCGAACACTTCCCAGCCGTCGATCCTGGCCGCCGAGCCGGTACCGCCGTTAACGCCGGTCTGGAGCATCTCGTTCATAATATACGCGGTGTCCTCGCCGAGCGCCTCGGTCGGCTCGCCCGAATACTTGAGCACGGTCTTCTTATTCTGATCCTGAATAAGGGTGTACAAAGTCGGCTTGTAATACTTGCCGCCGTTGCCGAAGGTCGCGTAGGCCGCGCACTCCTCAAGCGTGGTTATACCGTGAGTGCTGCCGCCGAGCGCCATACCCGAAATGTTGATGTCGGAGTATTCCTTGCCGTTGATGGTCTCGCTCTTAACGAGCGTGGTTATGCCGAAGCGCGAGGTGACGAAGTCGTAGGACTTCTGCGCACCGTATTTATTGAGCACGCGCGCGGCGACAAGGTTATAGGAATGCTGAAGCGCCGTCTGAATTGTGACGGGGCCCGTCTGAACGTTGCTGTCGTTTTTGAACGTAACGCCGCCGACGGTGTACCTCGTGTTCTCTACCTTGGTCGACCACGTTATCATATTATCCTCAAGCGCGGGAGCATAGCAGCCTATCGGCTTCATCGTCGAGCCCGGCTGGCGCAGCGACTGAGTCGCGCGGACAAGCTCGCGCCTGCCCGTCTTTTCACCGCGGCCGCCCGCAAGTCCGACAACGTGACCCGAGTAATCCATAACGGTTATAGCGCCCTGCGCCTTCTGCTTGGTTCCGCTGACCTTTGCCCAGTAATCGTCGTTGGTGAATACCTTGTCAATCTCGTCCTGTACCTTGGTGTCGAGGGTCGCGTAAATTTTGTATCCGCCCGTGAACACCTTCATCTCGGCTGCTTCCTTTGAGTAGCCCTTTTCAGCCTGCAGATCGGCAACCACCTGATTGACAAGCGCATCGGTAAACCAGCTGTAGCCCGAGCCGATCGTCTTTTTCTCACTTGAGTCGGACTTTGAGTCGGTCGAGGTATCGCTGCTTTTTTTGGAGTGGTCGACGAACTTGACCTCCTGCTTGAGGGCTTCGTCGCGCTCCTTCTCGGTTATGCCGCGCTCGCCGTTGTAGATCTTGTAGATCTCGTGCATATTCTTGATGATCCAGTTGCGGCGGGACTTGTTGTTTTCGGGCTTTTTGTACGGGTCGTAGCCGCTGGGCGACTTGGTTATCGCCGCAATGGCCGCGCACTCGGCTATTGTCAGCTTATCCGCCGACTTGCCGAAGTAGTATTCGGCCGCAGCCTCAATTCCGTAGCAGTTGTTGTTGAAGTAAACTACGTTGATGTAGCACTCCATTATCGTATCCTTGGCGTATTCGTCCTCGAGCGTTCGCGCTCGCATAATTTCGCGTATCTTACGCATTGACGAGTGATCCTCGTCCTTTGTCAGGTTCTTGACCAGCTGCTGCGTAATGGTCGAGCCGCCCTGCTCGGTGTCCCAGAAATGCAGGAACATATTCGCAAACGCGGCAACGGTTCGCTTCCAGTCGATGCCCTTGTGCTTGTAGAAGCGCTCGTCCTCGGCCGCGATGAAGGCATATACAACGTTCTGATTTACATCGTTTATGCCGACCCACTTGCGGTTTTCGTAACAGAGCGTCTCATACTCGAGCCACTTGACATCGTCCTTGTCCTTCCCCTGATAAGTCGCGTCCTTGACGTAAACAACAGACGTATAGTTGAGGGTCAGCTCATAGAGGTTGTAGTCGTCCATCGAGCCGTCGACGAACGAGAAGACGTAGACCGCGAATGCGGTTGTGACTATGCAGCCGACAATAATAAAAATAAGAAACGCTGTCAGCGCGACCTTGCCGACCTTGTGCAGTGCTTTGCGCGCGGGCAGAGGCAGCAGGTGCTTCTTTTTCTTCTTTTGATGCATTTCAACATCTCCATGCGGCGAGGAGCTCGACAGATTCTCCATCTCGTCGCCGTAGCTTGAGTGATAGAGGTCGTAACCGTCCTGCCTGCCCGCATCCGACGAATAGGCGTCATCGAAGTTGTCGTCCATCTCCGCGCGGCGTATGCCGTCCGACGAGCTTGACAGGTCCTCGAAGCCGAGACCCGCTCTGACTTCCTGCTCGGCAGACTCGTCGGGCCCGGACTGAACGGGCGCGGTCGGAGCCTGCGGCTCGTCGTCATAGGCCGAGTTGCTCGTCAGATCGCCCGACTCATCTTTAAGCCCCGGGAAATAATCGTGATTCTCGGCGCGGCGGGCAGCGGGCGAGGATGCGGTGCGGTCGACGCTGCGGGTGCGGTCGACGCCTGCGGTACGATCCACTCCGAGCGAGCGGTCGACCCCACGCGTGCGGTCAACTCCGCCCGTCCTGTCGACTCCGTGAGTTCTGTCAACTCCCGTAGTGCGGTCAACTCCGCCGAGCGTGGGATCGACATTATTTCTCTGTGAATTATTATCGAAAGGTTTATTGTTGTCTTTCAAACATTGCCCCTCCTTTTTTACCTGCTTAACAAAGCGCGATTTTTTGCAGCGCTTCTCTCATTACATTATAATATATCGCCGCCGCCGAAAAATCCAGTTACAACATTTTAATCATTTGTAACCGAAACGCGACTATTCAATCGTGCACATACAAGCACGAATACACAGCATAATTATAGCACGGTCTGATTGCAATTGCTATCCTTTCTTTATTTTTTAAGGAATTTAAACCATAATTTTAATACATTCCCGCAAAATGTTCACAGTTTGTTTATAATTTTGATAATGCAGGGCTAAAATGGCGTACTATTATATAACCGAAATGAATCTTACGGCAGTTAAATCTGCTTTATATAAGGGAGTGTTTTTATGGATAACGGATTTTTCAACAACTATCCTCAGAACGAAACCGAGCCGCTGCACACCGCAGCAAACGAGAGTGAGAGCGCCGCTCAGACTCAACAGAGCACTCAGGCGCAGCCGGGTCGGACGGCGCAGCCGACTCAGCCGGGTCGGACGGCGCAGCCGACTCAGCCGGGTCAGACGGCGCAACCGACTCAGCCGACTCAGCCGGGGCAGCCTGTCGGTCAGTCGGGCTACACTCAGCCGACCTACCGCCCCGTGAACTCGTACACCTATCCCAACCCGACCCAGCAGCCGCAGCAGAGCGTCTACCGAAACTGGTCGCAGCCGCAGCACCCGTTCACGCCGCAGCAGAGTGCGCAGCAGTTCCATCAACCGCAGGCACCGCAGAACCACAACGCCTCCGATAAGGCGAAGAAAGGCGGCTTCTCCGCGGCTACGCTCGTCATCTGCATCATCGTCGCCGCGATAGTCGCCGCGAGTGTGTCGTCCGTCGCTTCGCTGATGATATTCTCAAAGAACAGCTCTACCTCGTCCAAATCAGGCACGACGGCGGGCAACTCCAACATCACAATAAGCGACAGCTCCGACAACTACGTTGAAGCCGTTGCCGCAAAGGTTCAGCCGAGCGTTGTCGGCATCGTCTGCAAGTATTCGTCGTCTTACAACAGCATTTTCGGCAACGGTGAAGAGACTTCAAGCTCCGGCTCGGGCGTAATATACTCGTCCGACGGTTACATCATCACCAACAAGCACGTTGTTGAGTACGCGATAAGCTACAACGGCTCGGTCGACGTGTATCTGCCCGACGACACAAACACCGCCATTCCCGCAACCATCGTCGGCTACGACGCCGCTTACGACCTTGCGGTGCTCAAGATCGACCGCACCGGCCTTGACGCCATCACCATCGGCACCTCGGCCGACCTGAAGGTCGGTCAGCGCGTGGTCGCCGTCGGCAACCCCGGCGGTCTGCAGTTCATCGGCTCGGTCAGCGTCGGCTATTTGAGCGGCGTCAACAGAGAGCTTAACATAGACTCGTTTACCATGAGCCTGCTCCAGACCGATGCGGCTATCAATCCCGGCAACTCGGGCGGCGCGCTCGTTAACAGCGAGGGCAAGCTCATCGGCATCACCAACTCCAAGATCGTCTCCGAGCAGTTCGAGGGTATGGGCTTCGCTATTCCTGTCGACTCTGTCGTTGACGTTTGCAAGAATATCATCACCAACAAGGATGAGCCCAAGCCCTACATCGGCGTTCAGATCGCGACCAGCTACACCTCCGACTACCTCAAGGCGCGCGGCCTGCCCGAGGGCATAGTCGTCGCCTCGGTCGTATCGGGCGGGCCTGCCGAGAAAGCGGGCATACAGCAGTATGACATCATCACCGCCGCCGACGGCGAAAGCGTGACCACCTATGCAAAGCTCGTCAACATCATCCAGAAGCACGGTGTCGGCGACACCTTCAAGCTGACCGTCTACCGCAACGGAAAGACGTTCGACGTATCCGTAACGCCTGTTGCCTCAAACGGCTGACGGGACGGTTGATATATAATATAAAGCCCGGGCCTTCGGCAGTGCACTGTCGGAGGCTCGGGTGTTTTTTTGCGGTATAGGATCGAAGTGCAGGTAAGGGCGGCGCAGCGGCAATACAAGCGTACAGGTGCGCGGGATTTTTTTCGCAGAGTGGGCGACGGGCAGGCATTTCGCTGAATAAGCGGCTTATTCCGTCGATTGCCCGGCGCGGGCGCTGCCCTGCACCACGTCAAGGCGCTCGAATTCGCTTCTGATGCGGTTGAGCACGCGCTTTTTGTCCGCGCTCCATTCGGGCGCAAGCAGCAGGTGCTTGTCGCCGTCACCCGTCAGGCGGTGGATAATCACGCGCTCATCAAGGCGGCGCACGCACGCGGCGAGCAGGGTGACGTACTCGTCAAGCTCAAGCGGGCGGTACTCGCCGCTTCGGTACAGTTCGGCCAGCCGCGTGCCCTCGAGGACGTGGGTCAGCTGCAGCTTCACGCCGTCGGCGGTCGCATTTACAAGGTCGATTGTCACGAGCATTTCGCGCTCTCCCTCGTGCGGCAGCCCGAGCATAACGTGCGCGATGACCTCCGCGCCGACGGAATGCAGCCGCCCGCACGCGTAAGTGTAAACGTCGGTCGGATAGCCGCGGTTTATAAACCGCGCCGTTTCGTCCGAGGCTGTCTGCAGCCCTAATTCAACGATAAGCGGCTTGATTTCAGCCGCTTTTGCCAGCACGCCCATTACGTCAGGACCGAGGCAGTCGGGACGCGTTGCGACCGATACCGCCGCGATGTCGTCGCGCCGAGCCGCCGTCAGCAGGCGGCTTTCAAGCCGCTCCGGGTCGCCGTAGGTCGCAGTGTACGACTGAAAATACGCGATGTAGCTGCCCGAGCGGCACTTTGCTTCAACAAGCCGCTTCGCCCGCTCAAGCTCGGAGTTTATGTCGCTTTCGCTCGGCACAAACCCGCCCGAGCCTTCGGCGCAGAAGATGCAGCCGCCCTCGCCGCACACTCCGTCGCGGTTGGGGCAGCTCACTCCGCCCGCAACCGCCAGGCGGTACACCTTGCACCCAAAGCGCCGCTTAAAATACTCCCCCGCCGAATTGTACCGCATATCCCCGCCTCCTTTGCTGAATAAAATCATATCATCAAATTACCGCAATTTCAACCGTAACCGCAGCATACCGATGCACATATTATAGTAGCAGGGGCGCTTGATACAGGCCTGACTAAAAGTTGGTGACAAAAACGTTTTTGTCCGCAGAAAAGCCGACTGCACAGCCCCTTTTCATATAAAAACGGGTCGCGGCCGATTTGGGGCTGCGACCCGTTTTACTTGATATTTTTCTGCGCGGGAGCAGGTTCCTGCCGTGAAAAGGCGGCCTTTGCAAGCGCGAATATTTCGTGAAGGCTCCGTGAAAGCCCCGCCGCAATTCCACGACGTCTCACCGAAAGCCACGCCGCCATTTCCCGACGTCTAACCGAAAGCCCCGCCGCAGCCGACAAAGTCAGTTGCCGCACTCGATGCTTATGCGGTTGAACGTGTCGAGCAGGTCGTCGACGCGGGTGACTTTCTTTTCCTCGCCGCCGCGGTCGATGACGGCCCTGCCCTCGTGCATCATCAGAATTCGGTCGCCGTAGTCGACGGCAAAGCGCAGATTGTGCGTTACCATAAGGGTGGTGACGCGCTTTTCCTTGACAATGCGGTCGGTCAGCTCCATTATCGTCTCGGCCGTTTTGGGGTCGAGCGCCGCCGTGTGCTCGTCGAGCAGCAGCAGATCCATCGGAGTCATAGTCGCCATCAGCAGGCTGAGCGCCTGCCTTTGCCCGCCCGAAAGCGAGCCGACGGGGATATCCATCTTATCCTCGAGGCCGAGCCCTATCTGCGACACAAGCTCGCGGTAGCGCTCACGCTCGGCGCGGTTGACGGCGAACGACAGGCCGTAGGTCCTGCCCTTGTTTTCGGCGATGGAGAGGTTCTCCATTATCGTCATCGAGGGCACCGTGCCCATCGACGGGTCCTGAAACACGCGGGCGATTCTGCGCGCGCGCTTATACTCGGGCAGAGCGGTCACGTCGTCGCCGCAAATCAGAATCCTGCCGCTGTCGATAGGTATGGTGCCGCTGATGAGGTTGAGCATCGTCGTCTTTCCCGAGCCGTTCGAGCCGACGACGGATACAAAGCTGCCCGTCTCGACCTTGAGCGAAAAATCAGTGAACAGGCGCGTTTCGTTGACCGTACCCGCGCCGAAGGTCTTGCTGATATTTTTAAGCTCTATCATTTCGCCGACCCCCTCTTCATCTTGCTCTTGGAGGAGAACAGCTTCGAGGTTTTCTCGTTAAAAATGAGAATGAGCGCGAACATAACCGCGTTGAGCAGTTTGAGGTAAATGCCGTTTTTGTCGACGAGAACAAGGTAGTACAGGCACAGCGAGTAAACTATCGCGCCGAAGATTACGGCGGTGGTGTCCTTGACGAATTTAACGCGCGAGAACACGGCGATTCCGATTATGACAGACGCGAGCGCGAGGACGACCTTGCCGCTGCCGCAGGTATTGTCGTACTGCATATAAAGATGCGAATAAAGTGCGCCCGAAACGGCAGTCAGGCCGTTTGCGACGGCAAGGCCGAATATCTTATACATACCGACATCCTTGCCCATTGAGGTGACAAGGCGCTCGTTGCTGCCCGTCGCGCGGAGCATATAGCCGAGCTTTGTCTTTAAGAACAGATCGACGATTATCTTGACCGCTATCGCGATGAGCAGGAGCACAAGCAGTATCATGTAATCCCTGCCCGCAGGGCCGAACGCCTCGCTCAAACGGCCTGAGAATATGCCCTCAAGCCCCTTGCTGCGGTAGGAGAATATGGTCGTGGTCTGGCCGTTGCCCGTCAGCAGCTTGGTCAGCGCGAGGGTCACGCTCAGCAGCGCGGTCATAACGATTATACCGCTTAACAGCTTTGAAATATTGAATTTGACGTGCAGCACGCCCGTGACGCTGCCCGCGATAAAGCCCGCAAAGAACGTCAGCAGTATCGCAATTACAGGCGGCAGCCCCAGGCGGAGCATAAGCGCCGTGCAGACGACGCCACCGAGCGGGAATGTGCCGTCGGTGGAGAGGTCCGGAAAATCAAGTATTGAATAGGAGATGTAAACTCCCAGTGCGAGCACGGCGAAGCACAGGCCCATTTGCAGGCCGTCTATCGTGGTCGAAAAAAACAGCATTTGAACTTTTGTCCTTTGTTTTTATTTGGCAACGTCGGTCATACCGTCGACATTCGGCACGGTCAGTCCGAGAGCCTTGCAGGCGCTGCTGCTGTAGTAAACGCTCGGGTCGCTGATGGTGGCAACGGGAATATCGCTCGCCTTTTTACCGCCGAGGATCTCGGCCGCAGCCTTGCCGGCAGCCTTGCCGACATTGACGTACTCAATGGAAGCACTGGCGACGCAGCCGAGCTTGACCTGCTCGATCTCGGAGCCGAAAATGGGTATCTTCTTCTCGTTGGTAATGGGCAGGATGTTGGTCTCGAGCTTGCCGACGACGGTGTTGTCAAGCAGATTTACGAAGCAGTCGACGCCCCGGTCGATAAGGTCGTTTACCTTGGTGTCGATGGTGGTGATGTCGGCAACGGCAGAGTCGATTATCTGCATACCCGAATAAGCCTCGGCAGCCTTTTTGAGGTTCTCGACCTGAATGGGCGAGCTGGACTCCTCGGTCGAATAGAGCACGCCGATCTTGACGTCCTTTTTGCCGAGGAAGTCGGTCACGACCTTGAGCTGCTTGTCAAAGTTCGGAATGTCGGACGAGCCGGTCGCGTTTTTGTAGTTGCTCATGACAGACGCGTCGGTGATGGCGCAGTAGACAACCTGAATGTCACTGTCAGCGGCTGCGTTTGCGGCGGCGACGGCCGACGGAGTAGCGATTGCGATGATGACGCTCGCCTTTTTGTTGACGAGGTTGTTGGCCTGGGTCTGCGAGACGGAGGCATCGAAATTGGAGTTTACATATTCGACGTTGTACTTGTCGAGATCGATGCCAGCCTCTTTGAGCCCCGCCATAATGCCGTCATAGCAATTGTTGAGCGAGGCGTGCGAGCCGAACTGGATTATGCCGATGGTCGGCTTTGAGTCGCCGCAGGAGGCGAACATTGCGGTCATAAGGACAACGGCGGATATAACAGCGAGTATTTTAGCAAATTTTTTCATTTTTGACAGCTCCTTAAAATCGATTGAAGGTTTAAAATGTGTTTGAGGTTAAAATCAGCCGATAAGTCGCCATCGCTTTGTTAATTTCATTGTAAATCCCTCCGCAAAAATAAAAAATCCCAAGCATTGAAAAACCAATGCTTGGGACGAGTCGATAAACACGCGGTGCCACCCAAATAGAAAGCTGAAGCAATTCACACTTTCCTCTCATTCGCATACTGACATATGCGTTCTCCTATAACGTGGAGACAGTCCGTCGGCGAATACTCTGATTTCACGCCGCCCTCAAAAGCCCATTCACTGCGCTGTGCATACCGCCCTTCCACCGTCGGCGGCTCGCTTTAATGCCCTTGAGCGAAGCTACTACTCTTTCTCACAGGTTTGATTATTTGTCTTACACTTTAGCACAGCAAAAGACGTTTGTCAAGCCCTTTGCAAAAAAATTATTTTGCCTTGTCGATTTTGTTGAGGTATGCCCTGAGTGCCGAAAAGGTCTCATCGCTGATGACGTGTTCAATGCGGCACGCATCGTTGGCAGCCGTCTCGCGCGAAATACCGAGGCGCATAAGGCACTCGGTCAGCACGGTGTGGCGCTCATAGATTTTCTCGGCCACGGCGTGACCGCTTTCGGTCAGCGTTATGAAGCCGTTTCTGTCGACAGTGATGAAGCCGCCCTCTTTGAGCAGGCCGACGGCACGGCTGACACTCGGCTTGGAAAAGCCCATAGACTCACTTATATCAATACTTCTGACGTTGCCGCCCTGCTTTGAGAGCACGAGTATCGTTTCAAGATACATCTCGCCCGATTCCTGCAAAGCCATACCTGTCACCACCCTATCCGAAAGTTCAGATATATATATTACCATACATATTCACAATATGCAATCCCCTGCCCGGGCTTGAACAAAAAAAGAAATTCAAGCTCTGCCGAGGCACTTTCTTATGTACTGCGGTACCTTTTCAACAGGTATGCCGAGCACGAACGCGACCTCGTCGTGCAGCAGCCGCTCGGCCTCGCGCAGGCAACGCTCATCGGCGACGTGGAAATGCTTCTTCTGTGCTTTAAGTCCGAGCTGATGAAGATAGAGCATATCGATCAGCTTTATCAGCTTGACGCGGTCGCCGCTGCGCACGGCTTGAGAAAAGATCTCCCTGCGCTCGCTTTCGTCGCATATCCACTCGTTTTCCCCTGATTTAAGAGTGTCGATGAGGTCGCTTATCTCATCCTTCGTCAGCACAGGCCGCATATTCGCCAGCAGCCTTTCGCTGTCGGTCGGGACATAGACGGTCGAGTGCTCGTCGCGGATAGGACACAGGACGTAATAGTCCCGCTTTTGTCCTGCGATCTCACGCATTTCGATACCCCTTATGCGGCAAACGCCCTGAGCGGCATAGCTGACGACATCTCCCGATGAATACATAAAAATCCTCCGCAATAATAAAATGCAGCCGCGGAGCACGCAGCTCCGGCAGCCGACACGGGCGCTTCTTTCGCACCCTGTTTCTTACCCTCAGTATTTTTATTATAGCACGAATCAAGCGAAAATGTAAGCCTGATTTACAATTTTTGCGATTTTTCCCGCCGCAAAGCTTCGGCTTTTTTGCTCAGATCGCACGTTTTTGCCTTGACTTTTTCACAGTCTTGTGTAAAATTAAATCGAAATGAGGTGTCCTTTTGCTTATGAATAAGAATATGGGCAAACCCGTGTCCGTCATAGTTGTGGGAGCGGGAGACCGCGCAGGTATCTATACCCGCGTTGCGGAGGAAAGCCCCGATATGATGCGGGTCGTAGGCGTTGTCGAGCCTGACAAAAAGCGTCGCGAGCATATGAAAAAGCGCTTTTCGATACCCGAAAGCGAGTGCTTTTCCGATGTAAGCGAGCTGGTCGCGCGCGGCAAGTCGGCCGACGCGATAATCAACTGCACAATGGATCAGGTGCACGTGGCGACCTCGCTGCCGCTGCTTGGGCAGGGGTACGCGATGCTTATTGAAAAGCCGTTTGCCACAAACGAGGACGAGCTGAAGGCTCTTGTCGGCTGTGCGCGCCGCAACGCAAGTCGGGTCATGGTATGCCATGAGCTGCGGTATTCCGAGTTTTACGGCACGATAAAGCAGCGCCTGATGTCGGGCGAAATCGGCGATATAATCAACATCCAGACCGCCGAGCACGTCTCCTACCACCACATCGCGACGGCGTTTGTGCGCGGCAAATGGGCAAACTCCGAGCGCTCGCACACGTCGATGCTGCTTGCAAAGTGCTGCCACGACCTTGACCTTATAATGTGGCTTATGGGTGACGATTCGCCCGTCAGCGTAACGTCCTTCGGCAGCCGTCAGCAGTTTAAGCCCGAAAACGCGCCCGAGGGTGCGACCGACCGCTGCCTTGCGGGCTGCCCCTATGTCGACAGCTGCCCATATTCGGCCAAGCGGCTCTATCTTGACACACTGTGGCGGTGGGCAAACTACGTCTGGGCGCCGTTTATCGACAAGCCCGACGTAACCATGGACGAGCGCATCTCGCTTTTGCGGGAGTCCTCCCCCTACGGCCGCTGCGTTTACAAGTGCGACAATAATGTCGTCGATCACCAGTCGGTTCTGATTCGCTTCGCTTCGGGTGCGACCGTCACGCACAATATGGTCGGCGGCGCGTCACGTCCGCTGCGCCCCATTCACATCATCGGCACAAAGGGCGAGATCTACGGCAATTTTGAGGAGCAGAAGTTCTTCGTCTCGCTCATCGACCCGTCGCGCGACGCGCTCGACGACGAGCGCAGGGTCGAGTGCGTCGACCTCGGCGGCGGCGAACATTCGGGTCACGGCGGCGGCGATTTAGCGCTTGCACGCGACTTCGTCCGCTTTGTGCGCGGGGAGGAAACAAGCCCCGCCTGCACCTATCTGGAGGACTCGGTCAAGAGCCACCTGTGCATATACCGCGCCGACGAGTCGATGAACTCGGGCGGTCAGCCGCAGCCGATAACGCTTTAATACCCGCATATTTAAAAGCCACGCTTTTCCCGTTTTCGCGGGAGAGCGTGGCTTTTTGCTTTAAATTCAATTTCAGATTTGGTCGAGTGCCTGAGCAATGTCGGCGATGAGGTCGTCGGCGTTCTCGATTCCGCAGGAGAAGCGGATAAGGTCGGCGCTTACGCCCGCGGCTTCAAGCTCCGCGTCGCTCATCTGGCGGTGAGTGGTGCTTGCAGGATGCAGGCAGCAGCTGCGCGCGTCGGCGACGTGAGTCTCGATAGCGGCAATCTTCAGGTGGTTCATAAAGGTCTCAGCCGCGTCGCGCCCGCCCTTTACACCGAAGCTGACAACGCCGCACACGCCGTTGGGCAGATACTTTTGCGCGAGGGCATAGTCCTTGTCGCCCTCAAGGCCGGCGAACTTGACCCAGGCGACCTTCCCGTGGCTGTTTAGGAACTCGGCGACCTTCTGTGCGTTCTCGCAGTGGCGCTTTATGCGCAGATGCAGGCTCTCAAGCCCGAGGTTGAGCAGAAACGCGCTCTGCGGCGACTGGATCGAGCCGAAGTCGCGCATCAGCTGCGCGGTCGCCTTGGTGATATATGCTCCGCCGAGGCCGAAGCGCTCGGTGTAAACTACGCCGTGGTAGCTCTCGTCGGGAGTGCACAGCCCCGGATACCTGTCGGGATACTTTGTCCAGTCGAACCTGCCGCTGTCGACAATGCAGCCGCCGACGGCGGCGCCGTGACCGTCCATATACTTGGTGGTCGAATGGGTGACGATGTCCGCGCCCCACTCAAACGGGCGGCAGTTGACAGGCGTTGCAAACGTGTTGTCGATGATAAGCGGAACGCCGTGAGCGTGCGCTGCGTCGGCGAATCGCTCGATGTCGAGCACGCGCAGAGCGGGGTTGGCGATGCTCTCGCCGAACACAGCCTTGGTGTTGGGTCTGAATGCGGCGTTAAGCTCCTCGTCGGTGCAGTCGGGCGAAACAAAGGTGAAGTCGATGCCCATTCGCTTCATCGTGACGGCGAACAGGTTGTACGTCCCGCCGTAAATGGTGGAGCTTGAAACGACGTGGTCGCCGCAGGAAGCGATGTTGAACACGCTGTAGAACGAAGCAGCCTGACCCGACGAGGTCAGCATAGCGGCGCTGCCGCCCTCAAGCTCGCAGATCTTGGCCGCAACGGTGTCGCAGGTCGGATTCTGCAGGCGCGAGTAGAAGTAGCCGCCGGCCTCAAGGTCGAACAGCTTACCCATGTCAATGCCCGTGTCGTACTTGAACGTGGTGCTCTGCACAATCGGAATCTGTCTCGGCTCGCCGTTCAAGGCGGTGTAGCCGCCCTGCACGCATTTGGTTTCGATTTTATAGTCGCTCATTGTTATCCTCCGAATGAAGCGGCTCGGTCGCCCGCCCGCTTAAAATAATAATAATTTTATCGCATAAGCTCGTCCGCGAGGGCTTCAAGCTGCTGCTCGTTCGCACTGCTTAATGCGCTCTTGACGGTCACGGTCGTTTCGGTGAAGGTCAGCTCCTTGCAGGAGGCGAGCTTCTGCCCCATAATTTTGGCGGCAATGGGCGCCCAGGTGCCGTTTTCGATAAAGGCGACGGTGCGCTTTTTGAAACCGCGCTCGACCAGATGGTCGATAAACTCGCGCATAAACGGGAAAATGTCGCCGTTGTAGGTCGTCGTCGCGAGCACCAGCTTGCCGTAGCGGAACGCGCCGGCCACCGCTTCGGACATATCGCAGCGCGCAAGGTCCGCGACCGTAACGCTCGGGCAGCCCTTTTCGCGCACGAGGTCGGCCAGCCGCTCCGCGGCCGCCCCGGTGTTGCCGTAAACGGAGGTGTAGGCTATCATAACGCCCTCGCTCTCGACGGCGTAGGACGACCAGGTGTCGTACAGCCCGATGTAATAAGCGAGGTCGTCGTCAAGCACAGGGCCGTGCAGCGGGCAGATCAAGGCAATATCGAGCGCTGCAGCCTTTTTCAGCAGCGTTTGCACCTGAACGCCGTACTTGCCGACAATGCCGATGTAGTAGCGGCGGGCCTCGTCAGCCCAGTCCTCCTCAACGTCGAGCGCGCCGAACTTGCCGAAGCCGTCGGCGGAAAACAGCGCCTTGTCCGCCGCGTCGTAGGTCAACATGACCTCGGGCCAATGCACCATCGGCGCGAAAACGAACGTCAGCTCGTGACGGCCGAGCGAGAGCTTTCCGCCGTCGGTGACGACCTCCCTGCGGTCGGCAAAATCAGTGCCGAAGAACTGATTTATCATCACAAACGTCTTGGCGTTGCCGACTATAATCGCGTCGGGATAACGCTTAGCAAAGTGCATAATATTCGCCGAATGGTCGGGCTCCATATGCTGCACGATGAGATAGTCGGGCACGCGCCCTGCGAGCGCTTCGTCCAGATTGGCGATCCACTCGTCGCCGAAGTGCGCGTCGACCGTGTCGAACACCGCGATTTTCTCGTCGATAATAACATAGGAATTGTAGGACATTCCGTTCGGCACGTTGTACTGACCCTCGAAAAGGTCGATGCCGTGGTCGTTTACGCCTATATAAATTATGTCGTCGGTTATTTTTTTCATCTTATCCTCCAAAACAAGGCTTTTAGGACAGTATACCACATTTGCCCCTTTCAGGCAAGAAAAATGACTTATCTGAGCGCTATCTCGACCGCCTGCCTGACGGTTTTTACGCCGTAGACCTCGATGCCGTCGACGCGGTCGAGCGATTTGAGCGACGCGTGCGGCACAACGCACTTTTTAAAGCCCAGGCGCGCCGCCTCCTGCACGCGCTGCTGCACCTGAGTCACGGCGCGTATCTCGCCCGCAAGGCCGACCTCGCCGAACGCGACCAGATCCTCGGCTATCGGCGCGTCCTTCAGGCTCGAAACGAGCGTCAGCGCGACCGCCAAGTCGGCCGCAGGCTCGTCCAGACGGAAGCCGCCGACGACGTTGATATATGCGTCCATATTGGTGAAGTAGAAGCCCGCGCGCTTTTCGAGCACGGCTATCATCAGGCTGAAGCGGTTGTAGTCGAAGCCCGTCGACATTCGGCGCGGATTGCCGAAGCCGGAGGTCGTCACAAGCCCCTGCACCTCCGCAAGTATCGGGCGCGAGCCCTCCAAAGCGCAGGCGACGCACGTTCCCGACACTCCCACGGGGCGGCCTGAGAGCAGCATCTGCGACGGATTTTCAACCTCCGCAAGGCCGTTTTGCCGCATCTCGAACACGCCGATCTCGTTGGTCGAGCCGAAGCGGTTCTTCACCGCGCGCAGTATGCGGTAGGACAGGTTGCGGTCGCCCTCAAAATAAAGCACCGCGTCGACGATGTGCTCCATGACCTTTGGGCCTGCGATGGCGCCGTCTTTATTGACGTGGCCGATGATGAATATCGGAATGTCGCTGCCCTTTGCCGTGCGCAGAAAGAGATTTGTGCACTCCCTGACCTGCGTAACGCTGCCGGGAGAGGAGCTTATCTCGCTTATGCTCATTGTCTGAATTGAGTCGACGATGACGATGTCTGGCTTGTCTGCGCGAATAAACTCGCATATGGCCTGAGCGTCGGTAGCGGCCATAACGGCGAGGTTGGGCGTGGTCACGCCGAGGCGGTCGGCGCGCAGCTTTATCTGCCGCTGCGACTCCTCGCCCGAGACGTAGAGCACGCGCATCGTTTCGCCCAGAAACTCGCATATTTGCAGCATCATCGTCGATTTGCCTATACCGGGGTCGCCGCCGAGCAGTACGAGCGAGCCCTTGACTATGCCGCCGCCCAAAACGCGGTCAAGCTCGTGCACGCCCGTGTGATAGCGATGCTCTGAATCAATGCTTATGCCCTCAAGCGGGAGCGCCGACACGCTCGCAAGGCTGACGGCAGCCCCCGCGCGCGATGAGGTACCGACCGACTGCACGACTTCTTCATTAAGAGTGTTCCACGCGCCGCAGCCGGGGCATTTGCCGTACCAGCGCGGGCTTTCGTACCCGCACTCGGAGCAGACATATGTGCTTTTAGCTTTCGCCATTTTCTTCACTTCCGTTAAGGTATTGTACAAGCCCGTCGGCAATCGCAAAGGCGAGCTTTTTTCTGTAATCCCCGTTCTTCAGCCGCTCAAGGTCGCCCGCGTTTGAGAGAAAGCCGCACTCTATGAGCACGGCCGTCACAGGCGCGTGGCAGACGATGTAGACGTTTCTTTCGCACGGCTTTATGACGCGCCTGTTGTCGGGCTGGACGGCCGCTTTGACCGCGTCCTGCACCGATTGGGCAAGGCGCTTTGCCTCGGCATTTTCGGCAGTGTAGAACACCTGCGCGCCGCTGCTTGAAGCACCCGAGAAGCAGTTTTGATGTATGCAAAGATATACCGAATCGGGATATTTATGCATAAGAGCGAAGCGATTCATTATGTCGCTGCGCTTTTTTGATTTGAGCGAGCCGCTCTCGCTTTCGAGCGATTTATCCTCGCTGCGGGTCATCACGGTGGTGAAGCCGAGGGCCTTGAGCGTTTTTTCAAGCTCGAGCGACACCGCCAGATTGATGTCCTTTTCGTTAGTGCCGTCGCGCGCAACCGCTCCGCCGTCAAAGCCGCCGTGACCCGCGTCGATTATGACCGTCGGCAGCTCACCGGACTTCACCCGGGCATGGGCGGCGACGGCTTCGCTCACCCGTTCGGCGGCGGGCACTGCCGCGCACACTGCGGCCGCCGCTACGCACGCCGCGACCAGAGCCGCGGGCAGGCGTATCACTCTTGAGCGCATAAAACTCACCTCAAAGCAGTATATGCCGGAGGCGGCGTGCGCTATAACGCGCTCTGCATTTAATTATACCACAAAAGCGGAGCGCAAGCTTCGCAAACGGCGCAGCCGTTCAAAATCCGATAGGATTTTGTTTTGGCCGTTCAATGTTCTCTCAGGCGTCGGCGGTTTACCGCCGCTAACGCCGTGAGGTTATTATACCACAAAAGCGGAGCGTAAGCTCCGTAAACGGCGCAGCCGTTCAAAATCCGATAGGATTTTGTTTTGGCCGTTCTTGTGTTTATCAGGCGTCGGCAGTTTTACTGCCGCTAACGCCGTGAGGTTATTATACCACGAAGCAAAAATGCTTGCTTGCAAGGGCATTTTTGCGAGGCCGTCAATACCACAGTCGTGCGCAGCACGGAAAGGCGACAGCCGTAAAGGCTTGCACAGCAAGCCTTTCTGTGGATATTATACCAAACCGAGCGCGCATTTGCAACGGTTTTAAAGCGCAAAAAGCGGCGCGCTTCAAGCAGCTGAATGTCCAGCATTTCGGCGCGCCGTTTATTGGAGTTTTTTAATCAAGCAGGCTCTTGACAAAGGCAATCTGCGCTTCGACCGAGTCGGGGCCCGTGCCGCCCGCGGATATGCGGGTCCTGACGCAGTTGACGAGGTCTATCGCCTCGTACAGATCGCTCTCGAACAGGTCGGAGTACTCCTTGTACGTCTCGACAGGCAGCTCCTCGAGGGTCTTGTTCTCCGCGGCGCAGCGGCCGACGATCTGACCGACGGCTTTGTACGCCGAGCGGAACGGCAGTCCCTTCCTGACGAGGTAGTCCGCGAGGTCGGTCGCGTTGATGAAGCCCTTGCGCGCGGCGGCGAGCATATTCTCCGGCAAGGTGCGCATGGTGTCGATCATCGGCGGGAACACGTTCAGGCACTGCTTGAGCGTGTCGACCGCGTCGAACACAGCCTCCTTGTCCTCCTGCATATCCTTGTTGTACGCAAGCGGTATGCCCTTGAGCACGGTCAGCATAGCCATCAGGTCGCCGTAAACGCGCCCCGTTTTGCCGCGCACAAGCTCGGCGATATCGGGGTTTTTCTTCTGCGGCATTATGCTTGAGCCTGTCGTGTAGGAGTCGTCAAGCTCGACGAACCTGAACTCCCAGCTCGACCAGAGTATGACTTCTTCCGAAAAGCGCGACAGGTGCATCATCACGGTAGCAAAAGCCGACAGCAGCTCGACGCAGAAGTCGCGGTCGCTCACGCCGTCGATGCTGTTGAGCGAGCAGCCGTCCATCTGCAGCTTTTCGGCGACAAAGGCGCGGTCGGTGTTATAGGTCGTGCCCGCGAGGGCGCACGAGCCGAGCGGCGACACGTTCATACGCTTGACCGCGTCGTTTATGCGGTCGATGTCGCGTGCGAACATCATCGCGTAGGCGAGGATATGATGCGCAAAGGTTATCGGCTGCGCGCGCTGCAAATGGGTGTAGCCGGGCATGACGGAGTCCTTGTTTTTCTCCGCCTGTGCGACGATTGATCTGAGCAGCTTTTTAAGCCCGGCGACGATGTCGCCCGCCTCATCGCGCAGCCACAGCCGCAGATCAAGCGCTACCTGGTCGTTGCGGCTGCGGGCGGTGTGCAGGCGCTTGCCCGTGTCGCCTATGCGCTTTGTAAGCTCCGCCTCGACAAACATATGAATGTCCTCGGCGTTCATATCTATCTGCAGCTTACCGTCGGAAATATCGCTTAGAATATCGCCGAGGGTCGCGATGATAGTCTCCGCGTCGGCGGGCGCGATTATGCCCTGCTTTGCAAGCATAGCCGCGTGCGCCATCGAGCCGGTTATATCCTGCCTGTACATTCGCGAGTCAAAGTGAATTGACGAGTTGAAATCGTCCGCCTGCTTGTCGAGCGCCTTTGAGAAGCGCCCTGCCCACATTTTATCCATTGAAAATTCCTTACTTGCTGTTTTTCTTGTTTACCTGCGCCTGAACCGAGATCGGCAGACCCCACAGGTTGATGAAGCCCGCGCTGTCCTTCTGGTTATAGACGTGATCCTCGCTGAAGGTCGCGATCTCCTCTGAATAGAGCGACCAGTCGCTCCACGCGCCCGCCTTGATGATGTTGCCCTTGTAGAGCTTGAGCTTGACCTTGCCCGTGACGTGCTCCTGCGTCTTGGTGACGAAAGCGGAGAGCGCCTCTCTCAGCGGAGTGTACCACTGGCCGTTGTAGAGCAGGTCGGCGAAGGTGATGGCAAGCTCCTGTTTCTTGTGCATGGTCATTTTGTCAAGACAGAGGGTCTCAAGGTAGTTGTGAGCCGCGTAGAGAACAGCTCCGCCGGGAGTTTCGTAAACGCCGCGGCACTTCATGCCGACCAGTCTGTTCTCGACGATGTCGAGCAGGCCGATTCCGTTTGCGCCGCCAAGCTCGTTGAGCTTGAGGATAATATCCTTCGCGCTCATCTTCTCGCCGTCAACAGCAACCGGCTTGCCCTGCTCAAACTCGAGGGTGACGTAGGTCGGAACGTCGGGAGCGTCGATGGGGCTGACTCCCATCTCGAGGAAGCCTTCCTTTTCGTAAAGCGGCTCGTTGCCGACGTCCTCAAGGTCGAGTCCCTCGTGCGACAGATGCCACATATTCTTGTCCTTGCTGTAGTTGGTCTCGCGGTTTATCTTCAGCGGGACGTTGTGCGCCTCGGCGTAGTCGATCTCTTCCTCACGCGACTTGATGTCCCACTCTCTCCACGGAGCGATTATCGGCATATTCGGGGCGAAAGCCTTGATTGCCAGCTCAAAGCGAACCTGGTCGTTGCCCTTGCCCGTGCAGCCGTGGCAGATGGCGTCGGCGCCCTCGGCAATGGCTATCTCTGCCAGTCTCTTACCGATTATCGGACGAGCGAGCGCGGTGCCGAGCATATAGTCCTCGTACTTCGCGCCTGCCTGAACGGTCGGAATGATGAGGTCGTTGACAAACTCGTCGGTCAGATCTTCGACGTAAAGCTTGCTTGCGCCGGTCTTGAGCGCCTTTTCTTCAAGGCCCTCAAGCTCGTCGGCCTGTCCGACATTGCCGGAAACAGCGATGATTTCGGGGTTGCCGTAGTTCTCCTTGAGCCACGGAATGATTATCGAGGTGTCAAGTCCGCCCGAATAAGCGAGGACTATCTTCTTGTATTTCTTGTCTGCCATTTTGATTACCTCCGTTTAATTATGCAATAAATTGCAGCGATTTGTTTTGTTTATGCATTTATATTAGCATACCGTGAATGTTTATGCAAGCAAAATACGGAGATTTTTTAATATTCGCCGTTTGCGACAAGCTTTTCGGCGAATTTTACCCGTCGTTTATGCAAAAGTGACAGCGGCACTTGCATATTATGCGCATAAATATGCAAAAGCCGCCCGACAGCCCGTCGGGCGGCTTTTGGCTGCACTCGTTTTGTGCAGTTCAGTGCGGGCTTTTCGCGATTTTTCGCATTAAATTACACGGGCTTTACGGAAAATACCGCATTGAATGACGCGAACGGAGGTTTTCATTGGTTTTTCTTCTTATCAAACGCAGGATTGAACGCGTAGAAGTTTCGCGAGTCGAGCTTATCCCGAAGCGCACGCAGGCCCTCGCCGAAACGCTGATAATGCACAAGCTCCCGCTGCCGCAAAAAGCGTATCGGGTCGCGCACGTCGGGATCGTCGCAGAAGCGCAGGATATTGTCATAGGTCGTGCGCGCCTTCTGCTCGGCGGCCAGATCCTCATGCAAATCGGTTATCGGGTCGCCCTTTACGCCGATATAGGCTGCGGTGAACGGCGCTCCCGACGCCGCCTGCGGGTACACTCCCGTCGTGTGGTCGACAAAGTAGTCGGCGAAGCCCTGCTTCTGAATTTCCTCCTCGGTCAGGCCGCGCGTCAGCTGATAAACTATCGACCCGACCATTTCCAGATGCGAAAGCTCCTCGACGCCGATGTCCGTCAACAAGCCTTTAAGCTCGTTATAGGGCATCGAGAAGCGCTGGCTTAAATAGCGCAGGCTTGCTCCGAGCTCGCCGTCGGGGCCGCCGTACTGCGAGATTATCAGCTTTGCGAGCGCGGGGTTCGGATTCGTTATCCTGACGGGGTACTGCAGCTTTTTCTCATAAACAAACATCAGCGGTCGCCCTCCCTGTCGACTTCCCACGGCCACGGCGACGAAAGCCACTCAAAGCGCTTATCACCGTAAACGTCGGCTGTGGTCAAAGGTCCGAACTTCTCCTCAAATTTGCGCAAAAGCGCGTTCGCCTGCTCGCGGTAGCGGATATGCTCGGCCTGCGCGGCCGCGTCGTCCGGGTGGGTGTCCAGAAACAGGTGCGTCTCCCATGCGGCGAACTGCGCGGCCGAAAGCCTGCGCAGCATTTCGGCTCTGCTCATCGGGCGGCCTCCTTTCCGCAAAACGGCTTGTCGAGTTCGGGGAACAGCGTTCCCGCCGAAAGCGCGTCGCCCTCGTCGTAAAGCGCGCCGAAGTCCTGCATCGGGACGTAGGCCATCGCGAGCACCGCGTTCTCTATCGGCTGCGCGCCTGCCGTGGCGGGCATAGACGGCCGCGCTAAGCAGTTATTATCCATTATATGCACTCTCCGATTCGTTTGTCCTCTCGGGCAAGGTGTGATTAAAGTATCGGCCGCCCGGCTTCGGACGACCCGATAACATCTTATGCGCCCGCTTTCGGCGGCGTGAGGGCCGCCGCAGAAGCGGCCCGCAGGCACCGTGCATTTAAAGAGCCGCCGCACCAGCGACCGTCAAGAGCCGTGCATTTAAAGAGCCGCCGCCGCAGCGACCCGCAGGCGCCGCGCATTTAAAGAGCCGCCGCAGAAGCGGCCCGCAGGCACCGTGCATTTAAAGAGCCGACGCACGCCGTAAAACGGCAAAACCGCCCGCTCCCATTAAAAGAGAGCGGGCGGTTCGGGCTTTTTTCTTATCTGTCCTCGCGGAAGTAGGACAGGCCGAGGCTTGCGGGCGGCTGATACTCGCGGCGCTTGAGCATACTGATTATGACAAGCACGATTATCGTAACGACGTACGGCAGCATCTTGATAAGCGCTTTATCGCTGAAGCTGACGCCGTGGATATAGCTCGACGCGGTGTAGAGCGCGCCGAAGATTATCGAGCCGACGATGCCGAGGTTCGGCTTCCAGAGTGTGAAAATAACGAGAGCGATGGCGAGCCAGCCGATCGCGTCGATCGAGTACTCCCAGCTGCCGTTTAAGTTATCCATAATGTAGCACAGGCCGCCGAGGCCTGCAACTCCGCTGCCGATGAGGGTGGCGACGTAGCGGTAGCGGCTGACGTTTATGCCCGCAGCGTCCGCCGTGGCGGGATTCTCACCGACGGCGCGCAGCTGAAGTCCGACCTTGGTGCGCGAAAGCACGAACGAGCTGACGACGGCGATGATTATCGCAAGCCAGACGAGCACGCCGTAGGAAAACAGCAGCTTGCCGACAGGGCCGAGCTTATCGGCAAACGGCAGAGTCGCGGTGAAGAAGCGGCTTGCCTGCGAATAGGACGCGCTCTTGACCTGCGCGACCATATAGTCGGCCGTGCCCACACCGAACGTCGTCAGCGCAAGACCCGTGACGTTCTGATTTGCACGCAGGGTGACGGTCAGAAAGCTGTAGATAAGTCCCAGAAGCGAGCCGCCGATGAACGCAGCCAGAATCGGGATTATTACGGCGAGTACGGGGTTGAGGTTCTCAATTCCGCCGACGGAGTTTGAATAGACCGACTCGGCCACGCAGCCCGAAGCCGCTCCGACGCACATGATTCCCGGTATGCCGAGGTTCAGGTGACCCGACTTCTCGGTTATCGTCTCGCCCGTTGAGCCGAACAGAAACGACATACCGATTCTGATAGCACTGATAAGGAATGTAATCATCACTTGACCTCCTTAGCAGATTTGCGGAAGACTATCTTGTAGTTGATGAAGAACTCGCAGCCGATGATGAAGAACAGTATGACCGCGGTAATTATATCGGAAATGGAGTCGTTGATACGGAAGGTGCTCGAGACCTGGTTTGCACCGACCTGCATAAAGACGATGAGGAAGGTAGTGACGACCATGACGAGCGGGTTGAACTTGCCGAGCCACGACACCATTATCGCGGTGAAGCCCTGCCCTCCCGCGGTGGTGGTGGAAACGGTGTAGTCCGTACCGCCGACAAGCAGCAGTCCCGCAACGCCGCACAGAGCACCCGAAAGCATCATCGTGCGGATGATGACCTTTTTGACGTTGATGCCGATGTAGCGGGCGGTGTTCTCACTTTCGCCGACGACGCTTATCTCGTACCCGTGCTTTGAAAAGCGCAGGTAAATATAGATAGCGACCGTTATCACGGCTACAATAACGATGTTGAGCAGCCAGTCGTTGACGACAGTCGGCAGCGCATAGTCATACATCGGCGGGAGCGTACCGGTGGCGCTTGTGACCCAGGTGTTGACAAAAAACGACACAAGCTGAATGGCGACGTAGTTCATCATTAGAGTAAACAGCGTTTCGTTCGTGTTCCACTGCGCCTTGCAGATAGCGGGCAGCATCGCCCAGAGCATACCTGCGAAGATAGCCGCGGCGGTCATCAGGATATAGAGTGCGGGCAGTGGTATCTTGCCGCCGAAATAGAACATAACGGCTGCGGTGGCAAGACCTCCGACGAGCACCTGTCCCTCCGCGCCGATGTTCCAGAATCGCATCTTGAACGCGGGCGTTACGGCAAGCGAAATGCAAAGCAGAACGGCCATTTTATAGACGAGCAGCCAGACGCGGCGCTTTGTCCCGAACGCGCCCTCGACCATCGCCTTGTAGAATTCGATAGGATTGAGCTTGGCAAGCACGGCGATGAGCAGCGCGCTGACGATGAGCGCGGCCGCAACGGCTATCGCGCGAATAAGCAGCGCCTTTCGGCGGCTCACGGCACTGCGCTTAACGATGTGGCACAGCGGCTCGCGCGCGGTTTTTTCGTGAACTGCACTCATTTGTCCGCACCCTCCTCGGCGTTTACTTCTGTGTTTTCGGCCGAAGCCGTCTCGGTCTTTGTCATCAGCAGGCCGATCTCCTCTTTTGTTGCGGTTGCGCCGTCGACAATGCCTGTCACGCGGCCCGAGCCGATAACGAGGATCCGGTCACACAGCTCGGTCAGCACGTCAAGGTCCTCCCCGACGAAGATGACGGCGACGCCCTTCTCTTTTTGCTGATTAAGCAGATTGTATATCATATATGACGAGTTGATGTCAAGCCCTCTTACGGGGTATGCCGCCATAAGTACGGTCGGCGCGGAGGAAATCTCGCGGCCGACAAGGACTTTCTGCACGTTGCCGCCCGACAGCTTCCTGACGGGGGTGTTAGCGCTCGGAGTGGCGACCTCAAGCTGCTCGATTATTGTCTCGGCAAGGTCCTTCGGGCGCTTGCGGTTCAAAAAGAAGCCGTTGCCCTTGCGATAGCTGCGCAGCATCATATTGTCGACGATGTCCATGCTGCCGACAAGTCCCATTCCGAGTCTGTCCTCGGGCACGAACGACAGCCTGACGCCAAGCTCGCGTATCTGAAGCGGAGTCTTGTCGCGCAGATTCTCGGTCGAGCCGCTCTTGGGGTTGTTGTAGAGAATCTCGCCCGAGTCGAGGTGCTGCAGGCCCGCTATGGCCTCAAGCAGCTCGCGCTGGCCGCTGCCCGCGATGCCCGCGATACCGAGAATTTCACCCGAGCGCGCGGTAAAGCTGACGTTGTCAAGCAGCTTTACGCCGTCGCGGCTGACGCAGTTGACCTTGTTGACAATAAGTCTGTCCTGCGGATTTTTCGGCTCCGTGTGTTCGATGTTGAGGCTTACCTTCTTGCCGACCATCATTTCGGTCAGCCTGCTTTCGTTTGTCTCGCCCGTGTTGACCGTGCCTATGTACTCGCCCTTGCGCAGCACGGTGACGCGGTCGGAAAGCGACAGCACCTCGTGCAGCTTGTGGGTGATGATGATTATGGCCTTGCCGTCGTCGCGCATACGGCGCAGCACGGCAAACAGCTTCTGCGTCTCCTGCGGGGTGAGCACGGCGGTCGGCTCGTCGAGAATGAGAATGTCGGCACCGCGGTAGAGCACCTTGATTATCTCAACGGTCTGCTTTTCCGAAACGGACATTTCGTAAATCTTCTTGTTCGGGTCGATGTCAAAGCCGTACTGGGCGCTTATCTCGGCGATTTTTTTGGCCGAGCGCTTGATGTTGAAGCCCTCGTCCTCCTTAAGCCCGAGCACGATATTCTCGGTCGCCGAGAATATATCGACGAGCTTGAAATGCTGGTGTATCATTCCGATGCCGTAGCCGAACGCGTCCTTAGGTGAGCGGATAACGACCTCTTCACCGTTTATAAAGATCTCGCCCGCGTCGGGAAAGTAGATGCCCGAGATCATATTCATAAGCGTGGTCTTGCCGCTGCCGTTTTCACCGAGAATCGAGAGTATCTCGCCCTTGTTGACGGTCAGGCTGACATTTTTGTTTGCGACGACGCTGCCGAAAGTCTTGGTTATTCCTCTCAGCTCAATGGCTGCAACCTTGTCCAAATTTTCTGCCTCCTCACTTTTGATGCAGTTCTCAAAGCTGCGGTGCTCTTAAAGTGCACTGCAATTTTCAGAATTGCCTCTTATAAGCTCTCTCGGCGCGCGGCGGGACAGCTCATCTTTAAAACGAGTTTAGGCGGAGCAGGATATGCTCCGCCTTTATCGTCAGGGAATTTGCGAAATATTACTTTTCGGCCTTGTCAAGTCTGGTGATGCCGTCGATCTCGACATTGAAGTAAGGAGCGGAACGGTACTCGCTCTCGTGGAAGTAGCCGTCCTTGACAGCCTCGGTCTCGC
This sequence comes from uncultured Eubacteriales bacterium, assembly GCA_934486615.1. Taxonomy (GTDB): domain Bacteria; phylum Bacillota; class Clostridia; order Oscillospirales; family Acutalibacteraceae; genus RGIG2206. The sequence goes on along the minus strand of CAKSQO010000003.1, from coordinate 7,840 downwards.
CGACATAGTCGCCCATATCGTCGACATCGGCAAGGTAAGAGTCAAGGGTCTTGCCGCCAACGGTGAACTTGGAGGTATCAAATACCTTCAGGCTGCCGTCCTCGAGCTGCTTCTTGACTTCGTCGATCTTGGCCTGAGTGCCCTCAGCGGCGGCCTTCTCGTTGATGTCGGTCAGTACAACACTGCCGGTGGCAAGGGTGCCGGTCCAGTCAGCATCGATGGCCTTGCCGTCGATAACGCAGTTGATCATATAAACGAAGTAAGGAGTCCAGTCGATTCTGGACGAAACGATGAAGGTGTTCGGGCACTCATCAACGGTGCTGCCGTTGTAAGCGACGTTCGGAACGCCCTTAGCCTCGCAGGCAGACGGAGCGCCCATCGAGTCGGCGTGCTGGCTGATAAGTACGCAGCCGGACTCCATAAGAGCGTTGGCCTTGTCACGCTCGTCGTCGACGCTGTACCAGGAGCTGGTGAAGTCGACCTTCATGGTGACGCTCTCGCAAACGGAGCGGGCGCCGAGGAAGAAAGAGGTGTAGCCCGAGATAACTTCGGCATACGGGAAAGCACCGACATAGCCGATGACAGCCTTGTCAGCGGTGATCTTGCCGGATTTGATCATCTCGTTGATCTTCATACCTGCAGCAACGCCTGCGAGGTAACGACCCTCATAAATGGAGGCGAAGGCATTGTGGAAATTGGGGAGCTTCTCGGTGTGAGCCTTAACGCCAGTAGCGTGGCAGAACTGAACGTTCGGGAACTCCTTGGCAGCCTTGATCATCCACTCCTCGTGGCCGAAGCTGTCGGCGAAGATGACATTGCACTTCTGATCGACAAGATCGGCAGCAGCATCGTAGCAAGCCTTACCCTCTTCAACGCCGACCTTGTAGATGACCTGGTCGTCGGAGAGACCGAGCTTCTTCTGAGCGGCCTTGGCGGCGTCCATGAAGTTCTTGTCGTAAGTGGACTTGTCGTCGTGCAGGAAGATGAAGCCTACCTTGATCTTGTCCTTGGCAACGCCTGCGGTCGAGCCTGTGGAGCCGGTGTCGTCGCTGCCGTTACAGGCAACCAGAGCAAACGCCATAACAACTGCCAGAACGAGCGCTATGAGTTTTTTCATTTTTTTCTTTCCTCCTAAAAATTTTCACGATTGAGACCTCTTTGAATTAAAGCATCCGCGAATGAGGCCTTTATCTGTTTTTATTTTACAAAATTCGGCTCTTTCGCGCAAGACCGAAAAGTAAACAAAGATATAGGTTACATAATATTGTTTTTGCATTTTTTACACAATTGAATTACTTCGGCGGCAACGGTTTGAGCGAAAATGTGAAAATAATTTTCAAAACTTGTGGACTTTGACAAATTAAAAAAGGAAAGCTCTGTGTTTGGAGCTTCCGTTTGTGCAAAACATATAAAGCTCACCGGCCCCGATTGTCGGCTTTGCCGAAGCGCTGCAGGCGCTCGGACGGCGGTTTCCGACGTGTCCGTGCAGATCGGGCTCACCCGTTCGGCTCGCCCCGAAGTATCCCGTCGACAAATTCGCGCACCGCCCGTTCGTACTCCTTCCTGCCCGCGAGATAGCTTGATGCATGGCTTGCCGAATCAATTATAAGCAGCCGCTTTTTCGCCGCGCACGCGCGGTAGGCTTCAATCGTAAAATCGCACGGCACAAAGCGGTCGGCAGCGCCGTGAATGAACAGCACGGGGATCCTGCACTGCTTCATGGCTTCAATACTCGAAGCGGCGCGCAGGCTCACGCCCTCTTTTTTAGTAAAAATGAAGTCGATTATATTCAGCAGCGGCCACTGCGGCAGCCTGTAATCGTGCTTCATCACATACGCTATCTCGTCCCACGGCGAGGTGTAGCCGCAGTCGGCGACTATGCCCTTTACCGCTTTCGGCAGCTCGAGCGCCGCCGCAAACAGCACGCTTGAAGCGCCCATTGAGATGCCTGCCAAAATTATCGGCAAATTCGGAAAATAATGCTCGGCAAAGCGCGCCCAGTCGCGCACGTCGAAGCGCTCCTTCAGCCCGAAGGTGACCGTCTCGCCCTCGCTTTCGCCGTGGCCGCGCAGCGTTATCAGCAGCACGTTCAGCCCGAGCGAGCGGCAAAGCTCCGCCGTCAGCCCGAAGTCGACGTCGAAGAACGAGTGGTAGCCGTGCACCATTATGACCGTGCCGCGCGCGTCGGGGCAGCGTATGACCGCTCCGGCAAGGCGCAGCCCGTCGAACGAGCGGATATAGACGCGGTCGGTTATGCTCTCGTGTACTCGCTCGGCCGAGTCGCCCAGCTCGCCCAGAAAGGAGCGCCACTGCGGCTCAAGCAAGTGGCCGTTCGGGGTCGTCTCGGGGCTGACACGTCCGAACACAAGCCGCATTATGCGCCTGATGATCAGCGCAAAAGCCGCCGCAAGCACAAGCAGCACGGCGGCGATTATGACAGCCGCCTTCACCCCTCTTCCCATTCAGCGGGCAAGGACGGTCACAGCGGTCGCACCGCTTGAATTGAAGCTGTCGCTGCCCGAGCAGGAGCAGAGCGCAGCCGCAGCAACGGCGGCGATAACAAAAATCGCGAATTTTTTCATTACATTCACCCTCCGTTTGATATAATTTGAAAATTGAGGGCGTAATATACTAAAAAATATTGCAAGTTTCGCAGTTATGAATTACAATTATAATAATGTGGAAAAGAAACGGTGGCTGATAGATATTAAGACGGTTATCCTCGACCGCTGCACGATAATCAGCAACGGCGACATTGACTTTGAGCCTATAACCCGCCTCGGCGACTGCGCCTGCTTCGACCTGCTTGAAAAGCAGCAGATACTCGAAGCCGCCCGCGACGCCGAAGCGATAATCTGCAATAAAGCGCTGATCGACCGCGAGATAATGGAGCGCTGCAAAAGGCTGCGCTACGTCGGGCTGTTTGCGACCGGGTACAACAACGTCGACCTTTCGGCGGCCGACGGGCTCGGCATCAGCGTAGCGAACGTGCCGGGGTACTCGACCGACTCGGTCGCGCAGCACACGTTCGCGCTCATTCTGGCGCTCGCGACGAGCCTGCCCGCGTATAACGAAAGCGTTAAAAGCGGCGTTTGGTGCAAGAGCGCGGCGTTCACCTACCTGACCGAGCCGATGACGGAGATCAGGGGCAAGACCCTCGGCATACTCGGCTTCGGCAACATCGGCCGCGCCGTGGCAAAAATTGCCGATGCGTTCGGCATGCGCGTTCTGGTCAGCACAAGAGCCGCTGTGTGCGGCTGCGATTACGAGCTTGTCGGGGTCGACGAGCTGTTTGAGCGCAGCGACTTTTTAACGCTGCACTGCCCGCTGACCGAGCAGACCGCGAACATTGTAAACGAGCGCACGCTGAAGCTGATGAAGCCGACGGCTTACCTTATAAATACCGCGCGCGGCGGGCACGTCGACGAGGCGGCTCTTTGCTCAGCGCTTGGCAGCGGGCAGATTGCGGGCGCGGGCATCGACGTTGTGAGTGCAGAGCCCATCAAGGCCGAGAACCCGCTGCTTAAAGCGAAAAACTGCATAATCACCCCGCATACGGCGTGGGCAACAAAAGAGGCTCGCCTGCGCCTGGTAAAGGCAGTCGGCGACAACCTCGCCGCGTTCATAAACGGCAAGCCGCAAAACATCGTCAACAATCCAAAGGCGGTGCGCCGATGAGCTACACCTTCAAGGACGGCGAGCTGCGCCGCTTGCAGCTTAAAACGCTCGATATGCTGCTGTATTTTCAGCGCTTCTGCGACGAGCACGGGCTGCTGTTCTACCTCTGCGGCGGCTGCTGCATAGGAGCGGTGCGCGAGGGCGGCTTTCTCAAATGGGACGACGACGCGGACGTTTTTCTGCCGCGTGACGACTATGAAAAGCTGAAATCGCTTTGGCGCGACAGCGACCGCTACGCCCTGCTCGCCCCCAAAAAGGGCGAAAACTACGGCAACATCTTCTCAACCCTCGTCGACAAAACGACCACCTGCGTGCGCGAGCAGACCAAGGACATTCCGATGCCCCACGGCATTGCGATAGACATTTTTCCGCTCGACGGCTGCCCGACAGGTGTCCGGCGCAGGCTGCAAAAGCTCAACGCGCTGATATATTCGCTGTTTTTGGCGCAGGTCGTGCCTGTCAATCACGGCAAAGCGGTCGAGCTCGGCGGACGGCTGCTGCTTGCCCTCGTACCGAGCAAAAAGGCGAGGGAGCGCATCTGGCTGCGCGCCGAGAAGCGTATGAAAAAGTATCCGATTTCGGAGTGCGGGAAGATAACCGAGCTTTGCGCAGGGCCGCATTATATGCAAAACGAGTACCCTGCCGAAGCGTTCGCCGCGGCGGCGTACAAGGACTTTGAGGGGCACTCGCTGCCCGTTCCGATAGGGTGGGACGCGTATCTGACGATAGCGTTCGGCGACTATATGACGCCCCCGCCCGAGAGTGACCGTGCGCCCGCGCACGATATAATCGAGCTTGACCTTGACAAGGGCGAGCAGACACGGAAAGGCGGTGATATGCGTTGAAGATTAAAGTCATATTTACAGGCGGAACGATAGGCAGCGCCGCCGACAGCGGCCGCATTTCGCCGAGCGAAAGCACGCGCTGCCGCCTTATCGCCGACTGCCGCGAAAAGGGCGTAGAGTTTGAGACTTTTGCCCCCTACACCGTGCTGAGCGAAAATCTGACAGGCGAGCACCTTACCAAGCTGCTGCAAGCGGTAAGCGTTGCCGCAAGCGGCGACTGCGACGGCGTTATCGTCACCCACGGCACCGACACGCTGCAGTATTCTTCGGCCGCTCTCGGCTACGCCTTTGCGGGCTGCCAAAAGCCGATAGTCGTTGTCTCAAGCAACTTCCCCCTCGGCGACGCCCGCGCAAACGGTCAGGCCAATTTTGACGCAGCCGTCGCGTTTATAAGGCAGAATATAAGCGGCGTTTTCGTCAGCTACCGCAACACGGGCGAGCGCGCCGTCGGAATACACCGAGCGACGCGCCTTATGCGCCACCGCGAGTATGACGATAAGCTGTTCAGCCTCGGCGGCCGCTTCGGCGAAGTCGCGGACGGGCGCTTCACCCGCAATCCCGATTATGCGGCAGAGGCCGACTCCCCCGCCGCTCTCAAAGCGCTGCCCGATCTGACAAAGGCACGTGTGCTGCGGCTCGACTGCAGCCCCGGTATGCTCTATCCCGACAGCCTTGCGGGCTGCTCCGCCGCGCTGCTTATTTCCTACCATTCGGGCACGGTCAGGACGGTCGGCACCGACTTCGGCCGCTTCTGCAAGGCGGCGGCAAGCGAGGGCAAGCCGATATTCTTGTTCGGCGCAATGCCCGGCACGCAGTACGAAAGCACCGACGCGTTCGCCGACGCGGGCATAACCCGCCTGCCGCGGATAAGCGCGACGGCCGCCTATATGAAGCTGTGGCTGCTGTGCGCCGCAGGCTTTGAAAAAGATGCTCTGAAGGCCGCCGCTCTAAACCCTCTCGGCTGTGACACGGTAAGAATTAAAGAGGTGTAAAGATATGAATATCCTGCTTAAAATGGCGTTTTTGTTCTTCATCGGCAGTATGCTCGGCTGGTGCATCGAGCTTATTTTCCGCAAGTTCTTCGCTTCCGACAATCCCGAGCACAAGTGGATAAACCCGGGCTTTCTCGTCGGGCCGTACCTGCCGCTTTACGGCTTCGGCCTGACAATGCTCTATCTGCTGGCGCAGCTTGAGCAGTTCTCGTTCATCAAAAATCCGATACTCAACAAAATCGTCCTCTTCATTATGATGGCGATCTGCATGACGATAATCGAGTACATCGCGGGGCTTATCTTCATCAAGGGAATGAAGGTCAAGCTGTGGGACTACTCCGACCTTTGGGGCAACATTCAGGGCATAATCTGCCCGCTGTTCTCGTTCTTCTGGGCGGTGCTCGGAGCAGTCTACTACTTCTTCGTCAACCCCTATATTCTCGACGCGCTCGACTGGCTGAGCAAAAACCTCGCGTTCTCGTTCTTTATCGGAATGTTCTTCGGCGTGTTTCTCATCGACTTTGTCTACTCTGCAAAGCTGCTCTCAAAAATCAAGGCGTTTGCGCAGGAGAACGACATCATCGTCCGCTACGAGCACCTGAAAGCGCAGATAAGCTCCGCCCGTGCCGCGCGCAGGGAGAAGCCGCGCTTTGTGCTCGCCTTCCGCAGCGAAACTCCGTTTGTCGAAAGCCTGAAGCAGTACGCCGAAAAATACAGGGAGAAGCTCGAAGCCGCCGCCCGCGAAAAAGGCGCGAAGCGCTCCGACAAGGTTGACAAAACCGACGACAAGTGATAACATAAACAAAATGATTTTGCGCCGTTTAAAGCGGTACTCTTTATAAAGGAAGTTACACCTATGCTCGACATCAAATTTGTAAAAGAAAATCCCGAGCTTGTAAAGGAGAATATCCGCAAGAAGTTCGAGGACAATAAGCTTCCCCTCGTTGACGAGGCCATCGGCACCTATGACGAAAAGATCGCCTGCAATATCAAGGCAAGCGACCTGCGTGCAAAGCGCAACAAGCTCAGCAAGCAGATCGGCGTGCTCATGGGTCAGGGCAAGCGCGACGAAGCCGAGGAGCTGAAAGCCGAGGTCTCGCGCGAGGCTGAGGAGCTGAAGGCTCTTGAGGAAAAGGAAGCCGAGCTCGGCGAGCGCTTGCAGCAGGCTATGATGAAGATTCCGAACATCATCGACCCGTCCGTTCCGATCGGCAAAAACGATTCAGAGAACGTCGAGGTTCAGCAGTTCGGCAAGCAGACTCACCCCGATTTCGAGGTACCCTACCACACCGACATCATGGCAAAGTTCGACGGCATCGACAAGGAAGCCGCAGGCCGCGTTTCGGGTGAGGGCTTCTACTACCTGATGGGCGACATTGCAAGGCTGCACTCGGCCGTGCTCGCCTACGCGCGCGACTTTATGATCGACAAGGGCTTCACCTACTGCATTCCGCCTTATATGATCCGCAGCAACGTCGTCACTGGCGTTATGAGCTTTGAGGAAATGGACGCGATGATGTACAAGATCGAGGGCGAGGATCTCTACCTCATCGGTACAAGCGAGCACTCGATGATAGGCAAGTTCATCGACACCATCACAGACGAAAGCAAGCTGCCGCTCACGCTTACCAGCTACTCCCCCTGCTTCCGCAAGGAAAAGGGCGCGCACGGCATTGAGGAGCGCGGCATCTACCGTATCCACCAGTTTGAGAAGCAGGAAATGGTCGTCATCTGCAAGCCCGAGGACAGCATGGACTGGTTCAACAAAATGTGGAGCTACTCGGTCGAGCTGTTCCGCTCGCTCGATATTCCCGTTCGCACGCTCGAGTGCTGCTCGGGCGATCTGGCCGATTTGAAGGTCAAGTCCTACGACGTCGAGGCGTGGTCGCCGAAGCAGCAGAAATATTTCGAGGTCTGCTCCTGCTCGAACCTCGGCGACGCTCAGGCGCGCAGACTGCATATCCGCGTCAAGGGCGAGGACGGCAAAAAGTACCTCGCGCACACGCTCAACAACACCGTCGTCGCGCCGCCGCGTATGCTTATAGCGCTGCTTGAGAATAACCTGCAGTTCGACGGCAGTAAGTACAGCGTCCGTATCCCCGAGGCACTGCGCCCCTACATGGGCGGCAAGTCCCTCATCGAGGAGAAATAAGGCTATAAATTTTAAAAATCCCGCCTCCGTTGAGGCGGGATTTTTTGCGTTTTATGGGATAAGAGCACCTCGCCGAAAGCGGGGCTTTCTGCTGCGCTTTGAAGTGACCCCAAAAAGTTAGACAAAAATAAGAATAAAAATTGTTCAAGCTACCGAAAGGGCTTGCTGTCTGT
>CAKSQO010000002.1 GCA_934486615.1 uncultured Eubacteriales bacterium | reverse complement strand
CCCCTGCACCGCCCCCTGCACCGCACCCGCACCCCGCACCACAGCCCGCGTCACCCCCACGCCGCCCCCACGCCGCCCCCCGCACCACCGCCGCGCCACCACGCGCCGCCGCCGCGCCGCTTCTCGCGAACCCACCCATCTTCCCACCTCACGTACCGCCCGCCCGCGCAAGGCTCTGCTTCGCGGGCGCTTTTCGCGCTTTTGCGACGCGCTTCGGGCGGCTTTTACCCTTTTTCACACGGAACGCGGAAAGTGTCGAAACAAAAATTTAAGTTTTTTTCAAAAACCCCTTGATTTTTTTGAAATATGGTATAAAATAGAATTAGCACTCGGGGTCATAGAGTGCTAAAATTATTTTGTTACAGTTTCTGACAGGAGGAATTTAATATGACAATCAAACCTTTGACCGACCGCGTCGTCGTAAAGATGGTCGAGGCCGAGGAGACCACCAAGGGCGGCATCATTCTCGCCGCCGCCGCACAGGAAAAGCCGCAGATAGCCGAAGTTGTCGCGGTAGGCCCGGGCGGCGTTGTCGACGGTAAGGAAGTCAAGATGTACTTAAACGTCGGCGACAAGGTCATCATGTCGAAGTATTCGGGCACCGAGGTCAAGCTCGACGGAGTCGAGTATACCATCGTCCGCCAGTCCGACATTCTCGCTGTCGTAGAATAATCAACGCTTTTTGAAAAGGAGATAATCATTTATGGCTAAGGATATTATTTACGGAGAAGAAGCGCGCAAGGCTCTTCTGGCGGGCGTTGATAAGCTCGCAAACACCGTTAAGGTAACTCTCGGACCGAAAGGCCGCAACGTCGTGCTCGACCGCAGCTTCGGTGCTCCGCTCATCACCAACGACGGCGTGACCATCGCCAAGGACGTCGAGCTGACCGATCCTTTTGAGAATATGGGCGCTCAGATGGTCAAGGAGGTCGCTACCAAGACCAACGACATCGCGGGCGACGGCACCACCACCGCCACCGTGCTCGCTCAGGCGCTTATCCGCGAGGGCATGAAGAACATCGCCGCGGGCGCTAACCCGATGGTCGTGCGCAAGGGCATAAAGAAGGCTGTAGACACCGCCGTTGAGGCTATCGGCAAGAATTCCAAGACCGTTGACGGCTCCAAGGACATCGCGCGCGTCGCCACCATTTCTGCGGGCGACGAGTTCATCGGCAACCTTATTGCCGAGGCTATGGAAAAAGTCAGCGCCGACGGCGTTATTACCGTTGAGGAGTCCAAGACCGCCGAGACCTACTCCGAGGTCGTCGAGGGCATGATGTTCGACCGCGGCTACATCACTCCTTATATGAGCACCGATACCGATAAGATGGAGGCCGTGCTTGACGACGCCTACATTCTCATCACCGATAAGAAGATAAGCAACATTCAGGACCTGCTGCCGCTGCTTGAGCAGATCGTCCAGGCGGGCAAGAAGCTGCTCATCATCGCCGAGGACGTCGAGGGCGAGGCTCTGACCACCCTTATCCTCAACAAGCTGCGCGGCACGTTCACCTGTGTTGCCGTCAAGGCTCCGGGCTTCGGCGACCGCCGCAAGGAAATGCTCCGCGACATCGCCGTTCTGACCGGCGGCGAGGTCATCACCGAGGAGCTGGGCCTTGAGCTTAAGGACACCCAGATCGCTCAGCTCGGCCGCGCCCGTCAGGTCAAGGTCACCAAGGAGAACACCATCATCGTCGACGGCGCAGGACAGAAGGATCAGATCGCCGCGCGCGTCGCTCAGATTCGCGCTCAGATCGAGACCACCACTTCCGATTTCGACCGCGAGAAGCTGCAGGAGCGCCTTGCCAAGCTCGCAGGCGGCGTAGCCGTCATCAAGGTCGGCGCTGCAACCGAGATTGAGATGAAAGAGAAGAAGCTGCGTATCGAGGACGCTCTCGCTTCGACCAAGGCCGCCGTTGAGGAAGGCATCGTCGCAGGCGGCGGAGTCGCGCTCATCAACGCCGCTTCCGCTGTTGCCGGGGTTGTCGACACCGTCGAGGGCGACGAGCGCACGGGCGTTAAGATCGTGCTCAAGGCTCTGGAGGAGCCGATGCGCCAGATCGCCGCAAACGCGGGCATCGAGGGCAGCATAATCGTGGATAAGATCATGCATAGCGGCAAGGTCAACTACGGCTTTGACGCGTACAACGAGGTCTACACCGATATGCTCGAGGCGGGCATTGTCGACCCTGCAAAGGTTACCCGTTCGGCTCTGCAGAACGCTGCAAGCGTCGCTTCGATGATTCTGACGACCGAGTCCCTCGTCGCCGAGAATAAGGACGACAAGGCTGCCGCAGCCGCAGGCGCTGCCGCCGCAGGCATGGGCGGCGGTATGGGCGGAATGTACTGATAAGTCCGCTTAAACCGCGATATGCAATAATGATGAAAGCTCCGCTTAGGTGTCCTAAGCGGAGCTTTTTTCAGTGTGCTGCTTGTGAAAGCGGAGCGAATGTGATAAAATATAATATATTCCGAAAAATGCACATTTATTTGGAGTGAATCTGTTGAAATTCTTTCACATTTCCGACCTGCACATCGGCAAGCGGCTTAACGAGATACCGCTTATTGACGATCAGCAGTATATTTTGGGCAGGATTCTCGGCCTTGTCGACAGCGAGAAGCCCGACGCGGTGCTCATCTGCGGCGACGTGTACGACAAGCCCGTGCCGCCCGCCGAGGCCGTGCGGGTGTTCGACGACTTTCTGACCGCGCTGTCGGACAGGAGCGTCGCGGCTATCGTCATCAGCGGCAACCACGACTCGCCCGAGCGCATCGCGTTCGGCGCGCGACTGCTCAGCCGCAGCGGAGTCTACGTCTCGCCCGTCTATGACGGTGGGCTCGCCTATGTTGATTTGCCCGATGATTTCGGCGAGGTGCGCTTTTGGCTTATGCCGTTTTTGAAGCCCGTCAACGTGCGCCGCTTTTATCCCGACGCGCCGATAACCGACTACAGCTCCGCCGTGCGCGAGGTAATCGCCCAAGCGAACGTCGACTTCTCAAAGCGCAACGTGCTGCTGTGCCACCAGAACGTTACCAACACGACGAGCACCCACGCCGACGAAATCTCAATCGGCGGGCTTGACAACGTCGATTTTGACATCTTCGACGGCTTCGATTACGTCGCCCTCGGGCACATTCATACCGTCGCTTCTGTTGGGCGCGCCGAGGTGCGCTTTTGCGGCGCTCCGCTCGAATACTCGTTCAACGAGTGCGGGCGCGAGCTGACCGTTACCTGCGTCGAGCTTAAAGAAAAAGGCGATGCGCGCATAAAGCTGCTGCCGCTTGAGCCGCTGCACAGGCTGCGCCGCTTAAAGGGCAGCTTTGAGCAGGTCACAGCGCCCGACTTTGAGCCGTGCGTGCCGCGCGACGACTATGTGCACATCACCCTCACCGACGAGGAGGACATCGTCGACGCGGTCGGCCGACTGCGCACGGTGTACCCCAATTTGATGCAGCTTGAGTACGACAACCGCCGCACCCGCGCCTCGCAAAGCGTGGCCGACGGCTGCTCAGACGAGGACAAAAGCCCGCTCGATCTGTTCGGCGAGTTCTATTTTAAGCAGAATAACGCCGAAATGAGCGCGCAGCAGCTTGACCTTGTGCGGCAGCTGCTTGAGGAAGGTGGTGCCGAACTGTGAGACCGCTGCATATGACCGTCTCGGCCTTCGGCCCCTACGCGGGCGTGACCGAGATACCGCTTGAAAAGCTCGGCAAAAGCGGAGTTTACCTCATAACGGGCGACACGGGCGCGGGCAAGACCACCATATTCGACGCGATATGCTTCGCCCTCTACGGCACTGCAAGCGGCGAAATGCGCAAGCGGCAGATGTTCCGCAGCCGCTACGCCGACCCCGCGACACCGACGTATGTAAAGATGAGCTTTGAGTACCGCGGCGAGGAGTATTTTATCGAGCGCCACCCCGAGTATGAGCGCCCGAAGGCGCGCGGCGACGGCATGACTGTCGAAAAAGCCGACGCCGAGCTGCACTTCCCCGACGGCTGCGTTATAAGCGGCTTTGACAAGGTCACCGCCGCCGTGACGGAGCTTATCGGCCTTGACGACAAGCAGTTTTTGCGCATTGCGATGCTCGCGCAGGGCGATTTCAGAAAGCTGCTTTTTGCCGAAACAAAAGAGAGAACGGAGATCTTCCGCAAGATATTTGACACCGACATCTACCGCGTGCTGCAGGACAAGCTGATGCGCCGCTCGCGCGATATGTCGGTCGAGCGCGACCGCCTGTCCTCGACGGCGGTTAAGTACCTCGCCGACCTGAAAGCCGAGCCCGAAAGCGAGTTTTCAGGCGAGCTTGAAGCGGTAGCACTCGGCGCGAACGCGCAGGTGCTGGCTGACGCTATACCGCTTGCACAGCGTATGAACGCCGCCGACGAGGGCGCGCTCGCCGCAGCGGGGGAGACCGAGCGCGGGCTTGCAAAGCAGCTGGACTCGGTCAAGGACGAGCTGACCCGCGCTACCGCCGTCGCCTCGGCAGCCGAGCGCATAAGGCTGAACGGGCTGCAGCTGACCGAGAGCGAAGCGGCTCTCACCCAAGCAAACGAAGCCTATTTATCAGAGCAGGCAAAGAGCGCCGAGCGCGACTCGCTCGGCGTAAAAGCGGCTGCGCTTAAAGAAAAGCTCGGCGATTACGACTCGCTTGAAAAACTGAAAGCCGAGGGCGTCGCGCACTCAGACGAGATTAAACGCACCGAAGCGGAGATAGGCACTCTTACCGCTGCGACCGACGCGCTTGCGGCTAAGATAGCCGCCGACGAAAAGGCGCTCGCCGACCTTAAAACCGTCGATGCCGACAAGGCCGCCGCCGAGCGCGAAGCCGAGCGTGCGGACGAGCGTAAAGCGCGTCTGGGCACGCTGTTCAGGCTGAACAAAAGCTGCCTTGCCGCCGAGGCGGACTGCGCCCGTGCGACCGCCGAGTACAAGGCGTGTGCCGACAAATACGCGCTCAAGTGCGGCGAGTGCGACTCGCTCGAGCGCGCCTTTCTCGATGCGCAGGCGGGGGTGCTCGCGTCGCGCTTGACCGACGGCGAGCCGTGCCCCGTGTGCGGCTCGCGAAGCCACCCGCAGCCCGCTCACGCCGCACTCGACGCGCCGACCCAGGCGCAGCTTGAGGTCGCAAAGGGCGAGCGCAGCAAGCTGCAAAGCGAAGCTGCGAGCCTGTCGACCGAAGCGGGTCGGCTCAAGGGCGAGCTTGACCGCCTGAAGCAGCAGCTTTCTCAGCTTAAAGCCGAGCTGCTGCCCGACGCTCCCGACGGCGACCTCGCCGCAGCCGTGACCGCTGCGGGCAGCGAACTGAAGGCGACCGTCGAGCGCCTGAACAGGCGCATAGCGGAGCTTGACGGCGAGCTAAAGCGCAAGCAGACGCTTGAAGCGAGCCTGCCGGCCGACCGCGCCGACTGCGATAAGCGCCGTCGGCAGCTGAGCGAGCTGAACGCGCGCAAGGCGGCTCTTACCGAGCGGCGCGACCAGCTGCGCGCGCGCTATGCGGAGGCCGAGAAAAAGCTCGAATTTCCGAATGCTGCCGCCGCCAATGCGAAAATTGCCCGCCTGAGCGAGCAGCTTGATAATATGAAAAAGGCGCTCGACACCGCAAAGCACAACCTTGACGGCTGCGACAAAAAGGTGCGCGACCTTAAAGCCGCCATCGCCGCCGACGAAACGCTTATAAAAGAAAGCGCGCCGAGCGATACAGCTTTGCTGAAGCTCCGCCTTGATGCGCTTGAAGGCGAGCGGGCGGAGCTGATAAGGCACGCAAACACCGTGCGCGAGCGGCTTTCGGTCAACAAAAACGTGCTTGCAAACATCATCGGGCTTAAAAAGCGGCTCGACGCGCTTGACGAGCGCTTCGGGTGGATCGACGCGCTCAACCGCACCGCCAACGGCAACCTGTCGGGCAAGGAGCGGCTGCAGCTTGAGACTTATGTGCAGATAAGCTACTTCGACCGCGTGACCGCCGCCGCGAACCGCCGCCTGCTCGTCATGAGCGGCGGGCAGTACGAGCTGACCCGCGCCGCCGAGGCTGAAAACCTGCGCAGCCGCACAGGGCTTGACTTAAATGTCATCGACCATTACAACGGCAGCACGCGCAGCGTCCGCTCGCTGTCGGGCGGCGAGTCGTTTATGGCCTCGCTCTCGCTCGCGCTGGGGCTGAGCGACGTGGTCCAAGCCACCGCGGGCGGCATACAGCTCGACACAATGTTCATCGACGAGGGCTTCGGCTCGCTCGACGGCGACACGCTCGAGCAGGCGCTTTCGGTGCTCAGGGAGCTGTCCTCCGGCGACAGGCTGATAGGCATAATCTCGCACGTCGATGAGCTGAAGCGCTGCATTGACGCGCAGGTCATAGTGACCAAGGAGCGCTCGGGCGGCAGCAGTGTCAGAATTGAAGCATAGACGATAAGGGAGTATATATGGATCAGAAAAAAATCGACCGCATAAACGAGCTTGCCGAAAAGGCTAAGCTCGGACCGCTTTCCGAGGAGGAGCTTGCCGAGCGCTCAGCGCTTCGCCGCGAGTACATCGACAGTATGAAGGCTTCTCTCCTCGGTCAGCTTGACAACACCTACATTCTCCGCCCCGACGGAACAAAGGAAAAGCTCAAGCCGAAGAAATAAACCAAGCAGCGCAAAAACCGCCTGTCCGTTTTGTCGGACGGGCGGTTTTGTACATAAAAAGTTCATAAAATCGCCATACTTATCTGTTGACAAATTCTGCCCTTGCAAATATAATAGTTAACGTGTTAACAATAAACAGGTAAACAATTCTGAACGGAGGTGAAAAAAGTGACGCAGACTCCGAACACGTCGACGGTGAATGAGGCGATACATCGCTTCAAGCTCGTCGACCGCACGCACCACAGGGTGTTCGACCGCTTCATTGTCTCAACGGGCATAAGCCGCAGTCAGCACCACATACTTATGGCTCTGCATCACTCTGAAATGCCGCTTAAGCAGCACGAGCTGGCAAAGCTGTTCGAGGTCAGCCCCGCCGCAATGACGGGCAAGCTGAAGCGGCTCGAGGCCGACGGCTACATCAAGCGCACCGTCTGCCTGCAGGACAATCGCTCAAACGAGATCGAGATAACCGAAAAGGGCGACGCAGTCATCGCGCGCACTCACAAGTGGTTTGAAAGTATGGATCTTGCAATGTTCGAGAATTTTACCGAGCAGGAGCTCGGACTTCTGATTACGGGACTCGAAAAAATGCAAACAAATCTCGACCGTTTGCTCGACGGCGGGAGCGAATTGAAAGGAAGGTGACGGGATATGAAGCGATGGGGAAAATATATTAAACCGTATTTAAGATACTTCATAACAGGCCCGCTTTGTATGATAGTCGAGGTCGTCGGCGAAATATTCATGCCGTTCTTTATGGCGCAGATAATCAACAGCTACAGCGCAGGCAGCCTGACCGTCGGCTCAAGCATAGGCTATATGATAGGAATGGTCGTTACCGCACTTTGCATGATGCTCGGCGGCGTGGGCGGCGCCTATTTCGGAGCCAAGGCTTCGGTCAACTTTGCGGCCGATATAAGAGACGACGTTTATAAAAAGGTGCAGGCGTTCTCATTTGCCAATATCGACCGTTTTTCGACAGGCTCGCTCGTTACGCGTCTTACAAACGACGTTACGCAGCTGCAGAACTTTGTCAATATGGTGCTCAGAATGGCACTGCGCGCGCCGGGAATGATGATAGGCGCGCTGGTCATGTCGATTTCGCTTGAGCCTACGCTTTCGATGATATTCCTCGTCAGCATTCCCGTGCTGCTCGTTGCGATATTCATCATAACCAAGATGGGCTTCCCGCGCTTTACGCGTATGCAGACCAAGATCGACCGCCTGAACTCCACCGTTCAGGAGAATATCACCAACGTGCGCGTGGTAAAGTCTTTTGTCCGCGAGGATTTTGAAAACAACAAGTTTGCCGACGCCAACAGCGACCTCAAGCAGACGGGCATGGGCGCGATGAAGGTAATGATCTTCCTGCAGCCTATTATGAGCCTGTGCATGTACGCGACGATAATCGGAGCCGTGTGGTTCGGCAGCAGGCTTGTTATGAACGCGGGCATGGAGGTCGGCAACCTCTCGGCTTTCATCACCTATGTTACCCAGATACTTATGTCGCTGCTTATGGTCACTATGCTGTTTATGATGTCCTCGCGCGCCATGGCCTCGGCAAGGCGTATCACCGAGGTGCTCGACGAGCCGCTTGACTTAAACGACGACAACGCCCGGCAGAAGGACCTGACCGTCAAAGACGGCAAGGTCGAGTTCAAAAACGTCTCGTTCAGATACTATAAGACCAGCTCCGACGCGGTGCTTGACGACATTAACCTGACCGTCGAGCCGGGCGAGACCGTGGGCATAATCGGCTCAACAGGCTGCGGCAAGACTACGCTCGTGTCGCTTATCCCGCGCCTGTACGATGCTGACGCGGGCGAGGTGCTCATCGACGGAGTCAACGTCAAGGATTACAGCCTCTACAACCTGCGCGAGGGCATCGGCATGGTGCTGCAGAAGAACGTGCTGTTCTCGGGCACGATCGCAGACAACCTGCGCTGGGGCGACCTTGAAGCAAGCGACGGGCAGATTTCCGCCGCCGCCGACAAGGCGCAGGCCGACTTGTTCGTAAAGAATTTCCCCGACGGCTACGAGACCATGCTCGATCAGGGCGGCACGAACGTCTCGGGCGGCCAGAAGCAGCGCCTTTGCATTGCCAGAGCACTGCTCAAGCACCCGAAGATACTCATTCTCGACGATTCGACCAGTGCGGTCGACACCGCCACCGAGGCAAAGATAAGGGAAGCGTTCGCAAACGACCTTGCCGGCTCAACCAAGATAATCATTGCGCAGCGCATTTCGTCGGTTAAGGAAGCCGACAAGATAGTTGTTATGGACGACGGCAGGATATGCGGCGTCGGCACGCACAACGAGCTTATCAAAAATAACGAAACCTATCAGGAAATTTACTATTCTCAGGTAGACAAGGAGGAGCTTTAAGATGGAAAAGAAAAGAACTCTTGAAGACCTCCAAAAGCAGTACAGCTCCAAGAGACCCGATAAAAAGCGCGGCCCGATGGGCGGACGCGGCCCCGGCGGTCCGGGTATGCGCGGCGGCAAGGGCAAGCCGAAGAACGCGGGCGCGACCGTCAAGCGCCTGCTCCGCTATGTGGGAGAATACAAGTTCCGCTTTGTCATCGTCCTGATCTGTATGCTGCTCAACACCGCCGCAAGCCTTTGCGGCTCGTATATGCTCGCACCGATAATCAACCGCCTGACCTACTTTGTCACGGGTAATCAGGGCAGCATGAGCAAAATGGAGCGTATAGCCGACTCGGTTATCGAGAAGATATGCGGCCTGCCCGTTATCTCCTCTGCAATGGAGTCGACCGCAGGCTCGGTAACGGTCTATATAACCGCGGCGCTTGCGCTGCTTGCCGCAGTGTACGTTGTGTCTATCATCTGCACCTATCTGCAGGCGCGTCTTATGCTTTCAATAAGCCAGAACTCGGTCGAGAGAATAAGAAACGATCTCTTCCGCAGGATGCAGACCCTGCCTGTCAGGTACTTCGACCGCAACTCCACGGGCGAGGTCATGAGCCGCTACACAAACGATATTGACAACATCGACACGATGCTCAACAACTCGCTTGTCTCGCTTGTAAGCGGCGCTGTAACGCTCATCGGCACGTTCATCTTTATGATCACCACCAACATCTGGCTGACTCTCATCACCGTTGCGTTTGTGCCCGTGTTCATTTTCGCCGGCGGCGCTATCGCTAAGAGGAGCAGCAAGTATTATTCGGGTCAGCAGGCCGCCATCGGCGCAGTCAACGGCTATATTGAAGAGAGCGTCACGGGCAGCAAGGTTGTAAAGGTGTTCAATCACGAGCAGATATGCGAGGAGGAGTTTGAGCTTCTCAACGACGACCTGCGCGACAAGCAGTTCAAGGCGCAGTTCTACGGCGGAATTATGGGACCGATCATGGGCAACAGCTCGCAGGTCTGCTACGGCGTTACAATAGGCATCGGCGGCATACTGATGTGCCTGGGTCATATGACCCCGGGTGCGCTGACCGTTTTCGCAGGCTATTCGCGGCAGTTCTCCCGCCCGATAAACGAGATCTCGATGCAGATGAGCACCATCTTCGCCGCCCTTGCGGGAGCGGAGCGCGTCTTTGCCGTTATGGACGAGCAGCCCGAGATAAGCGAAGAGGAAAGCAAAGCCAAGGCTATCCGGAACGTTGAGGGCGACGTTGAATTTGAGCACGTCACGTTCGGCTATGTTCCCGAAAAGACGGTGCTCAGCGACCTCTCGCTCTATGCAAAGCCGGGGCAGAAGATAGCGTTTGTCGGCTCGACGGGCGCGGGCAAGACGACCGTAACCAATCTGCTGACAAGGTTCTACGACATAGACGAGGGTCGGATCCTCATCGACGGCGTGGATATTCGCGAGTACAACCGCCTGACCATACGCAAAAAGATTTCGATGGTGCTCCAGGACACGCACCTCTTTACGGGCACGGTCAGGGAGAATATCCGCTACGGCCGACTTGACGCGACCGACGAGGAGGTCGAAGCCGCCGCCAAGCTCGCAAGCGCCCACTCGTTCATTATGAGGCTGTCCGACGGCTACGACACCGTCATAGAGGGCGACGGCGCGAACCTCTCGCAGGGTCAGCGCCAGCTGCTGAACATCGCCAGAGCGGCTATCGCCAACACTCCCATTCTCGTGCTTGACGAAGCAACCAGCTCCGTCGACACGCGCACCGAGCGCCATATCGAGCGCGGCCTTGACCGCCTGATGAAGGGCAAGACCACGTTTATAATCGCTCATCGTCTGTCGACCGTCCGCCACGCCGACGCCATAATGGTGCTCGAGCACGGCAAGATTGTCGAGCGCGGCACGCACGAGCAGCTGCTTGAGCAAAAGGGCAGATATTACCGGCTCTACACAGGCGCAGTCGAACTCGACTAAGCTCTGTAAAAGCGAAAAATCCCGTCTCGAAAGAGGTGGGAGGATAACCCAAGCTTTAAAGTAAAACACGGTGCAGTCTCAAAAAAAGGGTCTGCACCGTGTTTGTTTTAATTTTTCAAAGCCGCGTCAGCCAAGCCGCAGAAACTTCTCCAAGCCGACCGCTGCAAGCGCGCCGTCGGCGGCTGCGGTGACAAGCTGGCGCAGCGGCTTTCTGACAATGTCGCCCGCCGCGAATACGCCCAAAGCGCTCGTTTGCAGCTTTTCGTCTGTCACGATGTAACCGTCGCCATCGACCCTGACAGCGCTTGCAAACGGCGCGCTTGCGGGAGTGTGCCCCGCAAAAACGAACACCGAAATGCCGCCGGTCGCGCCGCCGACTTCTTCGACGGCACCGCTTACTTTGTCGCAAATCACCGCACGGTCAACACGGCGGGAGCCGCCGACTTCTTCAATAACCGAGTTAAAGCGCACCTCGATTCTGCCGTCCGCTTTGAGCTTGTCGCTCAAGGCCGCGTCGCACCTGAGCGCGCCCGAGCGCACCAGCACGATCACGCGCTCGGCAAACCGGGCCAGATACAGCGCGCCCTGCGCGGCCGCGTTGCCGCCGCCGACGACAAAGACCGTTTTGCCTCTGCAAAACGGCGCGTCGCACGTCGCGCAGTAGCTGACACCGCGCCCGCTGAACTCCGCTTCACCCGCAAAGCCCGCGCGCCGCGGCTGCGACCCTGCGGCGATGACTGCGCCGCGCGCGAGGACATCGCCCGACTGCATTATCAGCCGCTTTACGTCGCCGTCCGCTTCGAACGAGGTGACCTCGCCGTCCAGAATTACCGCGCCGCAGCTCTTCGCCTGAGCGGCAACGCGCTGTGAAAGCTCAGCACCGCCTATGCGCTCGAAGCCCGGAAAGTTCATAACCTCTGCCGACTCGGCAATCTGCCCGCCGGGGTACCTGCTCTCGATAACAGCGACCTTCAGTCCCGCAAGCGACAGATATATTGCGGCGGTCAGCCCGCCCATTCCCGCGCCGACAACGGCTGCGTCATAGACCATATTCTCACCTCAAAATAAGACTTATAAGCTCCGCCAGCCCGAATATGACAGGCTGATGCACCAGATATATTATCAGCGCGTGCCGACCGCAGAACGAAAGCGGCCTGACGTGCGGCTTGAAGCAGAATTCGGGCAGCCGCCGTTCGGCAAACGGCTTGCCTATCGCCGCGCCCGCGAAGAATGCGAACACCCACGGAATAAGCGGGTAGTAGTCGGCCGACTCGTACGAGTAGGTCGTGATGCCGAACGGGAACAGGTACCTGCAGTGCATAATGCTCTCCGACAGCTCAAACGAGAGCGGTCCTATGCCGATATAGCCGTAGTTAATGTTGTACGTCACCGCAAAAAGGACGACGCACACAGCGACCGCCGCAGCGAGCGGGACTTTATTCCACAGCCTGTGCAGTGCTGCGTACAAAAGCATTGACAGCGATAGCATATGCAATATACCGAAGGTTATGAGCGAGCCTTCTATCCCAAAGCAGCGGTCGAGCACCCAGGTCACCGCCGTCAGCGCAAGCGCAATGCCGAACAGCCTTGCCCCGCGCACAAGGTTCGAGTGCGACAGTCGGCTCGATATGCCTGAAATCAGTATGAACGCGCCGCCGAACCACGGCACGGCGGGCTTAAAGAAGTCCATCAGCTCAAGCGTAATCGACGATCCGAAATAATAGGCGAGGGTGTAGAACGCATGAAAAAATATCATACAGACGACTGCGAAGCCGCGCACTTCGTCCAGAATTGTAATTCGCCGCGTGTCAATAGTCTCCATTTTAATTCTCCCAAAGTAATTTTAAGCGGAAATTCGCTCAAATTTATACTTATGTGAATATTATACATCAAGGCTGCGAAAAAATCATCAATAAATTTAAAATAGTGCTTGACAAACGGCGATTGAACTGATATTATAATAATAACGATAACGATTATCGTTATTAAAAAATAAGGGAGGTTGGATATGAAGAAGCACTCGAAGCAGCGCGACGCAATTTATGCCGCCTTGTGCGCAACGGACAAGCACCCGACGGCAACCGAGCTTTACGACACCGTGCGCGGGAGCTTTCCGAATATCAGCCTCGCAACCGTCTACCGCAACCTGTCGGAGCTCAGCCGCGAGGGCGAGGTGCTCGCAATCGACGCAGGCGACGGCAACACTCACTTTGACGCCCGCACAAGCGACCATGCGCACCTGCTGTGCCGCGTTTGCCGCCGCATAGTCGACGTGTTTACGGAGGTCAAAATCGACGAAAGCGCCCTGAACGGCTGCCGGGTCGAAAGCTACAGTCTTGTTTTACACGGCCTTTGTGCCGATTGTATAAAAAATAAAAAACTAAAATTTATCGGAGGTAAATTGTTATGAAAAAGTATGTATGTCCTGTCTGCGGATATGTCCACGAGGGTGACGAGCCGATCGAGAAGTGCCCCATCTGCGGCGCTAAAATGGTCGAGCAGAACGACGAAGCCAAGGCTTGGGCTGCCGAGCACGTTGTCGGCGTTGCAAACGGCGTTGACGAGCGTATAATCGAGGGTCTGCGCGCTAACTTCAACGGCGAGTGCTCCGAGGTCGGTATGTACCTCGCAATGGCTCGCGTCGCTCACCGCGAGGGCTATCCCGAGATCGGCCTTTACTGGGAGAAGGCTGCCTTTGAGGAAGCCGAGCACGCCGCAAAGTTCGCCGAGATGCTCGGCGAGGTTCTGACCGATTCGACCGAGAAGAACCTGAAGATGCGCGTTGAAGCCGAGTACGGCGCTACCGCGGGCAAGACCGACCTTGCCAAGCTCGCCAAGGAGCTTGGACTCGACGCCATCCACGACACCGTCCACGAGATGGCCCGCGACGAAGCCCGCCACGGCAAGGCCTTCGAGGGTCTGCTCAAGAGATATTTCGGTTAAGCCGATCTTACGCTGAAAGGAGCGCTTGAACTTATGGAAAAGTATGTTTGCCCCTGCGGCTATGTCTACGACCCCGAGCTGGGCGATCCCGATAACGGCATCGCTCCCGGCACTGCGTGGGAGGATGTGCCCGAGGATTGGGTCTGCCCGATCTGCGGCCTCGGCAAAGAAGTTTTTGAAGCCGAGTAACAGGTAAAAGGAAAACAGGCACGGTATGATCCGTGCCTGTTTTTTGCGTAACGGTGGGATTTTCAGTGTGATTTTTCGGCCTAAAGCCCGCCGATTTCCGACGCAGTGGGATTTAAAGTGTGACGACGCTCAAAACCGAAGCAGTCGCCTTTAGCCTGAATAAAAGCGAAGCCGCCTCTCAAAATTACGAGCGGCGTATCCTATCGAAGGGCTTGTCGAAGTTCGCCGTGTCGGTGAGCTGCGCGTCCCCGGTAATCCCGATGCCGAACACGTTCGCCTTTTCAAATTATGCGGCCGAGTTCATTTTCATAAACACCGTATTTTTTCAGCGGTTGACTTTGTTTTGCGGCAATGCTATCATTGTCCTGATACTATTGTAAAACCTAAAGCTGACTTCGGGTCAACAGGCTTACAAGATTCTTTCGGGAGGGCGGAGCGGTGCGCGAGCTTTGGAGCTACCTTAAATCGGCGAAAAAGCCGATACTGATATACGGAATGGGCAACGGCGCCGATAAGGTGCTCGACCGCCTTGAACGCGACGGCGCAGCGGCCGCGGGAGTGTTCGCAAGCGACGGCTTCGTCAGAGGGCAGAGCTTTCGAGGCTTCACGGTCATCAGCTATGCGGCGGCGAAGGAGCGCTTCGGCAGCTTCATCGTGCTCGTCGCGTTCGGCAGCGGCCGCGCGGAGGTGCTCGAAAACGTCGCGCGCATCGCCGCCGAGCAGGAGCTGTATGTTCCCGACGTGCCCGCTTACGGCGAGACTTTTTTCGACGCACCGTTTTACGAGAGTATAGCCGAGCGGCTTACGGCCATGCGTTCCCGCCTTGCCGACGAGCGGTCGCGGCAGGTGCTCGACGCGGTAGTCGAAGCGAAGCTCGGCGGCAGCTATGAGCGGCTGATGAGCAGCGCGGACGACGAGGACGACTTCCGCCGCGAGCTGCTTGACCTGCGCGCGGGGGAGCGGCTGTTCGACCTGGGCGCCTATCGGGGCGACACGGCCGAGCGCTTCCTCGCCGTGCAGCCGCAGCTCGGCTCGCTCATCGCGGTCGAGCCCGACCGCCGCAACTTCGCCAAGCTGACTGCCGCGTTCGGCGACGATGAGCGCGTCATCTGCGTGCGTGCGGCCGTGTGGGAGCACGACGGGCTGTCGCACTTCACCGACTTAAGCGGGCGCAATCAGCACGTCGCAGGCAGCGGCTCGGCCGTTGATACGGTGACGGTCGATACGCTCAGCAACCGCTTCGGCGCACCCGACGTGATAAAGTTCGACATCGAGGGCGCGGAGCTTGCCGCGATAAACGGCGCACGCAATACGATAAAGAATACTAAGCCGCGCCTGTATCTCTCCGCCTATCACAGAAGCGGGGACATTGTCGCCCTGCCGGAAGCGGTGCTTGCGCTGAGACCAGACTACCGCGTCTATTTGCGGCGCGGCAAGTGCCTGCCCTGCTGGGATATGTACTTCATTTTCGTGTGAATTAAAGCGCCGCGCAAAGCATTCAGCTCTGTGCGGCGCTTGATTGTTTATTCGGTAGGTACAAGCCTGATAAGCAGCAGCTCGGTTGGGTTGAACAATCTCGGTATAAGGTACGGATTTCCGAGCCCGCGCCCGACGATAAGGCGGCCGTCGAAGTAGCTGCCCGACGTGTATTTGGGCAGCAGCCCCTGCCCGGGGGCGAACACGCCGCGCCCGAAAAAGCGCCACTGCCCGCCGTGCGCGTGACCTGACAGGGTCAGGTCGATTTGCAGCGGCTCGATGTACTGTTCAAAGTATTCGGGGTGGTGTGAAAGCAGGAGCTTGAAGCCGTCGCCCTCGGCAAAGCGGGCGAGAAAGTCAAGATCCGGTGCCGGTGCTGCCTTCGTCCGCTTCTGCGGCAGGCCGAAGCCGTAGCCGGAGGTCAGGCCGCCGATTTCGATGTCCTCAAAGTGAGCTTTCTCGTTGTCAAGCAGGGTCGCTCCCGTGCCGCGCATAAGCCCGACTATGTCCGCGCCGAAGCGCGTCTCGTGGTTGCCGAGCGCGCAGAACGTCGGTCGGCGCCGGGCGGACTCTTTCAGAAAGTCCAGTCCGCGCTCAAAGCTCAGCTTGCTGTGGATACAGTCGCCGCCGACGAGCACCGCGTCGGGCGCAAGGCGCTCTATCTCCGCGAGGATGGGCTCATTTCTCGCCCCGTGAATGTCGGAGACAAAGGCGAAGCGCAGCTCTCGGCTGATTTTTGCAGGTATAGTGAACTCGTTTATTTTCATAGAATATATCACCGCCCAAAACGGGTGCAAGGATTATGATTTGTAATTTATATTATAATGCCTTTTGCGCCGCGAAACAACCCGAAAATTCAAATGTCCGAAAATGTAAATTATTTTGGCTTTGGTCTTGAAAAAAACGGCAAAAGCTGCTATAATATAAGATATTTTAATTTCAGCTGATTGGAGGGACAGCAGTGTTTGATACAGCAACAATTCTTGAAGTGCTCATAAAATCTGTCGTCGCCGTCGCTATCGGCATAATCATCGGCCGTGAGCGCGCAAAGCACGGCCGCGCCGCCGGTATGAGGACTCATGTTCTGGTGTGTCTCGGCGCTTGCATGACCTCGATGACCAGCGTTTACGTCGCGCAGATGATGAATCTGACGGGCGACGTGTTCCGTATCCCCGCGCAGGTCGTTTCGGGCGTCGGCTTCCTCGGCGCTGGTATGATTATTCTCAAAAGCAACCATATGATTTCGGGACTTACCACCGCGGCGGGCGTTTGGGCGACAGCGACCATCGGCGTGGCGATCGGCTACGGCTTCTATACCGGCGTTATCATCGTCACCGCGCTGTATCTTATCGCGATAGTCCTGCTTGCAAAGCTTGAAAAGACCAAAAGCTCCAACGAAGCAGTCTATGTCGAAATTGACGACCTCTATTCGACCAACGATGTCATCAATGCGATCGGCAAGCTGATGGGGGAGGAACCGAACTACCAGGTCATCGCGCCCAAGAGCGGCCGTGACGGCAACCTCGGCCTGAGCATCGCATCCGATAAGAGCCGCCCGTTCAACTTTGATGAGCTGCTCAAGATCGACCATGTCGCCTACGTCGCCGACGAATGAGCTTCGCATTTGTAAGAAAAAACCAACCTCGCACGCGCAGGTTGGTTTTTTTGTGCGGTATTTATCCGAAGTGAAAATTGTTTACAGATTGTTAATAGTTCGTTAACAGTCTGTTTAAGCATTCTTTTCCGATAAACGGTAATATAAACTCAAGAGCGAGGCGGGCGTCAGCTACCCGTTTCGCCCTGATAAAGGTTCATACCCTCTCAAAAAGCGCCCGGCGGGATCTTTCCCTACGTCGGGCGCCCTCCTTTTTTGCGGATTATGCATAAACAGACGTAAGCTATCCGCAAAGAATACTTTTGAGCATAAAAACAGCGCTCGGCAAAGCTCTGCCGGGCGCTGAAAAATATCGCGTTTCAGCGGACGTGCCGCTTATAAATCACAAAAGCCGACGCAAGCCGCGCTTTAAATCTCGTAGTCCATACAGGCGCGCAGGGCGGTGTACGGGCGGACTTTTCCGTCGGCGACGGCGACGTGCTCGGGGTGCGTGCTGTAGCCGCGCAGCGCCGCTTCGTCGGTGAAGGTCGAGTCGAGCATAACGTCGACGTTGGAGCTTGGCAGCCGCTCGGTGCGGACTACGATGTCGACAAGGCCGGGTATACGGCCTTTAAGGCCCTCGAGCCCCTCTTTTATGCCCGCCTTGACGGCGGCTTTTTCCTCGCCGGAGAGCGCCTCGTTAAGTCTCCACAGAATGATGTGCTTTACCACAAAAACTGCCCCCTCAGATAGTCTCGACCTTGATAAGGTTCGTGTTGCCCGAGCTGCCGTTGGTGATGCCGCCGGTGATGACGACGTTGTCGCCCGAGGTGAGCCCCTGCAGCTTCTTCGCCGCCGCGACCGCGTGGTAGAACAGCACCTCTGTCGAGGTGAACGATTCGCTCATAACGGGGGTCACTCCCCACGACAGCGCGAGCTTATACCACACCTTTTTGGCAGGCGTAAGGCCGATGATGTCGATCGGGCACCTGAAACGCGAGACCATTCTGACCGTCATACCCGAGCGGGAGCAGACGACGATGGACTTTGCGTTGATGTCGATCGCCATTCCGCAGGTCGCGTGAGAGATAGCGTCGACGAGGTTCTTTATCTTGAACTCGGAGGTCGCAAAGAGGCGCTCGTAATGAATGTTATTCTCGGTCTCCTCGACGATCTGCGCCATAATTCGCACGGTCTGCACGGGGTACTTGCCCGCAGCGCTCTCACCCGAGAGCATGACGGCGCTCGTACCGTCGTAGACCGCGTTGGCGACGTCGGAGATCTCGGCACGGGTCGGGCGCGGATTCTTTATCATCGACTCGAGCATTTCGGTCGCGGTGATAACGCGCTTGCCGAGCAGGCGGCACTTGGTTATCAGCAGCTTTTGGATGGCGGGCAGCTCGACAAACGGAATTTCAACGCCGAGGTCGCCGCGCGCGATCATAATGCCGTCGCAGGCCTCGCATATGCTCTCGATGTTGTTTACGCCTGCGCGGTTCTCGATTTTGGCAATGAGGTCGATGTCGCCGCCGCCGTTTGCCTTGAGAAAGTTCTTCACGTCCTCGAGGTCCTGCTTGCCTGAAACGAAGGAGCAGGCGACGAAGTCTACGTCATTCTCGATGCCGAAAAGCAGGTCGCTTTTGTCCTGCTCGCTGAGATAGTCCTGATGCAGCACCTTGTCGGGAAAGCTCATGCTCTTGCGGTTGGATAGGTCACCGCCGACTTCAACAACGCACTGCGCGTCGTTGCCGCTGATCTTTTCAACGCGGAAGATGACGAGGCCGTTGTTGACGAGAATCTTATCGCCTTCGTTCAGCTCGTCAATAAGCCCCTTGTAGCTGACCGAAACGCGGGAGCTGTCGCCCTCGATGTCGTCGGTGGTGAAGGTGAAGGTGTCGCCGTCTTTAAGCTGCACCGCGCCGTCCTTGAACGTGCCGATGCGGTATTCGGGACCTTTGGTGTCAAGCATGATAGCGATGGGCATATCGAGCTTTTCACGTACCTTTTTAATGAGGTCGATCTTCTGCTGATGCTCGGCGTGAGTTCCGTGGGAGAAGTTCAGCCTTGCCACGTTCATGCCGTTCAAGCACAGTTGGGTCAGAGTCTCCTCGTTATCGCTCGCAGGACCGATGGTGCAGATTATCTTCGTCTTTCTCATATTTAACACCCTACCTTTCGGGAAAAATCAAAATTACCACATTTTACAGTATAACACAGCTTTGTTAAAAAAACTACATATTTTATTGTAAATAATCTGTTAAATCTTAATAATTATAAAAACCGCGTCGGGCAAAAGGCAATGAATGTCTTGTCCGACGCGGTTTTGCAATTATTTAAAATATCAGCGGTTGATGAGGTTTTCCATCTCGGTCACACGGGCTGAAGTGCGCGTGGCTGAGATGTTGTTTAAGAAGATCACGTCCTTTACGCCCTTTTCCTGCGCAAGCCGGATGAGTCCGCCCTTGTAGTAGCGGTAGTCGACGACGTAGATGTTCTTATAATGCGGAATTAGCAGGGGAGCGAACGCGTTGCCGAACGACTCCTTGACCAGTATGCACGAGTCGCCCTCGGGAAGGTCGTTGTTTGTGATCGTCGACAGCGGATTGTCGCCTCCGATGAACGTCGCCGCGTACTTGAGGTTCTCCGCCGACTTGGTCGGGTCGCCGATTATGGGCCACGAGAATGAGGAGCCGTTTTTGCCTACGACATTCATCGACGCGTTATTGATGAGCTTGAACGCTGTGATAGAGTCGGGAGTGGCGGCGAGTGTCGCGTCCTTCTTCGTCGCCGCATAGAACGAGCCGAGGAAGCCGTCGTAGGTGACGGTGGAGTAGCGGCTCTGCTCAATGGGCATGAACTTGGCGCGGTTTGCGAACTGCTGATAGGCGTAGTAAGCGCCCAGCTGCGTCCAGTGGTGGTCGGTGCGGAAGAAAATGTACTCGCTGCGGTGGCTCATGAGCGTGTCGTAGACGTTTACCGTCTTGACCCCGTCGCCCATCGAGCCGTAGATGTAGTTGATGGCCTTTTGCTGGTCGGAGCTGTTAATGCTCTTACGCGTGGCCTCGTTGAGCGTGATTCCGATGCTCGTCGGCACGACCATATCATAGACGTTTGAGATGCCGTTCAAGCGGTTGGCCGCGTTTGTGACGGCTGCGGAATAGCGGTCGGCGCACGATTTGTTGAAGTTATAGTATTCGTAAGCGGCGTTCTTGATAAGCAGTACACCGCCCATCGACAGCCCCTGCTCGGCGGGCTCGTTATCCTGCGACGAAGCGGCGGAGGAGCTGCCCGTGCTCGATGAGCCGGAGGACGCCGTGCCCGACGAAGCCCCCGACGAAGCCCCCGCCTTGCTCGGCGTGTCGGGAATATCGTCGCCGTCGTCGACCTTGCCGTGCACCTTGGTCGTGTGTAAGCCGTACAGATCTTCGATGCCGCCGTAGGCCGAGATCATCGCTTCTCTGAACGGGAAGGTGTCGGCAAACCAGGTGTCGATTCCCGCGAAAAAGCTGCCGTCGGCAAGGCTCGACGCAGTCAGGGCGGGGAACTTGGTAAGCTCGCGCTTTTCATTCTCTGAGTAGGTCGGGCGCAGCGGAATAAGCATCGAAACGATAAGCCCGACGATGAGTGTGAGCACGAAAAGGCTTGACTTGAGGGCGTTGACGATGAATTTAAAACGGTTGTTTTTCATTTCGCGCCC
Organism: uncultured Eubacteriales bacterium; assembly: GCA_934486615.1. Taxonomy (GTDB): domain Bacteria; phylum Bacillota; class Clostridia; order Oscillospirales; family Acutalibacteraceae; genus RGIG2206. The sequence goes on along the minus strand of CAKSQO010000002.1, from coordinate 173,997 downwards.
TCCTTAAAATCTGAAGTAAATGAACGGATTGTAGCTGTTGCCCACAAGCGCCATGGTGCTGAGAATTATCAGCACGGTCGGCACAAGTATCTGCGACACGCCGTATACGACGGCCACGACACCGTTTTTCTCGCTGACAGCCGTGAGCTTTGCGCCCAGATTTTTGATAAGCGGCGTGACGGAGACTATCGCGACGATGAGGAAGAAGATGTAGTTAAGCCACATCGCGTTGGCCTCAAAGCTCGTAAAGCCGTTGCCGTTCAGGCCGAACAGCCCCTTGAAAACTGTCCGCGCGGCGCTCATATTCGTAAAGCGGAACAGAATCCAGCCAAAGAACACAACCAGCAGCAGATAGAGGTGGCCGACGAACTTGGGCGCTTTTGCGAGTTTGTCGCGCAGACCGAGATTCTCGATAACGAGGAACACAAAGAAGTAAAGCCCCCACAGCACGAAGTTCCAGCTTGCGCCGTGCCACAGCCCTGTTAAGAACCAGACCACGAACATATTGAACAGCTTGCGCGGCAGACCCTTTCGGTTGCCGCCGAGCGGTATATAGACGTAATCGCGGAAGAAGCTGCTCAGCGAAATGTGCCATCTGCGCCAAAAGTCGGTGACGCTCGACGCAACATAAGGGTAGTTGAAGTTCTCTTTATAGTGGAAGCCTATCATAAGCCCCATTCCGATAGCCATATCGGAGTAGGCGGAGAAATCGAGGTAGATAAACAGCATATACATCAGCACGCCGAGCCACAGCATGGCGGCGGGCTTTGAGGCGAGCTGCTCGAGGTTTTTGCTCAGCTTTGTCATATCGCTCAACTGCGAGTCGCTGAGCAGTATCGTGTCGGCGACCTTTGCACACGCGTTGGCAAGCATCGCCTTTTTGCCAAGACCGACCGCGAAGCGGGTCACGCCGCGGCTGAAATCCTCGCCCGTCATGCGGCGCGAGGTTATCTCGCGCTCGACGTCACGGTAGCGTACTATCGGCCCTGCGATGCACTGGTGGAACAGGCTGACGTACAGCAGCAGCCGCCAGAACGAGTGCTGCGCGGGCACTTCGCCGCGGTAGACGTCGATGACGTAGGAAAGAATCTGGAACGTGTAGAACGAAATGCCGATGGGCAGGGCGATGTTCGTCACAAAATCGCCGAAAATGAACGAAAAAGTCGAGGTAATGAGGTTTGAATACTTGAATATCGCAAGCATTCCGAGGCTGAAGACGCACGAAATCACGAGCCACAGGCGCGCGAGTTTGGTTTTACGGTGCTTCTCGATAAGCAGTGACATCAGCCAGTTTACGCCCACCATTGCAAGCAACAGCAGGACATATTTCGGCTCGCCCCAGGTGTAGAACACGAGCGAAAACACGAGCATAACGATATTCTTGCTGCGAATGTCCTTGGCAAAAGAGTAGCATATCAGGTTGAGTGTTAAAAACACCAGAAAAAAGGTCAGGCTTGAGAATACCATTGTGCGCTCCGTCCTCTGAAAGAATTGATAAACGTCAAAAATGTGTCCGGTTTTACCGCGCCCGGATACCAAACTACATTTTAACACAAGAAATTATGTAAATCAACATATTCGGGGTAATATTACACTTTTTTGACGATTGAAAATTATGGCAAACGCACGCTTGCAAAGGATTGCGACGGCAACGGCGGTCAGCGTCGGTCGGGCACTTGCGGCACGGGAGTTTCCATTTGTCAATACGGTTCTGATTTTTTACCTTTAGGTCACATTTTACCGTCAAATATTGTCATTTATGCGGGCGCAAACTATAATCTATACCAATAAGCTGTTACGCGGCCGCACGATGAGCTCCCACTCATCACCCCCCACCCCCAACGCGCCCGCGGATCAGCTTATATCTGTTTTCAAGGCAAAAATCAACGGCTCTCACTCGGTCTTTTTAAGTGAGAGCCGTTTTTTATGCAGTGCGGCAGATGATTTAAGCGGCAGCGCGGTCAGCTTTCGGTTATCTCGCCTGCTTTTTTGAGTGCGAACTTTGACAGCGCGGGGCCGACCATTTCGTAGATCAGCGTGCCGCACAGGATTATTGCGCGTATCGCCGCGCCGTGCTCAGGCACTGCTGTGATGGCAATCAGCGACAGTCCTATCGCAACGCCCGCCTGCGGTGCAAGCGCCAGACCGAGGTACTTGCGCACGCTCGCCTGCGCCTTGCAAATCGCCGCGCCGAAGGCTGCGCCCGCGACCTTGCCGACAACGCGCAGTATGACATAGATTACGCCCGCAAGCCCTATCTGCGGCAGAACGCTCAGCTGCAGCTCGGCGCCCGAGGCGACGAAGAACAGCAGGAATATCGGCGGGGTCAGCCCGTCGGCAAGCTTCATTATCGAGGCAGTCTCGCTGCTGAAGTTGGCGAGCGCCGCGCCCATTGCCATGCACAGCAGCAGGCTCGATATGCCGAGTATGTCGGCAAGTCCGACCCCGAGGAATACAGCGCCTATGATTATCGACAGGCGGTTGCCGTCCTTTTTAAACCACCTGAAAGGCAGCAGCATGAGCAGCCCTATCACAAAGCCGATTACCACAGCGCCCAGTATTTCGACAACGGGCTTGAGCAGCGCCATACCGAGCGACTCGCTCTTGCCGCCGAGCGCGCCCGCGATGGCAACGCAGATGCCGAAGAATATCAGTGCGGTCGCGTCGTCGATCGCCACAACGCTTAACAGCGTTTCTGTCATCGGGCCTTTGGCCTTGTACTGGCGAATGACCATTATCGTCGCCGCGGGAGCGGTCGCGGCCGCGATGGAGCCGAGCACTATCGAAAACGGCAGATCAAAGCCCGCGATGATGAGCCCGACCATAACGAAGACGACCGCCAGCAGCGACTCGAACACCGCAATTACTATCGGGGTCGCGCCGACGCGCTTGAAATACGAGATCTTGAACTCGTTGCCTATCGAAAAGGCGATGAAGCCGAGCGCTACGTTCGATATTATCGTCATCGAGCTTATCGCGTCGGCGGGTATTATATTAAGTACGCTCGGGCCGATTATCAGACCTCCGACAAGGTAGCCCGTGACGTTAGGCAGCTTTACAAGCTTGGCAATGCGGCCGAAAAGCATACCCGAAAATATCATTATCGCAAGGTAAAGCAGAGTATTCATTTGAGCTTGAATCCTTCCAGATGGCTCACCGGCATGGTGAACAGTATTCCCGTGTCGGGCTTGTCCAGTCCTCCTGTGACGCGGTTGACTATATCGGATACGACCTTGACCTCGTCGTCCTTAATGACCATAAACACCGTCTTGCTTTCGCGGTGGGTCGGGTCGAGCAGCGACCTGAGCGACAGCATAAACTGCAGCTCGGTGAAGCTGTCGAGGCTGTGCGCCATACCCTTGCTGTCGAGTATCGTCGCGCCGTGAAGCTCTTTTTTGCTGAATTCCTTGAGTATCTCCTCAAGACACTCCGTTTTGTTTAAAACTAAAAATAGCACCTGCAAAGCAAATTACCTCCTCTTATTTCTTCAAGAAATATTTTACACCCAAAGCCGCATTTGTCAATAGTGCAAGATTGACCGCGGACGCTTAATATGATAGAATAATCGGTGGCGAAAAAGGGAAACGGGTGAAATTCCCGCACGGGCCCGCCGCCGTGATAAGCATTTTATGCCGCGCGCAGTACGCAGCGAGTCGAAAAGCCGCAGCTTTTCGCCGCGTAAAAGCCATTGCCGATGTGCCCTGTGGGCTTTCGGCGAGAAGGTGAGCGAGCGGTGCTTTAAGTCGAAAGACCTTGTCGCCCGAGCCGTTATGACCTAATGCTCAAAGCATTAAGTCCGCAGCGATCGCCTGCGTGAGAGAACGGCAATATTTTTCTAAGGAGAAAAGAAAAAATGGAAAAGAAAAAGTTTACTTCCTCTGTCGTTTCCGCTCTGCTTTGTCTGGTGCTTTCTGCGGCTGTTGCACTGACTATGACCTCCTGCGGTTCCGATAAGGGCGCGTCAAGCTCCGCTTCGAGCAACGTATCGAGCGCTCCGGCGAGCAGCTCCGTTTCGAGCAAGGCAGGCGACGCCAACGTTGTCGGCGAGGGCAGCACCAAGTTCAAGTTCGTCGTCACCGACGCCGACAAAAAAAGCACCGAGTTTACCGTCAACACCGACGAGACCACCGTCGGCGCCGCTCTGCTGAAGGTCGGCCTCATCGCGGGTCAGGACAGCTCCTACGGCCTGTTTGTCACGACCGTCAACGGCGTTACCCTTGACTATAACACCGACGGCTCTTACTGGGCGTTCTACATCGACGGCGACTACGCTTCCACCGGCGTTGACTCGACCGAAATCACCGCGGGCGCTACCTATTCGTTCGTGGCAACAGTAGCCGAGGGGTGAAGCGCAAACCGGCCCTCAGCATAAGGGAGACGGCGGTGTTCGCCCTGCTCGGCACGGTGATGTACGTTGCCAAGGTCATAATGGAGTTTATGCCAAACGTGCACCCGATAGCCATGCTGACCGTGGCCTATACTCTCGTTTACCGCTCAAAGGCGCTGATTCCGCTTTATCTGTTCGTGTTCCTGTGCGGGCTGTTCAACGGCTTTCATATGTGGTGGCTGCCGTATCTGTATATATGGCTGCCGCTGTGGGGCGCTGCGATGCTGCTGCCGGGGAAGATGTCGGCCAAGGCTGCCGTGCCCGCCTGCTGCGCCGTGTGTGCCGTGCACGGTATGCTGTTCGGCACGCTGTACGCGCCTGCTCAGGCGCTGATGTACGGGCTGTCCTTCAAGGCAACCGTAACATGGATAATCGCGGGTCTGCCGTGGGACGTGGTACACGCCGCGGGCAACCTGTGTATGGGCCTGCTGACAGTGCCGATAGCCAACGCGCTTAAAGCGGCTGACCGCCTTGTCTATCCAAAATAACTTAAACGCCCGCGACTTTTTCTCGGCCGCGGGTGTTTTTGTTGATAGGCCACAAAAGAGCGGCTGTGATTTTGTTGCTTATGGCAGTTATTCGGCGCACCTTTTTATGTTAGAATTAACGGTAATAACGGAAAGCGGTGATTTTTTGAAAAGGATTTTAGCGCTCATCTGCGCCGCAATGCTTTTTGCGTCTGCCGCAGCGTGCGGCAAGAATAAAACGGCGGGAAGCTCGTCCGCAGCTTCGACCGGGTCGTCGGATTCGTCGGCCTCATCAACGGAGGGTTTGATTGACGTAAAGCTCTCCGTCGACGAGGAGTACGACCTGAACACCGACACGCTCCGCCTTTATATGCAAAAAGCTGAGATGTACGACCTGAACGATTTTGCCTCGAACACGGTTGATTACTATTCGTTCATCGGCAGCTCCGACCTGCATACTCCCGCCCGCATAAGGATAAACTCGGTCGGCAATCCCGAAAAAATCGAGCTGCTCGTGTCCGAAAACAAGGATATGTCCGACCCGCGCGTGTTTGATGCGACGGGGCACGGTACGGTCAACATAAATGCACTCAAAACGGGCACTGCATATTATTGCATGGCGCGCTTCACCGCCGACGGAGAAGAAAAGCAGACCGAGACTTACGAGTTCAGGACCCTCGACGGTCCGCGCGTTATCGCGGTCGGCGGAGTCGGCAACTTCCGTGACATGGGCAGCTGGCCCGCCGACGGCGGCAAGCGAATAAAGCAGGGGCTTGTCTACCGCTGCGCGTCAATCGACAACGTCACCGACGACGGCAGGCAGCTGCTGACAGGTCTGCTCGGCGTCAAGACCGACCTCGACCTGCGCACCGAAGCGGAGGTCGCCGAGGAGTACAGAACCCGCAGCCCGATAAGCGCGGACGTAAACTACGTCCGTGTGCCGATTGCCGCGTACAGGTCGTTCCTTTACGGCGGCGACGGCTCGGGAAAAGCGCTCAAGCTGTTTGCCGACCTCGATAACTACCCGATAGTGTTCCACTGCGCTGCGGGCGCCGACCGCACGGGCACTTTGGCGTTTATGCTCGAATCGTTTGTCGGTGTCGATGAGCGGAATGTCTTCATCGACTACGAGCTTACGCCCAACCGCCCGCGCTCCTATACCGCCGGAGACGACGGCTTCGAGCAGCTTGTGACGGGCCTCAGAGCGGCTCAGGGCAACACTTCGCACGACAAGGCCGTTACGATTATGCGCCGCGTAGGCCTGACCGATATGGAGATGTCGAATATCTATAATATTCTGATGACCGACTCGGCAGTGTTCAAGTCGCAGTCGCTCTCGCATCAGACCCCGAGCGACGGCAAGGTCAGCTTTGAGCTGAATATGCGTAAGAGCAAGTCGGTCACCTCCGTGACACTCGAGGGCAAAAAGGTCGCCTACGGCCTGAAAAACGGTACGCTGACCGTAAACGTCGGCAATTCTGCAGGCCGCGGCGAAATAACCTTCGACGATTTATCCACACTCATGTTTAAGGTGTAAGAGCAGCTTGGCGGCGCAAGTCTGCTCGCATATATGCAAACAAAAACGGCCAAAGGCAAAAGTCACAGTGCTTCGCCTTCGGCCGTGTCGTTTATTGAATCGTACAATCCGCTTGTCATTGTTGAATGAAGTCAGCGTACAGCTCGATTTTCGCCTTTAATTTAAAAATAAAATCAAAGGCTGAGCTTTGATGAAAATTTAAGCTGTTGCCGAATATCAAATAAAATCCACCCGTCGCCGCAGCGATTTTACGCGCCGAGAGGCGAATTTCATATTTTTAAGCAATATTTCATCCCTGCAGGGCATTTCACAAACCCCGCAGGGATTTATTTCATTGAAAAAGCTCCGAGTCAAATGACTTGGAGCTTTTTTGGAGCAGGTGAGGGGAATCGAACCCCCGTATTCAGCTTGGGAAGCTGATGTTCTGCCATTAAACTACACCTGCGTATGCGCTGTGAACATATGCAATTATACATCGCCGCTTTGAAAAAGTCAAACATTACCGTCGGCAGACAGAAAAAAACCGTGCTTACCCTTGTCTGCCGATGTCGGCATCGGTTGAAATCGCCTAAAATCAAGCGCACCTTGAGTCGGTGCAAAAGGCGCGCCTGATTTAAGTGCCTCTTTGCTTATTTCACGAACGCGACGGAGTCCCTGTTGCCGACGGCGCAGAACCTGCCGCTCTCGACGCATTCGAGCAGCATACCGACCAGCTCGGTGAGGTCGTCGGGCGAGGTCGAGAGGATCTCGCGGCGGATGCGCGCGATGTCGTCGTGCGCAGTGCCCCTGAGATAGCGTGCGCACATAAGGTCGCACTTGCCGGACGGGTCGAGCAGCGGGTCGGTCTGGTTGACCGTGCCGATGATGATGTCGTCAAGCGGCATTCCCTGTGCGAGGAAGCCCTGCAGGAAATCCGCCGTACCGCTGAAAGCGGCAAGCGAATTTTCAAGATTCGGGTCGCGGTAGGAGTAGCAGAATACGTCGCCGTTTGCGCGCACGCTCATGCCCGTGCCGTAAGCGCCGCCCTGAACGCGCACCGCGTTCCACAGGTAGCCGAACGTCATCAGCGAGCCGAGCACGCTGCAGGCGCCGGTAAAGCGCCTGCCCATAGCGTAAAGGTTGTTGCCGAGCGCCGAATAGCCGACGTCGGACGGAATTTCGATTGCGCAGTTGCCGCGCTCAAAGACGGGCAGCTCGGCCGCAGCGGCAGGCTTGCCGTCCGGTATGGCGGCGATAAGGCTCTCGAGCGAACTCAGCTCAAGCTCGCCGCCGAAGCCTGCGAACAGGCGGCCCGACGTGAACGCCTTTGCGTTAAGCTCGGCAAAGCGCTTGCTGAAGCTTTCGGGGTCGGCTCCGAACTTTTCCGCAAAATCGGCGAACCATTTTACGAAGCTCTCGCCCTCGAGCGCATCCTTGAGCGCGCCCTCGGACGAGAACGCGGAGAGCGCCTTGCTTATCGCAAAAACGTGGCCGTTGCCTATAAGCGACTGCTTGAGAAAGTAGTCGCTCTGCGCGACGGTTTCAGCGATGCGGTCTGCCTCGTCAAAGCGGGCGTTCAGCAGAATCTCGCGTATCAGCTCAAGCGCAGGCGTGACATTTTCTTTGAGCATGCTCGCGCCGACTAAAAGGTACGGCTTGCAGTGCGCCGTGTCGCCTGCCTTGGACATAACGGCTATCTTTAACTCAAGTCCGCCGAGCGTAGCCTTGATGTCCGTTTGCAGCTCGTCGGCCGAGTAGTGCTCGGTGCGCAGCTCACCGAAGAACGCTGTCATTACATTCAGCAGACGCAGCTCGTCGCAGGTGAAGTCCGACACGTCGAAATACAGGTTAAGGTAAACGATGCCGTTTGTGTCGCCGTTGACCTCGAGCACGTCGCAGCCCCTGACAGAGCTGATTGCAGTTTCAATCGGCGCGACCTCAACGGGCACGTCCTTTAAAGCGAGGTGCGGCAGGGCGGCGAGGGCGGCGTCCGTGTCGGGAGTCTGCTGCCATTGCTGCATTTTTTTGAACGCGGCAAGCTGCCTTGCGCGCTCGTCCGCGCTCCATTTGGCGGTTGCGGCGGCGACCTTGTCGCTCTCGCGCTTTGCGTCAAGCTCGGCCTTGGTCGTCGAGGGCAGCACGCTCAGGTACGACATGGCTTCGGCAGAGCCAAGCATTTCGTCAAGCAGCGCTTCAAAGCAGCCCTCGTCGAGCTTTGCGTGCAGCTCATCGAACACGCCCGCGTTGTCGATGTGGGTCAGCGGGTCGTCACCGTAGAGCCAGCCGTCGAGCGCCTTTACCGCAAGCTCAACGCCGTACGGCTCGCTTATCTCGCGGTTTACGAACGCGAAGCGCTCGAGCGACGCGGTCAGCGACCTGCGGTTAAGCCCGTTTGCGAGCATAGCCTTGACGGCTTCGGGAATGAAAGCTTTGATTTCGTCAAACTTATCCGCGCTCGTGTTGCGGACGACGAGGGCGAAGAACGGCTGATAAATGCCGTCGCAGATTTCAAGGCTGATGTCCTGCGCCAGACCCTTTTCAAGGAATGCGCGCTTGAGCGGCGCTTCGTTCGAGCCTGTCAGGTAGTCGGCGAGCACCTTCGCCGCATAGATTTTCAGCACGTCGTCGTGGTCGCAGAGTATCTTCGCCACGGACAGGTGCGCAAGCTCCTCCTCGCCCTCGCGCGGCTCGAAGAGCAGGGTGCTCTCGACCGCCTTCGGGGTCTGACGGACAAAGTCGAAGTCGGGCTCGCGGCGGTCGTACTTGGACAGATAGTCGCCGTCGATGAGCGCAAGCGCCGCATCAACGTCCATATGTCCGTCGAGGAAAATCCTCGCGTTCGACGGGTGATAGAAGCGCTTGTGGGTCGCGATGAACTTCTCGTAAGTTAAGTCGGTGATGTTGTCGGGGTGACCGCCGCTGATGAAGCCGTAGCTTGTGTCGGGGAAGAGCATACGCTCGGTCTCGTCGGCAATGACGCGGTCAACGTCGGCGTAAACGCCCTTCATCTCGCTGAAAACAACGCCGTTGAAGTAGGGCTCGCTGTCGTCCGATTTGAACTCGTAGTGCCAGCCCTCCTGCATGAAAATTTCGGGTCGGTCGTAAATGGCGGGGCAGAACACCGCGTCAAGATAGACCTCCATCAGGTTGAACAGATCCTGCTCGTTGCGGCTGGAAACGGGGAACACCGTCTTGTCGCTGTAGGTCATCGCGTTGAGGAAAGTCTGCATCGAGCTTTGCAGCATCGACACAAACGGCTCCTTCACAGGGAATTTGCGCGAGCCGTTGAGCACGCTGTGCTCGAGAATGTGGAACACGCCCGTGCTGTCCTCGGGCAGGGTCTTGAACGCGACGGAGAACGTCTTGTTCTCGTCGCTGCGGTCAAAATAGAGCAGCTCGGCGCCCGTTTTCTCGTGCTTGAGAGTGTACAGGTCGGCGGCTTTTGACTCGACATATTGCTTGTTTACAAGTCTGAAGCCGCGGCAGACGTCGCCGACGGCGGCGGCGCTCAGCTTGATGTCGTTTGATTGCATGGGAAAACTCCTTTCTGTTTTCAAAAAAGGCTCTGAAAATTACAGTGTTCGGCTGAACATACGGCAGAACTCGTTGCTCCCGAGCAGCTCCTCGGGAGTACCCGCGGCTTCGGTCTCTCCGCCTTTAATAACTATGGCGCAGACGGCGTTACGCGTTGCGAAGCAGTTATGGGCAGGCATAACCGCGGCCTTATTCTCCGTCAATCTGTCCGTAAAGTCGGTCACGGCAGCTTTGTCGGCGCGAGCTTTGACCGGCTCGACCTGAACAGCGATGCTGCCGATGTCGAAAAGCTTATTTACGGGTTCTTTCGGAAGGCTCTTCATCGGTTTAAAGCTCAGCTGCGAAGAACCCATCTAATAATATCGCATTCAAATGTAAAAGGCAATAGTGCAGGCTGCAAAATCAGTGATTTTGTCGCACTTCACATAATTTTCAGCCTGTCGGATAAACGGCGCAGGCTTTTTCTTGCCAAGTAACCGAATTTGGGATATAATCAGAATAAAAGAAACTTTTCGGAGGAATCGTATGGACACTCAAAAGATACTCGACCGGCTGGCCGAAGCGGTCACGAACGTCGGGATGAAGCTGATATTCACGGCGCTTATCCTCGTAATCGGACTGAAGCTGTCAAAGTGGGTGATAAAGTGGATAAACCGCGGACACGGCTATTCAAAGCTCGACGCGGGTGTGCGCACGTTCATAAACAGCGCACTTAAAATCGTGCTCAACGCGCTTGTCGTGCTGACTGCGGCCTACGTTCTCGGCATACCGATGACCTCGTTCATGACGGTGCTCGCGTCTTGCGGACTGGCGGTCGGCCTTGCGCTGCAGGGCGCGCTGTCAAACCTCGCGGGCGGGCTGATGATACTGATTTTCAAGCCGTTCAGGGTCGGCGATTACATCGAAACCAGCGGCAAAACGGGCACGGTGCACGACATAACCGTGTTTTATACCGTGCTTTACACCGCCGACAATCACGTCGTGACTATCCCCAACGGCACGGTGATGGCGGGCGACGTTGTAAATTACTGGCAAAAGGAGGAGGTCAGGCTCGACATACCATGCTCGACCTCTTATTCCGACGATATTGACAAGACCCGCGATGTACTTCTGACACTCGCAAGCGAAACGCCCGAGGCGCTCGATACTCCCGCGCCCGAGGTCATACTGACGACGATGAACTCAAGCTCGCTCGACTTTGTCATGCGCATCTGGGTCAAGAGCGGGGACTACTGGAAAGTCAAGCTGCGCCTGCCCGAGCAGGTCAAAAAGGCATTCGATAAAAACGGCATTTCGATACCGTTTCCGCAGCTCGACGTTCACACAAAATAAGGATAAATTTTAAAGCCGTGCACTCGCCTGAAAATGAGGGAGCGCACGGCTTTTGTTGATGTGTCGGTGCATAAACAGCCGGTGAGCAGGCTTTTGCACTGCGGCCTAATCAGGCCTTTTCGCGCTTGGCGACGACCGCTTTTATAACGAAGAGTGTCGCCGTAAGCAGGACTATCGCGATAGGCAGCACGATAAGCCAGTTTTGAATGAAGCCTGCGATGATGTAGGCAATGAAGCTGACCGCAGCGACCGTCATCGCATAAGGCAGCTGCGTTGAAACGTGGCTGATGTGGTCACACTGCGCGCCTGCGGATGCCATAATGGTCGTGTCGGAAATGGGTGAGCAGTGGTCGCCGCAGACCGCACCCGCCATGCACGCGGAGATGGAGATGACGGTTATCGGGCCGCTCTCTGCAGTGAAAACGCTGAGCACTATCGGAATAAGTATGCCGAACGTGCCCCACGAAGTACCCGTTGAGAACGAAAGTCCGACTGCTATAACAAATATAATTGCAGGCAGCAGGAAATTGAACGCACCTGCGCTGCTTTCAATAAGCTGTGAAATGAATATCTTCGCGCCGAGGCTGTCGGTCATGGTCTTGAGCGTCCACGCGCAGACGAGGATCATAATGGCGGGCACCATTGCCTTGAAGCCGTCGGGGATAGACGCCATGCAGTCTTTAAACGACAGCACGCGCCTGCACATAAAGAAGATGACCGTGAATATGACCGAAATAAACGAGCCGTAAAGCAGGCCGACCGAAGCATCCGAGTTGGAAAACGCGGTGACAAAGTCCCTGTAGCCTCCGCTGCCTTCGGTGAAGAAGCCGCCCGAGTATATCATGCCCATAACGCATGCTATGATAAGGAAGATGACGGGAACAACAAGGTCGCACACGCGGCCGCGCTCATTTCCTTCCATGTTTTCTACGGCAGTCTTGACCTCGGTGGTGAAAATATCGCCGTTTTTGGCGTTGTCCTCGTGCTTTTTCATCGGACCGTAGTCGATGTTAGCGACCGAAATGACTATCATCATTACAATTGTCAGCAGAGCATAGAAGTTGTAGGGAATAGCGCTGACAAACAGCGAAATGCCGCTCTCGGCTCCCGCTCCCTTTGCAAAGCCCGCAACCGCTGCCGCCCACGACGAAATGGGCGCGATAATGCAAACGGGCGCGGCCGTCGCGTCAATGAGGTAGGCAAGCTTTGCACGCGAGACGTTCTGCTTGTCGGTCACCGGGCGCATGACCGAGCCGACGGTCAGGCAGTTGAAGTAATCGTCAACGAATATCAGCACGCCGAGTGCAACAGTCGCGAGCATAGCGCCTGTGCGGCTCTTGATATGCTTGGTCGCCCAACGGCCGAACGCCGCCGAGCCGCCTGCCTTGTTCATCATCGCGACCATGGCGCCGAGCATTATAAGAAAGATAATGATACCGACGTTGTATGCGTCGGCAACGCTGCCGACGAAGCCGTCGCTGAAAACGTGAACCATAGTGCCCTCAAAGCTGAAGTTCGAGTATATCATGCCGCCGATGAGGATACCGACGAACAGCGAGGAGTAGACCTCCTTTGTTATCAGCGCCAGCACTATCGCAACCAGCGGCGGGACGAGCGCCCACACGGTCGCGTATTGCCCGACCGACTTTCTGACGGTCTCAAGAGCCGAGGATATGTGGCTCTCAAAGCCCTTGTCGTTCACCAGATTGTCGGCGTAGCCGTCAACGTAGGCCTGAGCGCTCTCACCGTCGGAGAGGTCGTACTCGGTGTCTTCACCGTCGACCGTGACGGTGAAGCTGTCGGCGCCCGCCGCCTTGTCGGAGCTGCCGTCGGCCGCGACCGACAGACCCAGATAGGTCATACAGAAAACGACAATCGCGCACACGGCGGCAAGTACCGCAAACCGCCTGAATTTTTGCTTTGCAAACATTTTTCTTCCCTCATTTCTTTTAAGCCGTAATAGTAAAAACCACTTAAACTCCAAAGCTGCGGTATAAAAAACACCGCCCCGCAAACGCGAAACGGCAAAATCCTTACTTGCCCGCTTAAAAAGCCTTCTTCAAGCCCTGAAAGCGGGAAATATTGCAGCGCTCCACGATCACAGTGACAGTCCGCGACGTGTTCCGACCGCGGCCCAACTCAAGCGACCGCCGCACGCGGCCGACTCGGTTTCGGCGAAAAGCCCTTTTGCCCCTTTGACCGTGCGGGTCTTAAATACGGGGGCTACTGATGCATTTCGCGCCTCTGCTTTTTATTTATTTGAATTATAATCCCACAAGTACGCGTTGTCAACAAAAACTTTGCGGTCAAAAGCACGCATAGCCTGCTTGTACCCGCAAATATAATTTATCGGTGATGATTTTGAAAGTTCTTGTGCTGACAAAACGTGTGTGGATAAGCGCCGTGAGCATAGCTTCGGCGGCAGTCGCGGCCTTGAGCGCCGCGTGCTTCCTGATTGCCGCAACGGCCGAAAGACAGCTGCCCGTCTACTGCGTCGAGAACGACAGGCGGCAGCTTGCGCTGACCTTCGACGCGGCGTGGGACGACAGCGGGGTCGACGAGCTGATAGCCCTGCTCGACCGCTACAAGGCGAAAGCTACGGTGTTCGCCGTCGGCGAGTGGGCGGAGAAGTATCCGCAGGCGGTCAAAAAGCTGTCGGCCGCGGGGCACCAGATAGGCAACCATTCCGATAAACACTCCCATGTCAAAAATATGAGCCGCGAGCAGTTTGTCGCCGATACAAGGGCGTGCAGCGAGCGGCTTGAGCGGCTGACCGGCAAGAAGGTCACCGTTTATCGCGGCCCTTACGGCGAGTACAACGACCTGACCGTGACCGCCGCGCGCGGGCTCGGGCTGCAGTCGCTGCAATGGGACTGCGACTCGCTCGACTGGAAGCCCGGCTACAGCGCCGAAAGGGTTGTCGGGTGCGCGCTGAAGAACGTAAAGCCCGGCTCGGTCATATTAATGCACATCGGCGCAAAGCCAATGCTTGAAGCGCTGCCTGTCATACTCGAGCGGCTGACGGGCGAGGGCTACTCGTTCGTGACCGCCGACGAGCTGCTGATAAGGGAGAATTATTACATCGACCGCGCAGGCAAGCAGCGGCACAAGTCCGCTCAAAGCGCCGGGTAAGGGGGGAGACACGCAAACCTACGCATATGCAACGTGCAGGTTCTGCAAAAGCACCCACCGCGCCCCGAAATTCGCGCCGACCATCTCCATCTTATCCTAAACAGGCATAAAAAAACAGACGTCCGATGTTTCAGACGCCCGTTTATAGCGAAAGTATGAATTACTTCGATGCGTTGAGCTTGAGAGTCAGAGCAGACTTCTTTCTCGCCGCAGTGTTTTTGTGCAGCAGACCCTTGGTCTCGGCCTGGTCGATCTTCTTGACGGCGGCCTTTACAGCCTCGGCCTTATCGGCAGCGTTGTTCTCGATGGCGGCGTTAGCCTTTTTGATAGACGTCTTAAGCGCAGAATTCATTGCCTTGTTGCGGGCAGCGTTGACTTCGGCGACCAAAACACGCTTCTTAGCAGACTTGATGTTAGGCATAATTCCACCTCCTTCAAAAATCATTAAGTTCATAAAAAATTATGCTACTCGGATATAATATCATAACGATTTGAGAAATGCAAGTGTTTTTTTCATTATTTGACGTATAATTGTTTTAAGCGCGACTTTTGCGCTTTCAGGGCGGCGTCAAGGTCCGATATAATCGGCGCAAATGTCAAAAAACAGCTAATTTAATGCGTGATTTTATTGACAATCGCCGCGATAAAATACTATAATGTATTGAAGCCGGACTGCTTCGAAACACCGAATAGGCAAATCACCTTATTTGACCAAAATTTCGGCAAAACGCACTCCTGCGACCATTGCCGAAACGGCACGGCTTAAGCTATAATTTCTATCAATGCAAAGACCGCTTGAAAGGCAGGCTTATCACTTATGAGCAGAATCGACCCGACCGTCCGCCGCGAGACGGGCTTCATCGCCGCCGCCGTCGTTATCGGCAGCGCGCTTATGCAGGCCGTGTTCCTTATAATAGGCAAGTGGGACTACACCGTTTTGCTCGGCAACCTGCTCGGAGGATCGCTCGCCGTGCTCAACTTCTTCCTTATGGGGCTCACCGTTCAGGCGGCCACAAAAAAGGATGAAAAGGCCGCCGCGACGAGCGTAAAGTTCTCGCAGTCGGCGCGCTTTTTTATGCTTGTCATCGGCGCGGGAGCGGGAGCTATAGCTCCGTGCTTCAACATCATCGCGGTGCTTGTGCCGCTGTTTTTCCCGAGGATCGCCATTGCCTTCCGTCCGCTTATGGACAAAAAGGCTTCACGATAAAGTTCATACCTGTTCGGACAAGCCGAAAAACGCCTTGTCCTGCGAAGGGAGTGAGTAAATGAAAAGTAAATCGCGTCGCTTGAGTGTGGCTGACATACTGCTGCTGACGCTGAGTGTGCTGCCGATTGTCGCGATGATAGTGCTTAAAGTGCTGTTCACCCCCGCGTCCGACGGCATCGAGATCGCAGGTGCGCTGATATATTTCAGCATACCTATGCCCGCCTTCGGCGACCTGCCGATAACCGAGTCGCAGGTCAACTCCTGGTTTGTCATCATAAGCGTGCTGTTTTTGTGCCTGTTTATGACCAACGGCATTAAAGACGGCAGGCAGACCAAGCGCAAGCTTATCTGCGAGTGGATAATCGAAAAGTGCGACTCCCTTGTACATGACAACATGGGGGATTACTTCAAGGGCTTCTCACCGTTTGTCGCGGCAATAATGGCGCTGAGCGCCTTTTCAAGCCTGCTGTCGCTGTTCGGTCTGTACGCTCCTACGTCCGACCTGAACATCGTCGGGGGGTGGGCGATACTTGTATTCTTCCTTATAACATATTATAAGTGCAAGTGCGGTCCGCTGCAGTATCTGAAGAGCTTCACCGAGCCTGTCGCGTTCCTGACTCCGCTTAATGTAATAAGCGAGGTCGCAACGCCTGTCTCGATGGCGTTTCGTCACTACGGCAACGTGCTGTCGGGCTCGGTCATCAGCGTGCTTGTCGCAAGCGGACTGGCGGGGCTGTCGAACATCGTGCTCGGCTGGCTGCCCGGTGCGCTCGGAGACGTGCCGTTTCTGAAGATCGGTATACCCGCGCTTTTGTCGGTGTATTTCGATGTGTTCAGCGGCCTGCTCCAGGCGTTCATTTTCGCAATGCTGACTATGCTCTACGTTTCGGGCGGCTTCCCCGCCGACCTCTACGCCGAGCGTCAGAAGAAAAAGCAGATGAAAAAGCAAAAGTTAAAGTAAAATTATTTTTTCGGAGGTATTTGAAATGTTGGAACTTGCTATTGGTATTATCCTCGGCTGCTGCGCGCTGGGCGCAGGCACCGCAATGATCGCGGGTATCGGCCCCGGTATCGGTGAAGGCAATGCCGTCGCAAAGGCGTGCGAGGCCATCGGCCGTCAGCCCGAGAGCAGAAGCCAGGTAACCACCACGATGCTGATGGGCTGCGCCGTCGCCGAGACTACGGGCCTTTACGCTCTGGTTATTGCAATACTGCTTATCTTTGTCGCACCGGGCAGATTTGTCAACCTTCTGATGGACACCATAAAATAAGGAGCAGGCACTATGCAAAGTTTGGACGTCATATCTATCAATATATGGCAGATATTGATCTCCCTGTGCAACCTCCTTATTCTCTTTCTGATTGTAAAGAAGTTTCTTTTCAAGCCCGTCAGAAATATGCTCGCCAAGCGCGAAGAAGAAATCGGCGCGCAGTATGAAAAGGCCGCCGAGGCCGAGAAAACCGCCAACGAGCACCGCGACGAGTGGGAGAAAAAGATGGCCGGCGCAAAAGCCGACGCAGGACGCATTGTCGACAATGCGACCAAGCAGGCGGAGTACCGCTCCGGACGCATCGTCGCCGACGCTAAGGAAAAGGCCGACAGTATCGTCCGTCAGGCTCAGTCCCAGGCCGCTCTCGAGCAGAAGAAGGCTCAGTCCGAGATCAAAAAAGAGATCGTCGATGTCTCCACCGTGCTCACCGAGAAGATGCTGCACCGCGAGATAAACGCCGACGACCACAGAACCATAATCGACTCTGTCATCGCGGAAATGGGTGAGAACGATGACTGAGACCTGTAAGGAGTACGCGTCCGCCATATTTGCTCTTGCAAAGGAGGACGGACGGGAGAAGGAGTACGCTGCAGCCCTCGGCGAGATCAATGCTCAGCTTGAGCGTCAGCCCGAGTATTACGCGCTGCTTGAGTCGCCGAATGTTCCCATAAGGGAGCGCAGGGCGCTTATCGAGCAGGCGTTCGGCGACAGCGTGCCCGAATATGTGCTGTCGTTTACTCAGCTTTTGTGCGAAAAAGGGCGCATAGCGCTGTTTTCCGACTGCGTAAGCGAGTATAACGGAATGCTCAACGCCCTTGAGCGCACCTCGGTCGCCGTGGTGACGAGCGCCGTCGAGCTTACCGACGGCGAAAAGGCCGCGCTTATCAAAAAGCTCGAAAAGCTCAGCGGCCGCACCGTTACCGCCGAGTACGAGGTCGACGAGAGTATTTTCGGCGGACTTATCGTCCGTATGGACGACACGCTCATTGACGGAAGTATCCGCCGCAAACTGAAAGATGTAAAGGAAGTGATCGAATAATGAGCACCAATCCCGAAGAAATAAGCAGCATAATTAAAGAACAGATACGCGCTTACCGCTCGCGCACCGAAATGGCCGAGACGGGCACCGTTATCCTTGTCGGCGACGGTATCGCCCGCGTCTACGGGCTGCGCAACTGTATGGCAAGCGAGCTGCTTGAATTTGAGGACGGCTCGCTCGGTATGGCGCAGAACCTCGAAAACGAGACGGTTTCTGTCGCAATTCTTTCCGATAATAACGACATTCGCGAGGGCACGCAGGTCAAGCGCACGGGCAAGGTCCTCTCCGTTCCCGTCGGCGAAGCGCTGCTCGGCCGCGTTGTCAACGCCCTCGGCGCTCCAATCGACGGCAAAGGTCCTGTCGACACGCACGAGACGCGCCCCATCGAGGCCGAAGCGCCCGGAATAATCGAGCGCAAGAGCGTTTGCGTGCCGCTCCAGACCGGTATTAAGGCAATCGACGGTATGATACCGATCGGCCGCGGCCAGCGCGAGCTTATCATCGGCGACCGCCAGACCGGTAAGACCGAGATCGCGATCGACACCATTATAAATCAGCGCTCGAGCGACGTGCTGTGCATCTATGTCGCAATAGGGCAGAAGAGCACCTCCGTCGTTCAGATAGCCAACGAGCTTGAGCGCGCGGGCGCTATGGAGTACACTATCATCGTCTCCGCCTCGGCGAGCGAGAGCGCTCCGCTGCAGTATATCGCGCCATACGCGGGCTGCGCCATGGCGGAATATTTCCGCGAGCAGGGCAGGGACGTGCTTATCATCTATGACGATTTGTCCAAGCACGCCGTCGCTTACCGCGCACTCAGCCTGCTTATCCGCCGTCCGCCGGGACGTGAAGCGTACCCCGGCGACGTGTTCTACCTCCATTCAAGACTGCTCGAGCGCGCAGCGTGCGTTGCCGACGAGTACGGCGGCGGCTCGATAACCGCCCTGCCGATAATCGAAACGCAGGCGGGCGACGTCTCGGCCTATATCCCGACCAACGTCATCTCGATAACCGACGGTCAGATATTCCTCGAGACCGAGCTGTTCCACGCGGGCATTATGCCTGCAATCAACCCCGGTATCTCCGTCAGCCGAGTCGGCGGCTCCGCCCAGCTTAAAGCGATGAAAAAGGTCTCCGGCGAGCTGAAGCTGCTCTATTCGCAGTACCGCGAGCTGCAGTCGTTCGCCCAGTTCGGCAGCGACCTCGACGCCGACACCAAGGCGCGCCTTGCCCTCGGTGAGCGCATCGTCGAGGTGCTTAAGCAAAAGCGCAATTCGCCCGTCTCCGCGGGCTGCCAGGTCAGCATAATCTACGCCGTTATCCACGGCTACCTCGACAGCGTGCCTGTCAGCAAGGTCAGCGAGTGGGAGCAGCGGCTGTACGAAAAGATGAACAACGAGTACCCCGACCTGCTTGCCAGATTTGAGCAGGGCTGCTTCGAGGACAGCGACGTCGCCGAGCTGGAAAAAGCACTGAAGGAAATGGAGTGATGATATGGGAGCAGATACCAAAGCTCTGCGCAACCGTATCAAGAGCGTAAATTCCACAATGCACCTTACCAAGGCGATGGGGCTTGTCGCCTCGTCAAAAATCCGCCGCGCCAATGAAGCCATGTTCAAAACGCGCGCCTATACCGCGACGATAACCGACATCAAGGACACGCTGCTGTGCTGCCCCGAGGGGGCTAAAAGCCCCTACACCCGCGCGTTTGACGGCGAAAAAGCGGACGAGCGGCTGCGCATAATTATAATCGCGGGCGACCGCGGCCTTGCAGGCGGCTACAACGCAAACGTGTTCCGCCTTGCAAGGGAGTATCCGACAGCCGGGTTCATTCCGATAGGCAAGCGCGCGTGTGACCGCTTCGCAAGTGAGACGGTCTCGAGCGAGACGTTCTCTGCCGCCGATGCGGATAAGCTCGCTCGGCAGCTTTGCGCCGATTTCCTCGCGGGCGGGTTCGACCGCCTTGCGATAATCAGCACGCACTATGTGTCAATGCTTACTCAGGAGGCCGTGATAAACGACGTCCTCCCGCTGACCGTGCCCGAGGGTAAAAAGACCGTAAACGCCGTGTTCGAGCCCGACGAGGTGACGATACTTTCGTCGGTCATTCCCGAATACGTCGCTGCGGTCATCACCGCCGCCGTGCGCGAGAGCTTCGCAAGCGAAGTCGCCGCAAGGCGTATGGCAATGGACAGTGCCGGAAAGAACGCCGCCGCAATGATAGACGAGCTGCAGCTTTCCTACAACCGCGCCAGACAGGGCGCGATCACGCAGGAGATCACCGAGATCGTCGCAGGAAGCGGCGCTTGAAAGGAGACATAAACTTTTATGGCAGACTTACACAAGGGACTTGTCAGTCAGGTCATGGGACCTGTCGTCGACGTCCGCTTTGAAAACGGAGAGCTGCCCGCGATATACAATGCCCTGACCATCCCCAACGGCGACAGAACGCTCACCGTTGAGGTCGCTCAGCACATCGGCGACAACACCGCCAGATGTATCGCGATGCAGTCGACCGACGGCCTCAAGCGCGACACCGTCGTCACCGACACAGGCGCACCGATAAGCGTGCCCGTCGGCCGCGAAACGCTCGGCCGAATTTTCAACGTCCTCGGCGACGCCGTCGATAATATCCCCACTCCGAACACCAAGGAGAGATGGGATATTCACCGTCCCGCCCCCGAGTATGACGAGCTTTCCACCTCGACCGAGATACTCGAAACGGGCATCAAGGTCATAGACCTTATCTGCCCTTATTCCAAGGGCGGCAAGATCGGCCTTTTCGGCGGCGCCGGCGTCGGCAAGACCGTCCTTATAATGGAGCTTATCAATAACATCGCAAAGGAGCACGGCGGCCTTTCCGTATTCACGGGAGTCGGCGAGCGCACCCGCGAGGGCAACGACCTTTATAATGAAATGAAGCAGTCGGGCGTTCTCGGCAACACCGCGCTCGTTTACGGACAGATGAACGAGCCGCCGGGAGCGAGAATGAGGGTCGCGCTTTCCGGTCTGACGATGGCGGAGTATTTCCGCGATCGGGAGGGTCAGGACGTGCTGCTGTTCATAGACAATATCTTCCGCTTCACCCAGGCGGGAAGCGAGGTCTCCGCTCTGCTCGGACGTATGCCGAGCGCCGTCGGCTATCAGCCGACCCTCGCCAACGAGATGGGCGCTTTGCAGGAGCGAATCACCTCGACCAAGAAGGGCTCTATCACGTCGGTTCAGGCGGTCTATGTCCCTGCCGACGACCTGACCGACCCCGCGCCTGCGACCACGTTTGCTCACCTCGACGCGACCACCGTTCTTTCAAGAAGCATCGCGTCCCAGGGCATTTACCCCGCTGTCGACCCGCTTGAGTCGACCAGCCGAATCCTTTCGCCCGAGCTGCTCGGCGAGGAGCATTACGCTGTCGCCCGCGAGGTGCAGCGCATACTCCAGCGCTATAACGAGCTTATGGACATCATCGCCATCATGGGCATGGACGAGCTGTCGGACGACGACAAGCTGCTTGTTCAGCGTGCAAGAAAGATTCAGCGCTTCCTCTCGCAGCCGTTTACCGTTTCCGAGAAGTTCACGGGAATCCCCGGCACTTATGTGCCGCTTAAGGAGACTATCCGCGGCTTTAAGGAGATCATCGAGGGCAAGCACGACGATCTGCCCGAGTCGGCGTTCCTGTTCGTCGGAACCATCGACGAGGCGGTCGAGAAAGCGAAGAAGGCGTCCGAATGAACACCTTCCGACTGACCGTTTCCTCGCCCGACGGCAATCTGTTTGACGGTGAAGCCGTGGTCATCTCCCTGCGCGGAGCCGACGGCGACCTTGCCGTTATGGCGGGTCACGTCCCGTTCATCACCTCGGTGCAGCCGGGCATGTGCAAAATAACCCTCCCCGACGAAAGCGAAAAGGAGCTGACGCTCGACGGCGGCATACTCACCGTCACCGACAATGCAGTGACCCTGCTCTCAAGCAGCGCCAAGTGGGCTTGATTTGCTTAAAAACGCTGCAATAAGCCTTAAATAATCAATAACCGCCCGAACGGAAAGCTTTGTGCCGACGTTCGGGCGGTTTTTTTGTGAGGATTTGGTGGAAGGGTTGCATAGCGGGAGAAAAGCGCTGCTTGGAGGACTTCGCGCTCTTATCGGCGAAATCCGCCCTGCCTGCCAATCTCCGCACGGATAAAAAGCCACCCATCGGCGCAGTCAAATTCGCGCCGATAGGTGGCTTAACTTATCTTTTATTCGCCGTAGAACCGCTTGATAAAATCACGGTAGGCGTAGTAAGAGTCCTTTGGCGTGCGCTTTTGCGTGGCGTAGTCAATGTGCACCAAACCGAAGCGCGGGCCGTAGCCGCAGTTCCACTCAAAATTGTCCATAAACGACCATGCGTAGTAGCCCGCAACGTCGGCGCCCTCGTCGGCCGCGCGCTCAAGCTCGGAAATGTAATCGTGCATAAATTTTATGCGCGCTTCATCGTGCACCGCGCCGTCGGGCGTGACCGCATCGGGGCAGGCGAGTCCGTTTTCACTGATGTAAACAGGAAGACCGTAGCGCTCGAAAATAAACTTCGTGCCCCAGTACATCGATTCGGGCGTTATCGGCCAGTTCATCGCCGTGCGCGGCGCGTCGGGCGCAAAATTGAGCTGCTTAATGCTGCCGTCACGCCGCCCGACGCGGTAGCCGAAGTAGACGTTCAGCCCGCAGAAGTCGAGCGGCCGGCACACTTCTTCTTTGAGCAGCCGTTTGTAGTCGGCGGGCAGGTGTGGCTCGATTGCGGCAAGCCCCTCGGTCTGCGGCAGCGTGCCCAAGAACACCGGGTCGCACCAGAACGCGATGCGGCCGAAGAAATTGTCGATGTCGAGCGAGAACGTCTGCTTTTTCGCCTCGGCGATAAGCTCGGCGTCGTCCTCGTCCTCGGGCGCGTAGAACACCGTCGCCGTGACGTAGCCGACGCGGCAGTCGGGCACCGATGAGCGCAGCTGCTTTACCGCCGCGCCGTGCGCAAGCAGCACGTTGAAGCACGCGCGGGTGAACTCGGGCAGGCTCAGCTTCTTGCCCGGCGCAAAGCTGCCGTAATAATAGCCGCTGCCCATAAATACCTGCGGCTCGTTAAAGGTCGCGAACAGCTTCACGCGGTCGCCGAAGTTCTCGGCGATAACGCGCGCGTATTCGGCGAACCACTTCGGGCTGTCGGGATTGAGCCAGCCGCCCCTATCCTCAAGCGCCTGCGGGTAATCCCAGTGAAACAGAGTCAGCATCGGCTCGATTCCGTTTGCAATAAGCTCGTCGATGAGGTCGTTGTAGAACTTTATGCCTGCGGGGTTGACCTCGCCCGTGCCGTTCGGAAGCACGCGCGGCCACGAAACCGAGAAGCGGTACGACTTCGCGCCCATTTCCTTAAGCAGCCGCACGTCCTCCCTGTATCTGTGATAGTGGTCGCACGCGACGCGGCCGCTGTCGCCGTTTTTGACGACGTTCGGCTTTTCACAGAACACGTCCCAGACGGAAAGCCCTTTTCCGTCCTCGTTGAAGCCGCCCTCTATCTGGTATGCAGCGGTCGCCGCACCCCAGATCATATCTTTCCCAAAGCCCATAGATCCTGTCTCCTGCAGGCGCAATTTTGTTCCGCAAAGCGCTCTGCTTTTTGCATTATAACAGCGCGCCCGTTTAATTACAAGAAGCAATTTCGGCTTTTGCGTGTCAATGCTGAAATTGAGCGCGATTAAAGCTTGACCTTGTTAAACTGCAGATAAATAATTAAATGGAGTGATTCCTGTCGGGCAGACAGAAAAAAGCAAAAGGTTCAAGGCCGCACTGTTTGGATTATATCATTTTGATTATGAAGTGGCCTGAATTTACCGCGGCAAGTCGCGGGCTTTCGCTTAAATCAGCCCTTCAGGCCGCGCGCCTGGCGGTCCATATCCTCAACGACGATGTCGAATATTTCGCCCAGTGACGCGCAGTATTCGAGCACCTTCCACGGCTCGTTGGTGTGGTAGTGGATCTTGATAAGCTCCTCGTCGCCGACGGCGATAAGGCAGTCGCCCTTGAAATTGTTGACGAAGTAGTCGTTTATCGCGTCTTCGTCAAGACCTTCGCCCTCGATGAGCAGCTGGGTATCGTATCTGTAATCAATCATTCTGTTCAGTCCTTTCGGTTTGTCGCTTTATCATATCATATGCCGATGAAAAAATCAAATGCCGCCTTTCCTGAAAACGGAAAAATCTTCCTTTTTGCTGTGCAAAGTGCTGTAAAAAGTGCAAAATCGTCAAGCGGATTGCATAAAGCTTGCCGCACCTCTCAAATTCCTTTTGTGCAGTATGCGGGAATATTATTCTGTGTATTGACAAATGAAAAATGATAACTTATAATACTTTACAACGCAAAAGCGTAATGCCTTTTGTAAGCGTTTTTGAAGGGAAGCGGCTTGTGATGTTCTGTATGAATAACCGATACAGTGATACGTCAGACGATGCTTTTGCACCGAGCTCAGCTTCTTGCGCCTTCAAATCAAACAATACCGTAATTGCGAGCAGCGCTGTCCTTGCGGCAGGGCTGCTTTCTGTTATTATTGCGGCCTTTGCTGCGATAATTATCAGCTCCGCGGCAGTTCGCGTAAGCATCGCGGCTACCATTCTTCTTGCCGCAGCGGTGCAGATACGAATTATTACCGAGCCGAAAGGCAAAGCTGCATAAAGCATTACCGAACAGCGTCGAAAGGGCGCAAACGATGATGATTTAAGCGACTTTGCTGTTGACGGCAGGGTCGCTTTTATTGTATAATCAAAAAATCAGAAAGGGAGAAACAATTATGAAACTCTTCAAAAAGTTCGCCGCCGCCGTTACCGGCGCGGCAATGATCGCCGCCTGCTTTGCGGGCTGCGGCGGTTCCGACAGCGGCTACACCGCAGACAACACCGAGTATGTCATCGGCCTGAGCGGCCCGCTTACCGGCAACGCTTCGCTTTACGGTATGGGCGTTAAGAATGCGGCTCAGATGGCTGTTGACGAGATCAACGAAAAGGGCGGCCTGGGCGGCGTCAAGTTCAAGCTCGTCACTACCGACGATATGAACGACCCTGCCAAGATCTCCACCAACTATTCTTCGCTTTTCGAGGGCGGCATGCAGGTGTCTCTGGGCACCGTTACCACCAAGCCCGCGCTTGAGTGGAAGAACCTCTCGGCTGACGACAACGTCTTCTTCATCACCCCGTCCGCTTCCGCCGACGCCGTTCCCGCTAACGACAACGGCTATCAGATGTGCTTCGCAGACGGCAACCAGGGCGGCGTTGCGGCCGACTATGTAAACAGCCAGTTCAAGGGTAAGACCATCGGCGTGTTCTACAAGTCCGACGACGCTTACTCCAAGGGCGTCTACGACCAGTTTAAGGAGAAGCTCGACAGCTCCGTTACCATTAAAGAGGCTGCCTTCACCGACGCGAACACCACCGATTTCAGCTCGCAGATCAACAGCCTTAAAGAGTACAGCTTCATCTTTATGCCCATCTACTTCACACCTGCCTCCATCTTTATGACACAGGCCAAGGGCATCATCGCCGACGACGCTGTTTACTACGGCTGCGACGGACTTGACGGCGTCGACTCCATCGATGGCTTCGACATCAACTCCATTCCGCAGGAAGTTTCCATGCTGTCGCAGTTCAACTCCAAGGCGACCGACGGTGCTGCCAAAGAGTTCATCGACAAGTATGTTGCCAAGTACGGAAAAGAGACTCTTAACCAGTTCGGCGCTTCTGCTTATGACTGCGTATACGCTATCTACGGCGCCATGAAGCAGGCTATCGACTCCGGTAAGGAGATTCCCGTAACCATCAGCGCTTCCGACCTGTGCGACATCCTTAAAGAGCAGTTCCAGGGCGGCTTCACCATGTCGGGCGTAACCGGCGCAAAGATCGCCTGGGACAAGAACGGCTATGTCAACAAGAGCGCCATCAAGTACATCATCAAGGAAGCTGACGCTAATAAGTAATTCATTCCTTGAATTAGCTTAAACAGTTTAATTCGGCTTGCCGGTGCGCTGAAAATGCGCCCCGGCAAGTTGTGGTACAAGCGGGCTTTCGTTATGAGGAAGGTAAATTTATGGAAATTTTGACTACGATCGTCAACGGCCTGAGCCTTGGCGGCATATACGCGATGATAGCCCTGGGCTACACGATGGTCTACGGCATCGCGAAAATGCTGAACTTCGCTCACGGTGACATTATAATGGTCGGCGGCTACACGATACTCGTGTTTATGAATATGACCGGCCACCCGCTGATTGCAGTGCTCGCCTCGGTGATCGTCTGCATTCTGCTCGGCGTCGTCATTGAAAAGGTCGCATACAAGCCGCTTCGCGGCGCGTCGCCTCTCGCAGTGCTGATAACCGCAATCGGCGTCAGCTACTTTTTGCAGAGTATGGCTCAGATCATATTCGGCTCTGCTACGAAAATGGTCAACATCGCCGAATTCGGCAGCATTAAGATCGGATCGTTCAAGATTCAGGTCTACACCCTCATAACGCTTGCTGCAACCATAGTTGTAATGGCCGCTTTGTCGTGCTTTATCAAGTTCACGAAGACCGGCCGCGCGATGATTGCGGTCTCTGAGGACAGCGGTGCGGCTCAGCTTATGGGCATCAACGTCAACCGCATAATCACCATAACCTTTGCCATCGGCTCGGGTCTGGCGGCGCTTGCGGGGCTGTTCTGCCTGCTCAAGGCGCCCAACATCTACTCGACGTTCGGCTCTATGCCCGGTATCAAGGCGTTCACCGCCGCAGTTATCGGCGGTATCGGCTCTATCCCGGGAGCTATGCTCGGCGGCGTGCTGCTCGGTGTTATCGAGAGCTTTGCGGGCAACGTCGAGGCGCTCGCACCCTATACCGACGCCATCGAGTTCTCTATCCTTATCATAATCCTGCTCGTCCGTCCGACGGGCTTCCTCGGTAAGAAAAGGAGGGAGAAGGTCTGATGAAACGCACCGGCTCATACGGATGGAAACATCTGATAAACTACGCGGTCATCGCGGCTATCATTGTTGTTTTCACAATTCTTTCGTTTACAAGCGGACTTTCTTCGTCAACCGAGTTCCTGCTTGAAAAAATCTCTATCAGCATTATCCTTGCAGTCTCGCTCAGCCTCGTCGTCG
Source organism: uncultured Eubacteriales bacterium (assembly GCA_934486615.1). GTDB lineage: Bacteria > Bacillota > Clostridia > Oscillospirales > Acutalibacteraceae > RGIG2206. The sequence continues at coordinate 146,966 of CAKSQO010000002.1, read as the reverse complement.
GCTTCCTCGGCGAGCTGTCGCTCGGCCACGCCGGCTTTATGTGCGTCGGTGCATACCTCGGCGGCAAGCTGGCAAGCCTGATTGCGCCTGCGCTCGGCAACAGCCTGCCGACCATGCTCATTTCGCTCGTCGTCGGCGGTATAGCCGCTGCTGCGTGCGGCGTGCTCATCGGGCTGCCCGCGCTGCGGCTTAAAGGCGACTACCTCGCGATAGTCACGCTCGCGTTCGGCGAGATCGTCAAGTCGCTGTTCCAGAACAGCAGCTCCTCGTCCTTCGGCGGAGCTATCGGACTTTCGACCCCGCGCTTTGACAAGAACACGCTCTTTATCTACGGGTTCCTGCTTGTGCTCGCAACCCTCGCCGTGATTCAGAACCTTATGCGCTCCAAGCACGGACGCGCCATAACCGCTATCCGCGACAACGAGATCGCCGCCCGTGCGACGGGCATAAACGTCACCAAGTACAAGCTGATGGCGTTTACCATCTCGGCTTTCTTCGCCGGTATCGCGGGAGTGCTCTACAGCTTCAGCAACTACAACGTCGAGAGCGCCAAGTTCGGCTATAACTACTCTATCGAGATACTCGTTATGGTCGTCCTCGGCGGAATGGGCAGCATAAACGGCTCAATCATCGCCGCAACGCTGATAACCTTCCTCAACGCAAAGCTCGCGACCGTCCTCACGGGCGACCTCGCCGTGCTGCAGAACCTGTTCTACGCGCTTATCCTGATAATCATCGTCATCTACAACAATGCACCCGCACTCAAGGGCTTCAGGGAGCGCTACAACTTCCGCTCGCTGTTTGCGAGATTCGGCAGCGGCAAGCACGACCCCGCAAAGGTTGCCGACGACCGCGCCGACTGGGATAAAGTCCCGACCAAGATAAAGATGGACGAGCTGCTTTCGATCGATCCCGCAAAGGTCGACCCGTACAAGCCCGACGAACCGAAGAAGGGGGACAAGTGATATGTCTGAATATATGCTTGAAACCAAAAGCCTCGGCATTTCGTTCGGCGGACTTAAAGCCGTTCAGGGGCTTGACCTGAAAATCAAGAAAAATCAGCTTTACGGCCTTGTCGGCCCTAACGGCGCGGGCAAAACCACCGTGTTCAATATGCTCACGGGCGTGTACAAGCCGACCGAGGGCGAGTTCTTTCTCGACGGAGTCAAGCTCAACGGCAAGTCGCAGGAGGCAATCAACCACGCGGGTATAGCAAGAACATTCCAGAATATCCGTCTGTTCAACAATATGTCTGTCATACGCAACGTCCTTGTCGGCCTGACCGACCGGCCCGAGTTCAAATGCACCCCTGTCGAGAGCATTTTCAGGCTGCCGCGCCACTTCGACGTCGAAAAGCGTATGCGCGAGCGCGCAAAGGAGATCCTGCGCATCTTCGACCTTGAAGAGGAACGCAACAACCTCTCCTGCAACCTTCCTTACGGCAAGCAGCGCAAGCTCGAGATCGCGCGCGCCATCGCGACCGATCCCAAGTTGCTGCTGCTCGACGAGCCGGCCGCGGGTATGAACCCGAACGAGACTGCCGAGCTTATGGATATAATCCGCTTTATCCGCGACAAATTCGATATGACAATCCTGCTTATCGAGCACGATATGAAGTTCGTTTCCGGTCTTTGCGACGAGCTGACCGTCCTCAACTTCGGTACGGTGCTCGCGCAGGGCGACCCGCAGACCGCGCTGAGTGACCCCGAGGTCATCAAGGCGTACATCGGAGGTTAATGATATGGCTTTGCTTGAAGTAAATAACCTCGAGGTGTACTACGGCGTCATTCAGGCGCTCAAGGGCATCAGCTTTAAGGTCGAGCGCGGCGAGATCGTCACGCTCATCGGCGCAAACGGCGCGGGCAAGACCACCACTATGCAGAGCATAAACGGTCTTATCCCGATTCGCGCCGGCTCCGTCACCTACGACGGCAGAGAGATCACGCATATGCCGTGCCATAAGATTGTCCACCTCGGCATCGCACAGGTGCCCGAGGGTCGACGCGTGTTTCAGGAGCTGAGCGTCTACGACAACCTGCTTATGGGTGCATTTTCGCAGAAGGACAAGAGCGTTGTCAAAAAGGACATCGAGGGCATATACGAGCGCTTCCCGCGCCTCGGTGAGCGCCGCGACCAGATCGCGGGCACTCTTTCGGGCGGCGAGCAGCAGATGCTCGCAATGGGCCGCGCTATGATGAGCCACCCCGACCTGCTTATGCTTGATGAGCCGTCGATGGGACTTTCTCCCTTGCTCGTCGACGAGGTCTTTGATATAATCAAGGACTTTCATAAGGGCGGCACGACCGTCCTGCTTGTTGAGCAGAACGCGGGAAAGTCGCTTGCGATTTCCGACCGCGCCTACGTCCTCGAGAACGGCCGAATCGTCCTCTCGGGCACAGGCAAAGAGCTTATGCAGAGCGAGGAAGTTAAAAAGGCCTACCTCGGCGGCTAAGGCAGAGGAGGCTCTGCAATCGAATTTCAGCCGACCGACGGCAGATGATTTTTCACTGATCGACGTCAGACGAATTTCCGCCGCAAGTCGGATAATGACTTTGCCCGACGAATCAAATATAATTCAAAACCGCCCCGTGCGATATTTCCCGCGCGGGTCGGTTTTTATGCTGTTAAGCTGTTTTTTACACAAAGCGTCTGCAACTTAAAATGCAAAAAATCACCCGCTGCGGCCGGTTTTTTATACCGCAGCGGGTGATTGCTATATCTTTTTTACAGCTGATTTGCGTCCTCGATTGCTTTGACTATTGTCCTGTCGCCTGCAAGTTGGCCGTACTTGTCGACGTCGGCGCGGTTTCGCTCGCCGTGGGTCAGGCAGCCTGCGCCGCCGATACAGCCGCCCACGCAGGCCATACCCTCGATGAAGTTCGCGTCGAGCAGCCCCTTGTTTTTCTTCAGCAGCGCAAGGCGGCACGCCTCGATTCCGTCGCAGGAGAACGGCTTCAGCTCGAAGTCGGTCTGTCCCTGCTCCTTAAGCGCCTCCTCAACCGCCGAGGAAAGTCCGCCGCAGCGGGCGAATATGCGGCCGAAGTAGGACGCGTTGTCCAGCTCCTCCTCGCCGAGGTCGGTAATCTCGATGTCGCGGCTGTCAAACAGCGCCTGCAGCTCCTCAAACGTCAGAGCAACGTCAACGTAGGGCTTGACGGAGTCCTTGTGCACCTCGGCCTTTTTGGCGGTGCACGGCCCGATGAACACGACCTTGCACGGCTCGTCGTTCTCCTTTATGAACTTGGCGACGGTCGCCATGGGTGACAGATTGTGCGATATGTTCGGCACGAGGGCGGGGAACGCCTTCTCGATATACGTCACGAACGCAGGACAGCATGAGCTTGTCAAAAATCCCTTTTCAGCCAGCTCCTGCGACTCGGCGTAGGCGACCATGTCCGCTCCGAGCGCCGCTTCAACCACCATGTCGAAGCCCAGCTCTTTAAGCCCCGCGATGACCTGCCCGAGCTTTGCGTACCTGAACTGGCTCGAGATAGCGGGCGCGACGACGGCATAGACCTTGTACTTCTTGCCGTGCTCGCTCTTTTTGATGATGTCGATGGCGTCGAGAATGTACGACTTGTCCGTTATCGCACCGAAGGGACACTGATAAACGCACGCGCCGCACGAGATGCACTTGCTGTTGTCGATGACGCTTGCGCCGTCGTCGTTCATATGTATCGCCTTGATCTTGCAGGCGTTCTCGCACGGGCGCTTACGGCTTATGATGGCGGTGTAGGGACATACCTTCGAGCACGCGCCGCACTCCTTGCATTTGGACTTGTCAATGTGCGCGACGTGGTTGCGGTCGAACGAGATCGCGCCGAATCGACATGCGTCCTCACAACGGTGCATAAGACATCCGCGACATGCGTTTGTGACCTCGTAGCCGCCCATCGGGCACTCGTCGCAGGCGATGCTGATGACCTCGATGACATTCGGATTGAGCGGATTTCCGCCCATCGCGAGCTTGACGCGCTCGGCAAGTATCGCGCGCTCTTTGTATACGCAGCAGCGCATGGTCGGGGTCTTGTCTGGTACTATCGTCTTGGGTATGTCGAGCAGGTTGTCAAGCAGCGAATCGTTCCATGCCAGACGCGCGACCTCGCGCAGCACCTTGTATTTAAGGTGCTGCACCTTTGTATCGAATTTTCTCATTTTTCTGATCCTCCTGTGGTTTGCCTGCCCAATGCGGGTGAAAAGAACTCAGCCTAAGCGCGGCAGTACTTTGTCGTTGAAAAAAGTCTTGAAGTTCATCGGCGTAATGCCCGAGTAGGCCTCACCGTCGACGGTCACAGTAACGCCGTCGCGGCTGCATTTGCCTGCGCACAGGCTGCCCGAGAGGGCGACCTGCGCGCCGCCGCCCGCCTTGCCGAGCGCCTGACGGAACAAGGAGACTATCTTCTCAGAGCCCTTGACGCGGCAGGCCGAGCCTACGCAAATCTCAATCGTCATAATGCGGCACTTCTCCTGAAAAAGCTCATTCGTAATCGACGACGTCGATCCAGCTTTCGAGGAACTGCGCGTCCTTTTCGCTGCTTTTTGCAAGCTGCGAAGCGGCGACGATCGGCAGCCACGACTGGACGTACTTCTTGGCGGTAGCGCTCTTGGAGCAGAACAGCTCAAGGTACCTGTCGGCTGTCTCGCGGTCGCCGCTGAGGCTGAACTGCAGGTAGGTCAGCGCCGCGTCGGCGGACGCGTTGCCCTGGGTTGCGTGCGACCAGTCGATGATGAACGGAGTGCCGTCGGCGGTAACGATGACGTTCGAGGGGTTGAAGTCGCCGTGGCAGAGCTTGTTGTGCTTGGGCATACCCTCAAGACGGGTCAGCAGGTCGTAGCGGGTCGTAGCCGACAGCCCGGTCGCGCTGATTTTGAGGTTCATCTTGTCCTTGAGCTTGTTAAGCAGCCGGCAGGTGTGCGACTGCACTTCGATCTGGAGCGAAACGAACATATCGAGGTACTCGTCGCGCTTGTCGGGATTTTTCTCCATCAGCTTTGCAAGGGTCGTGCCCTCGATGAAACCGTAGACAATGGTCCACTTGCCGTCGACCATGGTAACAGCGTGAATTTTCGGAATATTCAGGCCGGTCTCCTCAACGCGGGCCTGATTGAGCGCCTCGTTGAGCACGTCGGCCTTTGAAAAATCGGAGTCGAATACCTTCAGGCAATACTCGCCGTCGCGGTATACGGTCTTGTCGGATCTTTTTGCGATGATGTTGTCGAGTTTCATAATTCATACCTCTTTTTAATTTGTACCGCTTTTGCCGCGGCCGAAGTGCCGAAGGCTTTTGCGGAGTGTAAACACGCGGATAAATTCAGACGTTCCTGCGCTCGGGCAGGTCGAGAGCCTGCATTTTAAGGTGAGCAAGGCTCAGCGCCAGATTTTCGTACTGCACCACCGCGTCGAGCGGCTTGTACAGCGGACCGGACGAAAAGCTCCACATTACCTTGACGCCGCTGTCATACAGCAGGTTGCACGCGGCCTGCGCCGCCTCGTCCGCGACGGCGATTATGCCGAGCTTGACATTATTTTCGCGGCAGAAGTCGGGCAGCTTTGCCAGCGGGAGTATCGGCTTGCCCGACGATGAGCGGCCGTTTTCGTCGGCGCTGCGATCGAACGCGGCGACTATCGAAATGCCGAACGCCGCAAAGCCGCGGTGGTCGAGCAGCGCCCGCCCGAGCTTGCCCGCTCCGATGATGACCGCCGTGCCGTTTTTGCCGTCAAGGCAGCGCTTCAGGCTGCTCTCAAGCTCCGCACGCGCGTAGCCGACCTTCGGCTTGCCTGCGCCGCACACGGCTCCGAGGTCCTTACGGACCTGTACCTCGCCGAGCCCCAGCTCCTTTGAAATAAGCGTCGCCGAAACGCTTGTCACGCTGTCGGGCAGCTGCTGCAAAAAGCTAAGATAGGTCGGAATACGCCCGAGAGCGGCTTTTGAAATTTCGTATGACTTCAAGGCGCTTTAACCCCCTTTGCCGTTGATTGCACCTTAATATTAACACAAAGCGGGAGCAAAAGAGAATTGCCGCTTTTTCATATCGGTATTCCATTTATCGATATACATAGTAGCTATATAATGCGCTCCCCCGATATGCGTCGGAAAAGGTCGTGCAGCGGAGCAATCCGTCCTTTTTTAACCGATTAAGAGCATTTTTGGCGCAATTTTCATTATCAGCACGATTGAAGGGGCAATTTTATGAAGCAAATTCCTTGATATTTTCACGCGAATATGTTAGTATGTAATAAAAGTGTAATTGTGTATTTTTGCGCCCATACGGCAATTTAACCTACGGTTTATCACATAAACACTCTGTGCGTTTGATTTTTTTTGATCTCTTGCGGAGTGAATTTTGAGGAGAATGATGATGTCTAAACTCAAGCACGAAATTGTTTTGCGTTCGGTCAAGGTGCTTAACGCCGTGCTGATGACAGTTCCGTTTGCCCTTTGCTGGTTCCTTTACTACGCCGAGCACACCGTTGCTCGAGTCGCTCTCGGCGGCAGTCTCGCACTGCTTGCACTCTACCTGCTGCTTTATGTTATGCTCGGCCGCGTGTACGACGCGTTCTCCGTGTCGATGCAGCGAATATCCGAAATTGTGTACGCCCAGTTCCTTGCCTGTGCAATGAGCGACCTGGTCATGTACATAGTTATATCGGTCCTTTGCGGCCGTGTGCCCAATATTTTGCCCGGAGTTGCCGCTCTTTTCGGTCAGATGCTGATTTCCCTTGTGTGGTCGTTTGCGTCGCACAGGGGCTATTTTGCCGTATTCAAGCCGAAAAAGACGGCGATTGTTTATGATATGCGTCAGGGAATGGAGTCCCTCATCGACGAAGACGGCCTCAACAAAAAGTACGACGTTGTGCTCACCGTCAGCGCTGCCGAGTGCGTCGAGGATCTGTCGATACTCGACGGCATCGACATCGTTTTCGTAAGCGGAGTACACAGCCACGACCGCAATATTATCCTCAAATACTGCACCGATAACGACATAAAGATGTTCGTCATTCCGCGCATCGGCGACGTTATCATGAGCGGCGCGCAACACAGGCATATGTTCCATCTGCCGATGCTGTGCATAGGCAGATATATGGCGTCTCCCGAGTATCTGCTGCTCAAGCGCGTGCTCGATGTCATCATTTCCGCCGCGGCGATAATCATACTAAGCCCGATATTCCTTATCACGTCCGTCGCCGTAAAGGTGACCGACGGCGGCCCCGTGTTCTATAAGCAAACGCGCCTGACAAAAGACGGCCGCGAGTTTAAGATACTCAAGTTCCGCAGTATGAGAGTCGACGCGGAAAAGGACGGCGTCGCCCGCCTTTCAACAGGCGAGAACGACGACCGCATAACGCCCGTCGGCAAGGTCATACGCGCCTGTCGAATTGACGAGCTGCCGCAGCTGATAAATATTCTCAAGGGCGATTTGAGCATCGTCGGCCCGCGCCCCGAGCGCCCCGAGATCGCCGCCCGGTATTGCGAGGAAATTCCCGAGTTCAAGCTCAGACTTCAGGCAAAAGCAGGCCTTACAGGCTACGCTCAGGTCTACGGCAAATACAACACAACGCCGTACGATAAGCTCGTTATGGATCTGATGTACATAGCCCACCCGAATATAATCGAAGATTTGAAAATAATGCTCGCAACGATCAAGATTCTGTTCCTGCCCGAGTCGACCGAGGGAGTCGCTCAGGGCTCCACCACCGCCATGGATCAGGAGACCGCCGAAACCGCCGCCGAGCCTGCCGCGTCAGAGACTGCCGCTTCCGCCGGGGCTTCACCCGAGCGGACCGCCGAAGAGCCCGAGCGGACCACGGCGTGACCCGGGATGCAGACTCAGCGCGCCTCGCAAAGCAAAAGCGCCGAAGCAAAAGCAGCGGCCGATAAAGCAAAAGCGTAAGCTTAACTCCGTGCGCTGTGCGACTAAAATATAAACGCCGCGCTCTCAGCTTTTGTAACCTGAGATTTAAGCAGATAAATTATTTAAGAAAGCGCGGCTCAGACTCTTAGAGATGAGTCTGAGCCGCTTTTGCGGTTGATAATATTTCATTGATGAGGAGTACAAAGATATGAAGGTGGCGTATTGCACTGGATTCTGGTGCACGAACATTGGAAACGGCTTTTTTAGTTTGGGTGTAGAGTATGTGCTTAAGAAAATTCTGGGCGCAGAGAATGTGACAGTTGTTTCAGATTATCAAACTTACACAACAAGTTACGGAAAGCGACTGTATCCTCATAAGAACCAGCTTGAGTACATCGCAAAGCTCGATGTGGATTATATTGTGCTTGCCGGCCCTGTGATTTCTAAGTATTTCCTCCGGCTGTGGAAGGATATCCTGCTGGAACTCAAAGAACGTGGCGTTGGTTATATGATTTTGAGTGCCGGTACTATGAAGCTTGATACTGCTGCCAGATGTGAGGTCGAAGAATTCTTTAAGCAGTGCCCTCCGTTTGTTTTTTCGTCTAGAGAACATGAAACCTATGAGGCATTTGGAAAATACGCAACCAATGCGTATGATGGAATCTGCTTCTCCTTCTTTACCCCGGATTACTATGCTCCCTGCAAGATTGACTTCGGGCAGCCGTACTGGATTTCTAATTTTGATAAAATTGTTGAGCCGCAAATCTGGATTGATGATTCCGGTCGTAAACACACACATGAATTTGAATTTGACAATCAAAGGTTTTTCGTTAATTCACCTTCTACGGTTGCAGCAAAAACAGATCGGTTTACAGATGCATTGATTTATGTGCGAAGCCTTCTGCCGGCACCGAAACGTGAAAACGAAATCGGACAGTATAAGTTGGTAAGAACGGATCAGAGATTCCACCCGCATTTCAGAAGCAAAATCTACGCATATAAAAACTCCTTCTGTGCAGATATCCCTTACGGGTATATTAATCTGTATGCAAATTCTCAGTTGACGCTGTCCGATAGAGTGCATTCCTGTGCTGTGACACTTGCATACGGTCATTCTGCAATGCTCTTGGTAAAGACTAATCGGGTGGGCCTACTCGAGAGAGTCGGAGCAGGTGAAATAACAAAGAAACCTGTCAAATTGGACATGGAGCTTATTTCAGAAGAAAAAAATAAACTTGTTCAGTGGTTAAAAACCGTGCTTTTATAAAGTGCTGCCAAAAAGGAGAAGTTAATGAATATTTTGTTGTTCATGTCTAGCGGCCTTGATACACCGGGTCCTTCATGGCATCTATACACAGCTCTAATCGAAGATCTTGTTTCTTATGGACATAAGGTGCATTTGATCGAGAGCCATTCTACCGGAATTAATCCGGATTGTCCCGAGAGATTGAAAGAACTTGAAAACTTCTCTTATGAAACTATTAATATAGAAACTGTTGCAAAAAAAGCATTCGCCAAGAGATATTTGGTGGGTGTTAAATATTGTTTTAAGGCTCGAAAGGTTTTCAAGGCTCAGCAGGATTTTGATGTAATGATGGTTCAATCGTGTCCGTGGGCTCCTTTTGCAATCGCATTTGCTAAAAGCTGCGTGAAGACTCCGGTTATTTATAATAGTCAGGATATGTTCCCGGGGGCTTCTATCGCGAACGGTGCTATGAAGCAGAAATGGATGCAGAAAGTTTTCTATATGTTTCAGAAGGTTGCCTATAGAAGAGCAGATCATATCTCTGTGATTTCAGAGGATATGAAGCAAAAAGTGATAGAGCAAGGCGTTCCGGCTGCCAAAATTACAGTTATCCCGGACTGGTATGACGACAAGAGCGTTCGTGAAATTCCGTGGGAAGATAATTTGTTTGTAAAAAAATACGACTTAAAAAAAGACTGCTTTTATGTTCAGTTTGCAGGAACTATGGGTATGAACTTTGATTATAAGATGGTGCTCCGAGTTGCCGAAAAATTGAAGCAGGATAAGAAAATAGTGTTCCAGATGATTGGCCAGGGAAGTCAGAAGGATGAATTTATTCATGCTGCTCAAGAGAAGAAGCTTGATAATATCGTGTTTCTGCCGCTGGAGCCGCAAGAGATGGTTCCGCATGTGTACAGTGCGTGCTCAGCATGTTTGATTCCGCTTCCTCGTGGAGTTATTGGAAATTCAGTTCCGAGCAAAGCCGGACTTTTAATGGCGTGTCACAGAGTTATTGTAACATCAGCAGATGAGGGATCGGATTACAATGATATGTTCAAAAGAGAACAGATCGGTATGGCATTTGATTGCGATGATTCGGATGGTGTTGCCGAAGGTATTTTAAAATTGAAGGACGAGCCGGAGTATTGCAGCCGATTGGCAGATAACGCACAGAAATACGGAAAAGCGGTCTACGCCAGATCGGTTAACACCAAGCTCTATGAGGATTTGTATCGCAGAATTGGAGGAAAAGCATGATGAAAGTTCTGTTATTGGGCTTTGGGAAAATCGCATATATGCCTTATATGAACTTTTATCTGGATGCGCTCAAGGGACGGGATATTCAGTTTGAACTGATTTACTGGGATCGTGACGGAAAGCCTGATGCGGAAGTGCCGCAGAGAATTTCAAAGGCATATAAGTTTGAGGAGCATCTGGAAGAGCAACTTCCGTTCAAGAAAAAACTGAAGTATTTTGCAAAGTATCGTAAGTTTGCATTGGATGTCTTAAAAAACAACTCATATGACAGAATTATTGTGCTGCATACGACACCGGGATTGACCTTGCTGGACTATCTGGTGCGAAAGTACAAAGGGCGGTATCTTCTGGATTTTCGAGATGTATCTTACGAGTATATCCCGGTATATCGCAAGCTGGTTGGTATCCTTTCTACAAACAGCGCCGTGACTTTCGTCAGCTCTAATGCGTTCCGGAAGTTTCTCTCCACTGAAGAAAATGTTATGACGATTCACAACTATCTGGAGGACTCCCTGAATCATAAAATGCTCCGTAAACAGGATGCAAGGGGACGCGATACAATTCGCATTAGCTATTGGGGGCTTGTCCGACAGGTCGATGTGAATAAAAAACTGATGGATGCTCTGGGAAATGACTCTCGTTTTGAACTGCATTATTACGGAAGAATGCAGCAGGACGGAAGGGATATGGAGCAGTATGCCCGGAGTAAGAATTATAATAATGTTTTTTTTCACGGCGCTTATATGCCAACCGATCGGTATGAGTTTGCTGAAAATACAGATATGATCCATAACGTTTATGACTGTGGGCACACTACGGGGAATGCAATGGGTAATAAATACTATGACGGTATTATTTTTGGTATCCCCCAGATATGCACGGCAGGCTCCCACATGGGCGATGTTGTTACGGAACGACAGGTTGGTATTGCCGTGTCACTTGACGGTAGTAATATAGCAGATGAAATCTGGGCATATTACCGCGATATCGATTGGGAAAAGTTTGAAGTAAAATGTGCGAATGCCTTAGAAAACGTTCTGAATGAGCAGAAAATGACGAAGGCAAGGCTCTTGGATTTTATTGCTAAATAGAGTGGAGAACACAGATGAGAATTGATTATGCGTCCAGCGCAATGGATGCGCAAGACTTCGCAAACCTATTTGATAATAGTCCGAAAGCACCGGGGCAGCAGGCACAGAAATTCAATCGTCTGATGATACAAGGTTTGGCAGAAAACGGTGCAGTGGTACGGGCTGTAACGGCACGACCTGTGACCGGAACGAATTGTCCGCACAAGTTTCTCCCGGCCGATAGCGTCCAGCGGGGAAAGGTAAGGTACCATTATTGTTCAGTACTGAATGTCAAGGGTATCAAGATCTTGTGGCAGACGATTTCTGCATTTGGAACAGTTATGTTTGGCGGCTGTGATGCGGTCGTTACTGATGTACTGAATGCATCGGTGGCCTATGGCGCTGTGACAGCAGCTCGTTTGCGAAAGAAACCATGTATCGGAATCGTAACCGACCTTCCGGAGCTGATGGTGACTGGGACTAATCAAAATCATGTAAGACTTGTACGGAAGATTATACAGAAGTGTACCGGATATGTTCTCCTTACAGAAGCGATGAACGAACCGATAAACCCCGAGCATAAACCTTATGTGATCGTTGAGGCATTGTGCGATTCAACAATTAAACCGCAGCCGGAAGTAAAAGCGCAAACGAGTTGTACTAAGAAGTGTATGTATGCCGGATTGCTGGATGCTCGATACGGAGTAAAGTCTATGGTGGACGGATTTGTCCTTGCCGATGTACCGGATTCAGAACTGCATATCTATGGAAATGGACCTTATGTTGATGAACTGCAGAAGGTGACGCAGGAGCATCCGAATGTGGTTTACCACGGAATTGCTATGAATGATGAAGTGGTTTGGGCAGAAACAGAGGCGGACTTGCTTATCAATCCGCGCCCGACCCATGAAGAGTTTACCAAGTATTCGTTCCCTTCAAAGAATATGGAATATATGGCATCCGGCACACCGGTTCTTACGACGGATCTTCCCGGTATGCCGGAGGAATATAAGCAGTATGTCTACTTGATCGAGGATGAGTCCGCAGAGGGGATTGCGAAAGCAATAAAGACTACTTTCGATACTGTGCGAAGCGAAAGAAACAGAAAAGGACATAGTGCACAGAAATTTGTTTTAGATGAGAAAAACAATATATTCCAAAGTAAACGTGTTCTCTCAATGCTGGAGGCAAAGTAAGATGGCGATGTTGCCGTAACGAGAGAGGTAATTCAAAATATGAATCAATCTTTGACTTGTAAAAAACTCAGGAACTATATACTGATAGTGTTTGTGTATCTGTTTTTTCGAATGAACTCCTATTTTACAATGGGATCGACTATCGAGCAATTCTTACTTATCGGAAGGGTTGCTATTATTGCACTTTCGTTTTTTATAGTTCTTCGTGTACGGTTCATTCCGAATAAAAGCATAATCATTCTTACAGTGGTAACCAGTTTTTGGTTTTTCGTAACAGGGCTACAAAACTATTCAGGCGCAATAGATATACTGACAAACTTTCTGACCCAGATGTGGTGGGGATCTTTCTTGATTGTTTCGTTCCTACTTCTCATACAAGTCGAGGACGATGAAAGAAAGACGATAATTAACATTGGAGTAATCGCATTTTATGTGTTCTCACTAAGATATGCTATATGGCTTCTGAGTGGCAATAGATATTGGAGTTCCGGGGGAATAAACTCAATATATTATTGTGTTCTCCTCTTGCCATTATGTTATTTGGTTGATAAAAAGACGGTCAAATACTCGATGATTTTCATCGCAGCATTATTGACAATTATCTCCGGAAAAAGAACAGCGTTGATTGCCATTATTCTCTGTGGGTTTCTTCCACCGTTACTTGAAAAAGACGATAAAAGAGGAAGAAAAAAGACCGGGGCAATGGTACTCTTGATGATTGTGTGTATAGTGCTTGTGTATGTATCGGAGTATCTATCTAAATCAATAAATATAACTATTATCGAACGTATGCAGAGTTTGCAGGAGGATGGTGGGTCAGGCCGTACAACTACCTATGCACTTGTTTGGGAAGCATTTAAGAATTCAAACATTGTTAAGCAGGTAATCGGGCATGGATATAATGCTGTTTATCTTGATAAAATATCGATTTCATCTGCTCACAATGATTTTTTGGAAGTGCTTTATGATTATGGTGCAATTGGATTGATTTTTTATATCTCACTTTTATTTAATTTCATTTTTAAAGCAGTAAAACTGAGGAAAGCACAGTGTGAATCCTTTGCTGCCGTTACTGCTGCGATACTAATTTATATCACTCTATCCTGCGTTAGTCATTTGATTATATATCCAACATATAATGTTTTCTTGCTGTTTATTATATCCGTGGGATTTTCAGAGTATGAAAAGAATCAGCGAAATTCAGTAGGGGCGAGGCAACTAAATGAAAGTTCTGCATATTAATTGTGCCGATTATGGGAGCACAGGTGCAATAATTGACAGCATTGCAAAATATAGCGATTTCGAGCATATTTTATGTGCCCCTTATATTACTAAGCAACACGAGAAGCTGAAGACGTATGGTGTGTGTGTACCGCATGAACTGGGAGTATACAAACGTGTAGCGTATGTTTTGGGCTATCAGTACGGATTTGCTCCTGTTTCAACTCTTAAAATTAAACGGATTATTGAAAAAGAGAAACCAAACGTTATTCATATCCACTCGGCAAATTGCAATGTTGTCAATATATACTCTTTATTGAGATATCTTAAACAGAATAAGATTCCTTTTATCGTTACCAATCATGCAGAGTTTTTTTATACCGGATCGTGCAGCCATGCATTCAATTGTGAAAAGTGGAAATCCGGTTGCGGAAACTGTCCTCAGCTAAGGTTTGCGGCAAATACATGGAGAGACACAACGGCAAACGCTTGGAAGAAAATGAAAAAGGCGTTTGCCGGAGCTAAACAGTGTTATGCGGTATCTGTCTCCCCATGGCAAAATAAGAGAGCGCTGGAATCGCCAATATTTTCGGGAGTGCAGCAACGCTGCATAATGAATGGAATAGATGCAAGCATCTTCTTTGAAAAGAGATTTTTGAAGGAGGACGATTGGCGTACAGTTTTGTTTGTTACAGCTGATTTCAACACTGCAGACAAGGACAGCAAGGGTGGATTTTATTTGCTGGAACTGGCAAGGCTCCTGAAAAATGAAAAAATACGATTTGAAGTTGTCGGAAGAACAGCAAGCAAAAAGGTAGAAGAGGATAATGTTCGAATAATTGGATCCGTGAATGATAAGAATGAATTAGCTGATTTCTACCGCAAGGCAGACTTGGTGTTAACACTAAGTCGGAGAGAAACATATGGAATGACTGTTGCAGAGGCGTTGCTTTGCGGAACTCCGGTTGTGGGGTTTAAAAATGGCGGATCCGAGAGCATTGCGCTTTCTGATCATACACAATTTGTTGAATTTGGCGATGTTAAGAAACTGGCAGACATAATAAGGAACAAGTGGATTAATTATAAGGATATTCATTCAAACCAAATAGCACTTGAGGCAGAATATACGTATTCTGATAAGGTGATGGCGACAGCATATGAAAGCTTGTATTTGGAGGAGATTAAGTGAAAAAAGCGTGTATTTTTACGTTCCATAATGTTCCTAATTACGGTGCAGTTCTTCAAACATATGCCATGGCTCATTATATTGAAAAAAACCTTGGCTACCATGTCGATATTATGGACTTTCAATGTAAAGGAAATGGCTCTGAGTTTGAGCCGGCTGAGTTTATAAAAACTGCTTGTAGAAGCAAAAAAAAGCTCGCATCAATTTACAAGAAAATGATGATGTCTTTGTACTTTGAAAAAGGTTATAGAAGAAAGTACCTACGATTCCAAGAGTTTAAAAAGCGTAATCTATCGGTGATTCCATACGATATGACCTACATATATGATGCTGTGATACTTGGCAGCGATCAAATATGGAATCCAGATATTACAGGTGGCTTTCAAGCAGAATTTTTTGGACAGTCAAAACTTATTAAAGGGAAAACTAATGTGGCATATGCTGCAAGTTGTGGGGATGTTTCTGCTTTATCCGAAGCCCAGACTAGTGATTTAATTAAATATACCGGTAAACTGGATTATGTGGGAGTAAGAGAAAAAAGTCTCTCTGTGTTTCTTCAAGAAAATGGTGTTAAAAACACCTGTACATTGGATCCAACTTTCCTGCTTTCTGCCAACGAGTATAATACCTTATTGCAAGATAAGTCGCAAAAAACTGATCCGTATATTCTCGTGTATGAATTGCAGAAGGATGAGGAAATGGAAAAGCTTGCGTTTAGAATTGCGAAAGAAAAAAATCTCAAAGTTCGAATGCTTGTCGGATTTATAAGTTACTCGAAGAAGAAATCATATGAAATACGAGATGCAGGACCGACTGAATTTTTATCGCTTATAAAGAATGCTGATTATATTCTCACAAATTCGTTTCACGGTACAGCGTTTTCGCTGATTTACAAAAAAGATTTCAACGTGGTTTTACCTCGGACAAGAACAAGCCGTGTTATTGACTTACTAAACGAAATAGGATTGATGAACCGCATTGCGGGAGCAAATGAGTGCGAATTGAACTTTGAACATATCGATTATGAAGCGATTGAAGACGGCTTAAGAAAAATTGAGATTTCTTCTAAGAGCTTTTTGAGAGAAGCTCTGGGAGGTGATACTGATTGAATAAATACAAAAGACTCCTATCCAATACAGCTGCAATGACAATCGGCCAGTTTTCCAGTAAGATACTCAGCTTCCTTCTTATACCATTATATACGTCGATTCTTTCTACAGAAGAATATGGAATTTACGATATAATTGTGACAACCGTTACACTGTTGACACCGTTTCTTACGCTTGTAATATCTGAAGCTATCCTGCGTTTCGCAATAGACAATGATTACGACAATCGATATGTACTTACTATCGGTATAACGTTAGTTGTGCTGGGGAGCGGAGTTCTTATCCTGCTGTCACCATTATTTTCCTTTGTCAGTTCAATAGCGAAGTATAGAATCTGGATAGTTATTTTCTTCTTTGTGATGAATTTGCATACAGTGTTAATTCAGTTCCTGAAGGGAATTAATAAGGTGACACAATATTCAATAATGGGTGTTATTAGCACAGTGACAACCTTGAGTTTGAATATTTATTTTCTGGTTATTAGAAATTACGGAATTATTGGATATCTTCTGGCGGCAACGATGTCACATCTGCTTGTATCGTTCATAATTATCATTTATAACAAATTGTGGACATATTTAGTCAATCCGCTTTCGATACCGAGCAATGTATATAAAGATATGTTGCGTTTTTCCGTCCCCATGATCCCGAACTCCATAAGTTGGTGGGTAAGTGACTCGTCGGATAAATATGTAATACTATGGTTTTTGTCATCTGCAGAAGTTGGATTATACTCGATTGCGTATAAAATTCCTACTCTGCTGACGATGGTTATGTCTCTGTTTGTTTCGGCTTTTCAAATATCAATATTTGACGAGTTCAAAAAAAAAGATGGGTCGAAATTTTTTAAAACTGTATATACAAGCGTTATGATGGTACTGCTTGTGGCTGCCTCATTACTTATTTTTGCATCTAAGTATTTAGCGGTTGTTCTATACAAAAATGATTTTTATAGCGCCTGGATGGTTGGCTGTATTCTGATTTTTTCATTTGTTTTTAATTCACTGTCATCTCTTATTGGTACGATATATACTGCAACAAAAAAGACGAGCGTTTTATTATATTCAACCTTGGCAGCAGCGTGTGTGAATATAGTGCTAAATATTATTCTTATTCCGGGCTATGGTTTGTATGGAGCTGCATTTGCAACGCTTGTCAGCTATGTATGCGTTTGGCTTATTCGTGCATTGCTTGCAAAAAAGCAAATGGAAAAAGGCTTTATAGACAGGTACTCTTTGATAATAATGGCGCTGATTGCTTTTCAAATAGTGATTGAATTGTCATCTTTTGAGTATAGAATGATTTTGTCATTTGTTATTGTACTGCTTGTCATTGCTGTCGCATACAAAAAACTAAGGAATAGTATTTTGTATGATAAAATTACGACAATTATAGAAAGAAGGAAATAAAAATGTCTACATTCAATAACGCAACCCTTATGATCACGGGAGGTACGGGGTCTTTTGGCTCGACGGTTTTAAAGCACTTTCTTGACTCCGACCTGAAGGAAATCCGCATTTTCTCGCGCGATGAGAAAAAGCAGGACGATATGCGTCATGAGCTTCAGGCCAAGCACCCTGACACTGCAAAGAAGGTGAAGTTCTACATCGGCGACGTGCGCAATCCGCAGTCCGTTCGCGACGCTATGCCCGGCGTCGACTACATCTTTCACGCAGCCGCTCTCAAGCAGGTGCCGTCGTGCGAGTTCTTCCCGATGCAGGCGGTCCAGACCAACGTAATCGGCACGGATAACGTGCTGCACGCCGCCATTGACGCGGGCGTCAAGCGCGTGGTCTGCCTTTCGACCGATAAGGCCGCTTATCCTATCAATGCTATGGGCATTTCCAAGGCGATGATGGAGCACGTCATCTACGCCAATGCCCGCGTAGCGGCCGAGCGCGGCGGCACGACCATCTGCTGCACCCGCTACGGCAACGTAATGTGCAGCCGCGGCAGCGTAATTCCGCTGTTCATCGACCAGATCAAGGCTGGCAGCCCCATCACCATCACCGACCCGAATATGACCCGCTTCCTTATGAACCTTGACGAGGCGGTCGACCTTGTTATGTTCGCGTTCCAGCACGCAAACCCGGGCGACCTGTTCATTCAGAAGGCCGACGCGTCCACCATCGGCGACCTTGCCAAGGCCGTCCAGCAGCTGTTCGGCGACACCGGCACGAATATCATCGGCACCCGTCACGGCGAGAAGCTGTTTGAGACGCTGATGACCCGCGAGGAGCGCCTGCGCAGCGAGGATATGGGCCACTATTTCCGTGTTTCCGCCGATAATCGCGACCTCAACTATGACAAGTTCGTCGTCAAGGGCGAGGTACATACCATGGCGGACGAGTCCTACACCAGCCACAATACCAACCGCCTGGACGTGGAAGGCACTGTAAAGAAGATCCTGACCACCGAATATGTCCAGAACGCACTGAAGGGCATTCCGAATGTCTAAGCAGAAGCTGCTTTTGATCGGAGCGGGCGGCTTCGGCCGTATGGCGGCGGAGCAGGCGGCGCTGAAGTTCGACTGCGCCTTTGTCGACGACGGAAAGCCCGTCGGCAGTGTTATCGACGGGCTGACGGTGGTCGGCTCGGTTGCCGATCTGCCGCAGCTGCGCAAGGAGTACAGCTTGCTCGTCGTCGGCGTGGGGAACAACAGCTTCCGCGCGGAAGTGTATGCTAAAGCGGCCGCGCTCGGCTTCACTTTCCCGAATATAATCGCCGAAAGCGCGTACATCAGCCCCTTCGCCGAAGTGGGCTGCGGCTGCATAATAATGCAGCACGCCTGCGTGCAAAACGGCGCAAAGGTCGGCAGCGGAGTTATCCTGAACGCGGGCGTCGAGGTGCACTGCGGCGGCTCGGTCGGCGACTATGCGCTGCTTTACACCAATTCGGTCGTGCGCACAAATGCCGCGGTCGGCGACTTTGCGCGTATCGGCGGCAACTCGACCGTATGTAATGATTCCACCGTGCCGCAGGGCGCGGACATTCCCGACTGCACAGCCGTGCATTGAGGTGAAAAGTTTGAATATTCTCATAACAGGCGCAAAGGGCATGGTCGGAACTGCCCTGTGCAATAATCTGAAAAACATCCGTGACGGCAAGAACAGAACCCGCCCGAACATCAAGGTCGACGAGATTTACGAGTACGACATCGACTCGACCGCGGACGAGCTGGACGCTTATTGCCAAAAGGCGGACTTTGTGTTCAACCTTGCGGGCGTCAACCGCCCCGAAAATCCCGACGATTTTATGAAGGGCAACTTCGGCTTTGCGTCGGCGCTGCTCGATTGCCTGAAAAAGCACGGCAACAAGGCGACGATAATGCTGTCGTCCTCCATTCAGGCCACGCTCGCGGGCCGCTTCGGCAACAGCGAGTACGGCCGCAGCAAAAAGGCGGGCGAGGAGCTGTTCTTCGACTATGCCGATGAAACAGGTGCCAAGGTCGCGGTTTACCGTTTCCCGAATCTGATGGGGCACAGCCGCCCCAAGTACAACAGCGCCGTCAGCACATTCTGCTGGGCGGTCGCCAACGACGAGCCTTTCACCGTCAACGACCGTTCGACCGAGCTTGAGCTGCTCTACATCGACGACCTCGTCGAGGGTATGTTCGACCTGCTCGAGGGCAGGGAGCAGCACTGCGGGTTTGACGGGGTCGAGACTGTGCTGAAAGCAGACGGTCGCTACTGCTGCGTGCCCGTCACGCATAAGGTCACGCTGGGGGAGATTGTGGACTTGCTGCAGGAGTTCAAGGCACAGCCGACTACGCTTATGATGCCGAAAATGCCCGACGGCTCTTTTGCCAAGAAGCTGTATTCTCTGTACTTGACCTATCTGCCAACGGACAAGTTTAAGTATGCCCTGAAGATGAACGTGGATAACCGTGGCTCTTTCACGGAACTGGTGCATACCGCCGACTGCGGTCAGGTGAGCATCAACATCAGCCGCCCCGGCATCACCAAGGGGCAGCACTGGCACAACTCCAAGTGGGAGCTGTTCATCGTGGTGGCTGGTCACGGCTTGATTCAGGAACGGAACATCAACACCGGAGAAATGGTGGAGTTTGAGGTTTCCGGAGACAAGATCGAGGCTGTCCACATGATTCCCGGCTGGACCCATAACATCATCAACCTGTCGGAGACGGAGAATCTGGTGACGGTAATGACCTGTAACGAGGTTTTTGACCCCAATCACCCCGACACCTTCTTCGAGCCGGTGTAAGAGTAGCTACCGGTTGACTTTAGGAGAATATTATGGAACACAATTTTAAATGGAAAAATGACGGGCGCACAAAGGTCATGATTGGCTGCGGCACCCGTCCGGAAATCATCCGACTGGCTGCGGTTATCAAGCGCTGCCGTGAATACTTCGACTGCTGCGTGGTCTATTACAATCAAAACTGGGACAGAAACCTCTCCACCGTATTCTGGGAGGATTTCGAGCTGAAAAACACCTTCGGGGAGTATGGTCCGGACATTCTGGTGCCCGTGGTTGGCGAGAATCTGGGTGTGACCTGTGGGAATATCCTGGGTCGCAGCTATGAGCTTCTGTCCGAATTACAGCCTGAGGGTTATCTGGTTCTGGGCGACACCAACTCCTGTCTGTCCGCCATCTCCGCCAAGCGGCTGCACATCCCGCTGTTTCACATGGAGGCCGGCAACCGCTGCAAGGACGAGTGCCTGCCCGAGGAGACCAACCGCCGCATCGTGGACGTAATTTCCGACGTGAACCTGTGCTACTCCGAGTTCGCCCGTAAGTATTTGGCGGATACCGGACTGCCCAAGGAGCGAACCTACCAGACCGGCTCTCCCATGGCAGAGGTATTGCATATGAATCTGGAGAAGATTCAGAAAAGCGATGTGTTAGAGCGTCTGGGGCTGGAAAAGGACAAGTACATTCTGCTGTCTGCCCACCGGGAGGAGAATATCGACTCCGAAAAGAACTTCCTGAGCCTGTTCACCGCAATTAACGCACTGGCGGAAAAGTACGATATGCCCATTCTCTACTCCTGCCATCCCCGCAGCAAGCACCGTCTGGAAAAGAGTGGCTTCAAACTTGACCCTCGTGTCCGTGTCAACGAGCCGCTGGGCTTCAACGACTACAACAAGCTGCAAATGAACGCTCTGGCGATTGTCTCCGACTCCGGCACGCTGCCCGAGGAGAGCAGCTTCTACCTGTCCATTGGGCATCCCATCGCCGCCGTGTGCATCCGTACCAGTACGGAACGTCCCGAAGCACTGGAATCAGGTGACTTCATCCTGGCCGGTATTACCACACGGGAACTTCTCAACGCTACCGATATGGCTATCGAAATGAAGCAGAAGGGCGTTCTGGGTAAGCCCTGCCCCGACTATGTGGACGAGACAGTGTCTATGAAGGTGGTTCGCATCATTCAGGGATATGTCAACGTGGTCGATAAGATGGTTTGGAGAAAATACTGATTCCGTACAACGGCCATGTGTTCTGCCACATGGTTGGGCTGCTCAAGTGTGCTACCTCTCCGTGGTGAGCAGCAGGCAACGGATAATTATCCGGCTAAAGCATATTCTTTATTCTATTTACTCTTTGGGCTTAGGAAATTTATGATGGGAGAGTATTTTGGAACCTACGGCTTCCGTGATGTCAACTGACACCGTAAAAGCGGAGCGCGGCCGACCGAAGAAGAAACCCGGATATGACAGAGCTGAGGTATTGACGAACTGTTGGTGAAAGCTGTCGAATTCTTTGGTGCTCCCTTTGATGATCGGTAAGAACGTCCGGAAGATGCTCCGACATTGTGTTTGCGGCAGACGCCTTGCAGATAACTCCCGCATACAACCGGCCGAGCTGCTATGTTCTGCACACGGTCGGGCCATTGTCGAGTCCAACCGCACGCGCAAGGACTTTATCGCCGAGCGTGTGCTTGAGATCGCGGGCGCTTACGAGGTCAACGAGCACTACGACCCCGGCAAGGAGCACGAGGTCGTGGTCGGCGTGTTCCGACTGACGATGAAGTCGAACTCAGACAACTTCCGCCAGTCGTCCATTCAGGGCGTAATGAAGCGCATCAAGGCCAAGGGCGCGACCGTCATCATCTATGAGCCGACGCTCGAGAACGGCTCAACCTTCTTCGGCAGCGAGGTCGTCAACGACCTTGACGAGTTTAAGCGCCGCAGTCAGGCGATCATCGCCAATCGCTACGACTCCTGCCTTGACGATGTGGAGCAGAAGGTGTACACACGAGACCTGTTCCGCAGAGACTGAGATTTTAAGCAGTTTGCGCGCGCAAACGCACAGCTTCAAATTCAGAATGAACCGATTTCAGCCGCCGCGCGCCTCACAAAGCGGGTGAGGTCGGTTCGTTTGCGAAAGGAAAAAAGAGATGCTCAACTCTAAAACGGGCACGCTGCGCCATATCATTGCCGCGGCGTTCCTTATCGCCTTTACGGTTGCTTCGCTAATGCTGTTGATTCCGATTGGCGGGGTCAACCATAACGCGGGAGCGATCTCCGCCGAGCTCGAAAAAAACGAGCTGACCGAGGGCAACATCACCCGCACGGTCTATACGGATAAAAAGGGGCAGGCGACGGTCGCGGTCGACATCGGCTATGCCGTGCTTGAAAAGACGAATAATTCCGACGGCAAGCTGATACTCGAGCGCTATCTGGACGAAAACGGCGAGCCTATGCTCGGTAAGGGCGGCTATGCGGGTATTTCTTATGAGCACTTTGACGGCTATGACATGCTGACCTACCTCGACCGTGACGGCAACGCGATGCAGACGGTGGGCGGCTACACCTACATAAAGCGCACGCTCACCGAGAGCGGCAAGGCCGACACCGACACTTATTTTGACTCGCAAATGCAGACTGTCAAGTGCTCGGGCGGCTACCGGCAGACGCGCCGCGAGTACGACGATAACGGCAATAACTGCGCCGTCTACTACTACGGCGAGGGCGGCTTGCTTCTTCAGTCGAGCGTCTTCCCTGCGATAAAGCGCTATGAGCGCGACTCGTCCGACCGCGTGATCAAAGAAATGGCTTTCGACGCGTCGGGAGCGCCTGCGCCCACCATGTCCGGCTGCTATGGAGTTAAAAATGATTACAATAAGGACGGCCGCGTCATCCGCATAACCTATCTTGACGCTGACGGTAAGCCCGCCGCGACAACGGCAGGCTACACCTCACTCACACGGACGTATTACCGCGACGGCACCATTGAAAAAGAGATGTACTTCGGCGCAGACGGCGAGCCGTACCGCGTGAAAAAGGGCTATTACGGCGTGAAAATCAGCGGCTCGGAGCGCCTGCAGCTCAGCCGCGGCGGGCATGTATTACTAAATGTGGACAATATTTTAAGCGGATTTCCTTTCACCGTCGTTCTGTTCGGCGTGTTCGTCACGCTGCTTATCATCGTCGCACCGAAGAAGCTGCGTATAGTGCTGTCGGTGCTCTACGTCGTATTCATATTGTACGAAACGCTGATGTTCCGCGAAACGGGGGACACGCGGCTGAATTTGCAGCTGTTCTCCTATGCGCAGGTGTTCCTTGTCAGTATGAGCCGCCGCACAGGCGTGATAAACAACGTCTGGCTGTTCGTGCCGTTCGGCGCGTCGCTCTATATGCAGCTTAAAAAGAAGCGCTTTTTGCTCGTGCCGCTGCTGTTCTCGCTTGCGATAGAGGTCACGCAGTATGTCACCTCGCTCGGTATAGCCGAGCTTGACGACCTGTTCGGCAACACTCTTGGCGGAGCGATGGGCTTCCTCGCCGCATACGAGCTGAGCACCGCGATCAAAATGCTGAAGCAAAGGCGCGCTGCCGCAAAACCCGAATAAAATCAAACGCCGAAAGAGGTCAGCATTTCGCTTGCCTCTTCGGCGTTTTTTATTTCAGCTCGGATAAAATTTCGGCGATATCGCCGTCGATGCATATCGCGCGCTCGCTTATCGCGTCGGGGCAAAACGCGTCGCCGCGATTTATGCAGGCGTAGGTCGCGCGGGGATTATCACCCGTCATACGCCAGAACGGATACTTGATTATCACAGGGGTGTTGAAGCCAACCCCAAGCTCAAGAAACAGCACCTTTTGCTCGCGCCGTGTGCGCAGAAAGTCGGCGTACCGCTGCGCCGCCGCGTGCCAGCCTTCGTCCTCGACAAAGCGGTCGTCGCAGCGCAAATTCAACGTCATCGGCCTGCCGCAGTGCGGGCAGCGCGGCACAAGCTCGCTCGGCACGCGCATATCACGCTGCCTGTTGCGCATCTCGCACACGGCCGCTTCGTTGTCGAAGGTTTCCCGGCAGCACGGCTCGCTGCACTGAAACAGGCCGTAGTCGCCCTGCGTGTAAAACAGCCGCTTTTTGTCAAAGCCCGCCTTTTGAAAGCAGTGGTCGACGTTCGTCGTTATAACAAAGCAGTCCTTGCCCTTTATAAGCGAAAGCAGGTCGCTGTAAACGGGCTTCGGCGCGTCCAGATAGCGGTTGACGAAGATGTAGCGGCTCCAGTACGCCCAGTATTCCTCGTCTGACGAAAACGGATAAAACCCGCCCGAGTACATATCGGAAAAGCCGTATTTTTCGCCGAAATCGGAGAAGTATCGCTCAAATCGCTCGCCCGAATATGTGAAGCCCGCCGAGGCCGAAAGGCCCGCGCCCGCTCCGATTATGACCGCGTCAGCCGCTTCAAGCGCGGCTTTAAGCCGCTTTACGTCAGCCGAGCTGCCGCGCGTAGATTTCGCGGTCTGTAGCTTTGAAAACATTAAAAATCACCCTTTTCACACTCGTCGGTGCGGTTAAAAATTCCCTGACAGTCGCCACGGCTATTTTGGCCGCCTGCGCGTTTGGGAAGTGAAACTCGCCGGTTGAAATGCAGCAAAACGCCACACTTTCAAGCCCGTTTGCCGCCGCCAGCTCAAGGCAGGAGCGGTAACACGAGGCAAGCGCCTCTTTGTCGCGCGCGGTGGTCAAGCCCTCGACATACGGCCCGACGGTGTGCAGAACATAGCGGCTCGGCAGGTTGTAAGCGGGAGTAATCTTCGCGCGCCCGACAGGCTCGGCGGCGCCTTGGTGCGCCATAATTTCGGCGCATTTGAGCCGCAGCTGCACGCCCGCGAACGTATGGATCGCGTTGTCGATGCAGCCGTGGTTGGGGCAGAAGCAGCCGAGCATGGCGCTGTTTGCGGCGTTTACTATCGCGTCGCATTTAAGCGTCGTGATGTCGCCCTGCCACAGGCAGATGTGCGGCTGAATTTCGTCTAAAGCGGCCGCGTCGGTTACTTTTCTTTCGGCCAATCTTTCGCGCAGATATTCATCCTGAACTTTCAGAAAGTCCGCGCTTATCGGCCGCGGCGGCCGCACGTTCATCAGTGCGCGAAGCAGCCTGCGCTGCTCGTCCGGCGCGCTCGGGGCGGCGATTCGGTCGCGCCCCGAGCGCTCGCAAAGAAGTGCGCTTATCATATACTTTCGGCGCTCGTCCTGAGTCACAGTGTCCTCCTTTTCACGGCGTGCGCGGGGCAGACTTCGGCGCATTGCCCGCACCCGAGGCAGCCGTGACGGTCGATGACCGCAGGCGTGTGTGATACATCAATGCACCCCTGCGGGCAGACTTTAAGGCACTTGTCGCAGCCGAAGCAGTCCTCGCCTATGAAATAACCGACGTCACAGACACGCGCTGAGCCGATTGTGAAGCTGTCGCGTCTGATGTGCGCGGGGTCGCTTATGTCGAAGTATTCGCCCTGCGCGTCGAACAGGCAGAACACCTCGAGCGCGCCGCGCGTGCGATGCGGATAGATGCGCTGCATATACTTGTTTTTCTCCAAAATCAGGTCGAGCTTTTCCTGCCCTATGCTCCTGACACTGCCGCGCAGGGAGAGCGAGACTTTACCTTTAACGGCCGAAACGGCGGCGAAGCCCTGACTTTTCAGCTGCTCACGGAACGACTTGCCCTTCGCGGTCAGGAAGTATATGCCATTATCATCAAACAGCATCATATCAATAGCGCGAGTCTGCGGGCGGCCGTCCGCGCCGAGCGTTGCGACCGTGACTGAATGAATGTCGTCAACCAGTATTTTAAGGTATTCGTCCGTAGCCATAAAATTCGCTCTCCTTTGAATAAACGCGGCAAAAAGCTCTTACTTTGAGACGACGCTGATGCGTTGCCCGACGTGCTTGCCGCCAATGACCTCGTCGACCATTGCGATAGCGTAGTCGGCGTAGCTTATCACGCTCTCACCCTTGGAGTTGAGCGTCAGCTCCTCGCCTGCGAGGGTGTACTCGCCGGTGCGCTCGCCGTCGGCCTGAAAGTCACCTGCGGGGCTGATGTAGGTCCACCTGACGTCGCTGCGTGTGCGGAGCATATCGAGCGCTTCGGCGTGCGCGGCCGCGAGCGGCTTGAACGCGTCGGGGAAGTCCGCGCCGTCAGCTACGCAGAGCGTGTGCTCGCGGTTTACATAAAGGCTGCCTGCACCGCCTACGACGAGCAGACGCGTGTCGCTGCCCGAAAGCAGGTCGCACAGCAGCTTCGCCGCTGCGGGAATCCCGCCGACGGTGTCGTTCGTCCACGCGCCGAACGCGTCAACAACTGCGTCGAAGCCGTCGAGGTCGCTCTTTTCCAGCTCGAACACGTCCTTGATGACAGCCTTTTCGGCTGCCGAACGGTTCTCACCGCGCACAACGGCGGTTACGTCAAGCCCTCTTGAAAGGGCTTCGTCGACGATAAGCCTGCCCTCTTTACCGTTAGCGCATACAACTGCAATTTTCATAATAAATTCCTCCAAAAAGTTTTTCGTCGCGGAGCTTTCTCCGCTTGGCGTGACTTTATTGTAACCGCATCGGTTTCTCTTGTAAAGTAAGCACTTTATTGTGCCGTAGTTACCGAAAAGGAACTATTGGGCGGTTACCGTAAGGAAACGATTGGTTATTACGCGGGCTGCGGGTGTTTTTTTGTCGCGAAAAAATTTTTTTGCTTGATTTTTTGCGGGAAGTATGCTAATATTTGAAACAAAGTTACTTTTGGAAACTAACGGGAGTGATAAACGTGACCGATATAAATAAACTGCCCGCCTGTCCGGTCGAGACGACTCTGACCTTGATAGGCGACAAGTGGAAGGTGCTTATTCTGCGCGACCTTATGCCCGGCAAAAAGCGCTTCGGCGAGCTGAAAAAGTCGATAGGCAGCGTGTCGCAAAAGGTGCTCACCGCGCAGCTTCGCGCGATGGAGGACAGCGGCCTTGTCAGCCGTAAGGTCTATGCCGAGGTGCCGCCGCGTGTCGAGTACGAGCTGACCGGACTCGGGCAGAGCCTTGCGCCCGTGCTCGATTCGCTGCGAATTTGGGGTGAGGGCTACAAGGCTGCGGCCGGCGTTCAATAAAAAACAAAACGAGCTCAGGCTTAAAGCCTGAACTCGTTTTTGATATTGCCGTCAAGGTCTTTCCAAATAAAAACGCCGTCCTCGAGGGTCATATAGCCGTGGTGGCTGCCTTCCTTCGGAATGGATACCGAGCCGGGATTCATATAAACATAGTCGCCTCGGTCGGCGCAGACGGGAACGTGCGTGTGGCCGTGCAGGAGCACGTCGCCCTTTTTAAGCGGCGGCAGGTGCTGCTCGTTATATACGTGACCGTGGGTCGCGTAGACGAGCGTTTTGCCGAGGTCGAGCACGGCGTAGTCGGCGAGCACGGGGAAGTCGAGCACCATCTGGTCGACCTCGGCCTCGCAGTTGCCGCGCACGCAGAGAATCGAGTCCTTGAGCGGGTTGAGCATTGCGATGACCTCCTTGGGAGCGTAGCCCTCGGGCAGGTCGTTGCGCGGGCCGTGATAAAGCACATCGCCGAGCAGCAAAATACGGTCGGCATGCTCGGCGGCAAAGCAGCCGAGCAGCTTGCGGCAGTAGAAAGCGCTGCCGTGAATGTCGGACGCTATAAGCCATTTCATAAAACAAAAACTCCTTATTACGCGTTTATCTGATACGGCCCGATGGCCGCGCGCTTGGACTCCTCGAGCTGCTCGATAAAGGCGCGGTCGAGGTCGGTCAGCGTGTAATTCTTGCTGTGCACGAGCACGTCCTGATAGACGCGCTCATTTTCGTCGCAGGTGCGCTGAATCAGACCGTAGCGGCTGCGCAGCTCCTCGGGAATGGGCGAGACCCACATATAAATATCGGGATTTTGGGCGAAAAGCTCAAACTGACTTGCGCGCTCGAACACGAAGATTTTGCGCGGCGAGATGTCGGTCAGCTCCTCGCGCTTGACCTCCGCAAGCGGCAGGGTGGGAACGTAGGGGTCGGCGTGCGCGATCTCTATAAGGTCGCGCAGATCGTCGCTCGTTATCCGCTCCTTGGTCGCAAGCGGGCACTTTTCATTCATCAGCAGCACGTATTTGAACTGCGCCAGCGGCTCGTAGGTCAGATTCTTGTCCTCAAGCATTGCGCGGTAGTATTTGTCGTAGTTCTGCGCGTATCTGAGCACGCAGAGCTTGTAGTCGCCGTCGGTCAGGTCCTTTATCGCCTGCTGCGAGTTGGTCTCCTTGTAGAAAACTTCGATGCGGGCGTCCTTCGGCAGCTTGCGCGAGAATTTAGCAAGCGCGTCGGCAATGTAGGTCGCGCGCGGAGCGGCTATCGACAGCTTCTTTTTAACGTCGTTCGCGCCCTTGCCGAACATATGCTCAAGCTCGTTGACCTGGTCGAGCAGACCCTGCGCGTATTTTATGAATACCTCGCCGTCGGCCGTCAGTGTCATGCCCTTGGCGCTGCGCTCGAACAGAGTCACGCCGATGCTCGCTTCAAGCTCCTTTATCGCGCGGCTGAGCGCCGACTGGCCGACGTACAGCACCTCGGCGGCTTTGTTTATCGAGCGGGTCTTGGCGACCTCGACCGCGTATTTTATGTGTATAAAATTCATCGCTGATTTTGCCCTCCGTATGGGAAGCCTGCACTTATTTACCGATGTACAATTCAGTATAGCATATCCACGCAAAAAATTCCACATTCTTTTACATTCCTCGCGGCAGAAATTGCGGGATAAGTGTGGTATATTCTTAAAAAAAGGGAGTGCAGCTATGGAATACACGCTTTTGGTAAAATATACGGTCAAGCCCGATACGGCCGCAACCTTTGTACGGGCCGTCGCGGACTCGGGAGCGCTTGACGCGGTGCGTGCGGAGGACGGCGCGCTTATTTATCGCTGCTTCTTTGACGCTCAGCAGCCCGACACCGTGCTGCTTGTCGAGCGCCGGCGTACGCGCGAGTGTCAGCGGGCGCATATGAAAGCTCCGCATATGCAGCGGCTTAAAGAGATTAAGGATAAGTTCGTCCTATCAACCGAGCTTATTTAAAGCGGTCAGGATTGATATGAAAAAACGGGTGCAGCTTTTGCAGGCTGCGCCCGTTTTTCGCTATTCCATTTGCTTGCCGAGAAAATTTGCGGCAATCTGCGCTATCCGCACGTCCTCGTCGCTCGGCGTGTGCGAGCCTCCGCGGGAGATGAGCACGACCGAGCCGCACACGTCGCCTGCCGCGATTATCGGCAGTGCGAGCAGCGCCGTAAGCCTGCTGCCGTCAAGCGGCGCAAGCTCGCCGCCGTCGCCGCGCCGCATAAAGCTGCGCCGCGCAAGCGTAAGCTCCTCAAGCTCTGGGGATATGCGGCGCTCGAGCGCCTCCTTTTTGCTGACGCCCGCCGCGGCAATGCAGCGGTCGCGGTCGCAGATGACGATCGAAATGTTCGTCGCCTTCGCGAGCACCTCGGCGTATTGCCCCGCAAACCCCGCCAGCTCCCCGACAGGCGAGTATTTCTTGAATATGACCTCCCCGTCCGCGTCGGTGTAAATCTCCAGCGGGTCGCCCTCGCGGATACGCATTGTGCGGCGGATCTCTTTGGGTATGACGACGCGCCCGAGGTCATCGATCCGCCTTACGATACCTGTTGCTTTCATAGCCTGAAACTCCTTGTGAGAAAAGTCGTTTGCTCTAATATTCTTTGCCTGCGCAGGTGGATTATTCTACATAAAAATATAAATACCGCCGTATTTGTTGACAAATTTTAGCTATATTGTGCAAATTAAAATTGACAATTGGAACAATTATTGCTATTATTGAGGCGGGAGGTGCTGATTTATGAAGAAACGAGCGGCTGTTATAGTTTTGGTGCTTGCTGTTGCTTTTGCGGCGTACTTTGCCGTTGTTTGCGTGCGCGTCTCGGCGGTCGGCACTTTTGATGTTAACGATTATCGGGAGAGCATCGCTTTGTTCCCCTCTGCCGAAAGTGTAGGAAAGGTCGCCGACGCCCGCGACGCAAAGCAAAAAGCGGAGCAGGTCTGGCTGAAGCACTATCCCGATGTTAAAGGAGAGCGCCCTTACAAGGTCAGCTGCGACGTGAAAAATGACGCTTGGCTCGTCACGGGCAGCTTCGGCTGGCTTAATGAGCTGAGCTTCAACTCGCATAATATTTTGGGCGGCACAGCGTGCATAATAATGACCTCCGACGGCGAAGTCCTCGCAGTCTGGCATGAGAAGTAGGGCGGTTCGACGATGACTAAAGATAATTTAAAATTCGTTCAGGGTCAGGAATTAAGCATATCTGAACTGCGCGTTACTCAAAATAACGGTTCTATTGAGATTGAGATGAACGTCGAGTGCGCTCAAAAGCTGTT
Organism: uncultured Eubacteriales bacterium; assembly: GCA_934486615.1. GTDB lineage: Bacteria > Bacillota > Clostridia > Oscillospirales > Acutalibacteraceae > RGIG2206. The sequence goes on along the minus strand of CAKSQO010000002.1, from coordinate 116,208 downwards.
TGCTATGAAGTTTTATAACGCGGCCAATATAAGAATACAAGCGATGTCGAACCCGCTTGTGATTGAGGGCTTTGAGCTTGTCGATAATAAATCCCGTCAGTGGGACAGAACCTCAAGATATACTGTCAGCGATTTTGAAACCGACAGCATAGAATTTGTCTGCGAAGATTTTGATATTGCCGAAGTAATAATTGGCTGAAAGCTGATATACGGTGGAATCCATACCCGAAAAAGCGGCTCCCGAAAACGGATTTAATCCGATTCGGGAGCCGCTTTTTCATTCAAAAATCGTCGGGGAAGGGGGAGTCGCCGCAGAAGTCGGCGAAATCGTCGCGGGAGTTGTCAAAGTCGGCGAAATCGTCGCGGGCGTCGGTAAAGCTGCGGTCGAAATCAGCGAAGCTGTCGGGAGAGTCGGCGGGGAAGTCGCCGTCGGGCGCGTCGGTAAAATCGGGGTCGGTGCGCGGCAGCGCGGCTTTGAGAAAGTCGCTGCGCGGCTCGTCAATCACGGCGGCTTTAAGCAGGCCGCGCGCTTTCATTGCTTCGAGCTTGAACATAACAAGCTCCGCGGGCAGACAGAGCCGCCGCGCGATGTCCGCCGCGGTAGCGCCCGACTCGGTGAGCGCCGACACCTCTCCGTCGGTTATCAGCAGCTCGGCGGCGAAGATGTTCGCTTCCTTTTCGGTGGGTGTGAGCTCCTTGAGCGTTTCGAGCCGTATTAGCTGCTCGCCCGACGAAGGGGTGAAATGCAGCACGGTGTGCCCGAGCTCGTGAGCGCAGAGCAGGCGCTGCGCGTTGCTGTCGGCGTGGGAGGACAGCACGATATTTTTCACGCGCGACCGGCAAAAACAGTACCCCTGCAGCTTACCGAGGTCGTGACGGTAGACGTGCACACCCATAGCGGTGCAAAGGGCAAACGGATCGCGCGTGCGGTATTTGCCGACAAGGCGGTTGACTTTTTCTGAAATTAAGCGGATATTGAGCATTGCGAGAGCCTCTGTCAGAACGTCGTGAAAAGCAGGATAAAAACCCGCTATTTTGAAGCGGCCGCGCGCTTGCGGCGGGATTTCGGCGCGAACTTTTTCGCTTCGGCCTTTGAGTCGAGGTAGACCTGCGTAAGCGACCGGTAGAACAGCTCCTTTGCCTCGACGTCCAGCTCGCCGCCCGCGAACAGCGTTGCCGCACGCTCGAGCAGAGCGCTTACCTCGCCGGAGTGCGAGTCGACGAATCCTGCGTCAGTCGAGCCTTCGCCGCCGAGCAGGTAATCGGCCGATACGCCGAGCGCGTCGGCGATGCGGCTGAGGTTGCCGCTGCGGGGCAGCGTACCGCGCTGTTCATAAGTGTAAAGCGAGCGCTCGGATATGCCGGTCATATCGGCCAGCTCGGATTGCGATATGTTTTTTGACAGCCGAACGGCCTTTAATTTTTCACCGAAATTCATTGATAAATCTCCCTTACCGACAAAAATAAAATAAATTTGTGAAAAATATTGACAAATTGGTACAAATCCTATATAATCTAAATTGCAAATAACTTCCGATTACATATTATCAAAAGTGTGAAGAAATGTCAATCTATTTATTCGTCGATAGGAGGAGCGTTTGTGGAGGGTATGGTATATCTTGCGTGCTGCCCTGTGTGCGGCAGATCATTGTGTAAAGGACGAGCGGAGTCGTACATCGAGGCGGGCTGCCCTAAATGTAAAAAATACTTGCAGATAATGTTTACCGGAAACGGAGTAAAGGCAAGTGTGATCGAACGCACCTCTGCCGTGAGAAAATCTGAATAGACGATCCTGCTGAAGAGATACGTTGAACTCAATTTAAGTTGAGAGGAACCTGGCAGATCGGCGCAAAAAAATGCGCTGATTTTTGCCGGGTTCTTTTTTTTAATTCTGACAGAAACTGTCGTAATTAAACTTTACTATCGAATATGAAAGGAGGGAGCCTTATGGAAACGTCGAAGCGCAGAGCCGAGATAATGCGCATCCTCTGCAGGCGCAGGCACGAGACTGTCACTAATCTGGCGACTGAGTTCGGCGTTTCCGAAAGGACTATTCAAAGGGATATTGACGCGCTGAGCGTAAGCGAGCCGATATACACGCAGACGGGGCGCTACGGCGGCGGGGTCTATATTATGTCGGACTACCGCGCAGACCGAATGTATATGACCTCAGACGAGCTGAACGTGCTCAGAAAGCTGGCCGACTTTGCCGATATGGGTGAAGCCGCGGCTCTCACCGAAGCGGAGCGCGCGACGCTTGGCGCAATTATCCTGCAGTACACAAAGCCCGGCGCTTAAAAAGTCGGGATACCGAATTTTCAAGACGGTAGAAAGGAGAAAAAATTTATGAAAAAACAGGAAAAAGAGTTATTTAAAAGCCTGTGCAGCTTCCGCTCGGACGAGCTTGATGTAAAGCTCTTAAAGAGCTTGACCCCGCAGGTGCTGGGGCTGCTTTTTTGCAACCGTACGGCGGGCACAGCGCACGAAAAGCTGGAGCGTCTGGGGCTGCTTGCACAGGTCGGGCGCGAGGAGAGAAACGCGCTTGCGCAGGCGCGGGAGAGCGCAAAAATACGCAACGCGGGCTTCTTCAAATGCGTGCGCTACGTCACGCAGGTGCTCTGCGGCTGCGAGGGTTGGGCGATGCTCAAGGGCGCGCTGCTGTGCGCCGAATATCCCGAGGGCTGCCGCACCTCGAACGACATCGACCTGCTCGTGCGCCCCGACGCGGTGGGCGAGGTGTGCAATAGGCTGCGCAAGGCGGGCTTTAAGCAGGGGCACGTCCGCTCGGGCGAGTTTGTGCCCGCAACGCGCCGCGAGGTGCTCGAGTCGAAGCTGACTCGCGGCGAGACGGTGCCGTTCATCAAGCCCGTCGGCCTGCCGCAGATGAACTGGCTCGAGGTCGACGTGAACTTCTCGCTCGACTATAAGCCCGACAAGGGTGCGCTCGTCGGCGAAATGCTCGCTCACACGCCTGTCAGGCGCGCGGGCAGCCTGTCGGTCAGAACGCTCGGCAAGGACGACTTCCTCATTCACCTGTGCTGCCACTGTTATAAGGAGGCGGCGTCGATGCCGTGGGTCAGGATGGGGCGCGATATGAGCCTTTACAAGCTCGGCGACATTTATATGCTGCTTGAGGACAGCTCCCCGAAGCAGATAAGCCGAATGTTTGAGCGCGCAAGGCAGCTCGGCCTCGAAAAGGAGTGCGCGTTTGCGGCCCTTTATGCCGAAAGCTGCTTTAATATGAAGAACACGGCCGCAGCCGACATGGCGCGCGATATTCTCGCCGACGAGCCCGATTTTCTGCACACGGTGGTGTCGCCCGCGGAGGGCAAACGCTTTGTCTATACCGAGCGCGACATTGAAAAGCGGCTGTTCAGCCCCGACAGGGCGGCGCTGCTTGAGGAGGTGAGCGAAAAATGAGAGAGCTTGATATGCGCCCTCACGGCACGCGCGGGCTGCTGCTGACGTTCTGCGGCCTTGACGGCTGCGGCAAGACGACGATGCTGACCCGCCTGAAGGGCGAGCTTGAAAAGAGCCGCGCCGTATTCCTGACCAAGCAGCCGACTCCGTCGGTGCGGCAGAGTGCGATATTCCGCAATTATATGGATCAGCCGAACCACGACGCGTTCGACTACCGCAGCCTGTCGCTGCTTGCGGCGAGCGACCGACTGCAGCACGTCAACAAGGTCATTCTGCCGCATTTAAAGCAGGGGGAGACGGTCATCAGCGACCGCTACTTTTACTCCTGTCTTGCAAATCTGCGTGCGCGCGGCTATACGGGCGACAAGTGGATATACGAGATAGCCGGGTCGGTCATAAAGCCCGACATAGCCTTCTTTTTCGACGTTCCCGTCAGCACGGCGGTGTGCCGCGTGCGCAGCCGCGAGGACGAGCGCGACCGCTACATCGACCTCGGCCTGCAGTACCGCCTGCGCGACGAGTACCTGGCTATATGCAAGGCGAACGGCGGGGTGCTCGTCCCGACCGATATAAGCATTGATGAAAGCTACGCTTTGGTTAAAAAAGCGGTCAAGGAGGTGATCGGCGATGAAATCGACAAAAACGGCGACTAAGGTCAAGCGCATACTTTCGCAGCTTAGCGGTGTAAAGCGTATAAGCGCGTCCGACTCGCTTAAAGACAGGCTGCTGCTTGACAGTCTTGCGCTTGTAACGCTGCTGGTCGAGATTGAGGACACGCTCGGCGTGCGCCTGAGCGACGAGGATATGGATCCGTTCAGCCTTGAAACGGCGGGCGACGTGATAGCGCTCGCAGAAAGGGTAGTGGGTGAGCAAAATGGCTGAAAGCGTGCAGCTTAAGCTGCTTGAGCCGATGTACGGCACCTATCACGACCAGCTGGCCTCGACGGCGATTATCGCCGACAACCCGAGCATACGCAACTTCTCCCTCAACAGCACCGTTGAGCTGACGTGCACGCGCCGCTTCTTGAGCGGCTTCACAACGCCCGAAGCGAACGTGTCGAACTCAATGTGGCCGCAAAACCCGTATTTCGAGCGCGAATGGGTCGCGACGTGGTATGCGGACGGCTACGCCAATCACATCTTCAAAAATATGCTGCGGCAGGGGCTTTACATCTATTATTGGGACGTCGACGACTACTATATCGAGGGCAAAACGTGGTACGGCGAGCGCCACTTCGACCACAACGGACTGATAACGGGCTTTGACAACGCCGACAGGACGTTCACCGTTTTCGCTTACGACAGCAACTGGGTGCTGCGTACGTTCAAGACGCCGCAAAGCGGCTTCACCCGCGGCAGAAAGGCGGCGTTCACCCGCGGCAAGCGCGGCGGCGTGTGCGGACTGCGTCCGAAAACGGACATAGTCGGGCTGTCGCCGCAGCAGATACTTTCAGAGCTTGAAAAGTACCTATCGTCCACACTCAAGACGCAGCCGTTCGACGGCGAGGGCATGGTGCGCGGCGCGGCTGTGCACCTGTACCTGGCCGAGTACGTCCGCCGCCTTTACGACGGGCGCATACCCTACGAGCGAATGGACAGGCGCGTGTTCCGCCTGCTGTGGGAGCACAAGAAGGCGATGCTCGAGCGCGTTGCCGCCGTCGAGGACGCGCTCGGCCTCAACCACGAAACAAGCGCGGACTACGCCAGAGTCGTCGCCGTCGCGGACACACTGCGGCTGCTGTACGCGTCGCACCATATGAAGCGGCGCGACTCCGTTCTGCCCGTGATCGCAACGAAGCTCGAGCTGCTCGACAGCCTTGAAAGGGAGCTGCTCGGAGGCTTCACCGAAAAAATGAAAGGAAGCGGAAAACTGTGAATTTATGGGAATTTGTAAAGGGCGCGCTGCTGCTCAGACCCGACCAGCTGATATGCGAAAACGGGCGCGAGATAAGCTACGCAAAGATGGTCTCGCTCGCCGAGAACCTTGCATTTTACGCAGGGAAGCATTCCTGCTGCGCGATAATGTGCTCAAGCGAGCTGAACGCGACCGTCGGGCTGCTCGCGTGCTTTGCCTCGTCGGTCACGGCGGTACCGCTGTCAAAGCGCTACGGCAGCGTGCACTGTAAGCGCATACTCGACAGCATAAGCCCCGACGCGCTCATCACCGACGAAAACGGCAGCCTGTATGTGCTGCCCTTAACCGACCCGCATTATACGCCGCCGAAGAAAAAGCCCGCGCTTATCATGTGCACCTCGGGCACGTCGGGCGCGCCGAAGGGCGTTATGCTGACGCAGGAGAACATCATCGCAAACGTCACCGACGTCGCCGATTACTTCAAGCTTAAGTACAGCGACAGGATGCTCATCACGCGCCCGCTGTACCACTGCGCCGTGCTTACGGGCGAGCTGCTGACGGCGATAGTCCGCGGCGCGCAGGTGCGCTTTTACTCGGGCGCGTTCGACCCAAAGACCGCGCTGCGCCTTATCTACGAGTACGGGATAACCGCGTTTTGCGGCACGCCGACCCTGCTTTCGCTTATGGCGAGGTTCAGGCGCGACCTGCGCCCAAGCCCGCTCAGGAAGATTGTCATCAGCGGCGAATGTATGGGCAGGCGGAAAGGCCTTGCCGTCGCGGAGGCGTTTCCCGAGGCGGAGATACACCACGTCTACGGCCTGACGGAGGCCTGCCCGCGCGTGGCGCACCTGCCGCCGAGCCTGTTCGACGACTACGCCGACTGCGTGGGTCTGCCGCTGAAAAGCGTAAAGGTGAAGGTCGTCGCGGAGTCGGGCGCTACCGCAAAAGCGAACGAGGCGGGGCTGCTCTGGGTGAGCGGTCCGAACGTGATGAGCGGCTACTACAACGACCCCGAGCGCACGGACGAGGTCATGCGCGACGGCTGGCTGTGCACGGGCGACATCGCCGAGATAAACCCGCTCGGGCTGCTGAAAATAAAGGGCAGAGCCGACGAAATGTTCATTCGCGCGGGCATGAATATCTATCCGCAGGAGATCGAGAATGCGCTTTCGGCCGACCCACGCGTGCGCGAGGTGCGTGTAAAGGGCGAGAGCGATGAGCGGCTCGGTACGCGCATAATTTTGAGCATCGCGGGCGATTTCGACTCCGTCGATCAGGTGCGGCAGCTGTGCTCAAGCGCCCTGCCCGCCTACCAGACCCCGACCGAAATAAAGCTGTTCGACTCCCTGCCCAAAAACGGCTCCGGCAAAATAATCCGCAAATAAAAAGAGCGCTCGCGGTCAAACGCGGGCGCTCCTTTGGCGATTGTATGTGAATAAATATCACAACAAATTATTTCTAATTATGACACATTCTGTCGGGATTAGACTGCATACTGATAATGCAATCGGGCAAAAGACCGCCGAAAATCCGCTCGGTTGCGCAATATAAGGCGGTCAAAAAGAAAGGAGGTGAGAAAAATGAGTTGTATCACAAAAATCGTTCTGACCCGGTCAAGCTATGCTGTAAAACGCGGCGAGTGGGTGTGGAATCCGCTGTCGGCCGTGCTCCCGAGCAGCGCTGCCTGCAACACGATTATATGGTCGAGCAGCAACACCTGCGTGGTTGCGATAAACCGCAGCAGCGGAGCGTTCCACGGCCTGTCGGCAGGGGAGGCGACGATAACCGCTAGTGCCGCCGACGGCTCTGGAGTAACGGCTCGCGCGACGGTCAGCGTGAGGGACAAGATATATGTAAGCAGCGTGACCCTTAACCGCAGCAGTTTAAGCCTTAACGTCGGCAAGAGCGCAACGCTCACCGCTTCCGTCAAGCCGACGAACGCCGACAACAAAAACCTGAAGTGGACAAGTGGCAACCCCTGCGTTGCAAAGGTGTCGTCCGACGGTAAGGTTACGGCCGTCTCGACCGGCAGGGCACAGATTACCGCCGAAACGACCGATTGCAGCGGCTGCAGTGCCGACTGCTTCGTCACGGTCACCGAAAATAAGCTTGTTACCGACCTGCAGATACGCCCTTCCTCGGCGTACACCGTCGTTGACAGCAGCGCCGTGCTCACGCCGTACATCACGCCCTCCGACGCGACGAACAGGGGACTTAAATGGTGGAGCGAGAACACGAAAATCGCGACCGTCTCGGGCGGAAACGTCATCGGAATTTCGCCCGGCGACGTCAAAATCTACGCCGAAACGACCGACGGTACCGCAATTCGCAGCTATGCTACCGTCCATGTCAGGCAGCGCGTGCCGGTCGAGTCGGTAGAGATAGTCGACACTCCCGATATCGTCAGAATAGGCAGCTGCGACGGCTGGGCCTATGCCTGCGTCAAACCGACGAACGCGACAAATCAGCGCGTTTTCTGGTCGAGCGACAGGGAGGAGATCATCGACGTCACCTATAATACAGGCCACCTCGACGCGCGCCTGCCGGGTAAGGCGACCATAACCGCAATGACCTACGACGGCAAATTCACCGACTCAAAAACCCTCCGCAGCGTTTATGACAAGGTTATAATCGAGAAGGGTGAAGATATAACGGTCAAGTTTGTCGAGTCCAACAAAATCTGGTACTATGTCGGCGCAGACCTTATATATGATACTTTACCTGCTCCAAAGAACCAATATTTCATTGAAGCTTCTCAAAAGAATCTTTATAAGAAATATGTTGCAGGCGACATTTATGAGACTGACGGAGAGATAAGAGAGTATACCGACGGAGAATTGCGGCTGCTCTATGCTGTCGACCCGTTCGGGGTTGCAGCGTATATTAGAGACTATACTTCGCGTCTAAAGTCGTATAGTGAAGTCATCAAATATAAAGATTCAAAATTCGAACTTCTTTTTGGAAGAAAACCGAGATATTATAAAAGAAGGGCTGATGGAAATTTTTATGAAGTGTCTGAGGTAGATGATATAAATGATGTTTTGTCAGAATCAGAAGCGCTTTTTGGAGCACACCCAATATGGGACGGTTATACAGCATATGCTTTATTTAAGTTTGCTAAGGCTGTTCTTGGATTTATTCCAGAAATAGGTACTTATGCAAGTATTATATTAGATGTTGCAGAGTTCGTTGCTAAAGTTGTATATATCAGTTATAAAAGTCAAGAACTGGGCATACCCGCTTTAAAGGAATTAGGAGATGTCTTTAAAGACAGTTTTGGTACCTTTGCTGTTGACTCAATAGCTCTCAAAGACTTTGTAAATGACAATGGAACATTTTCTACTGAATTTGAGACTTATGGGACAGTTTCAAGTATATTTGCTTTATATGATTCTTTAGCTACGTTCAGAAGTGCATTTCCTGCTATATTTGTTATGTGTTCGTCCAATCTTCAATATCAGCTTGACAGTGCGCAGTATGATATTTATTACAAAAAGGGTGATAAAATATTGAGTGCCAAGAACATTTATAATATTATTAATGATATCAAGTGATATTCTGTTATAAGAAATATTTCTTGTAACGGCACGCCCTCAGTGAATATAACTTCACTGAGGGCGTTTGTCTATATTTTATTAAAATTGAACAAACGTGTATTTTCCTTCATATTTTTTTTCAAATTCATTCCAACCGTTTACGCCTTTTTTATAACGAACCTCAGTGCCTTTTGGAAAAGGGAATTCGTATATTGTGGGCATTTTGTCGCCGCAAAAAGTTACAGTTTTGAGATTTGTATAGAAAAAAACTGTATATCCAATGACTTTGACGTTGCCTGTGAATGTAATGCTTTCGAGATTTTCGCAGCCTTTGCAAATTGTGTTGAAGGCTTGTTCTACGTTTTTGCCGAATGTGATGTGCTTGAGTGAGGTGCAGTATTCAAACGCGCTGTCTTCAATCGTTACAACGGAATCGGGGATAGTGAGTGTTTCGATTTCTGATCTTGAGAAAGCCATAATCTTGATTCCTGTGACAGGTTTGCCGTTGACCTTGCTCGGTATAACAACGTCCTTGCTGTCCCCGATATAAGCGCCGACCCAGTATCCGTCGCCCTTTTCTTTCCATTTAAATTCCGATGCTGAGGTTGCCTTCGGCGACAAGTCGCAGGCGGCGAAGTTGAGCGCGAGGACTACGGCGGCGAGGAATGCGGAGATTGCTCTTTTCATAAATAATCACCTTTCTCCGATGACGTTAATTACAGTGTATCATATGTGAAAGAGAAACACAACTGCTTTCGCGCTTTTCGGAAAAATAATTTTAATTATGACACAGGGTGTCGGGATTAACCTGTAAAATCGGGATGCAAAGAGACAAGAAGCTCTTTGCATCCGCACCGCGCCGCACAGGGTGCGTTTATATATACGGGTGGGCGCCGCCTGATGAACCTTGACATTTTAATAATTTTAGTGCGAAATCTATACTTAAAAGTCGTTTAAAACATACGTTTAGGATAATTTCTACAAAAAATTCATAATAATTCACAGTTTGTTAACAATTTGCCGCCTGAAACCTGCTAATCTGTAAATGAAATGAATTGTCACATCTTGCTTTGTCCGCGGTTTAAGCCGAGCTTGGCGCATATGGGCGGCTGACAGGCCGCGGCGGTATCAGCCGAAGCGGCAACAGCGTCCTCGGGCGGAGCTGTCATAACGGCGAAATGTGCTTTCACGATAACGGAGGGATAATATGAACTGCTGTCTTAAACGTATCGCGGCTGCGGCGCTCGGCGCACTGCTGCTGATGTCCGCCTGCGCCTGCTCCGAAGCCGGGCGCGGCGACACCTCAAGCGCCGACTCCGACGCCGAGTCGCTGGCACGGCTTGAGTCGGACTTTCAGGACTATATGCGCAAACACGGCTACGGCTCAAACGCTGCCTCGCAGACCTTCGACCCGTCGCTTGCCACCCGGGCCGACCCGAACAGCAGCCGCGCTTCAAGCGCCGATTTAGGCCAATATCCCGAGTTTAACAACGACGGGCTGTACCCCGGGTATAACGCTGGGCAGTATTCCGCCAACACCGTCCAACCGCTCGGCGAGCTGCACGCGCTGCGCGGCTTCAATCAGGTTCTCAAGAACGTAAAGCCCGTGTCCGCAAGCACGTTCTACGGCCGCTCGCTCATAAGCCGCACTGCAAGCAGCAGCAAAAAGAAGGCGATGCTGACGCTCTACGACCGCCTGGCGGAGGGCGCCTACAACTGCTCCGCATGGATAAGGGTCGACGACCCCGGCTGCGAGAAGCTGACGGACGACGAGCTTGACTACGTCGGCTGGCTTGTGTCGCTTGACAATCCGCAGCTGTTCTGGATCGACAATCAGCACGGCGGCATACGCTGCGTGCGCGATGACGACAGCGATTTTCCGCGCCACTGCTACTCATTTTACAAGTTCGAGAAGTGGGAGCGCGACGAAAAAATCGCCGAGGTCGAGGCGGTCGCCAAGCAGCTGCTTTCCGGCATAAAGCCGTCCATGTCGCAGCTTGAACGCGAAAAATACATTTTCGGCGAGTTTATGAGCCATATGACTCACATCTATCCCGACGACATCTACTGGGTTGAATACGACCGCACGACGGTTTACGACGCGCTTGTCAAGGGCAAGGCAGGCCCGCGCGCGGCGGCTCAGGCGTTCCAGTACCTGTGCGGTCTTGCGGGCATCGAGTGCCGCCTTGAGATCGGGCATGGGCAGGCCTATCTGCAGAATATCGGTAACAATTACAGATGCTTCTGGGTCGTGGTGACGATTGACGGCGTAGAATACAACGTCGATGTCGCCTGCGCGCTGCGCTCTGGCAATATTTCGGTTTGCTTCAACGCGTCGAACGCCGACTTTGCGAATATTCACAACAAGGAAAGCGCCTACGACAGCAAGCACTGATTTCGCACAAAACTTAATCGGAAAATCGGGAACGGCCGACTTGGCGGCTGTTCCCGATTTTTTTCGCTGTGAGCGGCCGAAAGAGGGAGAGCAGCGGCTTATTACCGCTGCACGAAAGTCAGAGCGCGCGAACTGCGCCTGTTATGACGAAAAGCCGTGCGCTGCGGCAGCCTTGAGCACCTGAAATTTCAAGCCGGAAGAAAATAGTCCGAAAAAATTCAAAAAACTTTTTTAACCCTGACAGAAACTGTCGGGGTTAAATTTTATTCTGAAAATGCAGCTGCAAGGGGCAGCGCCCCGCAAAACAAATAAAATTAAAAGAAAGAAGGAATTTTCAATGGCATGTAAAGGTGCTAAAAGAAACAACCCCGTAGGCTTCGGTAACCCGGTCTACATCACATCTCAGTCGGCGGCTCAGTCGCTGCCTGAAAACAAACCGCAGGCGGCCGAGGTATCGGCTGAGCCTGTCGTGCTTCAGGGCGAGAGCCTTATCTTCGGCGTCGACTCCAAGGTCAGCGCGACGACCATGCTGCAGAACAACCTCACCGTATACGAGTGGGCGCGCCGCAACAAGGTTGAGCCGTCGTTCTGGGGCCGCAACATAAACGGCGACGGAGCGCTCACCGCGGCCGAGATCCGTTTCCTGCACGAGCAGGGCTGCACCGTCGCCGCGACCTACACCGAGGCGGGCGAGAAGCTCACCGAGGAGCAGGGCAGAGTGGCCGCGAAGAAGGTCGACATCATCGCTCTTGAGCTCGGCCTGCGCGACGGCGCGGCGATTTTCCTCGAGCTCGGCGCGACCGAGTTCGCTTCGACCGACTTTATGAAGGGCTTCGCCGATTCGCTGCTCGCTTCCGGCTTTATCCCCGGTTTCAAGGCAAATACCGACGCTGAGTTCGGATTTGACCGCGAGTTCAGCCGCGGCATCGTAAACGACGGCGACATCTTCAAGAAGTGCGTCGTCTGGGCGACCGCTCCGAACATGAAGGAGTACGACCGTGTAAACACCACCCACCTTATCCACCCCGATGTCTGGCAGCCGTTTGCTCCGTCCGGCATCAAGCGCAGCGACATCAGAGTCTGGCAGTACGGACTGAACTGCCATCCGATTGACGATGAAAAGGGCGCGGAGGTCACCTTCAACGTCGACCTTATCGGCAGGATTGAGACTCTGCCCGAGTGCATGATCTGACAGGCAGAGGGAGGAGAGGTCAATAATGATTTATGTAAACCAAATCGTTCTCAAGACCACAAGCACGATTATCGAAAAAGGTAAGTGGTTCTACGGCCTTACCGCTACTGTTAAGCCTGCAAATGCCAAGCAGACCCTCCGCTGGTCAAGCAGCGACAGCGGTGTTGCCTCGGTCAATCAGGCAACAGGCGCAATCTACGCCAACCGCGTCGGCGTTGCAACGATAACCGCAAGGGCAACCGACGGCTCGGGCGTATCGGCCTCGATGCTGTTCAAGGTCGAAACAAGCGTCCCTGCGGACTATGTTGTAATCGACAACTCCGTCAGCACGCTCAATAAGGGCGACGTAAATACGTTCCGTGCCGCGATTTATCCGAGCAACTCCACTTACAAAACGCTCAAGTGGACCAGCAGCAACTCAAACGTGCTCCGCATTAACTCTTCCACAGGCGTAGCGGAAGCGGTAGGATCCGGCAGTGCCGATATCAGCGTTGAAGTCGTCGGAGCATATTGCTGCGACCGCATGAGGGTGAATGTCACCAATAACGTCAACGTCAAGTCGATCAGGCTCAGCTCCGGCAGCAGCGCTTCAATCGTCGAGGGCGAGCAGGCCGTCGTTTACGCTTATGTATCACCGTCGAATGCTACGCAGAAAGGCATCAACTGGAGCATCGGCAACGACTGCGTTGCTTCGCTGAACGCGAGCACAAGCAGCAGCGTAAACGTCCTCGCAAAGCAAAAAGGCTCTACCAAGCTGACGGCAACGGCGGCTGACGGCAGCGGAGTGAGCGCGCAGGCTACCATTTCGGTCGTCGATGCCATTCCTATTCAGAGCATTACCTTTGACGAACCGAGGGTTGTTATGCTCGAGGGCAGCGGCTACGCTCCGTCGTTTACCGTGCTGCCGTGCGAATCGCAGTGCAAGTCGTTTGTTTGGAGCAGCGACGCGCCCGAGGTTGCGGCAGTCAACAAGACCACGGGCTGCATAACCGCCATATCAATAGGCAGCGCTGTAATAACGGTAATGCCGAAAAATGCCAACTACGGCAAGGCCGTCGGCCGTCTCCTTGTTACGGTTGCACGTGATGTTGAGAAACCGGACCCGGATCCGAATAATGGCACAGAGGGACACAATCCGCCGAATGCCAAATCCGGCGACCCGATAGACGTGTTCAGCGGCGCGCATATCCTCGACTACACCGCAATGACGCTGTTCGGCGGGCAGAATCTCGCGTTCAATATGCACTATGAGTCGGACAAGCTGCAGTCGGGTCATATGGGCAAGGGCTGGAGCCACAACTATGAGAAGTTCCTGCAGCTCGCCTCGGACGGAACGTACCGCGTCTTTAACAATCCGTCGAGATACGACATCTACGCTCCCGACTCCCGTCTGGAAGGCATCTACCACTGCACCACTCCGGGCAAGGAGAGATACAAACTCACCGTCCCGACGGATGAGTGCCCCCCGAGCTCCTACTTCATCGACTGCGACAGCCGGAGCTACGAGTACTACAACGCCGAGGGCCGCATAACGAGCATATATGACCACCATATGCTCGTGACCGAGATAACTTACGTCGGCAGCCTTATCAACGTCACCGACAAGGTTACGGGCAAGAGCCTGCACATCGCGCACGACAACAGCAACCGCGTGTGGAAGGTCTACGACGATGATAACCGCGAGGTCAGGTTTGAGTACGATTCGTGCAGCGGTATGCTGGTCAAGATCATTGATATGTTCGACCGCACGCTGACCTACACCTACAACGACTTCGGTCAGGTGCTCACGGGCACCGACACGCTCGGAGTACGCTACTTCTCGAACACCTACGACCTGACGCGCCGCATCGTCAAGCAGCTCGACGCAAACGATAAGGAAACCCGCATCCAATATGAATGCTGCAACAGCCGCATCATAACCAACCGCGAGGGCGACATAAGCCGAAAGCTGTTCGACTCAAGCGGTATGCTGACCGAGGACTCCAACGTCGGCGGCTCTTTGAAGCGCTACGCCTATGACAGCTGCTTCCGCCTTACCAAGGAGACCGACGGCAAGGGCAACAAGACCGAGCGCAGCTACGACTCCTACGGCGACCTCGTAAGCGTTACCGACGCGCTCGGGCAGAAGACCACGTTCACCTATGACATTCGCCACAACCTGACGGGAATTTCGCGCCAAAACGGCACGACCACCGTCTCCGAGAGCTTCACCTACGACAGCTCGAACAACCTGCTGACCCACACCGATATGCGCGGCACCTGCACCCGCTACACCTACGATGCAAACGGAATGCCCGCTTCGGTCAAGGTCGGTGACAAGCCCGCGACCACCTACACCTACTCGGGCGGCCGTCTGCTCTCCGAGTGCGACCCCTGCGGCAATATCACGAGCTACGAGTACAACCCGCTCGGCCTGATGACCAAGCGCACCGACGCGCTCGGCAACGTCACCCGCTTCGAGTACGACTGCGCAGGCAATGTCGTCAAGGTCACCGACGCGCTCGGCAATGTTTCGACCACCGAGTTCAACGGCAACTTCCAGAAGGTCAAGGAAACCGACGCCCTCGGCCATATCACGCGCTTTGAGTACAACGGTAATATGAAGAACACCTGCACATATTACCCCGACGGCACCTGCCATCTCTACCGATACGACTATGAGGACAGAGTGCTCAACGACGTCTCGCGTACGGGCGGAGACATCGCCTACACCTATGACCCGTTCGGACGCCTTGTCAAGCAGACCAATATGGACGGCGGCTCGACGACCTACGAGTACGATGACGCCGGCAACATCACCAAGGAGACGGCGCCGCTCGGAGCGGTCACGACCCGCACCTTCGACGCGCTTAACCGCGTTGTCAGCCTGACCGATGACGACGGCGGCGTAACGACCTACGCCTATGACTCGTTCGGCCGCGTGGTCAGAACCGTCAACCCCGCCTCGGGAGTGACCGTGAACACCTACTCGCCCGCAGGCGACCTGCTGACCGAGACCGACCCCAACGGCTTCGTCACGACCTACACCTACGACGCCTACGGCAACAGGCTCAGCGTGACTGACAAGCGCAGCAATACCACCGCCTACACCTACGACGCGCTCGACCGTATGCTCACAAGCACCGACCCGCTCGGCCATACCACAAGCTACGCCTACGATGCCCTCGGCAACCTTATAAAGGTCACAGACCCGCTCGGCCGCACCGTCCGCTATACTTATGACGCGCTCGGCCGCCGCACGGGAGTAATCGACGGCAAGGGCAACTGCTTCACCACCGAGTATGACGCCCTCGGCAATGCGGTCAAGACCCTCGACGCAAAGGGTAAAGTCGTCACTCAGACCACGTTCAACAGCGTCGGCCAGCCGCTCAGCGTGACCTCCGCCGCCAACGGCACGACGAGCTACACCTATCAGAGCACCCTCGTCAGCAGCGTGACCGACCCGTTCGGCAACGTGTCCGAGTACGTCAACGATATTGCGGGACACCTCGTCAGAGTGGTCGACCCCCTCGGCGGCGCGACGTTCAGCAGCTTTAACAGCCTCGGCCTCGTCACCGCAATGGGAGGTCAGACCGGCCGCACGAATTACACCTACGACAAGTCGGGCCGCCTTGCGACCGAGAGTACTTCGTCGAACGCGCAGCGCCTGTTTGAGTACAACGCCCTCGGCCTGCAGAGCAAGGTCACCTCGGGCAACCTCGACATCAAGCGCTTCACCTACGACGCGGCGGGACGTATGACGGGCACCACCGTCAACAGCGACTCGACCACCTACGCCTACAATGCGGGCGGTCAGCTCACCTCCGCGACCGACTCGCAGGGCACCGTTACCCGCGAGTACGACGCAGCGGGTCGCCTGACCAGGTGCACCGACACCTACGGCCGAATTCTGCGCTATGAGTACGACGCAGCGGGCAACCTCACAAGGCTGACCTACCCCGACAACACGAGCGTGACCTACGCCTACGACGCGAACAACGCCCTGACAAAGGTCACCGACTGGGCGGGCAGAGAGACAACCTACGCCTATGACGTAAACGGCCGCCTGACCTATTCGCGCAAGCCCGACTGCAGCACCGTCACCACCGTCTACGACGACGCGGGACGCGTCATAAGCACCGTCGATAAGATGCCATCCGGCGAGGTTATAAGCGGTTTTGAGTACACCTATGACGCAAGCGGAAAAATCATTTGTGAAAAATTGTTGACAAACGGCAGCTCGATGTGCTATACTTACGATAACCTCAACAGGCTCATCAAGCGTACGTTGAAGAGCGCAGAGGGTGCGCTTCTGAACGAGGAGAGCTATTCTTACGATGCGGCGGGCAATATGACCGACGCACCCGACAGCTGCTTCGTTTACGATGCGAACAACCGCCTGACTGTGTTCAAGGGCAGCTCTCTCGAGTATGACCTCGAGGGCAATATGCTCGCGGCACCTGTCGTCGGCGGCTCCGGCCGCCTGTGTTACGATGGCTCCAACCGCCTCATAAGTGCGGGTAACAACTCATATACTTATGATGCGCAGGACGTTCGTATCAAGTCAACCTGCGGCGATAAGGTCAGAACCTTCACCTACGACACTGTCGATAAGCTCAGCCGCCTGGTCTATATGACCGATAACGGCGAGGTTGTCAAGTTCGTCTACGGCGACGGCCTGATAGGGGAGGAGCGCTCCGGTGCTTTCCGCACCTATCACTTCGACTATCGCGGCAGCACCGTTGCGATAAGTAACGACTGCGGCTCTGTAAGCGACAGATTCGAGTACGATTCCTACGGCCAGATGACCTCGCACATCGGCTCAGGCAGCGTTATCTTCGGCTACAACGGCCGCGACGGCGTTGTCACCGACGAAAACGGCCTGATTTATATGCGCGCGAGGTACTATGCCCCGTCGCTCAAGCGCTTCGTCAATGCCGACATCATCGCAGGCGAGATTTCCAACGCTGTAACCCTTAACCGCTACGCCTACGCCAACGGCAACCCCGTCTCCAACGTCGACCCGTTCGGCCTCAGCGCGGATAATAAGGGTAAAAAGGATTTTAGTGAAAAAGCAAAAGAAAGTTTTGTTAATACACTTGCAGAATTAATGAAAGCTGGAGATAAGGCATCTGCTTGTGCGTTGTTGGAACAAACTTTGTCTATGCTTATGGAGTTTGAAGATTACTATAAGCTTACGACACAGACTTCAGTAAAGTTCCCTATTGGCGATGATGCTTATGTTAAGTGCTCAGCATCGGCAAGTGCTGGAGTAGGCGACTCAGAGTTGGCTGTTAATATTTCTGATCAGGTCGAACTTCTGAGAAAGCATACATTTAATGCCGATAAGCTAAAGTTATCAATCACGAATAAAGGAATAAGCATATCATATTCAGAGAAGATTGACGACCACAACTCATTAAGCGCTTCGTTCTCATATACTCCAGGAAAAGATGTCTCTTTTTCTTATAAGACTTCTCATAAGACTTCTCATAAGCAGTCTACATCGTTAGAAATAGGATTAGGGATTAAGACTGAAACAAGAGAATCAAACGCAAGGAAGCGCCTAAGAGAGTATTCTTATGAGCAAGCAAGAGTTGTACTTCCGAGTATTGTTGCAATTCAAGCAAAGCGTTATGAACTTGAGACAAAGATATGCCAAGATCCGCGTTTTCTTCTTGGTGCGACAATAGTAACAGTGTTCGCACTCGATGATTTGATGGGCATTTATGGCGATGATTTTCTTATACCGATAGGGCTTGAAATGTGCGGTATAATATAATTTGTATAAGGGTGAGTTTGCAATAACAAAATTTAGCCGTCTGCGACAAAGTTCAATACGCTATATGGTTATTGTGGTAGTTGCCGTTCTTATAGCAACGCTATCAGGTTGTTCGACGGTAAACACTATCACATATCCATATAAGATGTTGATAAATGCTGTATCTAAAAAGACTGAATATGTTTTAACTGAGAATGCGACAGAGTTCTTGTTCAGTGTCACTCCCGAGGAGTACTTTGAATACGATTTACCGATATTCTCGGAATGCTACGGACTTCAAAGCAGCGCAAAGGCTTCGGGCGATACGCTAATTCTTCGATTAACGGAGTCGCAAAAATCTGATATTCTTGCCTATTATGAAAATAGTGCAGATAAGTTCGGCAAAAAGGAAGGCGTCGAAGCGCTACCGGAGTATAAGGGATATATTATAACCGGGGACAGAGAGCTGGTCGCTGATATTATCGGTAATAAAATCACTTTCGGATTATTTAGAGATTGCGCATTCAGGCAGCTGTTTGGCGGTGTTGACTGTGATGATATATCCGTATCTATTAAAGTTGTGGATATAAATTCTCAAAAAACACTGTATGAGGCTTCTTGGCCGCAGGAAACGATTGAACTTGGAGTTGAAGATTGGGACTTTTCAGAGGAATCCCAATAATGATGCTTGTGGTTTTCTGCAGCACTGTAAACTCAAAATAGCCAGTATCACCATTTTCCCCTATGTTTGGCACCCGCGGGCTTGCTTTCATTCACCCGCGGGTGCCTTTTTATGCTCTTGCGCTCCGTTAAATTCAACCATACTGCAATGCGAATTTTAATAAAATTCGACATTATTTACAATTTGTTAACAATATATCTATTGCAAAATGTGTTCACATATGTTATCATAAGCATATACCAAAATGAGAGGGCGGCTGACAAATGACTAAAACCCGAATCATTAGGACAGTCGTCTTGCTCGTGTTTATTTTGGCCGTGCTGCTGATTTCTCCGTCGGGGTATATCCGTACGCACAGTATCAGCGCGGCGCGGCAAAATGCTAACGGTGCATACGACGGTGCTGATTATGTGTTCTTGGCTGAAACTAAAGACGCTGCGGTGGATTTTGTTATCAACGCAGACAGCATTTGCACAGTGATTTATCATGTAAGATATAATTTTGGTATCAAGTGCTACACGTCTCCCTTTGTCAGAAATCGCCACGCCATCAGCACGGTGATTGGCGCGGCCGATTTACGGTACGACTGGAGCAGCGTAAGTATAGCCGATTTGTACTGGTGTATAGTAACCAAAGAGTTTAATCGCGCAAATGATAATCTGGACGGATTTGAATTTGACTATCGCGGCACGACATATGTGCTGTGCTACAGCTTCGGCAGCGATTGATTTGGGAATTTTTTAAATGGCTTGGGTTGCAATATTTTGCCGCTCAAGCCATTTTATTCTAATACTTTATGTTCGGAGGTTATTTTGTGAGCACCCCTCAAAAATGTGTAGCCAAATTCATCGCCAAATTCATCGCGATTTGCGCAGCGTTTATCGCCGCTGTCATCATCATTTATATTTTCATCGGGAACACGGGCTTGGCGATAATGCTTACGCTTGCGGCGCTTTTTGTGTCAAGGCTCGCGTATTTAAAGGCGTTCAACAGCAATATTGTGTTCGGCGATGATCCCCTCGATATGAAAAGCCGCCTTGAGCGCTTCGACAGGCTCAAGCTTTTGAAGCCGAGAGTGCAGCTGTTGGCTACGACCGCGCTTGGAGCAGGGGACTACCGGCGAATGACCGATGTGTGCTTCAGCCGCATTAAAAAGGTTAAAGTCAAAAGCGCGGAAAAAGTCAGGCTGCTTGTTACGCTTATGTTTTCGGCGTTCGCAAGGGGCGACGACGAGTATCTTCGGCAGCTGCTGACGACGTATCTCAACCTTATTTCAACCGATGTAAAGCTGCAGAATATAAGCAGCGTGCACAGATTTTATCGCCACTATCTCAACGGCACAGACGATGACCTTGACCAGTGCATCGCCTTCGCAAAAAACGCGATTGAGGAAGTCGGCGTTCAGACGAAAAATCCGTTCTGCGCCGAGGCCCTCGTTTTATGGCGCTTTATGCTCGCGGTCGCGTATTATAAGCGCGGCAAATTGGACTTGGCCAAGTCCACGTTTGAGCAGCTGTGCAAAGCCGCGCCTAAAATGGAGCTTGCGGCCATAAGCGAGAAGTATCTCGAAGCGATAGCTTCGGGCACGGAGGTCGAACTTGACCGAACTCATTGCACGTTTGACCCAAAGGGCGGACGGCGCGCTTTTCGGCTTGTGATTGCCCAAACGGTCAGGCGAGTGTTGTTTTACGTTCTGATTGCTGCAACTTTTGCGCTGTTTTTGTGGCGCGGGCTTTTCGGAGCTCCGTTTGACACGAACCGCCGAAAATTTTATGAGTCCAGTATTACGCGGTATTCCGAAAAATACAAGTACGCCTGCGGGGTGTCAATCGTCGACGGCAACTATACCGACAGCGTTATTGTTTACGGCGACGACGGCTCGCTCAAGGTCGATGTTGTGACCTGCAATCCCAATACAGGCCGCTACAGAATGAAGAAAGCGGCCGCTCTCACCGAGGACGATAAAGCCGAGTTTGTGTGCCCGAATCACTATCATACGGTGAATTTGACGTTGAGCACCGCACCTGTTTACACTGAAAATTCGCAAATTATTCAGCTCGATAACCGGATTTTGTACTTGAAATGGGGGGCATAGCCGGTCGTAAAATCGTGCATGACAATTATTGTGTGTGATTTCTGTCGACAATTACCATTGAAAATTATATTCACATAGGCTATAATACAATAGACACCACCATTTTCCTCTATGTTTGGCACCCGCGGGCTTCCTTTCATTCACCCGCGGGTGCCTTTTTATGCTTTTGCGCTTCGTTAAATTTAACCATACTGCAATGCGAATTTTAATAAAATTCGACATTATTTACAATTTGTTAACAATATATCTATTGCAAAATACTTTCACATGCGCTATCATAAATTTGCCAAGCAGAATACTCGCCGCTGATTGGGCATATAGGAGGTCGGCTGAAAATGACTAAAACCGCTTCATCAAGACGGACAATTCTATTTAGTATAATTCCGTTTATCATTATTCTGTTGATTTTATTCTTGACAATGTGGTTGCCCTTCCTTGGAATTATGAAAGAGTGCAACGGTGTGTTCTCTGGAAAAATTTCAAGTAAAGATGGAAATCTAGGCATATTCAATTTTGATAATGACACAACCATTGTTGATGTCGATAATTTGAGTATTAAAGGTTCCATAATGTTTGTTTCAACTTGGAATAATGGAGAAATTGGCGTAATATATGCTATTAGTAATCGCAATTATTATGATGGTAATGGGAAGAAAATATATTCAAAATTTAATGAGCCTATGAAAATCAGAGTAATTAAAGTCGATGGAACTTGGAAAATCGCTAATATATTTTATACTGTTCCATAACATCACCATTTCCCCTATGTTTGGCACCCGCGGGCTTGCTTTCATTCACCTGCGGGAGCCTTTTTTCGCGATTTCGCCTGTGAAATCGCATCGTGCCAATAATGAATATACAGGCTTTTAATTAAATTGACTATTGCAAAATGCGTTCACATATGATATTATAATCTTGCTCAAATGAAAATATGTTTGCTTTGAACGAGCGTCCAATGTTCAAGGATTTCAAAAAAACCTGCTCGGCTTTTATGAGGAGTTGCAAAGATGGATAATCTAATGGATTATTTTATAAATAACAGCACTTTGGACAACAGCTTTTTTGGCTTGCTCAGTTATTTTGGCTTGCGCGTTTCAATAATAGAGCACGTTATCATTTGCTTGGTTGCGACAGCTGCTTATATCGGCTTGCTTTTTGCCGCAAGAAATAAGCTCGGCCTGAAAACGTTTGACAAAGCCTTTGTCAGCACAACTTGTGTGACGGCGCTGCTGTTCAATCTGCTCACGTTTTTGGTCACCTGCATTATCAATATGGAGTTTGCCATAGTGAAAACGGTGGTCAGTATCGGCGTTGACTTGCTCGTCGGCGCGGTTGTGTACCTGCTGCTTTATCTGCTCGAAAGGAATATCCTGTCTAGAGATTCAGAGGATTATAAAACCGGATTTTATGTCATACAAGGCGCAGCTTTAGTTGTTCTGTATTGTCTTCTGGATTTAGCAATCATCGTTTTTGCAAATGTGGTTGCGGCTCTGAACGCTTAATTTAACATCACCATTTTCCCCTATGTTTGGCACCCGCGGGCTTGCTTTCATTCACCCGCGGGTGCCTTTTTATGCTTTTGCAGAAGCAGGGAGCCTTCGGGTATCACAATGCACTATCGAAAAAGCAAACTACACGCTCGGAAAATGTCACATTTGGTGGATGTGAACAATTTTTTCTCAATGATTTTGTAGCAGCTGCCTATTGACGAAAATATTCACATAAGCTATAATATACTCAACCAAGAGCGATAACGTATATAGGCACACTTTCGAAGTTATTTGCAAACGCTTTTGGCCATCAACTTAAATTGGTCATGTCTCTTTGGCACGATCGGCTCGCACCCGTGGTTTTCGAGGATTTTACTCACCCCACGGGTGCATTTTTCTGCACAAATACCGATATAATTGCATCGTGCCGCTAATGTTGAAAGCGGGCTCATATATGCGGTTAGAGATTTGCAAAGAGAATGTCTATTCGTCTGAAGCGACCGAATTGGCTGTGACCATGATTTTAAGCACGCTTTGCGTTGTGCCGCAAAGACCGGAGATGTTCGAATGAGCGACAAGCAAAAGAAGTTGCTGAAATTGCGGTGGAAATTGACTTTCATACCGCTTGTTAATACCATAAATCTGTTTGCATTGCTTGAGATTTTGTTCAGATTCTACGGCAACCGCACGGACGAATTGATTAAAACGACATTGAAAATTGCCGGCGCCATGGCGGTAATATCTGTGTTGTGTGCAGCCCTCGGTGCGGCATCAATTAACCGTGTGATGCTCGATATTATCGGAGTTTGTATGATATACATCATTCCGTTTGCGATTGACACCGTGATGATCTTGGATCAGGACAGGCATATTACGAAATAGCGTAACATCTATATCGGCACCTGCAGACTTTCTTTCGTTCGTCTGTGGGTGCTGTTTTGTATCATACTTCAGCAAAATACACTGCGCCAATGCTGAAATTTTAAATAAATTCGACAATATTTACAAATTATTAACAATCAGCGCATTGCAAAATACCTTCACATATGATATTATTAATTCAACAAGCGAAAAGATGTTCGCAGAAAAACCAACTTCCGTCAGCGTACCAAAGAGGTGAGTGGTATGAAAAGAGCTTTATCAATAATAGTGCTGCGTGTTTTCGATTGGACTGCTGAACGTGCAGCGACTGTACTATTTTAGAAAATTCGGGCTTTGACTTGAACGATTTACCAACGTGAGGAGTGATTGAATGCGAACGCGAAAGGTGAATTCGTCGTTTTTGGTGACACTGTCGGTGGTCGGTATCATCGCTTTTTATCTGATACATATTCTTTTGATTCCGTTCAATCCGTTTAAGTACAAAGCAGTCAAGAGCAAGGACGGCAACCTCACTTACAAAGGCGAAGAGTACATATACGCGGACGGCTTTGCGGCCAATGATGACGAAAGCGACGAAATGCTTTCGTGGGAGAAAACGCTGATACTTTATAATAAGATTTATTACGGCGAAACAGCGAGCCGCCCGAACTTCATGTATTCCAACTGGCAGGAAGATGAAAGCGTGTACATTAGGAGCGGCTACGACTACACTGCCGATGAGTATTTCATTGAGCAGACGAACGAGATCGTCAGATTTAGCGACGCTTTTAAGCTGAGTGACAGGTCGGCGGACGACCTGAAAGCCGATTTGGACAAATATACGCACTGTTCGGTAAGCGGCGCGAGCAAAGCGGTGCCGCGGCTTCGCTTCGCGCTGACAGTGGTTGAACTTGACGACGGTTGGTATGCCGTTACGCGGTCGGGCGATATTGTGTACTCTGTATCTAACGAGTTTGTAGAAGCACTGCGGCAAAACGGTGCGATTTGATGTGTGAGGAGCGGTGATAGTATGACAAAGTCGGTTGTAAAAAAGCGGGTGCTGATTTCGTGCATAATAGTAATAGTATTAACGCTGCTCATATTGTTTTTAACTATGTGGGTGCCGTTTTTGGAAATTATAAAAGAGTGCAATGATGTGTTTTCCGGCAAGATTTCAAGTGATAACGAGCACCTTTGTGTTTTCAATTTTGACAGAGATTATACCGCTAAGCACTGCGGCGGTGAAAGTGTAAAAGGCTCAATTGTGTTTCTGTTTTCTTGGCATAATGGCAATACAGGTTATATATATGCACTAAGCAATCGCCATTACTATGATGGCTCAGGGAATAAGTTGTTTGATGTAACACTTGATCCTGTAAGAATTGATGTGAAAAAGGTCAATGGAGTATGGTATATTTCTAATGCTTATCATACGGTCATATGATTGAGAAGAATTCAGACAAAAAGTACGCCTTAGAAATTTTTCAGGAGTGGTTTGATGAAAAGGTCCGATTTGGTTTTTAACGGATTTACACTTATAGTATTAGGCACGATGCTGTGGCTTTGCGGGTACTATCCAATCAGGCTGTGCATTGTCAGGCCGGAATGGAGCGCGCTGCTGTCACTTTTGGCGGGGATCATTGTCTTTGCGGTCAATTTCTATCTGCTGACGATGTTCTTTGCGAGTGATAGGAGTCTGATTTCCGACAATATGTTAAGCCTGCTTGAGCCTGTGAGCGACTCGAGCGGGCGCAAAAAGTTTCTTGCTTGCTTTGCGGTACAGGTTGCATTTGACGTGGTGACGATAATACTGTCGTCGATAAATGCTGCGCTGCTGCAGTACGTACAGGTGCTGTACATACCGCTGGCCGCCGCGCGGTGGTTTACGCTTTACGCCGTGTTGACGAGGAAAAAGAACGGCGTTTTCGCGAGCAAAAAACTTACAGTGATACTCGTTGCCCTGTGCGTAGCACTTACCGCGGCGTTTACCGCGCTTGCGGCGCTTTCGACGGAGAGATACCGCTTGCTTTCGGGCGTTTACGACATTCAAAGCTATGCGGAGCTTCCCGCGGCGTTGAACAACATTAACTTCAATATGAGCGTTCGCTACGCCGAGTTTGAGACGCTTATCGGGCTTTCTTTCATTGCGCTGCACTATTTTGCGGTGCGTTCTGCCGACTGCGGCAAGAGCAAAGTCAAAGCAACGCGCGCGGCCACGGCATCGGCTGCCGTTATTGTTGCGGCGTGCGCACTTTTTGTCGCGAAATCGCTGATATACCGCGAGGGCTCGTTCAAGTCGTTCACCAACACTAACGTTAGCTCGGAGAGTTTTGAAAATAACCCCGGCTATTCGGTGTCTGCTCCGACGTTTAACCGCTTCGCTTATCCGAGCGGTGAGAGAGCTGCTTATCAGCGCACGCACGTCTTGGTCACATACAAGGGCAGCGAGGCCGCTTCGTATTGGGTCGACGGCGACAGGTATGGCACCTATGACCCAAACCACACTCCTGTTGCAGCCGGCACGATAGAGATACGGGACGAATACAGAACGCTGAGCGTCGGCGGGCGCGAGGTGTATATCTTTGACGATAAGCTGATGTGTTACGTCGAAAACGACCTGTTGAAATGCGTAAAATTTGACGAGCTTGATGAGAAATCGGACGAGAGCGAGCTTGTCACCGCGACGCTTGAGCGGCTGCTTAGCGACGGCGACGTCGGAACGTACATAGCCGCGCGCAGATATGCCGACAAATATCTGCTGAGTATCGCGCAGCCGATGAATGAGCGCATCAGATCCGGCAAGCTGACCTCGGCGGAGGACGGCTACAGACAGCATTACGGCTACAGCGAGGGCTTTGCAGTATTGCTTGATTGAATTTGACGGGAGGCTGCGCTGACGGCGGTGCGGAGGATTTAAGCGGTTGATAACGCACCTTTAGGCGGGATTTGCCGCCGTAACGCTGTTGGTATTTTAGTGCTGCTGCGGCCGCTGCTCGACGTTGTCAACGAGTGCGGCGGCATGCCGCCTGGCAAGCGCGAGAGCGAAAACGAGCACCTGAGCGCGTATAATTTCAGTCAGGATACAGTCGGCAACGAAATCGGCGGGGCGGTCCGATATAAGGGGCGCGCGGCGTCCGCTTTTGCGTGGCACTACGGCGGCAAGGGCACGCTTGCTGTGCTCAATAACCGCTCGTACATCGGCTGCTTTCGGACGCGATATGGAGGGCTGCGTTTACCTTGAGCCTATCAAGGCCGTGCTGACAAAAACCGACGGCAAGTGGGCGATTTTTGATGTGTACAGTTTGGAAAATTCGGCATCGGAGGGCGAAAAAAGTGACTCTTAAACAGCAAAAGGCGATAGCGTTCATACCTGCCGCCAACATAATTATAACGTGGATAATGGCATTCAGGGCGGCGCGGAGGAAGAACACTCCAAGCCTTGAGCGCTTCAAAATGTGCCTGATAACGGTAGCGCTGCTTGCCGTCATCGGCGCTGCGGGGCTGAAGCTGCTGCAGCTAATTCCCGCGGGCACGGTGGCGACGGGCGCGCGGCTTGCGTTTAACTATTTGCTCACGGTTTTGTTTTCGTGGGCGGCGATTTTTGCTCAGAAAAAATTCGGCGCTTGCGATGAGAGTTTGGGCAATAAAGCGAAGTCGGAAGCGGGCGCTTCGTCCTATGGCTCGGAGGCTGATTTGAGCGCGGCCGCTGCGGGATTTGGTATGTCTGCTTCTGAAAGTGCAGGTTCGATGGCGACTGCTTCGGGCGCGGCGACTGCTTCGGACGCGGCGACTGCTTCGGACGCGGCGACTGCTTCGGACGCGTCGGCTGCTTCGGACGCGGCGACTGCTTCGGATGCGGGTAAGCCGGTTTCTTCCGCCGCTTCGGGCAATCAAAGTGCCGGAGCGCTTTACCCTGTGCGCGTTCAGTGGGTCACGGCGGTTATTCCGTTTGTGAACGTGATAGCGCTTTTCGCGCTGATAATCAACCTCGCCGGGCTTGGCGCGGATACAAAATCGGTTCTGAAAACCGCGTTGAAAGCGTCCGCAGTTGTAGTCGCGTTCGCGCTTGTTTACGCGATTGCAGACGCGGTCGCAAGCGCAACACTTTTGCCGAGTATCATCAGCGCGGCGGGCTTTTACATCGTGCCGCTGCTCATTGACTGCGTTTTAATCATTGACGGAAAGCGGCTCGGCGCGCGGTAACAAAAATCTGTGCAGCAACAAAATCCACCGGCAAAAGCCACCCGCAAGGAGCAAGGCGCGCTCTTTGCGGGTGGCTGTCTTTATTCAAACTATGCGGCTTTGGGAGGCTGCTTTATTAAAGCTAAGCGGCTTATTCACCCTTGTGCTGTTTGGCGGCAAGCTCGGCGAGCTTGCGGCGCTCGGCGCGGCGCACTCGGTTGATGTGGCGCTCGAAGTCGCCGCTCGAAAGCAGCTCGGTCAGCACCAGCTGCTCGAACGTCGGCACGGTGCAGGAGTAGAAGCCGAGCTTGCGCTTAAACGGCTCGACAAGCTGCTTCGGCAGCACCATATAGCCCATACGCATCGATGGTGAGATGGTTTTTGAGAACGTGTTTAGGTAAATGACGTTGTCGCTTTTCGACAGGGTGAACAGCGTTTCGGCAGGCTTGGTCGATACGGCGAACTCGGAGTCGTAGTCGCTCTCAATTATAAAGCGGCAGCTTCGCTTTGCCCAGCAGATGTACTCGTAGCGCTTCGACGCGCTCGCGGTAACGCCTGACGGGAAGCTGCGGTAGGGAGTCGTGTGCAGCACATCGGCGGCGCACGCGCGCAGAGCCGTGCCGTCGATACCGTCGTCGGTCAGCGGGAGCAGCTCGCACTTTACCCCGCAGGCTCGGTAAATCTGCGCTATTTTTTCGTAAGACGGCGTCTCAATCGCGTAGGTTTTGTCGCGTCCGAGCAGGTCGACGATGAGCGAGTAGAGGTACTCCGCGCCCGAGCCGATGACGATCTGCTCGGTGTCGACGTTTATGCCGCGGTTGCGCGCAAGGTACTGCTTTATCGCCGAGCGCAGCGCGTCGCAGCCCGAGTTGGGCGATTTTTCAAGCAGCGCGTCACCGTACTCGGTCAGCACGCGGCGCATCGTTTTGCTGAGTATCGAGAGCGAAAGGCCCGAGCCGTCGTTCGCACCCGCCGCAAGGTTCGCGCCGGTCGATGCGACATCGGCGCTCGGCTTCGGCTGCGAAACGGCGAAGCCGTCGCTTGCGCGAAACGTGACGACGTAGCCGCTGCGCTGCTTTGACTCGGCGTAGCCCTCGTCGCACAGCAGGGCGTAGGCGTGCTCGACGGTTACGGTGCTGACTCCCGCTTCGTCGGCGAGCAGCCGCTTTGACGGCAGCTTGCTGCCGCAGGCGAACGAGCCCGCGATTATGTCGTCGCGCAGCTTTTGGTAAAGCTGCAGATAGACGGGTCGGACGGATTTATCGACTGTGTAGTTCATCTGGTTATATAAAAATCTCCGTTTCTGGCTATTTTATATTGTCAGACTTATTGTATAATGCTTTTAACAAAAATGCAAGGAGATTTTAAAAATGGCTGAAAGCAAGAATGTCAGAAACAGCGCCGTGTGGTTGTGCATCACCGCTGTGTTTATGGCGCTGAACATTGTTATGAGCTCGTTCGGCGTGCCTGTGCCGGGCGGACACCTTTATATGAACGACATTATCATCTGCACCGCTGCAATAATTATGGATCCGTTCGCCGCATTTATGGTCGGCGGCGTGGGAGCATTCATCGGCGACCTGCTGTTCTACCCGACTCCGATGTTCGTTTCGCTCGCGACCCACGGACTGCAGGCGGTCGTTATCTCGCTCATCTCGCGCCATATGTTGAAGAAGCATCCCAAGCTCGCTGCGGGAATCGGCGTGACCGTCGGCGCGGTGATAATGGTCGTCGGTTATTCGCTCGGCCGCGCGTTTATCTACAGCACGCCCGAGTATGCGATAATGAAGCTGCCGTATCAGATACTGCAAGCCGCCGTCGGCGCAGTGGTCGGTATGCTGCTGACCTTCAGATGCGGAGTGAAAAAGCTCTACACCAAAGTCCTGCTCAAAGCATAAACATAAATGAAAATAACCGGCCGCTGTCCATCGTCGGACAGCGGCCGGTTTACTTTAAAATCCGTAGGTGAAGCTGAGCTGGAACTGCTCCTTGAGGGCGTCGGCGACGTCCTTTTCAATTCCGCATTTGCCGCGCATCAGCCAGCAACATGAGCCCAAATCGTAGCGCGGATTGCGCACAATGCTCATCATCTTGTCCTTCAGCTCATAGCTGCACTGTGAGCGCTGGAGTATGCGGTAGCACTTATCCTCGACGTCGCAGTTGTCATGCATATACTCCTCGCCTTCGATATAGAGTGCGATTCTCGACGTTACGGCGGCAGTTACGGTTATGCTGATCGAATTTGAAGCTTTGTCAAGCTTGGACTCGGCTTCGATCGTTTGACCGTCGACGGTTGTGCGCACCTTGATTTTGCGGTTAAATCCGCGCAGGCGAATTGTCCACACGCGGCTTTTGGGTATCAACATAAGGTCGCCCGCGGCAGGCTCGATGACGAACTCGGCCGCCTTGTCACCGAAGGTGAGCTTCATCTCGGTCTCGACGAACGCGCCGTGCTCGAAATCGTTGTAGTCGCCTGCGTCTTCGTAGAGCCTGAACGTATTGTCCGCGCCGGGGAATACAAGCACTTCCATACTGTCGCTGCCGACGAGGGTATTGTCGTGCTCCTTCGGCACGGCCATTGGTACGATTGCGCCCGCCTTGGCAAACACGGGATAACGGTCAAGGCTGCGCCATACGTCGAGCACGCGGCCGCTCGGATTGGCGCTGAAATAGTGCGTGCCGTCAAAGAGGTCGAACCAGTGCCCCTGCGGCAGCCAGACTTCGGCGCGGCCTAAGGCTGTTACGCTGCTGTTCGGCTCGCATATCGGGGCTACCATCAGTTCACTGCCGAAAAGGTACTGCCGCTTTGCTTCGTAGGCGGCCGAGCGCTTGGGGTAGGCATAGTACATCGGCTGCACGAGCGGCTCAAGCTCAGTGTGATTGCGGCGGTTCATCGTGTAAAGGTACGGGAACAGCCTGTGCCGCAGCCGCAGAGATTCCTTGATCGCATGTTCGGCTTCTAAGGGGTAGTCCCACGCTTCCTTGTGCATAAACTCGTTGTCAGTGCTGTGCAGGCGGTTTATCGGCGAGAAAACGCCCAATTGCACCCATCTGACCGTCAGATCATCGTTGCGGTATCCCAACATATGGCCGCCGATGTCGTGACTCCACCAGCTGTAGCCGATGTTTGAAGCGGTGGCGGTGAAGTACGGCTGAAACTTGAGAGAGTCCCATGTTGTGTACGTGTCGCCCGAAAAACCGATGGGATAGCGCTGGCTGCCTGCTCCCGCAAAGCGTGAGAAAAACATCGGGCGTTTGCCGCTGCGGGAAATATCGAGAATGTGCAGATGGTTGAGCAGCCACAGGGGATTGAGCACCTCGCGCTCGTCCTTCAGCTCGCCGTTTTTGTTCGGCTCGTGAATCCAGTCATAGCTTTGCCCCTGCTGCCAGTCGAGCCACCAGAAGTCGACTCCGTCATTTTCATACGGGTGGTGGAGAATATCGAAGTAGTTTTTCATAAAATCGGGGTTTAAAACGTCAAATTTGACGTCCTCACCCGATTTCGGATCGATCCCGCAGGCGGTGGCCATCTGCTCGTACATGTCCTCATAGCTGCGGCAGCCGTCGTGAGGATGCAGATTGAGCGCTGTGTGCAGGCCTAATTCGTGCAGGTCTTTTAAAAACAGCTTGTAGTCGGGGAACAGCTCCTTGTTCCAGGTGTAACCGGTCCAACCGGCGCTGCCGTGAGTGTAATGTGTACCCTGCGGCACTTCGGTCAAGTGCCAATCCATATCGACCACGCCTACCGAGAACGGGATATCCTCGTCCTTGAAGCGGTGCATTAAATCGATATATTCCTTTTGCGTGTATTTGTGATAACGGCTCCACCAGTTGCCGAGCGCGTAAGCGGGCAGCAACGGCGGCGTGCCTGTCAGGCGATAGAAGTCTTTGACGCTTGCCTTGTAGTCGTAGCCGTAGCCGAAGAAGTAGCCGTCGGTCGTGCCTGCGCGCCTGACTTCGACCCAACCGTCGTCGCCAAGCAGCATCGACGATGAGTCGTCGATTATGCTGAATCCGAAGCGGGAGCACACTCCGCGCCCGAGCTTGCAGGCCCCGTCGACTCCGTCGAGCGTCTGCACCGTGCCGCCGAGATCCTCAAAGTCCTCACCGAAGTGCCATACGCCCGCGGGCTCTTTTTTCAGGGCGATGCACAGCGTATCGGCGGCAAAGGGTTTACCGGTAACGTAGCTGAGCGTAAGGTTATCGGTTTCGAGAGTCAGTGTTCCGTCTGCTTCGGAGCAGGTGAACGAAACCTTGTCAAAGTCGCGAAAGAATGCGGTCTGACTCGCTCTGTCCTCGAAAACGCCGCTTTTGTCGTATTCAAAGCGAATGAGTCTGTCGGTCAGCACAGTAAAGCGCCAGCAGTCGCCTGTTACTATATTGCTTTCGAGCGCTTTCGGGCGTACGGGCCACTTGAATCTGTCCATATTCATAAGTATACCTCCAAAATCGGCAAGCGCCGCTGCTTTATATAGTTTCAACCGTTATGGAATTGATGAGAACATCGTCAACAGGCATATCGTTGCGGCCTGTCTTGACGGCGGAGATGGCGTCGACTACATCCATTCCGTCAACGACCTGACCGAAAACGCTGTGTCTGTAGTCAAGCCACGGAGTGCCGCCGAGCTTTGCGTAGGCTTCGGCGCACTCGGCGGGGAAATGGTCGGGCAGATCCTTCATCTGGTCGAGCATCTGCGCGGGGACGTCCTTAGCCTGGACGATGAAAAACTGGCTGCCGTTGGTGCCGGGGCCTGCGTTCGCCATTGAAAGCGCGCCGCGCAGATTGTGCAGCTCGGGGCTGAACTCGTCCTCGAACGTGCCGCCCCAGATGCTCTCGCCGCCCATTCCTGTGCCGTTGGGGTCGCCGCCCTGAATCATAAAATCGGGGATGACGCGGTGAAACTTGATTCCGTTGTAGTAGCCGTTCTTTGCGTGGGTGACAAAGTTTTCGACTGCCTTCGGGGCGTACTCGGGGAACATTCTTATCCTGATGTCGCCGAGGGTGGTGGACATGGTGATTACGGTGTCGCCCGCTTCGGGCGCTCTAAGCTGATAACTCATAAAACAAACCTCAGTTTCTGTTATTTCATTTTGAATATTTTGCCGACCTCCGCAGCTGCGAGAGGTACTGCGCTGAGCAGGATTATCCATACCGTGTAGGCGGTGACGTTCGCGCCGAAGCCTATTGCGCCTGCACCGAGCAGGGCAATCGAGAGCAGCACGCACAGCGCGATTTCGATAAGCATGCTCGGATTGTTGACGATGCCGAGCTTGAATATGTGCGAGCGCGAGCGCAGGCTGAACGAGTAAGCTGACACGCCGATGATGTACACAAGCCACGCCATTGCGCCCGCCGCAGCGGCGGAGGTGCGCATACCGACGGCGTAGGCGACAGCTACGGCGACCGCGATGAACGCGCCGTGCCACAGCACTTTTATGCGCCTGCCGCCCTCGAAGAAGCTGTCGACATGCAGCTTGGCGGCCGACGCTTTGCGGCGGTGGGTAGGCTCGAGCGCAAACGCGAACGGCGGCAGCAGATTGAATATCAGTGCCGAGGTCATAAGCTGTATCGGGGTGAGAATAGGTGTGTGCCAAATAATGAAGCCGACGAGAGAGGCGAGCACCACGCCGAACGAGCAGCTCAAAATGAAGTTGAGCGTTTTTCTGATAAGCTCGTACATTGTGCTGCCGCGATTTATCAGCGAGACGATGGACGAGAAATTGTCGTCGGTCAGCACGACGTTGGCGGCATTCCGCGCAGCGTCGGTGCCCGTCATACCCATCGCACAGCCGACGTCGGCGACCCTCAGCGCGGGGCAGTCGGACGGCGTGCGGCCGGTTATCAGCACGCTTTCGCCGCTCTTTTGCAGCGCGGTGACGATGCGCACCTTGTCCTCGGGCGTAATGCGGGCGAACACGGTGTAAGAGCCGATTTTATCGGCCAGCTCGAGGTCGTCCATAGTGTCAAGCTCGTCGCCCGTGATTGCCTGAACTTCGTCGGAGAGTATGCCCGTCTGACGCGCGATAGCCATAGCGGTCGCAAGCGAGTCGCCGGTTATCATAATCACGCGGCTGCCCGTGGCGCGGCAGACCTTGACGCGCTCGAACGCGTCGGAGCGGATCGGGTCGGTCATGCCGATAAGGCCGAGGAAGGTCAGCGAGCCGAAGATTTCCTCTTTTGTCGGGTTGGCGGAAAGGCCGACGTCGTACAGCGGCTTGACCGCGACGGCGATGACGTGCAGCGCTTCGCTGCCGAGCGCGTCGCTTGCTTTGAGGTAAGCGTCGCTGTCGCCGCCGCAAAGGCTGATTATCGTCTCGGGTATGCCTTTTACAACGGCGTATGACGTGCCGTCGATCATATTCACGGTGGCCATCATGCCCGTCTGGCTGTCAAACGGAATTTCCGCAAGGCGGGGATAGAGATTTTCAAGCTCCGCTTTTGAAAGCCCTGTTGTATTAAGGCACAGCTCGGCGAGAGCGGCCTCCATCGGGTCGGTGTCGGTATCGTCGCAGCAAACGGCGGCGAGCTTGACAAGGTCGAAGCAGTCCTGACCGGAAAGACCGGTTGCGGGCAGGATCTCGCGACCGTTAAAAACCTTGACGGCTTTCATTCTGCGCTCGGTAAGCGCAGCTTTATCGGTGCAGACGACCGAGACCTTGCCGATGGTGTCAACCGCGGCGGTGTCGGTGACTACCGCACCTTTTCTGACAAGGCGCTGCGTGCCGACTGTCAATATGACCGTCGCGATAGACGACACCCACTGCGGGGCGACCGTCGCGATGAGCACCGCGGCGTAGATGTAGCTGCGCGCGCCGATGAGCAGCAGGCGCATTTCGTCGCCGCCCGCAGAGAAGCGGATAAACAGAAAGTCAAGCAAAAAGAAGATGATGAAAACAAACGGAGTCAGCTTGTTTACAGCGGCGGAAAACTTGCGCAGACCCTTGTTGGCAACGGAAATCTCGCGCTTTTCAATTTCCATATTTATCTTGCCCGCTTCGCAGCTTTCGCCCGTCTCGGTCACGACGGCTTTCGCCGTGCCGTAGCGCACAACGCAGCCCGAATAGACCATGTTCGCACGCTCGGAAACAAGGGCGATGTCGCTGAGGCACACGCCGAAGTCCTTCGCCACGGGAGCGCTTGAGCCCGAAAGCACCGACTCGTCGCAGCTGAGCTTGTCCGACTCGATAAGGCGTGCGTCGGCGGGGATAAGGTCGCCTTTTTTAAGCAGGATAACGTCGCCGGGCACGAGCTTTGACGCGCTGACGATGCGCTCTTTTCCGCCGCGAATGACGCGCGCGGTGGGCGAAACCTTCAGCTTCAGCTTTGACATATTATATGTGCATACCCAGTCGCGTATTCCCGATGTGACGGTAAGAGTCAGCCACAGCGCGATTATCACCAGCGGCTCGGTCAGCGGGCTTGCAACGGAATAGACGCAGTTTACAAGCATCGAAAGTGCCGCAGCGACGAGCAGCAGCACGCTGACGGGGCGCTTTAAATGAGCGAGTATGTCCTTTATAAGGCTGTCGGGTTTTATCACGCCGACGTAGTTCGGGCCGTAAAGCTCGAGCTTTTCTTTGGCCTTGGCCTCGGTCAGACCGCTTTCAAGGCTCGTGTCAAATTCCTTACTTATGTCGTTAAGTCCGGTACTGTGCCAGATCATATGATCGTCTCCCGCTTTAAGTGAAGTTGAGCAATTTGTTACCGATGGTATGCTTTGTATTATATTACATTATATAAACCCAAAAAGCAAGCGAAAAAACGACGGGCCGACTTTGCGCCTTCTGCCCCGAAAACGTCGGAGTTCAGGCGGCAAGGGGGCGCACGGCCTTAAATAAGTGCCGTAAAGCCGGCAAATATAATTTTAATCTGAAAAAGTGCTTGCTTTTTGACAAAGAATGTGTTATCATATCAAAGCATTTGATTTCCGCCGAGTTCCTTTCGGTGGGGTTCAGTGTTCGTTCAGACATTGAAGCGGGTGTTCCTCTGTGCGTTTTTTCGCAGTAAGAACAGCTGACGAATTAAAGGAGGAAAATTTGATGAACGCTATTCAGAACCTGGTTGCAGACCAGCTCAAGGAGAACGCTCCCAAGGTCACCATCGGTGACACCGTCCGCGTGCACGTTAAGATCCGCGAGGGTGAGCGCGAGAGAATTCAGACTTTCGAGGGCACCGTTATCGCCAAGAACAACTCCGGCGTAAGCGAGACTTTCACCGTCCGCCGCGTAGCTTACGGCGTCGGCGTCGAGCGCGTTTTCCCCGTCCATTCCCCGAACGTTGAGAAGGTCGAGGTCGTGCGCAAGGGTAAGGTTCGCCGCAGCAAGCTTTACTATCTCCGCGACAGAGTCGGTAAGGCTGCCAAGGTCAAGGAGAAAATCTAACGACTTTAAGAGGAGGGACAGCTTGTGCTGTCCCTTTTTTGTTTTTACGCTTTAAGGAGGGCAAGACCCATGGCCGAAATGCAGAATATCCAGTGGTTTCCCGGTCATATGACCAAAACCAAGCGGCAGATTGCCGACAGCCTGAAGCTCATTGATGCGGTCGCCGAGATAATCGACGCGCGCATACCGATGTCGAGCCGCAATCCCGATCTGCCGGAGATGACCAAGGGCAAGCCGCGCCTGATATTGCTCAACAAATGCGATATGGCCGACAAGGCTGTGACCGACAGCTGGATAAAGTATTTTGATGAGCACGGAGTGCCCGCTATAGCGATAGACTGCCGCACAGGCAGCGGGCTGAACGCCTTTGTGCCGCAGGTCAGGCTGCTGCTTGCCGACCGCCTGGAGCGGCTCAAAGCCAAGGGCATGGCGGGCAAGGCGCTGCGCGTTATGGTCTGCGGCATACCGAACGTCGGCAAGTCGTCGTTCATCAACCGCATCGCCAAGGCGTACAGGGCCAAGGTCGAGGACAGACCCGGCGTCACGCGCGGCAACCAGTGGTTTTCCGTGCCCGGCGGCATCGACCTGCTTGACACTCCCGGAGTGCTCTGGCCGAAATTCGACGACCGAAAAGTCGGAGAAAGGCTTGCATTTACGGGCGCGATAAGAGATAATATACTTGACATTGAAACGCTCGCCGTCCGCTTTATCGAGTGCCTGCCCGAGCAGTACCTGCCCTTGCTTGACGCGCGGTATAAGCTCGGCGGGGTCGACCGCAGCGACGCCTATGCTCTGCTTGAGCTTATCGGGCGCAAGCGCGGCATGCTCGCCGCAAGGGGAGAGATCGATACCGAGCGCGCGGCGGTGATGCTGCTTGACGAATTTCGCGCAGCAAAGCTCGGCCGCATAAGCCTTGAAACACCTGAAAGGATATGAAAGTATGAGCGAAAATAAGGACTTTTTTGACCTTTATTCCGCCGATAACGATGATAAAGAAACGCTGCCGAGCGCTGACGGCAGCTCCGAAAAAGCCGAGCGCCCGACCGACGCGCCTACCGGGCTGAGCGTAGTGGAGCAGCCCGACTCGGCCGACCTTACGTCGAGCGACGAACCGAGCGCAGAGCCCGAAAAGGAAGAGCGCGGCTCGCTTGCGGGAGCGTTCGACTGGGTCGACTCGGTCGTCGCTTCGATCGTTGCGGTCGTGCTCGTGTTCACGTTTCTTTTCCGCGTGGTCGCAATCGACGGAGACTCGATGAACAATACGCTTGAGAACAAGGACAGGGTCATAATCTACGACCTCGGCTACACTCCCAAGCGCGGCGACATCGTCGTAATTTCGCGCAACGCCTCCAACGACAAGAACCGGTCACAAGAGGGCAGGGAGCCGATAATCAAGCGCGTCATCGCCACCGAGGGCGAGACGGTCGACATTCGCTTTGAGGACGGCGTGGGCTACGTTTATGTCAACGGCGTGCTGCTCAACGAGTCCTATGTCAAAGAGTACATTTCGGAGGATTTCAAGACCTACAGCCCGATAAGCTTTCCTGCGGTCGTTCCCGAGGGCTGCGTGTTCGTCCTCGGCGACAACCGCAACAACTCGCTCGACAGCCGCTCGGCCGTCATCGGCACAAACGGAATGGTCGACACGCGCTACATTATGGGCCATGCCGTGCTGCGCATCTGGCCGATAAACAAGATCGGAGCGCTGTGATATGGCTAAAACCACACCTGATTTTTCGATAGAAAAGCAGTTTTGCGACCTCGGCTTTGAGCTTATCTGCGGCGTGGACGAGGCGGGGCGCGGCCCTCTTGCGGGGCCTGTGTACGCCGCTGCGGTGATTTTGCCGCACGACTGCGTTATCGAGGGGCTCAACGACTCAAAAAAGCTGAGCGAGAAAAAGCGCGAGCAGCTGTTTGACGTCATTACCGAGCAGGCCGTTGCCTACTGCGTTGCCTCCGCAAGCGTGGAGGAGATCGAGCGGCTGAACATACTGGGCGCCACAATGCTTGCAATGACCCGCGCTGTCGAGGGCTTAAATCCCGGGGCCGACTTCGCCCTCATCGACGGCAACCGGGTGCCGTCAGCCCTCGCCGACACGGCCGCAAGCGTGGTCGGCGGCGACGCAAAGTCATTCTCCATCGCGGCCGCGAGCGTACTTGCCAAGGTCAGCCGTGACCGCTGCATAACCGAGCTTGACGCGAAATATCCGCAGTACGGCTTCAAAAAGCACAAGGGCTACGGTACAAAGGAGCACATCGCCGCGATACGCGAGTTCGGCCCGTGCGAGATACACCGCCCGAGCTTTCTGCGTAATATATTAAAGGGCTGAAGCGATGAACATTGGAACTACGGGAGCTTTCGGCGAGG
This sequence comes from uncultured Eubacteriales bacterium, assembly GCA_934486615.1. Classification (GTDB taxonomy): domain Bacteria; phylum Bacillota; class Clostridia; order Oscillospirales; family Acutalibacteraceae; genus RGIG2206. The sequence goes on along the minus strand of CAKSQO010000002.1, from coordinate 78,010 downwards.
AGACGGCGCTTGAATGGCTTGTTAAGCACGGCTACGAGCTTGTCAGCCGCAACTTTCAGACCCGCTTCGGGGAGGTTGACATAATCTGCCGCGACAAGCGCTACATCGTTTTCGTCGAGGTAAAGACCCGCTCTGCCGGCTACATCGGCAGCGGCAGGGAGGCCGTCACCCGCTCAAAGCAGGTGAAGCTCATCAAGGCTGCGATGCAGTACCTGCAAAGCCGCCCGACCGAGCTGCAGCCCCGCTTCGACGTTATCGAGGTCGTCCTTGACGGCGACAAGGTGAGCGTCGAGCACATCGAAAACGCGTTCGGCGCAGGGGGCGGCTATGGCTTTTTTTGACTTGCATTGCGACACTTTATATGAATGTTTAAGGACGGGACAGGGGCTGCGCGATAACAGCCTTGCCCTGTCTTTGCGTAAGGGGGAGCGGCTTGCGCCGTGGTGCCAGACGTTCGCGGCGTTCGTTCCCGACGGCTTGAGCGACTCTGAAGCGGCGGCGCTTTACGACAAATTGAGCGCGCTGTTTTTTGCCGAAGCGCAGAAAAATACCGACTTGATTAGTCCGTGCCGCACCGCCGCCGAGGTCGAAGATGCGACCGCTTCGGGGCGCTGCGCCGCCGTGCTCAGCGTGGAGAACGGCGCGGCGCTCGGCGGCGATATACGCCGCTTGGAGCGGCTGCGCGACGACGGAGTGCGGTTTATGACCCTGACGTGGAACGGCGATAACGCCCTGGCTTCGGGCGTCGGCGGCAGCGGAGGGGGCTTGACCGACTTCGGCCGCGAGTGCGTGGAAAAAATGGAGACGCTCGGCATTTTCTGCGACGTGTCGCACTTGAATGAGCGCGGCTTTTGGGAGGTCGCGGAGATGAGCACGCGCCCGTTCGTCGCGACCCACTCCAACTTTAAAGCCGAGTGCCCGCACCGCCGCAATCTGACCAAAGAGCAGTTCCTCGCCGTGTGCAAAAGCGGCGGAGTCGTCGGCTTCAATTTCTACCGCGGGTTTCTCTCGGGCGCGCCGCTTGAGAGCATATACCGCAACATTTGCCTTGCGCTCGACCTCGGCGGGGAGGACAGCATCGCTTTCGGCAGCGATTTTGACGGCGCCGAGACAGATTCACCGCTTAAATCTGTTGACAAAATTGAGGTTTTGTGCGATTATTTACTAAGTAAAGGACTCAGCCGACTTACGCTTGAAAAACTGTTTTTTACAAATGCGCTTCGGTTGTTGGGAAAAGGGGAGTTATAATGCTTTACAACAGTACAAGGGACAATTCGGTCAAGGTAACTTCGGCCAGAGCCATAAACAACGGAATTTCGGCGGAGGGCGGCCTTTTCGTGCCCGAGCAGCTGCCGAAAATCAGCGCAGACGAGCTGCACGCGCTTGCTGAAAAGCCTTACGTCGGGCGCGCCGCCGCGGTGCTGAAGCTGTTCCTTTCCGATTTCACCGATGAAGAGATTGCCGACTGCGTCAAGGGCGCTTATTGCGGCACCTTTGATAACGACGAGCCGGCTCCGCTGGTCGCTATGCCCGACGGCACTCACATTCTCGAGCTGTGGCACGGGCCGACCTGCGCGTTCAAGGATATGGCGCTGCAGCTGCTGCCGCACCTGCTGACCCGCTCGTCCGTCAAGACCGGCGACGGCAAAAAGACGATGATACTCGTCGCGACCTCGGGCGATACGGGCAAGGCCGCGCTCGAGGGCTTCAAGGACGTTGACAACACGGGTATTATGGTATTCTATCCCGAGCACGGCGTCAGCCGCACTCAAAAGCTGCAGATGGCCACGCAGGAGGGCGGCAACGTCTTTGTCTGCGCGATAAACGGCAACTTTGACGACGCGCAGTCGGGCGTAAAGCGCATCTTCACCGACCCGGATATACGTGAGCGTTTGAGCGAAAAAGGCATCGCGTTCTCAAGCGCCAACTCCATCAACTGGGGTCGCCTGCTGCCGCAGATCGTCTACTACGTTTCCGTCTACTGCGACCTGCTCAACGAAAAGGGCGAGGTCGGCGAGTTCAACGTCGTCGTTCCTACGGGCAACTTCGGCAATATTCTTGCCGCCTACTATGCAAAGTGCATGGGCGTGCCGATCGGCAGGCTCATCTGCGCGTCCAACAGCAACAACGTGCTGACCGACTTTATCAAGACCGGTACATACGACCGCAACCGCAGCTTCTATACGACCATTTCGCCGTCGATGGACATTCTCATATCCAGCAACCTCGAGCGTCTGCTCTATCACCTGAGCGGCCGCGACAGCGAGCAGACGGCGGCCTATATGCGTTCTCTTGCCGAGAGCGGCCGCTACACCGTCAGCGACTCCGTTCGCGAGCAGGTGCAGAGCCTGTTCTACGGCGGCTGCGCGGACGACAGGGCGACCAAGGCGACCATTCACGATCTGTTTGAGAAGGAGCACTACCTGTGCGATACTCACACCGCCGTCGCCGTGAGCGTCTATAACGATTACGTCAAGGCGACCGGGGACAGGACCCCCGCCGTCATCGTTTCGACCGCCAGTCCGTACAAGTTCGCCTCCGACGTGCTCGACGCGGTCGAGGCGGGCGCAGCCGAGGGGCTTAGCGGAATTGAGGCCATGGAGCGCCTGTCGGAAAAGACGGGCACGAAGATCCCCGCTCCGCTGTCGGGTCTGGCCGATAAGAAGATTCGCTTTGAAAAGGTCGTCGAGCCTGCCGATATGGATAAGGCCGTGTTCGACTGCCTCGGAGTATAAAATTATGACAGGCGGCCTTTATGCGCCGCCTGTTTTTGATGAAAGGAGAGCGGCAAATGTCGCTGTTTACAATAGCCGACACGCATCTGTCGCTCGCGGGCGACAAGCCCATGGATGTGTTCAGCGGCTGGAGCAACTATGTCGAGCGGCTTGAGAAGAACTGGCGCGCCGTGGTCGGTGAGGACGACACCGTCGTCATGCCGGGCGATATTTCGTGGGAGCTGAAGCTCGATTCGGCCGCCGCGGACTTTGGTTTTATCAACTCGCTGCCGGGCAAAAAGCTCATTATAAAGGGCAACCACGACTTATGGTGGAGCACGGTCAAAAAAATGCGCGCGTTTACCGAAAAGCACGGTTTTGATACGATCGACTTCATCAATAATTCGGCTGTGCGCGTGGACGATATCTGCGTCTGCGGCACTCGCGGCTGGCTTATTGAAGAAAGCGGTACCGACAGCAAGCTGATAAACCGCGAAGCGCTGCGCCTGCGTGCCTCGCTCGAAGCGGGGCGGCAGCTCGGCGGCGAGCCCGTGGTGTTCCTGCACTACCCGCCGATAACGCAGCAAAACCGCTGCGAGGAGCTGATAAGCGTGATTCGCGAGTTCGGCTGCAGGCGGGTGTACTACGGGCACATTCACGGCTCGTCGGGCGTCGCGTGGGCGATAAACGGCGAGGTTGACGGCGTGACCTACCGCCTCGTTTCGTGCGACAGCGTCGGCTTTACGCCCGTGCTTGTGCAGCAAAGCTGAAAATAAGAGCAATTTCGTTCAAAAAAGCCCGAAACCGGCCGAAATGTGATAAAAATCCCAATTTTCCACCGAAAAAAGCCTTGATAATTTGCTAAAAAACAGTAGATTATTTTGTGCACCTGTGCTATAATAGAGCGAATGTAATTTTATCAAGGAGGATAAAAATGACACTTTTAGGAAAAAACAAGGTTGATACCAACCGCTATGAGCTTGAAATTTCCGTGGACGCCGACGCTTTTGAGGAAGCCGTCGCCAAGGCTTACAAGAAGGAAGTCGAGAAGATAACCGTTCCCGGTTTCCGCAAGGGCAAGGCTCCGCGCGCTATAATCGAGAAGATGTACGGCTCCGAGGTTTTCTATGAGGAAGCCCTCAACATTATCTATCCCGACGCTGTCGAGGCCGCTATCAAAGAGGCCGAGCTCGAGATCGTTTCCAACGACATTGCTTTCGACCTTGTCAAAATGGACAAGACCGGACTTGATTTCAAGGTCACCATCACCGTAAAGCCCGAGGTTGAGCTTAAGGCTTACAAGGGCCTCAAGGCTGAGAAGCTCAAGGCTGTTGTCACCGACGAGGAGGTTGACACTCAGGTCAGAAACGTCGCTGAGCGCAACGCCCGCCTTGAGAGCGTGACCGACCGCGCCGCTGCCGACGGCGACACCGTAACCATCGACTTCGAGGGCTTCGTTGACGGCAACGCATTCGAGGGCGGCAAGGCCGAGGGTTATTCGCTCAAGCTCGGCTCTAACTCGTTCATTCCCGGCTTTGAGGATCAGATCGTCGGCCACAATATTGACGACGAGTTCGATGTAAACGTCACCTTCCCCGAGGATTACCATGCAGAGGAGCTCAAGGGCAAGCCTGCTGTTTTCAAGGTAAAGCTGCACGAAATCAAGGTCACCGAGCTGCCGACCGTCGACGACGAGTTCGCCAAGGACGTCAGCGAGTTCGACACCCTCGACGAGTACAAGGCCGATCTCAGGGCAAAGCTGCTTGACGGCAAGCAGAAGAGCGCCGAGGACGCTGCCGAGGCTCAGCTGCTCGACGCGCTGCTCGACGGCTTCTCCGCCGAGATACCCGACGCCATGATCGAGACCAGAATCGACGAGAGCATTCAGGACTTCGCTTACAGACTGCAGATGCAGGGGCTTGACCTCCAGACCTATGTCAAGTACACCGGCGGCGATATGAACGCTATGAGAGATTCCTTCCGCGAGCAGGCCGAGCGCCAGGTCAAGACCCGCCTTGCTCTTGAGAAGGTCGTTGAGCTTGAGGGCATCAAGCCGACCGAGGACGAGATCAACGCCGAGTACGAGAAGTTCGCCAAGGCTTACAATATGGAGATCGACAAGATCAAGGCTTCCATTCCCGCCAACGAGATCGGCAAGGACATCTGCGTGACCAAGGCCGTTGACTTCATCAAGGCAAACGCAGTCATCACCGAGGTCGACGCTCTGACCGAGAAGAAGCCTGCCAAGAAGTCTGCTGCGAAGAAGACCGCCGCTAAGGCCGAGGACGGCGAGAAGAAACCCGCCGCCAAGAAGTCCGCTGCTAAAAAGACTGCTGCCAAGGCCGAGGACGGCGAGAAGAAGCCTGCCGCCAAGAAGCCCGCTGCAAAGAAAACCGCAGCTAAGAAGACCGAGGAGGACAAGTAAGTCCTTTTAAGTGAAGCTTCGTTTACGGGATTTGACCGCAAAAGCGGCAAAGGCGGCACCTTCGAGCGCGCCGATCAGGCGCATTGCTCCGAGTATGCTGCTTTCGCACAAAGCCGTTTTTGCGGAGAATTTCTTCTTATATGCAACGCGCGGAATTTCCGCCGCTGCATAAAGGAGCAAAAAACTGTCTATATTTTTATTTGTATGATTCCCGTATATTCGCGTATACGGGAATTATCCCCATTAAAGACTCTTTGAAGGGAGAGAACACATATGGCATTGATACCTTATGTCATCGAGCAGACCGGACGCGGCGAGCGCTCCTACGACATCTATTCACGCCTGCTCAACGACCGAATCATCGTTTTGTCCGACGAGGTCAACGATCAGACCGCGAGCCTTGTCGTCGCTCAGCTGCTCTATCTTGAGAGTCAGGACTCGGCCAAGGACATCAGTCTTTACATCAACAGCCCCGGCGGCTCTGTGACCGCAGGCTTCGCCATTTATGACACGATGCAGTACATCAAGTGCGACGTGTCGACCATTTGCATGGGTATGGCCGCCAGCATGGGCGCGTTTCTGCTTTCGTCGGGAGCAAAGGGCAAGCGCATCGCTCTGCCGAACTCCGAGATAATGATTCATCAGCCTCTCGGTCAGGCACAGGGTCAGGCGACCGAGATCCTCATTCGCGCCGACCTTATCAAGCGCACGCGCGACAATCTGAACCGTATTCTCGCCGAGAACACCTCCAGACCCATTGAGGAGATCGAGCGCGACACCGAGCGCGACAACTTCATGGCCGCTGAGCAGGCGCTTGAGTACGGACTTATCGACAAGATTATCGAGAAGAGATAATCCCACGGAGGATAATAATGCCCAGAAATTCAACCAACGATAACGACGTCTGCTGCTCCTTTTGCGGCAAGCCGTCCGACGCCGTGCGCCAGCTTGTGGGGCAAAACGGGATTTATATCTGCGACGAGTGCATCGAGGTCTGCTACGATATCGTGTTCGAGCAGCAGCCCGACGCTCCGCGCCGCCGCGGCCGCAAACAGGTTCAAAAGCCGTTTGTGCTGCCCAAGCCCAAGGAGATATACGACTCGCTCAACGAGTATGTCATCGGCCAGAACGAGGCAAAGATTGCCCTCAGCGTCGCCGTTTACAATCACTATAAGCGCACCGTCGCCGACCACGGAGATGTCGAGCTCGGCAAGAGCAACATTCTTCTGCTCGGCCCGACCGGCGTGGGCAAGACGCTGCTTGCGCAGACTCTCGCCCGCAAGCTCGACGTGCCGTTTGCAATAACCGACGCGACCACTCTGACCGAGGCGGGCTACGTCGGCGAGGACGTCGAGAACATTCTGCTCAGGCTCATTCAGGCCGCTGATTACGATATTGAGCGCGCCCAGCGCGGTATAATTTATATCGACGAGATTGACAAGATCGCCCGCAAGAGCGAGAACACCTCGATAACCCGCGATGTCAGCGGCGAGGGCGTTCAGCAGGCGCTGCTTAAGATTCTCGAGGGCACCGTCTCGAACGTACCCCCGCAGGGCGGCCGCAAGCACCCGCAGCAGGAGTTCATTCAGATCGACACCTCGAACATTCTGTTCATCTGCGCGGGAGCGTTCGACGGCATTGAAAAAATCGTCGAAAAGCGCATCGGCGGCAGCTCGCTCGGCTTCGGCTCCGACCTGAAGCTGAAAGCGCAGCACGACAAGAGCGAGCTTTACAAGCTCGTCGGTCAGCACGACCTTGTCCGCTTCGGCCTTATTCCCGAGCTGGTCGGCCGTCTGCCCGTCGTAACGGCTCTGTCGGCACTCGACCGCGACTCGATGATACGCATCATGACCGAGCCGAAAAACTCCGTCATCAAGCAGTATCAGGAGCTGTTCAAAATGGACGGCGTGGAGCTGAGCTTCGACGATGAAGCCCTCGCGGTCATCGCCGATCTGACCATCGAGCGCAACACGGGAGCGCGCGGACTGCGCTCCATAATCGAGGGCATACTGACGGGTATTATGTTTGAGGTGCCGTCAGACGAGACTGTTACTTCGGTCACGATAACCGCAGACTGCGCCCGCGGTAAGGCAAAGCCCGTGTTCACCCACGGCGCGAAAAAGTCCGCAGCCAAGCTCGGCAGCGGCAAAAATATAACAGCCTGATTGGTTTCGGCGGCAGGCGGCGGATAAGTTTTCGCCTGCCTGTCGCCGTTTGATTTTTCGGCCGCTTTGCGACCGATACGAAAGGAGAAAAGCGCATGGACGTCAAAGTCGGCGACAAGCTCGAGATGAAAAAGCAGCACCCCTGCGGCTGCAATATATTTGACGTGCTGCGCGTCGGGATTGATTTCCGCCTCCGCTGCGAAAAATGCGGCAGGGAAGTTTTCGCACCGCGCTCAAAGATAGAGCGCAGCATAAAAAAGATAATAACCGTCTCCGGTGAGGATTAGCGCGGCTGAAAATTTTACCGCAAATGCCTTAAAAAGGTCGACTCACAGAAAAAAGGAGATTTTAAATATGTTTGAAAAATTAAATGCCGTTGAGCAGCATTTTAACGAAGTGTCCGAGCGCCTGATGGCGCCCGACGTGCTCAGCGACCAGGAGCAATACAAAAAGCTGATGCGCGAGCACAAGCAGCTTTCGCCGATAATCGACAAATTCCACGAGTACAAGGCGGCGAAGGCCTCGTTTGACGAAGCCAAGGCTCTGCTCGATGAGGGCGGGCTTGACAAGGATTTCAAGGAGCTTGCGGAGGAGGAGCTTTCACAGGCACGCGATGATATGGCGCGTCTGGGCGACGAGCTTAAAGTTCTGCTGCTGCCGAAAGACCCGAACGACGAGCGCAACGTGATCGTCGAGATTCGCGGCGGCGCGGGCGGCGAGGAAGCGGCGCTGTTTGCGGGCACCCTCAAGCGAATGTACACGATGTACGCCGAAGCGCACGGCTTCAGGACCGAGCTTATCAGCGCCAACGAGACGGAGCTGGGCGGCTTTAAGGAAGTCAGCTTTATGGTCGAGGGCGAGGGCGCGTATTCTCGGCTCAAGTTCGAGAGCGGCGTGCACCGCGTCCAGCGCGTGCCCGAGACCGAGACGCAGGGCAGGATACACACCTCAACCGTCACCGTGGCCGTGCTGCCCGAGGTCGACGACGTAGAGGTCGAGATAAACCCCGCCGACCTGCAGATCGACACCTACCGTTCAAGCGGCGCGGGCGGTCAGCATATCAACAAGACCGAGTCCGCTATACGTATAACGCATATCCCGACGGGCACGGTCGTCGAATGTCAGGACGAGCGCAGCCAGTACAAAAACAAGGACAAGGCGATGAAGGTTCTGCGCTCCCGCCTGTATGAAGCGGCGCTGCGCGAGCAGAACGAAAAAATCGCGGGCGAGCGCAAGGCGCAGGTCGGAACAGGCGACCGCAGCGAGCGCATACGCACCTATAATTACCCGCAGGGGCGCGTCAGCGATCACCGTATCGGGCTGACTCTCTACCGTCTTGACCAGATACTCGACGGCGACCTCGACGAGATAATCGACGCGCTCAACACAGCCGAAAAGGCCGAGCAGCTCAAAGCGGACGCGGAGGCGTGAAAATGGATACGCTTCATCTTAACGGATATAACCCATTTGACGACGGCGTAAAAAAAGCCGCCGAGCTGCTTCGCGACGGCAAAATCGTCGCGATCCCGACCGAGACGGTCTACGGCCTTGCGGCCAACGCCTTTGACGCCGACGCGATAGTGCGCGTGTTCAAGGCCAAGGGCAGGCCGCAGGACAACCCGCTCATCGTACATATCAGCGACTTCAGCGAACTGGAGCCGCTTGTGACCGAAATACCCGAGACCGCCGTGAAGCTGGCCGAAGCCTACTGGCCCGGCCCGCTGACGATGGTGCTGCCCAAAAGTGACCTGCTGCCCGACTGCGTTTCGGCAGGGCTTGACACCGTTGCAGTGAGAATGCCGTCGAACCCTGTTGCGCGCGAGGTCATACGCCTGTCCGGCTGCCCGCTCGCCGCGCCGTCGGCCAATCTGTCGGGCCGGCCGAGCACGACGACCGCGCAGCATGTTATCCACGACCTTGACGGCAAAATCGACGCCGTGCTTATGTCGGACGACTGCTCGGTAGGGGTCGAGTCGACAGTTATCCTGCTTGCAAACGGAGCAAAGCGCCTGCTGCGCCCGGGCGGAGTGACGCGCGAAATGCTTGAAGCCGTCATCGGCCCTGTCGATATGGACAAGGCGGTGCTCTCGGCCGAGATAACCGAAAAGGTATCGTCGCCCGGAATGAAGTACAAGCACTATTCGCCCGAGACCGACGTTAAGCTCATATGCGGCTCGAGCGAAGCGTATATTGATTATGTAAACCGATTTGACAGCGATTGCGTTGCCGTCTGTTTTGCCGAGGACGCGTCCGAAATCAAAGGCAAAAGCCTTGTTTACGGCACTGCCGCCGACGAGCTGACGCTTGCGCACGGCATTTTTGACGCGCTCAGGCGCGTTGACACGCTCGGTGTGAGGACCGCCTTCGTCCACGCACCGAGCAAGCGCGGGGTGGGGCTTGCGGTATACAACCGCCTGCTGCGTGCCGCCGCGTTCGACGTTATTGAGCTTTGAAAGGGGAGAAAGGCGACGTGAAAAAGCAGCTTATCGTCGGGCTTACAGGCCCGAGCGGCGCGGGAAAAAGCATCGTCGCCGCACGCTTTGCCGAACGCGGCTTTTTCGTCGTTGACGCAGACGCGGTTGCCCGCAGGGCCGCCGCTGCCGACAGCCCCGCACTGCCCATGCTTTGTGCCGCTTTCGGCGCCGACGTGGTGCGCGCCGACGGCTCGCTTGACCGCCGACTGCTCGCCGACCGCGCCTTTGCCGCAAAGGAGGGCACGCAGCAGCTCAACTCGATAATGCACCCGATAATCAGTCGAATGATAAGCGAAGCTGTCGAAAAGAGCGGCGCTTCACACGTGCTGCTTGACGCGCCGCAGCTTTTTGAAAGCGGTGAGGATAAGCGCTGCGACTGCACCGTCGCTGTCCTCGCCGACCGCGACAGACGCAAGGAAAGAATGATGGCGCGCGACTCACTCACAGACGAACAGGCCGAGCGCCGAATGTCGGCGCAGCTTCCGGACGCATTTTTTGAGGAAAAGTGCGACTTCCTGATTTACAATAATTCCGACATCGCCGCGCTCGTTTCGGCCGGCGACCGTGTTATAGATATGCTGCGGAGCAAACCCGAATGAAAAAACTTATTAAGCTCATAATATTTGTGTGCCTGCTGACAGTCGTCATTTATTTCGGCTCGGCAAAAGTCGCCGAGCGGCTCTATCCGCGCGAATATTCCGACTTTGTCACTGCATATTGCGACGAGTACGGGGTGGACGAGGACTACGTCTACGCCGTCATCAAGTGCGAGAGCGGCTTTGACCCGAACGCGAAGTCGGGCGTGGGTGCGCTCGGGCTTATGCAGATAACGCCCGAGACGTTCGACTGGGTGCAGACCAAGCTGAACGGCAAGGCGGAGCTGGCCGACGATGCGCTCTACGACCCCGAGACGAACATACGCTACGGCGTTTATTTACTGAAGCTGCATTTAGACGAGTTCGGCGATCCGGCGTTAGCGAGCGCCGCCTACCATGCGGGGCGCGGCAAGGTCAACTCGTGGCTGGTCGACCCCGACCTGAAGCTCGACGGCGACAGCATCGACGAGATTCCCTACGGCGACACGCGCACATACGTCAAGCGAGTTATACGAACGAAAAAAATATATGACAAACTTTATTACGGAAAGGAAGATAAATAAATTATGTCAACCGAAACAAAGGCGAGTGAGCTTAAAGAAAAGCTGTTTTACAACCGCAAAAACGGCCTTGCCGAGTCCGACGAGGCGACCGTAGCCGCCGCGTTCGACTTCTGCGAGGGCTACAAGGAGTTCCTCGATACGGCGAAAACCGAGCGCGAGGCCGTCAGCGAGGTCATTTCCGTCGCCGAGCGCAACGGCTACGTTCCGTTTGACCGCAACGCGCACTATGACGCGGGCGACAAGGTATACTACAACAACCGCGGCAAGGCGGTCGTGCTCAGCACGATAGGCAGCGAGCCCGTCGAGAGCGGCGTTAAGATCGTCGCGGCGCACATCGACTCGCCCCGCCTTGACTTAAAGCCCAACCCGCTGTACGAGGAAAGCGAGTTTGCCATGCTCAAGACCCACTACTACGGCGGTCTGCGCAAGTATCAGTGGACGGCTATCCCGCTTGCGATGCACGGCGTGGTCGTTCGCGGCGACCGCAGCACCGTGACCGTGCGCATCGGCGAGGACGAGGACGATCCGCGCTTCGTCATCACCGACCTGCTGCCGCATCTGGCGCAGGAGCAGAACAAGAGAACGCTTGCCGACGGTATCCGCGGCGAGGAGCTGAACATTCTCATCGGCAGTATGCCGTTCAAGTGCGACGGCGAGTCGGAGGCGGTCAAGCTGAACATTATGCGCCTGCTCAACGAGAAGTACGGCATCGTCGAGGAGGACTTTCTCTCCGCCGAGCTGGAGCTTGTTCCCGCGTTCAAGGCGTGTGACATCGGCCTCGACCGCTCGATGATCGGCGCTTACGGTCATGACGACCGCGTCTGCGCTTACCCCGCGTTTATGGCGGAGCTTGACGCCGATAAGCCGCTCAAGACCACCGTTACCGTCCTGACCGATAAGGAGGAGACGGGCTCCAACGGCAACACGGGCCTGCACTCGTCCTACGTTAAGTATTTCATTCATGACCTTGCGGCTATGCAGGGCGGCAACGGCGAGCTGGCGGTCGCCAACAGCGAGTGCCTGTCGGCCGACGTCAACGCGGCGCTCGACCCGACCTTCTCCGATGTTATGGAGCGCCGCAATGCCGCTATGCTCAACTACGGCGCTGTTGTGACGAAGTACACGGGGGCGCGCGGCAAGTCGGGCACGAACGACGCGTCCGCCGAGTTCGTCGGCAAGGTGCGCTTGGTGCTCAACGCCGCAGGCGTTAAATGGCAGACCGGCGAGATGGGCAAGGTCGACGCGGGCGGCGGCGGAACGGTCGCTATGTTCGTCGCCAACCTCGGCGCGGACGTCGTTGACCTCGGCGTGCCTGTGCTGTCGATGCACGCGCCGTTTGAGGTGGTCGCGAAGTACGACGTGTATATGGTCTACCGCGCTGCCAAAGCTTTTTACGAGAGCAAGTAAGATCTGAACAGTTCACCGCGCCGTTTGCGATTAAAGCGGCGCGGTGCTTTTATGCGCGGGTGAACGCTCGATTGCGGTCTACCGGGTGAAAATACTGCCGCCGTGCGCAAAAAAGCTCCCCGACGGTTGAGACTTGTCTCATCGGTCGGGGAGCCTATTCTTATACGGTTGCGGCGGTTAGCAGCGTTTGCGTCAGTTTTGCTCGCCGTTTGTTTCGTCAGCAGGAACGGTCGGAGCGACAGGCTGCCGATAGGGCTGCGCAGACTGCTGCGGCTGAGCGAACTGCTGCTGCGCATACGGTTGAGCGCCCTGCTGCGCGTAAGCCTGCGGGGGCAGGGGAGGCTCGCCGACCTTTGCATCTTTGGCTCTGCGGACGGCAGCGGTTATCGGAGATATGCAACCGAGCAGGCAGAACATCAATCCCATCGCGAGGTTAGCGAAATATGCGCGACCGATCTCTTCATCGCCAAGGTACAGATGAGCATTGCGCAAAGCGTCGAAAAAGTTGATTTCATAATCAATCTCGCCGCTGCTATACATTGAAATATACGTCTTATAAATGTCGATAGACAGGCAAATGTACCACGCAAGCGCGATAACGACAAAAGCCATAACGATTGAAATGACTGCGCCGAAGGTGCTCTCTTTCTTTGCAAAAACACTGTAGCCTTTGAAAGCACAAGCCGCTCCAATGAAGCCTGAAAGCGCGGATATAAAGCCCACTCTGTCAAAAATGACGTACACGACTGCGCCCGCAAGCGCGAACAGGAACGCACCGACTATGCCTGCGACCTTGTTCTCGCGTATCTCGAGCGCGGTGTCGGCCGACACCGCGCTCGATGCAGCATTAGCCGCATAAGCGGGCTGCGGCTGCACGCGATAGTCAGGCTGCGGAGCGCTGTTGTTTGGCTGCGCCTGATACGGCGCGGCAGGCTGCTGTGGTTGGGCGTACTGCTGCTGAACAGGCTGCTGCGGAGTGCAGGACTGCTGCGCGTAAGCCTGCGGGGGAGCATTGAACTGTGCGGACGTGCCGTTTTCGTTTTTGTCTTTCATTTTTACTCTCCTTTAATTTGCTGCAATGTTGATTTCACGCAACTGCCGTTTGCGAAATCGGCGCATTAAACCGTGGCCAAGCGTTAAATCACCGATTAAAACGAGACGATGAGCTGCATTTTGAAGCGCTCCTCGCCGTACACCGCGTGCGGTATACCCTTGGGCATAATGAGCGTTTCGCCTGCGTTCAGCAGGAACACATCGTCGCCGACGGTGAAGCGGCCGGTGCCATCGAGCACGGTTACCATAGCGTCGCCGCCTGCCGCGTGAGACGAGATTTCCTCGCCCTTATCGAACGAGAACAGGGTCATACTGACGGTGTCATTCTGAACAAGGGTCTTGCTTACAACCTGACCGGGCTGATAGTCAATCTGCTCGGCAAGCGAGAGCTTCACCGCTTTATCAATATTCTTATACATAAAAAACAGAGCTCCTTTTCGGCTTTAATATATTATACGCTTATTTTGCGTATTAAGCAAGCCTTGTTATCTGATTTTATAAGTGATAGAATGTAATCAATATCCAAATCATGTAAAAAAAGCACGGATTTTCGGGGAATGTGCGGTGTAACTTCGCAACACTTTACAGTCCGACCGCCTCGGTTGCTTTGCCGATTGCTTAAAAGCCGTGCTTTCGCCTGTCAATACAACATCAAAATGAAAGTAAGACTTTGAATTATGTGGATAGTTTTCGCTGCGCTGTCGGCTCTGTTCGCGGGGCTGACTGCAATCCTGGCAAAGTGCGGAATTAAAAGCACCGACTCCGACATCGCAACCGCGATCCGCACGGGCGTGGTGCTCGTCTTTTCGTGGCTTATGGTCGTCATAAAGGGCACTGCGCCGACTTTGGTCGATATAAGCGGCAAAACGTGGGCGTTTCTGATGCTGTCGGGGCTTGCGACGGGCGCTTCGTGGCTGTGCTACTTCAAGGCGCTGCAGCTCGGCGCCGTGAATAAGGTCGTGCCCATTGACAAATCAAGCACCGTGCTGACGGTGATACTGGCGTTCATCTTCCTGAATGAGAGCGTGACGTGGCTGAAAGCCGCAGCGGTCGTGCTCATCGGCGTGGGCACGTTTATGATGATTGAGAAAAAGGACGTCGCCGCCGACGAAAGCGGCAGCAAGAGCAGCTGGCTGATATATGCGCTGCTGTCGACCGTGTTCGCAAGCCTGACGGCGATACTCGGCAAGGTCGGTATAAGCGGGGTCGACTCCGACCTTGGCACAGCGATCCGCACCTGCGTGGTGCTCGTTACGGCGTGGCTTATCGTGCTGATAAAGGGCAAGAGCAGGCGGGTCGCCGAGGTGCCCCGCAGGGAGTTGGGCTTCATCTGTCTGTCGGGGCTTGCGACGGGCGGCTCGTGGCTGTGCTACTACCGCGCGCTGCAAATCGGCCCTGCGAGCGCAGTTGTGCCTATCGACAAGCTGAGCATTCTGGTTTCGATAGCGTTCTCGTTCGTCGTCTTCGGCGAGCGGCTGACCAAAAAGGCGGCGTTAGGACTTGTGATGACAGTCGCAGGCACGCTGATGATGGTGTTTTGAGGGGAAGTTCAAGCGGACAAAGCCGCCTGCATAAGTGAAGTGAGCCTGACGGGCGAAATCAATAGAAGCGGCCTAAACCGCATAAGCTGCGCCGACAGCGAGCATTTTAAAACAATGAAAGCCTTCCTGAACGATCCCGAGCGTATGCTGCACTATTTGCTCAACTGAAAAATCCGCTCCGAGACAATCGGAGCGGATTTTGGTTTGCGCAAAAATGTATGCCTATTTCTTGCGCGAGGACAGGCGTGTGAAGCAGAAAACTATCAGCGCTATCGCGGCCATAACGGCGAAGATGCCCGCCATACCCTGCCACATTACGGTCAGGGCGGCATTTAAATCGGTCATGTTGATGTTCATTTTACAGTCCTCCTCAGCCTAAGAATCGGGGTATCAGCTCGAGCACCATTCCGCCCGCGAGGACGGAAGCAATCTGACCCGAGACGTTTGCGTCGACGGCGTGCATAAGCAGGTGATTCTGATTGTCGGCCTCAAGACCGAGCTTCTGCACGACTCTTGCTGACATCGGGAACGCGGAGATGCCCGCCGCTCCAACCATCGGGTTGACCTTGTTTTTGCAGAAAAGGTTCATCAGCTTTGCAAACAGCACTCCCGCGACCGAGTCGAATACAAACGCGACAAGGCCGAGCAGCATAATCAGCAGCGTCTGCGGGTTGACGAAGCGGTCGGCCTGCATACTGAACGAAATCGTTATGCCGAGCAGCAGCGTGATGAGGTTTGCAAGCACGCTCTGCGCCGTCTGCGAGAGCGAGTCGAGCACCCCGCACTCGCGCAGCAGGTTGCCGAACATCAAAAAGCCGACGAGCGCGACCGACGAGGGCGCGACGAAGCCCGCAATCATCGTCACGATTATCGGGAACGAAATGCGCAGCCCCTTAGAGACGTTCTTGGGATTGTACGGCATACGGATTGCGCGTTCTTTCTTGGTCGTGACGGCTTTTATCGCAATCGGCTGAATTATCGGTACTAGCGCCATATACGAATACGCCGCGACGGCTATCGCGCCCTTGTAGCTTGAATTGAGCACCTGCGAGACGAGTATCGAGGTCGGACCGTCGGCCGCGCCGATTATGCCGATGGAGGCTGCGTCCTTCAAATCAAAGCCGAACACGACCGCGAGGGCGATTGTCGCAAAGATGCCGAACTGCGCCGCCGCGCCGAACAGGAACATTTTCGGGTTTGACAGCAGCGGACCGAAGTCGATCATCGCGCCGATGCCGATGAAAAGCAGCAGCGGCATCGCTTCGGACGCTTCGATTCCGATGTTGAACAGCCACTCGATAATGCCGTTTGTTTTGCCGACGCCCTCGGTGACCTGATTGAGCACACCCGACACGGGCAGGTTCACCAGTATCGCGCCGAAGCCCATCGGCAGCAGCAGCGCAGGCTCGTACTGCTTCTTTATTGCAAGCCAGATAAGCGCTGCGCCGACGAGGTACATCACCACCTGCTGCCATGTCACGCTCATAATTCCTTTGAGCAAAAAGTCCATTTTTATCCTCCTTAACACTCAAAACGCAGGTCTGAGAGCGGCTTTACGCAAAATAAAAAAGGCTTTTATCACGGCGCAGAAATGCTGCTGTGATAAAAGTCTCGCTGCTTGACCGGACGGCACGGATCGCTAAGGCGATCGTACTGACGACACCGCCGACGCTATCGAAAAATGAGCGTGAGCTACTCCCTTTTATGCGTTTTATGCGGTCGCAAAGCTGCTTGCGACCCGATTTATTGTATATTATATTCACCGCAAAGCGGTTTGTCAATAAAAATTTTACTGTAAAAACTTAAAAAAGTATGGTAGAATGGTCTTATCCTATCCGAAAGGACTTTTTGCTATGATTTTAATGCTCGCCGTCGCCGCGGTAATGCTCGCGGGCGGAGTACTTTATTTATACGATTTTTTCAATGAGCGCAAGTCCAACTGCCACTGCGTTTTGGGGACGATAGCCGACTATCGTCAG
Organism: uncultured Eubacteriales bacterium; assembly: GCA_934486615.1. GTDB lineage: Bacteria > Bacillota > Clostridia > Oscillospirales > Acutalibacteraceae > RGIG2206. Next base: position 61,093 of record CAKSQO010000002.1, on the reverse strand, counting down.
AATTACGGTCATGAGCACGGCTCGATAAAGCGACGCAACTGCGCGGCTATTGTCGAGTACGAGGTCGAGGGGGAGAGGCACCGCTGCGAATTTCCGCTCAAGGAGCTGGGCGAAAAGCGCGGAGGCAGCGTGCCGCTGCGCGCGTTTAAGAGGAACCCGGACCGCGCCGTTATTGATGACAGGGCGCGCCGCATAAGAGGGCTGATAAGCGGTGTGGCGCTCGTCGCCGTGGGAACACTGATAGCCGTATGGGCGTTTATTTACTGAGGATAAAAATAACCCCGCCGACTTGGCGCTTTAATCCAAAGTCGGCGGGGTTTGCTGTTTTTACGGATTGAATCGAGCGCTTTTGCTGCTGCGCTCGGCGGCGTCATGCGGTGACGAAATCGGTTATCTCGGCGATGACTTCGTCACGGCAGGTGTCGTTGAGCACCTCGTGACGGCAGTTTTCGTACAGCCTGAGCCGCACGTTTACGCCCGCTTTCAGCAGCCGCTCGTAGACCTTCTTAACGCCGTTGCCGTAATCGCCGACAGGGTCGTCGGCGCCCGACACCATAAGCACGGGCATATCCTTCGGCAGGTCGTCCGCCCACTTTTTCGAGTTGCACACGCTGTTGAGCTTTATCAGGTCGTGCATCGCGCTGACGGTGAACTTGAAGGTGCAGAAGTCGTCGCTTGCGTACTTTTCGCGAATGGACGGATCCTTTGTCAGCCAGCTGTTGCCGTCTGTTTTATCAAAGCGGCTTGTGTAGCTGCTGAAAGTGATTTTTTCGATGAACTTCGAGACGTGCTTTTCACCGCAAAACAGCTTGATAATGCTTGTCAGCGCAAGTCCCGCTCCGGTCGCGGGATTCGGCCCGCCGGTGCCCATAATGATAAGGCGGTCGGGGTGCACGAAGTACGCCGCGGCGGTGCGTACGATGAACGAGCCCATGCTGTGCCCCATGAGCACATACGGCAGCTGCTCGCCGTACTCGGCTCTGACGGCGCTTGAAAAGCGCTCGACGTCCTGCGCAAGACAGCGCCAGCCGTCCTTGTGCGCGATGAAGCCCAGCTCCGACTTGTCGTTTGCGGTGTAGCCGTGGCCGAGGTTGTCATAGCCGAAGCAGACGAAGCCGAGCGCCGCCATCCGGCGCATAAAGTCGTCATAGCGCCTGATGTGCTCGGTCATACCGTGGACAACGTGAAACAGCCCGCATATCTCGCCGTCGGGAACATAAACGCGGCCTGCAAGCTGATGTATTCCGTCGCTCGAAGGTACTTTCATTTCTTTAACTTCGATATTCATAAAGGTTCTCCTTTCAAAACGCCTTGCAAGCGCCGATGGCGCGGCTCCAGCCGTCAAGCAGAGCCTTGCGTTCATCGCTGCTCATATTCGCTGTAAAAGCGCTTTCCTGCGCGGGCGGCGCAATGCTGTCGCGGCTGTCAAAGAAGCCGACGGCAAGCCCCGCAAGCATTGCAGCGCCTGCGGCTGTGGCTTCGGTTTGGGCGGAGCGGACGAGCTTCACCGCCGAAATGTCGGCCTGAAACTGCATCAGCAGCCCGTTGGCGGACGCTCCGCCGTCGGCCTTTATCAGAGATAGCTCCTCGCCGAGGTCGGCCTGTATCGCCGCGATTATCTCGTTTGTCTGATACGCGATGCTTTCGAGCGCCGCGCGGATTATATGCTCGCGCTTTGTGCCGCGCGTAAGGCCGACTATTGTGCCCTTGGCGTGCATATCCCAGTGCGGCGCGCCCAGTCCCGCGAACGCGGGCACGATGTAGACTCCGCCGCTGTCGGCGACCTTGGAGGCAAAGTATTCGCTGTCGCGCGACTCGTCGATAAGCCCAAGCTCGTCGCGCAGCCACTGAACGACCGCGCCGCCGACGAACACGCTGCCCTCAAGCGCAAATGTGCGCTTTTCGCCGTGCAGGGAGGCGGCTTCGGTCGTGATAAGGCCGTTGCGGCTTTCGATTATCCGTTCACCCGTTGACGCGAGCAGGAAGCAGCCCGTGCCGTAGGTCACCTTCGCCGAGCCCGGCGCAAAGCAGCGCTGACCGAACAAAGCCGCCTGCTGATCGCCGCAAATTCCGCTTATTGGCACCTTTGCGCCCATAATGTCGACACAGCCGTATATTTCGCCGCTGCTTTTTATCTCGGGCAGCATACTTTCGGGTATGCCGAACAGCTCAAGCAGCTCCTTGTCCCAGCAGCCGTCGGCGAGGTTGTAGAGCATGGTGCGGGATGCGTTGGTGCGGTCGGTCACGAACGCGCGCGCGTCGGTCAGCTTCCATACAAGCCATGTGTCTACCGTGCCGAACAGCAGCTCGCCGCGCTCGGCGGCTTCACGCGCGCCGTCTACGTTGTCGAGGATCCACTTTATCTTGGTCGCGCTGAAGTACGCGTCGACGCGCAGCCCCGTTTTGCGCTTTATCATATCGGCGCAGCCGTCGCGTACGAGAGCTTCGCAAATGTCGCTTGTGCGGCGGCACTGCCAAACTATCGCGTTGTATATCGGTTTGCCCGTGCGCGCGTTCCACACGACGGTCGTCTCGCGCTGGTTGGTTATGCCTATGCCTGCAATCTCGTCGGGCGATACGCCGCTTTTGGCGATGCACTCGGTCATGGTCGCGTACTGCGCGGCATATATCTCCATCGGGTCGTGCTCGACCAGGCCGGGCTTTGGATATATCTGATTGAACTCATGCTGAGCCGAGGCGACAGGGGAGCAGCTCTTGTCAAAAAGAATGCTGCGTGCGCTCGTCGTGCCCTCGTCAAGAGCCAGTATGTATTTTTTCATACCTTGCCTCCGTTATCCGAAGCGTTTTGATAATCATAACATATTCTGCCTGCAAAAGCAAAACCTCCCCTGACGAAAAACAGGGAAGGTTTTTGTGCAGTTTTCAGCATCGCCGGACGGCTGACAACGTGCGTCGGCAAATGAAGCTGATGAAGCGCGCCGGGCTGACAGACCGCGCCGACTTTATTCGGCGATTTTCTTAATCGTGGTGCGGTACACTTTTCTATAGCAGAAAATGCTGACTGCGAGCGAGACTGCCTCCGCAACGGGGAAAGCCCACCATACAAGGCTCGGCTCGATTTTTGAGAGCACGAATGCGACAGGAATGAGCACGACAATCTGACGCGCAAACGACACGAACATCGACATCACGCTCTTGCCGAGCGACTGGAACACCGAGCCGAGCACTATCGAAATGCCGGCGAGCGGGAAGCCGATGCTGATTATCCTGAGTGCGGGAGTGCCGATGCGTATCATATCGGCGTCGGCGTTGAATATGCCGAGCAGGCCTTCGGGGATAAACTGCATAAGCGCAAGGCCGAGCAGCATGAAGAAAGTTGCCACGCACATTCCGCACTTGACGGTCGAGAGCATACGCCTGCGCTTTTGCGCTCCGAAGTTGAACGAGATTATCGGGATAATACCGTTGTTCAGGCCGAATACCGGCATAAAGACGAAGCTCTGCAGCTTAAAGTAAGCGCCGAACACGTTGATGGCGATGTTCCTCAGCGCGCCGAACACGCCGAGAATCATATTCATGCAGGTGGTCATGATCGAGCCTATCGCGACCATGATTATGCTCGGTACACCGATGGCATATATGCTGCCGATCATCTTTATGTCGGGGCGGAAGCCTTTTATCGACAGCCTGATGTCGGGATTTTTGAAATGATTGATAACAACTCCCAGAATGAACGCGGCAATCTGGCCGATGACGGTCGCCCAAGCGGCACCTGCAGCGCCGAGACCGAGGCCGCTTATTCCGAGAACAGGCACTTTGTCAAAGATGAACAGCGGGTCGAGCACAATGTTGATTATTGCACCCATGCCCTGCGTTATCATAGTATAGAACGTGCGGCCTGTCGCCTGCATAAGGCGCTCGAACATTATCTGCTCGAACACGCCGAACGAAAGTCCGCAGCATATCTGCGTGTAGGCGACGCCGTAGTCGTAGACGCTTCGGTCGCTTGTCATCATGTGCATAAACGGCTTTGCGCCGAATACGGCGAACAGAAGGAAGATTGCGTAGCCGACGAGGGCTAGGAACACTCCGTTTTCGCCGATCTTGCTTGCGCGCTCGGGGTTTTTCTGCCCGAGTGCACGCGAAAGCAGCGCGTTTACGCCGACGCCCGTTCCCGTTGCGACGCCTATCATCAGGTTCTGCACAGAGAACACGAGCGAGATGGCGGTCAGCGCGTCGGGGTCGTAGTAGCTGACGAACACGCTGTCGACGATGTTGTACAGTGCCTGCACAAGCATCGAAATGATTATCGGCAGAGACATTGTAATGACGAGTTTCGGTATGGGCATATAGCCCATTTTGTTTTCCTGAGGCATAATTTTCTTCTCCGCTTTCGGTTGGTCTGAACCGGGCTTCAGACCGAAAAAATGAGCACCGTCGACAGCCAGCGACTGACGGACAGCACCTACTATTACTTCGTTTTTACATTATTATATAAAATATATCATAATATGATGACAATATCAATCGGAAAAGGTGAAATGCCATTGATGTTGACAATTTTTGTGACATTACACATCATTTTAATAAAACAGTTGACAATTATTATGCATTTATGATAATATCACGGCATAAAGGACTGCGGTTGCTGCAGAGGCCGCGTCCGATGCCCTCTGACGGTGCGAAACCCGATTTCCCCGATCGCTTTCGCAACGCGCGCGATGTGCCCGCGTGACGGAGGGTACCTTGACGGAAAAAAGTTTAAGTAGGGAGGAAACTATGAAAAACGCAAAAAGCCGAGTTTTAAGTTTGATTTTGGCGGTTGCCGTTTTGGCAACGACACTGACCGCCGGAGCTTTCACGGCTTCGGCCGATGCTCAGGCCGGCACAGCCTTTGCCGCTGACTGGAGCAAGTGGGAAATGACAAGCTCCTGGGGCGGCAGCGGAAAGGCGAATGCCGCTGAACATGGCTACAATGTGCTGTATGCCAGCACGGCCGGTTCTCACACTGAGTTTACCTACTCGGAGGCGCTCAACCTCGGGGACCGATTCAATTACGGTTTCAAGGTCGTTACTCAACCTAACTGGGGAACTTATGACAAGTTTCGCTATGCGGCGGTGATCGGAAAGCTGACCGTCACCGTTGTCGGCAAGAGCACAGGGTTTACCCTCAAGGCCGACTACGACGGACGTGCCGTCTTTGAGTCGGACGAGCTGCTCGATTTTGACGACACGTCCGCACTTATCGCTACGGTAAAGGCCGCTCAGGCGGCTGCCGAGGGCAACACCAATCAGTCGCAGCACCTGACGCGTTTTGTCAACGTGTCGATCAGCTTCGACCACGGCGTTCTCAAGCTCTATAACGCAGGCGAGCTTTACGGAACGACGTTTATCAGCGGTTACGATTTTACGAACACCGTGCTCAAGTTCAACCCGCGCTTTTCCGTGTTCTGCCGCGCGACTGTCTGCGACATAAGCGGCGTGAAATACGCAAATGAGCACTACGTCCTGCCTGCTTTGCCGAACGAGCGCAGTATTAGCTTCGACTACTCGAAATGGACGTCCGAAAACGGTATCGTTGCGACTGAAGCTGCAAACGGCTATGATGTTATCTACAGGCGTTCGGGCGAAGCACAGAGCAGCTTCTCCTATACCGATAGCCTTGACTTCGGCAGCGAGTTCGAGCTTAAAGCCAAGGTCCGCCTCGGCACTTGGGAGCAGTACGCCGCAAACAGCAGCACCTACATTTCGCTCGGCGACCTGAAAGTCAGCCTTGTCAATCCCGCGGTGGGTCGCAGCATAAAGGTCGTTGTTACATACGGCAACAGTGTGATAGCCGAGAGCGGAACGTGGCAGCCGAACTACTCGGCGTATCCCGACGCGATACTCGCCGCCATGCACAGCGATATGAACAACGCCCAGCGCCTTATTGATCTGACGGTCAGCTTCAATAACGGCGCGATAAGCGTCTATGACGGCGAGACGCTGCGCGCGTCCGGCACCGTCAGCGGCTATGATTTCAGCGCCGTCAACCCGATATTCGGAGTGGCGCTTGAAAGCACCTCGGTTTACTACCGCGCGGCGTTTTACGACCTCTCCGCCACAGTGCGCGAAGGGAACATCACCGTAGTGCCGTTTGGAAGCATTGCAGCCGGTGATATCACCGTTGAGGGCAAAGGACATAACGCAGGCTCGGCTCACGGTAATGTTGCGGGTGACATACTCTACAGCGGTATGAGCACTGCAACAAGCAGTGTCGACGGCTCTGTCAAACGCAACGGCGAGACTGTTAAGGTTGACCGTTTTACCGTGTCCGCTCCGACCGATCTCGGCGACAGCTTCACGGTCAGGTTCAACTATAACTACAAGTATACGACGATAAACGGCTCGCTTGCGATGACGTTTACTCTCGGAGACCTGAAGGTCGACATTGCCGCTCCCGCAGACGTGAGCAACGGAATGAGCTTTATGCGCGTTGTCAGCGTCTGCTACGGCGACAGTGAGCTCGGCTCGGCGACCGTCGGCTACACGGGAACACGCACGACGAGCGACGAAGACGGAATCCTTTCGGATATGAACGACGCGATGACCGCCGCTACTCAGAACGCCGCTAATCACTGGAACGCGTGGAGGTACGCAAATCTCGGCTGGTATATGACGATAACCGTTTCGTACTCCGACGGCATACTTACCGTTAAGGCGGGCGACAATGCAATTTGCAGTGCCGAGGTCATCAGCAGCTTCTCGGCGGCACAGGCCCGCTTTGAAAGCTATATCGCCGATGATGCACTGACACACACCGTCACCGATTTTGACGGTGAAAAGCTCCTTATTCCTTCGCTTGAGGAGCTCAACCCCGGCAAGGTCATCAATACCGAATGGGTCGATATGGGCGACGGCTATCTCTACCGCACCAACAAGGCGACCAAAAGGGTTGAGAGAAAGTCCAAGGCCGCCGTGTTCTCCGATAATGCCGATCTGAGCGACGGCTTCAAGCTGAATTTCGGCCTGACCTATGATTTCGGCAAGTATTACAGTGATATTTCCGTCAGCAGCGCTCAGGGCGAGGTCAGCTTTGACGCTGTCAGGAACATCGCGACCGTGGCGGGTATTTCACCCGACAAGCTGGGCAGAAGCTACACCGCAGTATTCACAGCGACCGATAACGAGACGGGCGAGGCAGTCAGCTTCTCCAAGACTTCGAGCGTTGCCGACTACGCGCGTGCGCTTTACGCAAAGACCGCATCGGCCGAGCTTAAAACGCTGATTGCCGATATGTTCGCTTACGGTGCGGCGGCTCAGACCTACTTCGGAACCGACACCGACGCTCTCATCAGCGGCGGCAGTGAGATAAGCGCGAGCGCTTCCGCGGCAATAGCCGATGACAGCATCGTTTCCGTCGCGAATATTGCCGACGGCAACGCCGGCAAGCCTGTTAAATGGCACGGCGCGAGCGTTATTATCGGCAGCGGTACGGCAATAAGATTTTTTGTCGAAGCCTCCGCCGATACAATGGCGACCGACGGACTGCAGCTGAACATTACTGCGGGCGGCAAGTCCTACAGCGTAAGCGCGTCCGAGTTTGAGAGCGTGACCGTCGACGGTGCGCCTATGTACGCCTACACCTTCGACAAGCTTGACCAGACACAGATGGACACTGCCGTAACGGCACAGTTCAGCTCCGATAACTCCGTTGCTATGACCTACTCGGTCGCCTCCTACGTCAGGAGTGTGCTCGACAGCGCCGACTCGTCCGAGAGCCTGAAAACGCTTGTAAAGCTCATGCTGACCTACGGTCGCGCCTGCAGCGCCTACGCCGAGAGCCTTGACGTTGAGCCGAGCTTTATGCACCCGTTTGCAAGCGATTCTATTTGGTACACGCGCATAAGCGACTTTGCGACCTATCTGCCGACGGGCTTCGAGTGGACTTATAAGGACTCGGACGGCAAAACGCAGAGCGCTTCTTACGGCCTTGACGAGGAGCTGCAGCGCACCACGACCTATGACGACGATTTAGTCTATGTCTTCGAGCCGCGCGTGCTTCAGGCACTGTACGCAGCGGACAACTCCGTCGCCACAATGTCGAACGATCGCTGGACGGCGCTGACCCAAGAGGGCCTTGCCAGGGCCGTAGCCAATGCGGGCGCAAACCCGATCCGCATGTATGTTCCCGCAGGTCAGTTCCTTAACGAGACTACCGTAAATCAGGACAAGGCGCCCAATGCCTGCACCGCCATAGTTCAGCCCGACGGCACGGTCTATGAGCTGCAGCCGGGCGTGCGTTGGACCGACGCAAGCGGCAATGTCGCAGGCTACGTCTGCGGATATGCGTGGACGGGCAGAGACGACCTCGGCCGCCCTGCCAGCAACATTAACGGCACCTCAGGCAGCGGCATCGAGGGCAGCCACTGGGGCAGCGGCATAACAGCGCTCGGCGGCTCGATTCGCGTCGGCGAGCTTACGGGCAGCGGACAGATAGAGCATGCATTGAAGATTGACATTTATGCTGCACGTTACCTCTACTACAATAACACCCTGCGCAAGGGCTTCACCGACCCCGCATGGCTCAACGACTCTTATGCGCCCAACGGCGGCTACGGCGGCACTAATACCGATCTGCTGATGGGCTCACATCTTGCGATACCGAAGTGGATGACCGCCGACGGACTTGGAATTCAGACCGAGGTCGGCAGAAAGCTGTTCTACACCATGCAGAATTACGGCGCATATATAGTCGACGATTCGGCGTGGGAGGCGTATAATTTCTGTGCCGAGTACGGCGTCGCCGAGGAGGTCCTCGAGACGTACAACATCTGCATCAAAAAGGGTATGCTCTACAGCCAGACCGATGCGAACATTATCTCGGCGAGCAATGCCTTTGCAGGGGATATACGGCTGATCATGACCAATCTCTGTATTGTAAAGTAGAATTAAAAGGGCCGGCGGCTTGGGAGTCCTCAGGTCGCCGACTCGACAAAAGGGGAAAGTGCCGAATTATAAGAAACGCCGCCGAACATACGCCGAGCTTTGAGCACCCGCTTGCAAAAGGCTCGATATGGAACACAAAAGTTCCCGTAAACGCGACCTGTCTTCCGACGGGCTTTGAGCGGGACTGCACCGATGCCGAGGGCAAGGCGAGAACATACTCATACGGCGTTGCCGGGGAGCTTATAGAGAAGTACGGCATCTATCTGCAGAGAAGCCGCACTTACGCTTTGACCGACCCTGCGACAAAGGAGCTGAACCGCATTTCGGCGACTATATGCGGCGGCTGATACTCACGCGATACTCGCGCTGAGGATAGTTAAGTAAATCGGCACATATACAATGAAAGAAGCGCTCCGCTTTTCGGCTTTTTGCTGTTTAAGCGGGGCGCTTTTGCGTATGCATTTCGCCCGAATGTGAATATAACATTCATAAGTACGCCGGATGTCAGAAAAACTGCACAAACAAATCAGGCGCAGTTTGTAAGGATAGCCAAATCGTCCGTGCCCGCCTTGATTTGTATACGATAAAATGTTACAATTCATTAGTATGAACTATTGTGCCCCGATGCAAATTGCTGAGGAGCACGGCTTTGGAGGAAAACTATGGGGAAGAAGATATTGAGCCTGCTGCTTGCTGTGGCGGTAATGACGTCTGTGTTTACGACCGCTATCGCAATTTCGGCCTCTGACAGCGAGACGGTAACTTCATTTGCCGATGACTGGAGCAAATGGAGCGCCAATCATCAAAGCGGCTACTGCGGCAAGGCAAACGAGGCCGAGCACGGTTATAATGTGATGTACAGTGCGGGAGGCTCGGATAAGAACAGTTTTACATATGCAGATACCCTTGATCTCGGAGACAAGTTTGATTTCGGTTATAAGGTCACGCTTTCACCTGCTTGGGGCTCCCAGCACAAGGGTCTGTCATATACCGTTAAGATCGGTGAGCTTTCCGTTATCATAGCGGGAAATGAAGCCGGAACCCAGCTTACTCTGAGCGCCGAGTATAACGGTCGGACGGTAATAAGCAGCGGTAAGACTCTTACCCCCGATACGTCCTCCGCCGTTATTACTGCCGTTGGGTCGGCTGCGAAAGCCGCGAGCGGTGCGTCCGAGCCTCAGTTTATGGTTCAGCTTTATGATGTTTCGCTCAAATTTGAAAATGGCACGCTCACGCTTTATTACGCGGGCGAGGTCTATGGCAGCTGTGTGCTCAGCAGCTACTCCTTCAGTAAAGTTCAGCTCAGCGTGCTGCCGTCATTTGTCAACTATAACCGCGCCGCTGTCTTCGATATAAGCGGTACAAAGTATACTCCCAAGGATATTCCCGACGATGAATATGTCCTGCCTTATTATGAGAAAGACAGCGTGTTCGATATGTCCGCTAACAAGTGGACTATGTTCAAGCCCTACGGCAAAGCTGTTATCACCACCGCCGCCGAGCACGGCTATGACGCTTTTGCTGTTGAGGGGCGCAACTTCAGCAGCGAAGAAAAGCTCAATACCTTTACTTATAATGACAGAGTAAACCTCGGCAATAAGTTCAGCGTCGGATATAAGGCAAGAATTCACAACATTGCGTGGAATGCCGACGACTCGGGCACCGACTTTGCTTTTGAAATCGGCAGCCTCAGAATCTGCATTGTCGGTTCGGATAATTTCAGGGCTGTCAAGCTTGCGGTTTATCACAACGGCGAGCTTGTGTTTGACAATAATGTCAATCTCATTCAGACCTATGATACGGATTTTATAACCAATACCAACAACGCACTGATAAACGCCGGATTCAGCGGAAATATACTCGGTGAAAACGGCACAAGCTCGTTCGCTATCTCGGCTGAGTTTGACGATGGGGTGCTTGTGCTCAAGTCAAACGGCAAAGAGTACGGCCGCTGCAGAATTTACGATTACGACTTTACCGACAGCACGGTAAGAATTTCGGTCAGGTCCGACTCCATGTGGGGAAGCTACTGCATGGGTGACATCGCTCTCAGCGGTGTTTCGAGAATACGTACGACCGACAAGACCATAGAAGAGCTTAATCCGGGAAAGACGCTTTATACCGAGTGGACCGACTCCGATGAGAGCGGATACCTTACCCGCACCTGCCTTGCCAACGGCGACGTTGAGCGCAAGGCAAAGGCGGAAGTGTATGCCGCCGGCGTAACGCTTACGAGCGGATTTGCACTTCGCTTCTCGCTGGTTGACGACTTTGACAAGTATTACAGCGACATCAGCGCAGCCTCCCCCAACGGCAATCTTACTTTTGATGAGAAGACCAACAAGGCGTACATTATGAACGTCGGCGCAAAGAATATGGGCAAGAAGTACACCGTAACCTACACTGCCGTTGACAAAGCGACCGGCGAGAGGGTCACTTTTTCAAAATCGTTTTCGCTTCTTGATTATGCAAAGGCGATGTACGCGACTACTGAGAACGACCGCATCAAAACCGTTCTTGCCGATATGCTTAACTTCGGCGCGGCGTCTCAGGTCTACTTTAATACCGATGTTAAGAATCTTGTAAATACCGATACGAGCGTTATGGCTTCGGCTTCCGAAAAGGTCGATTCCTCCACGCTTGAGAGCAAAATGAGTCTTGGTGAAGGCAACAGCACAGCTGACATCAACTGGTACGGCGCAAGCCTTGTGCTTAAGGATAAGATCGACGTCAAGTATTACGTCAAGGCTTCCGCCGCGACTATGGCGACCGAAGGCCTCAAGCTCAGGCTCGTCGTCGACTACGACGAGCACGGAAGCGAGACCTACGAGGTTGACGCGTCCGAATTCGAGGCGGTTACGGTTAACGGCAAGAGCGGCTACTACTCTTACACTTTCGATAAGCTTGCGCCGAATCGTATGGAGGATAAAATCGTTGCGCAGTTTGTTACCGCCGACGGCACTGCCAAGTCGGTTGAGCTGAGCTACAGCATTTCGTCCTACGCCAAGGCCAAGAGTGACTCAACCGTTAAGGGGCTCGGCGACCTTGTCGACAATCTGATTACCTACGGCAGAGCGTGCAAGTCCTACAACTGCTCGACATGGAAGCATCCGTATTCGAGCACTTCCATTTGGAACAACAAGCTTAAGTCGGGCGCGACCTACACCGATGCAGGCCTGGGTTGGACGTATGAATTTACGGACGAAAACTGGAATAAGACCGGCAAAACACAAAAGTATTCCTATGGTATCGACTCCGAGAATCTGTTTACGACCGACTACAGCGACGATTATATCTACAGATTTACGCTCAACGAGATCAATGAGTATAACCAAGCTATCGGCAAGGGCAGCATTACGGGCACGACGGTCAAATCTGACAAAAACGGCCGTTGGGCAGCGTTTAATGACGAGACTCATCTTGAGGAGTTCGTCGCTTGGTATAAGAGTAAGTACGGCACGCCCAACAAGATGTACTTCCCGAAAGGTCAGACACTTGCCGCAAACACGATCAACGGACTGTTTGATTCGGTAACCTATGTACCTCCGGGCAATGAGTGCACATCCGTGCTCCAGCCCGACGGCAAGACTGTCATTGAGTTCCAGCCGACCTGCCGCGCATGGTATCTTAACCCTGACGACAATGGTAATAAGGTTGTCGCAGGTTACATTATCGGAAACCCGCGCATATCTCGGCTTGATTCGGAGGGTAATCTCGGCACTCACTGGGGAAGCGGTATGTCGACCGTCGGCGGCTCTATCCGTTCGGGCGAGCTGACCGGAGACGGCAACATTGAGCATGCGCTGAAGCTGGATGTTTACGGCTACCTCTGCTACTATATGAAGGGCGAGCTTGAGGGCTATCAGTGGCCTGCCGACCGCTGCGACGGAGCTGCTCCGAACCCGAAACTCAATACTTACAACGGCTATTGGGGCGGCTATTGCAACAAGAACAACAGTGATGCAAAAATCGTAATGGGCTCGCTGCTTGCACTGAAAAAAGATGTGACGGTCGAGAGCCTCGGCATACAGACCGAAATCGGTAAGAAGCTGTTCTACACGCTGCAGAACTACGGTTGCTACATCGTCGACGACTCCGCTTGGCCGCAGTACAACTTCTGTGCCGAGAGCACAGTACCCGACGAAGTGTACGCTAAGTACGGAATCAATCTCAGGGGTAAGCTCCCGACTAATGATAACGATACAAGCGTGCAGGCGAAATATGCACGCGATATTCAGACGATAATCTCCAACCTCTGCGTCGTTAGCTATAACTGATATAAATTCCGCCTGTTCTGCGCAGGCGGAATTTTTTCTTATACGTTCAAACAAAACAGCGAATTACCTAAATGAGGTGCTCGCATTTTGTAACTACATACAAATATTATGTACGTCTATTGCGCAGAAGGCGTTTTTATGATAAAATTTGCGTAGTCATTGAGCTTTTCGGAGGAAGAAATGAAACTTAAAACAAAGGCCATAATGCGTGTTTGCGCTTTTCTGCTGGCCGCAAGTCTGCTTGCGGGCTGCGGCGGCGGGGGAGACTCCGCTTCGGGCAGCTCGGGCGGCAAAAGCAGCAGCGCCAAATCAAGCAAAGCGACCTCATCCGCTTCAGCCTCGGGTGCGGGCGATACTTCGTCCGACGCCGTGTCCGACGGCACCTCGTCTGACAGTGCGCCGAACGACGGCACCTCGTCTGTGCAGCACACCTCATCGGCGGCCTCGTCCAAAGCCGATTCCGGCAACAAATCGAGTATGTCGGTGCTGCCGAATTACACCCGGGATTCGATGAAGGAATTCGGACATAACGGCAACACCAAGTCGCAGTACCCTGTTTACGCGGGTAAGCGGGATCCGTGGCTCTGGCCGTTTGCGCGCAACTCTATCTGGAACACGCCGATAGGCTCGAACGCAGTCTACAAAGCCGCAGGGCTTGAGAAAGCGCCCAAGTACAGCTGCGACTATGAGCATCTGCTGACAACTACGACCAACGACGACTACGTTGCACTTTATGACACACCGAAAGGCCACCGCTGGCCGACCGATGTAAGCGGCCTGAAGGTGCGCGCCCGCTTCTACTTCCCGAAGGGCTACACCGTCAGCAAGTCCAGTACCGACAACAACTGTTCCGCAATCCTGCAGCCCGACGGCCGCTATTATAATGAGCTCGAGCCGACCTGCCGTGACGACGCGAATGCCATGTATGTTACGGGATATAACCGACTTAATCAGGACATCTACGGCGACGGCCGCCTCGGATCACATTGGGGCAGCGGACTGTCGACCCTCGGCGGCTCAATACGGGTGGGCGAGCTGTTGAGCAGCGAGCCTATCCACCACGCGCTGAAGATCAACGTCTACGCGAAAAAGTACATATACTATGACATCGCGTATCAAAAGGGCTACCGCTGGCCTGCCGACCGTCACGACGCTTACGCATGGAACGTCTACGGCGGCACCGATCCCGAGCTGAGAATGGGCTCCTTGCTCGCTCTGCCCAAGGACTCGACCCCCGAAAGCATCGGAATTAAAACCGAAGTCGGCAAGAAACTGTTCTACGCTCTGCGCGACTACGGCTGCTACATTGTCGATGACTCGGCGCAGGACTGCTACAGCATCGATGCTGATATTCAGACTATGAAAGAGCTGAAAAGGGAAACGGGAATCAATTTGAACATGGTCGTCTCGATGTCGGACACCACTATTCAGCGCAATTTTACCAAGGACTTTATGGCTCTGATAACCAATCTGATGATAATCACTAACAACGACTCCAAGAATGTCGGCGGCGGCGGAACTCCGCGCGCTCCGCTTGCGCCCGACCTGCCGAGCGTAAAATAAGAGCTTTTTTTCAAAGGCGCACAGCTTAAATTTAGGCCGTGCGCCTTGATTTGTACGAAAATAGGTAGTATAATCTTCTTTGCTGCGCATACCATAGCCGTCGGAAAAAACGTCTCACGATGGTAATGTTTTTGCGTGCAAAAGAGGTAGAAAATGGCAGCTGTTAAATGCAACGATTCATATTTTGACGGACTGAAAAAGGGAATGCCGATAGCGCTCGGCTACCTTTCTGTCTCGTTCGGCTTCGGCATATCCGTCGTCAGTCAGGGGCTGAAAGCCCTCTGGGCGGTTATAATCTCGATGACCAACCTGACCTCTGCGGGGCAGGTCGCGGGCGTCGCGGTCATACTTTCACAGGGTTCGATCATCGAGATGGTGCTGACCGAGTTCGTCATAAACATACGCTATTCGCTGATGGGCATTGCCCTCACGCAAAAGCTGGGCGAGCGCTTCACTCTGCCGCACAGGCTTATCGCGTCGATCGGCATAACCGACGAGATCTTCGCCGTCGCCGCGAGCGAGCCCGGACTTATCGGCCCGCGCTTTATGTACGGCCTTGCCACCGCGCCGTATATCGGCTGGTCGCTCGGCACGCTGATCGGCGCGGTCGCGGGCAACTTCCTGCCTGCGGGAATCACCGCTGCGCTCGGCCTTGCGATTTACAGTATGTTCGTCGCGATAATCGTGCCCGCTGCGCGCGTCGACCGCGGGGTTATGTTCACGGCGTTGATTTCCTGCGCGCTCAGCTGCGTGATGTACTTCGCGCCTGTGCTGAATAAGGTCTCGCAGGGCTTCTCCATAATCATATGCGCCTGCGCTGCGGCGGGAATTATGGCTGCCGTTATGCCCGTGCAGGAGAGCGGAGAGGAGGCCGAGCAATGAGTGACCTCTACATCATCGGCTGCATCGCCGCGATGGCGCTGACGACCTACCTTGTCAGAATGATACCGTTCGCCGCGTTCAGGCGAAAGATCCGCTCGCCGTTTATCCGCAGCTTTCTTTATTACATACCGTACGCCGTGCTCGGCGCGATGACCTTGCCGTACATTTTCTATTCGACGGGCAATCTCATCACCGCCGCGGTCGGCTTCGGCGTGGCGTTTGTTATGTCTTATTTTAAAAAGCCGTTGCTGCCGGTGGCCGTCGCCGCCTGCGCTTCGGCGTATGTGACCGGACTCGTGCTCAGTGCGTTCGGAATTTAGGAGGAGTGCTTTATGTCAAAAACCGAGCAGGTACGCGCCGCAATGATGCAGGCGATGAAAAACAAGGACAAGCCGCGCAAGGACGCGCTCAGCGGGCTGCTTTCGGCGCTTAAAAACAAGGCCATAGACAGCCGCGGCGAGCTTAGCGAGGAGGACGAAAACGGGGTTATCCTGCGCGAGATAAAGCAGACGCAGGAAACGCTGGACACCGCTCCGAGCGACCGCACCGACATAATCGAGGAGTGCAGGCTGAAAATCAGCGTTATGAGCGAGTTTGCGCCCAGGATGATGAGCGAGGACGAGATAAAAGCCGAGATTTCGGCCGTGCTCGCCGAGCTTGGAATCGCCGCCCCCACCGCGCGCGATAAGGGAATGCTGATGAAGAACCTTATGCCGCGCGTAAAAGGCAAGGCCGACGGCGGCCTTGTAAACCGTCTCGTCGGCGAAATGCTGAAATAAGCACCGCAATTTCGCAGTTTTATCGGCGATAAATAGAAGTCTTAATCACCGCCGGTTTTAATCACCCGCCCCGCTCAAAGCGAATTTCTCGTTTTGAACGGGGCGGTTTAATTTCAGACAAAATAGGTTTAAAAAATGGCAATAAAATATTGACAATATGTGAATAAAATTGTATTATTAAAACAACAAATATTGAAAGAGGTGTTGCTGCGTTATATAAAACGGTGTGTTAAATCGAAAAAACAAAGAAAAATGTTGAGGAGGCCATTTATGAAAAAAGTATTGTGTGTTGCAATGGCAGTGTTAATGATGATTTCGTGCTGCGTCGTTGCGAGTGCAAAAGATATTCCTTCAGATGTTCTCGATAAAGTTGAGACTTATGATGATATGCTTGCGTTAGCCGAAGAATATAATATTCCTGTGCTTGACAGTGGAATTATATGGAATCCGGAGGATTGTCCGAGCCCTACGGTTACTATTGAACTTGAGGACGGTTGGACGTATTCTTATGCGCTTTCAACCTCAACCTCGACTGATGATAATAATGGCTTTGTTACTTACGGTGCAACAGATAAAACTGTTACTAAGTTTGCTACCGGAAAGCTGAAATCAAAATCCGATGGAGTTGAAGCTGATGTCGTTGCGATGATAACTGGTTATTATTCGTCAGTTGACAGATATTCGGTTATTTCGACGTTCTTAGCGGATTTTGGCGGCACTTACGCAAACCGTTTCAGCTACACTTCCACAATCAGCGGAAATACGGCTACTGCGATTTATAAGTATCGCGGAAAGCAAATCGCTAAGGTTAAGTATAAGCTGAACTACAACGGCGCTCTTACTCAGACGGCCTTGTAAATTGCTCAATTATAGATAATTCTTACAAACCGCCCCGCTCAAAGCGAATTTCTCGTTTTGAACGGGGCGCTGATTGTTTTATAAGGATTTTTACCATGTATAGGTGTTATGCGCTTTGCTGCATTTTCTCAAAGTCCGCATAATTTCGCGTTTGCGCGTTCTGCCACGCTGCCGCACCGCTCCGCAAAAAAAGCACCCCGCTGCAGGTGAGCTTTCGCTACTGCGGCGGGGTGCTGCTGTTTTAACTTAATTACTTTCTGCCGAGCAGGGCGTTGATCTTGTCGATCGGGGCGAGCAGGCCGCTCATCGACGCGTCGTGGTTGAGCGTGTTGATGATGAGCGCGATGTACTTCGACATATTGACGCGATAGTACCACGGTTTCTCGAGCAGCTCGGGCTCGGCGTAGACGAGGTTGGTGGTGAACACCTTGTCGATGTAGCCGGCCTCATAAGCCTTATCGAAGTTTGCGAAGCCCTCGACGAACAGACCGAACGACGCGAACACGAAGATGCGGCGGGCGTTTCTCTCCTTGAGCTTCTTGCCGATGTCGAGGACGGAGTCGCCCGACGAGATCATATCGTCGACGATGATGACGTCCTTGCCCGAAATGTCGTTGCCGAGGTACTCGTGAGCCTCGATCGGGTTGCGGCCGTTGACGATGATGGAGTAGTTGCGGCGCTTGTAGAACATACCGAGGTCAACTCCGAGCACCGACGAATAGTAGATGCAGCGGCCCATTCCGCCCTCGTCGGGGGAAACGATGGCAAGGTTGTCCTTGTCGAGCTTAATGTCGGGCACGGCGCTTTTGATAGCCTTGAGCATCTGATAGGTGGGGTGGACATTTTCAAAGCCTGAAAGCGGGATAGCCTGCTGAACGCGGGGGTCATGAGCGTCGAAGGTGACGATGTTGGTGACGCCCATTGCGACAAGCTCCTGCAGCGCCATAGCGCAGTCGAGCGACTCTCTGGCGCTTCTGCGGTGCTGTCTGCCCTCGTAGAGCATCGGCATGATGACGGTTATGCGGCGGGCCTTACCGCCGAGGGCGGCGATGATACGCTTGAGATCCTGAAAATGATCGTCGGGGCTCATCGGGACGAGCTCGTTATACATACGGTACTTGATACCGTGGTTGAACACGTCGCAGATGATGAAGATGTCGTGGCCGCGGACGGTGCTCTTGATGAGACCCTTGGCTTCGCCCGAGCCGAATCGCGGGCAGATTACGGGAATGTTGTAGGTCTCGACCTCGTTACCGCGCCACTCGCGGATATAGGCGTCGACGGCGGCGGCGATCTCCTCGCAGCCGGCCATGCTGATTATACCGAGCGGGCCGACTAAGGTTGAAATAGTTTCAGACATTGAATTTACCCCTTCCAAATACACGTTATCAGGTGCGTTACCTAATGCTGATACTAATATAGCATATTAAATCCGTTTTTTCAATGACAATAAGCGACATTTTCCCGAAAAAAATCGGACTGAATGTCGCTTATGTTTAGTGATAATTGCCGATTATTTTCATGGAGCGCCCCAAAAACGCCGTCATTCGGCTGCTGCGGGTGCAATGCGGACGTTGTATTTTTCAAGCAGCTTTACAGGGTGGTAGGCGAGCTTTGACTTACGCAGCCCCTCAACGCCGTCGTCCTCCTCGCGGTTGATGAAGCGCACGCTCCCGTCGGCAAACGCGCAGGCGAACTCTTTGACGATGACCTGATATATGCCGGGGTACTCGTGCAGCGCCTTTTCAACATGAATGAACAGCGTGTCGCCGACCTGCTCGCCGAGCGACAGGGCGATTATCCGACCGTCAAGCTCAAGAAAGCCGCCCTTGCCGCCGAGCCTGTCGAGATATGAGAACAGCTCAACGCTTGCGGCGCCCTCGTGCTCGGCCTGATTTATCGAATTCTGCCGCTGGGCGACGTACATTTCGCAGAAAGCCTTGGCGCGTCCGATGTTGCTTTCGTCGAGCTTTACGAAGCGGCAGTCGGGGTAGAGACGCGAAAACTTGTTGACGTGGTTGCGCTGCGCGCTTAGCTTTTTGCCCGCGAAGGTGCGCATGCTCTCGGCATCGTAGAGGTAGTCCCAGTGCGCGCGGTCGGGCTCGGGCGAGAGCCTGCCGCCGTATATTCCGCGCAGAGTTTCGAGCGGCTGCTCGGGCACGCCGTATAGGTTAAACGGCAGATTGTGCTCGGCGGCATAGCGCTCGATCTCGTCAAGGGCGGCCTTTAAGTCGCCGTTTCCGACGGGGTAGGTAAAGTATGGCTGACCGTCGAAGAACACTCCCTTAAAAATGAGAAAGCCGCCCCACTCGCAGTGATTGGTCTGAAGACAGTCGCGCCACATCAGTACAGAGCCGGGTGAGTAATCGGTCGTCCTCCAGTCCTGAAGTCCGAAATAGTTTTGCAGAAGTGCGACGTCGTCAAGCGTCGTCTTTATAAATTTCATACAGAAAATTCATCCTCCGATAAGTGATTATAAACGCTTGCGCGACTTTTTTCAACAAAAATTTCTTTTTCCTGCTCCAAAGGGATAAAGTCGGTGTTGATTATAAGAGTATAATTTGATATACTTATTATAACTATGTATTTATTGTATGAAAGAGGTGCTTTCACAAAATGAGAGTGGAATTATTGGCCTACACGCCTATGCCGACCGTGACCGTCGCGTCGGCGGCTAAGCTGTGCTATTCTCCGTCTTCGATCGACACTATTCGCGACGGACTTGACGCAGAAAAGGCGAGCGGCTTTGTCCAGATGCTCGCCGAAATAGGACACGAAAGTCCGATAGAGCACGCGGTGTTCACCTTCGGCATCGAGGGTGTCTCGCGCTCGCTTCTGGCGCAGATAACGCGCCACCGCATCGCGTCGTTCAGCGTGCAGAGCCAGCGCTACGTTCGCGAAAAGCAGTTCGACTTTGTCCTCCCGCCCGAAATCGAGGCTGACGAGGAGGCCAAGCGCATTTATCTTGAAAATATGCGCCGCGATCAGGAGGACTACGACCGCCTGACCGAGATACTGTCCAAAAAGCATAAGGCAGAGCTGCTCGCTCAGGGCGTTGATGAAAAAAAGGCTGCCCGCGACGCCGAAAAGCGCGCCATTGAGGACGCGCGCTTCGTGCTGCCCAACGCCTGCACGACCAAGATGATAATGACGATGAACGCCCGCAGCCTGTACAACTTTTTCTCTCACCGCTGCTGCAACCGCGCACAGTGGGAAATAAGGGAGCTTGCGACCGAAATGCTGCGCCTGTGCAGGGAGGCCGCGCCCGAGCTGTTCGGGAAGTCCGGCCCGCCGTGTCTGCGCGGCGGCTGCCCCGAGGGCAAGATGTCCTGCGGCAAGCCGAACGAGGTGCGCGAAAAATTCGCGCATTTGGGTGAAGAGGAATGAGCGGCCGTCTCATCGTTATCGAGGGTCTTGACGGCAGCGGCAAGTCCACTCAGCTTGAGCTGCTTTCAAAGCGGCTGGACGGCAACTTTCGCTTTGTGAAGTTTCCCGATTACCCGAGCGAGTCCAGCGCTCTTGTCAGAATGTACCTTGCGGGCGAGTTCGGCTCGCACCCCGAGGACGTCAACGCATACGCTGCGTCGTCGTTTTATGCGGTCGACCGCTATGCGAGTTTTAAGCGCGACTGGGGCGCCGACTACCTCGGCGGAACGGACATTCTCTGCGATCGCTATACCACGTCCAACGCCGTGCATCAGGCGTCGAAGCTGTCGGGCGACGAGCGGGACCGCTTTCTCGACTGGCTCTGCGACTTTGAGTTCGGCAAGCTCGGCATACCGCGCCCCGATGCAGTCATCTTTCTGGATATGCCCGTCGAGGTGTCGCAGCGGTTGATGACGGGTCGCTACTCGGGCGACGAGGGCAGGAAGGATATTCACGAGCGCGATATTGCCTATCTGCAGCACTGCCGCGAGGGCGCGCTGTATGCCGCAAAGCGGCTCGGCTGGAGTGTTGTCAAGTGCACAGACGGTGACCGCATTCGCTCGCGCGAGGACATCTCGGACGAGATTTTCTCGATAATCAGCAAGATTATGTAAACTTAACCGGGCGATTTTTCGCTTTGCGTTCAGACTGCTTGTTAGGAGCTGTTTTTGATATGATATACTGTTTTTTAGCCGACGGATTTGAGGAGATCGAAGCCGTCGCAAGCGTTGATACCGTGCGCCGAGCGGGTATCGAGGTCGCCTTTGTCGGAGTGGGCAAGCGCGTTGCCCGGGGCGCTCACGGCATAAAAATCGAAGCCGACCTGACCGACGACGAGCTTGATTTTTCAACTGTCGACGGCGTAATGCTGCCCGGCGGTATGCCCGGCACGCTCAATCTCGGCAAGAGCGAGAGTGTAAAGCACGCGCTCGAAACGGCGGCTGCGGGCGGCAAGCTCGTCGCCGCGATATGCGCCGCTCCCGGCGTGCTCGGCCAATATGGTCTGCTAAAGGGCAAAAAGGCCGTGTGCTACCCGGGCTTTGAGGATAAGCTCGGCTGTGAGGTAGGCTTGGGCCGCACCTGCGTCAGCGGCAATTTTATAACCGCGATAGGTCCCGGCGCATCAATAGAGTTCGGCCTTGAGATAGTGCGGTACTTCCTCGGCGACGAAAAGGCCGCCGAAATAAGGAAGAGTATGCAATGCAGAAGTTAGACCTCCGCATTTACAAGGGCGTGCTGCGCGATAAAATTAAGCGATGGCGCGCCGAGCTTGACCCGGGGACCAAGGCAAAGCTCGACCGCCGCATTACCGACCGCCTTATCGCAAGCCGCCAGTATGCCGCGTGCAAAACGGTGCTGATATATGCCTCCACTCCGATAGAGGTCGACACCTTCGCAATAATCGACCACGCGCTCGCTTCCGGGCGAAGGGTGGCGCTGCCGCGCTGTATAAAGGGCACGCGCGATATGGCGTTCCATTTTATTGAAGATGTTTCACAGCTTTCACCCGGCAGCTTCGGCGTGCTCGAGCCTGCCGAGAGCCTGCCCGTGTGCCAACCCGACCGCAACTCGCTCGTCGTCGTGCCCGCGCTTGCGCTTGACAGCTTCGGCTATCGGCTGGGCTACGGCGGCGGATACTACGACCGATACCTGTCGCGCTGCGGGTGCGAGAGTATCGGTATATGCTACAGCGAAAACTACCGATTCCGTATTTATCACGGACGTTTTGATGTACCGCTCAAGGCGGTGCTGACCGATAAATTTATCAGACGTATACCCAGTCAGAACGGAGGAAAACATGGAAGATTTTGATAAGTTCAAAAAGC
Source organism: uncultured Eubacteriales bacterium (assembly GCA_934486615.1). Taxonomy (GTDB): domain Bacteria; phylum Bacillota; class Clostridia; order Oscillospirales; family Acutalibacteraceae; genus RGIG2206. The sequence goes on along the minus strand of CAKSQO010000002.1, from coordinate 38,593 downwards.
TGAGCGCCGACGAGCTGTTCTATTCCGACGACGAGGAGGCCGAGGCCGCCCGCGCAGCCGAAAGCAGTGCACCCGCGCAGCCGGGCAAGAGCGCCGCCCCCGGCGACAGCTCTGAGCCTGCGGAAAGTGCCGAGCCGAACACACCCGCCGCGCCCGAAAGTGCCGACAGCGGCGCCGAGCCGTATGACTACTTCGGCATGGACGACCTTTACAGCAGCACCGACAGCAGCGACAGCGGCGACTCCGCTGCCGAGCCGTCCGATGCTGCCGAGCCGTCCGATGAAGTCAGCGCCGACAGCAGCGCTGACGAGCACGACGAGTTCGTCATCGGCGGCGGATTTCAGCTTGACGAGGACTACGAGGGTCAGGCCAGAAGCCGCAAGGGCCGCGACGAAAAGCCCGTTATCAAGCAGTACCCGCTGTCAGAGCGCGACACCGTTGACCTGCACCGCTTAAACCGCGCCGAAAAGCGCGCGCAGAAGAAAAATCAGAAGCCGCGCCACGGGATAAAAACTATCATTTGGATCGCCGCAATCCTTGTTTCCGCCTGCCTTATCGCGGCGGGCATACTGACTGCGTTCAGCGAGCTGCTCGGAGTGGGCAAGAGCGGTATTTGCGTTGTCATAATCAAAGAAGGCATGACCACGACCGAGATAGCCGACACGCTTGAAAAAGAGAACGCCATCGAACATCCGCTGTTGTTCAGAGTTTATTTAAAGCTCAAAAAGCAGGACGGCACGCTGCGCCACGGCGCTTATCAGTTCGACAGCTCCATTGGCTACGACGGAATAATCGAGCTGCTGCAAAAGGGCAACGAGAAAGAGTCCGTCAAGGTGCGTATCCCCGAAGCGGCGACGATTCGCTCGATAATGCAGATACTTGAGGAGAACAACGTCTGCACCCAGGAGCAGTTCAAGACTGCGATGGTCAAGGGCACTTATGACTACGATTTTGTCAAGGCTATCCCGAACGACAAGGTCTACTACCGCCTTGAGGGCTACCTCTACCCCGACACCTACGATTTCTTCACGGGAGAAAGTCAGGCGAACGCCGAGTTTGCAATCGACCGTATGCTCGCGAATTTTGAAAAGCATCTCAAAGAGAGCTGCCCGGATTATAAGGAGCAGCTGAAAGATCTCAACAAATATGGGATAACCTCTCTCAACGACGCGCTTTCGCTCGCTTCTATCGTGCAGCTTGAGTGCAACGGCTTCCCCGACCAGATGTCGAACGTCTCGGCCGTGTTCCTCGGCCGCCTTGTGTGGAGCGAGCCCAAGTACCTCGGTTCGACTCCGACGTTCTATTATCCCGACAATCGCTACAACACCAACAACTACGCGCTTTATGAAAACGGCAAGAAGGTCAGCGACGCAGGCTACGAGGGGCTTCCTCCCGGACCGCAGTGCAGCGTGACCGTTCAGGCGTTAAAGGCCGTGCTCCGACCCAACGAGGACTACATCGGCAAGTATTACTATTTCGTCACTGATGCTAACAGTAAATTCTACTTCAACGCAACCTACAAGGAGCATCAGGCGACGATTAAGAAGCTGCAAAGACAGGGGCTGTGGAAGGGTTGAGCCGTAAGCCGGAATTGCTGTGCCCCGCAGGCGATCTGACAAGGCTCAGGTGCGCCGTCGACTTCGGGGCGGACGCGGTGTACCTCGCAGGGCGCGAGTTCGGCATGAGGACGGCTTCGCCGAACTTTGACGACGACTCGCTGCGTGAGGGGATAGAGTACGCTCACGCGCACGGGGTCGATGTTCACATCACCTGCAATATTACGCCGCATAACGACGAGATCGACCGCATAGCCGCGTTTGCGGCTTCGGCTGCAAAAATGGGAGCGGACGCGTTCATCGTCGGCGACCTCGGAACGATGCAGGCCGTGCGAGAAGCTGTGCCCGACGCGGTTATCCACGCGTCGGTGCAGTCGGGCGTGACCAACTACCGCACGGCGCGCGCGCTTTACGAGCTTGGGGCAAAGCGCGTCGTGCTCGCACGCGAGCTTTCGATCGGTGAAATCGCCGACATTCGCGCCAAAACTCCGCGCGAGCTGGAGCTTGAGTGCTTTGTACACGGCGCGATGTGCGTGTCGTACTCGGGCAGGTGCCTGCTGTCAAGCTATATGACCGGGCGCGACGCCAACCACGGCGACTGCGCACAGCCCTGCCGCTGGAGCTATCATCTTGTGGAGGAGAATCGCCCCGGCCGGTACCTCGATATAACCGAGACGGACAAGGGCACCTATATCCTCAACGCCGACGATCTGTGTATGGCCGATCACCTCGGCGAGCTTGCAAAAGCAGGGGTGACGAGCTTCAAAATTGAAGGGCGCGCAAAGTCGCACTACTACGTCGCGGTCACGACCAACGCGTACCGCGGTGCGCTCGATGCGCTGCTTGCCGACCCGAGCGCGAAAGCGCCGCAGTGGGTCACGGACGAGCTCGGCAAGATAAGCCACCGCACCTATTCGACGGGCTTCTACTACGGCCGCCCCGCCAACTCGCAGACGTACAAGACTGCGGGCTATATCCGCGACTATGCCGTCGCTGCGGTCGTCGAGGGGTACGAAAACGGGTACGTTATCGCGTCGCTCAAGAACAAGTTTGCGGCGGGAGTTGTGCTCGACTGCCTTGAGCCCAAGCGCGAGCCTTTCCTCGTTGACACCGACGGTATGCTTGACGAAGCGGGAGAGCCGCTTGCGGTCGCAAACAAGCCGACGATGCTGCTCAAAATCCCGTTTGAGCGCGAGATTGCAAAAGGCTCGCTTATGCGAATGAAAGCGGAGCAATAGCTCCGAAAAAGCCGTCGGTGCAAATCGGCGGCTAAAGTTATGTAAACTTGTTTCGAAATAAAACAACGAACATTACGGAAAGAGAGTATGCGCCTTCCGACGTGCCCGCGGCGGTCGAATCCTGAATTCGGTCGTCGCAGACGGGACTTGCTTTTTCGCAGACGGGACTTGCTTTTTCGCGGCCCGACGTGCTTAACGTGAGCAAAGCCTGCGGCTTTATCGCGCAGCAGACCTGCTGCGCGGTCGCCGGGGACACGGACGGCGGCGGGGAGTCCGGCTTTAATCCCGTCGGCACCGTCCCCGAGGGCTTTTGATGAAAGACGGGCACTGCGAGGACATTTGTATTTATTGCCACACGCTTTCTGCGGAGAAAAATGATGAAGAAAAATGATTTAGTCACGCTGAATATTACGGGTATGACCGCTGAGGGCTCGGGGGTCGGCCGCACCGATTCCATGGCTGCTTTCGTGCCGATGACCGCCGTGGGCGACGAGGTCGAAGCGGTCATCATAAAGGTCGCCAAAAACTACGCCGTCGGCAAGATGCTGCGCGTTATCACGCCGTCGAAGGATCGCGTAGAGCCTGACTGCGCCGCGTTTAAGCAGTGCGGCGGCTGCGCGCTGCGGCATATTTCATACGAAGCGGAGCTGGAGCTTAAACGGCAGCGCGTGTCTGATTGCCTGAAACGCATCGGCGGGCTTGATATTCCCGTTGAAGCCGTCGCGCACGGCGAAGTAAGCCGCTACCGCAACAAGGCGCAATACCCGACCGCACCCGCTGCGGACGGCGGGATAGCCTGCGGCTTCTTTGCGCGCCACAGTCACAGGATAGTGCCGTGCGCCGACTGTCTGCTGCAGCCTGAGGACTTCTCCGCTGTTACCGAAGCGGTGAAGGCTTATGCGCGCGAGTGCGGTGTTTCTGCCTATGACGAGATGAGCGGGCGCGGGCTGCTGCGCCACATCTACGTCAGGCGCGCGTGGGCAACGGGCGAAACGATGGTCTGCCTTGTGATAAACGGCGACCGCCTGCCGCACGAGGACAGGCTTGTTGAGGTGCTGCGCGCCGCGTCGGACGGCAGCCTTAAAACTGTTGTAATCAACCGCAACACCGCCAAAACCAACGTCATTCTCTCAAATGATTGCCGTGTTATCCTCGGAGACGGCTACATCACCGACGTGCTCTGCGGCGTAAAGGTGCGCCTCAGCGCGTTGTCGTTTTATCAGGTCAATCACGATATGGCCGAGCGGCTCTACGCCAAGGCAGCCGAGTTTGCGGGGGAGGGCAGGCTGCTGCTCGACCTCTACTGCGGCGCGGGCACGATAGGGCTGTCGATGGCGCACAGCTTTGAGCGTCTCATCGGCGTCGAGGTCGTCGAAGCGGCCGTAAAGGACGCCGAAGTCAACGCCGCCGCCAACGGCATAGAGCACGCCGAGTTCATCTGCGCCGACGCGTTCGAAGCCGCCCGAAGGCTTGAACGCGACGGGCTGCGCCCCGACGCGGTCGTCGTCGACCCGCCCAGGAAGGGGCTTGAGCAGGGTCTGCCGCAGCTGATATGCGAAAAGATGCGCCCCGAGCGCGTGGTATATGTTTCGTGCGACCCCGCGACCCTCGCGCGCGATATGGCGTATTTCGCCCGCTTCGGCTATGCTGCAAAATCAGCGCACCCGTTCGACCTCTTCCCACGCACCGCCCACGTCGAGTGCGTCGTGAAGCTCGAAAGAAAGGATAAAGTGTGACGCCTTGAGTGAGAAAAGACAGGCGGTCGGCAACGGCTGTACATTATATAAAAAGTGCGGCGGCTGCCAGCTGCAGAATATGGACTATTTCAGACAGCTGAGCTTCAAGCAGGCCTCGGTCGTCAAGCTCATCGGCCGCTACTGCCGCGTTGACGATATAATCGGAATGAACTCGCCCTATCACTACCGCCACAAGGTTCAGGCCGCGTTCGGCAAAATCGGCGGGCAGGTCGTCTCGGGCGTTTATCAGTCGTCGAGCCACAGGATAGTCAAGGTCGACAGCTGCCTTATTGAAAATGAGGCCGCCGACCGCATAATCGTCACGATAAGGAAGCTCGTCGTGCAGTTTGGATTGGGCGTTTTCAACGATAGAACGCTCAAGGGCTTCCTGCGCCACGTCCTCGTCAGGGTGGGGTACAACTCGGGCGAGATTATGGTCGTTATGGTGACGGGCACGCGCGAATTTCCGAAAAAGCGCGACTTTATCAAGCGCCTGCTCGAGCTGCACCCCGAGATAACTACCGTCGTGCAGAGCGTCAACAATAAATTCACCGCTCTCGTGCTCGGCAAGGAATTTGACACCCTCTACGGCAAGGGGTTTATAACCGACACGCTGTGCGGCTGCCGCTTCAAGATCTCGCCCGCGTCGTTTTATCAGGTAAACCCGCAGCAGACGGAGGTACTCTATAACACCGCCGTCGATTTTATGGGGCTGACCGGCCGCGAGACGGTTATCGACGCCTACTGCGGCACGGGAACAATCGGCATTATCGCCTCGAAAAAGGCGAAGTCGGTCATCGGGGTCGAACTGAACTCCGACGCCGTCAGGGACGCGAAGGCCAACGCCGAGCTCAACTCGGCGAAGAACGTCCGCTTTTTTAACGCCGACGCAGGGCGGTTTATGGTCGATATGGCCGCCGACGGTCAGAAGGCCGACGTGGTCGTAATGGACCCGCCGCGCGCAGGCTCGGACGCGAACTTCATTCGCTCGGTGCTGACCCTCGCGCCGAAAACCGTGGTGTACGTCTCGTGCAACCCCGAAACGCTTGCGCGCGACCTGCGCCTGTTTGTAAACGGCGGCTACAAAGTCCGAAAAGCCACGCCCGTAGATATGTTCCCCCACACAAAGCACGTTGAGTGCGTGGTGAAGCTCACGCGCGGTTGAGGGGTAAACGGCGCTTCAAACCGAATTAAAAGACTCGATTGTCATTTTTAGTGAAAATGCACAATCGGGTCTTTTAATATTCTAATGCAATATTTTGCCGGAATGTTGATATTCTGCTGTAAATACTGTATAGTGATAATGACAACGATTTTCACGCGTTGTTCATTGTGAGGAGGCGTATAGCGGTGGTTGATGACAATTACAAAGAAGCGCTGTCGATTAAAAGAGTTAAGAAAGAGATTGTCAGAACGTCGATAAAATGGATCGTTTTGGGTGTGATTTTTCTGCTCAGAGCGGCGATGTTTTTGGTGATTTACTCTGTCGACAGGGTCGTTTACCTGCGCGACGTTGAGCTTATCGGCGAGGAAGCGGCCGAAATGCCGCTTTCGGCCTACTTTTATCTGGTGTACGGCGGACTGAATATTCTGGTAGCTCTGGCGCTGTTCGGGCTGTTCATTTTCTGCGCCGTGTGCGCGAAAAAGGGCCGCTTCCGCGTCGAGCGCGACATTGTAATGCGCAAGAAAAAGCACTCGATGGCCGCGCTTATTTATGTGCTGGCGGTCGGCGTTTCTGTTTCGTCGATATTCATCGCGATAGTGTTTTTGCCCTGCACCGTCCGCTTCAAAAGCGGCAAGGTGTACAGCATTTTCAACCGTCTGACCTACTACCGTTGGTCGGAGAATTTCTTTATTCGCGGCAATCAGCTGTTCGATGTTATTGCGCCAGGCAACGAGTTCTTCGTCGTCAGCGTCGGCGGCATTGCGGTGCTCGCTTACAAGACCGCAAATTTTGACTACGAGGGTGAAAAAGTTGAATCCGTATGACTGTCGCGGCTGCCGACTTTTTAAGGACATCGACGACAAACCGACAAAAGTGTTGCTGACGCGCAAAATCATCGAGAACAAGCTCAAGCCCAAGGTGGGAAATATGATTGTCGATTATCTGGTTTTGTGCCTGATTTTGGCGGCGTTGTTGTGGCTCGTTTCAGGTCTCGGGGAATATGGGAACGATGCCTTATTCTTTATTATAATGTACATATTTATCGGAATAATGTTTGCATTTTCGACCGCGTTGCTTTTGTACGCTGTTTTCAGTCTTATAACGGGCAGACACAAGCGATTTTCGCTTTATGAGACGGAGTTTAACGACGCTCTGTTTAAACCCGAAAAATCGTGGGCAAAAAGGGCGATTTATTGGATTTTAGGCATTAACAATCGACCCGAGCGCTGCTTTCCGCTCACGGATTTCACCATTAAATACGTTGACAGAAGTCGTTTAGCGTACCGCAGTTTTGAGCCGTATAACAACATTACCTACGGCGAGCTTCGCGACAGCACGTCCAACGGCGACAGGTTCTACATCGTCAGCTTTAACGGAAAAAGAGCCCGTATGATGTTCAAAACCGATATGTTCGAGCTTGACGACGATTTAAAACAAATTTTGAAAAAGAGACGGTCAAATGAGCGAGAATAACCCGCGGTACACATTGTACCGCAATGTTGACGACAAGGTGCGAAAGGTAACACTGACGCGCGAATATATCGAAAACAGGCTGAAAGCGGGCTCAAAAAAGAGCTTCGTCAGCTGCCTGTTGGGGTGGCTGGGCACGGCGGTTTATGCGCTTGCAGTCCTTTTTACCATGCGTGGCCATGACGATTTAAGCGGCTTTCGTATAGCGATAGTTGCGGTGCTCGTGATTGCCTGCCTTTTTAACATCATATGGCTGATAAAGATTCTGATCGAGATTATGACCAAAAAACACAAGCGCTTCTCGCTTGATGAAGACGTGCTTGACAAGGTGAGCAATCCGCCGTTGGCTGCAAAGGTGCGTCGGCTGCTTTTGCATCGGAGAAATACAGATTATCCGCTCATATTCAATTTTGCAAGCCATGGAAAGTATTATCTTGTAAAGCCGTGGTCGCGGCTCTATCGCGATTTTGAGCCATACGACAATATCACCGCCGAGGAACTGCTGCAAACCACCTCAAACGGCGAAAAGTTCTACACCGTAAACTACGGCAAGCGTGTATTTATGATGTTCAAGCAGACGATGTTCGAACTTGACGACGATCTGGCGGCTCAGCTTAAAAATCAGCATTAAAAAAGCATACTGCCTGTTTACGCAGGCGGTATGCTTTTTGGCTTATGCACTTTTTCGGCGGCTGAAGTGCTGCGCGAGCTTTGCCCGCAGCCCCGAGAACGTCTCTTTTGTCGCACACAGCTTGTCGGCGGCGCACAGCAGCACGCTCTCCTTGTGGCGCGGCAGCACGCGCCCGAGCGGGAACATATGCGAAAGTATCATATTTTTCTCAACGCTGCAAAGCTCAAAGTCGCGCTGCGCATTTTCGGCCGCCGTGTGCGGGTGACGAAAGCCGTGCAGACGGTGGCTCCTGTCGGGAATGTGCCAGTCGTAGAGAAAATAGTCGTGCAGCAGCGCTCCGCGCACGAGCTTGCGGCGGTCGACGCGCATTTTAAGCAGTGCGGCGAGCATAAGGCACATTGCCGCGACGGCCACGGAGTGAGCGTAGACGCTGACCTGACCGTGCTGAACAAAGCTCTTTTCAAGCTGCATATTATCGGACGCAAGTATGTCCGCTCCTATTCGGCTGACGATAAGCTCGGCCTGTTTTCGTTTAAGCAACATTTGCGGGTGCTCCTGAAATAAAAGTTCATCCTTTTCGGTAGGTCTTTATCATAACTCATATGTGCGCCGAAAATAAGAACGATTTGTGAACTTTTTATTAAGGTTTACTCCTGTGCTTTAAGAAAGCCGATAACCGCCGCGATGAGGTCGCCGCGGCACTCGGTCGCGTAGTGATCCGCATCGAGGGTCAGCGTCTGAAGCCGCCCTTTGCCCTCGGCAGCGACGGCCGTCTCAAGCGGGCGGCAGTGCGCCGCATACGGCGTGTGGCGGTCGCGCAGAGCCGAAACGCATAAAAGCGGCTTGTCGGCAAGCGCCTTTGCGGCCGCTTCGAGCCGCCAGTCTTCGCCGAACTCTTTCAGCTCCGCAAGGAAGCCTTCAAGGCTTGCGCCGCGCAGCCACTGCGCGCTGTCGTCAAGCACGGCGCAGAGGGTATCGAACGCGGCCTTATCGGAGCGCTCAAGCTCCCATATGCGGCCGACGTCGCAGGCCATAAGTATAGCGGCGGCCTTTATTCCGCTGCGCTTTGCCGCAAGACGGCCGCAGACAAAGCCGCCCATGCTGTGCCCGACAGCGTAGATTTTGTCGCGGTCAATGCCGTGCTCGCGGTCGGCAAGCAGAAAGTCGAGCACGCTGTTTGCATCCTCGATGTTGTGGGCGAGGGAGTAGTCGCCGTCCGAGCCGAAGCAGCCGCTGTAGTGGAAAACGAGCGCGTTGAAGCCCGCCGCCTGCAGCGCCCGCGCGAGGTCGCCGTTCTGCTCGCTGCCGGGTATGCCGTGCAGCAGAATGACCGTCGGCTTGTCACCGACTCCCGCGGCGGTGTAGAGCGTCGAAAATATTCTGCCGCGCCTGCCGTTTATGAGCAGGCCGAAAAGGTCGGGTCGCCCCGCGTCGGCGTAGGTTTTGTTTATCGCTTGCTGCATAGCTTTCGCGCTCCTTTTAACGACTGCCGATAATTCATATCGGTTTGGTATATTTTAGCTCTGCGCGCTTTCAAAGTCAATACCAGAGCCGATACCGAAATGCGATACTCCGTTATAGCTTGAAGCTATATCTCGGCTGAATTTGGCGCGGCGCCCCCGTTTTTTACACAGATTTAACATTGCAGTGCTTTACTTTTTAACCTGTTTTGCGGTATTATGATTAAGGTATAAAGAGATTGCATAAAGCTTATCGAGAGGATATACTTAAAGAAAAAAGGCAGGGGAGAGCTTATGATCTGGTGCGTTGAGGATGACGCAAGTATTCGCGATATCGAGGTTTACGCGCTCAATTCGACGGGATTTCACGCTTGCGGCTTTGCCGACGGCAGTGAGTTCTGGAATGCGCTGCACACTCACTCCGAGCTGCCCGAGCTGGTGGTGCTCGACGTTATGCTGCCGGGAATCGACGGCATCGAGCTGCTGCGGCGCATGAAAGCCGCGCCCGCTTACAGCAATATCCCCGTGGTCATGGCGACAGCCAAAGGCTCGGAGTACGACAAAATTCAGGGGCTTGACGGCGGCGCGGACTACTACCTTGCAAAGCCGTTCGGTGTCATGGAGCTTGTCTCGTGCGTAAAGGCTGTATTGCGCCGCTTCGGAAAGACTGAGCAGAGCGCGCTCAGCTGCGGCGGTATCACGGTCAACTCCGCCGAGCGCACGGCTTTTGTCGGCGGCAAGCGCGTTGAGCTTACCTACAAGGAGTTCGAGCTGTTAAAAATGTTCGTTTCAAACCCGAACGTCGCCTTTACCCGCGACAGGCTGTTCGGTGATATATGGGGGCTTGATTTCTGCGGCGAAACGCGCACGGTCGACGTGCATATCCGCACTTTGAGGCAGAAGCTCGGCGCAGCGGGAGATATGATAAAGACGGTCAGAAACGTCGGGTACAAAATGGAGGCCGACAAATGACAAAACGCATTTTCCGTTCAATATTAGCGGTCGCGGCCGCCGCTATGCTCGTGTGCATAGCGGTCACACTCGGCTGCGCTTATAACTACTTCGGGTCGGTGCAGAAAACGCAGCTGACCCGGCAGCTCGACTTTGCCGCCGTTGCGGTCGAGCGTGAGGGGGAGGACTACCTCAAGCAGGTGCAGTCCGACGAGTACCGCCTGACGTGGATTGCGGCCGACGGCAAGGTGAAGTACGATACCGTCGAGAACGCTGCCGCGCTCGAAAATCACGCAAAGCGCACCGAGGTCGCCTTAGCGCTTAAAAACGGCGAGGGCGAGAGCGAGCGCTACTCCTCAACTTTAATGCGAAAGACGGTCTATTACGCGAAGCGGCTGAGCGACGGCACGGTGCTGCGCATCTCGGTCGACCGTGTGACGGTCTGGCTGCTCGTTATCGGGATGGTGCAGCCGCTTGCGGTCGTTGCCGTCGGCGCGCTGATACTTTCGGCGTTCATCGCGCGCAGGCTGTCTCGCCGCATAGTCGAGCCGATAAACAGCATTGACCTTGACAATCCTTTGGCCGACGTTCCGTATGACGAGCTGAAGCCGCTGCTGCACAGAATCAGCGGCCAGAGCGGGCAGATCGCCTCGCAGCTGAGAAAGCTCAAGCGGCGCCAGGCCGAGTTCGATTTGATAACCGCCAATATGAACGAGGGGCTTATCCTGCTTGACCGTGACGGACGGATTGTCAGCATAAACCCTGCGGCAAGCGCGATATTCGACGTAGGCGGCGAGTGCGTCGGCACGGTCATAAGCGACATCGACGGCATTTCGGACGCAGTGTACAAGGCGTTCTCCGACGGCCGTGCGGAGGGACGCTTTGAGCGAAACGAGCGCATTTATCAGCTCGATGTCAGCCGCGTCAGGAACGAGTCCGAATGCTCGGGAGCGGTCATACTGGTGTTTGATGTGACGGACAAGGACGATATTGAGCGCACGCGCCGTGAGTTTACGGCAAACGTCTCGCACGAGCTGAAAACGCCAATTCAGGGAATAATCGGCAGTGCCGATCTCATCGCAGGCGGGCTTGTCAAGGCCGAGGATATGCCGCGCTTTGTCGGTCACATCAAGTCTGAGGCCGAGCGGCTGCTGGCGCTTATTGAGGACATAATCCGCCTGTCGCAGCTTGACGAGGGCAGCGATATGCCGCGTGAGGAGGTTGATTTGACGGAGCTCGGCACCGAGGTGGCGGGCGCTCTTTCAGGGGTCGCCAAAAGCAATGGCATCATCATTGCGGTCGACGGTGAAAAAACCGAGGTAAACGGCGTAAGACGGCTGCTGTACGAGGTGATATTTAACCTCTGCGACAACGCTGTCAAGTACAATCGCCCCGGCGGCCGCGTCTGTATCGACATAAGCGGGTCGCAGTCGGCGGCGCGCATAAAGGTCAGCGACAACGGAATAGGCATACCGAGCGAGCATCTCGACCATGTTTTCGAGCGCTTCTACCGCGTGGACAAGAGCCACTCCAAAGCCTCGGGCGGTACAGGACTCGGACTGTCGATAGTTAAGCACGCGGTCGCTTATCACGGCGGCAATATCGACATAAAGAGCGAGCCGGGCAAGGGCACGGAGATAACTGTGACCATACCGAAAAATCCGAAGAAAAACGGAGAAAAATAAAAACCGACCGCTGCAAGTGCGTTTTGCCTTGCAGCGGTCGGTTTTTTTAAAAGGGTATGTGCCGCACGAAGAACGGCGGGCGACGTGCGCGGGGTGAGCGGTGAAGCAGGCGACGTGCGCGGGCAAGGGCGTGCAACGCATAGAGCTCAGCATACCGACGTGCTCATGCTGCGCGTGCTCTCGCTTACTTGAACGCGCTCAAATCAAGGCCGTCAATACCTGCGAAGAACTCGCCGAGCGCCTTGACCATTTTGTCAACGCCGCCGACGGAGTCGCTCTCAAAATTCATCGGCATAACGGGGTCATGCACCGAAAGACGCAGCAGGAACCAGCCGTCAGCGTCATCGCAACAGACGCGGATACCCTCGCGGTTGTCGTCGGCAATTCTCCAGTTCGGGTGGGCGGCACTGTAGCGCTCGAGCTTTTCGATAACGCTGTTGCCGAGGGCGCGGAAGTCCTCGGCGGTAATGTTCAGCCTTATCTCGCGGCGCTCGGCAGGCTCTTTAAGGGCGGCGATGAGATCCTCGACCGTCTTGCCCTCGCGCTTTAACTGAGCCAGCTTGATGATTATGCGGGTGATGAGGTATGCGCCGTCGTCAAGGAAGTAGTTGCTTCTGAACGCCGCGTGGCCCGAAGTCTCGATAGCGAGCGGGCAAATCTGCCCCTCGTCTGTCAGGCGGATAGCCTCGTCGATGACGTTTTTATAGCCGCGGCGGTAGCGGTAGTGGTGGCCGCCGAGCTCGTCTTCGATGAACACTTTAAGCCCGCTCGAAGTGACCGAGTCGGTGACGACCGTGCCGCCGGGGCAGTCCTCAAGCGCGATGGCGGAGGCAAGGGCTACAAGGCGGTTGCGGTTGATTTCGCTGCCGTCAGCGCCGACCGCTCCCGCGCGGTCAACGTCGGTGTCAAAGATTATGCCGAGGTCGGCTTTCGCGGCGACGGTGGCCTTGCAGGCGCACTCCATTGCATACTCGTTCTCCGGGTTGGGGATATGGTTGGGGAACATTCCGTCGGGCTCAAGATTTATGCTGCCTGCAGTGTCCGCTCCGAGGGGGGCGAGCACTTTGTCGGCGTAAAATCCGCCCGCGCCGTTGCCCGCGTCAACTATAAGATGCAGACCTTTAAGCGGCTGCGAGTCAACGTTCGCGCCCACGCCGTCGGCGATCATTTTGCGCAGATACTCGGCGTAGCGGCTCAAAAAGTCGCACTTGTCGATTTTGCCGTAGGTCGGTATGCGGTAGAAGCTCTCATTCTCGGCAATCTCGATAATATCGCTGATGTCGCTGCCGTCAAGACCGCCCTGCGGGGTGAAGAACTTCAGCCCGTTGCGGTTGAAAGGGTGGTGGCTCGCCGTTATCGAGACGGCCGCATCGCAGCCCTTGAGTACGGTGGTCATAAACATGGCGGGGGTGGTGCAAAGGCCGCAGTCGAGCACGTTCATACCCGACTTTGTGAGTGCTGCGATAAGCGCGTCCTTTATGCGCCCTGCGGAGATGCGGCAGTCGTGGCCGACGGCAATGAGCGCCTGCTCGGAGCAGCCTCTTTTGTACAGCCACGTCGCGAAAGCCCGGCCGAGCAGGGTGACGGCCTCGTCGGTCAGCTGAATGTGCTGGCCTTCAACGCCCTCGCTTGCCACTCCGCGTATGTCCGTTCCGCTTTTGAGCTTTTTAAGTTCCATTGGTGTAGTCCTCCCTTTTTATATGTCCGTCGGTTATTTCGATCACTACGGGTGAGCTTTGCGCGGCGGCGCGGTCGTGGGTTATCATAACGACCGTGTGCCCCGCGTCGGCCATTGAGCGCAGCAGGGCGATTATCCCGCGCCCCGATTCGGGGTCAAGGCTGCCGGTCGGCTCGTCGGCGAGAATGAGCGGCGCTCCGCCTGCGACGGCTCTGGCTATCGCGACGCGCTGGCGCTGGCCGCCCGAAAGCTCGCTCGGCAAATGGCCGCTTCTGTCAAAAAGCCCGACGCGGTCGATGGCTTTTTGCGCCGACAAGCGCGCCTGTCGCTTTGAAAGCCCGCGGTAGAGCAGCGGCAGCTCAACATTTTCAAGAGCCGTGAGAGACGAAATAAGGTTGTTGTTCTGAAAAATGAATCCGACCGAGCGGCTTCTGACCTCGGTCTGTTCGCGGGGAGAGAGGCTGTTAACTTTCCTCCCGTTTAAATAATACAGTCCGCGGCTCGGAATGTCAAGCAAACCGAGAATATTCATCAGCGTCGACTTGCCAGAGCCCGACGGCCCGACCACGGCCAGAAACTCGCCTTTTTCGGCCGAGAAGCTGACGTTGTCAAGCGCCGTGACCTCGCCGCGCCTGCCCGAATATACCTTTGTAAGCCCGCTTACTTCAATAATATTCATAATTTGTGCTGCCTTTCGGAACAATAGATTTGAGCTGCTTTTTCAAGCGCTTACCTTATTATAAACGGCTGTTTCAAGCTCTATTCGGGTTGGCCCTTCACTTAAAACCTATTGAAAATATAGGAAAAACGGCAAGTGTAATAAAACTGTAATTCCTTGACGAAAGAGTATGTTTTATTTGACTTTTTGGCCGTATGGGTATATAATCATAGAGCTTATAAGGGCTGAAAATGAGGCTTATGTTCACTGTTGCTTCAGGCCCGATTGGGTATGTATTTTTTCGGAGTTGATATGAATTGGCTAAACGCAGGCGCAGCTCTTCGGGCGGCTTTGATTTGAATTCCGCTTCATCGCGCAAGTCCGGACGCGGCATAAAGCGCCGCAAGACCAAGAACGCCGCCACCCGCGCGGCCGTTACGGTGCTGTGCGTTTGCCTGGCCGTCGTCGTCGCCTTCGCGGCGTTTGCGGCGGTGTATGTTAAGAGTATGCTCGGCAATGTAAAGCGCGAGCAGATTAACAGCTCCGACATCGGCATAACCAGCGCCGCAAAGGAAAAGTACACTGAGTACACTACCATTGCGCTGCTCGGCCTTGACAGCCGCCAAAACGACGATGCAGGCCGCAGCGATGCCGTTATGCTGATAACCTTTGACCGTGTGCATAACAAGATAAAGCTCACATCTGTCGCGCGCGACAGCTACGTTGCGATCGAGCGCACGAAAAAGGACGGCACCAAGTACACTGCCCACGATAAGCTGACCCACGCGTGGGCCTACGGCAAGCATAACCTCTCGGTCAAGACGCTCAACCAGAACTTCGGGCTGAATATCGAGGACTTTGTTTCGATGAACTTCTATCAGTTTGCCGACGTTATCGACTACATCGGCGGTGTTGACATCGACATCAACAAGTCCGAAATGAAGGTTATGAACACCGAGTATATCCCTTATCTTAATAAAATGGGAATCAAGTGCAGCAAGATAACCAAGACAGGGCTTCAGCACGTCACGGGCGGTCAGGCGCTCGCTTATGCGCGCGACCGCTACACCGGCAGCGACCTCGACCGCGGCTCGCGGCAGAGAGAGGTGCTTATGGCGATGTACGACTCGGTCAAGGACCTGAGCGTTACGAAGTACCCGGGTCTTGTCAGCCGCGTGCTTGACAAGTGCACCACATCGCTCAGCGACGGCGAAATGACCGAATTGCTCACCTGGGTCGCGACCAACCGCCCGACTTTCGAGCAGCTCGGCCTGCCGGACGAGGCGTGCAACGGCAAGGGTCAGACCATCAAAGGCACTTGGTATTATGTCTACGACCTTGACGTCGCGGCAAGCGAGATTCAGGCGTTTTTGCATGAGACGGGCAGCTTTGCAAAGAGCGGCTCCGACGGTGCTTCCTCGTCTGCAGTGTCGTCAAAGGCTGCGGCTTCGACAAAACCGGCACAGTCCGCTTCAAAATAAGATTAACCCCCTTTTCAGTCAGCTTTCGGAGGTGGCATATTTGGCCAAGATAACTCGCAGAGCTTATCCGATTACGGTTAAAAACAAACCGATTTACAATATTATAAAGCGCGTAGGCGACCTTGTGCTGTCGCTTATCGCACTGGTAGTTCTTTCTCCGCTGTTTCTGATTGTCGCCATCATCGTCAAGTCCGACGGCGGCCCTGCCTTTTTTAAGCAGATGCGCGTCGGCAAGGATGGTAAGACCTTTAATCTCTACAAATTCCGCAGCATGGTCGTAAATGCCGACTCGCCCGAAATGCTCGAAAAGCTCAGGGAGTTCAACGAGCTTGACGGCCCCGCGTTCAAAATGAAAAACGACCCGCGCATCACCAAAATCGGCCGCTTTATCCGCAAAATGAGTATCGACGAGCTGCCGCAGCTTATCAACATCATCGCGGGAGATATGTCCATTGTCGGGCCGCGTCCGCCGCTCGTTACCGAGGTTGAGTGCTACGACGAGTATCAGCGCCAGCGCCTGCTTGTAAAGGGCGGGCTGACCTGCTACTGGCAGTGCAGCGGCCGCAACGAGATCTCGTTTGACGAGTGGGTCGAGCTTGACCTCGACTATATCGAGCAGCGCAGCGTGCTGACCGATATAAAGATTATTTTAAAAACCGTGCCCTCCGTTCTCAGCGGCGAGGGCGCATACTGACGCCTTTTGCCGTCTGCCGTGAGCGGACTTCGGTGAAAGGCGCCGAAGTCGTTATCGGCTAAGTTTAAGCCGATCGGAGTTTAGGCTCAGCGCGGCTTTTTCGGGTGCTTTTGCAAAAGTTTGAAAGGGGACAAGCAATGGATATCAAGGTCGTCGTTGCCGCGCACAAGGCGTGCGCCATGCCCGGGGACGGGCTGTACCTGCCTGTTCAGGCGGGCGCTGCGATAAACAAGCCCATCGACGGGTTTACACCTGACAACAGCGGCGATAATATTTCCGAGAAAAACCCCGGCTTTTGCGAGCTGACCTGCCTTTACTGGGCGTGGAAAAATCTCGACGCCGATTACATCGGTCTTGCGCACTACCGCAGGCATTTCAGCCTTGACGGCAAGCACCCGCTCACACTCAAACAGGCCGAAAAGCTGATTGAGAGCAACGACATTATCCTGCCGAAAAAGCGCAAATATTACATTGAAACGCTTTATTCCCACTATTCGCACACCCTCGACGCCGCCCCTCTCGACGAGGCGGGCGCTGTCATAAGTGAGAAATATCCCGAGTATCTGCCCGCTTTTGAGCGCCTTAAAAAGCGCACGAGCGCGCATATGTTCAATATGCTGATTATGAAAAAAGAGCTGCTCTCCGGTTACTGCGAGTGGCTGTTCGGCGTGCTTTTTGAGCTTGAAAAGCGCGTTGATACCACCGCGCTCGACAGCTTCAATGCCCGCTTTTACGGCCGCGTGAGCGAGCTGCTGCTCGACGTGTGGCTTGAGACAAACGGCCTTGACTGCAAGGAGATCGGCTTCATCTACACCGAAAAGGTCAACCGGTTCAAGAAGGTAATCGGCTTCCTCAGCGCCAAATTCCTCGGCAAAAAATACGGCAAGAGCTTTTAAGGAGCGCCTCAATGACTGATAAAACCAACGTCGCGCCCGTAAGCGTGATCGTCCCTGTCTATAACGTAGCAGACTGCCTGGAGCGATGCCTTGACTCTGTTCTCGGGCAGACTTTGCGGAATATCGAAGTGCTGCTTGTCGACGACGGCAGCACCGACGAAAGCGGCGCCATGTGCGACCGCTGCGCCGAGCGCGACTCCCGCGTACGCGTTTTTCACAAGGAAAACGGCGGTCTGTCCGACGCGCGCAACTACGGCATCGAGCGCGCAAAGGGCGAGTATCTGCTGTTCGTCGACTCCGACGACTACATCACGCCCGACGCGGCCGAGTACCTGCTTTCACTTATAACCAAGCACGGCGTAAAGCTCAGCGCGAGCGCCAACACGATAATCCAGCCCAGCGGCAGGGTCGAGCCTTACGGCGAGTTTGACGGCGACGAAAAGCTCACCTCAAAGGACGCAATGACACGCATACTCTACGACGAGGGACTGACCGTTTCAGCGTGGGCAAAGCTGTATCACAAGAGCCTGTTCGAGACAGTGCGCTACCCCGTGGGGAAGGCGTTCGAGGATGCGGGCACGACCTATTCGCTCATTATGCAGTGCGACTGTATTGCTTTGGGCGGCGAAAGCACCTATTACTATGTCCGCCGCGCCGATTCAATCGTCACCTCGGGCTTTAAAGTGAGCAAGCTCGATATGCTCGAGATGACCGACAATATGTGCGACGCGGTCGACGCGCGCTGGCCGGAGCTTGCGAAGGCTACCCTGCGCCGCCGCGTTTATGCGCGCTTCAGCACAATAAATCAGATGCTTGACACCGACCGTCTGCCCGAAAGGCGGCGCGAAATGGTCGATTACGTCAAGCGCAATTCCTCCGCCGTGATGAGCGACCCGCGCGCCCCTAAAAGGGACAAGCTCGCCTTGCGCCTGATGGGGCTGGGCTTCGGCTGCTACAGGCTGTTTTGGAAGCTGTACACCAAGGCGTTCAAGTAGGGGAGCGGTGAAGATGAAAATACTGGTCGGCTACATCATCGACGGCCGCGGCGGCGGGATCGACAAGTACCTGCTCAACCTTCTGCAGGTTGCCGAGGACGAGGGCGTTCAGCTCGATTTTTTGACAAATCACATAGACGGCGAGCTTGCAAAGCGGCTTGAAAAGAGCGGCTGCGGCCTGTTTGAGGTTCCGCGCCTGACTCACCCGCTTGCGCATTACAAGGCTGTCAGGCACCTGCTCGACAGCGGGGAGTACGCCGCCGCCTATTTCAATATATCCGAGCCGCTGAATATGTTCGGCGCTCTGGCCGCTCACAAAAGCGGAGTTTATACAATGGTGCATTCGCACAACAGCGCTTCGCCGGGCAGCTCTCGACTCAAGCGCTCCGTACGCACGGCGATAAATGCGCTGTGCCGACCGATGCTCAATGCGGCCGCCGACAAGCGCTTGGCCTGCTCGCATGTTGCGGCCGATTGGTTGTTTGGCTCAAAAAGCAGGGATTGTACCGTTATTTATAATGCCGTTGACTCCGAACGGTTCAGCTTCAATCCCGAGGTGCGCAGTGAAATGCGCGCTGAACTTGGGCTTGCCGATGAACAAATTGCCGTTTGCCAAGTGGGCAATCTTATTCAAAGTCAAAAGAACCAGTCATTTATGCTTGATGTGATTTTGGGTATGAAAGCTGCGTCGGATAACTCTGTGCTTTTTTTGATAGGCGACGGCCCCGATCGCGCCTCGCTTGAAGAAAAGGCTCGTCAGCTCAATTTGGGCGAGAGCGTGCGATTTCTCGGCCTGCGCGACGATATCAACCGTCTGCTTCAGGCGATGGACGTGTTCGTAATGCCGTCGTTTCACGAGGGTCTGCCCATCGCCGCGATTGAGGCGCAGTTTTCGGGTCTGCCCGCCGTTATCAGCGACAGCGTCTCAAGCGAGGCACTCATCGCCGACAATGCGTTCACGCTGCCGCTCGACCTCGGAGCGGACGAGTGGGCAAAAGCCGTCGCCGAAGCGGCCGAGCCGCGCAGAGCGGCTCGCATAAGCGACGCGGGAATTAAAAACTATTCGCTGGCAAACCAACGCCGGCAGCTTGTTGAAGAAATTTTAAAGGTTACCGGTGATCATAAGTGAAAAATAAGGAAAAGATAATTGATGTGCTTGAGATTATTTTCAAGCTGATGTTTATGACGGTCGGCCTGCTCCAGTATTCGAGCCTGACCGCGGGAACAATAATAATATCCATAGTCCAGTGGCCGACGGTCGCCCTCGGCGGTCTGCTTCTGTTGTGGCGGCTGATACACTTCAGGGACTATACGCGCCAGCGCGGCATATGGCTGCTGATAGCCTTCGCTGCTTCGTTCGTGCTGTCGCTCGTGCTGAATATGTCCTACGGCGTTTACGCAGGAGTGCGCACGTTCATATTCCTGTGCTTCGAGGTTGGGCTGCTTTTTGCGTTCGATATCAAGTCGCCGCAGGAAAAGGTGCTCCGCCACACCCGGATTCTGGCGATATACTTCATCGCCGCCACCGCCGTGCTGTCGCTTATCAGCTTCGGCCTTATGGCGGCTGGCTACTGCAAGATATTCGAGCCTGAAAAGGGCTCGCCGTACCCGACCTATGTTATCGGCTTCGCGTGGGGACGTCTGTTCGGCGCTTATTGGGACCCGAACATCGGCTCGGTCATGGCGGTTCTGGCAATTCTGCTGTCTGTTCCGCTGTTTATCAAGCATAAGAATGTTTTCGTCCGTATCGTGCTTGTGCTGAATATTGTACTTGAGCTGTTCTATGTTGAGTTCTCCGACTCGCGCTGCGGCAAGGTCTGCATCATGATAGGCTTCTTTGTTCTGGCGCTGCTGTATTCGCTCAAGCTGCTCAGGACGAAGAAAGCGGCGCTCAAAGTGCTGCTCAGCGTAGCTGTTGCGGCGGTCGTTTCAGTTGTTGCGGTGCTGAGTGTAAGCCTTTGCGGCGAGATATATACGGCTGTAATGACAAATCCCGGCAATCCTAACGGCAGTCACCAGATCATCGGCCGTGAGCAGGACATTGCGCATGATGTCTCGAATCGGCGCTTTGACATATGGGGCAGTGCGATGGAAATATTCAAATCCTCGCCCATGGTCGGAGTGTCGCACGACAATGTCGTCGATTATGCCAAGGACCATATGCCAGACACCTATATCCTGACAAACGATCATATGGTCTTTGCTTCAATGCACAACGTGCTGTTTGACATTCTTGTCGCGCAGGGCGCGATCGGAATTTTGCTGTACCTGGCGGCGGTCTTAACCGTCGCGGTCAGCGTCATCAGAAAGTATTCGGCCTTTGTCTCGGACGAGCACTGTTTCGGCTATTCGGCGCTGTTTGCTCTTGTCGTCACAGTGTTTGCTTCGTCGATGTTTATGACCGAGATCGTCTATGTAATCACGCCGCTGACGCTGATGTTCTGGCCTGCGCTCGGATGCCTGTCGAGCTTTGCCGCACAGCTGAAAAATCCCGAAGCCTCACAGGCTGCTTTGAGCGAAGAAAAGGCGTAAATCCAACCGGAGGAAAAGTGAATGGAAAAACTGCTGAGCCTTTCTGTGGCCTCCTACAATGTTGAAAAGCTCGTGCCGAAAACGCTCGACACGATAATCGAAAGCGGAGTTATCGACTCGGTCGAGGTGCTCGTCGTCAACGACGGCTCGAAGGACTCCACCGCCGAGGTCGTCTCGCGCTACTGCGAGCGCTATCCCGACAGCATAAAGCTGATAAATCAGGAAAACGCCGGCCCCGGCTCGACCGTAAACCGCGGAATGGACAACGCCACGGGCAAATACTTCCGTATGCTCGACGGCGACGACTGGGTCGACCCGAAGGGCTTCGCAAACTTTGTAAAAGCGCTTGAAACGTTCGACGTCGATATGGTCATAAGCGACTTTGTCAGCGTTGACGATCAAACAGGCGAGGAGCAGTGCGACCCGCTTTACAAGCAGGGCCTTGCTGCAAACAGTGTTACGCTCATCGACGAAATGTGCCGCGCGCTGCCGACCGTTTCCATGCACAATGTAAGCTACCGCACTAAGCTGCTTCAGTCGAATTCGGTGCGTGTGTTCAACTGCTTCTATACCGATATGCAGTATTTGCTTTTCCCGTTGCCGTTTGTTAAAACGGCGGTCTATATCCCCGAGCGCGTTTATATGTACCGTACCTCGTTTACCGGGCAAAGCATGAGTCCCGCAAGTCTGCAGCGCAACGTTGCGATGCATGATAAGGTGCTGTTCTCGCTTGTTGAGCTTTATGAAAGCTATTCAAAGAGTGAGAGCTGCCTGCCCGCGGTCGCTGACTATATCCGCGGACGCGTCAACATTATGGCGGGCGCGCATATGGGAATATTGCTTTCGTTCAAGCCGTGCAATGAACGCAAGGCTGACCTCTACGCCTACTTCGACAGGCTGAAAAACGCTTCACCCGATATTTTCGCCGAGTTTAAGAAATTTAAGACTTGCAAGGTGCTTAAATTTAAGGTGCTTTATAAAGCGGTAAGCAAAATGCACAGGAAAAAGGTCGGGGCGGATTAAGCCTCCGCCACACGGAGTTTGAGTCCAATGAAACATTCACTGACAAAAAACTATATATATAATCTGATGTATCAGATGCTCGTGCTCATCGTGCCGCTGGTAACGATGCCTTACGTTTCGCGCGTGCTGGGCGATGACAACATCGGTGTGTTTAATTTTATTCAGTCGCTGGTCAGCTACTTTGTGCTGTTCGGCTGCATAGGGCTGAATCTCTACGGTCAGCGCGAGATTGCCGCCTGCGGCAACGATGTTAAAAAGCGCACCAAGGTTTTTCTCGAGCTGCAGATAATCCGCACCGTGACCGTATCCGTCGCCCTCGCGGCGTATGTTATCGGCACGTTCGTGCTTGTAAAGAACCTGAGCAGCTTCTATCTGCTGTTTGCGGTTGAAATCGTCGCGTCGATTTTTGATTTGAGCTGGTTCTTCCAGGGCATCGAGTATTTCAAGGTGCAGGCGCTGCGCAACCTCGTTGTAAAGCTCGCGGGAATTGCGGGCATTTTCCTGTTTGTTAAGACTGAAAACGATCTTTCGGTTTACATAATATGCTACACGGCGGCGAACCTCACCGGCAATCTGATGATGTGGTTCTGCCTGCCGGGCAACGTCAGCTTCAGCGGACTGCCGAAGCTCAGGCTTTTGCGCCATATCAGGCCCGCGCTCATCGTGTTTTTTCCGCAGATCGCCACGTCGATCTACGCGCAGCTTGACAAGACTATGATAAAATTCCTCTCCGATTATAAGCAGGTCGCTTATTACAGTCAGGCGGAGAAGATAGTGAAAATCGTTCTTACGGTCGTGACCGCGATGGGGCTTGTTATGCTTTCACGCGTGGCATCGAGCTACTCCAATCATGAGAAAGAGCGCGTTGTAAGTTACATCAACAACTCGTTCCGCTTCCTGTTTTTGATAATGTGGCCGTGCACGTTCGGGCTGATGGCGATTTCCAAGAGCTTCGTGCCGTGGTTCTTCGGCCCCGGATACGAGCAGGTAGCGCCGTGCATGGTGGTGCTCTGCCCGATAATCGTGCTCATAGGCCTCAGCAACACGCTCGGTACGCAGTATCTGCTGCCGACAAATCAGATGAAGTATTACACAATAAGCGTCGTCTGCGGCGCGGTGATGAACCTTATCTTCAACTTTATCTTAATTCCGAGGTTCGGCTGCCTCGGAGCGGCGGGCGGGACGGTCATCGCGGAGCTGTCCGTCACGGCGATGCAGTTCTGGTTCGCGCGCGACAAGTTCAAGCCGACGATTTTGCTAAAGGGCTGGAAGAGCTTCGTCTCCGCCGCTGTCATGGGCGGTGTGATAATGCTGCTCGACAACGTTCTCGGCGGCAGAATATGGAAGACGGTCCTTGAGGTCGTCATCGGCGCGGCCATCTACGGAGTGCTGCTGCTTGTGCTGCACGATGAGTTTTTGTTCAAGCTCTTTGACCGTTTCCGCAAGCGCGGTGTCGAATAAATCTGCAAATCCGTTCTCGAAAGAGAACGGATTTTTTATGCGCTTCAGCTTAAGGGTCTGCCTGCTTGCACGATAAATATTGTCGGCGCAAGCAGCTTTGCTTTGTGTCGGAATCCGGCGATGGCCGAGTAAATCGCGGCTTTGTCGGTAACAATAGGTTAAAAGGGGGGCGCAAAAATGAATATTACCAAAAAAGAATACGACTCTTTGACAAAGCAGGCCTCGCCGCCGTCGCCGAAGCTGAAAAACAGCGCTTTCGCGTTCGTTATCGGCGGGCTTGTCTGCGCGTTCGGGCAGGCGCTTTTTAACCTGTACTCATCGCTCGGGCTTGAGGAGCAGTCGGCAAAAACGCTTGTGTCGGTAACGCTTATCGGCATAACCGCGATGCTGACGGCGGCGCACGTCTACGACAAATACGCGCGCGTGGCGGGAGCGGGCTCGCTTGTGCCGATAACAGGCTTCGCAAACGCGGTGGCTTCGCCCGCTATCGAGTTCAAGGCGGAGGGGCAGATACTCGGCATCGGCGTGAAAATGTTTTCGGTCGCGGGGCCTGTTATCGTCTACGGCGTCGGCGCGAGCGTGCTTTACGGCATAATATTGTGGATAGTGTCGCTGTTTAACGGAGGTGCGCTCTGATGCCCGAAAGGATAGGTGCGTACACCGTGCTGACCGCAAGCGCGCCGCGCATAATCGCGTGGGCGGCGGCTGTCGGCAAAAAGGAGGGCGACGGCCCGCTCGGCGCGGAATTCGACTTTATCGCGCAGGACACGACTATGGGTCAGCCGTCGTGGGAGAAGGCCGAAAGCCTGTTTCAGAAAACGGCGGTGCGCCTGGCTCTCGGCAAAGCGAAGCTTGCGCCGACCGACATAGACGTGATGTTCGCGGGCGACCTGCTTGACCAGTGCATCGGCTCGACTTTCGGTCTGCGCGACTTCGGAGTGCCGCTCGTCGGTCTGTTCGGCGCGTGCTCGACGATGGCTCTGTCGCTCATAAATGCGTCGCTTTATGTCGACTGCGCCGCTGCAAATCGTGCGATAGCGGTCACGTCGTCGCACTTCTGCTCGGCCGAGCGGCAGTTCAGGCAGCCGCTCGACTACGGCGGGCAGAGGACGCCCACGGCGCAGTGGACGGTCACCGGCTCGGGCGCGCTCATCGTCGCAAAGGGCGACAGGGGAGTTTACGTCGACTCGTTTACCGTCGGACGTCCCATCGACCTCGGCGTGACCGACGCGAACAATATGGGCGCGGCGATGGCGCCCGCTGCCGCCGACACGATTAAGCGCTGCCTTTCCGATACGAAGACTGTGCCCGACGATTACGACCTGATAGTCACCGGTGACCTCGGCGTAGTCGGCTCAAAGCTGCTGACGGAGCTGCTGCAGAAGGACGGCATCGACATCTCGCGCGTTCATCGCGACTGCGGCGTGCTGATATTCGACATCGAGGCGCAGGACGTCCACGCGGGAGGGTCGGGCTGCGGCTGCTCGGCGAGCGTGCTTTGCTCGCACCTGCTCAACCGCCTGAAGGACGGGCGGCTGCACAACGTCCTGTTCTGTGCGACCGGAGCGCTGATGTCGCCGACCTCGAGCCAGCAGGGCGAATCCATTCCGGGAATAGCTCACCTGGTCAGAATTTGCTCGTAAGGCGTGAATATAAATGTAACAACCGTTCACAACGCACGGAGAAAGCATCCGCACGCGCTGTGAACGGTTTTGTCAATTATTTGACATTTTGTTTAAAAAAATATTGAATTTCGAAAAACTATATGTTAATATTTACATAAAACAAAGACTATCGTGAATATTGTTTGCTGAAAAAAGGAGGACTTGTATTATGAAAAATTGCCCATATTGTAACACTGTCCTTAACGACGACGCAGCGTTTTGCACAAGCTGCGGCAAAAACGTAGCTGCCGTGCAGCCCGCTGTTTCGATTCAGTCTGCCGTCCCGATTCAGCCGACAGCTCCCGCTCAGCCGGATATTCACGCGCCTGCGGCCGACAGCGTGCAGACGGGCGCTGACGCGGCCGTGATAAGTGAAGCCGCCGCACAAGGCGAAGGTGCAGTGGATAACGCAACCGACAGCGCCGCAGGAAACTTCGCGGAAAATGCTCCTGCGCCCGATGACTTCACGCCGCCGACGGGGGACGCAACTGCTGCCGTCGCGCAGACAGAAGCTTTCCCGCAGCCGACAGTTCCGCCGCAGCCCGAAGCATACGCGCCGAACGGCGCTTCCGCCGGGCCGACTGCCCCTATGTGGGCGCAGCCTGTGCCGCAGTGCCCGCCTTATCAGCAGCCCGCCGCGCCGTACGGCGCCCCGCAGGCAGCGAAAAAGCGAGGCATCAGATGGTGGCACATACTGTTGATAATCCTTGCACCTTTGACCGCCGCGGCCGTGGGACTGGTCACGATATTCGGAATATATATGTTCCGCTGCGACGACCGACGATTCGTCGGCAAGTGGGAGACGACATATGACATCGGCGAGTATATCAGCGACGTGTTCAGCGAACAAACGAACAAGCTCGAGAGCGGCCTTGATGAATATTTCGAGGTCGAGGAGTTCGAAATCAAGGTCTGGGTCGAGTTCAACGACGACGGTACATACAAGGTCTGGTATGACAAAAAAGTGTTCAAAAACAGCCTCAACAGCTACGTCCGCACCGTCAAAGAGGGAATGAAGCAGTATTTCAAGGACTATCTTGAGGAGTATGAGGTCGATATGTCGGTCGACGAGCTGTTTAGGGAGAGCGGGCTTGACCTCGACTTGCTCATCAATGAGATGCTGAACAAAGACAATCTGATAAAATCGCTTGAGGACAAGACAGAGGAGGGCAACTTCTCCTCAAAGGACGGCAAGCTCTATATGTCGGGCAGTCTGCGCTCCGAGATAAGCGAAAAGGACTACGAAACCTATGAGTTTAACAGCTCGGACGAGTTTGTGCTTACAAAGGCGAGCGAGGACTCCGTCTTTGAGCTCGGCGACGACGTCGACCTTTTTCCGCTGACTTTTTCAAGAGCGGGGTAGCGCTTTTGCCTCAGCCGCGCGGCAGGTTTGAGCGAGCGAAACCTTGATTGACGAAAAATGTCGATTATTTTGGCTTTTCAGACCGAAATCCCTTGATAAGAAAAATCGAATGTGATATTATTGTTTAAAATAAAAGCAGATTTAATTCACTGCTTCATGAGGAGGAAACTTATATGAAAAACTGCCCTTATTGCAATGCCGAAATAAACGAAGAAGCGGCATTTTGCACCAACTGCGGCAAGGCTCTGTCTGACGCTCAGCCCGCACCGACCGCCGCAGCCGAGCCCGTCGCTCCCGCTGCTCCCGCTGCTGCTGCTGCTCCGACCGCTCCGGCTCAGCCTGTTCAGCCCGCTGCCGTACAGCCGGCCGCAGCGCCCTACGGCGCGTATCAGCCGCCGCAGGCGACTAAAAAGGGCGGACTTAAATGGTGGCATATACTGCTGATAGTCGTTGCGGCTCTGACCGCTGCCGCAGTCGGCTTCGTTGCCGTGTTCAGCATACTGCTCAAGAGCGATGACAAGAAGTTCGTCGGCAAGTGGGAGACTACCATTGACATCGGAAGCTATATCAGCGATGAACTTCTCGATTCGCTCGGCTCTGACAGCGCCGATATGGCCGAATATTTCGACATTGACTCCTTTGAAGTTAAAATGCTCGTCGAATTTAAGGACGACGGCACATACAAGCTCTGGCTTGACAAGGATACTTATGAGAACAGTGTAGACAGCTTCTTTGATGTTATCAAGTCGGGTATGGCCGATTACTTCAGAGATATGCTTGCTAAGGAAAATATTGATATGACGCTTGAAGATCTGTTTGCGTCCCAGGGTACGACCTTCGACGAATTTGTCGACAGCCTTATTGATACCGACGACATCCTTGAGGAAATCGACTCGGCCACTTCCGAGGGCAACTATACCACTGACGAGGGCAAGCTCTATATGACCGACGGCTCCGGTAAGGAGTTTGACGACGACAAGTACAGCTCCTATGAGTTCGGCGGTAACAATGAGTTCACGCTGATTTCGTCGACCGACGATTCTGCATTCGACTTTAACGACGAGGGCGTCGCTGTTTTCCCGATGACTTTCACAAAGGCGGCATAGAGCTTTTAAGGAGAGCGTTCAATGAAGTTTTGCCAGTATTGCGGTATGCCGCTTGACGATACGGCGCGCTTTTGCATCCGCTGCGGCCGGATGGTGCCTCAGCAGCCTGTTCAGCCGGTTCCTCAGCAGGTGCAGCAGCCTGTTCAGCCGGCTCCTCAGCAGGTGCAGCAGCCTGTTCAGCCGGCTCCTCAGCAGGTGCAGCAGCCTGTTCAGCCGGTTCCTCAGCAGGTGCAGCAGCCTGTAAGCTTCGAATATCAGCCGTTTTATCCCGTGCAGCCCGTTCCTATGCCTGCACCTGTGCCGCAGGTTGAGCCTGCGCCCGAACCGCAGCCGCCTAAAACGATCGACCCGCCGAAAAGCCGCCGCTTCAGGTGGTGGAGCGTGCTGCTGATAGTACTCGCTTGCCTGATTGTTTTCACAGGCGTAAGCGGTGCGGCCCTCGGCATATACGGCGCTGTAAACAAAGGAACGGATAAGACTCTCAGCGGCGTGTGGGAACTGAAGATTGACATCTCAAACGGTGTGGAGCAAGCGGTTAAGATCAAGTCCGTCAAGGTGCTCGGCGAAGAGGTCGACTTTGATATTGACACGGTGCTGCTGACCTACAACGTGGTTTTTGACGCGGACGGCGGCTACTCTTACAGGCACCTGAACTCCGATATTGAAAAGGTTTCGAGCGACATCAAAACGTCGCTTAACAGCAGTGTTATCGAGTATTATCGGAAAAAGCTCGGAGACTCTGCGTCAATATTCGATGTCACGAGCCATCTCAGGCAGCAGGGCAAGAGCGTTGACGAAATCTGCGATAAGCTGATGAGCCGTTGGGATTTGACCGAGCTGCTCGGTAAGACCGATTTCAGCGGAAAATACCGTTTCACCGGCAAGCGGCTCTACCTTTCCAAGGGCAACAAGGAAATAAACGCGCTTCACTGCGTACAGTGCGAAACGTTCGACAACAACAGCATCAAGCTGCTGTCAAGTGTGGGCGACTGCCCTTTCAATGTGTTCGATGATGACGGGTTTTACCCGTGCTTTCTCACCTGCAAGGGCGGCGAAATACGCGAAATTTCGGAGGAATAAGACGTGGCAAAATTTATACGCGATTACGACATCGGCCAAAACGGCGAGGCGGTTTTTAACGACATCAACGCCTACCTCGTAAGCGAGGGATACAAGTACGTCAAATACAAGGGGCAGGACGTGTTCAAAAAGGGCAACGGCTTTGTTTCCGGTCCGACGTTTTTCAAGCTGACGTTCTACGGCAGCGTGCTGCGTCTTGAAACGTGGCTTGCATACGCGTGGCTGCCCGGCGTTTACTCGGGTGAGATCGGGCCTGACGGCTTCGTCGGCGCGGCGGTCAAAGGACCGTGGAGGTCGAGAATTGCCGCCGTCGATGCGACGGTGCGCCGCTACGGCTACCAGATAGCAACGCCCGGTACAAACTGATTTTAGCGGCTTATAATCGAATAAGAGCAAATAGAAGCACCCTTTCCGTTTTTTACGGAAAGGGTGCTGTGCGTTTTTGAATTGAGGGGAGCCGGTGCGGATTGAATCATCACGATAGCATAAAGGTGGTCGACCGCTTTCGACCGGGTGCGCCTGCACATCAGTTCTGACACATTGTTGTCAGTCGAGTGCGCGTTATGCACTCACTGCTCCGCAATCAGTCGGGTGTGACCGGGCTAAGACCGTGGTTATCCATCAGAACGCTGACCATATTGACATATCGGCAATAAAGTGCCTCGCCCAGCTCCTGACATACGGGGTCGCCGTCAAGGCCGCACATCATCGCGAACGTCTGCCCGATTCGGCGGACGGTGTCGCCGTGCTGCCGCTTTGCGAGAAAGTAGAACGACATTGAGCCTGTGCTGCCGATATCGTCGTAAAACTCGGGGTCGGTGCGCTTGAGTGTGTCATAAAACGTGTTCAGCGCCACACGCGCTATCTGCTGCGACACAGCGTGATCCTCGAGCGCCGTCGAGACTGCGAAGCACAGCAAAAGCCTGCGCTGCAGCAGCAGCTCGTCGTCAATCTCAAGCTCGAAGCCGCGCTCGGCCTCCTTCGTCATTTGTGCAAGCTCAACTCCGACGGCGCGCGCTTCATCAAGCTCGTCGCGACCCTGCGCGGCAAGCTCGTCGGCAAGCTCGCGGTCGATCTCGTCCGTCGTGCGCTCACCCCCGCAGCTTTTTTCGCCTTTATATACCTTGATATCGTCGTCAAAAACCATATGCTGCACCGCCTGAAAATTAAAGCTGCTCTTTGACTTCGCGCATTGCTTTTGCAAGCTGATCCGGACATGAAGTGCCCCTGCCGCGGCAGTCGATACCCTCAAGGCGGGAGATTACGTCGTCGATCTTCATACCTTTGACAAGCGCCGCAACGCCCTGAGTATTGCCCGCGCAGCCGCCGATGAAGCGGACCTTGCTGACGGTGTCGCCGTCAACGGTGATCTCGATCTGTCTTGAACATACGCCGTGGGGAGTATATGTATAAGTCATTTTAAATGCACTTCCTTAGCTTGATTTTGGCCGCGTTACCGCGCCAAACGCGTGGAATAAGGCAGCCTGTTACATATAATATATTAACACCTCGTAAAGCGCAATGCAAATGTTTTTACAATATTGTTACTATTTTTCAGTTGCTAAAAGCGGCCGTCAGTGATAAAATAATTAAACCTATGACTGTAATGAAAGGAGGCTCATTATGTGTTTGAAACGCTTTTTGGCTCTTATATCCGCGGCGATTATGCTGATGAGCCTTGCTTCGTGTACGCTCGACCCAGTCGATAATTCGTCGCGCTCCGATTCGTCCGCTTCGTCGGGTGAGCCGTCGGATGCGGACTCCTCCGAGCCGTCGGAGAGCTCCGATTCGTCGAGCGAGCCCGACGCCCCTAACGGCGAGCTTTCACCCGTGCGGCTTAAAAAGCTGGACGTGTTCTATGCTCCGAAGCAGGCGAGCTGCGTTTACACCGTCGACATCAGCGGCCTTGACGCCGACACCGTCGCCGCACTGCGCCTGCTGCAGGGGCTTGCCGCCCGCTACGACACCGCCGCGCTGTATCTCATCGGCGGCGACAGCGACCGCTTCTGGCGCGACTACTGTAACGGTGAAATCGGCGTTTATTTCAAGGCGATAACACCCGAGCAGGCCGCAAAGCGGTACTTGAAGCTGATAAAATCGCTTGTAATATACACGCCCGACACGTTTGAGTACGAGACGGCGCTGAACCTCGCGTTTCGCCGTCAGGCTCTGGCGGTCACGGCCGAGGTCGCGGACGCGCTGTTCTCTCCGGTCGAAGAGAGGTACGATATTCGCGGAATTTACGCCGACAAAAAGTCGGCTTATGAAGCCGTCCTGACCGAGGTGGGGGAGGACTTTGAGTTCATTTCGCTCGCGGGCGGCTATGCCGAGTTTGACGACTATGCGTTCGCCGTCGGCGCGCTGAAGCTTGAGCTGTCGATCGACGTCGACTGGGAGCGCGAGATGCTCGTTGGGCTGCTGAGCAAAGAGAGCGTCAAGCGCCCCGGAGTCGTGCTCTGCACCGAGCGCAGCGATCGTCTGCGGCAGCTGCTCGGCGGCTGCGGCTTCGGGCTGCTGAACGTGCACGGCTTTGCAAACGCGACGGTGCTGTCGTCGGTGACCGTCAGCACAAAGGGCGTGGGCAAGACCTCTGTTCTGCCCGTATCGACGGAGGCACAGACGGTCAACGTCTCGTTTGTGATGACGTCCGACTCGCTCGGCGACACGCTCAACTCCGACTATCTGACGTGGACAAAGACCAACCCGAGCTTCCCTGTGGCTTACTCGATTTCTCTGTCAATATGCGAGCTTGCGCCGCCTGTCGCAATGTGGTACGACGCAAACTGCGTCAACAACAATCGCCTCGTCGCCTCGGGCTACACCGATATGGACGAGCGCGCCTGCTCTTACGACGACTATCGCGCATGGCACAGCGTCAACAACAAGCTGCTGTCGAGCTTCGGCCTGTCGATCGCCGCGACCTATACTCTGCGCGAGGACATCGCTTACGGCGAAAACTACGGCGATTGGTCGGCGGCAGCCGGCATAGCGGTGCTCGACTCGACGGGCGACGGCTCGGTCTGGACAAGCGGTCCGACACCCGTGATAGCCTCGGTCAGGGTCAAGACCCCCGCCGCGCTCGAGAAGTGGCTGAGCTCCGTCTCGGCGCAGGGCAGGGCAAAGTTCTGCATCGTGGAGCTTGAGCCGAAGCTGTTTTACGAAACGCTTACGCTCGACCTCGGCGACTTCCAAACACGGCAGCTTACCGTTGACGAGGTAGTCACGCGCTGCGTGTCGTTAAACGACAGCCTGCGGCTTGCACCTATTGACACGCTGTTCAGCCGCGGCAAGGACTTTGCCTACTCCGTGAATAGTTAAAATCAATACCCGAGCCGTTCATTAAAACAGCGGCTCGGGTATTGTATATGTGCTTTTTCAAGCGCCCGTGCGGTCGGTGGCATCGCGGAGGCTGACGATTTTGCCCGGGGTGCGCTTTACGCGGCGGCCGCGCAATTTGCGGCGAACCGCGCGTTTGACTGCGAAAAAGACGCGCTGCTCAAAGTCCGCGACCTTTTCCTCATTTATCAGTCCGAAAATGAGCAGGGCGGCTAAAGCAAGCTCAAAAACAGTTCTTACAGCAAATCCGGTTGACATAGTGCATCTCTCCTTGAAATTGTCTGATTTTGTTTTCTGAGTTTATTATAGCACGGTGGGTGTGTCATAAATGTCCCACACAGTGCGCGCTCGAAAAATGAAGTGTACTATAAATGTCACACTCATCTTTTGCAATCAAAAGCATTGACAAAGTCCGCCGCGCATTATAAAATAGATACTAAATAAAGTGGGGCGGCTGCCCGCAGGCGGCGAACTCACCGATGTTGTCATTAACCTTATTTTGAGGGGAGAAAATACAGCCCAATGAAAAAGCAGTTAGAAAAGGTCTACGACCCCAGCACCGTTGAGGACAGACTGTACAAATTCTGGACCGACGGCGGCTATTTCCACGCCGAAGCCGACCCCGAAAAGGAGCCGTACACCATTGTAATACCGCCACCGAACATCACGGGTCAGCTCCACATGGGTCACGCCCTTGACGAGACGCTGCAGGACATTCTTATCCGCTTCCGCCGTATGCAGGGCAGAGCGGCGCTTTGGCTGCCCGGCACCGACCACGCGTCCATTGCAACCGAAGCGAAGATCGTCGCCGCCATGGCCGAAGAGGGGCTGACCAAGGAGGACCTCGGCCGCGACAAGTTCCTTGAGCGCGCGTGGGAGTGGAAACGCAAGTACGGCGGCAGAATCGTCGAGCAGCTGAAGAAGCTCGGCTCGTCGTGCGACTGGGACAGAGAGAGATTTACCCTTGACGAGGGCTGCAACAAGGCCGTCAACGAGGTTTTCGTCCGTTTGTATGAAAAGGGCCTTATCTATCGCGGCGAGCGCATTATCAACTGGTGCCCGCACTGTCTGACCTCCATTTCGGACGCGGAGGTCGAATATGAGGAAAACGACGGCAGCTTCTGGCATCTGCGCTATCCTCTGACCGACGGCAGCGGCTGGGTCGAGCTTGCGACCACCCGCCCTGAGACCTTGCTCGGTGATACCGCAGTCGCCGTTCACCCCGACGACGAGCGTTACAAGGCGCTTGTGGGCAAGACCGTCACCCTCCCGCTCGTCGGCAGGGAGATTCCGATCGTCGCCGACAGCTATGTTGAGATGGACTTCGGCACGGGCGTGGTCAAGATCACCCCCGCGCACGACCCGAACGACTTCGAGGTCGGTCTGCGCCATAATCTGCCGGTTATCAACGTGTTAACCGCCGACGCCGTTATCAACGAAAACGGCGGCAAGTATCAGGGTATGGAGCGCTACGCTGCGCGCAAGGCCATCGTCGCCGACCTCGAAGCGGGCGGCTTCCTTGTCCGCGTTGAGCCGATGAAGCATAACGTCGGCCACTGCTACCGCTGCCACACCACGGTCGAGCCGCGCGTGTCAAAGCAGTGGTTCGTTAAGATGGAGCCTCTCGCCAAGCCCGCAATCGAGGCCGTCAGAAGCGGCGAGATAAAGTTTATCCCCGAGCGCTTTGAGAAGATATACTTCAACTGGATGGAGAACATCAAGGATTGGTGCATTTCGCGTCAGCTTTGGTGGGGTCACCGTATCCCTGCATACTACTGCGCCGACTGCGGCGAAGTGACCGTCTCGGCTTACGAGGTCTGCAAGTGCCCCAAGTGCGGCAGCGAAAAGATGAGCCGCGACGAGGACACGCTCGACACCTGGTTCTCGTCCGCACTGTGGCCGTTCTCAACCCTCGGCTGGCCCGACGAGACGGAGGATCTGAAGTATTTCTACCCGACAAACACGCTTGTCACCGGCTACGACATCATCTTCTTCTGGGTCGCCAGAATGATATTCTCGGGCCTTGAATACACGGGCAAAGCGCCGTTTAACACCGTGCTTATTCACGGCATCGTCCGCGACGCGCAGGGACGCAAGATGTCCAAGTCGCTCGGCAACGGCATCGACCCGCTGCTCGAGATCGAGAAGTACGGCGCGGACGCGCTGCGCTTCACGCTCGCCACGGGCAACAGCCCCGGAAATGATATGCGTTACATTCCCGAGAGGGTCGAGGCCTCGCGCAACTTCGCCAACAAGCTGTGGAACGCTTCGCGCTTCATTCTTATGAATCTGCCCGACGATCAGTCGTCAGCCAAGCTGCCCGACACCCTCGCGCTTGAGGACAAGTGGGTGCTGTCAAAATACAACCGCCTTGTCGCCGAGGTGACAGACAACCTCGACAAGTTCGAGATAGGCGTTGCCGTTCAGAAGCTGTACGACTTTATTTGGGACATTTTCTGCGACTGGTACATTGAGCTGTGCAAGGTGCGCCTGAACTCCGATGACGCGGCTCGCCGCGCCGCCGCGTGCGACGTGCTCGTTTACGTTATGACGGGCGTGCTGCAGCTGCTGCACCCGTTCATGCCGTTCATCACCGAGGAGATTTGGCAGACCCTGCCGCACGAGGGCGAGAGCATTATGATCTCGAAGTGGCCCGAGTTCTCCGAGAGCCTTGTCTTTGCCGACGAGGAGCGCGAGTTTGAGCGCGTTATGGACGCCGTACGCGCCGTGCGTATCCGCCGCGCCGAGATGAACGTCGCCCCGTCTAAAAAGGCGAAGGTATTCATCGACACCGCTTATACCGACACGTTCTCAAAGTGCGCCGTGTTCTTCGAGCGTTTGGCTTCCGCTTCGTCGACCGAGGTCGGCAGCGGCATTTCGGTCGAGAATGCCGTTACGATAATCACCAGGGACGCGAAGATATTCATTCCGCTGGGCGAGCTTATCGACTTTGAGGCCGAGCGCAAGCGCCTGAATAAAGAGCGCGACGGCGTGCTCAAGGACATCGAGTTCGTAGAAAGCAAGCTCAACAACCCCGGCTTTGTTAACAAAGCGCCCGAGAAGGTCGTCGCCGCTCAGCGTGAGCAGCTCGTCCGTCACAAGGAAAAGCTTGCGATGATCGACGAGCACCTGGCTGCACTGAAATAATATTATCCTCGGAAAGCGAATATAACCTATGAATTATTCACAGGCCGTGAGGTTTGTCCATTCGCGGCACAAGTTCACTTCGCGCCCGGGCCTTGAAAATATGAAGCGCTTGACCGAGCTTTGCGGCTCTCCGCAGCTCGGCGGGCGCTTTGTCCACGTTGCGGGAACAAACGGCAAGGGCTCGGTGTGCGAAATGCTCAGCGAAGCGTTCGTCGCCGCGGGGTACAGGACGGGGCTTTACACCTCGCCGTACATCGTCGACTTTCGCGACCGCTTCCGCATAAACGGCAAGATGATAAGCCGAAAGGCGTTCGCCGGGCTTATCACCGAGCTGAAAGAGAAGATTGACCTGCTCGACAGTCAGGGCTTCGCGCCCAATGAGTTCGAGGTCATCACCGCCGCCGCGTTTTTGTGGTTTAAGCGCGAGGGCTGCGACCGCGTCGTGCTCGAGGTGGGGCTCGGCGGCAGGTACGACTCGACCAATATAATCGAAGCTCCCGAGTGCAGCGTTATCACGCACATAGCGCTCGACCACACGAGCATACTCGGCGACACATACGCGCTTATCGCCGCCGAAAAAAGCGGCATAATCAAGCGCGGCTGTCCCGTCGTGTCCTATCCCGACCAGCCCGAGGACGCCGCACGCGTCATTTCCGACACCGCCGCGAGGCTTTTGAGTCCGCTGACAGTGCCTGCCTTGCCGCAGCTTGAGATGAGCGCGCTCGGCGTGCGCTTCGACTACGGCGGCGAGCAGTGGAGCACCGCGATGACGGGGGCGCACCAGGCGCTCAACGCCGTCACGGCGATCGAGGCCGCGCGCATCTGCGGCCTGCCCGATGAGGCTACACGCGCGGGAATTGCAAAGGCGCAGGTGCCCGCACGGATCGAAGTGCTCTCGACCGAGCCGCCGATTATCCTCGACGGCGCGCACAATCCCGACGGAATGAGCGCCCTCGCCGACGCAGCGGAGCGGCTGTGCAAAACGCCGCCCGTCCTCGTCATCGGAATGCTTGCGGATAAGGACTACTCCCACGCGCTCGGCATAATAGCGCCCAAAGCCAAGCGCATAATCACGCTCAGCGTGCCGATACCGCGCACGCTTACCGCCGCCGAACTTGCCAAAGAGGCGCGTAAATACTGCAGCGACGTAACGCCCGCAAGGTCGTACCGAGCGGCCATCGACGCGGCTGTTGACAGCGGGGAGCCTGTCGTTTTCGCAGGCTCGCTCTATCTTGCGTCAAGCCTGCGACCGAGAATACTCAAAAAGCTCGAAAACCGCTGAATTTCGACGGCGCGTTTTTCGCGATATTTTTCAAAGAGTACCGTATCATTATGATACGGTATTTTCTTATGCCTGAATTATATTTGAAGGGAGGACGAGCTATGCCCGTCAGCATTGATGTAACGGGGGAGGTGCTCACCGCGCGGCTTCAGGGTGAGCTTGATCACCATGCGGCAGCGCCGATACGCGAGCAGATCGACGCTGTGATAGAATCCGCGCGCCCGACGCTCGTGATAATCGACTTCAGCGACCTGACCTTTATGGACTCGTCGGGGATAGGGCTTGTTATGGGGCGCTCAAACGCCGCAAAGGCCGTCGGCGCTCAGCTTCACGTCTGCAATATGTCCGCTCCGATATACAAGGTGATGAAGCTCTCGGGGCTTGACCGAATTGCCGTTATTGAAAAAGGAGGAAAGCAAAAATGAAAGTGCTCAATGAAATGAAGCTCACCGTGCCGTCGAATTCGTCGAACGAAGCGTTCGCAAGAGCGGCCGTCGCCGCGTTCGTCGCGCAGCTCGACCCGACGGTGGAGGAGCTGAGCGACATTAAGACCGCCGTAAGCGAAGCGGTCACCAACTGCACGGTGCACGCCTATCCCGACAGAATAGGCAAAATTTACATATCGGCCGCGATTTTGGAGTCGCGCATAATAAGGATAAAGGTGCGTGACAGCGGCTGCGGCATCGCCGACATCGGACAGGCCATGCAGCCGATGTTCACGACCCTCGGCGGCGAAAGAGCGGGGCTGGGCTTTGCGGTGATGCAGTCGTTCACCGACGCGCTCAGCGTCCGCTCCAAGGTCGGCAGGGGAACTTCCGTGACGATGACAAAGCGCCTGTCTTACAGGACGAAAGCATGACCGAGCGCGACAAAAAAATAAGCGACAATCTGGGGCTTGTCCACGCCTGCTGCCGCCGCTTTGTCGGCAGGGGAGTCGAGTACGACGACCTGTATCAGGCAGGCTGCGTAGGGCTTGTCAAGGCGGTCGATAACTTTGACGAGTCGCGGAATCTGCAGCTGTCAACTTATGCTGTGCCGGTGATACTCGGCGAGCTGAAACGGCTGTTTCGCGAGGGCGGTTCGGTCAAGGTCAGCCGTCCGCTGAAGGAGCTTGCAATGCGTGCGTCCCGCGCGGGCGAGGCCTTAACTAAGCAGCTTTCCCGTACTCCCACGGTGTCGGAGCTTGCAAAGGAGCTCGGGGTCACTCCCGAGGAAGCGGCAGAAGCCGTGTGCGCCGCGCGGCCTGCCGTGTCGCTGACCGCGGGGGAGGACGGCGAGCCGACGGAGCTTGACCTCAAAAGCGAGGACGAGAGCGGCAAAATCTGCGAAAAGCTGAGCATCGAGAGCGCTCTTGCGCGACTGAATGAGCGGGACAGGCGGCTTATACGACTGCGCTATTTCGGTGAAAAGACGCAGTCGCAGACCGCCGCCGAGCTGGGCATGACGCAGGTTCAGGTGTCGCGGCGGGAGAAGGCCGTGCTGGCTGATATTCGGCGCTATCTCGAATGCGGGTGATAAATTGAAAAAACCCATGTAATTTTGAAAAAAACTGTTGACAACCCGCGACGGCTGTATTATAATGGCATAGTCACGAAATATGGCGGTATAGCTCAGTTGGCTAGAGCATGCGGTTCATACCCGCAGTGTCGTTGGTTCAAATCCGACTACCGCTACCAAAACGGCCCGTTGGTCAAGCGGTTAAGACACCGCCCTTTCACGGCGGTAACATGGGTTCGATTCCCGTACGGGTCACCAGAACTCTGCCCCTCGCGCTTGATACAACTCAAGTCCGCGGGGGGCATATAATATGGTGGGTATAGCGCAGTTGGTTAGCGCGCCAGATTGTGGCTCTGGAGGCCAAGGGTTCGAATCCCTTTATCCACCCCATTTTAAAAGCAAATGGCACGCGGTATTATCAATATCGGCGTGCCGTATTTGTAAACAGCACATTGGGGTGTCGCCAAGCGGTAAGGCACGGGATTTTGATTCCCGCATTCGTAGGTTCGAACCCTGCCACCCCAGCCAAAATACCGACAGTCTCTTTAGGGACGGTCGGTATTTTGATTTAGGATAAGAGCAGGGGTCGAACCTACACAGCTGCCCGACAGGGCAGCAGGGACGGCGAAGACCAAAGCGGCGCGCGTCAGCGTCGCTATGGTCGGAGTCGGGAGCACGGAACTGCGTCCGCAACCGCTCGCAGCGGTCGGAAGCAGTACCGAGCGGACCGTACCCTGCCACCCCAGCCAAAATACCGACAGTCTCTTTAGGGACGGTCGGTATTTTGATTTAGGATAAGAGCAGGGGT
>CAKSQO010000001.1 GCA_934486615.1 uncultured Eubacteriales bacterium | reverse complement strand
ACAGACAGCAAGCCCTTTCGGTAGCTTGAACAATTTTTATTCTTATTTTTGTCTAACTTTTTGGGGTCACTTCAAAGGGCTTGATTGCGGGTGTTGTTTGCTTATTCTACTGTTACTGATTTGGCGAGATTTCGCGGTTTGTCGATGTCACAGCCGTTGAAAACCGCGACGTAGTACGCAAACAGCTGAAGCGGTATGCACGACAGCGACGCCGTGAAAATGTCTGCGGTTTCGGGCACTGCAAGCACGCTGTCAGACACGTTTTCGACGCGCGCTTCGTCGGCGGGCACGACCGAAATCACTACGGCGCCGCGCGCCTTGACCTCGCGAATATTGCTGACGAGCTTGTCTGCGAGCCGCTTCTGTCCGGCGAGCGCAACGACCACCCTGCCCTCTTCTATAAGCGAGATCGTGCCGTGCTTCAGCTCGCCTGCAGCGTAGGCTTCGGAGTGGATATACGAGATTTCCTTGAGCTTCAGCGACCCTTCGAGCGCCGAGGCGTAATCAATATTTCGGCCGATGAAGAACATATTCTTGCCCGAAAAATACCGTGAGGCGATATTTTTGATGTAATCGGTGTCGTCGAGTATCGCACAGACATTGTCCGGCAAGTGCTGCAGCGCTTTGATATACTCGCTTTGCTGTACGTCGGTAAGCTTTCCGAGCACACGCGCGGCGCGCAGGGCGATGAGGTACAGCACGCACAGCTGCGCGGAGTACGCCTTTGTCGTAGCGACGCTGATTTCGGGGCCTGCCCAGGTGTAGAGCACCTCATCGCACAGCTCGGCAATCGTGCTGCCGATGACGTTGACTATGCCAACGGTGCGCGCACCGAGTGACTTTGCTTCCTTTATCGCGGCGATCGTATCGGCAGTCTCACCTGACTGGCTGACGGCAATAACCAGCGTTTTTTCGTCTATTATCGGGTCTCGGTAGCGCAGCTCGGACGCGAGGTCGACTTCAACCGGAATGCGGGTCAGCTTTTCGATGACGTATTTGCCGACGACGCCGGCATGATAGGCCGAGCCGCAGCCTGTTATGACGATACGTCTGACTTCACCGATGTACTCATCAATATGGCTGGAGTCGAGTCTGACCTCCCCGTCAACAATTCGCGGACGAATCGTGTCGGTGATAACGCGAGGCTGTTCCATGATTTCCTTCATCATAAAGTGCTCATAGCCGCCTTTTTCGGCCGAGGCGATGTTCCAATCGACCTCTTTGACTTCTATGTCAACAGGGTCAAGGTCGCTGTCGAGCAGCTCTGCCTTGCCTTTGCTGAGCACGGCAATTTGGTTGTCCTTGAGGTAGCAGACGCGGCGGGTGTGGCTGATTATTGCGGTGACGTCCGACGTGATGAACGACTCATCGCTGCCGAAGCCGATGATGAGCGGGCTGTCCTTTCGCGCAGCGATAATGCGGTCAGGATAGTCGCTGCAGAGGATTCCGAGCGCATACGAGCCTTCGACCGCATTCAGCATTTTGGCGACGGCATCAAGAAGATTGCCCTTATAGTAGTATTCAAGCAGCTGCGTTACGACCTCGGTGTCTGTCTCGGACGCGAAGGTGTAGCCTTTTTTGATTAGTTTTGCCTTGAGCTTGCCGTAATTTTCGATAATTCCGTTATGGACGACCGAAAACTTGCCGCTCATACTGTTGTGAGGGTGCGAGTTACAGTCACTCGGCTTGCCGTGAGTTGCCCAGCGCGTGTGACCGATTCCCGTTGTTGCCGAGATTTCTTCGGGCGCGCCGATCAGATTTCGCAGCGCGCTTATTCGGCCCTTTGTCTTTTGAAGAGTGATCGATCCATTGTCAAAATACGCAACTCCCGCGGAGTCATACCCTCTGTACTCTAATTTTTCAAGGCCGTCAAGCAAA
This sequence comes from uncultured Eubacteriales bacterium, assembly GCA_934486615.1. GTDB lineage: Bacteria > Bacillota > Clostridia > Oscillospirales > Acutalibacteraceae > RGIG2206. Next base: position 228,087 of record CAKSQO010000001.1, on the reverse strand, counting down.
ATGCCGACGGCCTTGCTCCCACCCGTGTAGCCAATAATTCCACACATAATATGTCCCCCATTCTGTTTTGCCGTATTTCAGGCAAGTGAAGCGGCTGCAGATCCCCCAACCCGTAGCCGTCCGGCTTTACTATTTTACAAATGTAGTACGAAATAGCAAAAACCTTTGATATTATATCAAAGGCCGGCGGTAATTGCAAGCATTAATTTAATTATACGCGATAAACGTCGCTATATAGCAAAACAGCAGCCGCCCGACTGTGCATCGGGCGGCTTGCGAAGTATCTGAAATAAATTTAACCGTTGTTTTATTCGACCGACGAATTATCGGCTTTTTGGGTAACGTGATTATGAAGTTATATACCACGCAACCGAATCCGGCAATCACCGCGAAAAGGATAGCACTCAAACTGCTGTCGGACATAAAGTATCCGCCGATTTGCAGTTCCGAAACAGCAGTGACGACAATAATCATAACGGCACATACGGTTCGGAACTAATTAACTGCAGACCCTCATGAATTTGAAATTGCCGGAAGCGAGCGCAAAACAGAGAGAGTGGCCTCGTATTGATAGTATTATCGATTGCGCTCCTCGATGTCGGAGATGAGCTTCAGGCGATTGTCGTGGCGTCCGCCCTCGTAAGGAGTGTCAAGGAATACATTGACCATTTCCTCGGCCATAATATCGCCGACAATTCTCGCACCGAAGCAGAGCACGTTAGCATTGTTGTGCTGACGGGTAAGCCTGACGCACAGCGGATCGCTGCAGCAAGCGGCACGTATGCCGTTGACCTTGTTTGCAGCGATGGACACGCCTATTCCCGTGCCGCAGATGATGATACCGCGCTCGCACTCGCCCGAAGCAACAGCGTTTGCGACCTTTTCGGCGTAGATGGGATAATCCACGCTTTCAGAAGTGTCGGTGCCGAAGTTAATGACAGCATGTCCTTTTGATTCGAGCAGCTTCATAATCTTGAATTTAAGCTCGGGTGCTGCGTGGTCATTTCCGATTGCAATTTTCATTTTAAAATCTCCTTACAATTTAACGGTCAGCTTATTCTTACCGGCTGCGAGATATTCGCTGTAGCGGGTGTTTACCCATTCGTTTGCCTCTCTGAGTCCATCCTCGGTCGCAGGGAATTCGGCGGCTTCGTGCGCGTCGGTGTTGTTTCTGTTCAGAACATCGTAGCTTTCGCATTTGAGCAGCGGAACATCGCCCGTGCGGACGAGCCAAGCAACATAACAGAACGCGTTCGCAGCAATATTGACTGCGCCGACTGAGCCCACGTAGCGGTTGCCGAACTTTGCGTACACATCTCCCACAAACCAACTGAGCAGCGGCAGCTTGATTTCTTCCACTTCCTGATACCTCCGTTGAGCTAATCGCTTCAAATTGCCATAGCGAACAGGTGAAGCATAAATTAATTATTATTTTACCAAACTCCATGTGCTTTGTAAAGTGCTTTCGCCGTTGATCGGATAATTTTGTATGCCGAAAACGCCAACACACAATGCGAAGTATTCACGTGTAGAAAATAGTTCAAAAGCACAATTCTGCTTTAACGGCACTTTCACACAACAGATGTCATAGCTGCGCACTCTCAATTATAAATCATACAAGCGCACAAAAACGGCCCGCGTGACGAGCACACGAGCCGTTTCGTATTCGCTTAGAATTAAGAGTTACTCTTATTTCTTAGTGTTCTTCATTTCGATTTCGCAGTTTGCGGTGAAGATAGGTGCAAACTCCTCAAGAACGTCCTTGATACTGTCACTGCGAGTCAGCTTGCCCCAGAAAGTGTTCTGAGCGGAATCGAGGTTACCAACACCCATGAACAGCGCCTGTCTGCCCTGGAAGGTAGTGGTCTCGATCATATCCATCATATCATTGTTGCCGTTCTTCTTGTCAGCGTTCTCATAGATCTGATAAGAAGAGAGATAGGTGCCGGCGCCGTAGATACCTTTGCTCTCATAACCATAGTAGAGCTTGTCAAATACGCTGCGGGCAATTCTGGAGTTAATAGCACCCTGAACGTTCTTGGCAGCAGTGGATACACCGGCGCCCGAAACCTCAGCAGGAACCTTACCGGAGGTGTTGTCGTCACCATACGGGAACGGAACAATACCCCAGTTGAAGGTGCACTTTCTGAGGTACTGACCGAGGTTATCGGCAGTAGCAGCGCACATACCGACCTTGCCGTCAACAAAACCGCCTCCGGTGTATCCGTTGGCATAGAGGTCGTGCAGATTCTGTAATGCGTTGTAGAGGTGCTGATCGCTGTCGATGCTTGAGGTAAGGGTGTTGCCCTTCCAGTAAACGAGGTCGCAGTCGTTAGCGGTTATAAACCAGTTTTTGTCCCAACCGTCGTATCCGGAGATCTTGGTTCCGTCGCTTCTGGTTCTGGTGATTTCCTTAGCGGCCTGAACAAAGGTCTTGTAGTTCCAGTTACCCTCTTTGTAGTACTCAACAGGCGACTTGACCTTGTACTCGTTGTAGAGGTCGAGGTTTACGCCGATGGTTACAGGAGAGCAGTAAACAGCGGTGAATGCGTAGCACTCGTCTCCGATGGAGAACGAAGCCTTGGCGATATCGTCGTATCTGGTCATCTCGGGGTGATCAAGACCGACAATACCCTTTTCCTTCAGCTCGCTGACAGAGTAGACGAGCTTGCGGTTACCGGCCTTCGGCCAATAGCGGTATGCCATAGGCAGATAATCGGGTGCATCGTTGTTCGCATAGTCCTCAAGATAGGTCTTCATATCATCAGTCCAAGCGCAATACTTGTAGCTGATGGTACCGCCGTAATACTTCTTGAAGAACTCGAAGAACTGCTGGTCATACTCGCCGGTGCCGTCGGCACCCGAATACCAGACTACGTCGCCGGAATTTGCAAGAACCGTAGCGACTTCCTTAGAAACGCCGGTGCCGAAGGGGTTCTCGCCTGCGCCGACATCGCTGGTGGCTTTCTTGGAGCTGCTTCCGGTATCCTTCTTGTCACAGCTCATAGCCGAAAAAGCGAGAGCAACAACCAGCAACAGAAGCAGGCAACGCGAGATAAATCTCTTGTTTTTCATTACCATTTCCTCCTAAAAATAATGGTCGATACCGCGGAAAAACAACTTTATGGCACGGCATCGCATGCGGGTGTGATACAAGTATATTCAACCACACTCCGAACTTGTAGTAATCATACCAAAAAAATCAAATAAATTCAAGAGCGTTTTCATAAATCACACAAATATTAACACTTTATTAACATTTTGCGGCGTTTATTTTTCGAAAAGCCGGATTTTGTCCGCGAAATGCGGAAACAATGATAAATTCAGGCTGAAAAAAGACGGGATATTCATCCTCTCGGAGCTGCCTCGAGTCGATAAATCGGAAATCCCTGCTCCGAAAATTTGTGCTCGTACTCGGTTTCGATATTATTTTCGTTAAAACGGCTGTTGTGCAGATCGAGCGAGACGTTCTTTATCAGCCAGCCGCAGCTTGAAAACTGCTCGAGCGAAAATTCAAACAGCTTCATACTGTCGGTCTTTTGACAGATCTCTCCCCCGTTTTTCAGCAGCTTGGCGTAAATATCAAGAAAGCGGCTGTGAGTGAGCCTGTGTACCGCCTGCCCCGATTTGGGAAACGGGCAGGAAAAGTTCAGATAGATATTGTCAATCGAATTCTCGGGCAGCAGACGCAGCAGATATTCGGCATATGTTGAAACGAAAAATATGTTTTTAAGCCCCATCTCGCGCGCCTTTTCACACGCGAGAACGATGACGTTGTCGCACTTTTCGACGGCGATATAGTTGACATCGGGATTGCGACGTGCAAGCTCGGTTATAAAGCCGCCCTTACCGCAGCCGACCTCAAGCTCGACTTTGCCGCCGTTCGGAAACAGCTGCTTTAAGTCCAGCTGCTTTACGTCGGGGTCAGACAGGCTGTAGTCTCTAACATCGCTTTCGTAGATAAGGAGCATATCGGAGCACTTTTCAAGGCGCTCGTCGATATGTTTTTTTCTTCTCATTCTCAAAGTCAGAATTCCTTTCGTTCAGTGCGCGAACTGGCTGTTGTAGAGCGTTGCGTAGAAGCCGCCGCGCTCGAGCAGCTCGTCGTGGCGGCCGCTTTCGATTATATTTCCGTCCTTCATAACAAGGATAACGTCGGCCTCGCGAATTGTCGACAGGCGGTGAGCGACGATGAACGACGTTCTGCCGTCGGTCAGCTTATCAAACGCGCGCTGAATTTTCATTTCGGTCATAGTGTCGATGGAGCTTGTCGCTTCGTCGAGGATAAGCACGGGCGGCATGGCAATCATAACGCGCGCGATGCACAGCAGCTGGCGCTGACCTGCGGAGAGGTTCTCATTCTCGGTCAGCAGCGTGTTGTAGCCGTTTGGCAGGCGCTTGATAAACGAGTGCGCGTGCGCAGCCTTTGCGGCGGCGATTATCTCATCGTCGGTCGCATCGGGCTTGCCGAGGGCAATGTTTTCCTTAACGGTCCCCTGCTTTATCCATGTGTCCTGAAGCACCATACCGATGTTACTTCTGAGCGAGTCGAGCGTGATATCCTTGGTGCTGCGGCCGTCGATGGAAATAGAGCCGCCGTCGATGTCATAGAAGCGCATTATCAGGTTGATGAGCGTCGTTTTGCCGCAGCCGGTCGGGCCGACGATCGCGACCTTCTGCCCCGGCTTAACGGCGAGGTTGAAGTCGGTGATGAGCTTACGCGAAGGGTCGTATGAGAAGCAGACGTCTTTAAAGTCGACCTTTCCGTAGATGTGCCCGATGGTGGCAGCGCCCTCGGTGTCGCGCTCAACCTCGTCAACGTTGATAAGCTCGAGTATTCGCTCGGCGCAAACGACGGCATTTTGCAGTTCGGTGACGACTCCCGAAATCTCGTTAAACGGCTTGGTATACTGGTTGGCGTAGCTCAAAAAGCACGAGAGCGTACCGACGGTGAAGCCCGCAGGGTCGCGGATGACCGCTATAGCTCCCGAAAGCGCAACGCCCGCATAGACTATGCTGTTGATAAAGCGCGTACTGGGGTTGGTCAGCGATGAGAAGAACGTCGATTTGAGTGAGGCCGTCTCAAGCTCAGCGTTAAGCTTGTCAAAATCTTTTAAGCTGTCATCCTCTTTGTTGAACGCCTTGACGACCTTGATATTGGTAATGCGCTCGGTGATGAACGCTGTCTGCCTGCCGCGCGCTTCGGACTGGGCATGGAAGTATTTGTAGGTGCGCGACGAGATGAACTTCGCCACGAACAGCGACAGCGGCGTAACGAGCACGACCACAAGCGCAATATAGACATTCAGCCGCAGCATGAACACGAGCGTGCCGACTATCGTTACAACACCCGAGAACAGCTGCGAAAAGCCGAGAATAAGGCCGTCTGAGAACTGGTCGGCATCGGCGATGACTCGGCTGATGATGTCGCCGTGCGAGTGAGAGTCGATATAGCTGAGCTTCAGGCGCGTGATCTTGGTTATCGCGTCGGTCCGCAGGTCGCGCACGACGTTGTAGGCGATGCGGTTGTTAAGCACACCGCTGAGCCACTGCAGCGCGACTATCGCGGCGGTCAGCGCGGCGATTATGACAAGGTCGTTGCCGATGATGTCGAACCTGACCTTGCCTGCTGCGATAGCGTTGTCTATCGCGCGGCCTATATACACGGGCACAAGCAGTGTGAACACCACGCTGAAAAACGTGAACACAAGCGAAGTGATGAGCGGTGCCTTGTATCGGAAGATGCGCGCGAGTATCTCTTTATAAACGGAGGGCTTATGCTTTTTCATCATTTTGCCTCCTTTTTATACTGCGAGTCATAAATCTCCCTGTATTTTTCGCAATTTTGCAGCAACTCGTCATGAGTGCCTATTCCGCAGACGTTTCCGTCATCGAGGACGATAATCTTATTACAACCCATAACGGAAGAGGTGCGCTGAGATACAATGAACACGGTCGAATCTTTGTAAGAGTCCTTAAGCGCCGTGCGCAGCGCGGCGTCGGTCGCGTAGTCGAGCGCGGACGCGCTGTCGTCGAGGATGAGCACCTGCGGCTCGCCGACCAGCGCACGCGCTATCGTCAGACGCTGGCGCTGACCGCCCGAGAAGTTTGCGCCGCCCTGTTCGACCGGACTGTCGAGGCCGTTTTCTTTGGCGCGGATAACGTCGGACGACTGCGAAGCCTCAACAGCGCGCTCGAGCGTACGCTCGTCGGCGCTTTCGTCTCCCCACATAAGATTGTCGCGGATAGTTCCGCTGAACAGCACTGCCTTTTGCGGCACGACCTTGACGATTTTGCCGAGCTCGCTCTCGGTGTAGGTCGAGACATCAACGCCGTCTATATAAACGTGACCCTTGCTCGCCTTGTAGAACGCGGGTATCAGGTTGACGAGCGTAGTCTTGCCCGAGCCTGTTCCGCCGATAACGCCTATGCGTTCTCCCTTGTCGGCGGTGAACGAAACGTTGCTTAAGGCATACTCCTCGACGTCTCCGTAGCGGAAGCTGACGCCGTCGAAAGCGACTTTGCTTGACGCAAAGTCGGGATTGTCTGTGCGGCGGTCGGCGGTCGGCTCATCCTCGATGTCGAGCACGGAGTTGATGCGTGCTACGCTTGCGACCGATTTGTTGAACGTCACGATAAGTCCCGCAAATTTTACGAGCTCAACCAGTATCTGCGACATATAATTATAAAGCGCGACAAGGCTGCCCTGCGAGATAACGGAGTTGTCGACGTGGATCGCACCGAAGTAGATGAGTGCGATTATGCCCAGATTTACGATGCAGTAGGTCGCGGGGTTGAGCACAGCCGCGACGCGTCCTGCGACGCGCTGAGCGACGTTGAGCGACTCAATCTCCTGCCTGAAGCTCTGCTCCTCCTCGTCGGCAAGGACGAATGCACGAATTACTCTTGCACCCGAAAGGTTCTCCTTCGTCTTGCGCAGAATAACGTCAAGTCTGCCCTGTATGCCCTTGTACATCGGGACGGTCGTTTTGGTTATCAGGGTCACGACCAGGTAAAGTGCCGCAATTACCGCAAGGAAGATTATGGTCAGCTTTTTGTCGATAGTGAACGCCATAATTGTAGCGCCTGCAACGACGAGCGGCGAGCGCAGCATCAGCCTCAATACCATATTTATGCCGGTTTGTACGAGGTTGACATCGCCCGTCAGACGGGTCATCAGAGTGCTTGTACCGTTTTCGTCGATCCGGCTGTAGCTAAGCCCCATTATCTTTTTGAACAGGTCGTGCCTGATAGCGGTGGCGCAGCCTACGGCTGCACGAGCAGCGAAGTACTGTGCGGTTATCGCAAAGCCGAAGCCGACTGCGGCGAGCAGACACAGCAGCCCTACGCGCGCAACGATGTAGCGGGTGTCGCCAGACTTTATGCCGACGTCGATTATATCAGCAACAACAAGAGGCACAATCAGCTCAAGGACCGCCTCAAGCAACTTGAAAAGCGGTCCGAGAATTGACTGAAATTTATATTTTTTGATGTATTTAAATAGCCTTTTCAACTGAATTTCCCTCAAAAATGAATCCGATTACTTTTTTTCGCCGTCGCTCTCGACGGAGTTGTCGTCATTGAACAGGCTCTCCTGCTCAAGCGCGGAGCGGTGCACCATACGCCCGTTGTAGTAGACGTACTCGGGCTCTTTCTCGTCCTCGGCATCGTCGTCGGAGCCGCCTTCGAGCTGACTGCTCTCGGCCGCCTCGGCCTCTTTCTTTTTGAGGTCGGCATAATATGGGTCGATGATGTACTTCTGCAGCTTAGGATAAGTCATAAAACTGACGAAATAGAACCAGAACGAGAACGGCAGTATCAGTATTGCCGTTATTGTCAGCGACATTACAAGCGAGATTGCAAGGCCGTAGATTATCAGTGCGAAGAATATCACAAGTATCAGCAAGCCCGCAAGGATCATCAGGATATTGCGGCCCATCGCGATAACGGTGAAGTAAAACGCGTTTTTCAGTATCTTGCCGAGCTTCATATCGAGAGTGACCTGCATGATTCCTGTGTAGAAGTTCATCGAGATGAACACATAGCCGAGGAACAGGCACAGCGCAAAGCCGAAGATGTAGAAAAAGCCCTTTGACAAAAACGTGTAATACCACACGGCGGCGATGGCGGCGCAGCTGAGCGTAACGTACTGCAGCGCCGAGATGACAAGACCCTGCCACCAGTTCTTTTTAATTGTGTCCCAAATATCGGGAAACATAAACGACGGCACGCCGCGCGCGTAGTCGCGGGTCAGTCGTGTTGCCGCAAGGTTTATCGGTCCGAGCAGGATTATCGGCGTAAGGCACAGCAGAAGCACAAGCAGATCGGTTATCGTCTGCGGGATATAGTCGAGCATCGTCAGCTTGCCGTCGGCAACGGTGAACTTTGTTATGCTCTGGTTGGCATTGTCCTTTAGAACGTAGAGCTTGTCCGCGCCGTCGTCGGGCTTTTCCTCCGAAAGAGTGAAGCCGAGCGCACCGGCGGCTTTTTTGAAGTTTGCGAACACTGTCTCAAGCTGCGCTGTGCTGAACTTATCAAGCTCAAAGCCGGAGGTGCCGTCTTTCAGCACGTCCGGGTTGGCCTCTTTCACGGCGTCGAGCGCCCTGGTGATATAAGGCAGAGCCGCGTCGGCCTGCTCTTCTGTGATTTTATAAGATTTTGTATAGTTGTTGATGATGTTGAGATAGCTGTCGTTCAGCTCGTAAGCGGTCAGCTTGTTTGAAAGATAGCTTTCTTTCATAACCGTTTTGCTTATCGGCAGCCAGCACATAAGCCCGACAATTATCAGACAGACGATGTACATCAGATTTATCGCAAGGAGCTTGAAAAACTTCTCACGGTAAATTCGCCAGAAGTCGGAAAAGGAAAAGCCACCCGTGGAGCGCTTTCCTATTCCGGGGCCTGTCCTCTGATAATCGACGAGCTTGTTCATAAAATTTGCCATTCGAGAGTAAACTTCCTTTCGATCGGTCAGCGGCGTCAGTGCGCTTTCGGGTGGTATTTGTTATATACGTTTGAAAAACGGTTTTTCATCATCTGTGCATAGACCTGCGTGGACGAAATGTCGGAGTGGCCGAGCATTTCCTGAATGTCCTTCAGCTGCGCGCCGTTTTCAAGCAGATGTGCAGCAAAGGAGTGGCGCAGCGTGTGCGGCGTGATGTCCTTGCGGATTCCCGCCTGCTTTGAATACTGCTTGATTATTTTCCAGAAGCCCTGGCGCGACATACGCTGACCGTTCATATTGACAAACAGCGACTTTTCGTTGTCGTCGACGACTGTAAGATATCTGACGCGCTGGACGTACATCTTGACCGACATCATCGCGGTCTGATAGACGGGAATTATCCTCTCACCCTTGCTGCCGACACAGCGGATTATGCCGACCTCGTAGTTGATGTCGTCGACATTCAGGTTGATAAGCTCCGACACTCTGATGCCGGTTGCATAGAGCAGCTCGAGCATAGCCTTGTCGCGGCAGCCCTTGGCGTCGACCGGGTCGGCCTGTGAAAGCAGCAGGTCGATTTCTCTGCTTGTCAGTATCTGCGGCAGCTTTTTGTTGCTCGGCTTCGACTTTATGCCCAAGGCGGGGTTTGAGTCGACAATGCCCTTTGACATAAGAAACTTATAGTAGCATCTGAGCGAGGCGACCGAGCGCGTGACGGTAGCGGCGGATTTGCCGTTATTCTCGCAATAGGCGATGTAGTCGTCGATCACCGCACGGTCGACCGACTCAACGCCCGAAATATTCATCATTTCAAGATAGCGTACGAACTTGCTTACATCACGCATATAGGACTCAAAGGTATTGCTTGATACACCCTTGGAATCCGTAAGGTAATATTCAAATTCGTTTTGATAATCCTGCATTTTTCTTCCTCACTCAATTTGCTTTAAAGCATTTTTTGCATAAAGACCGTCAGCACGGCGGCCGCGGCGCTGACTGCGAGACACACAAGGCTCATAACGCTGAGCAGTATCAGATAGGCGCGAAAGCTTTCTTTAAATCCGCCTGCAGTCTGCCTGCCGCAGACTGCCGAGCCGAGCATCGCCGAAACGCGCACCGTCTTGGCTGAAAACAGCGTAAACAGCACGAATACAGCAGCGGTCGGTATCGCTGTGCAGACGGCGTTTGCGAATATCCCGCGAAAGCCGTACAGATAGGCGGCGGAGCTGCCGCTGTAGCCTATACCGATGAAGATGAGTGCGCTCGCGGCGGTCACCGTTGCGGGGCCGAGCAGGAACACGCTCGACAGCAGGTTGACAGCAACGAAGGCGAGCGTTATCTCAAGCATCGGCAGAAACACACCGACAAAGTCGCCCGCAGACGCATCAAAAAGGCTGACGGGAGTTTGGCTGATACTGAATCCCGCCGCGCCGATAAACAGGGATATGAAAGAAACAGCGGTAAAAAAGACGAACGACCTGTTGTGCCGTAAAAATATTCTAAGGTTCGTCAGATCAAATGTACGATTTTTCACCGTAAGTCACCTCCGTCATACAATACATATGTCGGAGAATAAAAAGCTATTACTGCTTGGCCAATTCGTCGGCGCGCTCTTTTGCGGCGCGAACTGCATTTGCTACAGCTTCGTCAAAGCCGCCGTCGGTGAGCTTGGCAAGCCCCGCAACCGTCGTGCCGTTGGGCGAAGAGACCATTTTGATAAGCTCGTCGGCGGTCATTCCGCTGTCGGTCAGCATATGGGCGCTGCCGATGAGCGTTTGAGCAAACAGGTTGAGCGCGGCTTTTTCGCTCATACCGAGCGCAGCCGCTTCCTCGACCGCCGCCTTTGCAAAGCGGAACACAAACGCAGGCGAGCTGCCGCTGACGGCGGTGACGGTGTTGATGTCACTTTCATCGACGAACTCGGTTTTGCCGCAGCAGGAGAAGATGCCGTTTACGAAGTCGACGTTCTCCTTGGTGATGCTGCCGTCAGCGGCAACGGCGGTTGCTCCGAAGCCGACAAGCAGCGGAGTATTCGGCATAACGCGAATGACCTGCGTCTGCCTGCCGAGGAAGCTGCGGACAAAATCGGTGGTGATCCCCGCGCCGATGTCGATGAAGCACTTGCCGGTCATATCGCACGAGGAGATTTCACTGAGGACGATTTTGTAGACCTGTGGCTTGACGGTCAGGAATATGTACTCGCATTTTTCGACAAGCTCTTTTGTGCTGTCGCATGCGACTGCTCCCCTGCCGACGAACGCGTCAACCTTGGCGGGGTCGGTATCGAAGACGTGCACCTCAAGCTCGTTTGCACGGCCAGAAGTAATCTGCCCGCCGAATATCGCGGTTGCAATATTACCCGCTCCGATAAATCCGATAGAATGTAAGTTCACATAAAACACCGCGTTTCTGAAATGAATAAGTAAATATATAATAGTACAAATCCGCGCTTATATCAACTGATTTTTGCCTATTTTGAAGAAGTTTAGCGTTATAAACAAACTTTACATAAAAAATATTATGTAAATGCCGAAATATTATGTAAATAGTTTTATGTCAACCCTAAATCTTGTATGTTTTTGATTGAAACGGCATAGAGCAAAGCTAAGACTCGCAACGGCTTCGGCAAAATGTACAATCACTTATCAGCGCAGTCTTGACCCTGAGCGCTTGACAATATACATGGCAATGCGATAATCGTGACTTAATAATGCAGCGTATATAACCGCGCTTGCCTCCCCTGTTCATAACGCAAATCTGCATTTCTATAACTCTGCGCACACGAAAGCGCCGCCCGAGGACTGCCCCCGAGCGGCGCTTTAGCTTTAATCCTTATTCAAATCACAGCGTGATCTTATGGTAGACTTTCTTGCCTTTTTTGACGATGACATAGCCCTTGTCGAACTGCTCGGCGGTGAACACGGCATTGACGTCGGCGACCTTTTCGTCGTCGACGGCGACTCCGCCCTGCTGCACAAGGCGGCGACCCTCGGACTTCGACGGGACAAGTCCCGCTTTAACAAGCGCGTCGATGACGTTCATTCCGACTGCGTCCTCTACCTTGCTTGAGGGCATATGGTCAAGATTATCGCCCGAGCCGAACAGCGCGCGCGCAGCGTCCTGAGCCTTTTGTGCCTCCTCCTCGGAGTGAATGAGCTTGGTGACCTCGAACGCAAGGCGCTCCTTGGCTTTGTTAATGTCGCTGCCGGTCATTTTTTCATACTCGGCGATCTCGTCAAGAGGCATAAAGGTCAGCATCTTCATCGTGTTGATTACGTCCGCGTCGTTGATATTTCTCCAATACTGGTAGAAGTCATACGGCGAGGTCTTTTCCGGGTTGAGCCATACGGCGCCCTTCTCGGTCTTGCCCATTTTCTTGCCATCGCTGGTCTGAAGCAGCTTTACGGTCAGACCGTAGACGTCCTCTCCGTCGGCGCGGCGGTTAAGCTCAACACCGCCGATGATGTTGCTCCACTGGTCGTCGCCGCCGAGCTCCATCACGCAGCCGTACTTGCGGCGCAGCATAAGGAAGTCATAGCTCTGCATGAGCATATAGTTCAGCTCAAAGAACGACAGACCGCGCTCAAGGCGCTGCTTGTAGCATTCGAAGGTAAGCATTCTGTTGACGGAGAAGTGAACTCCGACCTCGCGCAGGAACTGAATATAGTTGAGGTTATCAAGCCAGTCGCCGTTGTTGACCATGATGGCCTTGCCCTCGGAGAAGTCGATGAACTTCGACATCTGCTTCTGGAAGCAGGCGATGTTATGGTTGACGTCCTCTTTGGTCAGCATCTTTCTCATGTCGGTCTTGCCCGACGGGTCGCCGATCATACCCGTGCCGCCGCCGAAGAGGGCGATCGGTCTGTGACCTGCGCGCTGCATATGAGCCATAACCATCATTGCGACGAAATGACCGACGTGCAGACTGTCGGCTGTGGGATCAAAACCTATATAAAAAGTGACCTTCTCGTTCTCAAGAAGCTCTCTGACTTTTTCCTCATCTGTGCACTGGGCAATCATACCCCTTGCCTTCAACTCGTCAAAAACTGACATAAAAATTCCTCCATAACAAAGATACAAGTTGTATTCTACTACAGTTTGCAGCCGTAGTCAATCAATTCTTTTGCGCTTGCAAGCATTGTGGCGCTCGGGCTTTCGCCCGACATTATGCTGGCGACCTCCCCCACTCTGTCGTCGCTTTGCAGCAGTCCGACCTCGGTGAAGGTGCGGCCGTTCTCGGCGTGCTTTGAAATTTTATAGTGGCTGTCGGCGAGGGCTGCGATCTGTGCCAAGTGTGTCACGCATATGACCTGCGCGTTTCGGGAGATCTTCTTGAGCTTGACGCCGACCTTTTGCGCGGCGCTGCCGCTTATACCGGTGTCGATCTCGTCGAAAATCAGGGTCGGCACGTCGTTTTTGTCGGCGAGCACGCTTTTTATCGCAAGCATTGTACGCGACAGCTCGCCGCCGGACGCTATTTTTGAGATAGGCTTCGGCGCTTCTCCCGCGTTGGCTGAGATGAGGAACTCAACCTTGTCGCGACCGTTTTTTGACAGCTCCTTAACGCTCACATCACAAATGAACGCAACACCCGGCATATCGAGCGAGGCAAGCTCTGAGCAGACCTTGTCGGCAAAGGCTTTGCCCGCCTTTGTGCGGGTCTTCGTCAGCTCGTCGGCGAGCCTGTCGACCTTTGCCGCGGCGGCTGTGAGCTTTGCCTCGGCCTCGGCAACAAGGCGGTCGTTATTTTCGACGCTGTCAAGCTCCGCTCTGTCGGCGGCAAGGCGGTCGAGCATTTCCTGCTCGGTTCTGCCGTACTTAGACGACAGACGGAAAAGGTAGTCAAGCCGGGCTTCGATGTCCTCGAGCAGCTCGGGTTCAAAGTTGAGCGAGTCGAGCAGGTGCGCGATTTTGTCGGCGGCTTCCTGCACCTCGTAGCCGAAGCCGTTCAGCTGCTCGCTGAGCGCATCGGCAGCCTTCAGGCTCTGAACGCAATTGGAAAGGTGCTGCGCCGCTTCCTCAAGGCGCGCGGGAACGCTCGGCACATCGTCGTCGCCGTTTATCGCAGCACCCGCCGCGATAAGCTCGCGCGCAACAGCTTCGCCGTTGCGGATAAGGTCGCGCTGGCGGACAAGGTCATCGCGCTCGCCGACCTCGATGTCGGCCACTTCAAGCTCGCTTATCTCGTACCGCAGCAGCTCAAGCCGCTGCTCTGACGCGTCCTTGAGCGCTTTCAGCCTGTTAAGCTCCGCTTCGCACGCGCGGAAGTCATCGTATGCAAGGCGGTATCGCTCGAGCAGACCGCCGTTGTCGGCGACCGCGTCGATAAAGCGGATATGAGTCGACGGGTCAAGCAGCGACTGGTTGTCGTGCTGACCGTGAATATTGATGAGCAAGCGGCCGACGGTCTTGAGCACCGCGACCGTCGCGGGCAAGCCGTTGATACGCACGCTGTTGCTGCCGTCGGAGCTGATCTTCCGCTGAACAAGCACGCTGCCGTCGGGGCAGTCGTAGCCAAGCTCGCTCAGCTCGTCGGCAATACGGCCGTCAATCTGCTCGAACACGGCGGAAACAAGCGCGTTCCGACAGCCGCTGCGGATAAGGTCGCGCGGCGTGCGCTCGCCGAGCACGGCGTTGATAGAGTCGATGACTATCGACTTGCCCGCGCCCGTCTCGCCCGTGAGGACGTTGAAGCCGCGGCCGAAGTCGATGTCGGAGCTTTCAATGACCGCAATATTCTCAATATGCAATGAAGCAAGCATTTATCGCACCGTCATTTCCCGATAAATTCGTTGAAATACTCGCAAAGCTCCTCCGACGCTTCGGTGGAGCGGGTTATGATAAGAATAGTATCGTCGCCCGCGATAGTTCCGACGATCAGGCCGTGGCGCAGCTTGTCGATGGTCGCGCAGGCGGCGTTTGCCATACCGGTGCGGCACTTGACAACAACGTTGTTGAGCGCATAGTCGACGCTGAGCACCGACGAGCGGATGAGCAGCGCTTCGTTAGCGTCGTCGGGTTTGTCGGCGTTGCCGAGCATATAGCGGTAGTTGCCGTTTGAGTCGAGCGCCTTAAAAAGATTAAGCTTTTTAACGTCGCGCGAGACGGTCGCCTGGGTAGTGTCCACTCCGTTGGCCTTCAGCAGGGCGAGAATATCGTCCTGAGTTTCGACGACGTTCTCACTTATCAGCTTGATTATAAGCTCCTGTCGCTGGGAAAGTTTCATGGCTTATCTCCTTATAATAAACTCATTTTGTTTTTGAAAACGCTGTAAAAGGTGCTGTCTTTCAGCTTTATCAGCCGCGCCGCTCTTTCGCTGCGCCTGATATGTACGCTCTCGCCTGCTGCGAGATGAACTTCACCGTCGCCGTCAAATTTTACACACGCGCCGACGCTGTCGCCCGGCAGAAGCGAGATCTCAAGCTCGCTTTTCGGCGAGAGGACAAAGCCGCGAGTATAAAGCGACATCGGACATACGGGAACGGCGAGCATACACTCGATCGTCGGGTCGGTCACGGGGCCGCCTGCCGACATTGCGTAGGCGGTCGAGCCGTTGGGCGTTGCGATAATCAGACCGTCGGCGCGCGGGGTCATCAGCTCGCGGCCGCGATCCTTTACGCAAATATCGAGAATACGCGAGCCGTTGTCGCGCACAACGGAAATGTCGTTTAAGCAATCGGTCTCGACGGTTTTTGAGCCGACGTAGGCCGCGAGCATCATACGCTCCTCAACTGTGTAGTCGCCCGCGACGCACTTGGACAGAAGCGGTATCTCGTCCGGCTCAAGCGAGGCAATGTAGCCCACACGGCCGGTGTTAATTCCGACGACGGGCTTGCCGTAGCGCGCGGCGCGTTTGGCTGTGTGAATGAGCGTGCCGTCGCCGCCTGCCGCGACGATGATGTCGCACTTGCGGTATATTTCTTCAACGTCCATATAGCCGCAGCCCGCCGCGACGATATGCTCCGCGCCGAGCGGAAGCACGCAGTCCGCGCCGCTCACTTTCAGCTGCTCGGCAGCACGGAAGGCGGCCTTGTCGGCGTTCTTTTTTTCAAGATTGGGCACAATTCCAAAAAGCAAAGCTATCACCTTGATTTTATAAATTTACAGCGCTTCGTGCGAGCGCTCGACCACCTGCGCGGGAGTAACCTCAGCTTCGTACGCGGGTACGTCGGATTTTTCGATATAGGCCAGATACTCGATGTTGCCCTGCGGCCCGCGTATCGGCGAATAGTCAAGCCCGAGCACCTTGAAGCCTGTCTCGACCATAAAGGCGGTTATGCGCTCGACCACGTCGCGGTGAACGCTTCGGTCGCGTACAACTCCCTTTTTGCCGACGTTCTCCTTACCCGCTTCAAACTGCGGCTTTATCAGGCACACGGCGTGCGCGCCGTTTTTCATCAGACTGCGCATAACTGGCAGAATGAGCCTGAGCGAGATGAACGATACGTCGACCGACGCGAAGTCAAGCTCGTCGGGCACTTCCTCGTGCGTGACGTAACGGAAGTTGGTGCGCTCCAAATTCACGACCCGCTCGTCGCACCTGAGCTTCCACGCGAGCTGGCCGTAGCCGACGTCGATGGCGTATATCCTTTTTGCTCCGTTTTGCAGCATACAGTCGGAGAAGCCGCCTGTCGACGCGCCGATGTCGGCGCAAATCATACCGTCGAGGGTCAGCCCGAACACCTGCATCGCTTTTTCAAGCTTCAAGCCGCCGCGGCTGACGTATTTAAGCGAATTTGAGCGCAGCTCTATTCCGTCGTCGGGCGAGACCTGGTTGCCCGGCTTGTCCGACTTCTGATTGTTGACATAGACATCGCCTGCCATTATGACGGCTTTCGCCTTTTCGCGGCTTTCGACCAGTCCCCTTTCAAAAAGAGCGACGTCGAGCCTGATCTTATTACTCAATTTTTACCACCTGTAACAGTCTTTATAATGCTCTCGGTATCAAAGCCGAGCTTTTTGAACGCAGAATCGGTCGTCATCTGCTTGACAAAGCCGCATTCGACCGCGTGCACCTCGTAGGAGCCCCTAAAACCGCGCTCAAGCAGCGCACAGCCGAGTTTTTCCGCAACCGAGCCTGCGCGGTTTGCTTCCTCATAAAATATGACGCGCTTGAAGCGCTCTGCTTCTTCAACGGCCTGTTCCGGTATGGGCTTTATCGTATTCAGCTTAATAACAGAGCAGCCGGTCCTGTCCGCAGCTTCGGCGACGTTGCCGAAAAGGCGGCCGTATGTTATAACACAGACGTCGTCGCTGCCCTGATGGAAGAAGCAGTCCTCGCCGCAGAAAAGGTACCAGTCGGGCTTTTTCGGCTGCTTGCCGCGCGGATAGCGCACGGCGGCCACGCCCGGCTCGTCGACTGCGCGCTTTATAAGCTGCTGCAGCTCGTAATAATAGCTCGGGCTGTAGACGCGCACGTTGGGTATGCTGTTTAAGAATGCTACATCGAACAGGCCCTGATGCGTTGCACCGTCCTCGCCGACTATGCCTGCGCGGTCGACGCATACGGTCAGGTTATAGTCATGCAGTGCCGCGTCATGAATAAGCTGGTCATAGCCGCGCTGCAAAAACGATGAATAGACGGCGAACACGGGCTTTAACCCCCGCGACGCAAGTGCGCTGCAATAAGTCACGGCGTGCTCCTCGGCAATACCGACGTCGCGGAAGCGCTCGGGGAAAACTTGCCTGAAGCGGCAAAGTCCCGTACCCTCGGTCATAGCGGCGGTCACGGCGAAAACCTTTTTATCGTTCTCGGCGAGCTCGGTGAGCGCGTCTCCGAACTCCTTTGAAAAATTGTCGCCGCCGTCGTGCAGCCCGACCTCGTAGTCAAAGCTCGACACGCCGTGGTAGGACGTCGGGCTTTGCTCAGCGAGGGCGAAGCCCTTGCCCTTGACGGTACATGCGTGCACAAGCACGGGCATATCAATGCCCTTGGCAACCTCGAGCGCGACAAGCACGTCGTCGATACTGTTGCCGTCGATAGGGCCGATGTAGTAGTAACCGAGGCTCTCGAAATAATTGCTTTTGTAAATGGTGCTCTTGAGCGCGGTTTTCGACATTTTGAAGAAGTGCTCAAGCCGCTTACCTATAAACGGAATGAGTGTGATAACTCGTCTGAAGCGTACTTTGAAGCGTATATATCCCTTAGCAAGGCGGATTTTTGTAAGGTGCTTGGCAAGCGAGCCGACGTTTTTGGAAATCGACATTTTATTGTCGTTAAGTATCACGACCAGCCCGCCGTTTGAGCCTGAATTGTTGAGCGCCTCAAAGGCTTCGCCGCCCGTAAGCGCTCCGTCACCGACAACAACGATTGTGTTTGCTTTAACGCCCGAAAGGCGGTTTGCGTCGTTAATTCCGCAGCCGACCGACAGCGCTGTGCTGCTGTGACCCGTCGGGAACGGGTCGTGCTCGCTCTCGTCCGGATTCATAAAGCCGCAAAGTCCGCCCTCGGTGCGGATAGTATCAAATTTATCACCGCGGCCTGTCAGGAGTTTGTGAACATAGCTCTGATGGCCGACGTCGAAAATGACCGAATCACGCGGCGAGTCAAACACGCGGTGAATGCCGATAGTCAGCTCGACAATGCCGAGGTTGGACGCCAGGTGACCGCCGTTTTTGCTGACGGTCTTAATCAGCTTGCCTCTTATCTCGTCGGCAAGTGCTTTAAGCTGCTGATTATCGAGATTCTTTACGTCGTCCGGTCCTTTTATATTCTCAAGATACATTACTTCATTTCCTTTACATAGGAAGTATCATAGCAGTCAGTATTCCGAGAAGCGCGCCCGCAAGCACCTCCATCGGCTTGTGACCGAGCTGCTCTTTGAGTTCGGCGATGTCGAGCAGGTCGTACTCGCCGTCAATTTCGTCTATAGCGGTCGCAATCTCGTTGATAGCCTTCGCGTGCTCCCCTGCCTGACGACGGACGTTGAGCGCGTCGTACATAACAACGCTTGCAAGCACGAAGGTGATCGCGAACTCGACAGATGCAAAGCCGGCTGCGCGACAGGTGGCTATAGCAAGTGCGCAGACGCAGGCCGTGTGAGCACTCGGCATACCTCCGGAGCCGACCATACGTTCAAGGCGCAGCTTACCCGAAAAAAACAGCACAAGCAGCGTTTTGATAACCTGAGCAGCCGCCCACGCGATAACGGCACAGTTGAGCACATAATTGTGTATCAAATCAGAAATGTTCATATTTTCATACCCGATTCAGCAGTTTCTGCCCGAAAGCAGGTCGGTAAGCTCTTTGAGGTCGTCTGCCGCCGCTCCGAACGGCTCGAGAGAAGCTTTTGCCCTGTCGGAATATTCTTTGACAAAAGCCTCCGCTTTATCAACACCGTAGAATGAAGCATAGGTCGGCTTTCCGTTTTTATCGTCGCTGCCGATGGGCTTGCCCAGCTGCTCGGCGGTGCCGATGACGTCAAGAATATCGTCGCGTATCTGGAACGCAAGGCCGAGGTTTTCGGCAAATTCGCCCGCATGTGCACATAGGTCGACTCTGCCCGCAGCAATGCAGCCAAGCTCGCAAGCGGTGCGAATGAGCGCGGAGGTTTTAAGGCTGTACATAGCGGTCAGGCGGATTATATCGTTTTCCGCAGCGCCGGAAATGTCGATCATCTGGCCGCCGACCATGCCGTTTAAGCCGCAGTAGTGCGCAAGGCTCTTTGTTGCGGCGGCGATGCGGCCGCTCGGCAAAGCGGCGTTAGCAACAGTCTCAAAGGCAAATGGCTGCAGCGCGTCGCCCGCAAGCAATGCGATGTCCTCGCCGAACGCCTTGTGGCACGAAAGTCGGCCGCGGCGGTAG
Source organism: uncultured Eubacteriales bacterium (assembly GCA_934486615.1). Lineage (GTDB taxonomy): Bacteria > Bacillota > Clostridia > Oscillospirales > Acutalibacteraceae > RGIG2206. The sequence goes on along the minus strand of CAKSQO010000001.1, from coordinate 208,339 downwards.
TCGTCGTTATCCATACACGGCAAATCGTCGTGTATAAGCGAATAGGTGTGTATCATCTCGACTGCGCAGCCGAAGTCGAGCGCGTCGCCCGCCTTGCCGCCGCTTACACGGCAAAACTCCATTGCAAGCGCGGGGCGAATTCTCTTTCCGCCGGCAAGCAGGCTGTAGCGCATAGCGTCGAGCACGCGAGCATAGGACGAGTCGCACTCGGCGGTCAGTTCGTCAAGGCGCTTTTCGATAAGCGGCTTGAAATCGTCAATTATCCTGCTCATCGTTGCCCTCCGCGGTAAGCTCGCTCAGCTGCGTTATTTTAAGCCGCGACTCGGTCAGCACCGTGTTGCACTGCTTGATAAGCTTTGACGCTTCGTCAAAAAGCTCCAGAGCGGCTTCAAGCTCGACGTCGCCCTTTTCGAGGGTGGCGACTATCGTTTCAAGCCTTGTCATCATTTCGCTGTATTTCATCTGAGCCATAAGCTACTTCCTTTCGGTACTGTTTACGGTACATGCGGCTACGCCGTCTGACAGGCGCACGTCAATTCTATCCCCCGCCCGAAGCTCGTCAACGCTGCGGACGACTCTGCTGCCCCTTGCGGCGATTGAATAGCCGCGCGACAGCGTTTTAAGCGGGCTGTATGCGTCAAGCTTCGCGGCGGTGAGCGCAAGCTGACCGGCGCTTGTGTCAAGCACAGCCTTGCCCGCCGCGGCAAGCGAGCCGCAAACGGAGTCAAAGCGCTCGTACAAGCCGTCGACATAGGCCTGCGGCGACTTGAGCAGCGGCGAATTTTCAACGCTTTTCAAGCGCTCGGCCTGAATTTTCAAAATATTATCAACAGCGCGTGTTGCCAACTTTTCAAGCTGAGCAAGCCTTGCAAGCACGCTGTCCGTTGATTCGACGGCAAGCTCGGCGGCTGCCGACGGCGTCGGTGCGCGCAGGTCGGCAACAAAGTCGCAGATGGTAAAGTCAGTCTCGTGCCCTACGGCGGAGATGACGGGTATTTTCGAATTGAATATAGCGCGCGCGAGCGCTTCGTCATTGAACGCCCACAGATCCTCCATAGACCCGCCGCCGCGGCCGATTATTATAACGTCGGCGCAGTCAAGCGCATTTACCTCGTCGACCGCGTGCCGCAGGCTTGCAGCCGCGCCGTCGCCCTGAACGAGCACGGGGCACATGATAAGCTCGGCGGCGCTCATTCGGCGGCCGATAACGCTGATTATGTCCTGCACCGCCGCGCCTGTCGGCGAGGTTATCACCGCAATTTTTGCGGGGTGAGGCGGGATAGGCTTCTTTTTACCCTCGTCAAACAGCCCCTCGAGCAGCAGCTTTTCCGCCAGCTGGTCGAACGCCAATTTAAGCGCGCCGACTCCGTCGGGCTGCATATCCTCAATGTAAAGCTGATACGAGCCGTCGCGCTCGAAAAGCGAAACCCGGCCGCGGCAGATGACCTTCATTCCGTCGAACGGCTTGAACTTCACACGCTGTGCGTACATGCGGAACATTACGGCTTTAACGGCGGCGGAGCTGTCCTTCAGGCTCAAATAGAAGTGCCCCGATTTATAGTGGTCGACAAAGTTTGAAATTTCGCCGGCGACATAGACGGAACGCATAAGCGGGTCGGACTCGATTATGCCTTTGACGTAAGTATTGAGCTGAGAGACCGAGAGAACCAAATCAGTCAAGTGCACCGCTCCTTATCGCGGCGAGCACGGCGGTGCCCGCGGCATTGTCAGACGAAAACTCGGGATCAGCAAAGCTGCCGCCGAACTTCTTTGAAATATATTCTGAAATTATCGAATTGCTCATGACCCCGCCCGCATATATAAGCGGAATATCGCCGAAGCGTGCGCGGCAGTCGGCGCTCATTTTATCGACCACGCAGCGGACAAAGTCGACGGCGTAGCGTGCGATGTCATCGCGGCTTTCGCCCGAGTCGAGCATCTTTTTGCAGCGGTTTTCAAGCCCCGAGATCGAGGGGTCATAGCCCTTGAACGGCGGCTTGATGCTGTAGCTTTTGTTTGAAAGTCGGGCAAGTGCGTCAAGCTCCCTGCCCGCAGGGAATTTAAGTCCGAGCATAACGCCCGCGCGGTCGATCGCCTGCCCGGCTTTCAGGTCAAGGCTCGCTGCGACTGCCTCGCAGGCAAACACGGTGTCGTCGGACGGCGTGCAGAGCACGGCTTCGCTTGTGCCGCCCGAAAAATGGAACGCGATAAAGCGCTCATGTCTTAGTGGCAGCTTGCCGGCCGAATAGAGCGCGGCGGCGATGTGCCCCGCCTGATGCGAAAATGTGAACAGCGGCCTGTCAAGCGCCCTTGCGATGCCCTCGGCGACGGCTTTTCCGGCAAGAAAGCACGGCATATAGCTGCCCTCCGCGTCGCGCGGACGGGTAGAAACGCCGACGGCCTCGATAAGTGACATATCGGCGTCAAGCTGTCTGATAAGCTGCGGCAGATTGACCGTGTGACTGAACACCGCGTCCGACTGGCGCAGCCCTCTCTGCCCCTGTTTTACGTCGAGCAGCTGTTTTAAGTTCTGCACAACGCCTTTTTCGGTGTCGTAAACAGCAATGCTTGTGGTGTAGTTGCTTGTGTCTATTCCTAAGAACATTACTGCTCGTCCTTGGCGCGGGCGACGCTGCCGAGCACGCCGTTGATGTAGGACGGATCGTCGTCGCCGCCGAACTTCTTCGCAAGCTCGACCGCCTCGTTTATCGAAACGCTGACGGGCACCGCGTCGCTGAACATAATCTCGTATACCGACAGGCGCAGTATCGCAAGCGCGACCTTTGAAATGCGGGTGATGGTCCAGCCCTGCAGATTTTCGGAAATAATCCCGTCAATTTTTTCAAGATTGCTCCACACGCCCATTGCAGTCTCGCGCGCAAAGTCGTCGTCGACTATCTGACGCGCTTCGATCGCGTCGGCGATTATCTCGGGGATAGGCTCGTCGCGGAAGTTCTTTTCAAATATTATTTCGAACGCAAGCTCGCGCGCAGCTTTTCTGTTAAGCATTTTTCGTCCTCCTGAATACCCTCTCGGGTGAATGACCGCTCCGACAAGCGGTAGCTTTTATAAAACACAATTTATCAATATAAATAATATAACAAACGCGCGATGATTTCAACATCAAAAATGAGAAATATACACTTTTTGGTGAATATTTTTATTTTTATACAAAAATCAGCCCGCCTTAAGCGAGCCAAAGCGAAAGTTAATTCGCCGATCGGCCGCCGGCAGGCGGGCTGTAATTCATTATAAAAGCGGCTTAAAAAGCCCTTTGTTTACATCGCGGCAAGCTCTTCCTCAATGTCGATGTCGACAACGTGGACATTGACCTGGGTTACAGGCAGACCGGTCATATTCTGCACGGCCTTTTTAACGCTCTGCTGCACCTTTTCGCAGACGGAAGCAATCTTAGCGCCGACCTTGAGCTTGATATAAACGTCGATGGCGAAAGCGCCGTCGACCTTGTTGACCCTGACCGAGCCGAGCGTGCCGCTTTTGAACAGCTTTTTTATATCACCGGCCGAAGCCATATCGCATACGCCGTCGACATCGAGCGCGGCGACGGTAACTATTTTGGTTATAACATCTTCGGAAAGGACGACGCATTGAGTCGTGTTTTTATTTATATTCATAGCATTAACCTCCCTTGTTACAAAATATTATAGCACACATTCGGCGCGATAACAACATTATTTTATATTTATTATTTTAATATTCTTAAGCTCAACCTTGCAGTTGTCGGAAACGATGTCCTGAATTTGCAGCATTTCGGAGTTTGACAGCTCCTCCGAGCTGACGACGACCGTAACATTGTCGTCGTTTATGACTGTCACGCAGTCGGCAAAGCCTTTGGCTTTTACAAGCGTTTCGATGTTAGTCTGCTTCTCCTGCCGCTCAACCATTGCGATGTGAGCCTTGTAGGCGAGCGCTTTCTCGTCCTCGCTTGCTTTGGCGCTGTTTTCGATGTCGGCAAAGTCGGCCAGCGCGTCGGCGTAGGCTTTCTCGCGGTCGGCCTTGGCGGAGGTGAAATACTCGTTGTCGATTTTGACGTTGCTCGTCGCGACGTACTCGGCCGAGCCGTTCTTGCTCGACGACTTTGACGCGACGTTAAGCCCGCCGTTTGCGCCCGCGTACTTCCAGTTGACGTATATCGCCGCCGCGAGCACGACGAGCATGACCGACAGCATTACCCTTTTCCTGACGAACAGCTTCTTTACACCTGCATTCATTATTCCAAGCCCTCCACAACACAAACTTTTTTTGATGATATATTAAGCGCCGTCGTAACAGCCTCGACTATCCGCTCGCTCACGGCGGAGTTGTCCGCAAAGGAGCTGACGACGACCACTCCGCGCACGACGGGCGCGACGGTGGTGACGACCAGCGCCTCCTGCTTGCCGTCGGAGTCCTCGACGATTATATAGCTTTGCTCGGTGTTGTCCTTCTGCTCCTTTTTGCTGCCCGAGCCGTCGGTCGTGTTCTCGGTCGTGCCGTTTGAGCGCTTGAGCGCGTCGGCGTAGACCTTTTGCTCCGAGCTTTCAAGGCTGATGAACACGCGCGCGTCCTTCTCCCCCGTTATCTTGCAAACTACTGCTGCAAGCTCGCTTTCAAGCTTGTCGGCGTATTCAAAACCGCTGTCGGAGGAGGCCTGCTTCGTTGAGCCTTGCGGCTTCAGGGTTGAGAGAAAGATAAGCGCCATTCCCGCAACAGCGAGGATAACGAGCACGCTGCCGCCTTTTTTTGAGCGCAGCATCTCGTTTAATTTTCGCATTAAATTCATTTTACCCCTCCTCCTTTATATACACGTCGCACTTTTCGCCGAGAGCGCTGCTTAAGTCACTTGCGACTTTCGCCGTATCGAAGCCGCCGCTTATGCCGACCTTGACCGACTGCACCTGCGGATAAGCGCCGCTTCTGTCAAAATCTATGCTTATATCGGCGTCAAATATGCCGAGTTCGGACAAAGTTTTTTCGGCTTTTTCGCGCAAAGCGTCAGCAGCGCTCTGCTCGGTGCGGTCGTAGATGTATGCGGCGGCGCTTGAAAAGTCGGCTGAACTGACCGCGCCCATATCCGGCAGTGCGATACCCGAGCCGAATACGGCGAATACTATGCCTGCCGCCGCGGCAGCGACGGTCAGGTCGCATACAGCCCGCACCGATTTGCCGAGCTTATTTTGCGGCAGAATAAGGCGCACAGCCGCCGCTATCACCGCGACGACGCAAACATCGACTGCCGCTTTTGCAAGGGTGTTCAAGCTCCCGACCCCGCTTTCAGCACGAGCAGGACCGACACCGTGACAGCGACCGCGAAGCTCGCCGTTATCGCGAGCATTATGCCGATGACCGCCGAAAGCGAACGCACGAGCTTTGCTCCGGCCATGCACCCGAGCGCGTCAAACACAGCTGCGCCGAGTGCGATCGCGAGCCGCCACAGCGTGAGCTTCAGCACCACGGGCAGCAGCATAAGCGTCAGAGCCAGCGCCGAGTAAGCGCCCACCGCGCTTTTTACGAGTGATACGCTGCCCGCGATGACCGAGAGTGAGTCGGCGACCGCTCCGCCCGCGACAGGGACGGCGGCAGAAACAACCGTCTTTGCCGTGCGCAGCCCGAGCGTGTCCGTCGCCGACGAAAGGCTTGTCTGCAGCCCAAGCACGCCGCCGAACACCGCCAAAACAGCCGACAGCCCCGCTGTAACCGCTTTCTTCACCCCGCCGACGAGGTCAAACCTCGTGCTGTCAAGACCTGTGCATACTGCCAGTGCAGTCATCATGCCGCACATGGGCACGAACACACTGTCAGCCAACAGTGCCAGCGCCTGACAAAGCGCGAACATCAGCGCCGAGTATGTTCCCGCTATGGCCGTGAAGCCCGACGCGGCAGTCACGGCGGCGAACACGGGGATAAAGGCGTTTGCAAACACGGTCGCCGAGGTGCAGACTTCGGCACTTTCCGAGATAAGGGACGATATCGGTATCGCAACGGCCGCCGCAGCCGCAGCTGCGGACATCACGCCGACTATGTCCTCGCCCCACCCGACGGGGAACGACACCTGCCGCGCGGTGAACGCAACGACAGCGATAACGACCATTGCCGCAAGCGAGGTTAGCGGTGCTTTGTAATCGGCAAGAGCCTTTGCCGCCGCTTGACCGAACAGCGCAAGTATATCGACGTCCGCAATTCCCTCGGGCTCGTCCGCGCTTATTCCCGCATTATCGAGCACTTTAAGAGTGTCGTCGTCGAGCGCCTTTCCGAGCTCCCCCACGCCGAAGTCGTCGGCGATGCGCTCGGTTTCGCTTTCCGCCGCAGCACAGATCGGGAAAAGCGCCGCGACGGCGACTGCTGCAAGCAAACAAACCAGCTTTTTCATATCAGCTTTTTATCATCTCCATAGCTGTCTTCAGCAAATCAAGCAGTATCGGCGAATAAATCAAAGCTATCGCTACACGCGCGGCAAGCTCCACCTTTTCCGCTATCGACTTTTCGCCGCAGTCGGAGCATATCGACGAGGCAAAGCCCGCGATACAGCACACGCCGACGCTCTTGAGCATCGCGGCGATGTAGGGCGCAACCGAGTCGGACACTTCGGCCGCGTCCCGCAGCGCCGCAATAACAGGAACAGCGGCTGCAACACACACAGCGGCGATCGTGCAGCCGCAGACTGCCGCGACGGCGACGGAGTACTCCTTCGCATACTGCCTGAAAACGGTGCAAAGCGCCGCCGCGATTATCCCGAGTGCGCACACGGCGACTATATTCATAGGTCAAACAGGTCCTTCACCGTGTCGAACAAATCGCTTATTTGCGTAACCACCATCATCAGCACGACGATAAGCCCTGCTATCGTCGTCATCATCGCCTGATCCTCGCGCCCCGAGCGTATCAGCAGCTGATTGAACACGGCGACGATTATCCCTATCGCCGCGATTTTGAATATCAGGTCAACGTCCATTGAATACACCTCATATCAGTATCACCGCCGTGAAAGCCGCCGCGAGCACGCCGAGCTTTATGTACATCGGCCGGCGCTCGGAGCACTCGGCTTCGATAATGTCAAGCTCCCCTTTCAGCGAAGAGACTGTCCTGCTCAGCTTCTCGAGCGCGCCTACGCCGTCACTTTGTGCAGCGCCTTCAAAGCAGTCTGCCACGACCTCACCCGCGCGCTGCGACACGCTCTCGCCGACTGCAGCAGCAACCGCTTCGGGTGAAGCGCCGCCCTTGAAGAGCGCACTCAGCCGCTTGTCCTCAGACAGGCGTGTGAGCGCCGCTTCAATCGGAGTGCGAGAGTAACGCACAGCATGCTTTACGCCGTTTATCAGCTCCACGGCTGCGGCAGCGCAGGCGCGCTTTCTTTCGATCGCCGCCGCTTTCATCATAAATACGAGCAGCGGCACAAGCGATAAGAGTATCACGCCGAGAAAGCGCATTGCTGAGCCTCCTTTGTATAATAAACGCCGCTGACTTCACCTGCGCGCTCGCCGCCGAGGGCTATCAGGCAATCAAACGATTGCGGGTCGATTTGGAGCTTTTGCAGGCGTGCAAGCGCTCCCTCAATACCGTCTGCGTGAAGCGAGGTCAGCAGCCGCACTCCGCTTTGGGCGCATTTTTCGATTTCGGCAGCATTGTCGGCAAGCTCGTCGAAGACTATGACCTGCGGATTAAAGTATTTAATGAACATATTAACGGCGAACGCCTTGTCCGCTCCTGTTGACACGTCGCAGCAAGGGCCGAGGTCGAAGCTGCCCATGCCCGACAGCTCGCCGCGTTCGTCGGCCGCGCACACGCGCAGACCCTTAAGCGAATATTCGCGCGCCATATCCCTGATAACGGTCGTCTTGCCCGACCCGGGCGCGCCGAAAACGACGGTATTAAGCGGCTTTCCGCCGATTTGAGCGAACACCTGCCGCGAGCAGCCGAACACCTGCCGCGCCAACCTGATGTTGACCGACGTAATGTCCCTGACCGAGCCGCTTCTCTCGCCGCCGAAAAAGCCGCACACTCCCGCGCGGCAGCCGCCTTTAAGCGGGATAAAGCCGCGGTTTATTTGGCTTTCAAAAGCATAGAACGAGTGGCTGCACAGCTTGTCTACCGTGCTTGCGAGGTCGGCGGCGGTCACGAGCAGGTTCAGCTCACTCGGCATTATCGTCAGCCCTCCCGAGCGCGTGACGAACAGCGTCCTGCCCTCGCTCGTCACACTCAGCGGAGCGCCGAGACGCAGCCTTACTTCCTGAATCTGCCGGAGCTTTTCGTCGGGCAGCTTTGCCAGCGCAGCGCCCGGTGACCCGCCGAGCAGGCGCGACAAATCGTCCTTTATCATAATCAAATCCCCTTTCGGGCTTGTCTGCTATAAAGCTATGCTTGTTGTCCTGCAAATAGAACAGCGAAGTTTTTATTGCAATAACGGTATTAACTTGATATAATCATATAAGATGTAAAGTATCGAGAGGTGCCGCAAAATGTCAGCAGACGGAAAATTCAACAAATCGCTGTTCGGATTTAATAAAAGGCAGGTGCTCGGCTTCTTTGAGGACTATCAGAATGAGAAGCAGTCCGAAATAGATGAGATAAAAGAGCAGACCGCCTCCGCACGCGAGGACGCGGAGCGCTTCAAGCGGCTGTATGAGAGCGCCGCCATACTCAACGACGATCTTGAAAAAAAGTTTGAGCTTTGCCGTACTTCCCTCGACCGGCTTAAGGAAACGGCAGACGCGCTCAAGCGCGAGCTTGATGCGAAAAATGAGCTCAGCGCCCGCGTAGGCGACATCATCATTGACGCAAAGGCCGACGCACACAACATCGTCGAGCGCGCAAACGACAGCGCCCGCAGCATAATTGACTCGGCCGACAGCTCGGCAGCATTCACGCTCGAGCAGATCGACTCGACTAAGCAGGACCTCGGCAAGATTCGCTCCTCGCTCGAGGAGACGATGAGCGACTTCAACCGCAAGCTGGCGCTTATCGACGAGACGCTCGAGACTGCCAAAAGCCAGATTGCGGAGTCGAAAAAAGCCCGCCCGATAACCATCGACGACCTCAGCCGCAGCGGCGTCATCGGCGGGAAGTAAAGAGGATTGGATTGTTGTGCGGCGTTGAATCGGAATATTCCGCTGTACATAAGAGTGTTCTAAAAATTCCTTTCAAGGCGCTTTCGCGCCTCACCTCCTCTTGCTTCAATGGGAGGCTTTAGCAGGCTTGCAACATATTCATTCAAATCCGTGCCGTCAGGCACGCAACAACTGTTCACTATTATCTATAACCTAATTTCGGGGGGCATTAAAATGGCTCAAAAGCGCAGACGCAGCAACAAACTGAGCGACCGCACGGCGATAGCGCTGTGCGCCGGTATCGTCGCGGCGATATTCGTTATCGTGATAGCGTTTATGATAACCTACAGCGGCCGCGATAAGGATGCGTCGACATCTTCGAAAGCTGCGTCAAGCACGGCACCGAGCTCGTCTCAGCAAGCGTCAAGCACAGCTGCATCTTCAAAAGCGACCTCGAGCGCCGCTTCCGACTCGGCTCAAAGCTCGTCGCAGCAAGCGTCAAGCGCAGCTTCAGCTTCAAAAGCGACCCAAAGCGCCGCCGCTTCGTCAAAGCGGCCCGCATCGGGTGCGCTCACGCTGTCGCCCTTTGTCGGCCAGACGAGCGACTGGCGGCTGCTGCTTGCAAACCGCAACAACGTCGTCACCGGTTACTCGCCCGACACGACCTCTATTCCGCGCGCCAACTGCCAGGACGGGCAGGACTATCGTTTTGACTCGCGCGCCTATGACGATTTGATGAATATGATAAACGCGGCAGCCGACGACGGCGTAAAGCTGACTGTCGTGTCTTCCTATCGTCGTTATGAGTCGCAGCAGCGACTTTACAACAAAAAGGTACAGTACTACAAAAACAAGGGCTACAGCGACGCCGACGCGCGCGAGGTCGCCGCAACCGTTGTTGCAGTACCAGGCACGAGCGATCACGGACTTGGGCTTGCGGTCGACTTCAACTATCTGTCCCCCAAGTACGAAAACACCAAGGAACTGACATGGCTGCGCAACAACGCCGAAGAATACGGTTTTGTCATGCGCTATCCAAAAAATAAAGAGAATGTCACCGGCGTCATTTATGAGCCGTGGCACTACCGCTATGTCGGCGTTGACAACGCGGTAAAAATGAACGACGAAGGGCTTTGCCTTGAGGAGTACGTCGAGAAGCTTGTAAAATAATGTTGAAGTTAATTGAATTTTCACTTTACAAATCAAAATATATATGCTATACTTTCCGAGGTTTGTGAAATACTTCGCAGCCAAAGACACCCGACCTAAAGAACAGTAAATAAGATACTGGCAAGGTTCGTTTTCAAGACAAGCACCATACCCTGCCGTATCACGGTGGGGTATTTATTTTTGTAATGTACGCGCGGGTTTTCCCAAACGACGTTAAAAACTTTTACGGAGGAGTAAAAATGAAACTAACCTACGATGTAAGTGACAAGCCGAAGTTCGGCCAGATGGTCGTATTCGCCTTGCAGCAGCTGCTGGCTATCCTTGCGGCAACGATAGCTGTGCCGGCTGTCATCAACTCAAACGACGGCTTCGCTTTCCGGACGCATATGTCCACCTCTGCCGCCCTGTTCGGCGCAGGCGTGGGAACTATCGTCTACCTGCTGTTCACCAAGTTCAAGAGTCCCGTATTCCTCGGCTCGTCCTTCGCCTTCCTCGGCTCGATGAGCGCTGCCTTCGGCGGTGCCGTGTCGATGCAGGTCGGCTACCTCGGTCTTATCATAGGTGCGGTTTTCGCGGGTCTTGTCTATGTTGTGCTGGCAATAATCATCAAGATTGTCGGCGTTAAGTGGATTAATAAGCTTATGCCGCCTGTCATCATCGGACCCACGGTCGCCATCATCGGACTGTCTCTCGCCGGCAATGCCGTAAGTGACGCACTCGGCGGCAACAAAAATGCCGCAGGCAGCTTCACTATGGATCTGCACACCTCGCTGTGCCTTATTTGCGCACTTGTTACCTTTATCGTAGTCACCCTCTGCTCGGTCTACGGCAAGAAGATGGCCAAGCTCATTCCGTTCATCATCGGTATCGCCGCAGGCTATGCTCTCGCTTCCGTTTTCACCGTCATCGGTAACCAATGCGGAATTGACGCCATGAAGATCATCGACTTCTCAAAGTTCAGCTCGATGCAGTGGTATCCCGATTTCACCTTTGTCGAGGCGTTCAAGGGCCTCAAATCCATTAACGGAGCTTACATCGGCTCGGTCGCGGTTGCCTATGTGCCTGTTGCTCTGGTCGTTTTTGCCGAGCATATCGCTGACCACAAGAATCTCTCCTCCATCATCGAGCGTGATCTGCTTGAAGAGCCCGGCCTTTCCAAAACCCTGCTCGGCGACGGCGTCGGATCTATGGTCGGTGCGTTCTTCGGCGGTTGCCCGAACACCACTTACGGTGAGTCTGTCGGCTGCGTAGCTATCACCGGCAACGCTTCCGTTGTCACTATCTTCACCACCGCTATCCTTGCTATCCTTGCTTCGTTCGTCGCTCCGTTTGTTACCACCCTCGCGACAATTCCGGGTTGCGTTATGGGAGGCGTGTGCATTTCGCTTTACGGCTTCATCGCCGTCAGCGGTCTGAAGATGCTCCAAAAGGTCGACCTTGACGATAACAAAAATCTGTTCACCGCTTCGATTATCCTTATCGCGGGTATCGGCGGTATGTCGCTGCAGTTCGGTGCTGTTACCCTGACTGAGATCGCAGCTGCGCTTATCCTCGGCATCATCGTCAACGTAATCCTCTCCGGCAAGAAAAAGGACGAAAAAGAGGCTGAATAAGCCCCGCTTCTTCAAAATCAACAAATAAGCAAAACGAGCGTACCGTCAGCAAAGACAGTACGCTCGTTTATTTGTATAAAAAAGCGGGGCGACCGACCCCGCTTTTTGCTTTTTCAGTGCTCAAACAGATTTCCGCCGTGAGCGTCGATTGCGACTATCAGCGGAAATGAGCTGAACTCAAGGCGCTTGACCGACTCGCAGCCAAATTCCTCGAACGCAATCACTTCGCAGCTTTTGATACATTTCGACGCGAGCGCTCCCGCACCGCCGATCGCGCACAGGTACACAGCTTTGTTGCGCTTTATAGCGTCGCAGACTTCCTTGCTTCTGCCGCCTTTACCGATTGAGGCCGCCATGCCCATATCGTACAGCTTGGGCGCGTATACGTCCATTCGTGAGGACGTGGTAGGGCCGCAGCTGCCGATAGCAAGCCCCTCGGGCGTCGGAGTCGGACCTGCGTAGTAAACAGCGCAGCCGTCGACGTCAAAAGGCAGTTTTTCCCCGTTTTCAAGAAGCTCGAATATCCGCTTGTGCGCCATATCGCGAGCGGTGTATACCGTACCGCTGAGGCTGACTGTGTCGCCCGCCTTGAGCTGCGCGGAATAATCTCTTAATTCGGATACATTGATACTGAAATCAGCCATTTTAATCACCGCAAGTGATTATACAACAGCCGCGCCGAATAATCAAGAGCCGCTTTTATGATGCTTTCAGGTTCAGCCTGAGCTTGTCGGCAATCATAGCGATGAACTCGCTGTTGGTCGGCTTCCCCCTTTCGTTATGTATCGTGTACCCGAAGTAGGAATTGAGTACGTCTATATCTCCGCGATCCCACGCTACCTCTATGGCGTGGCGTATCGCGCGTTCAACGCGTGAGGACGTGGTCGAAAATTTCTTCGCCACCGTCGGATAAAGCTGCTTGGTTATTGAGTTGATGATGTCCGGATCTTCGACCGAGAGCATTATCGACTCGCGCAGGTAGTGGTAGCCCTTAATGTGAGCGGGAACGCCGATCTCGTGCAGTATGTTGGTGATGACGATCTCGAGGCTGTTCCGTTGCGGTGCGGGGTGACTTACGCTGAAGCTTGCGCGCGAGCGCTGCGCAATTCTGTCGGCGACCATATCAAAATCAAACGGCTTGAGCAGGAAGTACGCCGCACCCTTGTTTATCGCTTCCTCCTCAAGGCGCGGATTGTCAAAACTCGACATTACCATGAAAGTTATGTTGTCGTGCACTCCCGCCGACGCGTCGAGCACGCCGAGCGAGTCGAGGTTTTGCATAAATATGTCCATCAGCACCACATCGGGCGAAAACTTCTTGATGTCCTTGAGCACCTGCTGCCCGTCCTTTTGAGTCAAAAATACATCGAATCCCTTGCTTCGCAGCTTATCGGCGCAGTTCTTTCCGAACTCCGTTTTGTCGTCGGCAATCAGCACTTTAAGTTTCTTTTCCATATTGATACCTCCATATTGGCTTTGTTATCCATATATTACCATAAATTACCATTTATTGCAATAGATAATTTCCAGTTTTTCTCAATTTTATCAAAATTTATTAAAGTTGACGAAATGTCGACTATTTTCACAATAATTTTAACCCAAAATGTAGAATTTGACCCGGTGTGATAAAAGATATTTGCCGAAGCAGCAATCATTCGCGCTCGTTTGATCCGTTTATCGACGGCAGCCGAAGCTGAAGTTTAATTACTTGAAGCCTCGACCGCCGCTGCGATAAACTTAGGTCATAGCTGCCTGCGTATCAAATGCCGTCATAATTAGTGTGATTGTCAGCAGCGCGCGTTAAAAAATCTGTTTGGCACACCATAACCTGCTGCGGTTTAGCACACGATAAACGTCTTACGAAGCCTTTTTCTGCGCGGCGGCAACTTCGTTTGACCTGTCGACCATCGTTTCGGCGAAAATGCCGTAGCCTACGTCAGCGTCGTTGACGAGGACGTGCGTCAGCACTCCTGCGAGCCGTCCGTCCTGCAGTATCGGCGCTCCCGACATTCCCTGCACTATCCCGCCTGTCAGGCCGAGCAGCTCCTTGTCAGTCACCTTTATCACAAGGTTTTTGCCGTCGCCCCGCCTGACCTCGGTTATCTCAGCCGAATAGCGCTGCGCTGTGCCGCCGTTGAGCGAGACATACAGCTCCGCGTCGCCCTTGTGCACCTCGCCGGCATAGGCGACCTCGTGCAGCTCGCCGTCAAGGCGCTCGGCCGCGATATACACGCCCTTGTCGGAGTTTTCGAGCACCTTTCCTAAAATCGACGAGGAATTGATGCAGCCGCAAAGCTGCCCCGGGTTGCCGTCCGCACCTTTTTTGATGGCAAGTATTCCCGCGGTGTAGGCTTTGCCGCCGTTTGCAGCGAAGCTCTTGCCTGTGTCGGCGTCGTTCAGGGAGTGACCGAGCCCCGCCGCAACTCCGCTTTCGGGCGAGTAGAACGACAGCATTCCCACGCCGGCCTCGCTGTCGCGAATCCAGATGCCGAGCCTGTACGCCTGCTCGTCCTTTGAAAAAGCGGGGCGCAGGCGCACGGTTTTCAGCCCATCTGAGCCGTTGACGACGATTTTAAGCTCGCCGCCGTCCGACTCGCGCACAAGCCGCGACACGGTCGACACGTCGTCAAGAGCAACCCCGTTTATGCTGACGAGGTAGTCGCCTGTTGCAATTCCCGCTCTCGCTGCAGGATTCACGATGCCTGACTCAGTCGTCACATCGGTAAGTCCGACGACGAGAATGTGCTTTGTATCAAGTATGCAGCCGAACGGCTGTCCCGAAATCACGACCGAGCTTCGGCTTTGGGCGCTGATATTGACCGTTTTTACGGGAAAAATACCTAACACGCTGACCGTCGACGGATAGCTGTAGCTCTCGGTCGCCGCAATGCCGAGCGAGTCGTTACCGCCGAACTGCAGCAGCCCGCTGTCAAGCGAATAAGCCTGCGCGTAGGTCAGGTCGCTCGGCACAGTCGCATCGGCGTAGGCGACGGTCGACATTATCGCCGCGTCGGCAACCGCGAGAACGGCTGCAAGCACCTTAAAAATGCTTTTTTTCAAATTTTTCACCCTTATTTATCATTCCGCGCAGAGCAAAAGTTAGAACTGGCGCTTTATTCTTTTTCTGACAAAGCGGCTTTGATTGCTTTTAAAGTCGGGCGTGCAGCTTATTTTTCCAATTTTTGTGCAAAAAGCGCCGAGCGAAATTTTCACCCGACGCTTTTACAGTTAAAGTATTATGCAGATAAGCCCGCTGCAGCCCTCGTTTATCACGCGCTCGAGCGTTTCCTGCAACCGCTGACGCGCGTCGACAGGCATACGCGCAAGCTTGGTATGCAGTCCCTCGTTGACAAGCTCATGCAGCGACTTGCCGAAGATATTCGAGTCCCAAATTTTTATCGGGTCCTCCTCGAACTCCTTGAGCAGGTACATCACCAAGTCCTCCGACTGCCGCTCCGAGCCGACTATCGGCGAGACTTCGGTGTTGATGTCGGCGCGCATCATATGTATCGACGGCGCGCTTGCCCGCAGCCTGACGCCGTAGCGGCCGCCCTGCTTGACGATCTCCGGCTCCTGCAGCTTCAGCTCCTCAAGCTGCGGCATAACGATTCCGTAGCCCGTCGCTTCAACCTCGTCGAGAGCGTCCTTGACGCGCTTGTACTCCTTCGATTGCTTCGCAAGCGTAAACAGGGTCGAGACAAGCTCCTCGTCGTCGGCAATCTCAACGCCCGTGGTCTCGCTGAGCACTCGGTAGAACAGGCCGTCAGCGAGCGTAACTGTCACGTGCGACTCGCCTGTGCCCATATTTATCCCGTCAACGCTCGCAGCTGCGATAAAGTCGCTTTGTGCAAGAGCTGCGCAGAACGTGTTCAGGCTCGCTGTCTTTGTCAAAGCGGGAGAATTTGCAAAGACCGCATCAGTCATCTGCTTTTTAAGCCAATAGTTTTTGTCAAGCCCCGCCGTCCAGCCGGGGAACGTGATGACAGTTTCCTTGATCGGGAACTCCTGCAAAACGCTGTAGAGTATTGTATTAAAATCGTTGACCTCAAGTGCGGAGCAATCCTCCGCGACCGCCGTTACCGAGTACGTCTCGGCAAGCTCGGCGGCGAGCTTGCGCGCGCGCTCCGACTGCGGTTGCGTGGAGTTAACAACGATGACGAACGGCTTATTTATCGCTTTGAGCTCGCTGATAACGCGGCGCTCCGCATCGACGTAGTCCTCGCGTGCGATGTCGCCGATGCTGCCGTCGGTAGTTATGACAATTCCGATAGTCGAGTGCTCCTCAATTACCTTATGAGTGCCGAACTCCGCCGCCATATTGAACGGCACGGGCTCGTCGTACCACGGCGTTTTCACCATTCGCGGCTGATCGCCCTCAATGTAGCCTATCGACCCGGGCACGATATAGCCGACGCAGTCGATAAGCCTGACCGACATTTTGCAGCCCGTATCGGTAACGATATCGACCGCGTCCTCAGGAATAAATTTCGGCTCGGTCGTCATTATCGTTCGCCCGGAGGCCGATTGCGGCAGCTCGTCATTTGCGCGGTCGCGGCGTGACGGCTCGGCTATGTTCGGAATTACCATAACGTCCATAAAGCGCTTTATAAACGTGGACTTTCCTGTTCTGACCGGCCCGACGACTCCGATATAAATGTCGCCGCCGGTACGAGCGGCAATATCAGTGTAAATACTTTGATTTGTCATTGCGTTTCCTCCTACGGTTTCGAGCTTGAGGCGCGGCGCTGTCGGTCGCCCTGCGAACCTATCCTCACTCGGGCTTTTTACAATAATTACTATGTGTATGCAGGCGCTGATATTCATAAAGCAGATAACATGCAATTGCTGTTAATCAAAAATAATATTGACATTGTGCGCAAGCACATTTATAATGTAATTAAGTTTGGCTCTTCGCTGTGAGATTCACCGCTCGCAGCGTTTTTTTGTAAAGGATCTGTAAGCATAGGAGTGGATCAAATGACAAACGTACCGGAAATTTTCGGCAGCATGGTGTTTAACGAGTCTGTTATGAAGGACAAGTTACCTAAAGAGACGTTCAAGGCCGTAATGGAGACTATTGAAAGCGGTGCGCCGCTTGACAAGAATGTTGCGACCATCGTCGCCAATGCGATGAAGGAGTGGGCTATCTCCAAGGGTGCTACCCATTATACCCACTGGTTCCAGCCGCTGACGGGAGCCACTGCCGAGAAGCACGACGGCTTCATAACCCCTATCGGCACGTCGTCTGTTATAATGGACTTCTCGGGCAAAGAGCTGCGCAAGGGCGAGCCTGACGCGTCGAGCTTCCCCTCGGGCGGACTGCGTGCAACATTTGAGGCCCGCGGCTACACCGCGTGGGACCCGACCTCCTATGCTTTTATAAAGGACAGCACCCTATGCATACCGACCGCGTTCTGCTCCTACGGCGGAGAAGCACTTGATAAAAAGACTCCCCTGCTGCGCTCGATGGACGCCATCAGCCATCAGGCGGCGCGCGTGCTGAAGCTGTTTGACCGCGGATCCAACGCGCGCGTTGTCACCACCGTCGGCGCGGAGCAGGAATATTTTCTCATTGACGAAAAGCTCTATAAGCAGCGCAAGGACCTCATCTTCACCGGCCGCACGCTGTTCGGTGCTCCGGCCCCGAAGGGTCAGGAGCTTGACGACCACTATTTCGGCGCAATAAAGCAGCGCGTGGTCGACTATATGGCCGACCTCGACGTTGAGCTGTGGAAGCTCGGCATACTCTCCAAGACCGAGCACAACGAAGCCGCGCCCTCGCAGTACGAGATGGCGCCGATATTTATGACCACCAACGTCGCGACCGACCACAATCAGCTGACGATGGAGATTATGAAAAAGGTCGCCAAGCGCCACGGCCTTGTCTGCCTGCTGCACGAAAAGCCGTTTGTCGGCGTAAACGGCAGCGGCAAGCACAATAACTGGTCGCTTTCGACAGGCGACGGCAAGAATCTGCTCGACCCCGGCAAAACTCCCGCAGAAAACGCGCAGTTTTTGCTCTTCCTCGCCGCGGTCATCAAGGCTATCGACGATTATGCTCCGCTTATGCGCATCTCCGTTGCGAGCGCCGGCAACGATCACCGTCTCGGCGCACACGAAGCGCCGCCTGCCATCATTTCGATATTCCTCGGCTCTGAACTGACCGAGATACTCGACTGCATCGTAAACGGCAAAAAGTACGAGAATCACCCGAAAGAAAAGCTGCAGCTCGGCGTTGACATCATTCCGCGTTTTTCAAAGGACAACACCGACCGCAACCGCACCTCGCCGTTCGCGTTCACGGGCAACAAGTTCGAATTCCGCATGGTCGGCTCGGCTTCCTCTATCGCCGACGCTAACACCGTGCTCAATACGATCGTTGCCGACGAGCTTGAACAGTTTGCCGACCGCCTTGAAAAGGCCGACGACTTCAACGCCGAGCTTGACAGGCTCATCAAATCCACCGTTGCCGAGCACTCGCGCGTCATCTTCAACGGCGACGGCTATTCCAAGGAGTGGGAGGACGAGGCCGAGCGTCGCGGACTGCCGAATCTCAAGACGACCGTCGACTGCCTGCCGTGGCTGCTCAAGCGCGAGTACGTCGATGTATTCACGCGCCACAACGTCTACACCGAAAGCGAGATAACCTCGCGCTATGAGATCGAGCTTGAGAACTACATCAAGCACATCAATATTGAAGCACGTACCTTTGTCGACGTCGCACGTCAGGAGGTTATTCCCGCTGTCGTCACCTATCTCGGTGAGATTTCACACCTTGCAGCTGATAAAGCCGGTATCGGCTGCGATGTCAGCTTTGAAAAGTCCGTTATCGAGGGGCTTTCCCGCCGTGTGGGCGAGCTCAAAGTCAATGTTGACACCCTCGCCGACGACATTGCTGCCGAGGACGACGTGGCCGACTCGCTCGAAAAAGCGACATATTGCCGCGACGTGCTCATTGCCCATATGGATAACGCACGTACCGTCGCCGATGAGCTTGAAACGCTGACCGCAAAGAAATATTGGCCGTTCCCGACCTATTCCGAGCTGCTGTTCAGCCTGTAAATTACCAACAGCAGACAAGGACAACCACATCTTCCCTTGTCTGCCGATGGTAACACAAACACCAAAACACCGCCGAGCTTCAAATGTAAGCTCGACGGTGTTTTAATTCATATACTTTTTTTCACCCGATCAGCTTTTTAATTCGCGGGTGCAGGCGAATGTAATAGAGGGTCATCAGCTTGTTGAAAAGAATGTCGACCATAATAAACACGACGTTCGCCGTAATCAGCAGCAGCACGATGTAGGCTGCGTGACTAAGGTACTTCACGTCATCGGCGGGCGCTATAATCGCGTCGAACGCGGCATAAAGCGCAACTATAACGCCGTTGAACAGCACCAATTTAAGCAACCATTCGACAATGCGCGGCAAGCGCTCGATAAGCGGCTTTATTATCGGATAAAATCCGAAAAAGAAGATGAACAGCAGCGCACATTCAAGGTTGCCGAGCAGCAGCCCAAGCCCGCCCGTGACGACGTAGGACGCTATCGCCCACTTTACGCCGCACTCAATCATAATCACACCGATGACAAGGCAGCACACGACCACAACACAGTAGTCGGCAAGCCCTATCAGCCGCGCGAAGAACATCAGCGCGACGCTCAGCGCCGACATCACCGAGCAAAAGGCCATTTTACCCGCCTGTTTTTTAGCAGCACCCAATCAGATCGCCGCCCATACACTCACAGCATTGGTCGCAGCAGATAAGCCCCGTGCACATATCGCACACGCTGCATCCGCCGACCGTGGTTGAGGACTGTCTATAGGGGTTAAAGCCGCCGCGGCTGTTCTGGATTTGATTGAACGCAGCGCGATACTCGGCGTTGTTCGGGTCCATTCGGCAGGCAGTAGCGAAGCTGGTGTAAGCGTTTTCGAACCAGCCGCGCTTGTACTGCACGCTGCCGCTTAAAAAGTACCACTCGGCCGAGCGCTGAGCGACCGGCACGCTGTCGAGCATACGCAGCGCTTCATCAAGGCGGTTTGCGGCGATAAGGCTGCGGATCGTGCCGAACTGCGACGAACCGCCCTGCGCGTTAGAGCCGTTAAAGCCTGCGCCTGCGTTAGCGTTGCCTGCGCGACGCATATTCATAATGCTGTCATAGGCCTCGTTGAGCACCTTCATTTTTTCCTCGGCAAGCTCGACGGCGTTAGGGTCGCCTGCGAAATTGTCAGGGTGGAACTTCTTGGCTAAAGCGCGATACGCGGCCTTGACCTCGTCGTCGGTGGCGTTTTTGCTGATACCTAAGGTCTCATACGGATCGTTCATTGCTTATCAGCCTCTCTTTCTTTTACCAAATTCTCTGCTTTTATCGGGAGCGACAGGTAGAGTATGTTGCGGATTATCCCCTGATAGCGCTTTGCATCTATCGAGTCGAACGCCGCGCCCGCTTCGTTTGAGCATATGTTCATTATTCCCGCCGCGTCGGAGACGTTATCCTTGTCAAGCGGGTTGAAGCGCCCGCGGGCAAGATCGTCGTCCAAATCCTCGACCGCATCGGCAAGATATACCCACTTGCCCGCGCAGTAACCGATGCGGTAGAACGCATCCTCACACGTACACGGCGCGAGATACCGGCAAATGCGTCCGAGGGTAACTGCCGTAGGCTCGGCGGCGACGTCGATACCGACGTTTTCGCTCGCTTCCGCTTCGGTCTGCAGGCGGTCGAGGTCGCTTATGATACCGTACAGCTCGGGATAGAGCCGCCGCGCCTTTTTGAGCTTGCGGCCGAGCAGTCCTTTCGCCAGACGGCAGCCGAAGCGCTTGAACCCCCGCTCGTCGCGGACATTGTCGCACACCTTGAAATAGAGCATCATCACGGCGATTGCGGAAACTGCGTCGTAAACTTCCGTGTAATTGGTATTATAATAGCATTTTTTGAACGGATTGTAAACACAATGTTCTTTTTTGAACTCACAATGATTATTTTTTACCGAAAGTGCAAGCACAAGCAGAAAAGTATAGTCATAACTGAGCGTCATTCGCAGCAAATGTCCGTAATTTTTGCCGAGGGATTTGCACAGCGAGCAATATATGCCCTTGTAGGTGTCGAACTCGGCGACCTTCAGCTCCGGCTTGAACACTTTAACGTAACCGAACATAGCCTATCCTTTCAGCAGTTTTTTGAGGTAATGGCCTGTATAAGACTTATCGCACTCTGCGACCGCTTCGGGCGTGCCCGCAGCGACGACAAGTCCGCCGCCCGAGCCGCCCTCGGGGCCGAGGTCGATGATATAGTCGGCGGTCTTTATCACATCAAGGTTGTGCTCGATGACGACGACGGAGTTGCCTGCTTCAACAAGGCGGTCGAGCACGTCTATGAGCTTATGCACGTCGTAGGTGTGCAGCCCTGTCGTCGGCTCGTCGAGGACGTAGACCGTGCGCCCCGTCGCGCGACGCGAAAGCTCTGTTGCAAGCTTGACGCGCTGTGCTTCGCCGCCCGAGAGAGTCGTCGCGGGCTGGCCGAGCTTGACATAGCCCAGCCCGACGTCATTGAGCGTTTTAATTTTATTATAGATTTTCGGTATGCTCTCAAAAAAGCCGAGCGCTTCCTCAACCGTCATTTCGAGCACGTCATAGATGCTCTTGCCTTTGTAGTGCACCTCGAGCGTTTCGCGGTTGTATCGGTGGCCCTTGCAGACCTCGCACGGGACGTAGATGTCCGGCAAAAAGTGCATTTCGATCTTGATTATGCCGTCGCCCTGGCAGGCTTCGCAGCGGCCGCCCTTGACGTTGAATGAGAAGCGGCTTGAGGTGTAGCCGCGCATTTTTGCGTCCTGCGTTTGGGCAAACAGCTCGCGAATATCGTTGAACACGCCTGTGTAGGTCGCGGGATTCGAGCGCGGCGTACGCCCGATCGGCGACTGGTCGATTGCGATTATCTTGTCAAGCTCCTGCGCGCCGAGTATCTCCTTATGCGCGCCGTACTTCTGCTTTGAGCCGTTAAGGACATTGGCCAGCTTCTTATAAAAAATCTCGTTCACAAGCGAGGACTTGCCCGAGCCTGACACTCCCGTGACCGCGACGAACATTCCGAGCGGAATTTCAACGTCGATATTACGCAGGTTGTTCTCGCTCGCGCCGATTATTTTAATGCTCTTGCCGTTGCCCGCGCGGCGGTGCTCGGGAACGGCAATCTTTCGCCTGCCCGAGAGGTAATCGCCGGTTATCGAGCGCTTGCATGCCTTGATGTCGTCGACGCTGCCGGAGCAGAGCACCTCGCCGCCGTTTACACCCGCTCCGGGACCGATGTCGACAATGAAGTCGGCGGCGTACATCGTGTCCTCGTCGTGCTCGACGACGACGAGCGTATTGCCGATGTCGCGCAGGCGTCGCAGCGTGGCAATCAGCTTTTCGTTATCGCGCTGGTGCAGGCCGATGCTCGGCTCATCGAGGATATAAAGCACGCCTGTCAGCGACGAGCCGATCTGTGTGGCAAGGCGTATTCTCTGGCTCTCGCCGCCTGAAAGCGTGGCCGCCGAACGCGATAGTGTCAGGTAGCTGAGCCCGACGCTGTCGAGAAAGCCCAGACGCGAACGGATTTCCTTGAGTATTCCGTCGGCAATCATCATATCGCGGTCGCTGAGCTTCAGCGAGTTGACAAAATCGACCGCCTTGCTTATCGACATATCACTGACTTCGTTGATATTCCTGTCCGCTACCGTGACCGCGAGCGAAACGGGGTTGAGCCTTGCGCCCTTGCACTCGGGGCACTCGCACACGCTCATATACGATTCGATCTCGGCGCGTGAAGCCTCGCTCGTGCTCTCTTTATAGCGGCGCTCAAGGTTGTTGACGATCCCCTCAAACGCGGACTGGTAAGTGCCGCCGCCGAGCGTTGACGAACGCTTTAAGCGCAGCTTTTCGCCGCCCGTGCCGAAGAGCAGGGCGTGCATTGCTTCTTCTGAATACTTTTTAAGCGGAGTGTTGAGTGTAAAGCCATACTTTTCGCCGAGGGCGTTAAAGTACATATTTGCAATGGAATTGTGCTTGTCAATGGAGTTCCAGCCGCTTGCGCGCACCGCTCCCTGAGCGAGCGAAAGCTCGCTGTCGGCGATAATGAGCGACGGGTCGACCTTCATAAATACGCCCAGACCCGAGCACTTGGGGCACGCGCCGTAGGGATTGTTGAACGAAAACATACGCGGCGAAAGTTCCTCAATGCTCACTCCGTGCTCCTCGCAGGAGAAGTTCTGCGAAAACATGATGTCCTCACCGCCCACGACAGACGCGGTGACAATGCCGCCTGTGAGGTTGGACGCGGTCTCAACCGAGTCGGTCAGGCGCGATTCTATCCCGTCTTTTATAACAAGACGGTCAACGACGATGTCGATGTTGTGCTTGTTATTCTTTTCAATTTCGATTTTTTCGCCGAGGTCATAGATTATTCCGTCGACGCGAACGCGGGCGAAACCGCTTTTTTTCGCCTGCTCAAGCTCCTTTTGGTGCTCGCCCTTGCGGCCGCGGACAATAGGTGCGAGAATCATAACCTTGCTGTCGGGCTCGAGCTTCATTATTTTTGCAACTATCTGGTCGACCGTCTGCTGAACTATCTCCTTGCCGCAGACAGGGCAATGCGGAATACCCACGCGTGCATAGAGCAGGCGCAGGTAGTCGTGGATTTCGGTAACCGTGCCGACGGTCGAGCGCGGGTTTTTCGACGTAGTTTTCTGATCAATGGAAATTGCGGGCGAAAGCCCCTCGATGCTGTCGACGTCGGGCTTGTCCATCTGGCCGAGAAACTGGCGGGCATAGCTAGACAGGCTCTCAACATAGCGGCGCTGCCCCTCGGCATAGAGCGTGTCGAACGCAAGCGACGACTTGCCCGAGCCCGAAAGCCCCGTAAACACGACCAGCTTGTCACGCGGAATGGTGAGGCTGACGTTTTTGAGGTTGTGCTCCCTCGCGCCTTTTATGATTATTCTGTCTGCTGCCATTGAAAAATCTCCTGTTATTTCTCAGATTTCAGCGCGTTTATCCTGTCGCGCAGGTAGGCGGCGTGCTCAAATTCGAGCAGCTTCGACGCGTTTTTCATCTCGCGCGTCAGACGGTCGATAAGCTCGGCCTTCTCGTGCTTGTTAAGGCGCTGCTTGCCGCCCTCGCTCTTGCTCTTGGGCGTAAGCTCGAGAATCTCGCGCACGTCCTTGACTATGGTCTTGGGCACGATGCCGTGCTCTTCATTATATTTAAGCTGGATTTCGCGGCGGCGGTAAGTCTCGCTTATCGCCTGCTCCATCGAGCGGGTCACGCTGTCGGCGTACATTATGACCTTGCCGTCGGCGTTGCGCGCGGCGCGTCCTATCGTCTGGATAAGCGAGGTCGTGCTGCGCAGGAAGCCTTCTTTATCCGCATCGAGAATGGCGACAAGCGACACTTCGGGAATGTCAAGCCCCTCGCGCAGCAGGTTTATTCCGACAAGCACGTCGAACTCGCCCAAACGCAGGTCGCGGATTATCTCCATTCGCTCGATAGCGTCAATATCGTGGTGCATATAGCGCACCTTGACCGAGCGGTTTGTCAGGTAGTCGGTCAGATCCTCCGCCATCTTTTTGGTGAGAGTCGTAACGAGTACTCGCTCCTTTGCCGCCGTGCGCAGGTTTATCTGCGACAGCAGGTCGTCGATCTGGCCCTCGGTCGGCTTGACCTCGATCTCGGGGTCGACAAGCCCTGTCGGGCGTATGACCTGCTCAACGGGACGCGGGGCGTGCTCAAGCTCGAAATCGCCGGGCGTTGCGCTGACGAATATCGCCTGGTGCACCTTGCTATAGAACTCGTCGAAATTCAGCGGGCGGTTGTCATAGGCCGACGGCAGACGGAAGCCGTAGTCGATAAGCGTAGTCTTGCGCGCACGGTCGCCCGCGTACATTCCGCGCACCTGCGGCAGCGTGACGTGCGACTCGTCGACGATCAGCAGATAGTCGTCGGGAAAATAGTCCAGCAGTGTAAACGGCACGCTTCCGGGCGGGCGGCGCGACATCACGCGCGAATAGTTCTCGACGCCCTTGCAGGTGCCGATCTCGCGCAGCATTTCGATGTCGTACTCCGTGCGCTGGCGTATGCGCTGTGCCTCGATGAGCTTGCCGTTATCCTGAAAGAACTTCACGCGCTCCTCCATTTCGGCACGCAGCTCCTCAAGCGCGTCCTCCATTTTGTCGGGCGGCACAATGTAGTGCGACGCGGGATAAATTCCCGTGTGCGCAAGGCGTTCCTTGACCTCGCCCGTCAGCGTATCAACGGTGCAGAGGCTGTCAATCTCATCGCCGAAAAAGTCGACTCTTATCGCCGTATCGGTATAATACGCGGGATAGATCTCGACCACGTCGCCTCGCACGCGGAACTTGTTACGGACAAAGCTGACGTCGTTGCGCTCATACTGCAAGTCGACCAGACGGCGCAGCAGCTCATCACGGGTGACCTGCATACCCGGCCGCAGCGAAATGACCATAGTGCGGTAGTCGATAGGATTTCCCAACGAATATATGCAGGAAACGCTCGCAACGATAATAACGTCGCGCCGCTCCGACAGAGCACAGGTCGCCGAGTGGCGCAGCTTGTCGATCTCGTCGTTTATGGCCGAGTCCTTTTCAATATAAGTGTCGGTGCCCGGGATGTAAGCCTCGGGCTGATAGTAGTCGTAGTAGGAAACAAAATATTCCACTGCGTTGTTTGGAAAGAACTCCTTGAACTCGGAGCACAGCTGCGCGGCGAGCGTCTTGTTGTGAGCGAGAACAAGCGTCGGGCGGTTGACGTTGGCGATTACGTTCGCCATGGTAAAAGTCTTTCCCGAGCCGGTGACGCCAAGCAAAACCTGCTCCTTTACACCGCGATTCAGCCCGTCGGTCAGCTCGGCGATAGCTTGGGGTTGGTCGCCGGTAGGACTATAATTTGAATGTAAAATAAACTTGTCCGGCATGTTCTCACTCCTCTCTTTTTTGATTATTTTCTGCCATTTTCTTGTCTTAAATTCTCTAAAATTTTACTCAAAAAGTTGGCGAATAGTAAATTACACGAATTTAGGTCACAAATTCGCAGTCGTATTCAGTACAGAATATTCATATGATTTATATCTAATTATTTTCACCCAAATCATGGATATCACATAATTCTATCTGCGGAATACCCTTTAATCCATCTGATTCGAAAACAATAAACTCGTTTTCTCCTTTTTGTAAAATAGATTTTGGTACGTATAATGTTTTTTGCGGACCGATTTCCCAATATCTGCCTATATTAAATCCATTTATTGTTACAAATCCCTTTTTAAAGTTTTCCAGCTTCAGGAATGTATCATACGGTTCATCTATATCAACACTGCCTTTATAAAATCCTGTTTTTTCATTGAACTGATTTTCTGAAAAATCAAGATTTGAAAGATTATCCATCGGCAAAGGATAGACATTCCAATTAAAATGAATTTTACCATCTATTAAACATCTGCCCGCAATTCCTTTTTTTCTCATCATTTTGGGACCAAAGTTTGCTCTACCCATATTTTCACAAAGGATTGTAAGAGTATCACCTTTTTGAGCATTTATTTTTATACTCAAATCCTCATTGATATAAAGTATTCCTATAAGGTTATGATTTAAATAAACATGTGCTCTGTCTCCCAAACTTTCTAAGTTCAAAACAGCATCAATATATTCACGGTTTAAAACGGTTTCATAAGCGATATATCCATAACCTATACCATATTTCTCCATATTTTTGGGAATTTCACTTTTTATAGGTTTGGAGATATTGTTAAGATTCGCAAATAACCCCGTTTTTTGTGTAAGTAAAAATTTTCCATATGCCTTTTTGGGTCTATTGGCAGGAACGCTCGGCAAGGGAGTATCTACATATTTTTTTATCACATTACGTACAGCATAATATTTAGGGGTCACATCTCCTGCCTCGGTTAATAGTGCATCATAATCATAACTTGTAACATCGGGAGCGAATTTTTCATAATGATTAGCACCTGATGTGAATCCAAAATTGGTACCACCGATAAACATATACATATTAACACTGCCGATTTTAAGCATATCGTCAACTACCGCCGCATAATTCTCTGCGGAAGTTGTATGATGCTTAGAGTCGCCCCAAGCATCAAACCAACCATTCCACATTTCCATACACATTTTTGGTTTATCAGGGTATAAAGAATTAAAAGCCTTGAAATTTTCTTCAACACGGCTACCAAAATTTAATGTCGGAAGAAGTCCGTCTATAGAACCATCAAGTAGGTTTTTTTCTTGTGTTCCATCTGAAGTGAAAAGGGGTACATCAATCCCTTTTTCTTTGTAACTCTTTGCAAGATATTCAAGGTAATCTTTATCGTCACCATAGTATCCATACTCGTTTTCACACTGTAGCATTATAATGGGCCCGCCGTTAGTACAAAGAAGTGGACGTATTTCTTCAAATAATTTATCCAGATAATTCTCAAAACACTGTATGTACTGCTTATTCATACAACGAATTTCCATATCATCGTTTGCCAATATCCACCATGGCAGTCCACCAAATTCCCACTCGGCACATATATATGGTCCCGGTCTAACTATCACCATTAAGTCTTCTTTTTGTGCCATTCTTATAAATGCCGATATATCGAGATTCCCCGAAAAATCATATTGTCCCTGAATTTTTTCATGCATATTCCATGCGCAATACGTTTCAACACAATTGCAACCAAGCGCTTTTATCTTTTTGAAAATATCATCCCATGTGTCTGGCATGTTGCGAAAATAATGCACTGCACCGGATATGATTTTTATAGGTTTCCCATTTTTCAAAAATTCATTGTTTTTAATTTGAAAGTCCATATCATCACCTCATAAATTAAATATTCTTAATTATTACACAATGTACCCTAAACTCGATTACACGAATTTAGGTCACAAAGTTATTTGGTTTATGTAGTGTTATTACGTTTTATCTTGTGTTAAAAAAATACTTAAAAACGGCGTTTTATTGCGATTTTGGGCAAAAACTTGTAATAGGATACAAAATATTCCACTGCGTTGTTTGGAAAGAACTCCTTGAACTCGGAGCACAGCTGCGCGGCGAGGGTCTTGTTATGCGCGAGCACGAGTGTCGGGCGGTTGACGTTGGCGATTACGTTCGCCATGGTAAACGTCTTTCCCGAGCCTGTAACTCCGAGCAGCACCTGCTCCTTTACACCGCGATTCAGCCCGTCGGTCAGCTCGGCGATGGCTTCGGGCCGGTCGCCCGTCGGCTTGTATTTTGAGACAAGTCGGAACTTATCCACATTTTGCGTCACTCCTTTCAAACGGTATCGGCAAAACGCCGAACAAATGTATCAAGCTATTATATCACAGCTTATTTAAAAAATAAATACTTCATATGCAGGTTTTTCCTTACAAGGGCAAAAAATCGGTAGAATTTGCAGTAGAGCTGTTCTAACGCGTGGGTAGAGCGGTAGAATTAAATAATATATTGCTATTTTTGCAGAAACATAGTAATATTATCATACCCTTTTGGAGCGAAAACAGCTTAAAAAGGATATGAGGAATGAAAAGGAAGTCGGAGTTTTGAATGTAACCATCATCTGCGATGTGCTCGGCAAGCCGAACAACGGCACGGCGCTTGCGGCGTTCAACCTTATCGCTCATCTTAAAAGCGCAGGTCACAGTGTGACTGTAGTTGCTCCCGATGCTCCCGACGGAGAGGGCTTTGTTTCCGTGCCCAGGCTCAACCTCGGCCCGCTCAACCGCATACTCGACAAAAACGGTGTAAGTCTTGCAAAGCCCGACAAAAAGCTGCTCGAAGCCGCGTTAAAGGACGCCGACGTCGTTCATCTGCTGCTGCCGTTTCCGCTGTCGTGCTTTGCGATAAAGGCGGCCGACAGGCTCGGCGGCAAACCGCTGACGGCGAGCTTTCACTGTCAGGCCGAGAATGTGACCGCACACTTCGGAATGATGGATATGCCGCACGTCAACCACCTTATATATAAGATTTTCGACAAGCTCGTCTACCGCCATGTCGACGCGATACACTACCCCACCGAATTTATACGCGAGACGTTCGAGCATAACATCGGGCGCAAGACCAACGCCTACGTCATCTCAAACGGCGTAAACGATATGTTTTTCAAGCCCGAGGTCAAGCCCGAAACCAACGGCTTCAACATCGTCTGCTCGGGCCGCTACTGCCGCGAAAAGGCGCAAGGCCAGCTAATGCGCGCGGTTGCCCTTTCAAAATACCGCGACAAAATACACCTTACCTTCGCAGGCGAAGGTCCCGACCGCAAGAAACTCGTGCGCCTCGCAAAAAAGCTCGGGCTTGACTGCCGCTTCAGCTTTTTCAAGCGCGAAGAGCTTGTTAAGGTGCTGCAGTCGGCCGACCTGTACGTCCACACGGCAGTGGTGGAGATTGAGGCCATCGCCTGTATGGAGGCCATCTGCTGCGGCGCAGTGCCGCTTATCTGCAACTCAAAGCGCAGCGCAACCCGCTTCTTTGCACTGAGCGAGGACAATCTGTTCGAGCCGTACAACTACACCGAGCTGTCCGAAAAGCTCGATATGTGGCTGTCCTCGCCCGAAAAATGCGAGGAGTGCTCGCGCCGCTACAGGGACACGCGCGAAAAATTCGACCAGACCGAATGTATGAAGAAAATGGAAAATATGCTGCTTGAGACGGTGAAAAAGCATTGAGAAAAGAATATCATTATACCGACCCCGTCAATGACGACTTTGCGCCCAACAACATCGAGCAGAAGCCGCTGCCTGTCGACTACGAGTACATTTCGCATTCGTTTTTTCGGCGGTGCTGGGACTTTTTTATCTATCACTTTGTTGCAGTGCCGATTGTCTGGGTGTATCAAAAGGTCGTCTACGGCGAAAGAATCGTCGGCAAAAAGGCAGTAAGGCCGTATCTTAAAAAAGGATTTTTCCTTTACGGCAATCACACGCGTTCGGCAGGCGATGCGTTCACTCCGACACTGATAACCTTTCCGCGAAAGGCGAACATAATCATCAACCCCGACGGAGTGTCCATTCCGTTTGTGCGGCACCTGGTAAAGTCGCTAGGCGGCTTCCCTATTCCGAACAAGCTCGACGGTATGCGCAACTTTCACTCTTCGCTGATGAAGCTGGCTGAGGACAACTGCGTGACCATCTACCCCGAAGCTCACATCTGGCCGATGTACACGGGGATAAGGCCGTTCAAGAGTGTCTCGTTCAAGTATCCCGCCGAGGCAGGCAAGCCGGTGTTCACGTTCACCGTGACCTACCGCAAGCGCTTTCTGCGTAAGATTCCGGGCACGACAGTCTACATCGACGGTCCGTTCTTTCCCGACAGCAGCCTGAGCCTGCACGAAAACCGCGAAATGCTGCGCAACAAAGCCTACGAAGCGATGTGCGAGCGCAGCAAAAAGTCAACCTACGAATATAACACCTATATTTGCGACAGCAAGCCTGCCGCAGAAAGTCCTCAGACAGCCGTTTGAGGACTTTCTGTTTGTGACAGATACTCTCATACAGTTTTTGGTAATTTTTCTTTTAATATCGGTCGATATATGCTATACTAAGTCGGTTATTTATAAGATTTGCGTTAAATCGTTGCCCCTGACAATAAGAATAAAGGAGCTTTCATTATGAGCGAATTCGGTTCGTATAAGAAGAAAGAGCTTAAATCCATAAAACCGTCAAAATTCCGCCGATTCTGGAGGCGCTGCGCCAAATGGCAGAAAGCAGTGTTCATCTCATGCCTCAGTCTGCTTACCGTTGTTGTTATCACTGTCGGCGTGCTCGGCGGCACCTACCTTTCCATTATGGGAAAGATAAAGCGTGACCATGACTTCAACAAACTTGACAACAAGGATCTCGGCTTCGATTACAATATTGACAGCAACATCTACAACATCGCGCTGTTCGGAATTGACACGCAGAACGTCAACAAATTCTCGGGCAACAGCGACTCTATTATGATTTTGAGCCTTAACAAGAGCGAGCACACGATAAAGCTCATCTCCGTTATGCGCGACAGCCTTGTCCCGATTGAGAAGAACGGCAAAACCACCTACAATAAGATAAACTCAGCCTACGCCTACGGCGGCGCAGCGCTCGCGGTCAAGACGCTCAATACCGTGTTCGGTCTTGATATTGCGGAATACGCGACCGTCAACTTTTTCGGAATGATTGACATTATCGACGAGGTCGGCGGAATCGAAGCCGAAATTACCAAGAGCGAGCTTAACTGCAAGGTCAGCATAAACGGCCACATTATGAATATGTGCGAGTCGCTCGGCATCGACTATGAGCCATACTGGGTCAATCAGCCGGGCAGGCAGCATTTAAACGGTATTCAGGCCGTCGCCTACGCGCGTGTCAGATACGGCACTAACTGGCTCGGCTCGTCAAACGACTTCGGCCGCACCGAGCGTCAGCGCTACGTTATGGAGCAGCTGCTTGATAAGGCGCTGAATATGGACGTGACGTCCTACCCATCGCTTGTCAACAAGCTGGCCCCCTATGTGCAGACCTCTTTCAGCAACAGCCAGCTTATCAACCTCGCGATGTTCTTGAAGGACAAGCCGACGATGATAACCACGCGCATTCCGCACGACGAGTACATCATCAACGCCGACTTCCGCAAGTCGGGCGCATCATCCGTTTACTACAACTACAGCTACGCCGCAAAGGTGCTTCACGCGTTCCTTTATGACGACATTGAGCCGTCGGTCTATATGAAGCAAAACGGCGTTGACAAAAGCGAATGGTACGGAGTAAAGTCCGGCACATCCAAGTCGACCTCGTCCAAAACGGCGTCTGTTACCTCGTCAAAGGCGACGTCGTCCAAGTCGTCGGCTGCGACCTCATCGGCCGCTTCATCGCGGCTGACCTCGTCGAGCGCATCAAACGCGGAGTCCTCGAGCAAAACTTCATCGGCGTCAAACAGCACGGGCTCGACCCAGACAGGCTCGTCATCGGGCACGTCGTCGGCTGCATCAGTCTCGACCGTGCCGATACCCGAAGAGCCGGACCCCGACACCGATTTTGATTGACTTCTGCGATAAATAAACAATAGCAAAGCCACCGCTTAACGGTTTCTCAAACGAGAGCCGCAAAGCGGTGGCTTTTGTTTTTTGGGTATATGGGATTTCCTGCCGGCTGTCAGTTTGCGGCTTTCAGAATATATCGCGGGCCTTCTGCTCCCATTTCGCCGGTCGGGACAAAGCCGCACTTCTCTACAACACGCAAGGAGGCGCTGTTGCCGCTTTCAACTTCTGCTCCGACAGCCGTGACAAAGTCCTGCTCAAACGCCCAGCGGCACATCGCCGCAACGGCTTCGGTCGCGTAGCCGTGCCCCTGAAACTGCGGCAAAATTCCGTAGCCTATCTCGACCGCATTCGGCGGCTCGAACCCCTTGAAGCAGAGGTCGCCGACCTCCCTGCCGTCTGAAAGCGAAACAAGCCACGGCACGCACCACAGGTACTGCCCCGCCCGCTCGCTGCCGGCGAGCATTTCGGAATAAGCAGCGCTTAAGTCCGGGTCGGTGACGCGGTAAAGCTCAATATGCGTGTGTATCTCGTCGACCGTCATCGGTCTGATAACAAGGCGCTGAGTTATAATCTCGGTGCTCATAGCCGTCCTCCTTAAAAGCGGGCATTTCGAGAGTTTCATCCTCGTCCATCGCGGCATTTTCACGAGCACCCGCGAACTCGTCGCGCGGAGAAGCGCCGAAGTGCTTCTTATACGCGCGGTAGTACGCCGAATACTCGCCGAAGCCGCAGCGGCGCGCCGCTTCGCCCGCAGGTATCCCCTGCCTGAGCAGCGACTTAGAGGCAAGCAGCCGCTTGACAAGGACATAGTTCCAGAACGTCGTTCCGACAAGGCGTTTCATCCGGCGGTTAAGCTGCGCAGGGCTGATGTAGAAGTGCTCGGCCACGTCCTGAAGTGACAGCTCGCCGAACAGGTTGCGGTTGATAAAGCGCAGCACAGGCTCAAGCGGCTGAGGCTCATCGTGTGCCGAACCGGAATCGCGACGGCGGCTTATCTCGAACAGCGCACGTAACAAAAACAGCTGCGCCGCAAGTGCCGTCTCACCGTCGCGCTTGCCTACACCGCTTTCCGGCAGCAGTCTCAGCAGCTCCTCGGAGCACGACAGCTCATAGCGGTTGCGCTCGCCCAGGCCGCGCTTAAAAAAAGGCTCGAGCAGCAGACCCTCGGGATCAAAGTCGCGTATCAGCTCCTCGCGGAAATTTATGCACACGCGCTCGTACGGCACGCTCGCGTCAACCAGCAGGCAGTGCACCTCGCCCGGGCGCATTATCATTACCGTATCTGCCGAAAGCGGGTACTCACGCCCCTCGACCAGATAGTGCCCCTTGCCGCCGATGACGAAGAGCAACTCAAAGCTGTCGTGCGCGTGGAGTTTGTAGTGCTCGACGCGCGGTTGAGAATAGCATATTCGGCTGAACGCAAAATTCCGACTGCGGCAGCAGAGCGTTTCCATTTGACTCACCCCATTACAATTTGATTTTAACACAATATGTTTATTTTTGCAATATATTTGCGCATTTTATCAATACCATTGTTAAAAATCTTTTATATAATTAAATTAGAATTGCGGTCGGGAGCGTTTCGCTCACTTTGACTTAACCGCGTAAATCTATCGGGAGGAAAGAGAATGAACAAGAAAGTTCGGCTCGGAATAATCGGAATCGGAAAAATGGGCTCCAAGCACACCCAAAACATAATGGACGGCAAGTGCCCCGAAATCGAGATAACCGCGATTGCGGACGACAACCCCGCGCACATCGAGGCGTACAGAGAGCGCTTCGGCGACTTTGTAAAGGACGTGCCCGCATTCACAGACAGCGCCGCTCTTATGGACAGCGGAACGGTCGACGCGGTGCTCATTGCAACCCCGCACTACTTCCACCCCACCCTCGCCGTCGAAGCGATGCAGAAGGGTCTGCACGTTATGTGCGAGAAGCCCGCAGGCGTTTACACCAAGCAGGTCAAGGCGATGAACGAAGTCGCCGAAAAATGCGACGTTGTATTCGGCCTGATGTTCAATCAGCGCACCAACTGCGTCTATCGCAAAATGCGCGAGCTGGTCAGAAGCGGTGACTACGGCCAGATTCGCCGCACCAACTGGATAATCACTGACTGGTACCGTCCGCAGGCTTACTACGATTCGGGCGCGTGGCGCGCAACGTGGAGCGGCGAGGGCGGCGGCGTGCTGCTTAACCAGTGCCCGCACAACCTCGATCTGTGGCAGTGGATCTGCGGTATGCCGAGCAAGGTCCACACCAAGATGCACTTCGGCAAATGGCACAACATCGAAGTTGAGGACGACGTGACGACCTATGTCGAGTACCCAAACGGCGCGACCGGTACGTTCGTGACCTCGACCGCCGACGCTCCCGGCACCAACCGCTTTGAAATAACGATGGACAGAGCCAAGCTGGTTGTTGAAAACGACAAGCTCTGTATGTGGGAGCTTGACGTGAGCGAGCCCGAGTTCTCAGCCACCAACAAAGAGGCGTTCGCGCAGCCCGAGCACACCTTCCGCGAGGTCGAGACCGACGGGCTGAACATTCAGCACTCGGCGGTGCTCAACGCCTTTGCGGGCGCTGTTCTCCGCGGCGAGCCGCTGGTCGCTTCGGGTGAAGATGGCATCGACAGCCTGACACTCTCGAACGCTATGCACCTTTCCGCGTGGACGGGCAAGGAGGTCGAGCTGCCTTTTGACGACGAGGAATTTTACCGTCTGCTCAAGCAGCGCGTTGAAGCCTCAAGCCGCAAGGAGTACAACGCCTTTGCCCGGACCGACGTTAACGACTGATTTCGGAGGATAGCTGCAAATGAAAATGACATTTCGCCATTACGGCGCGTCCGACCCCGTAACGCTCGAGCAAATAAGACAAATTCCGCGTATGACGGGCATCGTCTCGGCCGTGTACGACGTCGCTCCGGGCGGCGTATGGAGCCGCGAGAGCATCGCCGCGATTAAGAACGACGCTGCGGCTCACGGCCTTGAATTTGAAGTGGTCGAAAGCGTTCCCGTGCCCGAAGACATCAAGCTCGGCAACGAGAAAGCGCCGCAGCTTATCGAAAACTACTGCGAGAACATTCGCCGACTGGGCGAAGCGGGCGTAAAATGCGTGTGCTACAACTTTATGCCGGTTTTCGACTGGCTCAGAAGCGAGCTTGCCCACCCGCAGGCCGACGGCGCGAACGCCCTCGCCTACGACGAGCAGACCGTGCTGAATATGAATCCTCTGACAAGCGAGCTGTCGCTGCCCGGTTGGGATCAGA
Source organism: uncultured Eubacteriales bacterium (assembly GCA_934486615.1). GTDB lineage: Bacteria > Bacillota > Clostridia > Oscillospirales > Acutalibacteraceae > RGIG2206. The sequence goes on along the minus strand of CAKSQO010000001.1, from coordinate 173,177 downwards.
GCTATACAAAGGAGGGTCTGCGCGAGCTGCTTAAAACCTACTCCGAAATCGACGAGGAAGCACTGTGGCAGAACCTGACAGCATTCCTTAAAGCGGTCATACCCGTCGCCGAGGAGGTCGGCATCAAAATGGCGATTCACCCCGACGATCCGCCATGGGGGCTGTTCGGCCTGCCGCGCATTATCACCTGCGAAGCAAACCTCGACCGCTTTCTTTCAATAGTTGACAGTCCCGCAAACGGACTTACGTTCTGCACAGGCTCTCTCGGCGCTTCGCCCGACAACGACCTTGTAAAAATGGCGAAGAAGTACGCGCACCGCATACCTTTTGCCCATCTGCGCAACATTCTGCGCACAGGCGAACGCAGGTTTGAGGAGGTCGGACACCCGACCGACTGCGGCTCGCTCGATATGTACGGCATTGTCAAGGCACTCATCGAGGGCGGCTTTGAAGGCTATGTCAGACCCGACCACGGTCGTATGATTTGGGACGAAAGCGGCCGCTTCGGCTATGGGCTGTATGACCGCGCGCTCGGCGCAGCCTACTTAAACGGATTGTTTGAAGCGGTCGAAAAAGACCGCGCTTAGAATTATAGGGAGGATTGTTTCTTTATGAAAAATATAGTCATCACGGGCGCGGGCGGAGTGCTCTGTTCGGCTTTCGCACGCCATCTTGCCGCGCAGGGCAATCGCGTGGCTCTGCTTGACATAAACGAAGCGGCGGTCACTGCAGTCGCCGACGGGATTGTCGCCGCAGGCGGCACGGCCAAAGCATACGCCGCAAACGTACTTGAAAGGGACAGCCTTGTTGCCGTCCGCGAAGCGGTCCTGCGCGATTTCGGCAAGTGCGACATTCTTATTAACGGCGCAGGCGGCAACAATAAGCGCTGCACCGCCGACCACGAATTCTACGAAGCAGGCGACGAAACACGCGACGACATTCAGACGTTTTTCAATCTGAGCGCCGACGGCTTCCGTTTTGTGTTTGATTTGAACCTGCTCGGCACGCTGCTGCCGACTCAGGTATTCCTGCCCGATATGACCGGCCGCGAGGGCTGCTGTGTGCTGAACATCTCGTCGATGAACGCCTATCGTCCGCTGACGAAGATACCCGCCTACTCCGCAGCAAAAGCAGGTGTTTCGAACCTGACGCAGTGGCTTGCCGTGCACTTTGCACCGCAGGGAATCCGCGTGAACGCGCTCGCACCCGGCTTCTTCGTCACAAACCAGAACCGCACACTGCTGTTTGACGAAAACGGCAATCCGACCGCACGCACCGAGAAAATTCTGCGCTCGACCCCCATGGGTCGCTTCGGCGAAGCGGACGAACTGCTCGGCGGCCTCGACTTCCTGCTTGATGAGAAGAAAGCGAGCTTCATCACGGGCGTTGTGCTGCCTATAGACGGCGGATTTTCCGCATATTCGGGGGTGTAAAAAATGGCATACAGACTTTGCGCTTTCGCCGACGAGGCCGACAATCAGCTTGACGGCCAGATTGAGGCGCTTAACCGCAACAAAATTGATCTGCTCGAAATTCGCGGAATTGACGGCGAGAATATCTCGGAACTCTCTATAGATAAGGTCAAAGATACGCACCGCCGCCTGTCTGACGCAGGTATATCGGTTTGGTCAATAGGTTCACCGACGGGCAAGATTGAGCTGACCGACGATTTCGGCACTCATCTTGACGAGTTCAAACGTATGCTCGACTTTGCGCATATTCTTGAAGCGAAGCATTTCAGACTGTTCAGCTTTTTCGACGCCCAAAACGAGATTGATGAAGTCATTGAACGCCTCGGCAAGTTCTGCGAAGCAGCTGACGGTTCCGGTATTATGCTCTGCCATGAAAACGAGAAATGTATCTGCGGCGACACAGCCGAGCGCTGTCTGAAGCTGCTCGAAGCTCTGCCGCAGATGAAAGCAATCTTCGACCCCGCAAACTTTATTCAGGTCGGCGTCGACACGCTCGAGGCGTGGAAGCTGCTGCACGGCAAAGTCGAATATCTGCACATAAAGGACGCGCACGCCGACGGGACAGTTGTTCCCGCGGGAAAGGGCGACGGCAATCTTCCCTACATTGTAGGCGAATACTTAAAACAGGGCGGCAGCGTGATGACGCTTGAGCCGCACCTGAAAGATTTTAACGGCCTCGGCGAACTTGAAAATGACACCACCCGCAGCAAGGTCGACACCTCCGAGTTCAACTATCCCGACAATCAGACGGCGTTCGACGCAGCCGCGCAAGCGCTAAGGGCAATTCTGGCCGACATCGGTTAAGGAGGCGAAAGCTAATGCCAATCCGTGTCGGCGTGATAGGCGTCGGGCATATCGGCTCGGCGCACGCCAGGGCGATATTTGAGGGCAAGGCCGACACTCTGACCCTCGTTGCCGTGTGCGACGTGTCAAAAAAACGCCGCGACTGGGCGCGCGAGAACCTTCCCGGTGTCGAAATTTATGATACAAGCGATGAGCTTTTTGCAAAAGCGCAGCTTGACGCCGTCATAATTGCCACCCCGCACTATTTTCACCCGCCGATAGCAATCACCGCGTTTGAACAGGGTCTGCACGTTCTGACCGAAAAGCCCGCAGGAGTGTCGGTCACGCAGGTGCAGCTGATGACAGAAGCTGCAAAAAAAAGCGGCAAGCGCTTCGGAATTATGTGGAATCAGCGCACCGCTCCGCTCTATCGCCGCGTGCGCGAGATCGTCAAAAGCGGCGCGCTCGGCGATAGACGCCGCCTTATCTGGGACGCGACCGCGTGGTATCGCACGCAGGAGTATTACGACTCGGGCGCGTGGCGCGCGACGTGGAACGGCGAGGGCGGCGGCGTGCTGATGAATCAGGCTCCGCACCAGCTCGACCTTTTACAGTGGATATTCGGTATGCCCGAATATGTGACGGCTACGTGCCGCGAGGGTAAGTATCACAACATCGAAGTCGAGGACGAGGCAACTCTGATGTTTCGTTATGATAACGGCGACCTGGCGCTGTTCACCACCTCGACAGGCCGTAACCCGGGCATAAACCGCCTTGAAATCAGCGGCTCACTCGGCAAAATAATCGCCGTGCCGAGCGAGCTTGAGTTTATCCCCGCAGCGGGCAATGACGCGCCCGCCTTTAAGGAGACGTTCAATAATCCCGAAGCCGAGCATGTCGAAGGGCACATCGGAATTCTGCGCGACTTTGCACACGCGATTGAGACAGGAGCTCCCCTGATTGCAGAGGGCAGCGAGGGCATAAACGAGCTTGAGCTATGCAACGCCGCATACCTTTCATCGTGGAAAAATGAGCCGATATATTTGCCAGTCGACGGCGAAGAATTCGACCGTCTGCTTGCCCAAAAGCGCGCTCACTCGCGCAAAAAGGCCGAGTCTGACGGCGGCGGAGACGGCGAATACAAAAAGAAATGGAGCGAAAACAGTTGAAAGAGTCATTTTTGCTGAGCACTCCCGCCGCGCGCCGCCTTTATGAGGAGCACGCAGCAGGGCTGCCGATAATCGACTATCACTGCCACATCGACCCGAACGAGATCGCGCTTGACAAGCACTATGACAACATCACGCAGGCGTGGCTCGCGGCCGACCACTACAAGTGGCGGCAGATGCGCGTGTGCGGCGTGCCTGAGCGGCTTATCACGGGCGACGCGGACGACCGCGATAAGTTTGAAGCTTTCGCAAAAATTATGCCCGAGCTTGCAGGCAACCCGCTTTACACCTGGTGCAGGCTTGAGCTTAGCCGCTTTTTCGGCATTGAAGAGCCGCTGAACCCCTCGACCGCTCCCGCAATATGGGAGAAAACGCGCGAGATACTTAAGGACCTCTCGGTACGTAAGATGATTGAGCTCTCAAACGTACATATGATCTGCACGACCGACGACCCGACCGACGCGCTCAAAGCGCATGCGAAAATTGCCGCCGACACCGACTTCAAAACGCAGGTACGCCCCGCGTTCAGACCCGACAGGGCTATCGCCGTCGACAAACCCGACTTTGCGGATTATATGCAGCTGCTCGGCGAACCTAAAACGCTCGGGCAGCTGAAAGAAGCGCTTGCGGCTCGGCTTGATAAGTTCATCAAAGCAGGCTGTGTGGCCGCCGACTGCGGTATGCCGTATGTCCCCTACCGCCCTGCCGACGAGAGCGAGTGCGACCGCATATTCAAAGCGGCGCTCAACTCAAAAGCACCGAGCGAGAGCGAATGCGACGCTTACCGCACGCACGTTTTGCGATTTTTGATGTCACTTTTTGCTGAAAAAGGCATTGTCTGCGAGCTGCACTTCGGCGTTGAGCGCAACATCAACCCGCCCGCTTTTGCAGCGCTCGGAGCGGACGCAGGCTTCGACGTCATCGGCCGTCGCTCGCTCGACGGGCTTATTCCGCTGCTCGGCTCGCTCGAAGCCGACGGAAAGCTGCCGCGCACTATTCTCTACTCGCTTGACCCAAAAGACAACGCGGCGCTGCTCTCGGTCTGCGGAGCGTTCGCTCAGGCGGGCGTTCGCGGCAAGGTGCAGCAAGGCAGCGCGTGGTGGTTTAACGACACTTTAAGCGGAATGAGAAGGCAAATAAATGACTTTGCCGAGTTGTCCGCACTCGGCTGCTTCGTCGGTATGCTGACCGACAGCCGCAGCTTTTTATCCTACACAAGGCACGAGTATTTCCGCCGAATTCTCTGCGATTACGTCGGCCGATTGGTCGAAAATGACGAGTTTCCCGATATTAAAGCAGCTGAAAAGCTGGTTGAAAATGTGTGCTTCTATAACGCCAAAAGATTTTTTGCTCCGGAGGAATGACATATGGAAAAAGAACAGATTATAAGCGGAATTAAGGAGGGCGGTCTTGTCGCGGTCGTGCGCGCCGAAAACAGCGAGCAGGCCATTCGCATAACCGAGGCCTGCATCGAGGGCGGAGTTGCCGCAATTGAACTGACCTTCACCGTGCCGTTTGCGCACGAGGTCATCGAAACCCTTGCAAAGCGCTACACCGATAATGAAATTATCCTCGGCGCGGGCACCGTGCTTGACACCGAGACCGCCCGCGCAGCGCTGCTTTCAGGCGCGCAGTTCGTCGTCTCACCCTACTTCAGCGAGGACATAGTGCGCTTTTGCAACCGCTACCGCTGCCCTGTTATGCCCGGCGTTATGACCGTCACCGAGGCCGTTCACGCAATGGAGGCGGGCGCGGACATTCTGAAAGTTTTCCCCGGCGAGCTGTCCGGTCCCGGCTTTATCAAAGCCGTGCACGGCCCGCTGCCGCACGCGCAGATCATGCCTACCGGCGGCGTGACCGTCGATAATGCGGCCGACTGGATAAAAGCAGGCGCGGTCGCTCTCGGCGCGGGTAGCGCTCTGACCAAGGGCACTCACGAGGAAATAGTCGCCCGCGCGAAAGCGTTCATCAAAAACATCAGGGAGGCAAGACAATGAGCCTGAACATTAAGCCGAAGGAAAGCTGCGCGTTTGACTGCGTATCTCTGGGCGAGGTCATGCTACGCCTTGACCCGGGCGACAGCCGTATCCGCTGCACCCGCAGCTTTAACGTCTGGGAGGGCGGCGGCGAATACAACGTCGCGCGCGGCCTTGCCCGCTGCTTCGGTATGCGCACGGCGGTCGTGACCGCTTTGGCCGACAATGACGTTGGCTACCTTATTGAGGACTTCATTCGTCAGGGCGGAGTGGACACCTCGTTCATTCACTGGGCGAAGTTCGACGGAATCGGCCGCGAGGTCAGAAACGGCCTGAATTTCACCGAACGCGGCTTCGGCGTTCGCGGGGCGCTCGGTGTGTCAGACCGCGGGCACACGGCCGCGTCTCAGCTTGAGCCCGAGGACGTCGACTGGGACTACCTGTTCGGCACCCTCGGCGTACGATGGCTGCACACAGGCGGCATCTATGCCGCGCTGAGCGAAACTTCGGCCGAGGTCGTCAAAGCCGCCGTCAAGGCTGCGAAGAAGCACGGCACAGTCGTTTCTTACGACCTCAACTACCGTCCGTCGCTGTGGAAGTCGGTCGGCGGTCTTGAGCGCGCCCGCGAGGTCAACCGCGAGATTGCGAAGTACATCGACGTGATGATCGGCAATGAGGAGGACTTCACCGCTTGCCTCGGACTTGAGGTCGAGGGCAACGACGCAAATCTCAAGCACCTTGCCGTTGACGGCTATGCCGAAATGATTGAGACTGCGAAAAAGGAGTACCCGAACTTTCAGGCGATAGCGACCACGCTGCGTACCGTTGTGACCGCTTCGGTCAACAACTGGTCGGCGCTGTGCTGGCTCGACGGCAAGCTGTACAAGGCGCAGCAGTACGACAATCTTGAAATCTTCGACCGCGTCGGCGGCGGCGACAGCTTCGCAAGCGGACTTATTTACGGGCTGATGACGACCCTCGACGGTCAAAAGGCGGTCGACTGCGGCGCAGCTCACGGAGCGCTCGCGATGACGACTCCCGGCGACACTTCAATGGCTCGCCTGAGCGAGGTCGAAGCACTGATGAGCGGCAAAGGCGCCCGCGTACAGAGATAAAAACAAAAATCGGTTTTGAGGAAAAATACTCAAACCGATTTTTGTTTGCAAAATTACGTATTTTAGTTTATAATAAGAACAGATAAGGCATGCCCATACACGCAAGCGAGTTATCAGGTTGCCGAATATGCGTTTAACGGCGGCCGAAGTTCATCGGCTGCTTTTTTGTTTTTAAGGAGTGTGAGATTAGAATGTTTAAGCTGAAATTTTTGCTGTGCATCGTCTGCGCGGTGACCTTGACGGTGCTTTGCTCGTGCAAAGACAGCATCACGCCGAGCACGAGTTCGGCGGTCGCTTCAGGCACAAAGCAGCCGTCGGAGTCCGATGTAAGCGACTCACTTCGCAGCGTCGACCGCTCGCTGATGCCCGTGGCTGACATAACAAGCGAGCAAGTCAAGGCGATTAAGGCGAACTCGACCTATAAGCAGATAATCGACGCACTGCCCGAAACAGGCTCGGGCGGGTACAATCGCGTGAGAGTGTACACCGTCGACCAAAAGCAGCTGCTTATGCTTAACTTTGACAACGAAAGCGACGTCTGCGCCCTCTCGGGCGACGAGCTGCTTGCAAAAGCCGAAAGTCTGACATATCCGAACGGTAAGCAGCCGAAGGACACACATTTCGGCTTCATCGTGACTGACAGACTGTTCTTTCAGTGCGATGAACGTGAGTTTTACTCGCTCATCACCGCCAATGCGAAGATAACCTTTTCCGACGGCAAGTCAGCGACCGAAGACGACCTCAAAGCGGGCTCTGCCCTTCTCGTCAGCTCCGACTACGTCCTCGACAGCTACCCGGGCCAAATTCACTGCACCGAGATAGTTATTTTAAAGTAGCGCCCTTCTTCCAATTAAAATTCAAACAACAAAACTTTACACCCCGCCTGATATAATCGAGGCGGGGTGTGCTTTTGAAGTAATACTTATATATCGAGATAATCCTTGCGGTAATCGACACCGAAAGCTTCGGCAATTTCTTTGAGTTGATCGTCTCTGATGGTCGTAACAAGCGGCAGGTGGGCAATCTTCATATAGATTTCAGCAGCCTTTTCGGCGGTTTCTATGAGGCCGAAGGTCTCGTCCAAATCTTTGCCTGCGCCGTAAATTCCGTGCTGCGACCAAACGACAAGGCGGGCGTCAGCCATCTTTTTCGCCGTAGCAGCACCGATTTCGTTAGTTCCGCAGAGCATCCACGGCAGAATGTTAACACCATCGGGAAAAACAACAATGCACTCGGTACACATCTGCCACAGGGTACGGGTAAACGCGCGCTCGTCAAGCGAGTGAACATAAGTCATCGCGAGCAGATTTGCAGGGTGACAGTGCATTACCACGCGGTTGTCGACGTCGACTTTCAGGCGTGCGGCGTGGCTCATCATATGCGCCGGAAACTCTGATGTGAAGCGTCCGCCGTCGCTGTAACCCCAAAGCAGGCGTGCGGTCTCGCCGCCGTCGGTCAGACGGACGAGGCCGAGGTTTACCTCAGGCGCGTATTGTACGTTCTTAAAGTACTTGCCCGTTCCGGTAACAAGAAAAATCTTGCCGTTAAGCTCGGGGCAAGTAAAGCCTGTTTTCAGCTCACGGATACAGCTGTCAACATCAACATATTCAGACACCTGCTCGGCAGAGAGCATAAGGCTGACGTTGCCGCCGTTACGTTCGTCCCAGCCGTGGTCGTACATATTCGTCACGGTACGTATCATTTCCACCAGCCACGGTGCCGTCAAAATGTCCTTCATATTCTTGCCTCCAAAACATTTTTCTCATATTCGCGCACAAGCGAAAGCCACTGTCCGTCCTCGGGCACTCCGTTTGCGCGGCAGTATTCCGCCCAAACCTCGCCGAAAGGCAAGGTCTTGAGCTCCTCCTGACGAACAAGCAGCGATGTAAAGTCGCCTGCGTTCTGCTCGGCCGTCATATCGGGAGTAAGCAGTGCGTTGAGCAGCGACTTCTGTACGTTGCGGAAGCCTGTGACCCACGCGGCGATACGGTTGACTGAGGCATCAAAGTAGTCGAGCGCAATATGCACTCTGCCATCGAGTCCGCCGCAGCGGACGATTTCTTTGCAGATTTCCTTAGTCTCATCGTCAAACAGCACGACATGATCGGAATCCCAACGGACAGGGCGAGTAACGTGCAGCGCGATTTCAGGGAAAAACGCGAGCAGTGCGGGAATCTTATCGCTGACGACCTCGGTCGGGTGATAGTGGCCGTTATCCATAAGCGGGATGCACTTATCACGGTTCATAGCGGCGTAGCTCAGGGAAAATTCCGCGCTGCCCACGGTGTAGCTCTCCACTCCGATACCGAACACCTTACTCTCGACGCAAGGCTTGACCTTGGCAAAGTCAAACGGCTCGGAGAGAATTTCGTCGATGGACTGCTTATAGCGCATTCTCGGCCCCAGCCGATCGGCGGGAATGTCCTTAAATCCGTCGCCTGTCCATATGTTCATTGTACACACCTGACCGAGCTCATCGGCGAGGTACTGCGATATACGCACGCACGCCCTGCCGTGCTCGACCCAGAAGCGGCGCGTCTCCTCGTTCGGGCTTGAGAGCGTCAGCGGATCGCACTTCGGGTGTGAAAAGAAAGTCGGGTTAAAATCAGCGCCGAGGCCATGCTTCTTGCAGAACTCGACCCACGGGGCGAAATGCTTAGGCTCAAGCTTGTCGCGGTCCACCCACTCCCCGGGGGCGAAAATCGCATAGCTTGCGTGGAGGTTCAGCTTCTTTGTGCCCGGGCAAAGCTTCAGCACCTGCTCAATATCCGCCATTAGTTCCTCTGGTGTGCGCGCACGTCCCGGATAGCTTCCCGTCGTCTGGATTCCTCCTGTCAGGGGCTTGCTCGGGTCGGTATCAAAGCCGCGCACATCATCGCCCTGCCAGCAGTGCAGCGACACAGGCGCGTCTTTCAGCCGCTTTATCGCGGCGTCGGTGTCGATTCCCACAGCGGCGTAGGCCGCCTTTGCGTCCGAATAACTCATTTGTCTGCCTCCATTTGAATTTTAAGATTTCCGATGGCCGTTGCTTCAATCGGCAGAGCGATAACGCGTTTTCCCGTCAGTTCGGCCGTCAGCGTGTTAAGGAAAGTGTTTTTGGCTCCTCCACCGACTATATAAAGCTCGTCGTATTGCTTTCCTGTGTTGACCTCAAGCTCGCCGAGCGCTTTTTTATAGCTGAGTGCAAGGCTGCGGTAAGCGCAGCGGAAATAGTCGCCACAGCTTTGCGGTTTTTCCGCAAGAGCTGCGTCGAAAGCGGCTTTCATGCTCTCAGGTGCAAGGAAGTCGGGCGAGTCTGCGTCAACAGTCGCGTCAAAACGGCTTTGCTGCGCTTCGGCAACGATGTCGGAGAACGTCTTATCGGGGCAAAGCTCGTCGCGCAAACGGTTTATCAGCCACATTCCCATGATGTTTTTCTGATAGCGGTTGCAGCCTACTCCGCCCTCGTTGGAGTAGTTGGCGGCACGGCTGGACTCGTCCGTGATGGGTTTCGGCGTTTTTACGCCCAAGAGCGACCATGTTCCGCTTGAAATATAGGGGGAGCTTCCTTCCATAGGGATGCCCTCCACCGCCGAGGCCGTATCGTGGGTAGCGCACAGCACGCACTTGATTCCTTCATATTCACCGATTACCGTACCCGGCTTTTGAAGCGTACAGAACAGCCTTTTGGGCAAGCCGAGCGCTTTGATTATCTCGATGTCGAACGCGCCTGTCTCGGCGCTGACCATACCGCCCGTGGTGGCATTGGTGTACTCGTGCGACTTTACTCCGCAGAGCTTCCACAGCAGATACTCGGGCATAAGCAGGAAGTCGCTCGCCTTGTCAAGTCTGCCTGCTTTAAGGTCGGCAAAAAGCTGATAGACCGTGTTGAACGGCTGAAACTGTATTCCCGTGCGGCGGTAAAGCTCTTCAAACGGCATAAGCGAATGAACTTCGTCGATGACCGCATCGGTCCTGCCGTCTCGATAAGCGTAAGCGGGAGTCAATTCCCTGTCGCCGTCGAGCAGGACGTAATCAACACCCCAGGTATCGACAGAAAGACTGATAATGTTGCTGAACTCTTCTTTGGCGGCGGCAATGCCGGTTTTAACCTCCGAAACGAGCGAATTTATGTCCCACACAAGATGGCCGTCAAGCTTATGCACACTGTTTTTGAAACGGTAGACTTCCTTGGTTTTTATCTCGCCGCCCTCGTGCCAGCCGACAATATGCCGACCCGAAGAAGCGCCGATATCTATTGCAAGAAATCTTCTGATATTCAACACCCCCGTTGAAGTTTTGCAGCCTCAACCGGGTGCAAAACGACATGTATCCGTATGTATTGTATTATATCAACTGCTTTCGTGGGTGTCAAGCGAAAGCAGATGCAAAATCCGCGCATAACATTGACCGCAAAAAGCGCCGATTACGGTGGTTTTACGTATGAATGAAGCCCGCTCAGATGCTGATTTTCAGCATTTGTGCGGGCTGTCATCTGTTAGGTATATTGTATTGTCAAAAATTATAGCACTTCACTCGTCCGCTCTTTACTTATATTCACTCTCAATCAGCCGATAAGTCCGATTACAAAAATTGCAAGAATGAGTATGGGCAGAACTATCAGAAAGTACCACTTTGCCCACGTCGGGACTTTTATTCCCTTGCCGAGGTTTGTCTCTTTCTGATAATTTACGAAGCCCCAGCCGCAGCGCGTAACGCAGAACAGCAGGTAAACGAGCGAGCCGAGCGGGAGCAGGATATTGCTGACGAGGAAGTCTTCGGTGTCAAGAATATCCCTGCCGCCGATGAGGTGCACACCGCTGAGTACATTGTAGCCGAGCACACACGGCACACTGAGCAGCAGAATAAGCACGCCGTTTATAACAGACGCTTTCTTTCTGCTCCAACCGAAGTTATCCATACACGATGCCATAATGTTCTCAAACACGGCGATGACCGTTGAAAACGAGGCGAACGTCATAAACAGGAAAAACAGGGAGCCCCAAATGCGGCCTCCCGCCATATTTACAAAGACGTTGGGCAGTGTTACGAATATCAGGCTCGGACCTGCGTCGACCTCGACGCCGTAGCTGAAGCAGGCAGGGAAAATGATAAGCCCCGCTGCGACTGCGACGAATGTGTCAAGCCCGCAAATGCGCGCGCCCTCGCTCAGAAGCGTGTTGTCGCGGCTCATATAGCTGCCGAATATTTCCATTGCGGCAATTCCGAGACTCAGCGTAAAGAACGACTGGTTCATTGCGGCGGCGATGACGTTGCCTACGCCGACCTCTTTTACGCGGTTAAAATCAGGCACGAGATAGAAACTCAAGCCCTCCTTAGCGCCCGAAAGGGTCATACTGTGCACGACAAGCACAAAAATGAGCAAGATAAGTGAGGTCATCATCACCTTGCTGACGCGTTCAAGCCCCTTTTGCACACCGAAGCTGCAAATCAGAATACCCGCAACGACGGTAACGGCCGTCCAAAGCCCCATTTCGGCAGGGTTTGCGAGCATATCGGAGAACACCTTGCCGCACGCAGCCGAGTCCATCGAGTGAGTGAACGTGCCGCTTGCGAACTTGACGAAGTAGTTAAGCATCCAGCCAGAGACAGTGGTGTAAAACATCATCAATATGTAGCAGCCGATTATTGCAAACCAGCCGTGAATGTGCCATTTTGATTTTGGCTTTTCGAGCGCCTTATACGCGAGCACCGCACTCTTTTTGCTTGCTCGGCCGACGGCAAGCTCCATCGTGAGCACCGGCAGGCCCATTATGACGAGCATTATCAGATAAAGCAGCACGAACAGACCGCCGCCGTTTTGCCCGACAACAAACGGGAACCTCCATACGTTGCCTATTCCGACGGCGCATCCCGCGCTGACAAGCAAAAATCCGAGCCGTGATTTAAACGATTCTCTCTCCAACGTAAATACAACTCTCCTTTGAAGCCGTGCATTTTCCTTAAAGTCGTGCAGCCTGCATAAAATGCGATAATCATGTGAAATAATCGACTTTTTCTGCACAATTTTACCATATTTCCGACAAAATGTAAACAGCAAAAACCGCCGAACACTTAATTTGCGCTCGACGGTTTTTAGAATTAAATCCAAGCAGATTAGGACTGAACAACGTCCTCCCAAAGGCTCTCAAAGTAGCTTCTGGTGTCGCTGTCAATGTCGTGGAAGAACTGAGTTTTGGGCTTCTTGTCCTCATTGGGATAGAGAATCTCGTTCTTGTAGAATGCATAATCGGGGTCGTCCCTGACAGCTGTGTTCGGAGTCGCGTAGCAGATGTACTCGGCGTTGGCCTTTGCGACCTCGGGCTCGAGCATATAGTTGATGAACATCATCGCAGCCTCGTAGTTGGCGCAGTTCTTCGGTATACAAATGGAGTCGACGAACTCATTGACACCCTCCTTCGGATAAACGAAAGCAAGGCTGTCATTCTCATCCTTCATCGTCAGATAGTCACCCGCGTAGTACGGCGCAAGAGCCGCCTCGCCGCTCTCCATTTTGTTGAACACTTCGTCCATAACACGACCCTGCAGCACCTTGTTCTGCTCCTTGAGCTTTTTGGCTGCCCTATCCCAGTCAGCCTTGTCGGTCGTGTTGAGGTCAATCCCGAGCAGGAACTGTGCAAGCGCAAACGCATCGCGGGAATTGTTGAAGGTCAAAATCTGATCCTTGTATTTCTCGTCCCAAAGAGCGCTCCAGCTGTCGACCTTTCCGCTGACAAGCTCAGTGTTATAGATAAGTCCGACCATACCGATGTTATAAACAACGGAATATTTTTCGTCGGGGTCGAAGTAAAGTCCCTTGTAGTTGCTGTCGATAAGGTCGTAGTTTGACAGCTTGCTAACGTCGATTTCAGACAGCATATCTTCGGAAATGAGGCGCTGAATCATATAATCCGACGGGATTATGATGTCATAGGACACGGCGCCGGTCTTGAGCTTGGCATACATCGACTCGTTACTCTCGTAGTAGCTGTAGTTGACCTTGATGCCCGTAAGGTTCTCAAACGCCTTGATAACGTCGAGAGAACCTTCGCCGCCGTCGGAAATATACTCGCCCCAGTTAAAAACATTGAGCGTAGTTCCCGCGAGCGACTTGTCATACTTGCCGCGCAGATTGCTGACAGTATCATTGTTTGATCCGCAGCCGCTGAATGAAACAAACGTGACGGCCGTTATGACCGCGGCGATAAGTGATAAAAATCTTTTCAACTTTTATTTCCTCCTCATTTCTTTCTCACTCTTAGACTGAGCGAGGTTGATGATTACAAGCAGAACAAGCACCGTAAAGAATATTATGCTCGACATGGCGTACATATCGGGCTTTACTGTTTTTTTCGTCATCGAGAATATTCTCAGCGGCAGGGTCTGGAAATCGGGTCCGCTTGTGAAATAGCTGATGACAAAGTCATCAAGCGACAGCGTAAACGCCATCATCATACCCGTCACAACTCCCGAAGAGATGGACGGCAGCACGACCTTGAAGAATGACTGCACGGGCGTGCAGCCAAGATCCTCCGCCGCTTCGGAAAGGTGGCGATCGGTCTGACGCAGCTTCGGCAAGACGTTGAGAATAACGTAAGGCAGGTTGAACGTGACGTGCGCTATAAGCAGAGTCACAAAGCTGAGCGACGAAGAAAGGCCGAGCAGCTTTGCGGCGAAGATGAACAGCAGCATCATCGAAACGCCCGTGACAATGTCGGGATTCATCATCGGGATGTTGGTGACGGTCATAGTCGCGCTCTTCATAAATTTAGAGCGCATATGGAAGATACCGACCGCCGCAAGCGTGCCGAGCACCGTAGCAATTAGCGCGGAGCTGACGGCGAGGATAAGCGTGTTTTTCAGAGCGGTGATAGTCGCGCTGTCGTTGAACAGCTCGGCGTACCATTTGAGCGAAAAGCCCGTGAATACCGAAGTGCTGCGCCCCGCGTTGAACGAGAAGAACACCATTATCAGCAGCGGAGCGTAGAGAAACAGCAGCACGACGGCAAAAAGTATGCGTTGCAGCGCCTTCATACTATCATCTCCCCCTCTCCGTTGTCAAAGCGGTTCATAACCGCCATACAGATAAGAATGAGTATCATCAGCACAAACGACAGCGACGCACCGAGGTTATAATTGGCGGTCTGAATGAACTGGCGCTCGATTATATCGCCTATCATCAGAATTTTGCCGTTGCCGAGCTTCTGTGAGATATAGAAAGTGCTTATCGACGGCACGAACACCATCGTAATGCCCGAGATAACGCCCGGGACGCTGAGCGGCATAACGACCTTTCTCAGGCGGTTTAGGCCGTTTGCGCCGAGGTCATCGGCGGCTTCGAGCAGCGAGCGGTCGATCTTCGCCATTACGTTATAGATCGGCAGCACCATATACGGCAGGTAGTTGTAGACCATGCCGAGGATTACTGCAAACGGCGTGCCGAGCATCTTAACAGGCTGCAGGCCGAGAGTTCTGAGCAGGCTGTTAATAAGTCCCGTATTTGCGAGAATATTCATCCACGAATAGGTTCTTATCAGCAGGTTCATCCACATCGGCAGCATAACAAGCAGCATCATCATTCGCTGCGTGGACACCTTAGTGCGCGACATACAGTAAGCAAACGGATACGCAATGACAAGCGAGATGACTGTCGCAACAGCCGCGTAAAGCAGCGAAATAAGAAACTCTTCCTTAAAACGAACAAGGTCGGTGATGTTGTCTGCCGTAAATGAGCCGTTTGCATCGGTGAACGTGTAGTAAGCGACGACGATCAGCGGAACGACGATGAAAATAATCGACCAGACAAGGTACGGCGCGTTTATCAGCTTTTTTGAGAAAGAGGACTTCATATCACTCTTCCTCCTCGTCTGCAAGGTGCTCGATCTCGTCGCTGAAAGAGCTATAGTCGCCATACATTCCCGAGTACTCGGACTTCTTCATAATATGAATTTCGTCGGGGCGGACGGAAATGCCGATCTTATCGCCGACCTTCGGGCTGTCGGTCGACTGAATAAGCCATTTGAAGCCCGAGATGTCAACGATAGTCTCGTAATGCACGCCCTTAAAAGTGATGGCGGTGACTGTGCCGCTGAGCGTACCCTCCTCGACAGGAACGATGTCCACATCCTCAGGGCGTATTACAACGTCGACGGCCTCGTTACTGGCAAAGCCCTTGTCGACGCACCTGAACGGCTTACCGTTGATTGAAACGAGCCCGTCGCTGAGCATAATTCCGTCAAGGATATTGCTCTCGCCGATGAAGTCTGCGACGAATGCGTTCTTCGGCTCGTTATAAATGTCGATGGGTGAGCCTATCTGCTGGATTTTGCCGGAGTCCATAACCACGACCACGTCGGACATTGAAAGGGCTTCCTCCTGATCGTGCGTGACAAAGATAAAGGTTATACCGAGGCTCTTCTGGATATTTTTAAGCTCGGTCTGCATATCCTTACGCAGCTTTAAATCGAGCGCGCCGAGAGGCTCGTCGAGCAGGAGCACCTTCGGGTTGTTTATAAGCGCACGGGCGATTGCGACGCGCTGCTGCTGGCCGCCCGAAAGCGAAGTGACCCTGCGCTTCTCAAAGCCTTTAAGGTTGACGACCTCGAGCATATGCTTTACGCGCTCGTGAATTTCGTCCTTCGGAGTTTTGCTGACCTTTAGGCCGAACGCAATGTTCTCGTACACATTCAGGTGCGGGAACAGAGCGTAGCGCTGAAATATCGTATTGACCTGGCGCTTGTAGGGCGGCAGGCCGTTGATATTTTTGCCGTCAAAAACAACATCTCCCGAGTCCGACTCGGTAAAACCGCCGATAATTCGCAGCGTTGTGGTCTTACCGCAGCCCGACGGGCCGAGCAGGGTGACAAATTCACCGTCTTTGATACTCAGGCTGATGTGGTCGAGTATCAGCTCGTCGTCGAATGACTTGCAGATGTTGTTGAGTTCGATGATATTCTTTTTTTCACACATAACGCATACCCCTTTGCGGAAATTAGCCAAGCGCTTTGCGCCCGACCCGCGAAATCTCTGTTTGCGCCCTCCGCAAAGGGTTTTACGCAATCGCCCGTTATGCAGGAAAAAAGACCGCCGATGAGCGGTCGTAAGTTCCCTGAATAAGGTCGGTTGATTGCGGCGCAGACTCGAAATCGCATTCTTATAATGCATCGTTATATATAATAATCCAAATCCGCGAAAAATCAATAGTTTTTTATAAATTTCAGCAATTTATTTACAAAAATATACGACAAATCCTGAAATGCTCCGAATTGCTCAAATTTTCTCCGATATGCTCGCGTTTTCTCAAATAACGGCGAAAAATCGAAAAAAGCCCCTTTTTGTATAAAATACACAAAAAGGGACGCTGTATTTTCGGTTTCCGTGCGGCGAGCGTAGCGCGGTGCACTGCAGCAGGTTAGGCGCAGCGCAATCATCAAGCGCGTTCGGAGTCAATCGGCCGTGAGTGCAACTATCAGCCCTATATACGGCTTACGCCTGTTTCGCGCGCGGCTTTGGCTACGGCAGCGGCAACTGCTCCCGCTATGCGCTTGTCAAACGCCTTGGGCAAGATGTACTCGCGGCTGAGCTCATCGTCAGCGACAAGCTCCGCAAGCGCAAACGAAGCGGCTGTCTTCATCTCGTCGTTTATCTCGCCGGCTCTTACATCCAACGCTCCGCGGAAAATTCCGGGAAACGCGAGAACATTATTTATCTGATTCATAAAATCGGAGCGCCCGGTTCCCACAACGGCAGCGCCCGCGGCGAGCGCCTCGTCGGGCATAATTTCGGGCACGGGATTGGCCATCGGGAACACAATCGGATCGGCGGCCATCGAACGAATCATATCGGCGTTTACAATCTTCGGTGCGGAAACGCCGATGAATATGTCGGCGCCTTTCACTGCGTCGGCCAGAGTGCCGTGCTGCCCCGTCTCGTTTGTGACAAGGCTTATCTCCTTGTGCGCGGGGTTTAGGTCAGTCATATCGCGGCTGATGATGCCGAACTTGTCGACAACCAGCATATTTTTAACGCCAAGGTGCATCAGATGCTTTGCTATGGCAAGCCCCGCCGAGCCGCCGCCGTTTATCACACACTTGACCGAGCCTATGTTCTTGCCGACGACCTTGAGCGCGTTAATTACCGCAGCGCCGACGACGACGGCCGTGCCGTGCTGATCGTCGTGGAACACGGGAATATCGCATATCTCCTTGAGCTTGCGCTCGACCTCGAAGCAACGCGGAGCGGATATGTCCTCAAGGTTGATTCCGCCGAAGCTGCCCGAGATAAGATAAATCGTCCTGACAAGCTCGTCAACGTCCTTTGACCGCACGCAAAGCGGAATGGCATCAACGTCCGCGAACTCCTTGAACAGCACGCACTTGCCCTCCATAACGGGCATACCCGCTTCGGGGCCGATGTCGCCCAGGCCGAGGATAGCCGTGCCGTCGGTGATGACCGCGACGGTGTTCCAACGACGGGTCAGCTCAAATGACTTAGAGTAGTCGTCCCTTATCGCAAGACAAGGCTCGGCAACACCGGGCGTATACGCAAGCGAGAGGTCGCGGCTGTCGGTAATTTTCGTGCGCGAGGTGACCTCGAGCTTGCCCTTCCATTCATAGTGCTTCCTTAGCGATTCTTCTCTTATATCCATTTATTCCACCCTTTACCCGTTAGAAAACGGCTGACTTTAATCCTTTACAAAAATCGCGCCAAAGGCGAGCCTTGACGCGATTTTTTAGCTTATGTTTAAAATTACTCGGCTTCGGTCTCGTCGTCGGTCTCGGGCTCGAGCAGCGCTTTCATAGAAAGGCTGATGCGGGTCTTCTTGCCGTCATTGGAGATGTCGGTAATCTTAGCCTTGACAACGTCGCCCACCTTGAGGACGTCCTGCGGCTTCTCAATTCTGTGATCGGCAATTTGAGAAACATGGATAAGCCCCTCAATACCGTCGATGATGCGGGCAAACGCGCCGTAATCGGTCATGCTGACGATAGTAGCGTCAACAACAGAGCCAACCTGATAGTTCTTAGCGAAGATCTCGGTAGGATTGTCATCGGCCTTCTTGTAGCCGAGCGAAACTCTGCCCTTTTCGGGATCAATAGCCTTGATGTAAACCTCGATGGTGTCGCCTACGTTTACGACCTCGCTCGGATGCTTAATGCGCTTCCACGACAGCTCGGAGATATGAACCATACCTCTGACGCCGCCGAGGTCAACGAATGCGCCGTAAGCGGTAAGAGCAACAACAGTACCGGTCATAACCTGACCGACTTCAGCGGTCTCGAAGAACTTGGCCTCGTTCTCTTTTCTCTCCTCGCGGAGGACGGAACGGATAGAACCGACGGCACGGTGACCGCGGTTGATCTCGATAATGCGGAAACGAACGTCGTTGCCCTTGAGGGTCTCGAGGTCGTCAACACGCGAAGCGGTAGCCTGAGAAGCGGGAACGAACACGCGAACACCGTTGCAGAATACGACAACGCCGCCCTTGTTGATCTCGGTGATCTTACCCTCAAGAATCTCGCCCGAATCCTTGGCTTCAACGATCTTATCCCAGCCTGCAATAGAATCATAGCGGCGCTTGGACAGGGTAATGATACCCTCCTGATCATTGGTTCTCATAACGATGAGGTCGAGAACGTCACCGGGCTTTACTTCCTTGGTGAGGTCAACGTTCGGATCGTTCGAGAACTCGCGGTAAGGAACGAAACCGGTCTGCTTTCTGCCGATATCGACCTGTATCTCGGTAGGATTGACGGCGAGAACGATGCCCTTGACCTTCTGGTCGGTATTGAGGTTGCTCAGCGAAGCTTCAAGCGCTTCTTCAAACGTCATATCGTCAAACGACTTATCGGCTTTTGCCTCCGTTTCTACAGTTTCCGTGGTGTTTTCAATCTCTGACATGGTAATCAGAACCTCCTTTATTATATCGGAAGGCGTACTCGCCCCCGCAGTTACCCCGATCTTGTCTGCTCCCTCCAGCATTTCGCGCCTCAGCTCGGCCGCCGTTTCGATAAGATATGTCCTATCGCATTCGGTCAGGCAAACGTCGCGCAGCTTGTTGGTATTGGAGCTGTTTCTCCCCCCGATGACGAGCATTACATCGCATTCAGACGAAAGATATAAAGCCTCCTGCTGACGAAGAGAGGTTGCTCTGCATATTGTATCAAATATTTCTGCGTTTGTACATACTTTTTTTATTTTTATTTGGGATTTTCCCCATTTTGCCGAATTAAAGGTCGTTTGGCTAACAACTGTTATTGATTTTAACATCAAATCAGGATGATTTTGCAGTAATTTGTCTAATTCGGCCTCGCTGTCGAAAGTATAGCATTCACCCTTGACGCGGCCTGCGATGCCCCTGACTTCAGGGTGATCGGCGTCGCCCGCAATAAGGACGGTCCTGCCCTGCTCACTTGCGGACGCGACTATTTTATGGATATTCGCAACGTATGGGCAGGTAGCGTCGACAAACTCGCCGCCCGCTTTGACAGCGTCGTAGACCGACTGAGACACTCCGTGCGAGCGAATGACCATAACCTCGCCCTCGCGCCTGTCGTCGGGTGAGGACGCGACGCGCACGCCTTTTTGGGCAAGCTGCTCGACCATCTGCGTGTTGTGGATAATCGGACCTAAGGTGCAGACCTTTTTGCCGCTGTCGGCAAGGTCGTTTACGAGCTTGACCGCACGCCCGACACCGAAGCAGAAGCCCGCGCTTTTAGCGAGTATTACTTCTGCCATTGCTCGGTTCCTTTCTCCCACAGAGCGGTTATCTCGCTCATAATACGCTCGGTTGCACGGCGCAGAGCACCGCGGTCGGCCTTGTCGACCGTCAGTTCCTCGGCCGGTATCGGTGTACCGATGTACACGCGTATTCTCGAGAACAGGCGCGGGCGCTTATGTCTGTAGACAATGCCGACGGGGACGACGGGCACGGCCGCCTGTGAGGCAATGAGCGCTGCTCCCGCTTTGGCGCGTCCGGGGCGAGCCTCGGGATCCTTGGTGCGCGTACCCTCGACGAAAATGCAGACGGGCGAGCCGTCGCGCAGCATATCCTCGGCATAGTTAATGGCGGCCATATCGGCCTTGCCGCGGTCGATCGCGAACGCGCCGAAGGTGCTGAAAAATCCGCCGACAAACTTGTTTTTGAACAGCTCTTTTTTCGCCATTATCTTTATCGGCCTGCCGTAAGCAAGGTTGACCGGCACGATGTCAAATGCCGAAATATGGTTCGGGCAGATAAGAAAGCTGCCTTCTTTCGGGAAGTTCTCGCGGCCGTAGACCTTTATCGGGAAGAAAATGAAGCTGACGAGCTTTATCAGTCCTAACATAAAGTAGGTTATGCCTCTTTGGAAAATTCTTTTCATTCAAAACAACCTTTCAGTGTTAGTCGGCGTGTATGATAACGCAGCTGTTACCCAATAAATAATAGCTTATATAGTCAATGTCAGTGCCGAATACCTGCGAAGCGACATTGGTCAAGTCGTATTTTTGCATAAGCTGCCGCACTGTGGAATCGCTTAACGGCTCATCGGTGAAGCGCAGCTCAAACACTTTGTCAGAGCACAGCTCGGGCGACGATTTTAGCTTTGCCGTCAGCTTATCGCTGCCCACGGCGGGATTGAGCTTCAGCCCCTTGACAGAGTAGTAGTCACCGCTTGCAAAATCGGCGGCGGGCGCGCTCATATTATAATACGCAGGCAGCTCGTTTTCAAGCTCGCCGGCCGTCAGAGTCGGGTAGAACTCGTGTGTGGCAGCAAACACATCGTCGTTAAAATTGAAGTAGTCGTGCACACAGCTGCGGCCGAAGTATTCTTTGTCGTCCCAGGTCGCGTCGACGTTGTACCAGCTGCCGTCGATAAGCACCTTGTTCCAGATGTGAGCGACCCCTTCACCCGTGCCCGTAACGCAAACGCTGTTTATGCCGACGTAGTTCAGCACAAGCTGCATAAGGCGCGCGTAGCCGGTGCAGACGGCGCTGCCCGAAATGAGCGCGTCGGCCGCCGACCACGATGCGGGCGATGTGTCCTCACCCGAGTTGATTTTGTCGGCAGCGAAGCTGTCGTACTCAAGCCGGGTGCACAGCCAGTCGTGCACGGCAAGCTCAATGTCAAACGCGGTCATATCGGGTGAAAGGCTCTCGGCGACAAACTTATCGATTATCGCGTACATCTCCGCAAGGCGCTTTTCGGTCTGTTCGCGGTCGGAGATCCAGAAGCCGAAGCCGTCGGCGATATTGCCGAACGTGACCCAGGTGCCGCCGCTTTCCTCGCTTACAGAGCAGTTCGAGCCGAGCCAAACCATCTGCGGGCAGTCAAACAGCAGCGCTCTGAACGCGAAGGCGACCTCATTCGCAGTGCAGTCTTTGATAAAGAAGTCATTTTTATTAAAAGCAGCGACGTTATCGTACAAAGAGTCGTACACGCGCTGCAGATCCGCACTCAAGGTCGAATAATAATAGTTGTCCGCCCTTGTAAGCGACTTGAAACCATTCGGGTCGCGCGGCAGTGCTATCGCTGCGTCTGAAGCGGTGTCGGCGCTCGAAAGCATCCCGCTTTTGTCGATTATCTGCGAAATGTCGGGTAAGGAGCACGCGGTCAAAGTCAGCGCAGTGACCGCAGCGGCGACAAGGCAAAGCAGTCGTTTCACGGCGCTCACTCCCCTGCGCTCCGACCTGCGGCAGCGCCCGTGGCGAACGCAATTTGCAGATTAAAGCCGCCCGTATACGCGTCAACGTCGATAAGCTCGCCTGCGAAGTACAGCCCCTCGCACAGCTTTGAGCGCATCGTTTTGGGGTCGATTTCCTTAACGCTCACGCCGCCGCGCGTGACTATCGCCTCTTCTATCGGCCTGAAGCCCGTAACGGTCAGACTGAATGCTTTGAGCGTGCTGCAAAGCTGCTCGCGCTGCGCTTTTGTCAGCTGATTGACGCGCTCATCGGGGTCAAGACCGGCAAAATCGAGCACCGCGGGTATCATTCGCTGAGGCAGCAGGTCACACATAGCGTTGTGCAGGCTCTTGTTTATGTATTTTTCAAAGTCACGGCGCAGCCTTAAATCAAGCTGATCATGGGTGAGCGCAGGCTTCAGGTCGATGCTTGCAAAGCACCCGACGGGGTTTGTTATATGCGCCGACGCGCTGAGCACTATCGGCCCGCTGATGCCGAAGTGGGTGAAAAGCATTTCGCCCTGCTCGCTGAAAACGGTCTTGCCGTTTTCGGTCACGGTCAGCGTGACGTTTTTGAGCGTCAGCCCCATAAGCTCGGCACAGCACTTTTGTTTTATTTCAAGCGGTATCAGCGACGGACGGATCGGCGTTACGGTGTGCCCGACCGATTTTGCGAGCGCATAGCCGTCGCCTGTCGACCCTGTCAGCGGGTAGGATTTGCCGCCTGTCGCAAGAATTACGCGGTCGGCGTGGTATTTTACGCCGTTTTCGTCGACGACTCCGCAGACGCGGCCGCCGTCGGTCAGCAGCGCCTTGACTCTTACGTTAAAGCGGAAGCGGCAGTCGGAGCAACTTTCATAAAGCGCGTCGACAATGTCGACCGCCTTATCCGAAACGGGGAAAACGCGGTTGCCGCGCTCGACCTTCATCTCGACCCCGTGCTGCTCGAAAAAGTCCATCGTGTCGCTCGGTGCGAACGCTCTTACGGAGCTGAACATAAAGCGGCCGTTGTTAGGAATGTTGGCGATAACGGTGTTTTCGTCGCAGCAATTGGTGACGTTGCAGCGGCCCTTTCCCGTTATCATCACCTTGCGGGCGGGGCGCGCGTTGCGCTCGATCACCGTTACGGTGTTTCCGTTTTCCGCCGCTTTCCTCGCGGCCATAAGACCCGACGCTCCCGCGCCGACGACAATGACTTTCATTCTTTTGCTCCGTTTAGTTATTGTTTGAGTTGACCGTCACGCTTGTGAAGCTGTCTGGCACTTCGCCGACTATCACCGACTCGGCAAGAACGTACTCGGTGTGAATATCCTCCTGCCGCGTGTCAGTGTAAAAGACAAAGTCGACGTTCACCCTGATGTGCATTACTATCCGGTGTATCGTCTGATTTATCCCCGCTGACTCAAACGTGCTGACGCAGTCGATCTCGGGCGTTTGGGACAAATCGGCGTAGAACGGTATCGACGGGCCGACGTGGTTTAGGAAAGTATAACCCGAGAGCGTGCCCGCCTTTACGCTGTATTTATAAGTACGGTCAGTCGCGTTCAGGTAAGCTGAGACAAGCTCTGTCTTGAAGCGGTTGATTGCCGCAGCATCGGCAGCGATGCTCTTGACCGCGCCGTTTGAGTCGCGGCTGATGGTAACAATATTGCTGTATCGGACGCCGTCAAACGCGTCGGCCGCCGCGTCGTTTATCACCTTGACAAGCTGAATTTTCGCTTCGGCAAGCGCCGCTTTATAGATGAGCGGCCCGATTCGCTTGTCGACAACGCGCATTAAAACAAGCGTTAAAACAAGCAGCAGATTTATCGCAACAAGCGGCATGCGGCTTCTTCGTTTTTTCATACCATCACCGCTAATCATAGTATGTTACGCGATAAAAAAGTGACAAAAGCGGTGAATTTCGCAAATCGGCAGTTTTATAAATTTGCGATTTATGAAGCGGCGAAATTTGTGCGGCAGCGGAAAATTCGCGCTGCGCGGGTGCACTTGCATTTCGACGAAAAATCGCAAATCAGCCTTTTAGATTACAAAAATGTTCGACCACGCGTGCTTGCCCTCGGAGTCGATTATCTCGACGCGGACATAACGCTCACCATCGTGGATAGGCATTTCGGCGTGGGTCATTCCCTTGCCCGTGATGCCGTGGCCGGCAGCCCAAACGAGGTTTGAGTGGAACATAATGCGGTCGACCGGCGAGCAGTCCACCACAATTTTGCCGTCCTCGCGCTTTGCATACAGTTCGGGGCCTTGAGTCGCGTAGAACCTGCCCGCTCTGACAGCGTCGAGTATCTGCGCGTCGGTCATGCTCAGGTCGCCCTCGAGCATAATCCAACCGCAGGTCTGATCACCGTCGTAGTAGTGCGCATCGTCCGTTGCAAGCAGCGAGTAGTACACGCCCTTGCAGGCCGACGCGTCAACAAAATCGCCCGAATAGGCACGTCCCGACTCGTGCACCTGCGAGACGGAGTTGAATATCTCGGTTGCTTCAAGGCCGTGCAGCGGCGCTACATTCTCGGTCGTGTTTATCGACCACGCAGGGTGCGCGAGCACCGCCAGACCGCCGGCGGCACGAATACCGTCGATGATTTGCTGCGGCGGCATTGACGGATCAAGCTGCGGGTCGCGTTCGCAGCCGATTCCGAGAATGTGGTACACTCCCCTTATCGCGTCGGAATGGTTGGTGTTGAACTCAGCACCCGAGATAACTCTCATACCGTCGATTTCGCCGCTTTTATTCCACTTCCAGTGGTCGGTCAGCGCGACGATGTCGTAGCCCTTGTCGCGGTAAAATCTGATAGCATCCTCGGGCGTGCAGTGTCCGTCGGAAACGGTCGTATGCATATGAAAATTTATCTTAAGCCAGCCTGTTTTTGACATATTCAGTCCTCCTGAGGAATACACCAAAACGGCGCAGAGCAGTCCGCACCGTTTTGTAAAATATAAAATTTATGCCTTTGCGACGATATTGACGAGCTTGCCTTTGACATAAAGCTCCTTGATTACGTTCATGCCCTCAAGCTGAGCGGCGATCTTCTCGTCGGCCTTGGCGGCGGCGATAACGTCGGCAGCCTCCGCGTCGGGCGAGATGTTGAGCTTAGCACGGACCTTTCCGTTTATCTGAACGACGATCTCGACAGTGCTGTCGACGCACTTAGACTCGTCATAGGTCGGCCAGTGCTGATCGTTAATAGTTCCGCCGAAGCCCTGCTGCTCCCATATTTCCTCGGAAATATGCGGCGCAAACGGGCTGAGAAGCAGGACGAAGGTAGCAAGCTCGGCCTTGTTTATCGGCTCGTTGCCGATGTCGTTTATGAGTGCCATCAGCGCGGCGATCGCGGTGTTGAACTTCATTTCCTCAATGTCGTCGGTGACCTTCTTGACAGCCTTGTGCATACTCGACTCAAGGCGCGGCGAGTACGAATCGCCGTCGACCGCCTTGTCCTGAAGCGCCCAGACGCGCTCAAGGAAGCGGCGGCAGCCCTTTATCGAGGTCGAGCTCCACGGAGCGGACTTCTCAAAATCGCCGATGAACATCTCGTAAAGGCGCATGGTATCGGCGCCGTACTGCTCGACGATCTCGTCGGGGTTGACGACGTTGCCGCGTGACTTGGACATCTTCTCGCCGTTTTCGCCGAGAATCATTCCGTGGCTGGTGCGCTTTGCGTACGGCTCGGGATTTGGCACTACACCGATGTCATAGAGGAACTTGTGCCAGAAGCGGCTGTAAAGCAGGTGGAGCGTAGTGTGCTCCATACCGCCGTTGTACCAGTCGACCTGCTGCCAGTAGCCGAGCGCTTCTTTGGAAGCGAGCGCTTCGGTGTTGTGCGGGTCGCAATAGCGCAGGAAGTACCACGACGAGCCTGCCCACTGGGGCATCGTATCGGTCTCGCGCTTGGCGGGGCCGCCGCACTTGGGGCACTTGACGTTGACCCAGTCGGTGATAGCCGCAAGCGGGCTTTCGCCGTTGTCGGTCGGCTCGTACGACTCGACGTTCGGCAGCCTGACAGGCAGATCCTTTTCGTCAACAGGCACAAAGCCGCACTTGTCGCAGTGGATAATCGGGATAGGCTCGCCCCAGTAGCGCTGACGTGAGAACACCCAGTCGCGCAGCTTGTAGTTGACTTTTTTCTCGCCGATTCCCTTTTCGGTAAGGTACTCGATGACCCTGACCTTCGCTTCATCGACGGTGAGTCCGTCAAGGAAGCCCGAATTGACCATTATTCCGGTCGCGCAGTCGGTGAATGCTTCTTTTTCAACGTCGCCGCCCTTGACGACCTCGATTATCGGCAGGCCGAACGTCTTGGCGAAATCCCAGTCGCGGGTATCGTGCGCGGGAACGGCCATGATAGCGCCCGTGCCGTAGGAAACAAGGACGTAGTCGGAGACGAAAATCGGGATCTCCTTGCCTGTCAGCGGGTTGATTGCCATAAATCCTTCGATTTTAATGCCCGTCTTATTCTTGGCCATTTCGGAGCGCTCAAAGTCGGACTTTTTCGCAGCCTCAGCCTGATAGGCGCGGATTGCGTCGATGTTGGTTATCTTATCGGCAACCTTATCGAGAACGGGGTGCTCGGGGGCAATTACCATATAAGTTGCGCCGAACAGCGTGTCCGGGCGGGTGGTGTAGACCTCAAGCGTTTCGCCGATTGTGGTGGCAAACCTGACCTGAGCGCCCGTGGACTTGCCTATCCAGTTGCGCTGCTGGATTTTAACACGTTCGATGTAGTCGACGGTATCAAGGTCGTTGAGCAGGCGCTCGGCGTAGGCGGTGATTTTGAGCATCCACTGGCTTTTGACCTTGTGGACGACCTCGCTGCCGCAGCGCTCGCACACGCCGTTGACGACCTCCTCATTTGCAAGCACGCACTTGCAGGAGGTGCACCAGTTTACGCTCATTTCCTTTTTATACGCCAGACCCTTTTTGAACATCTGCAGGAATATCCACTGCGTCCACTTGTAATATTCGGGGTCGGTAGTGTTGATCTCGCGCTGCCAGTCGAATGAAAAGCCGAGCGACTTCAGCTGCTGCTTAAAGCGGGCGATATTCTGCTTGGTAACTGTCTCGGGGTGGATATGGTTTTTAATAGCGTAGTTTTCGGTAGGCAGACCGAATGCGTCCCAGCCCATCGGATAGAGCACGTTATAGCCGTCAAGGCGGCGCTTGCGGCAGATGATGTCAATCGCGGTGTAAGAGCGCGGGTGACCGACGTGAAGCCCCTGTCCCGACGGATAAGGAAACTCGACAAGACCGTAGAATTTAGGCTTGTCACTGTTGTTTTCGGCGTGGAAGACCTGGCTTTCGTCCCACTTTTTCTGCCACTTTTTTTCAATGGCCGCAAAATCGTATTTCACTTCTGCTCCTCCTCAGCTTCGGCTGTATCCTGTAAATCGACGCGCTCGCCGTCAGCCCACAGTCTTTCAAGACTGTAAGTATCCCGCGCCTGTTTGGTGAAAACGTGAACGACCACGCTGCCGTAGTCGAGCAGCACCCAGCCTGTCGCGCGCCCCTCGATGTTGAGCGGCTCGACTCCCTGCTCGCTGAGCTTTTCCTCTACCTCGTCGGCAAGCGACTTGACGTGGGTCGACGACGTGCCGTTTGCGATGAGAAAGTAGTCGGTCAGCACGGTGAGGTCGGCGACGCGGGTCGCGAATATATCAACCGCCTTTTTGGAGCTCAGCGCCCCTGCGGCCGTTTTTAAAATATCAATAGCTTCCATATGACACCTCTGAAACATTTATATCGTCAATTATACTCCGACGCGCCCGATTTTTCAACATTTATTCGCAAAACGCGGCAAGCGCTGCGAGCGTGTCCGGGTGCACGGGGATCCCCTTGCGCGTCAAATCCTCGGCGGTGAAGTCGAGCGAGGCTTTCACAGCCCCGTTAAGGTCGCTTAAAGCAAGTTCTCTTATCTCGTCGACGTTTGAGTATTTGCGGTCGGCCGACGTACAGTCGGCGACGTAGACAATGCGCTCGAGCAGACTCATTCCCGCGCGGCCGGTCGTGTGATATCTGACGGCGTTTATTATGTCGCTGTCGCGCACGCCAAGCTCGGTCTGAATGAATTCAGCGCCTATCATCGCGTGCCACAAATTCGGCGAAGCAAGCTCAAGCTCGCTCATTTTAACGTCGTTTCTGCGTGCGAAGTCGAGTGCCTGCTCACGCGGCAGCTCGCGGACAATGTCATGCACCAGTCCCGCGAAGTACGCCTTGTCGGGGTCGCAGCCGTTTATCTGCGCGAGCCGCTTTGCCATATCGGCAACGCAGAAGCTGTGGTAGCAGCGCTTCTCGCTCAAGGTCGCTTTAAGCCGCGCACGAACTGCGTCAAGCGGCTCGTCGATGCCCCATGTGTACAGACCGTTTTGCCTGATGTAATCGGCAACCTTGCTCGGCACAAGCGCGCTCCAGTCGCCGCCCGAAGTGATGAGCTGCCGCACCTGCGTGGACGAAATGTCGACCTCGGGCGCGTCGGCGATAAGCGCGCGCATACCGAACGGCGCCTGCGCCTTTGCAAAAGCATCGAGCGACGCGTCGCTTTTGCTGCGCCTTATTCCGCATATGACCGCAAGGCGGTAAATATCCTCGAACCTGTACCACCTGTCAAACGTCAGGAACATATCCGCGCCGCAGGCGAGGTAAAATTCGCCGTCGGGATAGCGTTTTTTAAGCTGCGTTAAAGTATCAAAAGTGTAGCACGCGCGGGAGCTTGACGTCTCGATGTCACTTATCTCCACGCCCTCACCCGCAAACGCGAGCGAGCACATATTCACCCTGTGCTCGGGCGAAAGAAAGTCGCCCCCGACGCGCTTGTGCACGGGGATAAACGTAGGTATAATTATGGTCAGCTTCGGCTTTACAAGCTGCCTGAACGCATTAAAGAGGTGGACGTGGCCGTTATGCACGGGATTGAACGAGCCGCCGAAAATCAGGATTTTCATTTGCTTTTCTTCGCCTTTACAAGCTCGATTTTCTTGTTTTTCTCGCTCTCTCTGTAAATGACAAAGCGCGAGCCGATGACCTGCACGACCTCCGCTCCGACCGCGTCGGCGATAAGCTCCGCAGCCTCGCGCGACTTTACGGGCGAAGTCTCGAGCACGCGGCCCTTGATAAGCTCGCGGGCCTCAAGCGAATCGTCGGCCTGCTTTATAATAGTGTCGACCACGCCGCCCTTACCGACGGTGAGTATCGTTTCAAACGAATTTGCCATAGCTCTCAGTTGAGCTCTCTGCTTACTTGTCAGCATAGTTTTTCTCCAAATAAATCTTAATCTTTTCTTCAAAAGCGCGAAGCGCGTTGCCGCGATGACTGACCGCGTCCTTTTGACCGTCGCTCATCTCGGCAAAGCTAAGCTCGCCGACCATAAAAATCGGGTCATAGCCGAAACCGTTGCTGCCGTGGCGCTCGGTGGCGATAACGCCGTGGCAACAGCCCTCGGCGGTGATCTTGTCGCCGTTCGGGAAGCAGCAGCACACCGACGAAACAAAGCGCGCGTTGCGCTCACTCGAGCCGACAGGCGCGTCCTTTAGAAGGGTGAGCACCTTGTCGATGTTCGCTTCGTCATCGTGACCCTCGCCCGCAAAGCGCGCGGAGTACACGCCGGGAGCGCCGTTGAGTCCGTCGATGCACAGCCCCGAATCGTCCGCAATCGCGGGCAGTCCGCTGACCGAGCACGCCGAGCGTGCTTTAAGCTCCGCGTTCTCGGCGAAAGTCTCCCCTGTTTCGTCGACTTCCGGGAAGTCAATGCCCGTTTCGCTCTCAAGCAGCACTCTTATGCCCATGGGCGCGAGTATGCGGCTGAGCTCGTCGAGCTTGTGCCTGTTTTTTGATGCGAGAATAAAATCCATATATCAGCCCTCAAAAATTCCGTCGACGAACTCTTTTTCATCAAACGGCTGCAGGTCGTCGATGCCCTCGCCGACTCCGACGAATTTGACGGGTATGCCGAGCTCGTTCTTTATCGAAATGACAACTCCGCCCTTGGCCGTACCGTCGAGCTTTGTCAGCACTATGCCGGTGATCTCGCCCGCTTTGCTGAATTCCTTTGCCTGATTGACGGCGTTTTGCCCCGTTGTTGCGTCGAGCACAAGCAGAGTCTCGACATCGGCGTCGGGCAGCTCGCGGCGGACTATGCGCGACATTTTGGCAAGCTCGTCCATAAGATTCTTCTTATTATGCAGCCTGCCCGCGGTGTCACACAGGATAATGTCGCAACCGCGTGCCTTCCCTGCGGCAATAGTGTCGAACACAACTGCAGCGGGGTCGGCGCCCTCGTTTGTCTTAATTATCGGCACACCCGCACGCTCGGCCCAGACGTTGAGCTGCTCGATAGCGCCCGCACGGAAGGTGTCCGCCGCGCCCAGAATAACGCTCTTGCCCTCGCTTTTGAATCGCGCGGCCATCTTGCCGACGGACGTGGTCTTGCCTGCACCGTTTACGCCGATGACCATTATGACCGAGGGCTTGGTGTTGAGGCTAAGACTGTTATCCGTGCCGAGAATGTCAGTAATGATTGCCTTGAGCATATCGCGAATTTCGTTAGGGTCGGTGACGCGCTCGCTCTTGACCTGCTCGCGGAGCTTGGCGCAGATGTCGGACGCGGTGAGCACTCCGACGTCGGCCATAATGAGAATTTCTTCCAGCTCCTCGAAGAACTCACCGTCGATTTTGGTAAACGAGGAAATCAAGCTTGAGAACGCTCCCATAAACGATTCGCGCGTCTTTTTAAGTCCGTTTCCGATTTTTGAAAAGAAGCCCATGCGGCTGCCCCCTTATCTGATGTTGAATTTCTGCTCAAGCTCCCTGACGTTCAGCTCAAGCAACTTGGACACGCCCTTTTCCTGCATTGTAACACCGTAGAGCATATCGGCCTTTTCCATGCTGCCGCGGCGGTGAGTGATGACGATGAACTGCGTCCCCTCGCTCATTCGCGCCAGATAGTCGGCGAAGCGCGTGACGTTTACGTCATCGAACGCCGCGTCGACCTCGTCGAGGATACAAAACGGCGGCGGGTTGACCTTCATAACCGCAAAGTATATCGAAATGGCGATGAGCGCCTTTTCGCCGCCCGAAAGCTGCTCGATTATCGAAATCGTCTTTCCCGGCGGCTGGGCGATAATCTCAATGCCCGACTCAAGTGTATTGTCGGGATCGGTCAGCTTCAGCTCTGCAGTGCCGCCGCCGAACAGCTCGCTGAACACCCTTGAAAAATGCGCGTTTATCGCGTAGAAGCGCTCGGTAAACAGCGCTTTCATCTGGTCGGTCAGCGAATTTATGAGCTTGTAGAGCGCGTCGCGCGAGTTCTCGACGTCGGCGACCTGCGCGGTCATAAATTCGTAGCGCTCGCTGACTTCCCTGTATTCCTCGATAGCCGAGACGTTGACCGAGCCGAGGGAGCGAATTTTCGTCCTAAGCTCCGCAAGCCGTCTTTGCGCGGCGGGAATATCCTCGGGAATCTCTCCCTTTTCCTCTGCTTCGGAGCGGGTCAGGCCGTATTCGTCGTACAGCTTTTTAATCGTATCGTCGTACTCGTGCACCATTTGAATTTTACGCTCTTCAAGACGCACAAGCTCGCCGTTCATTTTTTCCTTATCGCCCGACAGCGCGCGCTCCTCAACGCGCATATTCTGCACGCTCTTGTCAAGCCCGTCACGCTTTGCAAGCAAGTCTGCGACGCTCGCTTTTGCGTCGGCGGCCTGCGCACGGAGCCTGTCGGCAGACTCGGTCAGGACGGCGATGTCCGCCTCTGCGGCGACGTTTAAAGCGATGACGGAGTCTATCTCGGTGCGCAGCCTAAGGGTGCGCTCGCCCTGGTCGCTGGCGAAGTTTTTAAGCTCTGCAATGGACGAGCGAATCATATCCGCGCCCTTTTCAAGCTCAAAAATCTGCGTTTTATAGGCGCTTATCTTATCTTCAAGCTCCTTGCGGACGCCCGAAGTCTCGTCCCTGCCGCCCATAAGCTCGACAAGGCTCGCGCGGCTGCTCTCCGACGATGCGGAAAGCTCACCAAGCTCGCTTTCGGCGCGGCGTTTTTCCTCGCCCAGCTCGTTTAAGCGCTTCTCGTTTGCCGCAAGCTCACTTTCGAGTGCCGAAATGTCGGTGCGGTTGGAGTTGAGTTGCTCTTTTACGCGTTTGATTTCGCCGAGGACGCGAATCTTATCCTCCTGTGCGGTGGTTTCAGCGCTCTTGGCGACCGTCATTTCGGCCTCCATGGCGGCGAGCTCGCTCTTGAGCCTGTCAAAGCGTTCCTCTTCGGCGGCCTTTTTCGCGGCGATTTCGTCGGCGGCTTTAAGCAGGCGGTCGATGTCGCCGCTGCGGCTTAAAATGCCCGCGCTCTTAGCCATTGAGCCGCCCGTAAGCGAGCCGCCCGCGTTGACGACCTGACCGTCAAGGGTGACAATCTTGAACTTATAGCCGTTTTTCTTTGCAATAGCCACGGCGCTGTCAATATCGTCGCACACGGCAATAGAGCCGAGCAGGTACGAAATGACCGTCTCGTACTTTTTATCGTAACCGACAAGCGTGCTCGCCATTCCGATGAAGCCCGTTTCGCCGTCGAGGTCTCGCCCGCTGAAAAAGCGGGGCTTGACCGAGGTCAGCGGCAGGAAAGTCGCGCGGCCGAGCCGATTATTTTTAAGGTAAGCTATAGCTTTCTTCGCGTCGTTCTCATTATCGACAACGATGTTCTGCAGCGCGGCGCCGAGCGCGCACTCGATGGCCGTAGAATACTTGGTATCAACGCGCATAATGTACGACACCGGGCCGTGAACGCCCGACAGGCGTCCCTGCTCGGAGGCCTGCACCACACTCTTGACCGCGTAGCCGAAGCCCTCCATATTGCGCTCAAGGTCCTTCAAAATCTGCGCGCGGCGGCGCTTTTCGCCCTCGTCAAGGGCGAGCGTGTCGATGGATTTCTTGATACTCTCCAGCTTTTCGCTGCGCGAGGAGAATATCAGCTCGCGCCCCTTGAGGGAGTTTACACACTCGTTTATGGTATCGTCGCAGTGCTTCAGGTCCTCATTGAGCGCGCTGAGCTCCGCTTCAAGGCTCTCACACAGCCTGCCCTTTTCGGCAGCCGCTTCGGCAACTGCGGACGAGCGCGACTGCGTCTCTTCAATGGTAGTGTCTGCCGCCATAAGCGCGACTCGCACGTCGGCGCTGCGCGCAGCGAGCAGGTTCAGCTCGCCGTTAAGCTGCTCAATGCGGCCGGAAAACGCGTCGGAGTCGCTGATAAGCCCGAGCAGCTGCTCGTTCGCGGCCGCAAGCAGACGGTTTACAGTCTCGATCTCGGCATTTTTGGAAACAATCTGCTCCTCTTTTGCGGAAATATCGGTGGTGATGCTGCTGCCGCCGTTTTCGATTTCGGCAATATCGGCTTTAATGCGCTCTATCGTCTCGTTATTGTGGAAAACGGTGTTGTTTTTGACCGCTATCTCGGAGTCGATTTTGGCCGCCGCTTCCTCAAGCTGCGAAGCGCGCACGCGCGCGTCCTCGGTTTGAGCGCTTATGCGCATCGACTCGTCGGCCGAGCGGTCAATGACCGACTCAAGCTCGGCGATTTTGGAGTTGATGTCGTCATACTGCGCGCGTGCAGACGCAATCTTGTACTCCTGGTCGCGCAGCGCGTCTTTGTACTTTGACAGCGTATTCAGCCAAAGGCCGATCTGCAGCGTCTCCTGCTCCTTGGAATATTCAAGGAAGCGCTCGGCTTTTTTGCTTTGCTCGGCAAGAGGGCCGACACGGCTTTCAAGCTCTGCAAGAATATCGCGCAGACGGACAAGGTTGTCCTCCGCTTGGGCGAGCTTGCGCTCGGCCTCAGTCTTTTTGTACCGAAAACGCGAAATGCCGGCCGCTTCTTCAAAAATGTCGCGGCGCTCGGACGAGGTCTTGGAGCCGACGATGTCGTCGATCTTGCCCTGACCGACCATCGAATAGCCGTCGCGGCCGAGGCCCGTGTCCATAAACAGCTCGTGCACGTCCTTAAGGCGCACGGATATGTTGTTTATCTTATATTCACTCTCTCCCGAGCGGTAGTACCTGCGCGTGACGCTGACTTCGTCCTCGTCCATCGGCAGATTGCGCTCGGCGTTGTCTATTGTGAGGGTGACTTCGGCAAAGCCGAGGCGCTTTCTGGCAGCGGTGCCGCCGAAAATAACGTCCTCCATCTTATTGCCGCGCAGGGTCTTGTTCGACTGCTCGCCGAGCACCCATCTGACCGCGTCCGAGATGTTGCTTTTTCCCGAGCCGTTAGGGCCGACGACGGCGGTTATGCCCGCGCCGAAATTGAGGACAGTCTTGTCCGCAAAGGATTTGAAGCCCTGTATCTCGATTGATTTAAGTCTCAACGTTTCACTTCCTCAACTGAAAAGCTCCCATCGGGCAGGCTGCTGTCAGCCAGCACGCGGACGCTGATGTTTTTCTGATTAAAACGCTCGATGTTCTCACGCTTGTGGCCGACGGCCTTTGAAACGGTGCGCGGCGATACGCGCACGATGTATTCGCCTTCCGAGGTCAACACGGCGCTCATTTTTTTGAACAGCCGCCTGCCCTCGCATATTTCTCCGAATGCTGGGTGCCACGCGCCCGCGACGAAGCTGTCTGTATCAATGGTATGCAGACCGAGACGAATTATGGGAATACCCGATGTCTCAAACATATCAAGCAAATCGCAGCAAAGCCACGCGGCCGAGTCGACCGTCTGCGGCTTATAAACGCCGTCAAGGTAAAGCTTTTCAAGCATTGTACCCTTGAGCACGACGGTCGGATATATCCGCACGCAGTCGGGGTGCAGCGCAATCAGGCGCTGTGCCGTCAGGCGCGCAAGGTCGTCGGTATCGGTGTAAAGCCCCGTCATCATCTGCAGCCCGAGCGCGAAGTCCGCAGCTTTGATAAGTCCGCTTGCGCGCTCAACGTCGGCGGCGGTGTGGCCGCGCCGATTGGCTTCGAGCACCGAGTAGACCATACTCTGCGCGCCGAGCTCGATCGTCGTTACACCGTAGCTTTTAAGAACGCCGAGCACCTCTTCGTCAATTGCGTCGGGGCGGGTCGACAGGCGTATTCCGCGAAAAAGTCCGCGCTCGACGTAGCAGTAAGCCGCTTCAAGCAGGCTTATCATATACGAGCGCCTGACAGCCGTAAAACTGCCGCCGAAAAAGGCGATCTCGCTCGTTTTTGCGCTCTCCCCAAGGGTGCGCAGAGCCGTCTCTGCGGCGGCTCTTACGTCGTCGGGAGTCGGCTGATACGACTGGCTCGTTATCGAAAACTGGTTGCAGAAGCTGCACTGATTTTTGCAGCCGTTGTGCGGAACGAAAACCGAAACGTTCGCGTTCACTTAAAGCTCACCCATAAGCTCGAGCGCTTCCTTCGCGGCAAGCTGCTCGGCCTGCTTCTTGGTGCGGCCGACCCCCTTGCCTATGACGTTGGAGTTGAGCCTGACGTCGACCTCAAAACGCTTGTCATGGTCGGGGCCGCTTTCCGCGACGAGGCGGTATTCAAGCAGCTCTTCGGGATTTTTCTGGATAATCTCCTGCAGCTTGGTCTTGTAATCGGTGAAGTTGCCGCCGTGGTGCTCCGCCAGCTCGCGGTTGACAAAGCGCAGCACGAATTTCTTCGCAGGCTCCATTCCGCCGTCGAGGTAGATTGCGGCGATGAGCGCCTCAAACGCGTCGGCAAGTATCGACGGGCGCTCGTTGCCGCCGGTCATAAGCTCGCCTTTGCCGAGCTTGATGAACTTGCCAAGCTCGATTTCGCGGGCGAAAACGCACAGCGCCTTTTCGCACACAAGCGAGGCTCTGATGCGGGTCAGGTCGCCCTCGGGCAGGTTGGTGTAGTCGTGAAAAATGCAGTCTGAAACGATTATCGACAGCACGGCGTCGCCGAGGAACTCAAGGCGCTCGTTCGAGCCTCCCGACTCCTTGAACTCGTTTGCATAGGACGAGTGCGACAGCGCGCGGTTGAGGAAAGCGATGTTCTTAAATTCGTAGGAAATCTTCTTTTCAAGCTCAGTCATCTTTTCCGCTCTCCTTTGCGACCGACGCGGTAATGTTCTCAACCACGCCCGACTGTGCGAAATCCCTTGCCTGACGGATAGCGTTCTTGAACGCCGTGGCCTTGGAGTTGCCGTGAGCCTTGATAACAGGGCCTGCCACTCCGAGCAGCGGAGCGCCGCCGACCTCGGTGTAATCCATCTTTTTCTTGAACTCTTTAAGCCCGCCCATGATCAATGCGGCGGCAAGCTTTGTAAAAATGCTCTTTTTGAAAATAGCCTTGAGGTTGTGCATCATAACCGACACCGTGCCCTCGCAGGTCTTGAGCAGGACGTTGCCGCTGAAGCCGTCGCAGACGAGCACGTCGCACACACCCGTGAGCACGTCGCGCGCTTCGACGTTGCCGACGAAGTTGAGCGAGCTTTCTTTAAGCAGGGCGAAGGTCTGCTGCTGCAGCTCGCCGCCCTTGGTGTCCTCCGTGCCGATGTTGAGCAGGCCGACGCGCGGAGCGGCGACCTTCATCTGGCTGCGCATATATTCGTCGCCCATAACGGCGAACTGAACGAGCATTTCGGGGCGGCAGTCGGCGTTTGCACCGACGTCGAGCACCATACAGCCGCTGCCGTTATCGGTCGGCAGAATAGTGGCAAGAGCCGCGCGCTTTATGCCCTTGATTCGTTTGACGATAAAGGTGCCGCCCATAAGAGCCGCGCCCGTGCTGCCTGCGGTGACGAACGCGTCGCCCTTGCCGTCGTGCAGTGCGCGCATACCCACAGCCATGGAGCAGTTTTTCTTCTCCTTGACAATTGCATTGGGGTGATCCTCCATCGCAATAACGCCGTCGGCGTCGAGTATCTCAAAGCGGCTTATATCAAGGCCGTTTTCCTTTGCGCAGGCGGCTATCTTCTCGCGGTCGCCCGCAAGGGCGATGTCAACGCCGTACTCCTCGTTTGCGGCAAGGCTGCCCTTTATTATTTCGAGCGGAGCGTTGTCCCCGCCGAATGCGTCAACGATAATTTTCATTGGTAAGCACCTCCGATATTTTGGTCGAACCACTTGAGCGAGCGCTCGGCAAAGGCGGCGTAGCGCTCCTTTTTGTCCCTGATGTGCTCGTCAAGCGGCGGCATGATCCCGAAATTTGCGCCCATGGGCTGAAAATCCTCGGACTCGGACGCCGTCACGTGCTTTGTAAGCGCGCCGAGCATAGTTATCTCGGGCAATATCAGCGGGTCAAGCCCGCTTAATTTTCGGTACATATTTATTCCTGCGAGTATTCCGCTCGAAGCGGACTCCATATAGCCCTCAACGCCAGTTATCTGCCCCGCAAAAAACACGTTTTCGTGCTCTTTCATCGAAAGATCGGGCGCAAGCACCTTCGGTGCGTTGATGAATGAATTGCGGTGCATAACGCCGTAGCGCATAAACTCGGCGTTTTTGAGTGCCGGAATCATCGAGAACACGCGCTTTTGCTCGCCGAACTTCAGATTGGTCTGAAAGCCGACAAGGTTGCACAGCGTGCCCGCCCGGTTCTCGGCTCTGAGCTGCACGTTTGCCCACGGGCGGTGGCCTGTCCTCGGGTCTTTAAGCCCGACGGGCTTGAGCGGGCCGAAGCGAATGGTATCGTGCCCGCGCTCAGCCATAAGCTCGATGGGCATACAGCCCTCGTACAGCCTGCGGTCACTTTCAAAGCTCTTGAGTTCAATGCGCTCGGCCGAAATCAGCGCCTCATAAAATTCATCATATTCCGCCTTGTTCATCGGGCAGTTTATGTAGTCGTCTCCCCCGCGCTCGTAGCGTGAGGCGCGGAAAGCGCAGCTCATATCGACGCTCTCGGTCGTTATTATCGGCGCAGCCGCGTCAAAGAAGCTCAGGCTGCCGCCGCACATCTCGCCGATTTTGTCAAACAGCTTGCCCTCGGTCAACGGACCTGTGGCGATTATCGTCGGAGCGGACACGTCGATGTCCTCTACGACCTCGTTTATAACCTCGATGTTTTCGTTTTCACGTATACGCTCGGTGACAAAATGTGAGAACATATCGCGGTCGACCGCGAGTGCTCCGCCTGCGGGAACGGCACAGGTGTCGGCCGCCGCCATACAGACCGAGCCGAAGCGCCGCATTTCGGCCTTCAGCAGCCCCGACGACGATGCAGTGCGCGCCGCTTTAAGCGAATTTGAGCACACAAGCTCGGCGAAGCCGTCGCTGCTGTGAGCGGCGCTTTTACGCGCGGGCTTCATCTCAAACAGGCGCACCTTTACCCCGCACTTTGCAAGCCGGAGCGCCGCTTCGCAGCCCGCAAGCCCCGCACCGATGACGTTAACGGTCGTGCCTATCATTTCTCGGCCTTTCTGCGGGTCTTGCGCTCGACCTTTTTCTCAAAGCCACAGCCCTCTTTCAGGCACTTGAGCACGCCGCCGCGCGCCTTAAACAGCGTGGACGAGCAGTTGGGACAAGTCTCGCTCGTCGGCTCGTCCCAGGTGATGAAGCCGCACTCCTTGCCCTTTTCGCAGCAGAAAAATTTGTGACCCTTGGCCGACTTGCGCTGGATTATCTTTGCACCGCACTTGGGGCACTTGCCGGGCATTTCCTGCACGATCGGCTTGGTATTCTTGCACTCGGGGAAGCCGGGGCAAGCGAGGAACTTGCCGAAGCGGCCTGTCTTTATGACCATCTTGCGGCCGCAAAGCTCGCAGACAACGTCGCTCTCGACCTCGGGCACTTTAATCTTGGTGCCGTTCATATTTTCCTCGGCCTTTTCAAGCGTGGTGCTGAAATCCTTATAGAAATTGTCGATTACCCTGACCCATTTTCTCTTGCCTGACTCGATGTCGTCAAGCTCTTTTTCCATTTTGGCGGTGAAAGTCTCGTCGACGATGTTGGTAAAGTTCTGCTCCATGACCTCGGTGACAATCTCGCCGAGGGCGGTGGGCTTGAGCGACTTTTTCTCGGTCTCAATATAATCGCGCTGCATAACCGTCGAAATTATCGCCGCATAGGTGCTCGGGCGGCCGATGTTTTTCTCTTCAAGCGCCTTGATGAGCGACGCTTCGTTGTAGCGCTGCGGCGGCTGAGTGAAGTGCTGACTCGACTCGAGTTTTTTGAGCTTTAGGGTATCGCCCTTCTTCATCCCGGGCAGCATTTTCTCGTTCTCTTCGTCGCTGTCGGCAACATCGTTATAAAGCGTAGTGTAGCCGTCGAAGCGCACGCTGTAGCCGGAGGCTTTGAAAATGTACTTATCGGCGCTGATATCGACGCTCATGGTGTCCTGCACGCAGGGTGACATCAGACTTGCGATAAAGCGCGACCAGATAAGCTCGTACAGCTTGAACTGCTCGGAAGTGAGGTCGGCCTTGACCTGTGCGGGGGTAAGCTGCGGCATGGTGGGGCGAATGGCCTCGTGCGCGTCCTGCGCAGTTGCTTTTGACTTATAATAGGTGCGCTTATCGGGCAGATAGGCGCTGCCGTAGCGTTCGGTTATGAAGCGCTCCGCGGCGGCTCTTGCCTCCTCCGAAATGCGCAGCGAGTCGGTTCTCATATAGGTGATAAGACCCGTCATGCCCATACCGGTGACGTTTACACCCTCATAGAGCGCCTGCGCGATGCGCATAGTACGCTTTGAGGTAAAGCCCAGCTTTCTTGAAGCGTCCTGCTGCAGGGTCGAGGTGATAAACGGCGGGAACGGCTTTTTGTTTCTTATGCCCTTTTTGACGGCGCTGACGGTGTAGTCCGCACCCTTAAGGTCGGCGAGTATGCCGTCTGCCTGCTCGCCGTTCAGTACGTCGAGCTTGCCCTCGGCCGTGCCGTAGAGCTTTGCCTTGAAGCCCGAGCCTGCCTTTGCGGTGGCAAGCGCCGCTTCGATGTTCCAGTATTCATCGGGCACAAAGCTGCGTATCTCGCGCTCGCGGTCGACAATTA
The DNA here is from genome assembly GCA_934486615.1 of uncultured Eubacteriales bacterium. Lineage (GTDB taxonomy): Bacteria > Bacillota > Clostridia > Oscillospirales > Acutalibacteraceae > RGIG2206. The sequence goes on along the minus strand of CAKSQO010000001.1, from coordinate 133,119 downwards.
TCTTGACAGCGACCGATTGTACACGGCCTGCCGAAAGACCGCGGCGCACCTTTTTCCAAAGGAAAGGGCTGATCTTGTAGCCCACAAGGCGGTCGAGCACACGGCGCGCCTGCTGCGCGTCGACAAAGTTCAGGTCAATGGTTCTCGGCGCGCTCATACCCTCTGTTATGCCCGTCTTGGTTATCTCGTTGAAGGTCACGCGGTTTTGCTCGTCCATATTGAGCGCGAGCAGCTGCGCCAGATGCCACGAGATAGCTTCTCCCTCACGGTCAGGGTCGGTTGCGAGATAGACGTAATCACTGGCTGCGGCGGCGTTGCGGAGCATCTTGATAACGTCCTCTTTGCCGCTTATATTGATGTACTGCGGCTTGTAGTCGTGATCGACGTCGATGCCGAGCTTTGACTTCGGCAGGTCACGTATATGGCCGTTAGAGGCGACGACCTCGTAATCGGGGCCGAGATATTTCTTTATGGTTTTAGCTTTTGCGGGAGACTCCACTATTACCAGTTTTGACATTAAATAACCTCCTGTTTATTGCACGGAATACCGTCCGCCCGGGATTGCCGAGACAAGACCGAATATCTCAAGCTCGGTCAGCGCGGCAATGGCGTCGTCGGGAGAAAGTGAGCAGTGCGACGCAGCAACGTCGAACGAGTCGGTCCTTGCCGCCTTGAACGCGTCGTAGAGCGCCTTTGCGTTCGGGCTGAGCGCGGAAGCGTCCGACTGCCCGAGCTGTGCACAAGCGGCGCTCATCTTGTCCTCAAAGTCCTCAATAAGCTCGGCGCGTTTTTTGCTCATGCGCTCGACGGACTTATCCTCATCGGACGAAATATATTCCTCGTATTTGTTGAAATTTATCCTATGCGGATAGTAGTCGTTGTATTCATAAAGCACGTCGGCAGCGGAGACGATAGCACGCGCGCCGTCGCGTATCAGCTTGTTTGAGCCTGCGTACAGCGGGTCGGCGACCTCGCCCGGAATAACGAAAATGTCCCTGCCCTGCTCAAGCGCGTGGTCGACGGTTATCAGCGAGCCGCTGCCCGCCTTTGCTTCAACAACGATAGTGCCCAGGCACAAGCCCGAAATGAGCCTGTTTCTGACGGGAAAGTTGAACTTGCTGACGCCTGTTTTGGGCGGATATTCGCTGATAAGCGCGCCGTGAGCCGCGATTTCCTCGCGCAGCTCGCGGTTTTCGGCCAGATAGTTGCAGTCAAAGCCGCAGCCGAGCACGGCGACAGTCCTTGCGCCGACCTTGAGCGCTCCCCTGTGTGAAGCCGCGTCAATGCCGAGCGCGCCGCCGCTGACTATCAGCGCTCCCGCGCTGCTCAGCTGTGCGCTCAACTCCTCGGCGATAATCTTGCCGTGGTCGCTGCACTTTCTCGTGCCGACCATCGCGAGGGCGACCTCGTCGTCAAAGTCGGGAAACTCGCCCCTGACAAACAGTGCGGCGGGCGGGTCGATAAGGTGCGTCAGCCGCTTCGGATATCGCTCGTCGTTTGGCGTGATAATGTCGTAATTGTGCTTTATGCAGTAGTCGATGAGCGCATCGCACTCGTCGAGCGTGCAGTGCTTAAAGCGCTCAAGCTCACTCTTGTTGAGCAGGCGTGAAGCGACGATGTCGTCAATATCCGCGTCGTGAAAGCGGCGAGCCGTGCCGAAGCGTTCGAGTATCGGCAGCAGCTTAACGCTGCCGGCGCCGAGCACGTTTTGTACAAACAGCCAGTATCTGAGGCTTGCAGCCATTCTCATCGCTTCATCAGCTCCCAGATAATTATTGAAGCCGCAGCTGCCGCGTTGAAGGACTCCGCCTTGCCCTTTATCGGAATGGTGAAGTTAAAGTCGCTCGCGTTTAAAAGTGCGTCGCTTATACCGTTTGCTTCATTGCCGATTATCGCGACGCTGCCCGCAGACAGCGGCACCGAGTCGATAGGCTCGGCACTCGGGTCGACGACGGAAGCAAACAGCTTCAGGCCCGCCGCTTTAAGCTCGTCCGCGCCGAGCAGCGCGTCCTCAAAGCACATCACGGGCAGGCGCAGCAGCGCTCCCATTGACGCGCGCAGCGACTTCGGGCTGAGCCTGTCACAGCAGCGGCCGAGCAGAATAAGCCCGTCGCAGCCGAGGGCTTCGGCCGTGCGCGCTATCGCACCCAGGTTGGAGGGGTCGGCTATGTTTTCACACGCGACGTACCGCCCCGAGGCGCTCGGCTCGCAGCCGTTTGGCAGAGCGGATGCGTCGATAACGCTGATAACACCCTGCGACGACTCGGTCGCGCTCATTTTTTCAAAAACGTCGTCGCCGACAAGAAAAGCCGAGTCGGCGCTGTTTATCAAAAGGTTCAGGTCGTCGGAGAACTTGTCAGCGACATCCTTCCTGAAATAGACTTCGCTTGCGCGCACTCCGTTTTGTGCCGCATCTCTGCAAAGCCGCAAACCCTCCAGCACGAACAGCCCTTGTTTGCGTCTTTGCACAGGCGAGGCAGCGAGCAGACACACGCGCTTGACCCTGTCATTATTCTTGCTTGTTATAGTCAAATAGCTCATTTTTCATACCCTAAATCAAAGTCAAGTTAAAAAGTGAGCGCGGGAAGGCGGCCGTTTTGGAGCGGAGCGCGGTATGTACACGGCAAACACGGTGCAGAAGCGCCGAGCGCGGCTGCTTAAAGCAAAAATATGCACGTTATGATGCCGATATGCGGCGGCTTGAGATCAGCAACCGCAGCATTTGCAAACGCAAGTCTTGCGAAAGCGTTTGCCGAAAAGTACTGCCGCCCGAGCAGCGCCTGCTTTCGCGCACATCACCGCAGGCTCAACCGTTGCACATCACCGCGGTGGCAACATACCGCGCCGTGTCTCAAACCGCGAAGCCGCAGTCCGATAAGCCGCAGTCCGATAAGCCGCAGTCCGATAAGCCGCAAAAATTCCCGCTTAAAAGTAGCAAAAGACACGCCCGTGTGTACGCGGGCGTGTCGCTTATTATTTCGCCAGTGCTTTCTTGGCGGTCTCGGTCAGAGCAGTGAAGCCCTGCTTGTCGTTGACCGCGATCTCGGCGAGCATCTTTCTGTTAAGTTCGATACCGGCCTTGTTCAGTCCGTTCATAAAGGTGGAGTAGTTCATACCGTTGGCCTTGCAGGCAGCGGAAATGCGGGTGATCCACAGACGGCGGAAATCGCGCTTCTTCTGCTTGCGGCCGATATAAGCGTACTGACCGCTCTTCATGACCGCTTCTTTAGCGGTGCGGAACAGCTTGGACTTAGCTCCGAAGTAGCCCTTAGCGAGCTTCAAGGTCTTTTTTCTTCTCTTGCGCGTCATCATAGCGCCTTTAACATGAGCCATTGTAATTTACCTCCGAATATTCTGGTATAGCGGCTTAAAAGCCGTCTGGTTTTTATTTGTACGGAATAAGACGCTTGACCTGCGCTACGTTGGTCACATCGGCCATAGCGGACTTGCGAAGATTTCTCTTTCTCTTGGTGGTCTTCTTGTTGAGAATGTGAGACTTGTAAGCGTGCGCGCGCTTAACCTTGCCGCTCTTGGTGAGGCTGAAACGCTTTTTCGCACCGCTGTGGGTTTTGATCTTAGGCATTGTATTTTCCTCCTTAGTATGATAGACAAAATTACTTAGACGGCTTGGGCGCCAGGAACATAAGCATATTCCTGCCGTCGAGCTTAGCCGGCTTTTCAACGTTTGCGACCTCGGAGCAGAACTCGGCGAAGCGGTTCATCGTGGCAAGGCCGATCTCGGGGTGACCCATCTCGCGTCCTCTGAAGCGAATGGATACCTTGACCTTGTTGCCTGCCTGAAGGAACTTGATCGCATGGTTGCCCTTAGTCTCGAAGTCGTGCGTGTCGATGTTGAGGGAGAGTCTGATCTCCTTCAGCTCGATAACGCGCTGGTTTTTCTTGGATTCCTTGTCGCGCTTAGTCTGCTCGAAGCGGTACTTGCCGTAGTCGATTATCTTGCACACGGGCGGAGTCGCATTGGGAGCGATCTTAACGAGGTCGAGTCCTTTTTCAGCGGCTATTCTGAGCGCCTCCTTGGCGGACATAACGCCGAGCTGAGCGCCGTCGTTGCCGATAAGACGGACCTGAGCGTCGTTTATCTCCTCGTTGATGGCCAATTCCTTACCGTTATCCTTGCTGCTAATTGTCGAAGCACCTCCAAAAAAATAAGCGCGAACGGAACGCTCCGCTCACACTCAATAAACGCGCCGCGCCTTGACTTAAAAGGGCGGCAAAGCTATTGACCCGACGGCAATTTTAAGCCGCACAAGGTGAGCCGGACGACCGAACTTCTTTATTTACCTGATGATTATACACTTTGCGTCGGACCTTGTCAATAGTTTTTTTGCCGTATAAATAAATTTTTCCGTTTTTGTGCGGTAAGCGATATATTCCGCGCAAAACGGCGAAAAATATACTGTGGGTGATTTTTTGAGAAAGACGAAGATTGTCGCGACCCTCGGGCCTGCGACCTATCACGGCAGGGTCATTGCCGATATGATTAAGGCGGGGCTGGATGTGGCGCGGCTGAACTTTTCGCACCAAACGCACGCGCAGCACAAGGCGGCCGCCGACACGGTGAAGCACGAGCGCGAACGGCTCGGCCGCAACACGGCGCTTATGCTCGACACAAAAGGCCCCGAGATACGCGTCGGCGGGCTCGAGAGTGCGCTTGAGCTGAAATCGGGCGACGAGGTCGAGCTTGTCCCCGCAAAAAGAGCACGCTTTGGCCGCATACCCGTATTATACCCTGACCTGCTCAAAGCCGTCAAGCCGGGCGACCGCGTGCTGATAAACGACGGGCTTGTGTCGATGACGGTCGAAGCGGTAACACTGAGCGAAGCGCGCTGTCGCGTGACGGCGGGCGGAACCGTCGCTCAGAATAAAGGCGTTAACCTGCCCGATTCGCAGTACCGTCTCCCTTTTCTCGGCGAAAAGGACCGCGACGACATTCGCTTTGCCGCCGCCAATGGCTTTGATTTTATCGCCGCCTCGTTCGTATCATACGCTGAGGATATCGAAGCGATAAAGGCGCTGCTGCGCTCGCTAAAAGCGGAGAACATCAAGGTGATAGCAAAAATTGAAACCAAGCGCAGCGTCGAAAACATCGGCGGGATTATCGCTGCCTCCGACGGCGTGATGATAGCGCGCGGCGACTTAGGCACGGAGCTTGACTACACCGCAGTACCTCAGCTGCAAAAGTCGATAATTGCCAAAGCGTACTCAAGCGGCAAGCCCGCGATAACCGCCACGCAGATGCTCGAATCGATGACATTCAATCCGCGCCCGACGCGCGCCGAAGTCTCGGACGTCGCCAACGCGATATTCGACGGCACAAGCGCCGTAATGCTCTCCGGCGAGACTGCCGCAGGCAAGCACCCCGCCGAAGCGGTTGCGGCAATGAGCGCTATCGCCCTCGCAACCGAAAGCGGAATCGACTACGGCGGCAGGCTCTGCTTTGACTCGCTGTCGTACCATGCCGAGCCTGAAAGCGCTCTCTCGGCTGCCGCCTGTGTTGCCGCCGCTCAGGCGCGCGCAAAAGCCGTCGTCGCCCTGACAAACTCCGAAATAACCGCCGCGCTCATCGCCGCAAGACGGGTGCAGTGCGGTATAGTGACCGTATCGAGCGACAAGGGCGTACTGCGACACAACAGCCTGAATTGGGGCGTGCACGGGCTGTACGCGCCCGAAAAGGCGCGCTCGGTCGAGCGACTCGCCCTGGCAGCGGCGGCAGTCGGAGCGGTCGCGGGCGACCGCCTTGTTGTCATAGAGGCAATAGGCGTCGATAAGTCCTCCGCCTCGCTTAAAGTAGTCACGCTTTAGCGCGAGCCGAATTTGCGAAAAATCACCTCAAGGTGGATTGACAATCCGTACCGACTTTGCTACAATAATATATTATTGTAAGCAGGATAAACGTCGTCTTTAGAAAGGAAGTTGACAATGGGACTGACTTTAACCGAAAAAATACTGAAGGCTCACCTCGTCGACGGCGAGTTCGTCAAGGGCAAGGAGATCGGCATCAGAATCGACCAGACCCTCACGCAGGACGCGACGGGCACTATGGCCTATCTCGAGTTTGAGGCAATGGGCATACCGCGCGTGCGCACCGAGCGCAGCGTCGCGTACATAGACCACAACACGCTCCAGTCGGGCTTTGAGAACGCCGACGACCACCGTTTCATCGGCTCGGTTGCCAAGAAGCACGGCATCTACTTCAGCCGTCCGGGCAACGGAATCTGCCACCAGGTGCACCTCGAGCGCTTCGGAATCCCCGGCAAGACGCTCATAGGCTCCGACAGCCACACCCCCACGGGCGGCGGCATCGGTATGATAGCCATCGGCGCGGGCGGACTTGACGTCGCAGTCGCAATGGGCGGCGGCGCTTACTACATAACCTATCCGAAAATCGTCAAGGTCGAGCTGACAGGCAAGCTCAGCCCCTGGGTCGCCGCGAAGGATATTATCCTTGAAGTGCTCCGGAGAATGAGCGTCAAGGGCGGCGTAGGCAAGGTCATCGAGTACGTCGGCGAGGGCGTTAAGACCCTCAGCGTGCCTGAGCGCGCCACCATCACCAACATGGGAGCGGAGCTCGGAGCGACGACTTCCATCTTCCCGTCGGACGAGATAACCCGCGAGTTCCTCTGCGCTCAGCAGCGCGGCGAGGTCTGGCAGGAGCTGTCGGCCGACCCCGATGCCGAGTATGACGAGGTCATCACCGTCGACCTGAGCAGCCTCGCGCCTATGGTCGCGTGTCCTCATTCGCCCGATAATGTCAAGTCGGTCGCAGAGCTGGGCAATATGAAGATCGACCAGGTCTGCATCGGCTCGTGTACCAACTCTTCCCTGCTCGATATGATGAAGGTCGCCTACATTCTCAAGGGCAAGACCGTTCACCCCGACGTTTCACTTTCCATCGCGCCGGGCTCCAAACAGGTGCTCAACATGATTGCCGACAACGGCGCGCTCTCGACCATGATAGACGCCGGCGCGCGCATACTCGAAAGCGCCTGCGGCCCGTGCATCGGTATGGGTCAATCGCCTAATTCAAAGGGTATCTCACTGCGCACGTTCAACCGCAACTTTGAGGGCCGCTCAGGCACTAAGGACGGTCAGATTTACCTTGTCTCGCCCGAAGTTGCCGCCGCAAGCGCTGTCGCAGGCTGCCTTGTTGACCCGCGCGAGCTGGGCGAAATGCCGCCATTTGAGCTTCCCGAGGAGTTCAGCATCAACGATAATATGATAGTTCCTCCCTGCGCTCCCGAGGACGCCGACAAAGTCGAGATCCTGCGCGGGCCGAACATCAAGCCGTTCCCGACGACCGCTCCGCTCGACGATAACATCGATTGCGAGTGCTCGCTGAAGGTCGGCGACAATATCACCACAGATCATATTATGCCTGCGGGCGCGAAGATTCTGCCGCTGCGCTCGAACATTCCCGCAATCTCGCAGTACTGCTTCACCGTCTGCGACCCCGAGTTCCCCGCGCGCGCAAAAGCGCTCGGCAAGAGCATCATCGTCGGCGGCGCAAACTACGGTCAGGGCTCGTCGCGTGAGCACGCGGCGCTCGCTCCGCTCTATCTCGGCGTAAAAGCCGTGCTCGTCAAGTCGTTCGCGCGAATTCACCGCTCGAACCTCATCAATGCTGGCATTCTTCCGCTGACTTTCGCAAATGAGGCCGATTACGATAAGATAAGCCTCGGCGACGAGCTGACGCTTGAGAACGTCGTTGAGCACGTCAACAACGGCGACGACCTCGTTGTTGTGAACAAAACCACGGGCGACAAGATCGTCTGCAAGTGTGAGCTGACCGAGCGCACCAAGGATATAATCCTCGCGGGCGGCCTGCTCAGCTACACCAAAGCTAACCTCACAAAATAAGGAGGCAATTCCAGTGTCGGACAAAATTCAGATGAAAACTCCGCTTGTCGAAATGGACGGCGACGAAATGACCAGAATTATCTGGAAAATGATAAAGGATATTCTGCTCACCCCCTACATTGACCTCAAAACCGAGTATTACGACCTCGGCCTTGAGCACAGAAACGAGACGAACGATCAGGTCACCGTCGACTCCGCCGAAGCAACCAAAAAATACGGCGTTGCCGTCAAGTGCGCAACCATCACGCCGAACGCCGCGCGTATGACCGAGTATGACTTAAAAGAGATGTGGAAGTCGCCCAACGGCACAATCCGCGCCATTCTCGACGGCACCGTGTTCCGCGCGCCGATAATCGTAAAGGGCATCACCCCCTATATTCCGACGTGGACCAAGCCTATCACAATCGCCCGTCACGCCTACGGCGACGTGTACAAGAACACCGAGATGCAGGTGCCCGACGGCAGCAGGTGCGAGCTTGTCTGCACCGATAAGGACGGCAACGAGACGCGCTCACTCATTCATGAGTTCAAGGGCACCGACGGCATTATTCAGGGTCTGCACAACACCGACAAGTCCATATCGAGCTTTGCACGCAGCTGCTTCAACTATGCGCTCGATACCAGGCAGGACATCTGGTTTGCCACCAAGGACACCATTTCCAAGAAGTATGATCACCGCTTCAAGGACATCTTCGCCGAGATATTCGAGAGCGAGTATAAGGACAAGTTCGCAGCCGCGGGAATCGAATATTTCTACACCCTCATCGACGATGCTGTCGCGCGCGTTATTCGCTCCAACGGCGGCTACATCTGGGCGTGCAAGAACTACGACGGCGACGTTATGTCCGATATGGTTGCAACCGCTTACGGCAGCCTTGCGATGATGACGAGCGTGCTCGTCTCCCCCGACGGCGTTTACGAGTACGAGGCCGCGCACGGCACTGTTCAGCGCCACTACTACAAGCACCTCAAGGGCGAGGAGACCTCGACCAACAGCGTCGCTACCCTGTTCGCGTGGACGGGCGCGCTGAGAAAGCGCGGCGAGCTTGACTCGACCCCCGAGCTGTGCGACTTCGCCGACAAGCTCGAAGCCGCGACTGTTGAGACTATCGAGGACGGAGTTATGACCGGCGACCTCTATCTGCTCTCGACCCTCGCAAACAAGCGCAAGGTCAACACCGAGGACTTCCTCAAAGAGGTCAACGTCCGCCTTGCGAAGAAGCTGTAGTTTAAATTGCAAAAGCCGCGCGGACCTCTCGCCTGCGCGGCTTGAATTTTAGGAGTTTCATTTATGATAAAGAACATTCTGCTCGATCTCGATGATACGATTTTCGACTTTAAAAAAGCTGAAGCCGTAGCAGTCAGCAAGACCTTGCGCGAGCTTGGGATTGAGCCTACCGACGAGATTGTCAGTCTCTACAGCTCGATAAATCAGGCGCAGTGGAAGCTGCTCGAGCTTGGTGAACTGACGCGCGACCGCATCAGAGTGCGCCGCTACGAGCTGCTGTTCAAAGAGCTGGGTGCCGATCTCGACCCGCTGAAAGCGAGCGATATTTACGCCGGCTTTCTCTCACATGGCCATTATTATGTAAACCACGCGCACGAAATGCTCGAGCAGCTGCACGGCACCTATCGCCTGTTCATCGCGTCGAACGGCTTTCGTAAAATTCAGCGCGGGCGCATCGCAAGCTCCGACCTTGACAGCTTTATCAGCGACTATTTTCTCTCCGAAGAGGTCGGCTCCGAAAAGCCGTCGCGCGAGTTTTTCGCCTATTGCCTTGAGCACATCTCAGGCGCGAATAAAGCCAATACCGCAATCGTCGGCGACAGTCTGACCTCTGATATAAAAGGCGGCGAAGCCTTCGGAATTCCCACCGTCTGGTTCAACCCCCGTAAATCCGCAAACACCACCCCCGTCACCCCCACAGCCACCGTGTCCGACTTGCTCGAAGTGCCTAAAGTGATTGCGAGATTATAAGCTGCGTTTCCGATAATTTCTGATTTTTGTTCTTTTGTCCATACTCGTTTCTTTTGCCCTTATTTCATTTTCAGTACCCCTATATTTTAGCTTAAGAAAAAGGTAGATACATGGTGATTTTCCATGTGTCTACCTTTTTTCTATTGCACTTTGCCGGAGGCTATGACTTTTACTTTCTTCTGTATCTGTAATAAGTTTTTACTTCACAATACGATTACAAAAAAACGCTAAAGAGTTCTTTGATGTACACGTTGTAACGTTTGTGTATGGGAAAAGAAGCATACTAAACTATTTGAATAAGGCCGCTTCCGAGGGAAGACTTGTGGACATGAAGAAAGAAGCCTCGCCGCAAGTTATGTCCCAAGTCCAATACGAGGGAGATGTTAACGGTAAAGCTTCTTTCAATGACAGTATGTCCGAAAACGGTAAAAATATCAATGGTAAAAAATATTCGGACATGGACAGCGGCGGCTGGGGCGAAGTGTCTGTATTCTCCCCCGAGCAGGTGAAGTCTGCGACGGATAACATCGGCACTTTTGACAAAGACACAGAAAATATGTACTTGTCGACGCGCGACGAGAACGCGACGGACAGCAGGACGCTGCTGGCAAACGCGCTTGAGAGCACGATTGACACGTCGACCGGGCGCGGGCAGATTGAGGCGAAGCTGCTGGGCGAATACAAGGATAACATCGCGAAGCTCAACGAGATACAGGCGAGGCTGACGCAGACGAGGGCGGAGATAAAGGAACTGTCATTCTCAAAGGGCAAGCGCGACACGGCAAGGCTTAAAGCGCTGAAAGACGAGGCAATCAAGGACGCAAACCGCATAAGCGTATACGACAAAAAGCTGCTGCGGCTTGAGTCGACCGCGCCGCTTAAAGAGCTGCTTAACCGCGAGAAGTCCGCCGCCGAAAGAAAAGCAAAGGCCGCGGGCAAAGCGGCGCTTGAAGCGTACAAAACGAGTGCTGCGGCGCAGCTGCAGAGCGTCAAGGACGCGTACAAGCAGAAAACGACGAGCCGCAAGGAGACCGAGCTGCGCCACAAGATAAGCGGCATAGCAGAGGACTTCAGGCAAAGGCTGCTCGGCAAGAGCGGGTCAAAGTATGTGCCGCGCGAGCTGGTCGGCGGCGTGGTGGACATCTGCGAGGCCATCGGTTTGATGTTTAATTTCAGCCGTATTATGGCACTGCGAAAAGTTAATGCCGAGCATAAATATATCCGTTTTTCATTTATTTTGCATAATTTTCGTGGTGTCAAAAGGCTTATAACATTGCTTTCCTCGCAGCCGTTTGAGGCAAGACCGGCAGCCGCGGCGACAGCGATTACACGCGCAAAGCAGCCTTTACTGCTTGTCACAGTTCTGATTATTGACGGCCTTGTGTATGCACTCCATGCGCCTGTCAAGCATGGCGCTTATCTCGGCGCACTCTTTCAGCTCGCGCTCGTTTTCGGCGGTGAAGGTGTAGTTTTTCTTGTAACGAATTTTGTGTTCAAGGCTCGCCCACCAGTCCATCGAAATCGTTCTGAACTGCACTTCGACCTTCATCATCTTCTTTTCGTCGTGAAGAAATATAGGTATCTCGATTATCAGGTGCAGGCTGCGGTAGCCGTTCTCTTTCGGGTTTTGGATATAGTCCTTGCGCTCGATAAGGCGAATGTCGTCCTGCCTTAAAAATGCTTCGCTGAGCATATAAATGTCTGACGGAAAGGCGCAGATAACGCGCACACCCGCGATGTCGTAAATGCTGCTTTCTATATTCTCGGCGCTGAGCTTTATCCCCTTGCGCCGGCATTTTTCAAGTATGCTCTCGGGGCTTTTCAAGCGCGACTTGACCGACTCGATCGGGTTGCGGTCGTATTGCAGCGACAGCTCCTCGTTGAGGACGTTGAATTTGGTCGTCACTTCCATTATCGCACAGCGGTAGTAGGCCATAAGCTCCCTAAACGGGCGCGAGCGCTCATCGGCGAACTGCCTGACCTCGCTGCGTGAAAGCTGCGACAAAATCAGCTGCTCCAAATCGTCGGATTTGTTGTTAAAAGACATTAATTTGTACCTCTTTGATAACTTTTTAAGCGGGCTCTCACCCAAAAATATATTGTATCATATTCCGGCTGCTTTTACAATCCCGCTTGCAAAAGAAACGGCGGGCGCGGCTTGTGATCAAAGCTGCGTCCGCCGATAAGCGGTCAGTTATTCAGGCTGTTTTTTATCCGCAGGCGCGAGGCGGCTCTTGCGAGGGAGGCCTGCGCGGTGCGATACTCGTGAATCGAGCGCTTTTGCAGGATAGCCTCTTTCGCGGCGTCGGCTTCCTGCTTAGCGCGGATAATGTCGATGTCCTCGGGGCGTTCAGCCGAGTCGACAAGCACGACAACGTCGTTGCCCTCGACCTTGACAAGGCCGAATGAAACTGACGCGAGCACGTCCTCCCCTCCGGGGGCACGGTAGGTCAGCTTACCGGGCACAATGGCGCTGATAACGTCGGAGTGACCCGCCATAATGCCGTACTGTCCGTCTGAGGTCGGGACGATGAGGGACTCGCACTCACCCTCATAAAAGGTATCGTCTGCACCGAGGATGTGAACCTTGAAGCTCTTCATAATTTTTAGGCCTCGTTTTCAAGCGTCTTCGCCTTAGCGACAACATCGTCGACCGTTCCGACGTTGTAGAACGCGCTTTCAGGATACTTGTCCATATCGCCGCCGATTATCGCGGAGAAGCCGCGTATCGTCTCGCTCATCGGGACGTAAATACCGGGCAGACCCGTGAACTTCTCGGCAACATGGGTCGGCTGTGCGAGGAAGCGCTGTATCTTTCTTGCACGTGTGACGATGAGCTTGTCCTCGTCGCCCAGCTCATCCATACCGAGAATGGCGATGATGTCCTGAAGCTCGTTGTACTTCTGCAGTATCTCCTGCACCTTGCGGGCGGTGGCGTAATGTTCCTTGCCGACGATGCTTGCCTCGAGTATACGCGAGGTCGAAGCGAGCGGGTCGACAGCGGGGTAAATGCCCTGCTCGGCAATCTTACGGCTCAAGACAGTGGTCGCATCGAGGTGTGTAAAAGTTGTTGCAGGCGCGGGATCGGTCAGGTCGTCCGCAGGAACATAGACCGCCTGAACGGATGTTACCGAGCCGCTGCGGGTCGAAGTAATACGCTCCTGAAGAGCGCCCATTTCCTCGGCGAGGGTCGGCTGGTAGCCGACAGCGCTCGGCATACGACCGAGCAGGGTCGAAACTTCGCTGCCCGCCTGAACGAAACGGAAGATATTGTCGATAAACAGCAGCACGTCCTTGTGCTGAACGTCGCGGAAGTACTCTGCCATGGTAAGGCCCGTCAGCGCGACGCGCATACGCACGCCGGGAGACTCGTTCATCTGGCCGAAAATGAGAGCGGTCTTGTCGGAAACACCGCTCTCCCTCATCTCGTTCCACAGGTCGTTGCCCTCGCGGCTGCGCTCGCCGACGCCGGTGAACACGGAATAGCCGCCATGCTCCATTGCGACGTTGTGAATAAGCTCCTGAATAAGCACGGTTTTGCCGACTCCCGCGCCGCCGAACAGGCCGATTTTGCCGCCCTTCGGATACGGCTCGAGCAGGTCGATGACCTTTATGCCCGTCTCAAGCACCTGAGCGACGGGCTGCTGCTCCTCAAAGCCGGGTGCCTTGCGGTGGATTTCCCTCTTTTCGCCTTCGGGCACGCTGCCCTCGCCGTCGATAGGTTCTCCGAGGACGTTGAACATTCTGCCGAGCGTGCGGTCGCCGACGGGCACGCTGATGCCCGCCCCGGTGGATGTGACCTCCATGCCGCGCGACATATTTTCGCTTGCGCCGAGCAGTATGCAGCGCACCTTGTCCTTGCCTATATGCTGTGCGACTTCCATAACGCGCTGCTCGCCCTTTACGGTGACGGTGAGCGCTTCCTTTATTCTCGGAAGCTCGCCCGCAGCGAAGCGGCAGTCAATGACAGGTCCTGAGATCTGAGTTATCTTGCCGGTACTCATAAGTCACACTCCTCCTGTTGTAATTTCTGCATTTTTCTTTTCTGCGCCTTTGCGCCCGACGACACCTCGGTTATCTCCTGAGTTATCGCGGCCTGGCGCAGGCGGTTGTACTGAGCCGAAAGGTCGGCCAGTATCTTTTCGGCGTTGCGGTTGGCCGAGTTCATCGCCGACATACGCGCGTTCTGCTCGCTGCAGAAGCTGTCGACGAGGGCGCTGTAGATGTAGCCCGAGACGTAGCTCGGGATTATCGTATCCAGCACTTCACCCACACCGGGCGAAAACTCGAACGGCACCTTGACCGCCTTTTCGCCGTGATTGTCGGCGAAAGTCTTGCGGTGGAAGGGCAGCAGGCGCTCGCGCTTAGTCTCCTCGTAAATGCCGTTTTTCATATCGGTGTATACGACAAATATCTTCTGCACCTCGCCCGCTTCGTACATCTCGAGCAATATCGAGCTTATCTCCCTTGCGCGCTGCATGGTAGGATTTTGCGCGGTGTAGAGGAAGCTGCGCTCGACCGGTATATTGTGGTGGTTGAAGTAGTGGCGGCCGTACTCACCGACGACAAACAGCTTCATATCCGAGTGCTGCCTGATAAGGCGCTCGGCTTCGCGAATGACATTCTGGTTGTACATTCCCGCGAGGCCTTTGTCCGCCGTTATTACAAGGCAGGCGTAGGTACCGTCGAGCGCGGGCATACCGTCATCGGGGTAGAAATAGCGGCTCTGCACGCCCTTTGCAGTGCGGAAGATGCGCTTTATCTCGCCCTTTATGGCGTTGAAGTACGGCCTTGTGCGGTCGAGGTCGGCCTTTGCCTTGCGCAGCTTGGTCGATGCGATGAGGTACATCGCGTTGGTTATTTTCTGCGTATCGCGCACGCTTTTGATGCGGCTTTTGATCTCCTTGGTGTTAGCCACGTCAGATCACCGCCTGCTCGATCTGCTCGTCCTCTTTTTCGGCTTTAAGCGAAGCGGCGTATTTGAGCGCCGCGTCCTTTATGCGCTTTCGGTCGTCGTCGGAAAGCTGACCCGATTTGTCAATTCTGGCACAAACGTCGGACAGCTCCTTTTCAATAAAGTCAAGCATACCGCGGCTGACCTGCGACACATCCTCGGGTGCGACGCTCTGGAATGCGTGGCCGAGCGCAGCAATCAGCAGGGCAACCTGCTCGTGCTGCTTGTAGGGATGGTACTGCTCCTGCCTGAGCAGGTACATCAGGCCCTGACCGTAGGCAAGCTGGCGCTTGGTAGCATCGTCAAGGTCACTCGAGAACTGCATGAACACTTCCATTTCGCGATACTGCGCAAGGTCAAGGCGTATCGCGCCGGTGGCCTTTTTCATAGCCTTGGACTGAGCGGCGCCGCCGACACGGCTGACGGAAAGCCCGACATTTACGGCGGGGCGCTGACCCGAGAAGAACAGCTCACTTTCGAGGAATATCTGTCCGTCGGTTATGGAAATGATGTTGGTCGGAATGTAGGCGGAAACGTCGCCCGCCTGTGTTTCGACTATCGGCAGGGCGGTCATGCTGCCTCCGCCGAGCGCGTCGTTCAAATGAGCCGAGCGCTCAAGCAGGCGCGAATGAAGATAGAAAACGTCGCCGGGGTACGCTTCACGTCCCGGGGAGCGCTCAAGCAGCAGGCTGAGCGTTCTGTAAGCGATGGCGTGCTTTGACAGATCGTCGTAGACGATGAGCACGTCCCTGCCTCTGTACATGAAAAACTCGCCCAAAGCGCAGCCCGCATACGGCGCGATATACTGCAAGGTTGCCGAGTCGCTCGCAGTCGCGTTGACTACAACGGTGTAGTCCATCGCACCGCGGCGGCGGAGCGTTTCGGTCAGCTGCGCGACGCTCGAGGCCTTCTGTCCGATAGCGACGTAAATGCAGACGGTGTCCTTGCCCTTTTGGTTGATTATGGTGTCGAGCGCTATCGCGGTCTTGCCCGTCTGGCGGTCGCCGATGATAAGCTCGCGCTGGCCGCGGCCTATCGGGAACATCGAGTCGATAGCGAGCAGACCGGTCTCCATCGGCTCGTTGACAGGCTGGCGGTCGATTATGCCGGGAGCGGGGCGCTCTATCGGGTAGTAGTCCTCTGCAGTAATAGGGCCTGCACCGTCGATAGGCTCACCGAGCACGTTGATAACGCGGCCGATGAAGCCGTCGCCGACGGGAATACCCGCGACCTTTTTGGTGCGGCGCACGGCGCTGCCCTCGACTATCTCGGACTCGTCGCCGAAAATAACGCAGCCGATCTCGTCCTCTTTAAGATCAAGCACCATTCCCTTTATTCCGCACTCAAGCACAAGTATCTCGCCGTATTCTGCGTGAGCGAGACCGCTGAGCGTAGCGATGCCGTCGCCGACGGTGAGGACGGTTCCGACCTCATCGGCACGGGCGCTCGGCTGCCAGTCGGCAATCGTCTGTCGGATAAGCGGCATAACGTCAGTGCGGTTCTTGATAGCGGCGACGATTTTCTCCTTGAGCTGGCGGCTCTTGCCCGCGGCGCTCCAGTCATAGACAGTCTCGCCCGGGTGCTCCGGCGTGCCGACCTCAAGACGGAAGCCGTCCGAGACCGATTCGTCCTTTTTCCAAACAAGCTCAACGTCGCGCTTGTACTTTTCTTTCAGAAAGTCGAGCAGCCCGGATTTCTGCTCGGCCGTAGGCTCCTCGCGGCTGCATACGCACGCCAAAAGCCGAGCGGCTTTGTTTTCGTGGAAAGCCATAACAGGATTACTCCTTTCCGACGGAATTCAAAAAGTCGTTGTAAGCGTCGCCCTTCCGGTCGAGTATCTTGTCGATAGCCGACGAGACCATACCCTCAATTTCGGAGTTGGCCTCCTGCATAACCTTTTGTTTTTCGGCTTGGGCGGTCTTTCTTGCGCTGTCGATTATCTGCTGCTTCTGCTTCTCGGCGTCGTCGAGGTAAGCCTTGGCGGTCTGCTCTGCGTCGGCCATAGCCTTGCGGCGGATCTCGGCGGCGTCCTTATCAGCGGCGCTCAGGCGCTCGGCGTAGAGCTTTTCGTGCTCCTCGGCCTGCTTGAGCTTGTCCTTGGCCGCATTGTCCATATCCTTATAATAATCCTCGCGCTTTGACATAAAGTTCTTCACGGGCTTATACAGCAGCAGCCACAGACCGCCGCCGAGTATGCAGAAATTGAACAGGTGCAGCAATATCTGCTGCCAGTCTATATTTAACGGGACTCCCATTGAGCGTGCCCTCCCTTACAGGACGAAGATGATGAGTATTGCGATGATAAGTGCGTAGATGATAGCGGTCTCGATAAAGACAAGGCCGAGCATGAGGTTGGTACGGATGTTGCCTGCAGCCTCGGGCTGACGCGAGATGCCCTCGGACGACTTGGCGATTGCGATACCCATACCGACTGCGGCGGCTGCGGCGGCGAGGCCTACGCAGATGCCTGCGGCGACAGCTTTGCTGCCGGTTGACGAAGCGTCGGTATCGGCAGCCGCTTCCTCTGCGGCGGCGGTGGCGGCGGCGGACGCATCGCTCTCATCGGCGGCGAATGCGGTCAGGCTGCAAAAAGCGCAGACCAAAACTGCGAGCATTGCGACTACGACTAAAATTCTCTTGAAGTTTCTCATGGTTTGTTCCTCCGATTACTGTTTTACTTTTTTAGGTTTTTTAACCGACGGCTCGGAGACTTCTCCGTAGAACAGTGCCGTCAGGAGTGTAAGAACATAGGTCTGAATAAGCGCGTGCAGCAGCGTGAACATTACGCCGACCGCGACAGGCAGAACGAAGCTGAGGCTAATATAATAATAAACAAGCTCCGTTACGAGCAGGCCGCTGAGCAGCGCACCGAAAAGGCGGAAGCTCATTGAAATGGGCAGCGAAAAGTCCTTGAGGGTCTTGCCTACGCCGCCGAGCCTGTTGCCGGCGATACCACCCGAAAGGATTATGCAGTACGACAGGCAGCCGAGTGCGATGGCTGCGTTGATGTCCGAAAGCGGCGCAGGCAGCGTTATCGAGCGCCCTGCCGTGGTAACGGCCTGTATGCCGAACAGCTCGAACAGCGTGCCAACGAAGATGTAAACTCCCGCAGCGAAAACGTACGCTCCGAGGAAGCCGTTGCGGTGCGGACTGTTGGTCTTTGCGAGGTTGTCGAAGAAGCCGACCAGCTGCTCGATAAGCATCTGGAACCTGCCGGGCACCATTTTAAACCTCGGAATTACGAATATCCTGAGCACAAGCGCAAACAAAAGCAGCACCGCCGTAACGGTCAGCGCGGAAACAAAGGCGGGGTTTACGTCCTTAATTCCGAACAGACTTATCCTGTTGCTGTCGTGCAGCACGGCGTCGCGCATAACGTCCTTTATCGACTCTTTCTCGCCGCCGCTGCCGCCGATGAGCAAAGCGCTTATGAGAAAAGCCGCCATAAGAGCGATCCAAACGACGATGAAAACCGCGCGTTTTTTCTTACTCATTTTTTCATTTCCTTTCATAGGAATATAAAGCTGCAGCGGACAGACGGCACGCGCTTTTTTAAAGCCCGCGCGGCCTGTCCCGCAACATCACTATATTGTAGCTCAAAACGCTCGAAAGGTCAAGACCCGACGGCGCTTTTCGGCATATATTTAACAAAAGTTAATCTGACTTACTTATTCCCTGCCGAGCAGCTTGTCAGCCGAGACGATCTTTGTACAAACGGCAAGCACTTCGACGGCCTGACGGATCTCATCCTCGGTTGCAAAAGAGGGCGCAAGCCTGATGTTGCTGTCCTCCGGGTCGTAGCCGTGGGGGTAAGTCGCTCCTGCGGGCGTGAACTTCACACCGCAGTCGGCGCACATCCTGACGACCTTCGCCGCACAGCCGGGGAGCGTGTTGTACGACGAGAAGTAGCCGCCCGTCGGAGTGGTCCACTCGGCTATGCCTGTGCCGCCAAGCTCGCGGGTGAGCACCTCGTACACGGCGTCGAACTTCGGCTTGAGCACGGCAGCGTGCTTTTTCATGTGAGCGCGCAGACCTGCGCTGTTTTTGAAGTAGCGTGCGTGCATGAGCTGATTTATCTTGTCGGGGCCGATGGTTGCGAATTTGAGGAACGATTTTATATCAATAAGGTTGGCGGGGCTTGAAGCGACAGCCGAAATTCCCGCACCCGGGAAGGTAATCTTGCTTGTTGAGCAGAACTCATAGACAAGGTCGGCGTTGCCCGCTTTCTCGCACTCCCCGATTATATCCGGAATCTCCGCGCATTCGCCGTCAAAGCTGTGCACGCAGTAGGCGTTATCCCAGAAAATTCTGAAATCAGGCGCGGCGGGTCTGAGGGCTGCAAACCTGCGGACAGTCTCGTCGCTGAAGACGATGCCCGTCGGGTTCTGATACTTCGGCACGCACCAAATTCCCTTGATTGACGCGTCATTGCTTACAAGGCGCTCGACCTCGTCCATATCTGGGCCTGTCGGGAGCATCTTTATCGGCACAAGGTCGAAGCCGAAGTGCTCAGTTATAGCAAAGTGGCGGTCATAGCCGGGCACGGGGCAGAGAAACTTTCTGTCCCTCACCTCGCACCACGGCGTCGAGCCGCAGATACCGTCGGTCATTCCGTGGCTGACAAGCTGATACATTAAAGTAAGGCTGCTGTTGCCTCCGACGATGGTATTGAACGAGTGAGTGCCCATCATGTGAGCAAGCAGGCGCTTGGCCTCCGGAATACCGTCAAGGCCGCCGTAGTTGCGGCAGTCAAGCCCGCTCTCGCTGTCAAGAATACTGCGGTGGTCGAGCACGTCGAGCATACCGAGCGAGAGCTTCAGCTGCTCGTCGGTCGGCTTGCCGCGCGAAAGGTCGAGCGAAACTCCGTTTGCGAGGTATTTTTTAAGTCTGTCGACGCTCTCCTGCCTGATTTTAAGCAGCGCTTCGGCGTTCATTTTCTGAAATTCCAAGCTGACTCCCCTTTTCCTTTGGCCTGTTGACTTTTGAAAGCACATATATTATAATTCAGGTGTCGCTATATGTAAAATCTATAATACATATAGCACTAATATCAGTATGATATATCAAAAGGGGCCGATTTTATGGATATCAGCTATGATTATTATAAAATTTTTTACTATGTTGCCAAATACGGGAATATCTCGCAGGCGGCAAAGCTGCTGCTTAACAATCAGCCGAACCTGACCCGCGCTATCAAGAACCTTGAGGGCGAGCTGGGCTGCCCACTTTTTTCGCGCACCAACCGCGGAATGAAGCTCACGCCCGAGGGCGAGCAGCTGTACAGTCACATCAAGGTCGCGTTCGGGCACATCAAAGCAGGCGAGGACGAGCTGATGAAGGCCAAGAGCCTGCAGAGCGGCACAATTTTCATCGCGGCCAGCGAGGTGTCACTGCGCTGCCTGCTGCTGCCCGTCATCAGGCGCTACCGCAAGCTGTATCCGGGCGTGCATATTCAGATAAGCAACCACTCTACCCCGCAAGCCATCGCCGCGCTGAAGGACGGCACGGCCGAGCTGGCGGTAGTCACGACTCCGACGGTGCGCTCGGCGTCGCTTATTGAGCGCAGCATTATAAAAATCCGCGAGGTCGCGATCTGCTCACCCGCGTTTGAGCAGCTTATCGGCAAGACCGTGTCACTCAGCGAAATTCAGAGCGTGCCGCTCATCTCGCTCGGGTCGGACACGAAATCCTACGAGTTCTACTCGAACTTTTTCGCAAGCCACTCGCTCACGTTCCGCCCCGACATCGAGGTTTGCACCGCCGACCAGATCGTGCCTATGGTGGAGGCCGACCTCGGCGTAGGCTTCGTCGCGTGCGAGTTCATTCACCCGACCGACAACGTCTGTATTCTCGACATTGCCGAGGAAATACCGACGCGCGACATCTGCCTGATAAAGCGCAAGGAGCAGCCGCTGAGCGTCGCGGCGAAAGAGCTTGAAAAGATGATACTCGAAGCAACGCAGGACAAGTAGCTCGCATTATAAGCCAATATGGTTTTACAAAACGGGACTCATACAATTTAATACAGAAAAAACGGCGGTACAGTCAACAGGCTGTACCGCCGTTTAATTTATGTTGTAGAGAGATTAGAAGTCGACCTCGGTGTCATAGTAGCAGCACTTGAGCAGCTTCTCCATCTCTTCCTGGCTGGGCTGACGCGGGTTAGAGCCGGTGCAGGCGTCAGCGATGGCGTTCTTCGCAATCTCGGGCAGTCTCTCGAGGAAGACGTTCTCGGGAACGAAGCCCTGCTCGGTCGGATAGCTGTCCGCGCCGTAGTTCTTGATGCAGTGCGGAATGTTCAGCGCGGTGTTCATCTCGCGCAGGCGGGCGATGAGGTTCTTGATCTTCTCGTCAAGAGTAGCTCCGCCGACGCCCATGTAGTCGGCAATCACACCGTATCTCTGAGCGGCGACAGGATCCTTGGCGTTGAAAGCGATGACCTTCGGCAGGTACATAGCGTTCGCAGCGCCGTGGATAATGTGAGCACCGTAATCGGCAAAAGCTGCGCCGGTCTTATGAGCCATCGAATGAACGATGCCCAGCAGAGCGTTCGAGAACGCCATACCGGCAAGACACTGTGCGTTGTGCATAGCGTCGCGCTTAGCCATATCGCCGTTGTAGGAGTCGATAAGGTCGTCCTTGATCATCGCGACAGCGTGCAGAGCAAGCGGGTCGGTGAAGTCGCAGTTAGCGGTGGAAACATAGGCCTCGACAGCGTGAGTCAGAGCATCCATACCGGTGTGGGCAACGAGCTTCTTAGGCATGGTCTCGGCGAGGTCGGGGTCGACGATGGCGACATCGGGAGTGATCTCAAAGTCGGCCAGCGGGTACTTGATGCCCTTGCTGTAATCTGTGATAACAGCGAAAGCGGTAACCTCGGTAGCAGTACCGGAAGTAGAAGAAATAGCGCAGAAATGAGCCTTGCGGCGAAGCGGCGGGATACCGAATACCTTGCACATATCCTCGAAGGTGATGTCAGGATACTCATACTTGATCCACATCGCCTTGGCAGCGTCGATCGGAGAGCCTCCGCCGATAGCGACGATCCAGTCAGGCTGGAACTCTTCCATAGCCTTGGCGCCCTTCATAACAGTCTCAACGGACGGATCGGGCTCGATACCCTCGAAGAGCTGAACCTCCATGCCTGCCTCTTTAAGGTTAGCGATAACCTTGTCAAGGAAGCCGAAGCGCTTCATGCTGCCGCCGCCTACGCAGACGATAGCCTTTTTGCCGGTGAAGCTCTTCAGAGCGTCGATAGCGCCCTTGCCGTGATACACGTCTCTCGGTAAAGTAAATCTTGCCATAATTGACAACCTCCGAATAATAAATATTTATTTAAGCGGAAAGTGACATTTTGCAAAATGTACTGCACTTTGCACAAAATCCTTTCGCTTTGCATAAATAAGTATAGCAAAAGCTTATCAAAAAATAAAATATAAAACTGTAGTATTGTTATATAATTAACAATATAAAGCCCGTCCCCCGTTTCAGTAAAAAAGTGCACGGCAGCAGTAGCAATTTATACATTTCAAGCGGCTGACATCGGCTTCCTGCTATCGGCAGCATTTTTTAAATCCCGAAATCAGGCGGGTTTGCGGCGGTTATGCTCAAACTTGCGGAATATATAAAAATATACATAGGCACATATGCCAATATATGCCTATGTATATGGTAAATTTAAGTTTTTTTGATAAATTTTTATCAATTATATCAGCCTCAGCCTATGCACGCCGAGTGAAGAATCACTTGTAATCGCCGAAAGCGACTGCATTTTTTGCTTCATACAATTTGTCGATGAACAGCCTGTCGAGCTTTGTGAACGAGTAGCCCTCGGGATATACCAGCATATCGCAGAAACGGCGCGCACTGTTTTGGCAGCGACGCTGCACAAGTGAGTAGCGCGTTACAACGTCCTGCGGCACAGGAGACACCCACATATAAGCGCCGTCAAGGCCGCACAGCAGCTCAAACTGATTGGCGCGGTCGCACACGCTTATGCGCTTATCGGAGCACTGCTCACCGGTGCGGCGCTCGGTGGTGACAAAAGGCACGACCTCATCGCCGTGCACGACCCGGATGAAAGCGGAAAGCTGCGCTTCGCTTATTTTCTCGGTCGCGGCGAGGGGGTGCTGACGCGACATCAGCAGCACACACTCACCGTCCCACAGCATATCACAGCTCAAGCCCTTGCCAGCCATATAGTCGAGAAAATACTGTTTGTTTTCGGGTGTGCAGCGGATAACTCCGAGCGAACAATCGCCGCCCGTGATGCCCGCAAGGGTCTTCATCGAGCTTGTCTCACGCATTTTAAGCTCCATCGCCTCCCCCGAATCGAGGCTGCGTGCAAAACGCAGAAAGCCGTCGGCAACGTAGCTTGCGCGCGGAATCGACACACTGACGGTCTGCGCTGCCTTGCCGCACGCGGAGATAGCGTCGATGCGGTCAAGCTGCGCGACAACGTTACGCGCAACGGCAAGGAACTGCTCGCCCTGCTCGGTCGGAACTACACCCTTAGCCGAGCGCCTGAACACGGGAAAGCCGAGCGTGTCCTCAACCTCGCGGATTGCCTTTGAAAGATTCGGCTGTGCCATAAACAGCTTCTCGGCCGCCTGAGAAATGGAACGACTCTTTTCCACTTCAAGCACATACTTAAAAAGCTGAGTGTTCATAAATTCTCTCCGTTTTCGTCCTGTATTTGCTTTTCAATGCGGCTTACGCGCCTGAGCAGCTTTTCCTGATTGGCAATGACGGTATCGAGCTTTTTGTGCAGGTCGTCGATTATCAGCTCGCTTTTGAGGTTGACACGGTAGTCATTCTCGGCGCGCTGCCTGTCCTTGGCCTCCTGACGATTTTGACTCATCATAATAAGCGGCGCCTGAACAGCCGCAATGCAGGAGAGCACAAGGTTCAGCAAAATGAACGGATACGCATCGAACGCCTTTGAAGCGAGCACGATATTCACGACCATCCATATCACCATTACGGCAATAAAACTGAAAATGAACGCCCAGCTGCCCGCGAATTTAGCGACCGCATCGGACGCGCGCTGACCGAAAGACAGCTTATCGCCGCTCTCCGAATTTTCTGTAACGCGCGTCGAGATAAGCTCGTGTATCAGCTCTTCGTCGCCGAGCTCCTCGTCGGTTATGTCAAGCAGCTCTTTTATGACCTTTATGCGTGCCTTGTTCTCTTTCATCGTTTGACTCCTTACCTTGTGCGAACGACTGATTTTGACGCGTTGTCGATAGCTTCAAGCTCGACGGCGGTGAAGCTCGTGTTCTCGATGGCTTTGATGTTGTCGAGTATCTGCGACGGCTTCGACGCGCCGATGATAACGCTTGTGACAATTCCGTCGCGCAGTATCCACGCAAGCGCCATTTCGGCGAGGGTCTGCCCCCGCCCTTCAGCTATCTCATTGAGCACGCGAATGTCGGTAAGGCGCTCATCGGTCAGCGCGCACTCTTTAAGGAAGCGGCCGTCGGTCTTGATTCGGCTGTCCTCGGGGATACCGTTTAAATAGCGGTTTGTGAGCATTCCCTGCTCAAGCGGGCTGAACGCGATTATGCCCTTTCCGAGGCGGGCGGCGGTGTCTTTGAGACCGTTGTGCTCAATGGTTCGGTCAAATATCGAATAGCGGTTCTGATTGATGACGAACGGGCACTTGAGGTCGGTCAGAATGGCGCTCGCCTGCTCAAGCCGCTCGCCGTCGTAGTTTGAAAGTCCCGCATACAGCGCCTTGCCCGAGCTGACCGCCGACGCGAGCGCTCCCATCGTTTCCTCAAGCGGAGTGTCGGGGTCGGGACGGTGGTGATAGAAAATGTCGACGTAGTCAAGTCCCATTCGCGCAAGGCTCCGGTCAAGGCTTGCGAGCAGATACTTACGGCTGCCCCAGTTGCCGTAAGGGCCGGGCCACATATCGTAGCCCGCCTTTGTGGTTATCAGCAGCTCGTCGCGGTAGCGGCCGAGCTCGCGGCTCAAAATCAGGCCGAAATTGCCTTCGGCAGCGCCGTAGGCAGGACCGTAGTTGTTGGCAAGGTCGAACATCGTGATACCGTTGTCAAACGCGGTAAAGCACAGCTGCTTCATATTCTCATATGTCGCGGTATCGCCGAAGTTGTGCCACAGTCCGAGCGCTATCTTCGACAGCATAAGGCCGCTGTTGCCGCAGCGGGCATAGCTCATTTTGTCATAGCGGTTTTCATTTGCCTGATACATAATATTACCCCCGTTATTTAAATCTGAATAACATTTTTTGAATGTCGTCGTCATAAAGGTTGTCCTTTGTCACGGTCGTAACGTCGGTGTACAGGTTGCCTTCGCCGACATTGTCGCCCGATATTAGCGCGGTCGCCTTTTCAACGCCCAGATAACCTATCGCAAACGGATTTTGCACTATCAGCGCGTTCATCTCGCCCGTCTCAATCATACCGACCGACACCACGTTTGTGTCAAAGCCGATCCCCCTTACCCTGTCGGCCGCCGCGGTCTGCTTTATCGCATATCCCACGCCGAGGGTCATCCACTCGTTGAAGCCGACGAGGACATTGACCTGCGGATTGTTTTCAAGCAGACTCATGGCGCTGAGAGTGGCGCTCTGGCTGTTGCTTTCGGCCGTCACGGTTGCGACTACCTTCGCGTTCGGCACAGTTTCAATATATTCGCGAAAGCCTGCTTCACGCTGATTGCCGTTGTCCGTGTCGGCGTTGTAGTTGACAAGACCGATGTTTATCAGGGTTTCGCTGTCAAAGCCTTCAACAGCGGCCTTTGCGGCGGAAATTCCCGCCTCGCGATTATCGGTGCCGATGAAGAGACTGCGGTTTTTGCTGCCGACGTCGCTGTCGATCGTCACGACCTTTATGCCGCTGCGCGCGGCCTCGTCGACGATGTCGTTTGACTTGCTGTAGTCGATTGCCGAAAGGACTATCGCGTCGACCTTGTCGTCAATCGCCTGCTTTATCAGACGATTCTGCTCCTCGTAGTCCGACTCATTCTCGGGCCCTTCAAACGTGACCGAAACATTGTATTCGGTCGCGGCGGACTCGACCCCGTTCTTTACATTGTGCCAGAAATCGGAGTCGACCGCCTTGGCAATCACGGCGATTCGCTTTTTTTCGGCCGTCTTTTCGCCCGAGCAGGCGCAGGCTGTGAGCAGCAGCGCAAAGCAGAGGACGAGTGAAATCAATCTACTGAATTTCATTTGCGTCCTCCTTAGTTATCTTTGGAATTCTTATGATGACTGTCGTGCCGACATCAAGCTCGCTTTCGATGGATATGCCGTACTTTTCGCCGAAGTATATCCTCAGGCGGTCGTTTACGTTCTTTACGCCGATACCGCTTGAGTCGCTTTTCTCCTTTTGCAATATCTTGCGGCACTGCTCCTCGGTCATTCCGATGCCGTTGTCCTCGACCTTGATGATAATATCGTTTTCGTCGTCGGGCGCAGTGCTGATCGAGATCTTTATCTCGCCCTCGTCGACCATTCGGTCGATGCCGTGGTAGATAGCGTTCTCAATAAGCGGCTGAATGGTTATTTTGTTGCACAGGCAGTTTTCAAGCCCCTTCTCAACGTCAAAGCTGTACGCAAACTGGTTGCGGTAGCGGTAGCTTTGGATTATCAGGTAATTCTGCGCATGCTTGACCTCGTCGCTTATGGTGATAAGCTCGTGGCCGCGGCTTATGCTTATGCGGAACAGCTTGGCGAGCGCCCCGACCATCTTTGTCGCGTCCTCGGTTCTGCCCTGCTCGCACATCCACTGGATAGAGTCGAGCGTATTGTAGAGAAAATGCGGATTTATCTGCGCCTGAAGCGCTTTAAGCTCTGTCTTTCTCAGGGCTGTTTCCTCGCTTCTGACCTTGTCCATAAGGCGGCGTATGCGCTTTTCCATATGCTCAAACGAGTCGCTGAGAGCGCGCAGCTCACGCACCTTTTCGGTGCCACCGGTATACTCGAAGCCGTCCGCGTCGCGCTCGAATGCTTTCATCGCGCGGATAAGAGAGCGCACGGGCGCGGTGACTATGCGCGAGTAGATAAACAGCACCGCAACGACTATTACAGCGCAGCAAGCGAGGGATATTGCAATACTGACCAGTATTTGAGTGCGGCGCTGCACCGCTATCTCGTCTGTGAAGCTCACGCCGACGATGCGCCAGTGCCCGTCGGACGTCGTCGCGACGGCGCGCACGGTGGAATTATCCGAATATACGCCGTCGGCCTTGCCGACAAACGCCGCCTCGCTCTCGCTCTTTATTCCCGCGAAAAGCAGCTGCTGCTGCGGGTGGTAGACCATTCGATCAGAGCTGTCGATTACGAAGCAATAGCCGTGGCTTCCCACACCGACGTTGTCAATATACTTTGCAATCTCTGAGAAGCTGAAATCTATCGCGATGTACGCTTCCTTCCCGAACAGGCGCGTATCGGTCTCGGTCGCTATAGTCACGACCCACGGGTACTCGCCCCTGAAGAGAGTCTGGACGTGCGGCTTTGAGATAAAGCAGCTCGCGCGCGCGTCAAAAGCGGTCTCGTAACCGTCCTTGTCGAACGATAGGTCGGCAAGCGGCTGCTTCTTCAGCTCGCCGTCGGAGGCGCAGCTAATAAGGCTGCCGTTTCTGTCATAGACCATAATGGCATAGATGTCGCTTTGAACCTCGGCCAGAGCAGTGATCTTGGCGTTGAAATCGTCGGCAGTCCTGCTGTTGACGGCAGCGCTTGTCACTGTGGAAAGCTTACTTTTCATTGTGTCAAGGTAGTTGTCTATCGCCACGCTCGTCTGGCGCACGGTCTGCTCGGAGTTTGTCATAAGCGACTTGGTCATAGCGTTGCTGTAGACAGAAGAGAATATGATTATGCATATCGTCACGGCAACGGCGGCGCTTAACGCAATAGACGCTATCGTGAGCGCCGAAAGGCTGACCGATAAACGGCTGCGCTTATTTTTCCGCTTTGAGTCGCTCCGTGCGGCCTTGAGGCCGTTTGAGTTCATTATTCCTCACTCCTGTTGGCGCTTCTGACCTTGTTCGGGCTGTCGCCGTAGAACTTTTTAAAGCAGTAGCTGAAATAGTGCTGGTCGCTGTAGCCGCACTTTTCCGAAATTTCGAGCACCTTCATCGACGAGCAAACAAGCATATCGTATGCGGCCTTCATTCTGCGCTCTGTCAGCAAGGTGGTGAAGTTCTTTTTTTTCGTCTTTTTGATAAGTGCGCTTAAATAGTTCGGGCTGACGGCCAGCTCGTTGCTGACGGCTGTCAGCGACAGCGACTCATCGGAGTAGCGCTTGTCGATTATCTGGACGACCTTGTCGCACAGCACCTCGGTGTCGCGGCGCTGCGACTGCATTATAAGGCTCTTCGCATTCTCGCAGAATGAGACAAGCTCGCTTTTCATCACGCTTTCGCTGCTGTAAGACGTTATCCGCGCAAACAGCGGGTTGGTCGAAAGCAGGTTCATCAGCTCGGTCGGGTCGGCAACGGAGCTTACCACGCGGTAGGTCGCGGCAATCATCTGTATCACAAGCAGATTGGCGTTGTCGGGCGAGTTGCTGTCATAAAGCTCGTTTACAAAGCTCTCGAGCGACTCCTTGTTGCCGACCTTGAGCAGCTGCTCAAGCTTCATCACGGACTTTTCGACGTGCTCGACCTCAAAGTCGACATCGCGCTCCTGGTCGTTGATGAAGCGCACCTCGCCAGCTCCGTCGGAGGTGTAGCGCCGCGCGGTGACAGCCTGGAAGTACGCCTCGGAGCAGCCGGAGAGCTTGTCAAACCCGCGGCTGACGCCGATGGTGCAGCTTTGCCCGAGCAGGCGCTTGGCCGACTGCACCGTTTCGCGCAGAGGCAGCTCAAGAATGTTGGACATCTCGCCCTGAGTATCGGTCACGGCGAGGGTGACGGCGCGCCCGTAGACGGTGAACGTCTCAGTATGCATATACTGTGAAAAGACGGAATTTATAAAGTCAATGTGGCGGCTTGATGTGCGCGTATCGTCATTCAAGCCCTTGAATTTCGACACGATAACGCAGAAGCGGCAGGGCTTGTCCTTCGGCACAATACCGAGCTCGGCCGCACGCTGCATAAGCTCGTCGTCGCTCGGCTGAACCTCGTTGCCGCCGAGCATGAGCGGAAGCAAAAAATCATCGACGCTCAATTTTTGCAGCAGCTGCTTCATATCGTCAGAGTGCGCGACGCTCAGCACGCCTGCGAGCTTTTCGTCCATGCGGCGGCGTATCTCGAACAGCTCCTGCGACATCTCGGCCGACGAAATAGGCTTGAGCAGATAGCTTATTATGTTGTAGTTTATCGCGGTCTGCGCGTACTCGAAGCTGTCATAGCCGCTCAAAATGACTATCTGAGTAGCGGGACGCAGCTCCCTTACTCTGGCAGCAAGCTCAAGACCCGTTATCATCGGCATTTTAATGTCGGTCAAAATAAGATCGGGCTCGAGCGTTTCGACTAAGTCGAGCGCTTCAACGCCGTTTTCGGCCTCGCCGATAACCTCAAAGTCGGCGGCCGCCCAGTCGACCTTTTCTATCAGCGCGCGGCGCTGATCGTGCTCGTCATCAACTACAAGAACTGTGTATTTCACTGGCTTTTCCTCCGAGGGCGCTTGCTTTCGCAAAGGCGGCGAAAGCTCTTGGCCGAAAAAGATAAGTTTTGATTATATTGTAGCACCTTTTGCGCTCAAAATCAATCGGATATATTCAAGCAGAAGCGGCGCTCCGAACGGAATTCGATCGGAGCGCCGCAGTCTTGATTTATTTTTCAGCCCAGCCGGCGTACAGCGTCATACTCGTCGAAACGGTATCGCTTTCTATGTCCCATTTTTGGGTACAGTCGCTGTCTGTGTACCAGCCCGTGAAGACGTAGCCTTCCCTGACAGGGACGGTGTCTATCGGCACGGTCTCGGAGTGCATCACCTTGACCGACTCGATCTTCGAGCCGCCGTCGGTGTCGAACTTAACGGTGAAGCCGTTGTGTTTGACAATGAACACCGTCGCGATAACGAGCGCGGCGATTATGGCCGCGACCATTATGTTGGCCGAACGCACCGACATATTAACTTTTGCGTACAGCCCTCCTTTGCCGGGCGTCGGAGCAGACGGTTTGTCTGCTGTTTGCTCCGAGGCTGTATCTTCGGCAATCTCTGCGGTCAATTTTTCATCGTTTTTCATTTTTCTTCACCGTTATGATAAGCTGTTTATTACTTGCGGGCAAGGTACTTGCGCATATCAATGGCGCAGGCTGCGAGGATAATCAGGCCCTTGATGACATAGAGCATATTCGGGTCGACGGAGAGGAAGTTAAGTCCTACGAAGATTATCTGCAGCAGGAACACACCTATGACGATGCCGCTGATCTTACCGGTACCGCCGACGAACGACACGCCGCCGATTACGCAGGCCGCGATAGCGTCGGATTCGTAGTTAAGTCCGGTGTTGGCCGAGCAGGAAGCAATACGCGCACCCTCAATGAAGCCCGTGATACCGTACATAGCGCCCGCGAGAACGAACACGAGAACGATGGTCCAGAACACGTTTACGCCGGAAACGTTGGCGGCCTCTTCATTTGAGCCGACGGCGAACATATTCTTGCCGAACTTTGTCTTGTTCCAGATGACCCACATAAGAGCGGTCAGGATAATCGCGTAGAGAACGTACTTCGGAATGGCTACTCCGTTGATGCTGAACAGCGTGCCGCGGACGAAATCGGTGTAGGAAGCGTCAAGTCCCGAAAGGGTCTGACCGTTGTTGCCGCCTATCATAAGATACATAAGCACTATACCGAACACGATAAGCTGAGTCGACAGCGTTACGATGAACGGGTGGAGCTTGAACTTGGCGACGAAGAAGCCGTTTACAAAGCCGATGACAGCGCCGACTGCGATGACTATCAGCAGCACAAGCCACAGCGGCATAACGCCGAGCTCGGGAAAAATTTTGTTGGCATAGGTGGTCATCTGAAGCAGTGACGCGGCTATGCAGGCGGTAAGTCCCACGCAGCGGCCGGCCGAAATATCGGTACCGGTGAGGACTATCGCGCCGCCGATGCCGAGGGCGATAGGCAGCTTGGCTGCGGTGAGGGAGATTATGTTGACGATGGACGATGTCGAAAGAAACGCGGGGACGCGTATTGCGATATATATGATGGCTGCAGCGATGATAATAAACATCGCGTTATTGAACAGCATATCGCTGATGACTCTGCGCTTATCCTTCCCGGACTTTGCTTTAAAGTCGTTTACCCAAAGGCTGAAGCGGTTCGGCTTCTTGGTTTTGGTTGCTGCTGACATTTGCTTTTCCTCCAATTCTTTATGCGAATTTCGCCGCGAGAGTCATAATTTCTTCCTGAGTTGCGGTGGCGGCGTTGACTTCCCCTGCCAGCTTTCCGCCTGACATGACAAGTATTCTGTCGCACACGCCGAGAAGCTCGGGCATCTCGGAAGACACCATAAGGACCGTCTTACCCTTGGAGGCAAGGTCGATTATGAGCTGATATATCTCGTACTTGGCTCCGACGTCGATGCCTCGCGTCGGCTCGTCAAGCAGTAAAACCGTAGGCTCGGTGAGCAGCCAGCGGCCGAGAATGACCTTCTGCTGGTTTCCGCCCGAAAGCGAACGGATTTTGGTCTCCTGCGACGGAGTCTTGACCCTCATTGAATCTATGCACCACTGTGTGTTCTGCTTCAGCTTCTTATTGCTGAGAAAGGGCCCTATCTTGCATTTGCCGAGACTTGAAACGGTTGCGTTCTCTCTGATATTGAGTATGCCGAAAATGCCCGTTGCGCGGCGCTCCTCGGTCAAAAGGGCAAATCCGTTTTTTATCGAATCGCGCGAGTCACGATTTTTTAACGTTTTGCCGCCCAGCTTCATAGTGCCGCTGCGCCTTGTGGCAACACCGAAGATGTTTTCAAGCAGCTCGGTTCTGCCCGAGCCGTCAAGTCCCGCAATTCCGATTATCTCACCCTTTTTGGCCTTGAAAGAGACGTCCGAAAGCTTTGAATACTCTGCGGTCAGCCCCTCGACCTCGAACAGGACGTCGCCTATCTTGTTGGTCTTGGGCGGATAGATGTTGGTCAGCTCGCGGCCGACCATCAGCTTGATTATTTCGTCGTTCGTAAGCTCCTTTGCGTCGCGGGTGGCGATCCATTTGCCGTCGCGCATTACCGTGACTTCGTCGGAGATACGAAGAATTTCATTCATCTTGTGCGAAATGTATATTATACCGCAGCCCTGATCGCGCAGCATATTGATGATCCTGAACAGGTGCTCGACCTCTTCCTCTGTCAGCGAGGAGGTCGGCTCGTCGAAAACAATGACCTTCGCATTGTACGAAACAGCCTTTGCTATCTCGACCATCTGTCTTTGCGATACCGGCATACGGCTCATTACCGTCTTAGGGTCGACATTGATGTCGAGCTTTTCAAAAATTTCTTTTGTCGCCTTGTACATTTTCTTTTCACTCGTTATCGGAACTCCCTTTGCGACGGTCGGGAAGCGCCCGAGGAACATATTGTCCATTACGTTTCTCTTGAGCGCCTGGTTAAGCTCCTGATGCACCATTGCTACGCCGTTTTCAAGCGCCTCTTTGGAGTTCCTGAAGTTGACCTCTTTGCCCTCGAGATATATTTTTCCGCTGTCTTTTGCGTATACTCCGAACAGACACTTCATCAGCGTTGACTTGCCTGCTCCGTTTTCACCCATAAGCGCGTGGACGGTTCCCGCCTTGACGGTCAGGTTTACCTTGTCAAGCGCCTTAACACCGGGGAAAGCCTTTTCAATATTTTCCATTCTGAGGAGGACCGGAGCGTCCGCCGCAGCGGTCGGAGTATTCTCATTGCTTATCTGATTGCTCATAGAACTTGTCCCCTGTCTCTAAGTAAACTTTCTGGCTTTTAAGCCCTCGGGCAGCGGCACGGATTGACCGCGCCGCCGCCCTTTTGCACAAGTTGAACCTATTTGCTTATTTGTCGCCGGTGTAGGTTTCGTAAGGAATGTTAACTCTCCATGTTCCGACTACGTTGTCAGAGTCGATGTCATCAAAGGTTTTCTTATCATTGATGAAGTTCTGAGCGATGGTGGAGATAGCCTTTGCCATGCCCTCGGCATCCTGCTTGATGGTACCGATCATGCTGCCGTCTTTGATAGCGGACTTGGCGGAATCGGTAGCGTCAACGCCGAAGACGGGGATAACGGTTGCGCCGCTCTTGTTATAGCCTGCGGTCTGCAGAGCAGAGATAGCGCCCAGAGCCATATCGTCGTTGTTGGCGATAACGAGCTCTACCATATTCTTGTTGGACTCGCTGTACTGAGCGAGAATGGTCGACATATAGTCGGTAGCGGCAGCGGACGACCACTGGCCGTTCTGGTCGACGAGGTACTTCTTGTCGTTGGATGCGTCATAGAACTCAAGAGCGGACTTGCCTGCGTCGGTAAGAACCTTGTCAGCGTCCTCAACGCCGTACTGGGTGCGGGCGATGGCTTCCATGTTGCCTTCCTGACCCTTGAACATGACGTAGCTGATCTTGCCGTCCTTGTTGAGGTCGAGCTTGTCGAAGTTGGCGAGGACATAGTCACCGACCATTTTGCCCTGCATATGGCCGGCCATTTCGTAATCGGTGCCGACGAATACGCACTTGTCATAGCTGCTGACAACGCTCTGGTCAACGGAGCGGTTGAAGAAAATGACGGGCACGTTCTTGGCCTTGGCCAGGTCGACGATGTTCTGAGCAGCGTCGTTCGAGCCGGTGTCAACAACGTTGACGATGAGCAGCTTGGAGCCCTTAGCAAGAGCGGTGGTTACCTGCTCGGTCTGAGTGGTCTGGTTGCCGTTTGCGTCGTAGTTCTGATAGGTGATGCCGGCCTTTTTCAAAAAGCTGTCCATCGCGGAGCGAACACTTGAGATGTAAGTGTCGCCGAAGTTGTAGTAGAACACCGAAACCTCACCGTCGGACGAGCCGCCGCCTGAGCAAGCGGTAAGTCCCAGTACAAATGTGAGTGCCAGGAGAATCGCAAGAATTCTTTTTTTCATTTTGGTTTAACCCCCTTAATTTACGACATTCCGTCGTCGTTGTCTTTATTATATTTCCTCACAATGTTAATTTAAATAGAGTTTTCTATGAAAATTGTATAATTTTTTATCCATATATCAGTTTTTTTATATATTTTGACAAGCCAAACGACTAAATGTTGATTTTGCTGCTCAATAATGTAAAATAGATATATAATAAGTACAGTCAAAATGTTGATATTCAACAAAGTAAAAATGTTGCATCTTTACGGAGGTATAATATGTGCACAGCGGCAACCTATTCAAACGGCGGCTTTTACTTCGGCCGCAACCTTGACTACGAGTTTTCATACGGCGAGAGCGTAACGGTCACTCCGCGCGAGTTTGCGTTTGACCTGCGGCATCTGCCGAAGCAGAGCGCGCACTTCGCCTTTATCGGCATGGCGCATGTGCGCGACGGCTACCCGCTCTATTACGACGCGATGAACGAAAAGGGGCTGTGCGTCGCAGGGCTGAACTTTGTCGGCAACGCGCGCTACTTCCCCGCGCGGGAGGGCAAGGTAAACGTCGCGCAGTTCGAGCTTATCCCATGGCTTATGAGCAGCTTTGAGAGCGTCAGTCAGGTACGCGCGGCCGCAGAGCAGCTGAATATCACCGACGAGCCGTTCTGCGACGGGCTGCCGACGGCGCAGCTGCACTGGCTCATCGCCGACAAGGACGACTGCGTCGTGCTTGAGTCGACTTACGACGGCGTTCACATCTATGACAATCCCGCGGGAGTGCTGACGAACAATCCGCCGTTCCCCGTGCAGATGTCGCAGCTTAATAATTATATGGCGCTGTCTCCGCGCTCGCCGCTCAACAGCTTCGCGCCCGACATTCCGCTGACGCAGCTCAGCCGCGGTATGGGCGCTATCGGCCTGCCGGGCGATCTGTCGTCGCAGTCGCGTTTTGTCCGCGCGGCCTTTGTCAGGTCAAATTCCCGCAGCGAGCGCGAAGAGAGTAAAAACGTCACCCAGTTCTTCCACATTCTCACGTCGGTTGAACAGCAGCGCGGCTGCTGCGAGGTGGCACCCGACAAATACGAGATCACGATTTATTCAAGCTGCTGCAGCGCGGACAGCGGCTGTTATTACTACACGACCTACGACCGCCGCTCGATAACGGCCGTCAGCCTGAAGCGCGCCGACCTCGACTCGGACAGGCTCACCTCATATCCGCTCAGAAGCGGTGAAATCATCGGGTTTGAAAATTGAGCTTCCGCCTGCCGATAGCAATCGCGTTTTCAGTACCTGTTTTCCTTGCGCGTGCGCGCGTTCATATTATATAAAGAAAGCTTTTGAATTATCTTATCTGTTTTATCTATAAAAATATGCACCTCTGAAGTTGCCTGACTTTTGAGGTGCATTTAATTTTTAATTAGTATAATCAGTTAATTGTTTTTGTAGAAATAGTTTAAATCGAATCCTTGTTTTATATGAAATGTGACTATTTTTCAATTATTTTCGTGAAAAGTATTGACAAAACTCGTTTTGTGAAGTATTGTCTCATTATGCGGTGCTCCGGTTTTTAACGAAACAGAACACCAAAGCAGAATAATTGAGGTAGGGACTATGCGTTATAAATTTGAAAAGGTAAAGGAAAGACTTCGTTCTTCTGAATCTGACGACTGCTACGTTTCTTTCGCGATAGCAGCAATAGCGTCCGACGGCAAAGAAAATAAAACCGTTGCTTACATATCTGATGTGTCGACCGACGAGGGTTTTGTTGACTCGCTGGTCGATAAGTTTAACCGTTTCGGCCTTGAGCCCGTTCACCTGCCGGATATGGTTGCAGACGCCCTCGACTCTTAATATACACCCGGCAAAATCAGCCTGACACGTTCAGTACATAACGGCAAAACGCGGTATAATCCACTCCCGGCAGCTAAGACTTTTCACCATGCTGTTCTTTTGAAAGCGAAGCGCTCTTTGAGCCGGAACACACATCAGTCGGGCCTCACCGCGCGCCAGCACTCAATCAGCCTGTCAAGCCCGAATGCAGCGTTGGCGGGGCTTGTCGACGGCAGGCGGACGGCTTCTATCCCGACGAGCGGAAAAAGGTGCTCGTCATACAGACGCTTAGCCGTCGCACCGTTTGCGAATATGCGACTGACCCGCGCTTTTGACAGCAGCCCCTGCACGTCGTTAATATGCATATCGGTTATCGAACTGTCGGACGAGCCGACAATGCGGCAGTCGGCGACGACGTCCCACAGCGCAATTTCATTGCGCAGCAGAAATCGACGTTTTTCGTCAATGCTCGCGGGCACTTTCTCACCGTACACCGCCGCGAGCACCTGCCAGAAGCGGTTGTGTTTGTGCCCGTAGTAAAAGCCGCTCTCGCGCGAAGCGACCGACGGAAAGCTGCCGAGTATCAGCGTGCGCGAGTTTCCGTCAAATACGGGCGCAATATTGTGCCGTGCGCGCTCACCTTTTGACGAGGCGCACTCCGACTGCTCAAAAGCGCCTGACTGCCCTGCAGCACAGCCTTTTGCCGAGGCGCATTTTGCTTTTGCCGAGGCGCGTTTTGCTTTTGCCGAAGTCGGCTCGGCATTTCCGACAATGCTTTCTTCTTTTTTCAAATCCGCTCCCCCCCTTTTTTTAAGCAAAAAAGCGGGCGGCGGTAATTCACCCGCGTGCCCGCTTACAAAGCCGAAATTATTTTATAGGATAGGTCCAGCCAAACTCATCGTCGGTCTTGCCCCACTGGATACCCGTCAGAGTGTCATAGAGCATCTGAGTGGTCGCACCGATCTCACCGTTGTTAATGATGAACTTTTCGCCCTTGTAGCACAGCTCGCCGATCGGAGAAACGACGGCCGCAGTGCCGCAGCCCCATGCTTCCTCGAGTTTGCCCGCCTTGAGCGCGTCCTCAAGCTCCTGAACGCTGATAAGGCGCTCGCTGACCTTGCAGCCGCGGCTCTTGAGCACCTCGATGCACGACTTGCGGGTGATACCCGGCAGAATCGAGCCTGTAAGCTTCGGGGTGACGACCTCGCCGTCAATCTTGAACATAACGTTCATTGCGCCGACTTCCTCGATGTACTTTCTCTCAACGCCGTCGAGCCACAGCACCTGCGAGTAGCCCTGCTCCTCGGCGCGCTCACCCGCACGGCTGGAAGCGGCGTAGTTGCCGCCGCACTTGGCTTCGCCCGTACCGCCGCGTACCGCGCGAACGTCATCGGCCTCGATCATTATCTTAACGGGATTGATTCCCTCCTTATAATAGCTGCCGACAGGTGACGCGATAATAAGGAACTTGGCATTATGTACGGAGTGAACGCCGAGAGTTTCATCATTGCCGAACATGAACGGACGCAGATAAAGCGAAGTGCCCTCGGACGACGGCGTCCAGTCCTGCTCGCAGGAGACGAAGGTCGTCAGAGCCTGCAGGAAGTCCTCCTCGGGAATCTGCGGCAGGCACATACGCTCGGCCGAGCGGTTCATGCGGCGCACGTTCTCCATCGGGCGGAACAGCTGCACCTTGCCGTCGGCGCGGCGATATGCCTTGAGTCCCTCGAAAATCTCGGCTCCGTAGTGGAGAACGGTCGAAGCAGGGTGAACGGACAGGTTGCCGAACGGTACTATTCTTGCATCGTGCCAGCCCTTGTCCTTCGAATAGTCCATAACGAACATACGGTCGGTAAAATATTTGCCGAAGCCCAGTTCAGAGTCAAGCGGCTTCTTTTTCGGCTCGGCTACCTCGGTGATTTTGATTTCCATACAAAACAACTCCCTTTATCTGAACAGATTGTCTGAAAAAAGCACTCTGAACGCAGCAGCGTAAACAAAAACCGCCCGCCTCAAAAATAAGAGACGGGCGAAACTAAACTCGCGCCATATCCGCGGCCGCATTCCTTAAAAATGTGCTGCGATGTCGGTCAGCCTGACCACGTCCACGCGTTCACGATACTCATTTGGTACATTATATACCCGCATAACAGCCTTGTCAACACATTTGCAACGCCAAGTCGGCGATTTTTATTGCATTTTCGGCACGAAGTTATTATAATTTGTTTATCAGAAAGGATTGAGACTGAATGAAACAGATTTCCGAGATAGACCCTAATCTTGAGGTAAAAGATGTTGTTGAAAAAAACGACATAGAATGGATAAGCGCAGCCGACAAACGCTTTCGTGTTGAGGGGTTTGTTCCCTCCTGTGTTTATGAAAAGCCCAAGCCCGAATATATTCGCCTGCCCTACAGTACTGTGCAGGACTTAAACGACGGTATGAAGTATCTAAGCCTGAATACAGCAGGCGGGTGCGTGCGGTTTAAGACCGACTCGCCTTACATATGTATACATTCCGAAAGCCGCAGCCTTTGCATTATGTCGCATATGCCGATGTCGGGAATTGCCGGATTTGACCTTTATACCGATAACAACACCGAATTTGTCAAGACGTTCATGCCGCCTGTGTCGCTCAGCTACGGCCCTTTAGCGTTCGAAGGCGAGCACAGCTTCGGCTCGAGTAAGCTGCGCGATATAACCATAAATTTTCCGCTTTACAACCGCGTCGACGTGCTGAACATCGGACTTAAAGCGGGCAGCCGCATACTCCCCGCCGACGGCTACGCGAATGATAAGCCTGTCGTTTACTACGGCTCGTCGATAACACAGGGCGCCTGCGCGTCGCACCCCGGCAACAGCTACGAGGGCTTTGTCAGCCGCGCGCTGAACCTCGGGCAGATAAACCTCGGCTTTTCGGGCAACTGCAAGGGCGAAAAAGTCATCGCCGAGTATCTGGCAAAGCTGCCGATGGCGGCGTTTGTGTTCGATTATGACTTCAACGCCCCCTCGCCCGAGCATTTGCGGCAGACACACTACCCGTTCTATAAAATTATCCGCGAGGCGCAGCCCGAGCTTCCTATTATATGTATGTCGCGCGCGCACGACCCGGACGGCGACGAGTCTGCCGCTCGCCGCGAAGTCATCGAAGACACCGTACACCGCGCAAAAGCCGAGGGCGACCGCAATATTTATATGCTCGACGGCCGCAGCCTGTTCGACGGCGACTTTGCCGACTGCTGCACCGTCGACACCGTGCACCCCAACGACCTCGGCTTCTACCGTATGGCGCAGGCGCTTATTCCGGTGCTTGAAAATGTGCTCGGAATAAAGCGCAGGATATAGGCGATATTCATAATTATTGTATTATTCATATGAATATTCATTGTTAATCTGCATATTTTTAAAAAATATTGAATATTTTTTCAATTTGCTATTGACAAAACGTATTTTGTGTGTATAATGGGTATCAAGCAAAACAGTAAACGAATTTAATTTACGGAGGGTAAATCCAATGAAAGCTATCAAAAGAATTATCGCCGTCGTCGCGGCCGTCGCAGCTATCGCGACCTTCGCCGCCTGCGGCAAGAACGATGACGCTGCTTCCGGCGGCTCTTCGAGCGGTTCCAAGAAAGAAACTCTGGTCATGGCCACCAACGCCACTTTCCCGCCCTATGAGTATTACGAGGGCAACAAAATCGTCGGCATCGACGCCGAGATCGGCAAGGCCATCGCCGACAAGCTCGGTATGGACTTCAAAATCGAGGACATGGAGTTCAACTCCATCATCTCCAGTGTAAATGCCGGCGGTGCTGACATAGGTATGGCCGGTATGACCGTTACCGACAAGAGAAAGAAGAGCGTTGACTTCTCCGACTCTTACGCAAAGGGCGTTCAGGTCATAATCGTTAAGGAAGATTCCGACATCAAGGGTCCCGAGGATCTGAAGGGCAAGAAGATCGGCGTTCAGCTTACCACCACCGGTGACATCTACGCTTGCGACGAATTCGGTTCCGAAAATGTTGTTGAGTACAACAAGGCTACCGACGTTGTGCTCGGCCTGAAGAACGGCGACGTTGACGCTGTAATCATCGACAACGAGCCTGCCAAGAACTTTGTCAAGAACAATGACGGTATCAAGATTCTTGACACTTCCTACGCTGACGAGGACTACGCAATCTGCGTCAAGAAGGGCAACACCGAGCTGGTTGAGAAGATCAACAAGGCGCTCAAGGAGCTGAAGGCTGACGGAACTATCGACAAGATCGTCGCCAAGTACATTCCCGCCGACGCCGAGTAATTTTTACAACAACTAAACAAGCTGAATAAGGGGAGGCTTAACCGCCGCCCCTTATTTGACTGTGAAAGGAAAACCAAATGTTTATTCCGCTTTCCGCCCCCGCCTGGTGGACCGCATTTACAACGCAGGTCGCCGACCGGTGGACAAATCTGAAGGATCAGTTCTACCTCAACTTTATAGAGGACGATATGTGGAAGCACCTGACGAAGGGCCTCGGCGTTACGCTCGAGATAACGCTTTTCGCGGTCATAATCGGTATCGTGCTCGGCTTTCTCGTTGCCATTGTCCGCTCAACGCACGAGACGACGGGTCGCCTCGGCTTCTTAAACGCGATATGCCAGATATACCTCACCATAATCCGCGGAACTCCTATGGTAGTTCAGCTGATGATAACCTACTTCCTCATTCTGCTGCCACTGGGCGTTTCAAAAATGGCGACCGCCGTGCTCGCGTTCGGCATCAACAGCGGCGCATACGTCGCCGAGATTGTGCGAGGCGGCATTATGGCGGTCGACAAAGGGCAGCTTGAAGCGGGCCGCTCGCTCGGCTTCGGCTACGCCGCAACGATGTGGCACATCGTTATTCCGCAGGCGTTCAAGTCCGTCCTCCCCGCCCTCGCAAATGAGTTCATCGTACTGCTGAAAGAAACTTCGGTCTGCGCGTTCATCGGTCTTAACGATCTCACGCGCGGCGGCGACATCATTCGCGGAATAACATACAGCGACTTTATGCCGCTGCTTGCGGTTGCGGCCATCTACCTCGTGATGGTGGTCGTGCTGTCCTACCTTGTAAAGCTGCTTGAAAGGAGGCTGCGTAACAGTGACCACTAAAGAAGCGCTTATCAAAGTCGAGGGGCTCGAAAAGTCCTTCGGCGACGTTGAAGTTCTCAGGGGCATCGACCTTGAGATCGACAGGGGCGACGTTGTCGTCATAATCGGGCCGTCCGGCTCGGGCAAGTCGACCTTCCTGCGCACGCTCAACCTGCTTGAGCAGCCTACGGGCGGCCGCATACTGTTTGAGGGCGTCGACATCACCGACAAAAAGGTCAACATCAACGTCCACCGTCAGAAAATGGGTATGGTGTTCCAGCAGTTCAACCTTTTCCCGCATATGACGATTTTGAAAAATATGACCCTCGCGCCGATGAAGCTGCTCAAAATGAGCAAAGCGGACGCCGAAGCGAAAGCCATGCAGCTGCTTGAGCGCGTCGGGCTTGCGGATCGCGCGAGCGCCTTTCCGTCGCAGCTGTCTGGTGGGCAG
Organism: uncultured Eubacteriales bacterium; assembly: GCA_934486615.1. GTDB lineage: Bacteria > Bacillota > Clostridia > Oscillospirales > Acutalibacteraceae > RGIG2206. The sequence continues at coordinate 91,922 of CAKSQO010000001.1, read as the reverse complement.
AAGCAGCGCATCGCCATTGTACGCGCGCTGTGCATGAGCCCCGACGTTATGCTGTTCGACGAGCCGACGAGCGCCCTCGACCCCGAGATGGTCGGCGAAGTGCTTGACGTTATGAAGGACCTTGCAAAGGACGGAATGACCATGGCCGTCGTAACTCACGAAATGGGCTTCGCCCGCGAGGTCGGCAATCGCGTGCTGTTCATCGACGACGGCGTTATCATCGAGCAGGGCACGCCCGAGCAGATTTTCGACAACCCGCAAAACCCACGTCTTAAAGATTTCCTCGGTAAGGTGCTTAAGTAAAAAGCAATCCCCGCAGCCGCGTTTAATGAACAGAACCCCATTTGTTAGACAAGTATGATATACTATCTAATAAGTGGGGTGTTTTGTTATGCCAAAAGGTGTACCAAACAAACGATATGCGCCGGAGTTCAAGAAAATGGTTGTAGAAACCATAGAAAAAGAAAATCTGAGCATCCGTGCAGCGATGCAGGAATTCGGAATCAACTCCGCTCCCGTCCGGAAGATAACGATTGTTCCGCGCACTTCGGGCGCTCTCGACTACACGATGCAAGTCGACGACGGCAACCACTACCTTATGACAAAAGAAGAGATTGAGAACAAGATTGCGACCTTCACCGGCGGCCGCGCGGCTGAGGAAATCGAGTTCGGCTCGGTCACCACGGGCGCCTCGAACGACATCGAGCAGGCAACGAAGCTCGCACGCGCGATGATAACGCAGTACGGCATGAGCGACGAATTCGATATGGTCGCGCTCGAGACAGTCTCGAGCCGGTACCTCGGCGGCGACGCGTCTCTCGCCTGCTCGGCAGAAACGCAGACCAAAATCGATCGTCTTGCCGTCGACATCGTCAAGTCGCAGCACGAAAAGGCGAAAAAAATCATCGCCGACAACAAGTCTAAGCTCGACGAGCTGGCACAGTACCTCTATGAACACGAGACCATCACCGGCGACAAGTTCATGAGCATACTGAACGCTTAAAATAATAAATATTAATTTTGAGGAGATATAAAAAATGAGCACCAAATATATTCTTTTCAACGCCATTGCCGGAAACGGCAAATGCAAGTCCGATGCGGAAGCGCTTGCGGCCAGGATCGACAATTCGTCGCTGATAAATATGGCGCGAATCAACAGCTACGCCACGTTCTTTGAGGGGCTTGACCCGACCGACGAGCTTATAATCTGCGGCGGCGACGGTACGCTCAACCGCTTTGTTAACGACACCGCAGGCATTTCGGTCGAGAACCCGATCTACTACTATGCAGTCGGCAGCGGCAACGATTTTGCCCGCGACCTCGGCCACGCTTCGCACGACGAGCCTGACTTCCGCATCGACTCCTGCCTGAAAGGCCTGCCCGTCGTCACCGTCGACGGCAAGCAGTTCTCATTCATAAACGGCATCGGCTACGGCATCGACGGCTACTGCTGCGAGGTCGGCGACAAGCTGCGCGCCGAGAATGAGAATAACCACTCCGACAAGCCGATAAACTACACGTCTATCGCCATCAAGGGGCTGCTTTTCCACTATAAGCCGAAGAATGCGGTAGTCACCGTCGACGGTGTTCGACGCGAGTTCAAGAAGGTCTGGCTCGCTCCGACGATGTTCGGCCGCTACTACGGCGGCGGCATGATGCCTACCCCCGCGCAGGACAGAAACTCCGAGGACAAGAAAGTGTCGCTCATGGTGTTCCACGGCAGCGGCAAGCTCAAGACCCTGATGATATTCCCGTCGATATTCACCGGCGAGCACGTCAAGCACACCAAGCAGATAAGCGTGTTTGAGGGCAAGGAGATCACCGTCGAGTACGACCGTCCCGCACCGCTGCAGATCGACGGCGAGACCATTCTCGGCGTAAGCAGATATTCCGTCAGCGCCGAAGCCAAGGCTGAAAAAAAGGCTGCGGCCGCTGCAAAATAAGGGCATTAAAGTATGTTAAAGCGTACCGTAACGGGCGCGTTCATCACCGCGACCGTTTTTGCGATAATCTATTTTTCATACATACCCGCCGTACTGCTCGGCGCGACGGCGCTGCTGTGCGCGTTCTCGGTATATGAGATATACCGCGCGGCAAAGCTCGACTCAAACGAGCCGCTGTTCATACTCAGCATTGCGGCCGCCGCTGCGCTCGTCCTTGCTGACGGCGAATGGGTAAAGCCGCTGATATACGCCGCGTTCGTCGTCGCGGCAGTCGCGTTTGCGGCGCTAATGGTCGTAAACAAGCGCTGCCCGATCAAGGGCGAGGCTTGCAAGAAGTGCACCGCAGTCGCGTTCACGATGCTGAGCATGGTGCTTATCCGCGCGATACCCGCTTTGCGCGGCGAGGACAGCGGTGTGTACTATCTGCTGTTTGCGGCGGTGCTGAGCTTTCTGGCCGACATCTTCGCCTACCTCGTCGGGCGCGCCGTCGGCAAGCACAAGCTCGCTCCGAGCGTCAGCCCGAACAAGACTATCGAAGGTTCGCTCGGCGGTATCGTCCTTGCGACCGCTGTTATGCTTGTCGCCGCGCTGTGCTTTGAGCGCGCGGGAGTGTTCGCCGTCAGCTGCTTGAGGCTCGCGTGCTATTCGCTGCTTGCGGCCGTCGTCGGCGAGTTCGGCGACCTTGCTATGTCGGCGCTCAAACGTATGCTCGGCGTAAAGGACTTCGGCCGCCTGCTGCCCGGTCACGGCGGAATACTCGACCGTTTCGACAGTCACATTTTCGTTATGCCGTTCACGCTGATTTTCTGCACCGTCACGGGTGGGTATATTATGTAAACCAGCTGCCCTCAGAGCGCGCAAATTTCAACGGCAAAGGAATAATGCACCCCTTGTATCGTAAAGCGCGATTTTCCACGATAAACAAGCCGACTGCAAGCAGCTGCCCCGCTGCCGCAATCGGCTTGTTCTTTTATGAAATATCGGCGTGCGGTGCAAAAGGGTGCGAGCTCACAGCCGCTCTCCTCTGTGCGTAAAGAGCTTTCCCTGCATAAAATCCGAGCAGCACCCCGCTGCGCTATACATAAGTCCTCTCCAACTCATGGGTTGGAGAGGACTTTTAAAATATACTGCTGATTCCTTACTTGATTGCGGGAAGGCCTGCTGCGGCAACGCTCTGGCCTACGCGGCGTGAGTTCTCGTCGGGCAGTACGATGTTGACGTGCAGCTGCGGATACTCGTCGGCAAGAATTCGCTTGCACTCCTCAATCATCAGCTCGCCGCCCTTGCCGCTCGTTACGCGGCCGAGCAGCAGCAGGTGCTTGATGTCGTAGCAGTCGGCATAAAGCGGAATGGTGTGCGCGAGGTACGCGCCGATGGTGCGGTAAATATCGAGCGCGTGCTCGTCGCCGTCGTTTGCGAGCTTCTGTACGACCTTGAGCTTCTCGGCGGGTGAAAGCGATTCGTCAAGCTCAATTCCCGCAGCAGGAGCAAGCTTGATAACGCCGTCCTGCGAGAAATACTTGACGCCGCAGCCGATGTCGCCGCTCCATTCATCGACCATAGCGGTCGCGTTGGCGTCGATCGGGCAGAACGCAAGCTCGTTGAGCCAGCCGGTGACATTGCCGCCGCGGTCAACATAGCCTGCGGCCTCGCTGGTACCCATAGCGATACCGAGAATACCCGTGTCGCCAAGCTCCATAGCGCCCGCAAGAGCGGTCACGTCGCCGTCGTTTGCAACAAGCAGCGGAACGTCGCCGATTTCCTTGCCCGCGCGGATATAGATGTCCTTAACCTTCTTGTCAAAGTCCTCTTTCGATACCTTGAGGAACAGCGAAGCGAGCATCGTTCTGTTGTCAACGTAAATACCCGCCGAGCTGATACCGATTGCGTCGACGCGCGGCATTTTGCTTGCAGCGGTCTTAAACGCGGTCACGATGCCGTCAAAGTGATAGTCGGGGTCGGAGTTGGTTTTCGGAAACCAGACGACCTCCTCGGAATAGACGACCTTGCCGTCAACGACAGCGGAAACCTTTCGGTCGGAGCCGCCCGCGTCGAAGCCGATACGGCAGCCGTCGAGGTGTCCGCCGACCTTCTTTGCGTCGTCCTTTTCCTGCGGCTTGTCGGCGTATGGCACGTTTCTGACTGTGAAGTCGGACTCGTAAATATCGCCCATCGTCTTGAAGTCGAACGCGCGCTCGCCCTCGGCGGAGTAAACGCCCTTGATGTAGTCATAGACTTTCTCGCTGCCGCATACGGTCACGTCGTAGCCGCCCTTGGCCCAAAGCAGGAACTTGACCTTGCGCTCAACATAGAAGTTGTCGGCGTCGGCCATTTCGGGCGTGCCGTGGATTTTGGTGTCGAATACGCACACCTTGCCGTCGTTGCGCTTGATTGCGATGGCGAGCGGCTCTTTTGCGCCCTTGAGATACTCCTGCTCCCACTTGTAAAGCGGGTAGAAGTCCTTATCGAGGACGGCCTTGTTCTTGATGTCGGAAACTACGGAAAATCTCTCCATTTATGCATACCTCTTTCCTGCAATAATAACCTGTTCGATGTTCATTTCGTCGTCGATAACAAGCAGATCAGCGTCGCGGCCGACCTCGATTTTGCCCTTGTTTACGCCGAGCAGCTCGGCGGGAGTCTCGGTCGCCATCTTAACGGCTTCGTCGAACTCGATGCCCATTCCGACCGCACAGCAAACGCAGTGCCACAGCGTAGAGCCGCTGCCTGCGAGTGTGTTCTCGGCGTCGCGCAGATAGACGGCGCCGTCGCGAACGACGACCGGGATACCGCCCGACTCCGACTCGGTGCCGACGGGAAGTCCCGCGGGGCGGATAGCGTCGCTGATAAGGGTCAGACGGTCGCTGCCGAACATTCTGTAGGCTGCGAGCACACTTGCCTTATGGATATGCACGCCGTCGCAGATAAGCTGAGCGTAGATGTGCTTCTCGCACGCAGCGCCGATAGGGCCGGGCTTGCGGTGATGAAGCGGCTGCATGGCGTTGAAGGTGTGGGTCAGGCAGTCGGCGCCGCTTTCGATTGCGGCAACGGCGGTGTCGTAATCGCAGTCGGTGTGGCCGAGAGCGACGCACACGCCCTCGCTCGTCACGCGGCGGATAAAGTCCATGCTGCCGGGCTGCTCGGGCGCGACGGTTATCATCTTGACGTTGCTGAAGCGCTTGAACTCCTCATAATCGGGAGCTTTTATGTAAGCCTCATTCTGAGCGCCCTTGTACTTTGGCGAGATGTACGGTCCCTCCATATGAAAGCCGAGTATCTGCGCTCCCGGGAACTCGGTCGGCAGATGGGTCACGCGCTCGACCGTGTCGGCGTCCATCGTCATCGTCGTCGGCAGCCACGAGGTCGTGCCGTTCTTTGCGAGGAAGTCGCACATCGGCGCAAAGTTGCCGTCGAGCGTATCCATTCCCACGCAGCCGTGGGTATGAACGTCGATAAGGCCGGGGATAACCCTTTTGCCCTTTACGTCGACATCGCCGTCAACGTGCTTTGCGGGAGTGACGGCGATAATCTTACCGTCCTCTATCTCAATATTCCTGAACGTTCCTTTTACAAAAGCGTTGGTGATGAGCATTTGCGGCTCCTCCTTAATTCTCGCTGTAAATAACGGTTACATCGGGGTGCAGCTGGAGCACGGAAGCGGGAACCTCGGGCGTGATAGGACCGAAGCAGGCCTTTTCTACGATTTCCTTTTTGCCGGCGCCGTTGGCGACGAGCAGCACCTTTTTGGCCTGCATGATAGCGCCGATACCCATTGTGACGGCCATGGTCGGCACGTCCTCGAGCTTCTCAAAGAAGCGGGAATTGGCCTTGATGGTGGACTCCTTGAGCTTTACGGGATGGGTCGCCTTTACGAACTCGCCGCAGGGCTCGTTAAAGCCGATGTGGCCGTTGTTGCCGATGCCGAGCAGCTGCAGGTCGATGCCGCCGAGCGAGGCGATAAGCTCGTCGTAGCGCTTGCCCTCGGCGACAGGGTCGGCTGCGAGGCCGTTGGGCACGAAGGTGCGCGACTTGTCGATATTGACGTGGTCAAAGAGGTTGTGGTTCATAAAGTAGCGGTAGCTCTGGTCGTTGGAGGTGTCAAGTCCGCAATACTCGTCGAGGTTGACGGAGGTGACGGTCGAAAAGTCGACGTCGCCCGCGCGGTTGAGCTCGACAAGGCGCTGATAGGTTCCGACGGGAGTGGAGCCTGTGGCAAGGCCGAGCACGCAGTTGGGCTTGATAACGACCTGTGCGGCGATGAGGTTGGCGGCAAGCCTGCTCATTTCTTCATAAGTGCTGACTTTTATAAACTTCATTTTGATTTCCACCTTTACCTTTAATTTGATTTCATTGTAGCACCGCAGGCAAAAGTTGTCATTGGTCTTTAAGCTAAATTATTTATACTTTCGGTCACGGATTGATTTTTGCTTCGGTTTGTAGTATTATAAATCCGCAAGAGAGGTGAAATGCCGATGGAATATGTTAAAATAAAGCCCGAGCGTCCGCTTTGTATTGACTCGCTTATCTCGCTTCACTATTTTGAATACGCCAAGGATTTTGCATTTGCAGGCGAGGTTCATGACTTTTGGGAGCTGGTCTACGCCGACAAAAACGAGCTGTATGTCACTGCGGGCAGCACCGAATTTCTGCTTAATGCAAAGCAGCTTTACATTCACCGCCCTATGGAGTTCCACCGCGTGCGCTGCAACGGTGAAAAGGCGGCAAACACCGTAATTGTCAGCTTTTCGTCCGACTGTGAGCAGCTTTCGCAGCTTGCAGGTCGCATAATCGACTGTCCGCCGTCGCTGAAGCCCTTTCTCTCAAAAATAATCGCCGAGGCAAAGGCCGCTTTCTCGACCCCGCTCGGCGACCCGTACACCGCCGAGCTTATCCGCCGCGACGGCGTGCCTTTCGGCAGTGAGGAGCTTATCGTCGGCTGCCTTGAGATGTTCTTAATTGAGCTTTTTCGCGCCGAGAACGGCGACCCCGAGAGCAAGGCCGTCGAGCCGGATTCGTCCGATTCCGAGATTGACGCCATCCTCCGCTTTATCGAGCAGAACGTCTGCACCCGCCTGACGTTTGACGACATATGCAGGCATTTCAGCTCAAGTCCGTCATACATCAAGAAAATCTTCCGCGACAATGTCGGCTGCGGCGTAATGGAGTTCTACAACCTCTGCCGTATCGACGCGGCAAAGCAGTTGATACGCGAAAAGCAGATGAACTTCACCCAAATTGCGGACGCGCTCAAATACACGTCCGTGCAGTATTTCACACGCGCGTTCAAGCGCTACACCAATATGACGCCGTCGCAGTACGCTTCAAGCGTGCTTTCCGGGGTCAAATAAAAATTAACACTACCGCTTGGGCGCTTAATATGCTATACTTAAATATGATGTATTTATACGAAAGCTATTAATGGGGGTGCAAAAATGCCGCGAGTCTCGTTTATGACCATCGCTTATAATGAAGAAAGCTACCTGCCCCGCCTGCTTGACGACATTAAAGCGCAGGACTACCCCCACGACGAAATCGAAGTAGTTATGGTCGATTCAGGCTCGACCGACGCGACCAAGAGCATTATGCGCGACTTCGCCGAAAAGAGCGATTTTGCCGCCTGCAAGGTGCTTGACAATCCCAAGCGCCGCCAGGCCTCGGGGTGGAACATCGCCATCAAAGCCGCAAGCGGCGACATTCTCGTCCGCATTGACGCGCACGCGCGGCTTGAGAGCGACTTTATCACCTGCGTCGTGCGCGAGATAGGCTCGGGCGAGGACATCGTCGGCGGTCAGCGGGTGACCGTTTTTGAGGGCGAAAAGCCGTTTTCAAAGCTGCTCGCCCACGCCGAAAGCTCGGCTTTCGGCAGCGCCGTCGCGTCCTACCGTCGCAAGGTAAAGCGCAGCTATGTCAAAACGCTCGCCCATGCGGCTTATAAGCGCGGGGTGTTCGACAAGGTCGGCTTATTTAACGAAAATTTGCTGCGAACAGAGGACAACGAGCTGCACTACCGTATGCGCAAGGCGGGCTACAGATTCTGCCAGTGCCCCGACATCTGCTCCTGTCTCTATGCGCGCAGCACGCTCGGGGGCATGATTAAGCAAAAGTGGGGCAACGGCTTCTGGGTCGGCGCTACACTGCCGCTGTGCCCCGGCTGTTTGTCCATATACAACTTCGTGCCCGCCGTGTTCGTGCTGGCACTGCTCAGCGCCGTTTACGAATCGGTCAGAAGCGCGTCGGCGTTCTCGGTCGTGTTTTTGCTGATAATTTACGCTTTGGCGGCCATCGCGGCAAGCGTTAAGGAAATGATTAAGGAAAAGTCCCTTGTAATAAAGCCGCTGCTCATTCTGCTGCCGCCGATATTTTTGATAATGCACGTCGCCTACGGCTTAGGCACTCTGGTCGGACTGATATTCTCGCCCGCGCTGATACTCAAATCAAAACAAGAGGAATAACAAATGAAGTACGAAATCGACCCCAAGTCGTTAAAGAATATGTTCGCCCTGCCCGGCTGCGTTGCCGACGAGCATTTAAAGCTCGCGCCGCACTCGGCACTTAAAGTGCTGATATACATAATGCGCAACTCCGTTTCAGACGAAGCGGAAATATGCAAGGCGGCAGGTGTGAACGAGGTCGAGCTTAAAGAAGCGCTGATGTACTGGGACAATGCCGGCGTACTTATGCGTGAAAAGCAGCCGGAGGCCAATGTGCAGCAAGCCGCTCCCGCTGTAAATAAGCCGACCGTGTCCATGCGCAACGAGCGTGCCACCCGCGCCCAGATTGCCCGCCGCGCCGACGAGTCGAAGGAAATCCGCCTTGTCCTGCAGCAGGCGGAGATGAAGTTCTGCCGCCCGCTTAAAGACACGGAAAGGAGCGCTCTGGTCTATATTCTCGACGAGCTGGGAGTCAGCGCTCCCGTCACGCTCATGCTCATCGAATACGCCGTTGCGGAGAACCGCACCACGGCCGCGTTTTTGGAGAGCACCGCCGTCGACTGGGTCAACCGCAGCGTTGACACCGTCGCCCTCGCGGAAAAGGAAATGCAGCGCTCCGATCAGAAAAACCGCGCGTGGTCGGTCGTTCGCAGCGCCGTCGGGCTTGACGACCGCCGCCCGAGCGCCAAAGAGGGCGAAGCCTGCGTGCGATGGACGGTCGAATGGGGCTTCAGCGGCAAGATGATTCGCCTGGCCTACGACCAATGCGTTGACAACACGGGCAAGATCAGCTTCCCATATATGAACAAAGTGCTCAAAAGCTGGCACGACGCAGGGGTCACCACTCCCGAGGCCGTCGCCGCAAGTGCCAAGAAGAACGAAGCGGACAAGTCCGCCGCCAAAGCGGGCAGCGCACCGTCGTTCGACTTGAGCTTGTTTTAAAGAAAGAGGTGAACCGAATGGGCTACTCAAAAGAAGCGTATGAATACGCGCTGAGCACCGTAAATGAGCGCCGCGAAGCCGCCGTAAGGCGCTGCGAATTAAAGCGCGACGAAATCCATCGTGCTCTGCCCGAGCTCGGAGAGCTCGAGCGCCGCATACGCGAAACGGGACTTAAAGCCGTGCAGGCGGCAACCGCCTTTAGCGGCACCGACGAGCTTGAAAGGCTGCAGCAGACCTATCTTTCGCTCGATAATAAGCGGCAATCGCTCATCGCTGCAAACGGACTTACAGACGCCGACTTTCAGCCGCAGTTTTACTGTAAAAAATGCTCCGACACAGGCTACCGCGACGGCTACATCTGCTCGTGCGCAAAGGAGCTTGCGCGCAGGTTCGAGTTTGACCGTTTAAGCCGCTCCATGCCGCTTGCGGACAGCACGTTCGCCGCCTTTGATTTGAGCTTCTATTCGGGTGAGCAGCGTGCGAATATGGAGCAGGTGCTGAACTTCTGCAAGGCATACGCCGAGGACTTTTCCTACGCCTCCCCCAGCCTGCTTTTCTACGGCAAAACGGGGCTGGGCAAGACGCACCTCTCGCTTGCGATAACCAACGAGGTGCTCTCACGCGGCTTCGGTGTGATGTATTCCTCCGCACAGAATTTTCTCGAGCGCCTTGAAAAGGAACACTTCGGCCGCGCCGACGGGGATACCCTCGCACTGCTGACCGAATGCGATCTGCTCATTCTCGACGACCTCGGCGCGGAGTTCCAGACTGCGTTCACCGTCAGCGCGATATACAACGTCATCAACTCGCGCATTATGAACTCGCGCCCGACGATAATCAGCACCAACCTCACCCCCGCCGAGATAACCAAGATTTACGGCGAGCGCGTGATGTCGCGTATTCTCGGCTCTTTCAGGCGCTTTGAGTTCACGGGAGCGGACATCAGGCAGCAGAAAATGCTGCGCGCGCGCGGCTGAGTGCAAGCTTGACAAAAGCGCGCGATTTTAGTAGAATAGCTTAAAGCGAGTGAGACGGGCAGCTGCGTAGCCTTTCGGCTATGAGGAAAGTCCGAGCACCACAGGGCAGGATAACGGCTAACGGCCGCCGAGGGTGACCTTAGGGAAAGTGCAACAGAGATATACCGCCGATTTATTCGGTAAGGGTGGAAAGGCGAGGTAAGAGCTCACCGCCTTTGCGGGAGACCGTGAAGGCCTGTAAACCCTATCCGGTGCAACATCGACAAAAAGCAACACATCGGCCCGATGTGCTTTTGACAGATGGCTTGAGCGGCGCGGCAACGCGTCGTCGAGATAGATAGCTGTCCTCGACAGAACTCGGCTTACAGGCTCACTCGCTTTGCTTTTATACGCCTTCTGCGGCGCGCTTCGGCCTTTTCAGGTCAGCGCTCCGCAGTTTTTTTCTCATTTGGGTACGAGGTGTCACCCGGCGCTTGTATGCCATACGGATTTTTTTGTTTTATATCTTGACTTTTTCACAATACGGTGCTAACATAAAGGCGTAAAGCGATGAAGGGAACAGTAGCTTCGCCCTCACTTTGCACAGAGAATGAGCGCCGTCGGCTGCAAGCGCTCTGCAAAGCGGCGTCAAGTGAATACCTACCCTGAGCAGCGCACTGAAAAGGTGCGACGTATCTTTGCGGCGTTAACGCATTTTTAAGCGGCTGCCTTTTCGGCGGCAATATGGGTGGAACCGTGGAGTTTATCTTCACCCCATTGGCCTTTTCGGGTCAGTGGGGTGTTTTTATTTTTACAAACAAATCTGAAAGGAACTGATAATAATGAAAATCATGCTTAAAGGCGGTACTGTCAAGGAGTTTTCATCTCCGATAAGCGCTTGCGACGTATGTAAGGACATCGGCATGGGGCTTTACAAGTCCGCCTGCGCCTGCAAAATCGACGGCAGGCTCTGCGACCTGCGCACCGTAATCGACTCAGACTGCGAGCTTGAAATACTCACTTTCGACAACGTCGACGGCAAAAAAACATTCTGGCATACCGCTTCGCACATTCTCGCGCAGGCGGTCAAGCGCCTTTATCCGTCGGTTAAGCTCGCCATCGGCCCCGCGACCGACAGCGGCTTCTACTACGACTTCGACACCGAAAAGGCGTTCGCACCCGAGGACCTCGAAAAGCTCGAAGCCGAGATGAAGAAGATCGCCAAGGAGGATATCGCCCTTGTAAGAAAGGACGTCTCCCCTGCCGAAGCGAAGGCTCTTATGGAGAGCCGCGGCGAGACCTATAAGGTCGAGCTTATCGAGGAGCACGCGGGCAAGGGCGAGAACATCACCATATATGAGCAAAGCGATTTTGTCGACCTGTGCGCAGGCCCGCATCTTATGTCCACCGGCGCTGTCAAGGCCGTCAAACTGCTGCAGTGCACAGGCGCTTACTGGCGCGGCGACGCTTCCAACCGCCAGCTGTGCCGCGTCTACGGCGTAGCGTTCCCGAAAGCCGCTATGCTTGAGGAGCACCTCGAGCGCCTTGAGGATGCCAAGCGCCGCGACCACAACAAGCTCGGCCGCGAGCTTGAGCTGTTCACAACCGTCGACGTTATCGGTCAGGGTCTGCCCGTTCTGCTGCCAAAGGGTGCGCGCGTTATTCAGACGCTGCAGCGCTTTGTCGAGGACGAGGAACAGCGCCGCGGCTATCAGCTGACAAAAACTCCGCTTATGGCCAAGAGCGACCTTTACAAGATCTCGGGGCACTGGGATCACTATAAAGAGGGCATGTTCGTCATGGGCGATGAGGAAAAGGACAAGGAAGTCTTTGCTCTGCGCCCGATGACCTGCCCGTTCCAGTATCAGGTGTTCCTCAACCGTATGCGCTCATACCGTGACCTGCCGATGAGACTTGGTGAGACTTCCACCCTCTTCCGCAACGAGGACAGCGGCGAAATGCACGGACTTATACGCGTGCGCCAGTTCACGATCTCCGAGGGTCACATCATGCTGCGCCCCGAGCAGCTTGAGGATGAGTTCAGGCAGTGCCTTGAGCTGTCGAAGTATATGCTTGATACGCTCGGACTGCTTGAGGACGTATCGTTCCGTTTCTCGCAGTGGGACCCGAACAACAGGGAAAAGTACATCGGCACGCCCGAACAGTGGGACGAAGCGCAGGGCGCTATGGCGAAGATACTCGACGACCTTAACATTGACTACACCGTCGGTATCGACGAGGCCGCGTTCTACGGTCCGAAGCTTGACATTCAGATAAAGAACGTGTTCGGCAAGGAGGACACGCTCGTCACCATTCAGATCGACCAGCTGCTTGCCGAAAAGTTCGGCATGGAGTACGTCGATGAGGACGGCTCAAAGCGCCGCCCCTACATCATTCACCGCACCTCGATCGGCTGCTACGAGCGTACGCTCGCGCTGCTTATCGAGAAGTACGCAGGCGCGCTGCCGCTGTGGATCTCGCCCGAGCAGGTCAGAATTCTTCCCATCTCCGAGCGCCATCACGAGGCCGCGAAAGCGCTTGAGCAGAAGTTCATCAATATGGGCATACGCGTCAGCGCCGACCTGAGAAACGAGAAGATTGGCTACAAGATTCGCGAGGCTCAGCTTGAAAAGCTGCCTTATATGCTCGTTATGGGTGATAAGGAAGTTGAGGAGGGCGCCGTGTCCGTCCGTCGCCGCGCAAGCGGAGACATCGGCGCGATGAAGCAGGACGAGTTTATTTCCAGGCTGCTCTCCGAGATTGCGAGCAAGGACCGCAGCTTCTGATTTTTACGCAGGAAGAAGCGAAAAGCAATGACAAGCAGATTTTTCGCGGCAGCCGCAGCAGCTGTGCTGACGGCTGCCGTCATCGGAGGTTGCAGCTCAAGCGAGCTTGATCCGCCGAAATATACCATCGTCAAAAACAGCTCGACAGCAGACGGCAGTTCGGTGGATTCGGCTTCCGAGCCTTCGGGCAGCGAGGGCGGCAGCACCTCCGACGTGTCTTATGTCGCGGGCAGCGAGCCCGCCGAAAGCTCTTCCAAAGCAGCTTCATCGAAGCCCGGCTCATCGAAGGCGACGTCCTCGAAATCGACTTCGTCAAAGTCGATTTCTTCTAAAGCAAGCTCGTCGGGTGCCGTGTCGTCAAAGCCTGAGGATTCGTCGGCAAGCGTCTCGGGCGGATTTTCGCTTGCGGAGCACTACTCCGACGAGGTGATCGCAATTCCTGCCACGGCGACCGATTTGCCCATCCTCGACCTTATCCTGTGCAAGGAAGTCAAGCGCTTTGAGGTCGCAGCGGGCAATCCCGCTTACTGCTCCGTTGACGGCGTGCTTTTCAGCCGTGATATGACGACACTCATCAAGTTGCCGCGCAAGTTTGAGCACAACAGCTACACCGTGCCTGACTCCGTTAAAAAGCTCGGCCAGCAAAGCCTGCTCGGCTGCAGCGGGCTTGAAAGTATCGTCCTGCCCGACGGTCTGACCGAAATCGGCAAATTCGCGTTCAACGATACGCATATCACCTCGGTCAAGATACCCGCAAGCGTGGAGAAGGTCGACGTCGGCGCGTTTCAGCGCTGCACTTATATGCAGCATATCTACGTCGCGTGGAAAACAAGACCCGCGGGCTGGCATTGGGCGTGGCAATCTTGCCCCGCCGTAATCCACTACGGAAAATAAGTAAAACCCTGACTGTTCGCAATGAACATTCAGGGTTTTCGTATCCTTATTTTGGCGGAGCAAAGACGCAGGCTGATATTTTCAAATGCGGAGCGGTGCGTAAACTGTCAGTCCGGGCGTAAAGCCGTCCGGGCGTAAAGCCACCTTTTAAAGCATTCCCCGCCGCTTTATATTCTCTCCAGGGATTTTGACAGAAACGCGCGCGTTTTCTCTGAGTCGGGCGCGCCGAAAACCTGCTCGGGCGTGCCGAATTCCTCAATAACGCCGTCGGCGATAAACATCACCTTGTCGGCGACCTTACGGGCAAACTCCATTTCGTGTGTGACGATTATCATCGTGCTGTCGCTTGTTTTAAGGCTTTTGATTACGTTCAGCACCTCGCCCGTCAGCTCGGGGTCGAGTGCGCTCGTCGGCTCGTCGAAGCAGAGAATATCGGGCTTGAGCGCGAGGGCGCGGGCAATCGCAACGCGCTGCTGCTGGCCGCCCGACAGCTCGCACGGATAGTTTTTCAGCTTGTCAGACAGCCCGACGCGGCCGATAAGCTCGCGCGCCTGAGCGTCGATCTCGGCCGCCGTGCCGCGTTTTAACAGCGAAGGCGCGAGGGTGACATTCTGCAGCACGCTGTACTGCGGAAACAGATTGAATGACTGAAACACAAGCCCGAATTTCAGGCGATTTTCGCGTATTTTCGCTTCGGAAAGCTGCTTTACGGTTGACGCATCGTATATCGTTTCGCCGCCTACAGAGATAGTGCCGCCGTCGGCCAGTTCGAGAAAGTTCAGACAGCGCAGCAGCGTGGTCTTGCCGCCGCCCGACGAGCCGATTATCGCAAGCACCTCACCCTTCTCTATCGAAAAGCTGACGCCCTTGAGCACCTCGGTGCGGCCGAAGCTCTTTTTTAAATTATCAACGACTAAAAATGACATAGCGCACCCCTCATGCCTTGAAATAGCTCAGCTTTTTCTCTATAAAATTGAACAGCAGCGTGAATATTCCGCAGAACACCAGATAGTAAACTGCGGTGAAGAACAGCGGCCAGATCTGACCCGAAATACCGTGCGAGCCGGTCATAAACGAATCTCCCGCCCAGATTATCTCCTGCAGCGCGATTATGCGCGCAAGCGACGTGTCCTTGACGAGGGTGATGACCTCGTTGCTCATCGGCGGCACGATGCGCTTTATCATCTGCTTGAGCGTGATTTTGAAGAAAATCTGCGAGTTTGTAAGGCCGAGCACCTGTCCTGCCTCCTGCTGACCCTTGGGCACGCCCTGTATACCGCCGCGGTATATCTCGGAAAAGTAGCAGGCGTAGTTGATGATGAACGCGACCGCAGCGGCGACAAAGCGTCCGCTCTCCCCGCTGCCCCAGATAGGCTTTTGCCATACAAGGCCGGGAAAATAGTACACTATCATCAGCTGAATCATCAGCGGCGAGCCGCGCACAAGCCACACAAGCGTGCGGATAAGGCGGCTGAGCGGCTTGAACTTCGACATTGAGCCGAACGATATTACAAGGCCGAGCGGCAGCGCACCGAGCAGCGTGGCGGCAAACAGCTTTAGCGTCTGTAAAAAGCCCGTGTTTAGCGCCTGAAAAACTATCGGGAACTGTTCAAAAAAACTTGGCATCTGTTTTCTTCCTTAACGCCGAAAGCAGAGAGCACTTGGGGGTGCTCTCTGCAGGCTTGTATTTTGGTTTGTTCGCGGTTAATTTTATTTGATTACAGCTTCCTGAACACCGTACTTAGTAGCGATTTCGACCAGCTTACCGTTTGAGCGGTACTCGTCGAAGAACGCGTTGAGCTTCTCGGCAAGGTCGGATCCCTTTCTGAAGCCGACGCCGTACTCCTCGGAGTTCAGCTCGACGGTGTAGGTCAGGTTCTCATAGCCCGTGCCGTCGCCTATCATTGCGCCCGCCATAAGCAGGTCGATAATAGCCGCGTCGCTCGTGCCGCCCGCTACTTCCATAAGGGCGTTGGCCTGCTTGGTCACCTCGCGGAAGTTGAAGCTGTTGGCCTCGGCCATTTCCTTGCCGCCCGAGCCGACCTCAACCGCAAACTGCAGGTCCTTGCAGTCGGCGACGGTCTTGTACTTGTCGGCCTTGTCCTTGGGTACAACGACGACCTGTGCGTTCTTGCAGTAAGCCTTGGAGGTCTCCATCGCACTCTTGACGTCGTTGGTCAGGGTCATTCCGTTCCACACGCAGTCGATAGTCTTACTGTTAAGCTCGGGAACTTTCTTGTCCCAGATTATCTCGACAAACTCGACCTCAACGCCGAGGCTCTTTGCAAAAGCGGTCGCCATATCGGCGTCAAATCCGATCCAGTTGCCGTTATCGTCCTTGTAGTCCATCGGCTCAAAGTCGGTAATGCCGACGACGAGCTTGCCCTTCTGCTTGATGTACTCGGAGTCGGTCTGATTCTTGTCGGAAGAATCCGAGCCGCAGGCCGCAAAGCAGCAGACTATCATCAGGGCCGATAAAACAAGCGCGAGAAACTTTTTCATATTGAACATCTCCTCAAAACATTTGCGGCGAATGCAGCCGAGCGGCCAAACCGCCTTTGTTTTCTATGTTTTAGATTATACATCATCGCTCTGCTGTTGTAAAGTGGTAATTTGATGATTTATTGAATTTTGTTGATAATATCCAAAGAGACCCGACGCTTAAGATTAAAATTGTAAATTTATCACATCACCGTAATAAAGCGGAGAGCAAAAGATAAGCACCCGATGTAAAGGCAGGCTCACATAAGGATACTTTCAAAAAGTGACCGATTGAGAACAGCACAACGCCACAGAGATTTAAAACTCTGTGGCGTTGTGCTTTTTATAGCTGACAGTAAAATGATTAGAAAAAATTTTGATCTTTGATTAAGGTTGCGGGCGTAACAGCTACTGCAAAGTAATTTATTCTACAATGGCGGCGTCCGCCAGTCCGGAATAGTGAGCAGTATATTTCCGTAAAAACAGCAAAGCCGCCCGGTTTCGGACGGCAAATTGGCACAGGCTGTGTTTTATACTCCCCAAAGCAACATGCCAAGTGCGGCAGAAAAGAGTATCATTATAATCGGCGACGGTGCAGTTTTTTTGATTCTTTTATATCCGAAATGTGTCAGCCACAGAATGGCAAAGACCAAAATGGATTTAGGATCCGGAGCAAGCGCTGAATGAATATCCGTAAAACCAAGCAATGTTGATATGGCCATACCGATTGCCGTAGCGAGAATCATTGCGATAACGCAGGGGCGGACGCCGGAGAGAAAAGCGTTGACGCCGGCATATTTCATCAGGTTTTTGAGTACCGCCGCAATTAAAAGTATAATAACGAAAGACGGAAGAACAACGCCGAACGTAGCAAGAAACGAGCCGAGAATGCCGCCTTGCGTGGAACCTATAAATGTCGCCATATTAACGGCAAGCGGACCGGGCGTCGATTCCGAAACGGCAATGAAATTTAAGAATTCGCTTTCCGTTAGCCAGCCGTTTGAAATGACTGTTTCTCTTACAAGGGAAACCATTCCGTATCCGCCGCCGAAGGAAAGGGCGCCGATCATTAAAAAATTCAGGAATAATTTCAGGTAGATCATTGTTTATTGCCGTTTCCTTTCCGCAGTTTTTTCAGGAAGAAAATCGCAAGTCCTGCTGTGCCGCAAATCAGAATATAGTAAACGGAAGAAAAAGAAACGGCGAAAACAGTGCACGCCAGCATTGCGGCAATGACCGACAGCAAAATGACCGTGTTAAAGGCATTTCTTTCAATGCTTTTCAGCATTTTCAGCCCGGCAGAGGAGATCAGATAGATCACACATACCTGTATTCCGCGGAAAGCACGGGAAACCCATGTAAGGCTTAAGAATTGATCAAAAAACAGTGAGATGCAAAAAATTACGGTAAACGAAGGAATACAAACCGCTACGGTAGCCGCCGCAGCACCGAACAGGCCTGCAATTTTGTAGCCGATGTATGTGGCGCTGTTGATTGCAACCGGTCCGGGTGTAGACTCGGCAATGGCTACCATATTCAGGAAATCGTCCTTTTCGATCCACTTCTTGCGCTCTACAAATTCGTTTTCAAGCAGCGCAATCATAGCATATCCGCCGCCGAAGGTAAAGGCGCCGATTTTAAGAAAGGTAAGAAACAAAGTCCATTCTTTTCTCATTGCCGCGCCTCCTGTCTTTTACGGATAATAAAAAGTATAACGATACCGAGAATAATCAGGCAGCCGGACAGCACCTGTGATACACGGATACCCGGAAGGAGATAAAGGCTGTCGGAGCGCAGCCCCTCCACAAAAAACCGTATCGTTCCGTACCCGATCATATAAAACGGAAGAAGATAGCCTTTTCGCCTGAAATGCGGGCAGCATATCAGCATAGCGGTGAGTAAAGCTAAATTCAATGCAGATTCGTAGAAAAAGGTTGCCTGCCGCCACTGGCCGATTTCTTCTATGTAAACGCCGTAAGGGAAAAAGCAAAGCGAAGGATTTGTAATTTGGTTTCCGTATGCCTCTTGATTGACAAAATTCCCCCAACGCCCGATAGCTTGCCCAAGCACAAGGCTCGGCATCAGGGTATCGGCAAGTGACCAAAAGGAAATCCGTTTTACTTTACAGTAAATCAATGCGACTGCGACACCGCCGAGCACTCCGCCGTAAATGGCAAGACCCCCTCGGTTAATTTCAAAAACAGAAAGCAGGTCGTTTTTGTAATTATCCCATTCGAAAATCACATAGTAGGCTCTTGCACAAATAATGCATACAGGAATCAACCAAAGAGCAAGATTGTATATATGCTCCTTGTTGATGCCGGTTTTTCTGCATCGGTATATCGCCAAAGCAAAGCAAAGCCAAGCACCATACCGCAGGCGATAATGATTCCGTACCAAGCGATATTCAGCCCTTCAATTCCGAAAAGATTTTCTATTGCATATCGGCTCAATTTCTTGTTTCCTCGCTCTTATCAGTCTACCCGCAGCATACGGTAACCGACGCCGATATGCGTCTGAATGTATTGCGGACTGTCCTTTTGCGGCTCCAACTTTTTGCGCAGTGTCACCATAAATACTCTCAGGGAAGCAATATCGTTTTCCCGGCTGCTGCCCCAAATCTGCTGTGTGATATAGGTGTGCGTCAGCACCTTTCCGACATTATGAGAGAGCAGACACAAAAGCTTGTATTCGATCGGGGTCAGGTGCAATTCCTCACCGTTTAAATAAGCGCAGCCGGCGGCCGGACAATGCGAGATAACCTCCCGCATAGTTCGCTGCCGCTTAACGCCTTGCCCGGTGCTGCCGAAGCGCTTAAAACTCCGTTACGACCTCGCTTATCGGCTTGCGCTCGGTGTGTCGAGCCGCGGGAGCGGCGTTCTCGGCGGGGTAGCCGAACGGCAGCAGGCACTGCACCGTCACGTTCTCGGGCAGGTCAAGCAGCTGCTTAATCCTGTCTGTATCGCACCAGCAAACCCAGCAGGTGCCAAGGCCGACGTCCTCGGCGGCAAGCATCATATGCGTGCACACAATGCTCGCGTCCATCTCGCCTGAACGGTGGCCGTTAAACGGGCTGACCCAGTCGCTGTCGTCTGAACAAACGACGAACACCTGCTTTGCGCCGTAAAGGCAGCGGGTCGTCTGCCCAAGCTTTTCAATCGCGTCTTTTGAGCGCGCGAGGTAGATCCGCTGCGGCTGAAAATTCTTCGCCGTCGGGGCGGCCTGCGCCGCTTCGAGGATATAGTCTATCTTCTCCCGCTCAACTTCCCTGTCGCTGAACGCGCGGACGGAATAACGGCTTTTCGCTAAATCAAGAAAGCTTTTCATTTTTTCACCTCATAAAAAGCGGCCC
Organism: uncultured Eubacteriales bacterium; assembly: GCA_934486615.1. Taxonomy (GTDB): domain Bacteria; phylum Bacillota; class Clostridia; order Oscillospirales; family Acutalibacteraceae; genus RGIG2206. The sequence continues at coordinate 72,137 of CAKSQO010000001.1, read as the reverse complement.
GCAGTCCGTTTTATCCGCAGACTGTGAGCCGCCCTAAATCTTATTTTAGCCTATCGTGCGCACTCTGATAACGCCCTCAATCGCTTCAATGTCGGCAACAGCGGCGTCGGACGCCTTGGACGACACATCAAGGATAGTGTAAGCGTAATCCTTGCGCGACTGGTTGCTCATCTTGTCGATGTTCATACCGCCCGCGGAAACGACCGCCGAAATCTGCGCGAGCATATTCGGCACGTTGCGGTGAATAACGCAAATTCTCTGGTCGGTCGAGCGCGGCATGGACACGTTCGGCATATTGACCGAGTTGGAGATGTTGCCGTTTTCGAGGTAGTCGACAATCTCGCGCGCGGCCATAACGGCGCAGTTGTCCTCCGACTCCTGCGTGGAAGCGCCGAGGTGCGGTATAGCGATAACGCCCTCAACGCCGATAAGGTCATCGCTCGGAAAGTCGGTGACGTATGCCGCGAGCTTACCCGAAGCGAGAGCCGCGACAACGTCGGCGCTGTTGACAAGTCCGCCGCGTGCAAAATTGAGTATGCGCGCGCCGTTCTTCATCTGGGCGATGGACTGGTCGTTAATCATATCCTTAGTCTCGGGTGTGAGCGGAACGTGGACGGTGATATAGTCGCAGGCGGTATATATGTCGTTGACATCGGCGATGTGGTGCACGCCGTTGTCAAGCCTCCACGCGGCGTCAACGGACAGGAACGGGTCGTAGCCGTAAACGTCCATTCCGAGCGCGCGGGCGGCGTTTGCGACCAGAATACCGATGGCACCCAGTCCGATTACGCCGAGCTTCTTGCCCTGAATTTCGGGGCCGGCGAAGGCTCCCTTGCCCTTTTCGACCATCTTGCCGACCTCGTCGCCGTTGCCCTTGAGGGTCTTGGCCCACTCGATAGCGGGGACGATCTTTCTTGAAGCCAGCAGCAGTCCTGCGATGACAAGCTCCTTTACGGCGTTTGCGTTTGCACCGGGGGTGTTAAACACGACAACGCCCTTTTCCGCGCACGCATCGACGGGAATGTTATTCGTGCCCGCTCCCGCTCTGGCGATAGCCTTGACGCTGTCGGGCAGCTGCATATCGTGCATCGAAGCCGAGCGGACGAGAATGGCGTCGGGCTGCTCGATCTCGCTTGAGCAGGTGTAATTCTGCGGGTCGAGATTTCTCAGGCCGCAGGGTGAGATTTTATTGAGTGTCTGAACCTTGAACATTTGGGTTATCCTCCGAAAAATTACTTGTTGTCGGCCTCGAACCGCTTCATAAAGGCGACCAGCTTCTCGACGCCCTCAACAGGCATCGCGTTGTAGATAGAAGCACGCATACCGCCGACTGTGCGGTGACCCTTCAGGTTGACAAAGCCCGCAGCGGCCGCTTCCTTGACGAACTTCGCGTCAAGCTCCTCGTCGCCTGTGACAAACGGTACGTTCATCAGCGAGCGATCCTCCGCAACGACAGTGCCCCTGAACATCTCGCTCGAATCGAGAAAATCGTAGATGAGCTTTGCCTTTTTCTCGTTGATCTCTTTCATCTTCTCAAGGCCGCCGATGTCGTTCTTGACCCACTCAAGCACGAGCTTCATAATGTAGATAGCATAGCACGGAGGAGTGTTGTACATCGAGCCGTTGTCGGCGTGAATCTGATAGTTGAACATCGTCGGAGTGATGTCCTGCGCGTGACCGATAAGGTCCTCGCGAATGATGACTACGGTCAGACCCGCAGGGCCCATATTCTTCTGCGCGCCCGCATAGAGCATACCGAACTTGCTCACGTCGATGGGCTCGGAGAGAATGCAGCTTGAAACATCTGCCACCAGCGGCACGTCGCCCGTGTCGGGGATAGTGTTGTACTTGGTGCCGTAAATGGTGTTGTTGAAGCAGATGTGGAAGTAGTCCGCGTCCTTGGTGAAGGTCGACTTATCGAGCTTCGGTATGTAGGTGAAGGTCTTATCCTTGGACGAAGCGACGACGTTGGCCTCGCCGTAACGCGCGGCTTCCTTGTACGCCTTGGTCGCCCACTGTCCGGTGAGGACGAAGTCGGCCTTGCCGCTCTTGTTCATCAGGTTGAGCGGAATCATCGCAAACTGTGACGAAGCACCGCCCTGGAGGAAGAGCACCTTGTAGTTATCGGGGATATTCATAACCTCGCGCAAGAGAGCCTCAGCCTCGTCAATGATAGCCTGATAGGTCTTGGAGCGGTGGGACATTTCCATAACGGACTGGCCTGAGCCCTTGTAATCAAGCATCTCGTCCGCAGCGGTTTTAAGGACTTTCTCGGGCAGCATAGACGGGCCCGCGCTGAAATTGTAAACTCTTGACATTGAATTTTGCCTCCGAACTTATAAAAGTATTTATATTTTAGCACATCGGGACGAAATGTCAATAGGATTGTTAATATATTGTCAATGTTTTTTCGAAAAATCGGTCTGGATTACATAACTTTGTTAAATTATTATCATTTTAACTCATCCGGAAATCGTGGCAGGCAGTATTATATGTACCGTCCGCAGAGTACGGAACGCGCAGTTTACCACGGGCAACGGCGTACACGGCGTCCGTGGGAAGCGGAGCGATCGGTCGTACGGCGAACAGTGCGGGCGGCAATGCAGAAGTCGACACAGCGAACAGTGCGGACGGCAATGCAGAAGTCGACACAGCAAGCAGCGAGCGTTGCAAGAAACGGCACAGGCGGCACAATGTACGCTGCTTTTAAAACGCATCATTGCGCTGCCGGCCGCTGCGCCGACGCTTTTTTTGTTCAAAGTCCTCCGCACACCTGATTCAGCCGCTGCTACCCTACCTGCACTTTAACACGCTTTATGCCGCGCGTTGCTTCATCGAAGTCGCGGCTCAGCATATACCGCCGCGCGAGCTTTTCTCTCGCACGCAGCGGGTCACAGCCGACCTCGTTATACATCCGCTCAAGCAGCTGCGCAAGCCGCTCCCGCTGTGCTTTGTCCGCACCGAACCTTGCTACGTTCAAGTCAAGCACCGTTTCACCGCCTGTTTCGGCAACACCTGTCGAAATCCTCGCGCGGGCGAGTGCTGCTTCGAGCGCTTCAAGCGCGCTCATATCAAGCTCTCCGTCGGTCAGCTTGCCGAAGCACTCGCCGCCCGAGAGCAGCACGCTGTCATCGTCGATTTCGAGCTTAGGCAAAATCACAGCCGACGTGCGCTCGTACTCGGCGCGCGCCGCAAACGCCGTCGAGCTCAGCACCGCGTGGCCGTCGAGCTTCTCTCTAAGCTCCGAAACAAACTCACTTTTGCCGCTGTACTCATCAAACTCAATATTTGCGAAATCTTCGTCCGAGCTGTCGCTGAACGCAATCAATACGGAGTTGTGCACGTCGCTCAGCATTATCTCGCCGATAACGCTGAGGACGAGCCGCTTCGGCGCGCCGCAGAACAGCACAAGCCCGAGTTGGCTCATGTCAATGCGCTTAGGCTTGACGGCGCTTGCCTTGCTTGCTGCGGTGTTTATTCCATCGGCACTCACCGAAAAGTCGCCCGACTCGGTGATGAAGCCGAATTCGGCGCTGTCGGGCGAACCGCTCACGGTCAGTATAAGCGGGTATTCGAGGGTGTCGACTTCATTATATTCCATACATGACGAAAATGTTCCTATTATTGCGATGGTGAGTGCGGCGGCGGTCGCTCTGCGCACGGTGCGGCGGCTGCTAAGCAGCACTCCCGTGATTACGGCGGCAACAGCGGCTGCGGCGAGGATAAGCTGCACATTGAAGCGCAGCCCTATTCCCGCGACCGCCGCGGCCGATACTATGCAGGCGGCGCACGCCGCGGCCTTCGCAGGCTTGGAGCGCAACCGCGCGCAGGAGCTCTCTTTGAGCAGCGAGAACAGCAGACTTATCAGCAGCAGTGTCGACAGCAGCAGAGCCGCCGCTGCCGCAAATACAACGCGGCTGAAGAAACGCCCGAGTGAGATGTTGCGGCTAAGCTCGATGACCGCATTGCTGTCCTCACCCATCGAAAACGGCGGCAGGATAAACGGTATAACGGCGGCGCAGAGCGTGACTGCGGCACTGCAAACGACGATGCTTTTGAGCGAACCGTTTTCTTCTTTTTGTGCAAGCTGCGGCAGCAGAAGCATACTGAGCGACAATGCGGCGTGTGCGGCGGCTTTGATTATCGACACCGCACGCACGCACGGTAAGGGCAGCACGTCTGCGGTGCTTGCCGAGCCGAGCGACAGCGCAAATATCAGCGCGACGAGCGCGCAGCACAGCATGCCCATCGTCCGCATTCCGTAAAGCGAGCCGCCCGCGTGCGTCAGGCTGCCTATCACTCCCGCTGCGACAAGCAGCGTCAGCACAGTGAGCGCACTTTCGCCGTGGTAGAGGTAGGAGTCAACGCATTCAGCCGAGGTCAGCAGAATGTACGCAGCGGCGCTCCACAGAAAAATCCCGCGGGCAACGCGTGAAATCCCGCGTTTTCTTATCAGCAGCGAAACCGTGCAAACCGCCGCGGCGCAGACGGCGTACACCGCCCACGTCCACACCCGAGCCGCGGCATAGGTCGCGCTGAACGCGGGCGAAACAACTATCCACGCGCAGATAAGCGCGTAAACCTTCGCGCTCATTTGCCGTCCTCCTCCCATGCACGGGAGCGGTCGGGCTGCTGCCGCAGCCGCTCGGGGCGCAGATATTTCTCACGCAGCTCCTGCAGCCACAGCGGGGTCTGCACGATAAGCCCGGTCGAGGCCGAGCGCACCTTCGGCGCAGTGGACATCGCAACACCGAAAGAACGCTGCGAGCCGAGCAGGACGAGCATCGCCGTAACCCCGAGCGCAAGCCCGACAAGCCCGAACGCGCCGCCGAGCAAAATCAGCGCAAATTTGACAATTCTTATGCCGAACGACATATCGTAGTCGGGCAGCGCCGCATTGGCTATGCCGGTTATCGCGACGATTATCAGCGTCACCGGGCTGACTATCTTCGCTTCGACGGCGGCCTGACCGAGGATCAGCCCGGACACCACGCCCACTGCGCTGCCGACGGCGTTGGGGATCCTGATCCCCGCCTCCCGCACAAGCTCGAAGAACAGCTCCATTATTATCAGCTCCGACATCGCGGTAAACGGAATCTCGACACGCGAAGCCGCGATAATGCTCAATAGCTGTACGGGCAGCAGCTCGCGGTGAAAGTTGAGCACCCCAATGTAAAGTCCGGACAGCACGGTCGCGCATACGAACGCGAACACGCGCACGATTTTTGCAAATGTACCGTTTTGCCAGCGCTGCTGATTGCCCTCGGGCGAGTCGAACAGCTCCGAAACCGTGATGGGCACGATTATCGCAAAGGGCGTGTTGTCGCAGATTATCGCCAGTCTGCCCGCTGCGAGGTACTGCGCCGTGCGCTCGGGTCGTTCGGTCGTCAGCACGCTCGGAAACAGCGAAAAGCGCGAGTCCTCGATCATCTGGCTTATCATCGCGCTGCCCGAATAGAAGTCACCGCGCACGTTTTTCAGCCTGAACTTGGCGCGCTCGACCGTCTCGGGGTCGGTCACGCCGTCAAGATAGAGCACGGCGCATTTTTCGCCGCTCAAATTGCCGACAGACACCATCTCGGTCAAAAGCGCGCCTGTTTTCAGCGCGCGCCTGACGAGGGTAATGTTGCTGCGTATGCTCTCGTTGAATGCCTCATGCGAGCCTTTTACGACGTTCTCTGTCTCGGGAGTTGACACCGAGCGCTTATCAAAGCCCTTTGTCTCGCATATTGCCGCCTGTCTGCAGCCGTCGAGAATGACGGCCGTGTCGCCCTGCAGCACACGATTGCACACCGTGTCGAGCGAGTCGGTCAGCGTGCAGTCGCCGTATTCGAGCACGTCCGCAGGCGACTTTGTCCCGCTGCAGTCTGCGCGCATAAGCGGTCGAACGATGTAGTCGTTGACCATATCGGACGAGGCCATTCCGTCGATGTAGGCCAAAAAGGCTCTGCGCCCGTCCTTTGAGCGCAGCTCGCGAATGATGATGTCGGTGTTTCTGTCCGCTCTGAAAAAGCTTTTTACAAAGCCGAGCGCCGCTTCAAAACCGCTTATTTTTTCGTTTGAACTCATTATGGCTCCCCTACTGCACGAAACTCAAAAAAATTTTTAAAAAGACTTGATTTATTATCTGTATTCTGTTATTATGATATGCGGTATTTTACGAAACTCAAAGGAGGTGCAGATAAATGGCAAAATGTGACATCTGCAAAAAAGAAGTAACTTTCGGCATCAAGGTTTCCCATTCTCACAGAAGATCCAACAGAACCTGGAAGCCCAACGTAAAGCGCGTTAAGGCTATCGTCAACGGAACTCCTTGCAGGATCAACGCCTGCACCCGTTGCCTGCGTTCTGGAAAAGTTACTCGCGCTATCTAATCTTTGATTATATAGATGATATTATCCTCGATTTCCAAGTCGGGGATTTTTCATTATTCGGAGCAGTAATATGGATTTAAGCAGTTTTTTGATATGCAGCGACTTTGACGGCACTTTCGCCGACTCAAACGGCAAAATCCCGCAGGAGAATATTGAAGCGATTCGCCGCTTTCAGTCGCTCGGCGGCATGTTTACCTTTGCAACAGGGCGCTCGCCCGAATTTGTGCGCAATTTGGGGCAGCTTGATTTGCACCCGAACGCGCCCGTAATAACCGTCAACGGGTCGCTGCTCTATGATCAGGTGCACGACAAAGAGCTTATCAAGCACCCCGTGCGCGAGGTCCCGTCCGAGCTTATCCGCAGATTAAGCACGCTTGAGCTGTATAATAACACCCGCCTGGTGTATGAGGACCTGACAGATGAGTATTTTTGGAAGGGCGATAACGAGCGGCTTTTTGCTGCTGTCAAGCGCGGTATTATGAAAGCCGTTTTTGTCTATGACGATGCGGATTTTACCGACGCGCTTTCGTATGAACTCCGGCAGCGCTACGGCGAGCGGCTGAATTTTGCGCGCAGCTGGCCGTTCTCGCTCGAGATGCTCGACTCGCGCTCGTCAAAGGGCGCGCTGCTTAATGAGCTTAAGGCACTGTGCCCAAAGGTGCGAACAGTCATCGGCATCGGTGACTTTGACAATGACGTCAGCCTCCTGCAATCGGCCGACATCGGCGTCGCAGTCGCAAACGCTCAACCTGTCGTAAAGGATGCGGCCGACGTCGTGCTCGACCGCTCAAACGACGAAGCCGCGATAGCCCGCCTTATCGGAATGCTCGAAGCGGGCGCACTGAAATAAACCAAACGCCTTACGGCCGCAGACGACAAAAGCGTTCTGCGGCCGTTTTTTCGCTGATATTCTGCTTACAGCCCGAAGCTCACGCTCAGCGCCTGATCGATAAGTCCCATCGACGCGTCGTCGAGCCGACCCATTTTCTCTTTAAGTCGCTGCTTGTCGATCGTCCTGACCTGCTCAAGCAGCACTATCGAATCCTTTGCAAGCCCGCTGTCGTCGGCGTTTACGCGAATATGCGTCGGCAGCTTTGCCTTTTCCTTCTGGCTCGTTATCGCCGCCGCTATCACTGTGGGGCTGAATTTGTTGCCAACGTCGTTTTGAACTATGAGCACAGGCCTTATTCCGCCCTGCTCCGAGCCGACAACGGGGCTTAGGTCGGCGTAATATATGTCCCCTCTTCTTACGGTCATTTCTGTTCACTCTCCGAAGAAAAATATGAATGATGTACAATCGTATTGTTGCCAATAATCCGACCAATTAAACAGCAGCCGATACAAAAGTCATCACTATCATAATATTTTGCTTCACCGTTTCGGACATAAAAAAGCCCGCGCAAAACCGCAGGGTCAGCGCAGGCTTAAATCAAAGCAGTATTTAAATTTCGGCTCGTTGACCTCCAAAATACTCGGATTTGAGCCGGACGAGACGTAAAATGTAAAAGCAAAATTTTCCGCAACACCGCAAAATGCATTTTTGCCCTCGTCGTATTCAAGCGCGCTTCGGGCGCACAGCGCCTTATGCAGCACTGTGACCGGCGCGCTCTCGGGCGGGTCGGTCAGCTCAAGGCCCATATAGGTGACGGTACATTCGTTTCCGACAAAGGCGAACGTCATCGGCTCGCTGCCGTCGGCGCTCATCAGCGTGTAGCGCGCGAGGGTGTCGGAGTCCTTGCGAACGTCTATCGTGTATTCGTCGCCGCCGCAATCGGCCAGCACGCTTGCGTAAACGCGCTCGGTCTCGGGCGGCATGGGCGGCTCGTTCTGCGAGCAGGCACTGCAAACAAGCAAGGCGGCGCACGCAGCAAGCGTTGCAAGCGGACGTTTCACACTGTCCCTCCAAACGCCCGCAGACGCAGCTTCAAGCGGGCTTTACTCGAATTTGCGGTAAACTTCCCCCATGCAGCCGAGCATATCGGTCACGGTCATCGCGCACTGCGACTGCTTTTCGGCAGCGGCAGCTCCGCACTGAAAGTGGACGTACACTCCCGCAAGCGCCGCGTCGAGCAGGCTCGGGCAGCGGCAGACAAGCGCCGCGATTATGCCCGCGAGCATATCTCCGCTGCCCGCCGTGGCCATACCCGAGTTGCCGCCTGTAAATATGAACGTCCTGCCGTCGGGCGCAAACACGAGCGTAGACGCGGATTTGAGCACGACTATCGCCCTGTACCTGTCGCATATCAGGCGGCCGTACTTCATTCGGTCGCGCAGAATCTCGTCGACACTTACGCCGCAAAGGCGCGCCATCTCGCCGCAATGGGGCGTTAAAATCACTCCCGCCGCAGCGTGACTTAATATATCTATATTATCCGCGACGCAATTTATGCCGTCCGCGTCGATAACAAGCGGGATTTTAAGCCCCGAAACGATTCTTTGAACAAGGTCGCGCGTATTGTCGGTGTGCCCGAGTCCGCAGCCGATGAGCGCGCTGCGGCAGGACGAAAACTCACTGCATATGTCGGCAGCATTCTCGGCGGCAATCGCACCGTCAAGCTCGCCGTAGATTTTGAACACAGGCTCGTTAAGACCCGCCGCGAGTATCGGGTAAGCCCTCTCCCCCACGGCCGCGACGGCGAGGCCGATACCGCTGCGCATTGCAGCGGTCAAAGCGATTTTCTCCGCGCCGAGCATACCGTAGCTGCCGCAGACGAAGCCCACCTTGCCGAACGTGCCCTTGTGGCCGTCGGGCTCGCGCGCGGGCAGCGCTTTGGCGTAGTAGCCGTCGCCGAGCGTGCCGACGCTTGAGGGCACAAAAGCGCTCTCGGGTGTGCCGATGTCGGCAAGAATGACCTCGCCGCAGAATTTGAGCGCGGGGTACATAACGTGACAGGCCTTCATTTTAAAGAAGGTCACGGTGCAATCGGCCAGAACGCAATCGCGGTCGGCACAGGCACTGTCGCTGTCGACTCCTGTCGGAACATCGACTGCGAAGATTATCGCGCTTGAAGCGTTCGCCAGTCGGCAAACGGCGCGCAGATTGTCGTTTAATTCCCCGTGGAAACCGATGCCGAGCACCGCGTCGACGATGACCTCGGCGCTGTCTATCGCTTCGCGTGCAGCTGCAAAGTCGCTGTCGAACGCTACGACTTTTACGCCAAGGCCGCGCGCGTATTCGAATGCAGTCCTCGCCGTGTCGGTCGCGGGAGCGCCGCAAACGAGCACGACAGTGACCGCCGCGCCAGACTGAAACAGCTTGCGCGCGACGACAAAGCCGTCGCCGCCGTTGTTGCCCTTGCCGCACAGCACGCAGACGCGCTTGCCCTCAACACTGACGCGGTCGCGTATCGCTTTCGCGACGGCCGAGCCGGCGTTCTCCATCAGGCGGTCGGGCGTAATGCCGCTCCTGGCGGCGTTTGACTCGACGGCTCTGACCTGCTCTCTGTTATAAACAAGCATCGCTCACACCTCATTCATAACCACCGTGACGATCACAAGCTCGCTTGTGTGCGTCACGCTAACGTCAAATTCGTTTTCGGCGTACTTTTCGGCCGCGCCGCTGAGCTTAAAAAACGGCCTGCCCGAGCTTTCGTGCAGCAGCTGCACTTCATTCAGGCGAAATCCCGAAAGTCCCGTGCCTACCGCCTTTGAAAAGGCCTCCTTGGCCGCAAAGCACACGGCAAAATTCACAGGCTTGCTCCCGCGCGCGCTTATCTCGCTCAGCTCGTCCGAGCCAAACACGCGCGAAACAAATGCCTCCCGCGCAGCCTTGTCGGCCATACGCGCGATCTCAACGCAATCAATACCTATTCTGTACATATTGAATCAGCTGCCTCGGCAAGCACTTCATCAAGCCCCTGAACATCTTCTCGTTCGGCTCGATAACAACCGTCACGCGGCGGCCGTCCTTGGACTTGACCTCAATGCAGAACAGCTGCCCCTCGTTCTTGTTGCCTGCAAAGATGATCTCGCGATCGCCTTTGAGTCGCTTCTCGTCAAACTCATAGAAGTCCTCGACATTCCTGCAGTCAAACGACAGGATGCGCTTTCTCTTTTTGCGGTTGAGTATCATATCAACGTCGAAGTCGCCGTTTGTCAGAGTATATTCAAACTCGTTACAGAACATTCCGTTATAATAATATGTAAGCCAGCAGCAAAGCCCCGTTACGATAAGGCCGAGCGGCAGGAATATCTTCGGCAGAATGAACAGTGAGAACACAAGCGCGCAGCCCGACAGCAGCCCGAGCACGGCAATTCCGATAAAGCGCAAAGCCTGCTCCTTGCCGCTATTGAGCTTAACGAGCATCTGCTCAACAAAAATATCCATGTTATAATCGCCTCCGAGGGCAATTATAACACGGATAGCCTGATTTTACAAGTTTTCGTTTTAAATGCCAAGATAAGAGCAGGGGTTGACCTTCACTCCGTTTTTGAGCACCTCAAAGTGCAGATGCGGACCTGTGCTGCGCCCCGTCATTCCGCTGAGTGCGACGACTTCGCCGCGCTCGACGCGGTCGCCGACGGTGACATACAGCTTCGAGCAATGGGCATAGAGCGTCTTCAGTCCGTTGCCGTGATCGACGACGAAGTGCAGGCCGTAGCCCGCGCCCGACGAATTGACGCTGACGACCTTGCCCGAAAGGGCGCTGAGCACGGGAGTGCCGACCCTGCAGGCAATGTCGACGGCACGATGGCCGCGCCCGTCGCCCCAATAGGAGCTGACATAGTTCTTGTACGCGGGGTCGACCGGCCAGCAGAAGCCGCTTCTGCCGACGCTCCTGACCGAGCTTGCAACAGGCTTGTCGACGTTGTACTCGCTGAAGTCGCTTGCGGAAATCTCGCTTTTATAAACAATGCCGCCTACGGCGGTGTCGGTGTAGGTCTTGCTGACCTTGCCCGCTTTGTTGCCGTAAACGCCCGCGGCAACGGCGGAGGTGACGGTGCGCTGCGACGTAGTGACGACAGCGAACACGGGCAGCTCGACGACGATGTTAAGCTCGTTGCCCTCGGCAATGGGGGTAGAGGTGTTAAGCGCTTCGACAAGCACGGGGCTGACGGAGAACTTCTCCGCTATGCTCTCGGCGGTGTCGCCGCTTGCAACGGTGTAGGTAACGATGGTCGGAGCGGTCGCCTCAAGGCTGCTCTCAAGCGTAGGCAGAGTCTCAAGCAGCGCCGACTCGATAGCGCTTTCTTTGATTTCGATGTCGTTAAAAAAGCTGTTTTCCCCCGCGATCGCGGCGAGCGTGGCTTCGGCCGCGGCAACGCCGGAAGCGCTTGCGAAGAGTTTACCGTCGACGTAGACGAGGGCGGCGATCTCAAGCGCGTCGGACGAATCGACGATCTCGTTATAAAGCTCGTCGGCTGAAACGACGGCGGAGCTTGCGGTGAGCTTGTAGTTGTACTCAGCCTCCGGCTCGGAGACAGTCTCAACCTCGCTTTGCAGCATATTTATAGCTGCGTCGGCCTCGGCGGCGGAGGAAACGCAGCTGTAGGTGTCGCCGTACACGCTGACTTCGAGCGCATAGGTTAGCCCGGTCACGGACACGATCGAGAGCACGACTGCCACGACCAGAACGGCCGAAACAACGGCGATTCCGACGCGGCGGGCGCGCGGGCAGCGCTTTGCAACGCGTTTTGCGGCGTTCGAAGCGCTCTCGGACACTAAACGCAGCCCATTACGGGCAGCAGTGAGAGCTATGCGTGCAATATTTAAAAGGTATGATATAATTTTCGTAAATCTTTGATTCAAAAAAGTGTCTCCTTAGAAATCGGTTACAGCTTTGTAACTTTTATGGATATGATTATATCAAATAATTACAAAATTGCAACCTTTTCGAGACTTTTTCGTCGCTATTAACAAAATTATAGCAAACCAACTATGAGTTTTGCACTATTTTGATGCAGAAATCAGTAATTCATGTTCTCTGTTGACAAATCTTTTATCACATCGCAGTACGCTGCGCACTCGGCTTTTGCCTTTTCAAGGTCGTGCTCGAGGTAGTTTCCGCACTCGACTGCGGGAGATGTACACCCCGTGCATGAGCTTGGTGCGGTCGATTTGAAAGCCGGCTATCTTTTTCATTGCAATTCGTCCAATCTGATGTGCTTTTCAGCCCAATCGGCATCGCTCTCAACGTGGCTGACAACGATGACAGGCATATGCTCCGCGCGCTCTTTGAGCAGGTCGACAACGAGGTCGATTTTCTCCCTGTCAAGGCCCGAAAACGGCTCGTCGAGCAGCAGCGTGTCGCAATCATAATAAAGCGCGCGCGCGATGTTCACCCGCTGCTTCATTCCGCCCGAGAGGCTGCGCGCCTTTTTCAGCGCGTCCTCCCCGCCGAGGCCGAGCCGCTCAAGCAAACACAGAGCCTCGCTCTCGTCGGGCTTTTCGCGCACGAGAGTCACATTGTCCACTGCGCTCAGCCACGGCAGCAGCCGCGGCTCCTGAAACGCATAGCCCACGCGGCCGAAGCCGTCTATCGACCCGCTGTCGGGGGTGATAATTCCCGCAACAGCGCGCAGCAGCGTGGTTTTACCAAAGCCCGAGGGCGCGCTTATCATTATAATACCGCTTTCAGGAATAGTCAATGACAGCGAATTAAGCACTTTCCTTTCGCCGAACGACACGGTCAGGTTCTCAATTCTCACGGTTGCCCCTCCTTGTCCGAAAAGCGGCGCGTCGCAGCCTTTACCGCATATGAAAGCAGCTTGTCGAACACGACCGACAGGACTATCACCACCGCCGTCCAAGCGAACATTTCGGTTATCGTTGAGTAGAGCTTCGACTCGAATATCTCGTTGCCTATCGACAGCTTCGCGCGGCAGATGACCTCGGCTGCGATGCCGGCTTTCCAGCTGAGTCCCAAGCCCGTCGACGCAGCCGACACGAAGTACGGCACGACCGACGGCAAATATATCGCTTTCAGCCGCTTAAACCGGCCGAGTCTGAACGCGTCCGCCATTTCGAGCAGCTCGACGTTTACAGCGCGCAGCCCCGCAAGCAGATTTGTCAACGTGATAGGCACGACCATCAGCACGCAGATGAGCGTCGGCACACGCGACGTGCCGAGCCAGAACAGCGCGATTATGATGAACGACGCAACAGGCGTTGAGCGCACTATGTACATAATCGGCGATATAAAGCGCTCAAAAATGCGCGAGCGAAACGCCGCCACAGCGAGCGCCGCGCCTACAACAAGCCCGAGCAGAAAGCCGCCGATGACCCTGAAAGCCGTGGCGGCGATTATACTCCAAAAGCGCGCCTGCTTAACCAGCCCTATAAGCGCCGAAAGCACTCCTGTCGGCGAGGGAAACAGCATTTCCATACCGACAAGAGCGCTGACAAGCTGCCACAGCAGCAGCCAGAAGGCCGCCGTCGCGACAGCTGCGACTATCCTTTTAACCCGCGTAGTAGAAGCCTTCATCGGGCAAAGTACCTCCCACGGACTTCGGGTTTGCGTCAAAAAGCACCTTGAAAAAGCTGCCCACCTGCTCTTTCATCTTCCTGCCCGAAATGAGCACGATGTTGCAGCGCGGCAGCGCCTGCTTCGCAACGGGAGCGGCGGCGACTATGCCGAGCTCGGCGATTTTTTCGGCCGCCGCGTCGGTGTCGGAGTTGACCTTGTCGACCGAATTTTTATAATCGATGAGGAAGTTCTCGACCGCCTCGGGATTTTTCTCGGCGAAGTCCTTTCTGACCGCGACGCAGCCCATCGAGATAACGCTGCCCTCATCGTCGGTGCCCTTGACGGCGGCGCTCCACGCGTCGTTCAAATCAAGAGCCACGCGCATATCGCTGTTTTTGGCAAGCAGCGCTGTGACGGTCGGCTCGGGCAGCATTACAACGTCCGCTTCGCCCGTCGCGGCAAAGGCGACGAGGTCGGCGTGGGTCGTATAGGTAAAGTCGATGTCGACGTCCTTTTCCGGGTCAAGTCCGTTCTTTTCAAGCAGATAATCGAGCACAAACTCAGGCGTCGAGCCCTGACCGCTGACGTATATCTTCCTGCCCTTGAGGTCGGCAATGCTCTTTATCGTGTCGCCCTTTTCGAGGATATACAGCACGCCGAGCGTGTTCAGCGCAAGCAGCTGAATTTTGCCCTCAGAGCCGTTATAGAGCGTGGCTGCGACGTTTGTCGGCAGCGCCGCGATATCGTAGTCGCCCTTGAGCAGCTTCGCCGTCACCTCGTCCGGTGCGTTTGCGATGGTGTGGTTATACTTGTTGAGCGTGTCGGAGCTGTCGAGCATAAAGGCCATGCCCATGCCCGTCGGGCCTGCGAGGGCAGCAAGGTTGACCTCGTAAGACTTCGCCGCTTTGGACGCAGCGGACGACGTGCTGCCCGCCGAGGACGAGGCGCTCTTATCCGTCGAGCAGGCGGTGAATGCAGTGAGAGTAAGCACCGCAAGAATAAGCGAAATAATTCTTTTCATCATTTTTCTCCTTGTCAGATTTTCTTAAGCTCGTCGGGATCGGCGAGCGTTATCTGTTTGCCGTTTCTTTTGATAAGGCCGCGGCTTTCAAAACTGTCGAGCGCGCGGTAGAGCGACGCGCGTCCTATTCCGAGCGCCTTTGACAGCTCGGTAAGGCTGAGCGTCAGCGGCACGTCCTTGCCCTCGTCAAGCGCCGTCAGAAAGCGCGCAAGCCGCGTTTCCGCCGACGGCGACGAGTACGCGCCGACAAGCGTGTTAAGGTAGCGTATGCGCCCTGTCAGAAAGCGAATGTAGTTTTCGGCAAGGCGCGGGCAGGCTTTCAGCGCGTCGCTTATAATCCCGCGCGGAATGAACATGACCGTGCATTTGCCCGCGGCGGTCACGCGCGTGACAAAGTCCGCGCTTGTGCCGAACACGCTTGCAACGCCGAAGCAAGCACCCTCGCCGAGTCTGCGCATCAGCACATCCTCGCGGAAGCTGCTGACAATGGCTGCACCCGAAAGAATAAGCCCGATACTGTTTGAAAAGTGCTGTGGGTCAAAGATGATCTCGCCCTTTTCAAAGCACAGCTCGCGGCAGGCGGGATTCTCCGTCAGCGCGCGGACTTCCGTATCCGACAGCCCGTCGAACAGCTCGCATTTCACCGCAAGGTTCCCCTTTCAAAATAATCTGTATCATATGATACAGATTTTAACACGATTATCTCTCGCAGTCAATAGCTGTGCATACATTTGCCTGCACATTCGGGAGTTTATTGTTAGCAGGCTTCAACAAACGCGGCCTTTTCAGATAATATGTAGGGCAAAACCCGCCTGCGGTGTCTGAAAGACGCTGCAGGCGGGTTTTTTATCTGGAGCCGGCGGCGCTCGCCGCGTGCGAGGACGAGTTCAAACCGAGGTCACTTTTGGTGTCGCTTACAAGGTCGCTGAGCATACCGCCGCTTGATGAGCGGCTGCCGGCTTCGCTCGACATCGAGCTGTCGGCGGCGCTTGAGGCCTTGCTCCCGCTGCTTGACGCGTCGGAGCTGCCGCCGACGTTTCCGCCGGAAGTGCAAGCGGAAAACGCTACTACGCAGACCGCTGCGAGGACGGCTGCGACCGGATATGTGAACTTTTTCATAGTAATTCCTCCGTTAAAGATTTTTCAAATATATTATTGCTTGCGAGGTTTAAAATTATTCGCAAAAGCAGCCGTGCTTTTTATTCGGCGCGGCATCGGCCGCGCTCCTTATCAGTCACGGCGTGTAGTTCGTGCTCCCCCTTTCGCTCAGAATGCGCACCGTCGCCTTGCGCTCCGCGCCGTCGGACTTCACCACGGTCAGCTCAAGGCTCTGTACGGAGTCGGCTTCAATCGCATTAAAGAACACCGACAAATCGCTTATCCTCCGCCCGCCGACAGCCGTGACTGTATCACCCTTTGAGTAGCCGAGCGCGGCGAGGTCGCTGTCGTCGGACAGGGATTTTATCCTCATTCCCGCCGTCGTCCTCGAAGCGGCGGCAGCAGCCGCACTTATGAACTCAAAGCTCATGCCCACGCGCGGGCGCGACTGCACGCGACCGTTTTCGATAAGCTCGTCGATTTTCGCGGTGATGTCCGCCACGGGAGTCGCGAAGCCCAGCCCCTCGCGGCCGTCGCCGTCGAGCTTTGCAGTGACTATGCCGACCACCGCGCCGTCGTACGAAATCAGCGGCCCGCCCGAGTTGCCGGGACTTACCGACGCGTCGAACTGGATAAGCCTTGTAGGGTAGTCCGAAGCCGCCGCAAGCCGCTGCATCTGCGCCGAGATTATCCCGCGCGAAGCGGACGCCACCGCGCTGCGCTCGTTCGGAAATCCGACTGCGTAGACCGTGTCGCCGACCGCAAGCTGCGGCTGCTCGATCGGCAGACCAAGGCAGCTTAAGCCCCTCTGCTCGACCTTTATCACCGCCGCATCAAGGCGGTCGTCGCCGCCGACAAAGGCCGCCTCGAGCGTTGTGCCGTCGGCAAACGTGACATATATCTCGGGCGACGGCAGCGCGCGGAAAATGTGGTCGCAAACGAGGATATATCCGTCCTCCGTGATGACCGTGCCGGTCGATACCGAGCCGTCGCTTTCGGTCAGCACGCTGACCTGAACCACACTCTGCTCGGCCGCCGACAGGCTGGTTATGCTGCCCTCGTGCGCGATACTTCGCCCTGCGGCAGGCTTGTCCTGCTCAGAGGAAGCCGAGCTTGCCGCGCTCTCGGTCAGCTTCGCTCCGAGCAGGAAGCTGCCCGTCGCCGCAAACAAAAACAGCATCGCTGCGGCAAAGCTCAAAACGCATTTTACTGCGCCCGAGCGCCTGCCGCGGCGTGCTGTTTTAAATTCCTTGGTATTGTACTTTTCCTGATCCAAGCCGTCATCAAGCTCCCACCGACATTACTCGCGGACTTTCGGCAGCTTCAGCCTGAACTCGGTGTACTGACCCTCGACGCTGCGCGCGGTTATCTCACCGCCGTGCTTGTCTACTATGGTCTTGACGATGTGCAGCCCTATTCCCGATCCCGAACGGTCGACCGAGCGCGACTTGTCCGTTTTGTAGAAGCGCTCAAAAATTCGGTCGATTTCGTCCGGTGAAATGCCGTTTCCGCTGTTTTTAATATACATCTCAACATCGGAATTATTCTCGGAAAAATAAAAAGATATATAGCCATCGCTTTGCGTAAACTTTACGGCGTTGTCTATAAGGTTGTAGACGGCCTGATACATCATATTCTCGTCGCACTCAAGGCTGACGCTCGGCGCATCGTCGAGTCCGAGCACGTCGATGCTTTTTTCGGTCAGCATCGTCTCGAACGAGATTATTATCCTGCACACCATATCGGTCAAGTCAACCCTGCTGTAGGTCAGCTGCGCCACGCCCGACTCGACCTTTGACAGGTTGAGCATCGTGTTGACCGTGTTCGACAATCTTCTGACCTCGCCAGAGACTATCGTCAGGTATTTGTGCTGCATATTCTCGGGTATAGTGCCGTCAAGTATGCCGTCGACAAAGCCGCCGATGGTCGTCATCGGTGTTTTCAGGTCGTGCGAAACATTGGTGACAAAGCTGTTTCGCATAGTATCGAGCGACTCGAGCGATTCGGACATTTTGTTGAAAGAGACGGCGAGGTCACCGATTTCGTCGTTGTTTTCGGCGCTGACTCTGCGGCTGAAGTCGCCGTTTGCCATCTGCCTGGTCGCTTCCGAAATTTCCTTCAGCGGTTTTACGGTCGAGCGGGTGACAAAGAACACGATGATGAACATCGCCGCGAGCACACCCGCGCACGGCACGGCGGCCACCGCCAGAATATCGGCGACATAGTACCACTTGTTCTCAATCTTCGCCGAGACAAAAACATAGGTCGTCTTGTCGTTGCCGTCGATGTAAACCGGCTTGCCGACGGTGTAGTGATCCTCGTCATATACGCCGTCAAAATTGCCGACGTTGATGTACACTCCCCTTGCCGAGATCTCGGAAAGAATATCGTCGGAGATCATCTTTTTGCGGTGAATACAGGAGATGCCGTTGGTCGTGTCGCTGCAAACGAAGACGTAGCCGCTGGAGTTTGAAAAAAACACGGTGCTGCCGTCGATGTTTGAAAAAGCGGTCGCCATGCGGCGCATCACGCCCGAATAGTCGCTTGGACTGTTCATTCGGTTGATGACGTCAGAAATGGCCACCGCCTCTGATTCGAGGCGATCAAGGCTTTCGCGCTCCCGTTCACCCGAAAGCGCAAACACCGTCGCCCCTATGAGTATAGCAAAGCCCGCGGTCATAATAGCAGCCGACACAGAAAACAGTTTACCGAAAAGGCTGCGCTTCATAACCGTCCTCCCTCTTAAACCTTAGTCTCGAATTTGTAGCCAACGCCCCACACGGTCTTGAGCGACCACTGGTCGCTGACGCCCTCGAGCTTTTCACGCAGGCGCTTGATATGTACGTCCACCGTGCGCGAGTCGCCGTAGTAGTCGAAGCCCCACACCTCGTCAAGCAGCTGATTGCGCGTGAATACCTTGTTTGGATTGCTTGCAAGGTGAAACAGCAGTTCAAGCTCCTTCGGCGGCGTTTCAAGCTCCTTACCGTCGACTGTCAGAACGTAGTTGGACAGATTTATCAGCAGCTTGTCATAGCGTACTTCTTTAATTTCGTCATGCTTCGGGTGAGTGCGGCGCATAACGGCCTTGACCCTCGCGATGACTTCCTTAGTCTCAAACGGCTTTACGATATAGTCGTCGGCACCGAGGTCGAAACCGAGAATTTTGTCAAACGTCTCGCCCTTTGCGGTCAGCATTATCACGGGTGTCGGTGAAGTGCGCCTTATCTCGCGGCAGACCTGCCAGCCGTCGAGCTTGGGCAGCATAACGTCGAGCAGCACGAGGTCGGGGTGCTCCTCGTTGAACACTGCGATGGCTTCCTCTCCGTCGAATGCCATAACCGTCTCGTACCCCTCTTTGTTTAGGTAGATACGCAGCAGCTCGAGTATGTTCTTGTCGTCGTCAACGATAAGGATCTTTTCCAATTTCTACACTCCTTTTCACTTTTTAAGGACAGCACCGACAGTCGCAAATAAAATTCGGACGTCCTCAACAAGCGAAATATTTCGCACATAGTCAATGTTCATACCGCACTTTTTCGGCAAAATATGCCCGATGTAATAGTGCTGCGGGTCACGCTGTGAGTCAAGCTGCCCGGCCTCGTCGGCAAAGGCGATGCTTGAGCGGCAGGTTATGCCGGGCCTGACGAGCAAAGTCGCGTTCCAGTCGGTCTTGTACTTGCCGACGAAATACGGGCTTTCGGGGCGCGGACCGACAAAGCTCATCTGACCGAAAAGCACGTTCCACACCTGCGGCAGCTCGTCAAGGCGGCAGCCGCGTATGAGCTTGCCGACGCGCGTTATGCGGTCGTCGTCGCCGGTCGTCACCTGCGAGCCTGCGTTGTCCGCGCGCATGGTGCGGAACTTGAATATGGTGAACTCTTTGCCGAAGCGTCCGACGCGCTTTTGCTTAAACAACGCGCCTCCTCTTGAATCGCAGACGATAACGAGAGCGATTATAAGCATAACCGGGCTAAGCAAAACGCTGAGCACAAGCGAAGCGAAAATATCGAACGCGCGCTTGATAAACATGGTTGCGCGGCGCTTTTCGAGCGCTTCGGCGCAGTCGAGGATTACCTTACTTTCTGTGTTTTGCGATAATCTCGCATACTGCGTCGGCGACATACTCGGCGTCCTCCATAGTCATCGTCGGGTAAAGCGGCAGCGAAATTATCCTGTCAAAGAAGCTCTCGCATTTGGGATACATTCCCTCGTGCATACCGAACTTGCGGCGATACACCTCGTGGAAATGAATCGGGATAAAGTGCACGCTTGTGCCGATCTTGTATTCGGTCAGCTCGCAGATAAACTCGTCGCGGTCGATGTTCAGCTTATCAAGATCGAGCCTGATAACGTAAAGATGGTCGCTCTGCTCGACGTTTTGCGGCACGACAAGGCGGTCGACGCCCTCGGCCGCGTCGAAGCGGCTGTTGTAGCAGGCGGCCAGCTCGTGGCGGCGCGCCTGCATGGAGTCAAATTTCCTAAGCTGCGCAAGGCCGAGCGCGGACGCGATGTCGGTCGTGTTGTACTTAAAGCCGAACTCGGTGACTGAGTACCTCCAGCTGCCCTTTGAGCCGTAGCGCTTCCACGCGTCGGCATTCATTCCGTGCAGCGCAAGCGTCCTCGCCTTAGCGATGAAATCCGGGTCGTCAGAGGTGAGCATTCCGCCCTCGCCGGTTGCGAGATTTTTGGTTACATAAAAGCTGTAGGCCGTGGCGTTGCCGAACGAGCCGACAGGCTCGCCCTTATACTTTGAGCCGAACGCGTGCGCCGCATCCTCGATAACGCGGAGATTGCGGCGCCCGGCAATGTCGTTTATCCTGTCCATATCGCAGACAAGACCCGCATAGTGCACGGGGACGATAGCCTTGGTGCGCTCGGTTATCGCGCGCTCTATCTCGTCGGGGTCTATAAGGCCCGTTTCGGGGTCGATGTCGACGAGCACGGGGGTAGCGCCGCAGACAGCGACAGTGTTGACCGTCGAGCAGAAGGTCATCGGGGTCGTGATGACCTCGTCGCCCTTGCCGATGCCGTAGACGGCCATAGCAAGGTGCAGCGCGGCGGTGCAGCTGTTGACCGCAAGCGCGTACTTTGCGCCCACCCGCGCGGCGAACTCGTTCTCGAATTCGACCGTGCGGTTGCCTTTAGTCCACCAGCCCGAGCGCAGCACATCGGTGACGGAGTTTATCTCATCGTCATCAAAGCAAGGGCGCGAATAATATAAAAAATCGTCTCTTATATTCAATCTTTACACCTCTTGAGCAGCTCTGAAAGCCATCATCAAACTGAATGGTCGAAAGTCGGCACGAGCTTTTTAACCTGCGCGAACAGGTCGGAAAAAGTACCGTCGGAAACGAGCCTGTCAAGCCCTCCGATGTCGTCGCGCAGCTTTTTCAGATCGTGCTTTATCGGCTTCATAATATAAATTTTCTCGTTGCGGGTATTGTCAAAATCCTCGGACTCCATATGGATCTCCTCGAACATCTTCTCGCCCGGGCGCAGGCCCGTTATCTCGATTTTGATGTCCTCATTCGGCTCGTGCCCCGCAAGGCGGATAAGGTCGCACGCGAGGTCGTATATCCTGACAGGCTCGCCCATATCGAGGACGAAGATTTCGCCGCCGTCGGCCATTGCGCCCGCTTCAAGCACAAGCTGCACCGCCTCGGGTATCGTCATAAAATAGCGGCGCATATCGCGATGAGTGACGGTAACAGGGCCGCCGTGCTCGATCTGCTGCTTGAAAAACGGCACAACGCTGCCCGCCGAGCCGAGCACGTTGCCAAAGCGCACCGCCGCAAAGTCGGTATCGTCCGAGACAGTGTCGAGCATCTGAATTATCAGCTCGGCAACACGCTTTGTAGCGCCCATAATATTGGTGGGATTTACGGCCTTGTCGGTCGAAATCAGTATGAACTTCTCAACCCTGTGGTCGATTGCGGCCTTTGCCGTCTTGTATGTGCCGAAGACATTGTTCTTAATTGCTTCGCGCGGGTTAAGCTCCGACATCGGGACGTGCTTGTGCGCCGCCGCGTGGAAGATGACCTGCGGGCTGAACTCGTCCATGACCTCGTTAAGCCGCTCGGGATCTCTGATAGAGCCGAGCCGCAGCTCGTAGCGCGAGGAGTCGTAAGTCTCGCTGAGCTCATTATTGATATAGTAAAGTCCGTTTTCGTTAAAATCAAAAACTATCAGCTTTTTGCAGCCGAACTGCAGCACCTGACGGCAGATTTCGGAGCCTATAGAGCCGCAGCCGCCCGTTACCATAACGACCTTGTCCCTGACAAAGCGGTTGACCGAGTCCATATCGAGCTTGACACCGTCGCGGTGCAGCAGATCCTCGTAGTTAATGTCGGTCAGCGTGGCCTTGTTCAGGTCAACATCGTCGAGCGTGCCGAAGCGGCGAATCGCGCACTTTTTCTCCTGACATACGCCGAGGGTGAACTTGAACAGCTCCCTCTTTGCGGTCGGAACGGCAACAATGACCTCGTCAACGTCGAATTTGTCGATCGCCTCGGCAAGCTTATCCCTGCCGCCGTAGACGGGTATGCCGCAGACGGTCTTGCCGATGAGCTTTTCGTCGTCGTCAATGAAAACGACGGGCAGCAGGCAGTCGTCAGGGTGGTTGTCCTGCTTTCTTTTAAAGAATACGCCGGCCTCGCCCGCACCGTATATCAGTATGCGTCGGGCGTTTTCCCTGCGCATTTTAAGCTTTGCAATAGCCGCCTGCTGCAGCTTGGCCGCCGAGCGGCCGATGACCGTCAGCAGAAAGGCGATGGTCGCGGCGATGACGAAAACCGAGGTCTTCTCAATCCGCCAGTCGAACAAATGCAGCGCGTCTTTCAGCGTGTCGACGATATAGAACAGCGCATATGACACGACGACCGACGCAAACTGGTTGACAGCGTCCTGAATGTCAAAGTGGCGCAGCACGCCCGAATAGCGCTTGAAGCATCTGCTGACGGCGACGAATATCAGGCAGTATATCGGGATATAAAACCACGAATAGCTGAAGAAAAATCCGACGGCAGAGTTGCCGCTGTAGCGCATAAATATCGAAAAGGTGAACGAAAGCACCACGCACACGCAGTCCCAAAGCATAAGCAGGGCGACGGGGATCGCTCTCTTAAACTTTTTCATTTTACCACCTCGTAAAGGTTATAAACATCTCAGAATATTCTACCACAATCACGCTTTGTTGTCAATTCACAGCAGCATTTTTACGCCCGCCGCAAAGGCGGCTCCCGGCACTCCTCCTGCGGCGCTCAGCGCCACCACTGCGGGATTCGGCGACATATCGACTCCGATATACCCGCCGAACACGCACAGCAGCGTCAGCGCCGCAAGCCCCGCCGCCGCGTTGAGCGCCAGCGTTTTGACAAACCTTCCGCTTTTTGCCGCGCAAACGCCGCTTATCAGCAGGCAAACTCCCGCTGCTGCATATAAAACAAAATTCATTTTATCACCACCCGCAAAGCCGAATACTCTCATCTATTTTTATGCAGGCGCTCTCATTTAAATTCCCGCGCAAAAAAGCGACCCGCCCAAAACCGAAAAATCCGGTTTACGCGAGCCGCTCAAAGCCTTGTGTTTTATTTGCCGAGTATCTTTTCACCATTGAAGAAGAACACGCCGTAGCCGTAGCCGGTGGGCTTGCCCTGCCGAAGCCTTTGCTTGAATGCGCGCCTTATCGAAGTATCCTCCGGCAGATCGTCAACTGGTCCGTCAATGCACTTTCCGAACACACGCCAACCATCGTCGAACGACTCTCTGTCAGCGCTCATTATTATGTCAAAGTCGTCCATAAATCCAAGTATATTGCTGTTTTTCGGTAAAAATTCCCTGTGTCCCTCATAGAGCAACCACGAATCACATACAAACGCCATAGGTTCGCCGTTCTTACCGCCGAAAAACTCATATGCCCGCTTATACGAATCCATTCTCTTCTCGACTGTCAGCGGACCCGATGAGGGAATGTGAAAACTGATGACCGCATCGCCGCGCCTGATGACATTCCCGCATTTCTCATATTCATCAGCATAAAAACACGACCTTTCAAACTGAAATCTGCCAAGTCCGAAACGGGTCATCTCAAAAAAGCCCTTATACCACTGCGGAACAAAGGTGCCCCAAACCCCTTTGCAGTCCATGCATTCTCTCAGCTTCCACCGTAAATCTTCGATGCTTTTCCAAAATATCTCCTCATCTATACCGCGCTCGGCATAGCGTTCACGCAGCGCCGGGCAAGCGCAGAGAAGCAGACACATATTCATTGTATACCCATTCTCTCCGAGCTGTTTGCTGAGCAGCCCGAGCCGTTTGAGTATATCATCAATGTTCTCCGGGTGTGCGATGAACTCATCTGCAACGGAATTGAAATCCGCGCTTTCGGACAATCTTTCGATGCTTTCGCCAATAGCAATTACGGCCTCCTGCGGAAAGCCGATATGCTCCATTATTTCTCTGATTTTGTTTGTGTTGACTGTCATTTTTCCAACTCCGTAAAACCGTAATTTCACACCGCTGTTTCTTTGTGCAGGCAGTGGGAGTGAACCCTCACATCGTAAAATACACACCGCAAGAACAGCGGCCTCTCACCTGTGAGCACCCGCGAGTCAATAATAGCTTTATCGACCGTTAACGCTCCTGCTTCAATGATGAAATGAAGTTAAAGCTATAGCGCCGATCCAACCTCCGGCCGAATTCCGCAGCGTTTGGAATTTCACCATTCTCAGATGGAATTCACCCGCCCGAAATGACGGCTTCAGTCGAAAAGAGCACTTGATTTACAAGTGCTCTTTTTTTGGTGCGAGCAGTGGGACTTGAACCCACACGTCGTGAAACACACGCCCCTCAAACGTGCCTGTCTGCCTATTCCAGCATGCTCGCATATTCTGTTGTCGCGGCTCAAACGCAAGTGATATTATAACAAGACGCTCGCCATATGTCAAGGACATTTTTACAAAAAGCCGCATTTTTTTGAATTTTTTGCTCTTCCCGCCAGGGCGCAGCTGCTTCGTGCTTCACTGCCCGCCGAATTTCCGCCGACCGCGCAATGATAATGAACGGATATTGCAGGCTTTACATGCCTGATGAGCGCTTTTAAGCGGTCGAACCGCGCGCTCTTCAAATTTATAAAACGCGCGGCCTCTTCCTTTTCACCCGATACGGCAAAAAACTCTTGACTACTCGCACTTCTGTTGCTATAATAGTTTGGTAACTGAATATGCTACTGTGGCTCAGTTGGTAGAGCAGCGCATTCGTAATGCGCAGGCCGTCGGTTCGAGTCCGACCAGTAGCTCCAAAAAGCGAGTATCCGATGATACTCGCTTTTTTCATTATACCACAAAAGCGGAACGCAAGTTCCGCAAACGGCTCAGCCGTTCAAAATCCGTCAGGATTTTGTTTTGGCCGTTCAATGTTCTCTCAGGCGTCGGCGGTTTACCGCCGCTGACGCCGTGAGGTTATTATATTTTACGCAAATGATAAAGCCTATCACTGTTTTGAGCGATAGGCTTGATTCTATTATATTCTGTTATTTAGTAAATACGAATCTGGCGGAGCCGTTTGAGAAGAGCTCGGAGCTAACGTCAAGCTCCAGCTTTGCCCAATTTTCGGGAACTTCGACCGCATACCAGCCGATTGCCTTCTTGCCGGGGGCGATTTCGCCGTCAAGCGTGCCCTCACTGAACGAAGACTGAGCCGTAAATGAATATTCGCACTTTACGTCATCTGCATAAGCATCAAAGAGCAGTATGCTGCTGACTGACTGCGACTCGTTCGAGATGTTCTCAATCTCAAATTTAACGCCGACAAAAGTCTTACCCGCGTCAGGCTCGAAGAATTGCGTCCCCTGTGACTCTTTCAGCTCGGTAGCAGTGAATTTAAGATTAGTGAACACCGCCGAATCATTCAGACCGAAGTCGCTTTTTGTATCGCTTACCGCCGATGAGCTATCCGATGAAGCAGAGCCTGTCTCCTTGTACGGATAATCACCGCACGCCGCAAATACTGCGCAAAGCGCAACCGCAAGTACCAAAGCCGCAATTTTTTTCATAACTAAACCTCTTTCATTTTCATTATATCCCAAATCGGGATATTAAAAGTATACCATTATGGGATACTAATGTCAAGAGGTGATTTAATGCGATTAAAGGAAATTCGCAAAGCCAAAGGCATATCTCAGCTCAAGCTTGCAATGGAGCTGAACACTAATCAAAATACGATTAGCCGCTATGAGACCGGCGAGCGTGAGCCCGGCCTAGTCGAGCTTGTGGCCATCGCCGACTATTTTGACGTATCAGTAGACTATCTGTTAGAAAGAACCGACAACCCGAAAGTTAATCGATAGCGGAAATATAGGAAAATATGCTCGCACGATATGAAATAAAATTCGTTTCTTAATATGCCGCAGGCATATTTCACCCGCCTTTAGGCGGATTTCACATTGCGCAGCAATATTTCACCCACCCGAAGGACGAATTTCATTGAAAAAGCTCCAAGTCGAATGACTTGGAGCTTTTTCTGGAGCGGGTGATGGGAATCGAACCCACGTGTTCAGCTTGGAAGGCTGACATTCTACCATTGAACTACACCCGCATTTTGCGACAAGGGTTATTCTATCATAAACCTTGCCGCTGTGTCAAGTGGTTTTGGTAAAATCACTTGGATTTTACGTTTATTTTTCCGTCGCTGACGTTGGCGGTCACTGCGGACACGGTGTTTTCACCCGACCCGACCAGGATAGTTGCGATCTTATCCTCGACCTCCTTGCGGACAAAGCGGCGCAGATCGCGCGCTCCCCTCTTTCCGCCGCCTGCGAGGTCGGCAAGCGCGGCGCACACAGGCTCGGTATAGGTGAACTCGATGCCCTTTTCCTCAAGCACCGGCTTCAGCTCGTCGAGCATCAGTGCGGCGATCTTCACGAGCGAATCGCGGCTGAGCGGCGAGAACACGATTATCTCGTCGACGCGGCCCAAAAACTCGGGGCGCAGCAGCTCTTCAAGCGCCTTTATCGCCTTTTCGCGGCTGAGCTGCTCGTCGCTCTTGCCGAAGCCGACCGAGCCGCCGCGCTGCTCGCTGCCCGCGTTGCTGGTCATAACAATAACGGTATTCTCAAAATTGACCGTCCTGCCCTGCGCGTCGGTCAGCCTGCCCTCGTCAAGCAGCTGGAGCAGGATATTGAGCACGTCGGGGTGTGCCTTTTCGATTTCATCAAAGAGCAGCACGGAGTACGGCTTGCGGCGCACCTTTTCGGTCAGCTGACCCGCCTCGTCGTAGCCGACGTATCCGGGAGGCGCTCCGATGAGCTTTGACACGGAGTGCTTCTCCATAAACTCTGTCATATCAAGGCGAATGAGCGTCTCGGGCGAGTCGAACAGCTCGTTTGCGAGCACCTTTACAAGCTCGGTTTTGCCAACGCCAGTCGGGCCGACGAAGATGAACGACGCTGGGCGGCGGCGCGGCGAGATCTGCACGCGAGAGCGGCGCACGGCAGTGCACAGCTCCTCAACGGCCGTGTCCTGGCCGATGATTTTCGCCTTAATTTTGTCTTCAAGCGAGCTTAATTTTGCAAGGTTGGACTCCTTTATTTTCGATGCAGGGATACCTGTCCACAGCTCGATGACGTTCGCAAGGTCATCGTCGGTGACGGAGTTCTCGGCCGCGGCGGAGGCAGACAGCGAATTGACCGTCTCGGTCTCGCGCGCGATGTCGGCGCGCACGAGCGCCAGCTGCTCGTAGTTGACGTTCTCGGCCTGAGTCAGCTCGTCCTCGCGTATCTTGAGGTCGGCGAGGTGCTTGTTTGCCTTTATCAGCTCGTCGACCGCCTTGTTGCGCAAGCTCGCGGCGGCGCAGGCCTCGTCGAGCAGGTCGATGGCCTTATCTGGCAGGAAGCGGTCGCTGATATAGCGCTCGGACAGGCGCACAGCCTGCCTGACGATGCGGTCGGAAACCTTGACGTTGTGGTAAGTCTCGTAGTAGCCCTTTATTCCCGTCAGGACGGTCACGGTATCGTCAACGCTCGGCTCCTCGATAACGACGGGCTGGAAGCGGCGCTCGAGAGCTGCGTCCTTTTCAATGTACTTGCGGTACTCCTTGAATGTCGTAGCACCGATGACCTGAATCTCGCCGCGGGAAAGCGCAGGCTTGAGAATGTTGGCGGCGTTCATCGAGCCTTCGGCAGTATCGCCGGCGCCGACCATATTGTGCACCTCGTCAATAAAGAGGATGACGTTGCCGGCGCGCTTGACCTCGTCGATGAGGCCCTTAACGCGGCTTTCAAACTGACCTCTGAATTGAGTGCCCGCGACAAGCGCGGTGAGGTCGAGCAGGTATATCTGCTTATCCGCAAGGCGCGCGGGCACTTCGCCCGACACTATCCTGAGCGCAAGCCCCTCGGCTATCGCAGTCTTGCCCACGCCGGGCTCACCGATAAGGCATGGGTTGTTCTTCGTGCGGCGCGAGAGTATCTGCACCACGCGGCCGAGCTCGCGGTCACGGCCGATTATGCGGTCAAGCTCGCCGTTGCGGGCGCGGTCGGTGAGGTTGGTGCAATAAGTTGAGAGGTACTTGTTTTTCTTCTCCTTCGGCTTTTTCTGCTTTGCGCCGCCGTCATTATTATCGGACTCGTCCGACGGCTGAGCCATCTTCGCCATATCGCCGAAGATATTCTGCAGGAACGGGAACGCCTGCGCGCCGCCCGCCTCGGCTCCGTCGAGGTCGTCGTCGCTCTGCTCGCCGTTCATCATGGACATCATTTGCTCGCTCATGGCCTCCAGGTCCTCGCTCGGAATGTTCATATTGTCGAGCATATCCGAGACGGGCTTGATGTTCAGCTCGCGGGCGCACGGTATGCAGTAGCCCTCAAGCGAGGTCTTGTCCCCGTCGACGCGGTTAATGTAGACCATCGCAGGACGCTTTTTGCATCTGACACACATATTCATAGGGTTCACTTTTCAGTCCTTTCCTGAGCCGAAGCATCTTCGGCGTCAGACTTTGCTTTCCTGCCGTTGACGAACACGGCAAGGTAGTTGTAAAACGAAAACGCGAGACACGCGATCGAGATCGACATAGCGGTCACGGTCACGGCGTCGCTTATGGCGATGATGTCGCTGATCATAAACAGAGTCATCGTCGCGTAAAGCACAACGGTCGTCATCTTGCCCCACCAGCGGGCGTACGGCGTTTCGTTGCCGCGGTGGACGAAGATGACCGCACCGATGAGCATAAACAGCTCTTTAAGGAAAATAACGGCCACAACAGGTATCAGTATCGGGTGATTTATCGACAGGCAGACGACGACGGTGAACTGGGTCAGCTTGTCGGCAATGGGGTCGAGTATCTTTCCGACATCGGAAATCATATTAAAGCGCCGCGCGATAAAGCCGTCGACCATATCGGTAAGCCCTGACAGCAGCACAAGCAGTGCCGACCAGATATAGTGATTTTTTACCGAGCTGAAATATATCACGACTATCGCGGGTATCATCAGAATTCTGATAAAAGAAAGAATATTCGGAATTGTCACAATTCTTTTCATTTTCTGTATCCTTTTTGTTGATGTCGGTTACTTTAATATGGCATTTCAACCTAACAGGCGGTTGAAGAACGAAAACAGCTTCGTCTGTGCGAGGGTGTCGGTCGTTATGCCGAGCACGCCGTTTGATGAAAGCGAAACGATGAGCGCGAACACGTTGACGGCCACCGCCGCTATCACCGCGCCCTTTAAAAGCCCCGCAAAGCCGCCGAGGAAGGAGTTAAGTCCTCCCACTATCGGCAGTGCGTCGGCAAGGCTGTTTGCAAAGCGAGCGAGCAGCCGCACGAGAAACAAACCGATTATGAATATCAGCACCGTCACAAGCACGCGTATTACTGCGGTTATCGGCGCTTTCACGCCGTCGGCGACCGCGGCCGCAACGGCCTGTGAACCGTCGTTGACCTTGCCGGATACCGCGCTGCTTATGCTTTCCGGCGTGACTGAGCCCATTTTAAGCAAGGCTGAAAGCTGCTCGGGCATCTTGTCGAACACGGTGCCCAGCGTGGCAGAGATATTCTCACTCGTCATATCGCCGACGCTTGATGCAACGCTTTTCTCGATACTCGGGCGCAGCATTGACTCGAACGCCTTGTCGGCGACAGGATGCGCAATAGTCGATGCGATGAGCAGCACGGCAATATAACCGACCAGCTCGACCGCGGTGCGGACAAAGCCGCGCTTTACGCCCAGAAAAACGCCGAGCGCGATAACGGCTGCGACCGCCAGATCAACAACGATATTCATAAGTTATGCCCTCCTTACCGCCAAGCGGATTATTTCTGATAAGACAGCTTCATATCGGCGGTAGAGACTACCCCCTCGCCGTATGGCGCTACGCAGGTGCTGCCGTAGCCGACCGATATATCGCGCTGCTTCTTACCGTCGAAGCCGTAAACGGAAGCGGTGTTGCCGCTGTAGGCGATGACGGTGTCGCTGCCGAGGCAGAGCGAGGAAAAGTCCTCGTCAAGGTCGAAGTCGGCCTTCTTTTCGCCGTCAAGCCCGATGACGTTGATGTGCGAGCCGCGCCCGCCGCTCGGATTGCTGACGACAAGCAGGCTGCGGCCGTACTCGGCTGAAACGTAGGAAATGCTGCCGATATCGTAGTCCTTTTTGCCCGAGCCGTCGAAAGCAAAGCTGACGATCTTGTTCGGTGACGCAAGGAACACGTTCCTGCTGCCCGCAAAGGCGGTGACGAGCATCTCGCCCGCGACCTTCTCGCTGACGACCTTGGAGCCCGACTTGATGTCGAAGATAAACACGTTCGACACAAACGCGCCCGAAGCCGAATCGGCGGTGACAACGCAGAGCTTTCTGCCGTTCGGGCTGAGCTTTACGCAGGCTATGCGGTCGGCCGACGACGACCACTTGAAGCAGGCGTTGAAGCGGCGATCGTATACCGTGACGACCGAAGCGTACTCGTCGTCCGTCAGCGCGACGGCAGTGCAGCCGCTGTCGGACAAATCGGCTGTGATTATCTCGCGGTCAAACTCGGTATCGGTGATGTTTTTATAAAGCGAGTCGATGCGCAGCTTGTAGTTGCCGCGGTCGTATATCAGCGAGCGGGTCGCAGAGACGTTCATAACAGGCTTGGTATAGCCGTGCTGAACGGAGAGTATCTCCTTGCCCGACATATTATACGCATACATATGCGAGTCGGTAAGCACAAATGCCGTCGACGAGCGCATATGCAGCCGCTCGACTGAGTCGCCTACAAGGCTGACGGGCAGCCCGCCGCCCCCTCCGAGGGAGCACAGCGCGTTCTGCGTCTGCTCGAACAATCCGCCCGGCAGAAGCAGCTGCAAAGCCGTTCCTGCCGCAATGAGCACGGCCAGGATTACCAGCAGCACGCGCGAGCGGTGCCTGCGCTTTTTGCGGGTGGTAACGCCGCCCTCGACCAGCTCAAGCTCCTTTGCGGGAGCGACACGCTTGCGCGTCTTTGGGCGCTCGTTTTCGGAGGAGCGTTGTTTTTTCTCGCGGCGCTTGCGCTCGGTGTTAGGCTGCATTTCAATGCTGCTCTCGGCCGCTTCGTCGCGGCGGGAGCTGAGCTTAGCCCTGCTTTTTCGCTTTTTTACAGACATTTTGTCACCTTCTTCAGTAGCTGACTTTTTCAAGAGTAAGGCCGCGCGCGGGAGCTGTTCTGCCCGCTTTTTCGCGGTCGCGCGATTCAATAATATCAGACATCCCGGCTGAATCTATCAGACCGAGCGAAACGTCAAGCAAAGTTCCCGCCATTATCCTGACCATATTGTAGAGAAAGCCGTCGGCCGTCACGGTGAAGCGCACCTCGTCGCCCACGCGCTCGACCTTTGCCTCGCTGACCGTCCTGACCTTGTCCTCGACCGACGAGCCCGACGCGCAGAACGCGCTGAAATCGTGCGTGCCGAGGAAAGCGGCTGCGGCCGCGTTCATCATTTCGGCGTCGAGCCTGCCGCGGTGATAGTCCGTAAAGCGCGTGTTAAACGGGTCGCGCACTTTAGCGTCGCAAATGCGGTAGACGTAGGTTTTGCCCTTGCAGGAGTAGCGCGCGTGGAAGTCGTGCGGCACTTCCCTGCAGTCGGTCACGGCGATGTCGTCGGGCAGAAAGCGGTTGAGTGCGAGCGGCACTTTTTCGCACGGTATTGCGACGGACGTGTCGGTATGGAAGCAGAACTCGCGCGCATGCACGCCCGAATCGGTGCGGCTGCACCCGCTTGCGGGAAGCCTGACGCCGAACGCCTGCTCGAGCGCGTCCTGAACCCTCTGCTGCACCGAAACGCCGTTGGGCTGAACCTGCCAGCCGCAATAGTCCGTTCCGTCAAAGCGCAGCGTTATCAGCAGCCGTCTCACAGCAGCACCCTGCCGACTGTCATAGCGGCGAGAAACGCTGCGACCACGGCCAGAGCGACAAAGTCGCGCACGGCGAACCTGGCCTGCTTCATCTTGGTGCGTCCCTGCGCGCCGTGGTAGCAGCGGCACTCCATCGCTTCGGCCAGCTCGCAGGCGCGGCGGGTCGCGGAGATAAGCAGCGGAATGAGCACGGGCAGCATCGCCTTGACTCGGCTGATAAGGCCGCCCTCCTCCATATCGGCGCCGCGCGCCTTCTGCGCGGACATAATTTTTTCAGTCTCGTCAATGAGTATCGGAATAAAGCGCAGCGCTATCGACGTCATCATCGCGAGGATATGCACCGCCTCGCCCAAGCCGATGAATTTGAGCGGTTTGAGCAGCCGCTCAATGCCGTCGGTAAGCTCGGTCGGGCTCGTGGTGTAGGTCAGCGCGGAGCTGATGATTATAAGCAGGCAAATTCGCACGGCGATGAACACCGAGCGGTAAATTCCCGTGTCAGTTATCGTGAATATCCACCATTTTGCGAGCACGTTGCCTGTGGCGTAAAAGAGGTTGAGTACGCTTGTAAGCAGCACTACCGGCCAAATGGCCTTGAGCATTTTAAGGTACATTCCCACCTTAACGCGCGTCAGCAGCATAAGCGCCACTGCGGCGACAAGGCAGATGCCGAGCATTATCGGCGAGTCGGCAATGAAAATCGCGACAAGTGCGGCGACAGTCAGCACTATCTTATTCGCGGCGTCGAGACGGTGCACAACAGACCCCGTCGGGAAATACTGACCGATGGTTATATTGCTGAGCATTATCTCTCACCGCCCTTTCTGAGCTTGAGCACAGCGTCGCGCGCTTCTGCAACAGTGAGGATATTATCGGGCACGTCGGCGCCTCTGAGCTTGAGCGCCGCCATAACGCGGGTCACGCTCGGCACGGCAAGCCCCATCTCGTCCAGCTCGGCGCGGTGGGAGTAGACCTCGCGCGTGTCGCCCTCGAGCGTGACCCGACCGCCGCGCATTACAATTACGCGGTCGGCGATGCGCGCGACGTCCTCCATTGAATGAGAGACGAGGATAACGGTAGTCGAGCTGTTTTTTCGGTAGTCGCTTATGCTTTTAAGCAGGCGGTCGCGCCCCATCGGGTCAAGCCCCGCCGTCGGCTCGTCAAGCACGAGCACCTTCGGCTTCATCGCAAGCACGCCTGCAATAGCGGCGCGGCGCTTCTCACCGCCCGACAGGTCAAACGGCGACTTGTCAAGCAGCTCGCGGCGCAGGCCGACCGTCTCGGCCGCCCATTCGACGCGCTCCTTAATTTCGTCGTCGGCAAGTCCCAGATTGCGCGGGCCGAAAGCGATGTCCTTTGCGACAGTCTCGTCAAAGAGCTGATACTCGGGGTACTGGAAAACGAGCCCGACCTTAAAGCGCACCGAGCGGATTTTCTTCGGCTGCGCCCAGATGTCCTCTCCGTCGACGAACACCTTGCCCGCAGTCGGCTTTACAAGGCCGTTCAAATGCTGCACAAGGGTCGACTTGCCCGAGCCGGTATGCCCGATGAGGGCGTACAGCCTGTTTTCTTCAATATTTATATTCACGTCGGTGATTGCCTGTTTGACGAAGGGAGTCCCCTCGCCGTAAACGTAGGTCAATCCTTCGGTTGAAATTATCGCCAATTTGAAATTCCCTCCCGGAAAAGCTACAGTCCCAAGGCCGAAGCGAGCGCTTCGACACATTCGTCCTCCGTCAGAACGTCGGTATCGATATCGAGCCCCGCCTTTTTGAGCTCATACACAAGCTCGGTCGGCTGCGGCACATCAAGTCCGACCTGCTTCAGCTGCTCGACGTGTGCGAACACATGGCGCGGCGTGCCGTCGAGGATAAGGCGGCCCGAGTCCATAACGACCACGCGGTCGGCCTGCGCGGCCTCGTTCATATAGTGCGTTATCAGCACGACGGTCATGCCCAACTCCTTGTTAAGGCGCTTGACGGTCGCGATGACCTCGGCGCGGCCGTGCGGGTCAAGCATTGCCGTCGGCTCGTCGAGCACAAGGCAGTCGGGACGCATTGCGAGCATTCCCGCAATTGCGACGCGCTGCTTCTGCCCGCCCGACAGGCGGTTTGCATCGTGGCTGCGGTATTCATACATACCTACGGCTTTCAGCGCTTCGTCCACGCGGCGGCGTATTTCTTCAGGCTCGACTCCGAGGTTCTCGGGGCCGAACGCAACGTCGTCCTCAACGACGGTGGAGACGAACTGGTTGTCGGGATTTTGAAACACCATTCCGACCGTGCGTCGCACGTTAAGCTCGTTATTCTCGTCGCCGACGTCCATTCCGTTGACCGTCACCGAGCCCGAGGTCGGGCGGCGGATTCCGTTTATCAGCTTGGCCATGGTCGACTTACCGGAGCCGTTATGGCCGAGCACTGCGGTGAACGAGCCGCGCTCTATCGTGAGGTTCAGGTGCTCGAAAACGAGGTTTGCCCGTGTATCTTCGTCGCCCGGGTACTCGAACGACACATCCTTAAATTCGATTATATTATCCATTTTTCTCTCCTTGCCCGAGCCACACGGCGGTGTTGCCGCACGGCAGCACAAGGCCGCTGTCGGTAACGGGTATGCCGATCTCGTCGCAGGTCACTTCGCCGCCGCGGCGAGTGCATATGACGGACGAAACAAGGTATTTCATCACGCTCGGCGACAGTCCGGTCGTGTAGGAATTGAGCAGGAAAAACAGCGCGTCGTCGCTTAGAAGCTGCTCGCACAGCTCAAGCAGCGGGTATATCTGCTCCTCGAGCTTCCATATCTCGCCGTTAGGGCCGCGGCCGTAGGACGGCGGGTCCATTACGATGCCGTCATACCTGCTGCCGCGGCGAATCTCGCGCTTGACAAACTTTACGCAGTCGTCGACAAGCCAGCGTATCGGCTTATCGCTAAGGCCGCTTGCGGCGGCGTTGTCGCGCGCCCACGCGACCATTCCCCTGGAAGCGTCGACGTGGGTGACGCTCGCACCGGCAGCGGCGCAGGCCAAGGTGGCCGCTCCCGTATATCCGAAAAGATTGAGCACCTTGATGTCGCGCGTCTGCTTTGCGATAAGGTCGTTCATCAGGTCCCAGTTGACCGCCTGCTCGGGGAAAAGGCCCGTGTGCTTGAAGCCCATCGGCTTTAAGTTAAACCGCAGCCGGCGGAAGCCGATCTGCCACACGTCGGGCACTTTGCGGTACTGCTCCCAGCTGCCGCCGCCGCTTTTTGAGCGGTGATAGCGCGCGTGAGCCGAGCGCCAGAGCGGATTTTTCCGCTCGGTCTCCCATATTATCTGCGGGTCGGGTCTGATGAGGATAATGTCGCCCCAACGCTCCAGCTTTTCGCCGCCCGACGCGTCGATAAGCTCGTAATCTTTAAAATCGGATATAGCTCTCACAGTTTGACTCCCTGAGATTAAAATCAATATTTTCCGTCAAGCCTTTCGCAGATAACGTCTGCTATCAGCCTTGCCTGGATTTCGGTGGTTTTTATGTCCTCGCCCTCGAGCATAACGCGGATAAGCGGCTCTGTTCCGCTTGCGCGCACGAGCACCCGCCCGCTGTCGCCGAGGTCGGATCTGACCTTGTCTATCGCAGCCGCGATGGAGCTGTCTGTCTCCCACCCCGCCTTTTTATCGGCGGATACGGTGACGTTGAGCAGCACCTGCGGATAAACGGTCATCACCTGCGCCAGCTCATGCAGACTCCTGCCCGCACGCTTGACGGCGGCTAAGGTCTGAATGGCAGAAAGCTGACCGTCGCCCGTGGTAGCGTAATCGGTGAAGATGATGTGCCCCGACTGCTCGCCGCCGACGCTGTAGTCGCCGCGCAGCAGCTCCTCGAGCACATAGCGGTCGCCGACCTTGGTGGTCGAGACGTCGATGCCGTTTTTCTTCGCAAAGCGGAAGAAGCCGAGGTTGCTCATCACGGTCACGACCGCGCGGTTGCGGCGCAGCTTTGAGCGTGATTTAAGATCGAGCGCGGCAATGGCTATCAGCTTGTCGCCGTCGACAAGCTCGCCCTCGCCGTCCACGGCAAGGCAGCGGTCCGCGTCTCCGTCAAAGGCAAAGCCGCAGTCGCAGCCGTTATCCCTGACAAGCTGCTGCAGCCGCCCGATATGGGTCGAGCCGCAGTCGCAGTTGATGTTGACACCGTCGGGCTCGTCGGATACGACGACGCACTCCGCGCCGAGCATATCGAACACGACCTTCGCCGTCCCGGAAGCCGAGCCGTTGGCGCAGTCGAGAGCAATCTTCATACCGTCAAAGCGCTCATCGGTCGTCTCAAGCAGGTACTCGACATAGTCGGGCAGCGCCTCCTCAAGCGCCGTGACCGTGCCGATAAGGCCGCTTTCAGCCGAAGCGGGCGCCGGCGTCTCACCGAATATCACCGCTTCGATCTCGTCCTCAAGGCTGTCGGGCAGCTTATAGCCGTCGCCGCTGAAAATCTTGATGCCGTTGTACTCATAAGGGTTGTGCGACGCGCTTATCATAATTCCCGCGTCCATGCCGTACTTCTGCACAAGGTAGGCCACTGCGGGCGTCGGAATCACTCCTGCGGTGAACACGTCCGCCCCCACGGAGCAAAGTCCTGCCGCAAGCGCCGTCTCAAGCATATCGCCCGAGCGGCGGGTGTCCTTGCCTATCAGTATGCGCGGCTTGTGCGCGTCCGCCTTTGCCAGAACGGCTGCGGCGGCACGGCCGATGTTCATCGCAAGCTCGGCCGTCAGCTCGGTGTTGGCGACGCCCCTGACGCCGTCGGTGCCGAAAAGTTTTCCCATTTTTATTATCCCCCAATTATATATTGATGCGCTTATTTTACCCCAAAGTTCAAAGCGCACCGCTACTCAAACACTTGTCAGAAAGTTACCTGACCCGTGTAAGGTATCCCCAAATGCTCATATGCGGCGGGCGTTGCACAGCGGCCGCGCGGTGTGCGGCTCAAGAAGCCTATCTGCATCAGATACGGCTCGTACACGTCCTCAATGGTGACCGCCTCCTCGTTGACAGCGGCCGCGAGCGTTTCAAGCCCGACAGGCCCTCCGCCGTAGGAGTTGATTATCATGCCGAGCATACGGCGGTCGAAATCGTCAAGCCCCAACTCGTCGATTTCGAAGCGGTCGAGCGCCTCGCGCGCTACCTCCTCGTCGATGTTGCCGCCGTGCATGACCTGCGCGACATCGCGCACGCGCTTGAGCAGGCGGTTGGCAATTCGCGGAGTGCCGCGCGAGCGGGAAGCGATCTCGAGCGCTCCCTCGCGGTCGACAGGCACGTTGAGCAGACTCGCCGAGCGCATGATGATGTCCGCCAGCTGCTCGGGCGAATAAAGCTCAAGCCGCAGCAGCACGCCGAAGCGGTCTCTGAGCGGCGCGGCAAGCTGGCCCGATCGGGTCGTAGCGCCGATAAGCGTGAAATGCGGTATGTCAAGGCGAATCGACCGCGCGGCGGGGCCTTTGCCGATGATAATATCGAGGGCAAAGTCCTCCATCGCGGGGTAAAGCACCTCTTCAACATTACGTGAAAGTCGGTGAATTTCGTCGATAAACAGCACGTCGCCGGGTGAAAGGTTGCTCAGCAGTGCCGCCAAATCGCCCTGCTTCTCAATCGCAGGGCCGCTTGTGACGCGCAGGTTTACTCCCATTTCGTTCGCGACAATGCCCGCAAGCGTGGTTTTGCCCAGTCCCGGCGGGCCGTAGAGCAGGACGTGGTCAAGGCTTTCACCGCGTTGCTTTGCCGCCTGCATATATATCGCAAGGTTCTCCTTCGCCTTGTCCTGACCGATGTACTCGGACAGAGTTTTCGGTCTGAGCGACAGCTCGACTTCGCCGTCGCCGCCATCGAACTCAGGCGAAACTATGCGGTTTTCGTAATCAAAATCAGGCATTTTTCAAGCCCCTTTATAATCAAAATCTCGCGAGGGCTTTAAGACCCTCTTTTATGAGCGCTTCAACGGGCAGGGTGTGGTCGAGTTTGCCCACTGCCAGCGCCGCTTCGCTCTGCGAATAGCCGAGCGAGACGAGCGCCTCGACCGCTTCGGCGGTGTTACCGGATACTGTTGCGGCAGCAACGCTTGCAACCTCGCCCGAGTCGGATAATCCGGCAGCGCCTATCTTATCCTTCAGCTCAAGCACAATGCGCTGCGCAAGCTTACCTCCGACACCCGCCGCGCGGGTTATGCTCTTTGAATCGCCCGACGCGATGAACAGGCTGAGCCTGTCGGGCTCGAACTCCGAAAGTATCGACATCGCGACCTTGGGCCCGACTCCGCTGACATTAGTTATCATGCGGAACATATCAAGCTCGCGCTCGTCGCAGAAGCCGAACAGATCGAGCGCGTCCTCGCGCACGTTCATATGCGTAAACAGGCGCACCTCGCTGCCGGGCGGCGGCAGGCGGCGCAGAGTGTTCATCGAAACAAAGCACTTGAAGCCCACGCCGCCGCACTCGATCACCGCCGTCGAGGGATCGGTGTGGACAAGCGTGCCATTGAGAGAATAAATCATTTATCTGTACCTCCCCATTCGGATAAGGTTCATCATCGAGCCTGACGAGTGCGCGTGGCATATCGCGGCGGCAAGAGCGTCGGCGACGTCGTCGGGGTGCGGCGCTTTGCTGAGCCCGAGCAGCCTTGTCGCCATCTCTATCATCTGCCTTTTCTCGGCGCGGCCGTAGCCTGTGACTGACTGCTTTATCTGAAGCGGAGTGTACTCGTACACAGGCAGGTGCGCCTTTTGCGCGGCAAGAAGTATGCAGCCGCGCGCCTCGGCAACCGCTATCGCAGTGGTGGTGTTGGTGTTGAAATACAGCTTCTCAATTGACATCGCTTCAGGGTGAAGCCGCGCGATAATATCGGTTATACCGTCGTATATCTGCTCCAGGCGGAGGTTAAAATCGGTCTTTGCCCCGGTGGTGACCGCGTCATACTCGATGACATTGAAGCTGTTGCCGCGATAGTCGACAACGCCGTAGCCGACAATGGCATAGCCGGGGTCGATACCTATTATACGCAAGCCGTTTCACACTCCTTTTTTGCCTTTTACTGCATAGTGAGCCTATTATTCAGGTTATTATATCACACTCCACCACGTTTGGCAACAAAAAACTCCGCCCGTTTCTTTGGGCGGAGTCAATGCTTTTTTCAAACCGTGCGCAGCAGTATTACGGCGGTTATCAGGGCTGATATGTAGGCGGCGGAGTATTCGCCCGCGGCTGCGGGGCGCCCCGTTTGAGCAAGCGCCGCAGCCGCGGGAGTGCTGGTCATACCGCCCGCTAAAACGGAGCTTAGCGACAGCTTGGCGCGCAGCAGCTTATGAGAAGCGGCCGCAACGGCTATCGGCAGCGCGGTCATCAAAGCAGCGCACGGAATAACCCGCACGTCGAAGCCGCTCATCAGGCGGCCGCCTGCGGGCAGCCCCGCGCCGAGCAGAAACATCATCAGCCCGACGCTTCTGACCGCGCCGAGCTCCTTTTCGGGCAAAATGACGCGCTTTAGCCCAAGCAGCCTGCCGACAGCGAGCGAGGTACACAGCACCCCTCCCGAAGTGCCGAGCGAAAACGAGCCTATCGGCAGCCGAACCGCGCCTGTTATGCGCCCGATTAAGGCGCAGCCGCAGAGGGTCGCAGCGGTTTCAAGCAGCCCGAAGCGCCGCTCGCCGCTGCCTGTTGCGCTGTCGGCGCACGCACTGCGCGGCGGCTCTTTTTCTGCGATAACCTGCACCGAAACGACCGCCGCGCTCACGCCGAAAACATACGCCTGCGCGTAACCGACCGCCGCAGCCGCCGCATCGCAGCCCGCGCTCTCGCACACGGCCGAAAGCCCTGGAGTGGTCGTCAGCGCACCGCAATAAGCGCCCGCGAGCGCCCACTTCATCTCGGGTGCAGCCATAATAAGCAGCCTCATCGCCGCAAACGGCACAGCTGACATCAGCGCGCCGACCGCAGCCGCTCTGTAGGCAGCGCCTACCCCCTCTCCGCGAGCCGAGCCAAGCCCAAGCGCCGCCGCAAACATCGGAGTACCCACGGTCGACAGCAGCCCCGACAGTGCCGTAATGCTGCCGTCAAGCTGTCCTGCGGCCGCCAATGCCGCACCCGCCGCTATAGCGCTTATCAGCACCGCCGCAAGCGAGAGCGAAACGCCTTTGACCCTCACCTTTCCCAAAACACAGCCCACAGCCGCGGCGGCAAATACGACCGACGCAGGCGAAAGCAGAACGTCGAGCACAGCCATAGCGTCAATCGACCCTCTCAGTCAGCGCAAGACTTATCCAGCCCGCACCCGACTTGAGCTTTCCCCACTTTTCACCGAGTGAGTCGCACGCTTCCTCAACGATAGTGTAAGCGCCGCGCCCGATTATGCAGCCGACCTTTTCGGAGGATAAGTCCGGCGCTTTTCTTATGTCGAGCGAGTCGGGCTTTATTCTGACAATGAAGCGGCAGCTTTTGGGTGTTTCGAGGGTGAGAAAGTCCGCGCTGACAGGGCTGCAGATGTGGTTTGTGCCCGCTTCGTTTTCGTCGATCACGACGCGGTCGCCGCTCGGCTCGCCGCGGACGTACCAGCGCTGCTTTATGACCCACGCGGGTACGGCGGCGCCGTTATAGTAGTGCGCGCCCGATCTGAGCGAGACTAAGTCGCCGTCGTGAAATTTGCCGTTCCCGGAATGATTCGGCTCGATCTTGAGCAGCTGACTTACCGCCGTGCGGAACGAATCCATATCGCGGCCGAAGCGGCGCATCCAGTGCTCGGGGTCGGAGTGGTTGCTGCCGTAGCCGAGACGTGCGGCCTCGCAGTGGCCGACGATGTTTTTGACGTCTATCGCGTACCTTTCGCACAGCTCGGCGCAATACTGAGCCGCCACGCCGAACGCCGAATCGAAATAGACGATGTCGCTCAGCGCGTCCTCGCATATCTCAAACTGGATATATGCGGGGTCGTAGTTGTAGCTGCCTTTCGCACCCTTGCCCACGCCCCAGCAGCAGATGTCGAGCGGGAGTATTTCGGCCACCCTGACCTGTCCCGACTTGTCAAGGCCGATGAACGCGTGTACACACACCTTGCTGCCGCCGGGGGTCGGCTGATTCCAGTGGTTGCCGTAGCGGTTGACCCCCACCTCGTCGGGGCAGTCAACGTAGCGCTTCAGATTCGGATTATTCGCACCCGTCGAGTGCACGACTATGCCCTTCGGGGTCATCTTCTTCCCTGCGCGGTAGCAGAGGTTGTTGACCGCGTAGGCTTTGATAATATCAAGCACCGTCTACTCCTCCTTTCGTGCCTGAACGCAGAGCTGATTGGCGTAAACGCTTGCACCCGCAGCGAGCACTCCCTGCGTAAGAGCCGCAAAAGCCGCCGCAAGCGCGTCCTTAACGCCTCCTATATTTGTGCCTGAAAGCACCCACAGCGCCGACATAATAATGCCCGCCGCGCCGAGGGCGAGAGGTATAAATCTGTCGGGAAAAGCACTCTTTTTAAGCCCCGCGCCGATAAGGTACAGCACGGGCACAAGTATCAAAAGCTCTGCCTTAATATAATTTTGACAATCCATATAAAAAACTCCTTTCAGCTTATGATCAAGCCAATTATCATTGAGATAAGTCCGCCAGCGAGCGCCGACACTACGGCAGTTACCGTCTGCTGCAGCCGCAGCCTGGGCATAGCGTCGATTTCGTCGATGCGCCGCTCGTGCCGCGCGAGGTGCTCGTTTGTGTGCCGCATCTCGTTTGCGAGGGTCACGAGCGACTCGTTCATCGTGCGAATCTCGTTTTGCACGTCCTTCATCGCACCCATATCGCGCTCGAGCGTGTTCAGCCGCTGCTCGTGGCGTTCAATAGCAACATCAAGCTCCATAAATTGTTTATCGTCTCCTTTCCTTTGCCGCCTGTAACCATTCTAAAAGTTAATTACGACACTTTTTGTCAGCATTAAAAAACGCCCCGCGAAAATTTTTCGCGAAGCGTTTTGGTTCATGGTTATTCGGTTTATCGCTTTTCGTAAAGGGCATTGAAGTCATAATCGACCCCGCCGCTCTTGCATCCGGGGAAGGTGTCGAGACACACGGAGTGTATGCTGTTGAAAATGCTCTTTTCGATGTTGGGATTGTCGCGCTTTAAGCGCTTTAGCAGCAGCTTGACCTCCTGACGCTTTGAGCCGCCCCCGCCGTTGTCGCACATGGTGCAGTTCTCGGTGAAGCGGCAGGCGCATTGGATAAAATCCAGCTCATTATAGCGCCGCCACGAGATGATGTCGTCCTCGTGCACGCGGTAAAGCGGACGGATAAGCTCCATTCCCCCGTAGTTTAGGCTGTGCAGCTTCGGCGGCATCGCCTGCAGCTGCGAGCCGTAGAACATACTCATAACGGTCGTCTCAATAACGTCGCTGAAGTGGTGGCCGAGCGCTATCTTGTTGCAGCCGAGCTCGCGCGCCTTGCTGTAAAGGTGGCCGCGGCGCATCTTTGCGCACAGG
The DNA here is from genome assembly GCA_934486615.1 of uncultured Eubacteriales bacterium. GTDB lineage: Bacteria > Bacillota > Clostridia > Oscillospirales > Acutalibacteraceae > RGIG2206. The sequence goes on along the minus strand of CAKSQO010000001.1, from coordinate 29,415 downwards.
TAACACGGCGACTTGTCGGTGTTGTTGGCGACGGAGAAAATGTCGGTCTCGAACACCGTTATCGGAATGTGCAGCAGCTCGGCGTTGCTCTCAATTTTTCGGCGGTTTATCTCGTTGTACCCCGGGTCCATCACAAGGTAAACAAGCTCAAACGGCACGTCGCTGTGGCGCTGCAGCATCTGCATGAGCTTGGCCAGAAGCATCGAGTCTTTGCCGCCCGAAATACAGACGGCTATGCGGTCGCCCTCGCTTACAAGATTATACTGCTTGACGGCGGCTATGAACGGGTTCCATATGGTCTTGCGGTACTTTTTGTTAATGCTTCTTTCCGCAAGCTGGTAGGGTTCTAACTTTCTTTCCATTATTTCAGCTCCTGACAGCAGCGCTCGTAAGCCTGCTCAAACTCGTCAAGCTCCGCGTCAGTCGTTAGGTGGCTGAGGCTTATCCTCCACGACGAAAGCGCGTTTCTTCGGTCTCGGCTGACGGCGAAAACGGCGCGCGACGGAGTGCCGTCGGTCGAACAGGCTGACTTGACCGAGACGCAGATCCCCTTTTCACTCAAAGTGCGCTGAAACACCGTTCCCTTTATGCCGTTTACGCTCAAATTGAGTATGTGCGGCACGGCGTCGGCGGGACTGTTAAGCCGCACGTCGGGCTTGCTTTCCAAAAAGGCACGAAGGCGGGCGTTCAGCCGTTTGACCGTTTCAAGGCGGTCGGAAAAGCTGCCGAGCGCCGTTTGCAGCGCCTTTTCGGCCGAGACTGCGAGCGACAGCGCGGGCGTGCCGCTGCGATAGACGGTGGTGCTTGCGCCGCCGTGGATAAGCGGCTCTATGACAAGGCCGCGCCGCTTTATCAGCACGCCGACCCCGTTTAATCCGTAGAATTTGTGCGGCGCGATTGCCGCCGTGTCCACACCCTCAAGGCTGAGAGGTATCTTGCCGACCGCCTGAGTCATATCGACGTGCAGGCGGCAGTTTGGGTGCTCTGCGACGATTTTTGCAATCTCACCGATGGGCTGCACCGTGCCGAGCTCGCTGTCAACTGCGGTGACCGCGACAAGCACGGTGTCGTCGCGGATAAGGCTTTTTAAGTGCTCGAGGTCGACCTTGCCCTCGCGCGTAATATCGACCAAATCAATGTCCCACCCCTGCTCCTGAAGCACGGTCAGGCAGCCGCTGACGGATGAATGCTCAAGATAGGTCGAGATTATATGCCGCCCCTTGTGGCGCGAGGCGTGCGCGACGCCCTTTATCGCGGTGTTGTTGGCCTCGCTCGCGCCTGAGGTGAAGATGACCTCCGACGGCTGCACGCCGAGCATGGCCGCGACGCGCTCACACGCGAGCGCCATGCGCTCTCTTGCGGCAAGCCCAGCGACGTGGTTGGAGTTTGCGTTGCCCGCAAAGCTCCGCTCGCACTCGGCAAATGCCGCGATAACGCCCTCATCTGCGGGGGTGTTGGCAGAATAGTCGAGGTATATCACGCACCGAGCCCCCTGCCCTTGAAGCCTGTCAGGTCCTTTATGACCTCGCCCGCAACAATAAGCCCCACGACCGACGGCACGAATGCGTTGCTGCCTGGCACCTGACGGCGCTGCGTGCACTTTCTTGCCGTGTCCGGCGGGCAGATGCAATGGGAGCGGCAGCTTATCGCCATATCGTCAACGGGAGTTATCGGCAGCTCCTTTGAATAAACGACCTTCAGTCGACGCACCTTGCGCTTTTTAAGCTCGTTTCGCATGACCTTTGCAAGCGGGCACACACTGGTTTTGAAGATGTCGGTGACCTCAAACGCGGTCGGATCGACCTTGTTGCCCGCGCCCATCGAGCTGATTATCGGCGTGCCCGCGCGCTGCGCGTTGACGGCAAGCTCGAGCTTGCCTGTGACGGTGTCGATAGCGTCGACGATGTAGTCGTACTGCGTAAAGTCAAACTGCGCCGACGTTTCCGGCGTGTAGAAGGTCTTGTACGTCCGCACGACCGCGTCGGGATTTATCTCGGCTATGCGCTCTGCGGCGACGTCGACCTTGTACTTGCCGACGGTCTTGCGCGTGGCGTAAAGCTGGCGGTTGATGTTGGTCAGGCAGACCTTGTCGTCGTCGATAAGGTCGATCGCCCCGAGTCCGCTGCGAACAAGCGCCTCGGCGGTATATGAGCCTACCCCTCCGACGCCGAACACCGCAACGCGCGAGGAAGCGAGCTTTTTCATCGCTTCCTCGCCGAAAATAAGTTGAGTTCTTGAAAACTGGTTGAGCATTTTATTTCTCCGTAATTGTAAAGGTCAGCTTCTCGGGCGTAAAAATCGGCTTCATACCGTGCTCGGATAAGAAGCCCTCGACGGCACCGACCGTGGCCGCGTCGGTTTTTTCAAGCGTGAAATACTGCCCGCCGCAGCCGTCATGAAAATGAACGTACACTCCCGTCGCCGCTTTAAGCGCCGCCTTGAGTGAGAGCACAAAATCGTAGTTTACCGTCACAAAAGGTACTCCTTTCACACGGGCGTTTTGTCCGCCCTGACGATGGTTCCGCCGCCGACGACCGTGTCGCCGTCGTACATAACGACCGCCTGACCGGGTGCGATGGCCCTCTGCGGCCCATCGAACACGATGCGCACACTGCCGCCCTCAAGCGGATAAACGACGGCAGGCTGCTCGACTTGGCGGTAGCGCGTTTTGGCCTTTACGCGCAGCGGGGCTTCGAGGCTCTCGAACGCTATCCAGTTTAAATCGTCGGCAATCAGCGCGCGGTCGAAAAGCAGCTCCTCGCGCCCGACTGATACGGTGTTTTTCTCCATATCCTTGGCAAAAACGAACATCGGCTCGCCCAGAGCAATACCGAGCCCCTTGCGCTGCCCTATCGTGTAGCGCACCGCGCCCTTGTGCCTGCCGACCGCCTCGCCGCGGCTGTTGAGGAAGTCGCCATCGGGGTATTTCCTGCCTGTGTAGCGCTCCATAAAGCCCACATAGTCGCCGTCGGGAACAAAGCAGATGTCCTGGCTGTCGGGCTTTGAAAAATTAACAAAGCCCTCGCGCTCGGCAATCTCTCTGACCTCGCTTTTGCACATTTCGCCCAGCGGGAACAGCGTTCGGCTGAGCTGGCTCTGCGTCAAGGAATAGAGCACATAGCTCTGATCCTTCGTCTCGTCCAGCGCCTTTTTCAGCAGAAAGCGGCCGTCCTTTTTCTCAACGCGCGCGTAGTGCCCGGTGACGACGTAGTGCTTGCCGTGCTTTGCGGCAAAGTCGAGCAGCTTGTCAAACTTCATATATCGGTTGCAGTCGATACATGGGTTGGGCGTACCGCCCGCTTCGTAGGTTTTGATGAATTTTTCGATTATCTTCTCTTTGAAATCGAATGTAAAGTCGATGACCTCATATGGTATGTCGAGGTCGAAAGCGACCTCGGCCGCGTCGTCGATGTCCTTTTCGGAGCAGCAGGTGTGAAAGCTGCCGAGCCCCACGTCGTCGTTATGATAAAGGCGCATAGTGCCGCCCATACAGTCAAAGCCGCGGCTGACCATAATATATGCGGCGACGGAGCTGTCGACCCCGCCGCTCATCGCGATAAGCGCGCTTTTTTCGCTCGGCATTAAAAACGCCCCTTTCTTTTTAGGATTATCGCGGGTTAAACCGCGCTGTACCTGTCCTCGCAGCTGCGCATTGCGAGAATGGTCTTTTCAATCAGCTCGTCAAGCGTCCAGCCGAGCATTTCGGCACCGTTTGAGATGACCTCGCGCGAGCAGCCCGCGGCGAAGTTGGCGCTTTTGTACTTCTTTTTGACCGATTTTAGCTCTAAGTCGCTCACGCTCTTTGACGGGCGCATAAGAGCTACCGCGCCGATAAGCCCCGTCAGCTCGTCGGCGGCGTAGAGCACCTTTTCCATAGTATGCTCGGGCTTGATATTGACCGTCAGGCCGTAGCCGTGGCTTGCAACCGCGTGAATGAGCCGCTCGTCGTAGCCGTGTTCGCGCAGGATCTGTTGCTCCTTTATGCAGTGCTCGTCGGGGTACAGCTCAAAATCGAGATCGTGCAGCAGCCCGACCATCGCCCAGAAGTCGGCCTCGTCGCCGAAGCCGAGCTCGTTTGCGTACCAGCGCATAACGCCCTCGACCGTCACGGCGTGAACGAGGTGAAAATGCTCCTTGTTATATTCGGTGAGCAGCGACCACGCGTCTGTTCTTGTTTTTTCTGCCATCTGACACACTTCCCCATATAACCTATCAAATAAATAAGCATTAACAATTATAGTTTAAGCGCACACAAATGTCAAGAACGCCCGCACTTGAGCCTTACTATATATAATAGGCGGCAAAATGGCGCGAACGGAATTTTTTTCATAATTTTAAAAAAACTGTTGACAGACAGAGGTGCGGGTGCTATAATAAAGCCTATCAAACAAGTAGGCGTTGTAGGTATTCGGAATCACCCCTCGCCGAGACCCGAAAAGGAGTGCTTTGTTATGATGAATATTCTCAAATTTTCGCGGGCGGTCAGGCGATGTCGGCTCCTCGCCTGACGACCGATCGAAAACCGTTTAATCCTAAAAACTTACTTATTAAAAGGAGCTAATTAAAATGAAAATTTACGAACAGATCACCGACCTTATCGGACACACCCCCCTTGTCAGGCTCGGCAAGTACGCCGAAAAGCGCGGCCTTGAGGCCACTATCGTTGCCAAAGTTGAGTTCTTCAATCCCGCAGGCAGCGTTAAGGACAGAATCGCCAAGGCGATGCTTGACGACGCCGAGGCCAAGGGCCTTGTCAACAAGGACACCGTCATCATCGAGCCGACCAGCGGCAACACGGGCATCGGCCTCGCTTCCGTTGCGGCTGCACGCGGCTACAAGGTCATTCTCACCATGCCCGAGACGATGAGCGTCGAGCGCCGCAACCTGCTCAAGGCCTACGGCGCGCAGCTTGTGCTGACCGAGGGCGCTAAAGGCATGAAGGGCGCTATCGCCAAGGCTCAGGAGCTTGCGGAGGAAACTCCGAACAGCTTCATTCCCAGCCAGTTCACAAACCCCGCCAACCCAGCTGTTCACCGTGCGACCACCGGTCCCGAAATCTGGGAGGACACCGACGGCAAGGTCGACATCTTTGTCGCAGGCGTAGGCACCGGCGGCACTGTCACCGGCGTCGGCGAATATCTCAAGTCGCAGAACCCGAACGTCAAGGTCGTCGCAGTTGAGCCTGCCACCTCGCCCGTTCTGTCAAAGGGCACTCCCGGCCCGCACAAGATTCAGGGCATCGGCGCGGGCTTCGTTCCCGACACGCTCAACACCGGCGTTTATGACGAGATAGTCACCGTCTCGAACGAGGACGCTTTCGCCACCGGCAAGGCTTTGGCACAGGAGAACGGCATACTCGTCGGCATTTCGTCCGGCGCGGCCGTTTTCGCCGCGACCGAGCTTGCAAAGCGGCCCGAGAACAAGGGCAAGGTCATCGTCGCCCTGCTGCCCGACACCGGTGAGCGCTACCTCTCCACCCCTATGTTCGCCGACTGAGTCAAATTCGGCTGAAAGCTCAAAGCCTCCGCACACTGCGGAGGCTTTTTTGCGCGCTTGACAATAACGCCGGCGCGGGCTATACTTGATTTATATGTCGAAAAAAGGAGGAAAATCGCTTGACGATTCAGCAGCTCAACTACGCCATAACCATCGCCGAGATAGGCTCGCTCAACAAGGCCGCCGAGGTGCTCTATGTCTCGCAGCCGTCGCTGACAAGCGCCGTAAAGGAGCTTGAAAAGGAGCTTGGCATAACGATTTTCAACCGCTCGGGGCGCGGAGTGTCGCTGACCGCCGACGGCGCAGAGTTCATTCTCTACGCGCGGCAGGTCTACAATCAGTACGAGGCGCTTATGGATAAATACGGCAAGGCTCACACGCTGAAAAAGAAGTTCGGCGTTTCAACGCAGCACTACTCCTTCGCCGTAAAGGCATTTGTCGAGCTGGTCAAGGACTTCGACACCTCCGAGTACGAGTTCGCCATTCGCGAGACCAAGACCCGCGACGTCATCTACGACGTTGCCAATATGCGCAGCGAGGTCGGCATACTCTATTTAAGCGACTTCAACCGCGCCGCGATAACCAAGCTGCTCAACACCGCTTCGCTCGAGTTCCACCATCTCATCGACTGCCGCGCCTACGTCTACCTTTGGTCGGGTCACCCGCTCGCAAAGCGCGACGAGATACGCTTCGACGAGCTGAAGGACTACCCCTGCCTCTCGTTCGAGCAGGGCGACGCAAGCTCGTTCTACTTTGCGGAGGAAATTCTCAGCACCAAGGATTACACCCGCATTATAAAGGCCAACGACCGCGCGACGATGCTCAATCTGATGATAGGGCTGAACGGCTACACCCTCTGCTCGGGCATAATCTGCGAGGAGCTCAACGGCGACGACTATGTGGCCGTCAGGCTCAGCCCCGACTCGGTCAGCGAGAGCAGCGTTATGGAGATAGGCTATATCACCAAAAAAAGCAGCCTGCTAAGCTCCATCGGCCGGCGCTATATAAACGAAGTCAAAGCCTACCTCGGCATACCCGAGGGGGAAAAAGGAGCATAAGCTTATATGGAAAGTAAAAGCGGCAAAAAGCTGTATATCACGGCGCTGAACGTCGTTTCGTGCCTTGCGGTAGTGCTTATGCACACAAGCAGCTTCTGGAGCTTCAACAAATACCGCACCTGGGTATTCGCAAACCTGACCGAAAGCGTGTGTTACTTCGCCGTGCCCGTGTTCTTGATGATCTCGGGCGCAACGCTGATGGACTTCGGCAAAAAATACAGCCTTAAAGAATACTTTAAAAAGCGCATCAGCAAAACCGTAATACCGTTTGTGTTCTGGAGTCTGTTTGCAATCGGTTTTACGATTTGGCAAAATAGGGGGGGTACTTACGACCTCTCGCCGACGGCAATCATCGACTCGGTTATAAATAACAAGTACATCGCAATATATTATTTCTTCATTATTCTGTTCGGCGTTTATCTGTCGATACCCGTTCTGGCTGCAATAGACGAAAGCAAGCGCAAGAAGGTATTCGGCTACATAATCATCGCCGCATTCACGGTCAATTCGCTGCTGCCGTTTCTCTGCTCGCTGACGGGCGGGAGAATAAACGCAAACCCGAATTTCAGCTTTTTCGCCTGTGCGGGCTACCTCATCTTCCCCGTCATCGGCTACTGCCTCGACCGCTGTGAGCTGAGCGCAAAGCAGCGTGCAGCCGTATACATCGCGGGCGCGGCGGGGCTGCTCGTCCACTTTTTCGGAACGTGGTATATGTCGTATCAGGACAACGCGATAAACAAGCTGTTCAAGGGGTACCTCAACGTGCCGAGCGTGCTGTACGCCGCCGCAATCTTTCTGCTGTTCAGGCGTATTCCGTTTGACCGCTTCCCCGCCGCCGTTAACAGGATAATCGGCTTTTTCAGCGGGCAGACCTTCGGGATTTATCTCATTCACATGTTTATTATGATGATTGTCGAGAATAACTTCCGTATCACCTTTGTCGGCGCGCCCGCCAGATGGTGCTATGCGCTGGCCGTGTTCGCAGTCTCGGGGCTTATTGTCAAGCTGCTGCAGCTTATCCCCGTCGTGCGCAGAACAGTGACGTAAAACGCCGCTGCACTTTATAACGCAAAATCCCCGCCGCTTGAGCGTAAAAGCCCGTGCGGCGGGGATTGATTTATTATCGCGTGATAAGCGGCCATGCGCGCTCTGGTACGCTGATCATGTGCGCCGATCGCGCTCTTGAGCCGCGTTCGGGTATCACGCTTGGGTACGCTGAAAATCAGCGCTTCCACGAATGCTCGCGCTCGTGCTTCTTAGGTCGCGTCATAAGATGATTTATCGCATCCGTGGGGCTGACGCCCTCGTAGAGTATGCGGTAGCACTGCTCGCATATCGGCATCTCAATGCCGTATCTGAGCGCCAGCCGACGCGCGATTGCGGCGGCGTGGTAGCCCTCGACGGTCATACCGATCTCCTTGAGCGCCTCGTCGGCGGGCACCCCCTTGCCGATGAGTATACCGAAGCGGCGGTTGCGGCTGTGCATCGACATACAGGTGACGATAAGGTCACCGACCCCCGCAAGCCCCGCGAGCGTTTCTTCCGACGCGCCCATTGCAACGCCCAGCCGCGCGATCTCGCTGAGTCCGCGCGTGATGAGCGCCGCTTTGGCATTGTCGCCGACCTCAAGTCCGTCGCAAATGCCCGCGCACAGCGCAATGATATTCTTCAGCGCGCCGCCGACCTCCACTCCGACTACGTCGTCGTGGGTATAAACGCGAAAATTCGGGTTCATAAACGTGTCCTGCACATACTCCGCGGCGGCCATATCATCGCTCGCGGCGACGACCGACGTCGGCACTCCGCGCGCGACCTCCTCAGCGTGTGACGGGCCCGAGAGCACGACCGTGCGCGCACCCGGAAGCTCCTCCTCAACAACCTGAGAGAGCAGCTTCAGCGTGTCTTTTTCAAAGCCCTTGGCGACGTTTACGACCACCGTGCCGTCTCGCAGAACGCCCTGCAGGCGGTGCGCCGTCTGCCTTACGGCAAAGCTCGGCGTGGCGATTACGACGACGTCGCTGTCCCGCACACAGTCAAGCTCGCCCGTTATATGTATGCTGTCGGTCAGGGTCACGCCGCTCAGCAGCTTGGGATTGCCGTGCTGCTCCTTAAGCGAGGCGACCTCCTGCTCAAAAGGCGACCACAGACTCACATCGTGGCCGTTGACCGCAAGGGTGCAGGCGAGAGCCATTCCCCAACCGCCCGAGCCGAGTACGGTTATTTTTGACATATCAAAAACCCCCGATCATTTCTTTTTGGTGCTGAGCATCTTTTCCTCTCCGCGATGAAGGCGGATGATGTTGTCCTTGTGCTTGATTATGACAAGCCCGCCTATCACGGCCGCAAGCAGAGTCGTGTAAAGCTGCAGGCCTATCCCCTTGTCTGCCGCATAGATGAACGAATAAATTATCCACTCGACCGCGCCCATAACAGAGCCTATCGAGACCATCTTTGTGATGATGAGCAGAATAAGGAATGTCGCCAGCACGAACGCCGCCGCCTGCCAGTTGATGCAAAACAGCACGCCGATGGCGGTGGACACTCCCTTGCCGCCGCGGAACTGGTAGTAAAGCGGGAAAATGTGCCCGAGCATACACGCGGCGCCGCAAATATACAGCGCATACTCGGGCGCAAGCAGAGCGCTTATCTGCCCGTCGGCCGCCGCATAGAACGGCTGCAAAAGCAAGTGTTTTACAAGCATCAGAGCCGCAACGCCCTTGAGCATATCGCCGACAAACGTGACAAGCCCCGCTTTAAGCCCGACGGTGCGTATTACGTTGGTCATACCCGCGTTGCCGCTGCCGTCGGTACGGACGTCCTTATGGGCGCAAATGCGCGCGGTTATCATTGCAAAATTAACGCTGCCGATAAGGTAGCACACGGCCAACGAAGCCAGCAAAATCAGAATATAGTTGAGCATTTAGGCTACTTGCCCTCCCCGCGTTCTCTTATGACAAAGCGCACAGGAGTACCCTCAAGGCCGAAGGTCGACCGTATCCGGTTCTCGATATAGCGCTGATAGGAATAGTGGAACAGATCCGCCCTGTTGCAGAAGCAGACGAATGTCGGCGGCTTGGTCGACGGCTGCGTAATGTAGTAGATGCGAAGCCTGCGACCCTTGTCCGTCGGCGGCTGAACGCGCGCAGTAGCGTCGGCGAGCAGGTCGTTGAGCATACCGGTGGAAATGCGCATGGTGTTCTGCGTGTGGACGTATTTGATAAGCTCAAACAGGCGGTCGAGGCGCAGCCCCGTCTTGGCCGAGATGAAAACTATCGGCGCGTAGGTCATAAACGCAAAGTCGTTCATCAGGCTCTTGCGATAGGCGTCCATCGTCTTGCCCGTCTTTTCGACGGCGTCCCACTTGTTGACGGCGATTATACAGCCGCAGCCCGCGTCGAGCGCAAGCCCCGCGACCTTGGAGTCCTGCTCGGTGAAGCCCTCGACCGCGTCGATCATAATAACGCACACGTCCGCGCGGTCGACCGCCATCTGAGCACGCAGGTTGCTGTAGTGCTCGATCTGGTCGGTAACGCGGCTTTTGCGCCTGAGTCCCGCGGTGTCGATGAAGTTGAACTTGCCGTATTTGTTGTCGATATAAGTGTCGATAGAGTCGCGCGTCGTGCCCGCGATGTTGCTGACGATAACGCGCTCCTCGCCCGAAATCGCATTGACAAGCGAGGACTTGCCGACGTTCGGCTTGCCGATGACGGCGACGTTGATACGGTCGGGCTCCTCCTCCTCGTCACTCTCGGGCAGATGCTCGAACACAGCGTCGAGCAGGTCGCCCGTGCCGTGGCCGTGGACGGCGGAAACGGCTATCGGGTCGCCGAGGCCGAGGTTATAAAGCTCGTAGAACTCCATCGGAGTCGCGCCGACCGAGTCGCACTTGTTCACACACAGTACGATGGGCTTGCCGCTTTTGCGCAGCATCGCGGCAACTTCCTCGTCGGTCGCGACAAGGCCGCTGCGAATGTCGGTGACAAGAATAATAACGTCGGCCGTGTCGACCGCAAGCTCCGCCTGACGGCGCATCTGCGACAGGATAACGTCGTCGCTGTAAGGCTCAATACCGCCCGTATCGACGAGCATGACCTTGCGGTTTTGCCACTCACACTCGCCGTAAATGCGGTCGCGTGTGACGCCGGGCGTATCGTCGACAATCGACAGGCGACGGCCTATCAGCTTATTAAAGAGGGTCGACTTGCCCACGTTCGGGCGGCCGACTATAGCAACAATAGGTTTGGCCATTTCTTTCTCACTTTCTGTTACAGGTTAAAGCGCATTTTTCGGCAAAAGCGACATTCTGTGCTGATAAAAAGCCGACGAAAGCGTGCCGTTCGCTTTGATCACTGTTCAAGTATCGCGTCAAGCAGCTCAAAGCCGTCGTTCGGGATAAGGCGCACTTCGACGCCCAGCTCCTCCTCGATTTTTTCAATAGGCGTGTCGTCGAGCATAATGTCGCCCTCGCTGCGGAACATCGACCTCGGCAGCAGCAGGCGCTTGCCGAGCGGCTTGCCTTTAAGCTGAGCGATAAGGTCACCGCCTGTTACAAGACCGCTGACGGTAATGTCGTGCCCGAAAAAGTCGTTGACTATTCCGTAAACTTTGCAATTCAAATTATGCCATTTTTCAGCCGCCGTGTCAACCATTTCGCATAATTGAGGATAGAAACCCGTTCCCGTTGCCATCGACAGCTCGCGCTTGATGTCGTCGGCTTCGTACATGGCAACCGCGTCGGCGAATTCGCTGCCCATGAGAGTGCACATTCCCACGCCGTTTTCGATTTGCTGAAAGTCGCCGTAGAACTCCTTGTCGGGCAGCTTTCTGCCCGCGCGGAGGTAGAACTCGTCGCTTGCATACGCTATGCGGTCGCCGAACCTCTTTACGCACTCGTCGCCGCAGGCTTCGATTATGTCAATGACCTCGGCGGCGTTATCGCGGCCGTACATCTCAAGCGGCTCAAGGCCGTCGCGATACTTTGTCAGTCCGACGGGCACGCACGCGACGCTCTGCACCGACGGATACAGCGCGATAAGGTCGCTCAAGGAGCGCCGCAGCTCGTCGCCGTCGTTTATCCCGGGGCACAGCACGAGCTGGCAGTTTATCTTCGTCCCCGCTTCGGCAAGGCGGTAGAGTATCTTCAGCGCTTCGCCTGCGTGGCGGTTTTTCATCATTCTGACGCGCAGCTCGGGGTTTGTCGTGTGCACCGATATATTTATAGGGCTGATGTGCATTTTGATGATTCGGTCGACCTCGTGCTCCGAGATGTTAGTCAGCGTGATATAGTTGCCGAACAGAAATGACATTCTGGAGTCGTCGTCCTTGAAATAAAGACTGCTCCGCAGCCCCTTTGGCAGCTGGTCGATGAAGCAGAAAATGCACTTATTCTTGCAATGCTGCTGCTCGTCCATAAGGTAAGTTCCGAACTCAAGGCCGGGATCGTCGAACTCGTCCTTGTGCAAGGTCACGTTATGCTGCCTGCCGTCGCGTTCGAGGACAAGGTGCAGCTTGCGGTTGACTATATGAAAGCGGTAGTCAAGCACGTCCTCTATTTCATTCCCGTTGACGGAAATGAGAACGTCGCCTGCCCTTACGCCCTTTTTCTCTGCGGGAGAGCCGACCGAAACGCCCGTTACCGTTACCGGCATTGCATAAGCCCCTTTCTAAATAAATATCCCCACGAAGAAACCGTCGTGGGGATACTCTCTTTTAAGCTGATTTAAGCCTCTTTAACAAGAACCTGTCTGCCGTTGTAATAACCGCAGTTGTGGCATACTCTGTGAGGACGCTTATACTCGTTGCACTGAGGGCATCTTACGAGTTCGGGAGCAGCCATCTTCCACACATTGGAACGTCTCTTATTCTTTCTTGCTTTGGAAGTTTTTCTCTTCGGTACCGCCATCGTCAGCACCTCCTTGCAGTAATAGTTAAAATTATAAGTTAGTCAAAAAACGCCGAAAGCGCGTCGGCGAACGGGTTGTCCGCTTTTTTGCTGCACGAACACTCGCCTTTGTTAAGGTCGGCACCGCAATTACTACACAAGCCCCTGCAGTCAACTTTGCACAGGTGCTTGGTTGGTAGCGCAAGTAATACCTCGGTGCGGACGACGGGATCAAGCTCCAGCTTTCCGTTTTCGGCGACGAGGTAATCGTCGCGCTCCTCCTCGGGAGCGGTCTCGACAACGACAAAGTCGATCGGCACTTTTACGCGCTCGGTGAACATGGCACCGCAGCGGTCGCACGCGATCTCGTAATCGCCGCTTACCTCACCCTCAAGAGTGACTGCGCCGGCGCGGTTTATCACCTGACCGACAAAGGAAAACGGGCGCTTAAACGGATATTCACCGCCAAGCTCGGTCTCGCTTAAATCGAAATCGGCACGGAGCGGGATACTTCCCGAGTCCGCCGCGAACAGCTTTTGCAGTTCGACAGTCACAGACATCACCCCAATACATACATTCCGAACAAGAGTTATTATATTATCAAAAAAGCGCTTTGTCAAGCGGTTTTTGGTAATTGATGCGCTTTCTTTATCAATTTATCCCGAAAAACGGGATCGGAACGCTTTAAACGCGTCCGACCCCGTCCTCAGAAACGAGAAGTTCAGATCTTCTGGGCGAAGTCGAACACCTTTGCGGGCAGCTCGTTCTCGTCGCAGGAGACGGTGAAGGTGATCTTCGCCGAGGCGACGGTGCACAGCTTCGACAGCTTCTCAACAAAATCGGCAAACTTGTCGTAGTCTCTGCCGCCGATGCGGAGAGTAGCGTCGACAAAGATGTCGGTCAGGTCGTAGTTGCCGGCGCACATACCGGCGATGAAGCCGTAGAGCGCGTCGTAATTGTCAATGCCGAACTCGTCGGAGTCGACCAGTCTGGCCTTGTGGGTCAGATCGTATGTAAGCTTGAGTCCTTTCTCGATGCAAACGACGTTGCCCATCGAAGAATCAACGGCTGCGTTTACGAGCTCGACGAGGTGCTTGGTCTTGCCGGAACCCTTTTTGCCGATAATCAATGAAATCATAAGAACATCTCCTTTATATTTATCCGCTCGAAAGCGGTGGACGACTTATTTGCCGAGTCTCGCCTCAAGCTCCGCCTTGCGATCCTCGTAGCCGGGCTTGCCGAGCAGAGCAAACATATTCTTCTTGTAGCTCTCGACGCCAGGCTGGTTGAACGGGTTTACGCCGAGCATATATCCCGAGACGGCGCAGGCTTTCTCAAAGAAGAAGATAAGCTCGCCGAGGTTGTACTCGTCGGGTCTTTCGACCGAAATAACGAAGTTCGGCACGCCGCCGTCGGTATGAGCGAGAACGGTGCCCTCGAAGGCCTTCTCGTTTACATACGACATGCTCTTGCCGGAGAGGAAGTTGAGTCCGTCGCCGTCGTCGGCGGCTTTTTCAATCACAACGTCCTTGTCGGATTCGGCGAAGGTGACGACCGTCTCGAACATCGTGCGGCTGCCCTCCTGAATGAACTGACCCAGAGAGTGCAGGTCGGTCGAGAACGTGACGGCGCTCGGGAACAGGCCCTTATTGTCCTTGCCCTCGCTCTCGCCGAAGAGCTGCTTGAACCACTCGGCCATCATCGTGAAGCGCGGCTCGTAGCTGACGAGCAGCTCCATCGACTTACCCTTGCGGTAAAGGATATTTCTGAGCGCGGCGTACTTGTAGCACTCGTTATTCTCATCGCATACGCTGTACTTCTCCCTCGCAGCGGCAGCGCCGGCCATAAGAGCGTCGATGTCGGCGCCCGCAACGGCTATCGGCAGCAGACCGACCGCAGTCAGAACGGAGAAGCGGCCTCCGACGTCGTCGGGGACAACGAAAGTCTGATATCCCTCGGCGTCAGCCAGCTCTTTAAGAGTGCCGCGCGCCTTGTCGGTCGTGCAGTAGATGCGGCCCTTGGCCCCGTCCTTGCCGTATCTGTCCTCAAGCAGCTTGCGGAATACGCGGAAAGCGATGGCGGGCTCGGTGGTCGTGCCCGACTTGGAGATAACGTTTACGCTGACGCGCTTGCCCTCGCAGATGGAGAGCACGTCGCTGAGCGCCGCTCCGCTGATGGAGTTGCCGACAAAATAGATGTCGGGCGTGTTCTTCTTGAGATTGTTGTAGTACGGAGAGGTCAAAAACTCTATCGCAGCGCGCGCTCCGAGGTAAGAGCCGCCGATACCGATGACGATGAGTACATCGGTGTCGGAGATTATCTTGGCAGCGGCCGCCTTGATGCGGGCGAACTCGTCCTTATCGTAATCGACAGGCAGATCGAGCCAGCCGATGAAGTCGTTGCCGAGACCCTTTCCGCTGTGGAGAAGGTCGTGCGCGGCGGCGACCTGCGAGCTGATACCGACCAGCTCGTCGGCGTTAAAAAAGCTCTTTGCATACTTGTCGCTGAATTTGATTGACATTTGAACCAGCCTTTCGTATAGGGGATAATTTTTATATGTCTATTTTACTATATCGCGGCGTATTTTGCAACTCAAAATATGACCGATATGTAAAATAATCGTGAACCGAGAGTTCATTTGCGATGAAAATCCTCACCGCAAGCAAACACTTCGGTGAAAAAGCCGCTCCCGCCCCAAACAGAATCCGGAGCGAAAGCGGTTTTTGCATTTTAAAGACGTTTTTTAAGCCTCAGCTTTTTTTCGCGGCGGCGCTTTGCCTTGATGTTAGCCATAACAGTCAGCACGATAAAGCCGACCGCGACAACGATTGCACCGATGATAAAGAATATGTTGGTCACGATGCTTTTAAGAAAGCGCCAAATCCTCAGCACGGTGCTGCCGTCGACATCCTCGGTCGCCACAAGCTCGACCGTGCCTATCGACTCGTCGGCAAAAACGATCGAAGCCGTGCCGAGCACGTCTCCCGACTTTATCGGAGCGTCGAAGGTGGCTTTAGACAGCTGCGGCTTGTACTCGATGGTAGACAGGTCGGCGTCCTTGGGCAAAAGCGCAACAACGCTGCTGCCTGCGGCAAGGGTCATACTGTCAGTATCCCACGACAGCTCGATCGGGGCGCTGACGGGCACAATATCGCCCTCGTTGACGACGGTTTTGTACTCAAAGCCGTCGAATATCCAGTTGAGCAGGTTCTTGGTATCCTTGAACTCCTGACGGGTCGACTTGTCGGTGCAGCGGAACACAAGGCAAATATAGCTTTGCCCCTCTTTTTCGCACAGGGAGACAAGGCATCTGCCCTCGTCGCCGTTGCCCGTCTTGCCCGAGACCATATATTTATAATAGTAAGACGAGGTCGGGTCGCTCATCAGGTTGGAGGTCGCGAGCGTGCGCGCCTTGCTCAGATTGGTCGCCTCGACCTTGAAGCGAGCCTTGGCGAGAATGTCGGTCAGCGTCTTGTTGGCAAAGAACGCCTTTGCAAGGCGGTACATATCGTCGACGGTAGTGTACTGGTCGCTGCGGGTAAGCCCCGTGGGAGACGCAAACCTCGTGTGCTCCATACCGAGTATGGCTGCCTTGTCGTTCATAAGCGTGACAAACGCGTCCGCGCCGCCGCTGATGTGGTCGGCGAATATAAGCGCGACGTCGTTATAAGACGAGATAAGCAGAAAGTGCAGCAGCTGCTCAACTGTCAGCTGTTCGCCGTTTTTAAGCAGGCTGACGAGCGCTCCCGTGCCCGAAAGCGAAGCGGTCGCGGCGGTGTTGACGGTCACGACCTCGTTTAAGTCGTCGGTGCGCTCGGCGACAATGAGCGCCACCATCATAAACACGGTCGAAGCGGGAGAAATGCGTGAATCGGTGTTCTTTGCATAGACTCTGTCCTCGGTGTCGACATTGACGAGCAGGGCGTTGTTTGCCGCCACCTCAAACGTCGGAGTGTAGGCCGAGACGGAGAACACGGAGAATAAACTTACCAATATAAAAACAACGGAAACAATAAATGCAGTTTTTTTCATTGAAATCGCTCCGAAAATAGTGTAGAATGACTTATATATAGATTATAACAGATGACTTAACATAATTAAAGTGTTTTTTCGTCATTTGTCGCACTTTTTTGGAGGGGTATTTCAAGGTGGTATACATTACCGGCGATATGCACGGCGACGAGGACAGACTCTACGACCGTCAGCTGAAAAAGCTCAAAAACGGCGATACGCTGATAATCTGCGGCGACTTCGGCTTTATCTGGGAGGCAAGCTCCCGCGAAGCCAAGATACTCGAGGAGCTCGGCGGCAGAAAGTACAACGTCTGCTTCCTCGACGGCACACACGAGAATTTTGACAAGCTCTACAGCTACCGTCAGACGGTGTGGAAGGGCGGCCGCGTACATAGGATCTCGGGCAATCTCTACCATATGTGCCGCGGGCAGATATTCAACATCGACGGCGTCAGCTTCTTCACGTTCGGCGGCGGCGAAAGCTATGATAAGGAAATGCGCACCGAGCGCAAAACGTGGTGGAAAGAGGAGCTCCCCACCCCCGAGGAAATGATGGAGGGCGTCGAGAATCTGGAGGAGGTCGGCGAAAACGTCGACGTTATCCTGACGCACGAACCGCCGTCGCTTGTCAAAAGCTCAATGCTTATGCGTATGGGCAAAATTGACCGCGTCAACAAGCTCAACGGCTTTTTGGAGGAGATAAACCGCTCCTGCAAGTTCAAGCAGTGGTACTTCGGCAGTATGCACGAGGACAGGGTCATCACCCCCGGTCACATCTCGGTTTTCAGCGAGCTGTGGCCGATAATCCCCGACGAGCTGGGCTTGTCTAAGCCCGCGCACGAATAAAAATCAAACGTCGCGCGCGTGAACGGCAAATTCAAAGCGCGGCGTTTTTGACATAAGAAACTTTAACTTTTGAGGAGTAATTTAGGTGTCAGAGACAATATGCCCTTGCAACACACCCGAGCAGAACAGGTTTGTGTCTATTGCCGACTTCGAGTTTTGCATGATGTGTCACGGTGAAGTTGAGTTCATCTGGAAGGGGCAAACCTACAACATCACCTACCCTCGCGACGGCGTTTATTGCATATATGTGAGCTTTCGAGAGGATACAGAGATGTACTGCTCCACGGCGGACGAAATCCTTGAGTACAATGTCGGCGGTGACCGCCTGCGCGACGTTATAACGCAGGTTACCGTAACCGACCGCACGATTTAGCCGCGCGGCTTACCTTTCACAAGCCGAAAAAGCGCCTGAAGCAGCGGATTTTCACCGTCGCTTCGGGCGCTTTTTGCGCTGATTTTGAGTACGTTCAGGCACAGGCTCATCTGAATTTTTCGGCAAAGGCTTCGTAGAGCTCTACAATTTTAAAGCGCACCTTGTACCCGCCGCTTGTCACAATGCGAGTGTTCTCCTCGTCGAGCACGGAGCTTATCTCCTGCTTTTGCCCAGCTACAGCAAGACAGATGTTAGGGTAGCACACGCACCACCAGTTGTGCCCCTCGGCTGCGCCGATGAGCACCCTCACGGCAGTGTATCTGCCCGCGGGCAGGGTCACGTCGCCGTAGGTGCGCGTGTCGAAGTCGTCCTCGCCGACCTCGACCGTAACGGGCAGGTCGCAGCCGAGCCGCTCAAGCTCAGCTTTTGCGACTTTCTCAAGCCGCGGCAGGCTCTCCCTCGCCCGCTGCTCGGCTTCGCTTAAATCACGTGCACCCTCGAACAGATCGGAGCAGCTTTCGAGCACGCGGTCGCGCACGCTCAGCTTGACCGACCGGTCAAAGTCCGAGTCCGAATTTGCGAGAATGTGCAGCCGCAGTACGCTGCCGCGAACGCTTTCGCAATGAGCGTCAAAGCCCGCAAGGCTCATTAGTATTACGAAGCACAGTGCAAGGCTCATCGCGATATGAAGATGCTTGGGCTTAAATTTCATAAGTAAAAACCGCCTTTCATACCGAGAGTATGGGGCGGTTTTTTGCGGTTTATTCAAAAAATATCGAGCGCTCCGTCGGGCGGCAAACACAGGCGAAGGTCAGCTTTTCAAGCTCAGCACAGCAGCGGGCGGCATCGTCCTCATTTAAAAACGAGCCGAACAAAGTCGGCCCGGAGCCTGTCACCGAGCAGCCGAGCGCGCCGTACGCCGTCATTATGCCGCGCACCTTTTCGGCGGTCGGATTTTCCCACAGCGGATCGAACGAGTTACCGAAGCCGCGCGCCGCTTCCCTCACGTTGCCGCTCTCTATCGCAGCGGCGACGGCGGCGGTGTCGGGGTGCTTTTTCGTCTGAAGCGCGTCGACGCGGGCGAACATCTTGCCGGTCGAGTCCTTTTCGCCGACTGACGCAAGCACAAATGTCAGCCCTTTCAGCGCTTTAAGCGGGCGAATCTGCTCGCCTATACCTCCGACCAGAGCCGTGCCGCCGACCATGGCGAACGGAACGTCCGCACCGAGCCGCTTTGCAATGGCGATAAGCTCGTCCCCGGTCGCAAGGTGCAGCGCCTTGTCAAGCGCCGCGAGCACTCCCGCCGCATCGGCGCTGCCGCCCGCCGTTCCTCCGCAGACGGGTATGCGTTTTTCGATGCTTATCTCCGCGCCGAAGTCCGGCGCGAGGGCGTCAAAATACATCCGCGCTGCCTTGGCTGCGAGGTTATCGTCGCCCGAAAGCGCGCCGCACTCGACCGTCACGCGCCCGCTGCGATTGAGCCGCACGGTGATAAGGTCACACAAGTCGACCGACTGCATTATCATCTCAAGCTGATGATAGCCGTCCTCGCGGCGCGCGACCACGTCGAGCGTTAAGTTCAGCTTGGCGCACGCACGCAGCCTTATCGCGTCCATAAATCAGTTAATCTCCTTGAGGAACGCGTCGATGCGTTCGAGCGCTTCTTTAATATGCGCAACCGAGTA
This sequence comes from uncultured Eubacteriales bacterium, assembly GCA_934486615.1. Lineage (GTDB taxonomy): Bacteria > Bacillota > Clostridia > Oscillospirales > Acutalibacteraceae > RGIG2206. The sequence continues at coordinate 10,063 of CAKSQO010000001.1, read as the reverse complement.
GCAGTAGGACGCGCGCACGAAGCCCTCGCCGCTCTTGCCGAACGCCGTGCCCGGAATGACTGCGACGTGGTGCGACGCAAGCAGCCGCTCGCAGAATTCATCGCTCGAAAGCCCCGTGCTCCTGATGCACGGGAATGCGTAGAACGCTCCGCGCGGCTCGAAGCATTCAAGTCCTATCCTTCGGAAGCCGTCGACCATAAGCCTGCGGCGCGAATCGTACTGCGAGAGCATCTTGGCAATGTCGCCGTCGCCGTTGCGCATAGCCTCGACAGCCGCGTACTGCGACACGGTCGGCGCGCTCATAATGGCGAACTGGTGAATTTTTACCATCTGCGAGATGACAGGGTCGGGACCGCAGGCGTAGCCGAGCCGCCAGCCCGTCATCGAGTATGTTTTGGAAAAGCCGTTGACGACGACGGTGCGCTCGAGCATACCTTCGACGGCGGCGATGGACGTGTGCTTCATTCCGTAGGTCAGCTCGGAATAAATCTCGTCCGAGAGCACGAACAGGTCGTTGTCGATTATCACACGCGCGATTTTTTCAAGGTCGCCTCTGTCCATAACGGCGCCCGTCGGGTTGCACGGATAAGGCATAATAACGAGCTTGGTTTTATCGGTTACGGCGGCCGAAAGCGCCTCGGGCGTCAGCTTGAACTCGTCCTCCGCCTTTGTCTCGATAAGCACGGGAGTGCCGCCCGCAAGCCTGACTATAGGCTCGTAGCAGACAAAGCTCGGCTGCGGGATTATTACCTCGTCGCCCGCCCTGACCAGAGCGCGCACCGCGCCGTCGATGGCTTCGCTGCCGCCGACAGAGACGATGACCTCCTTTGCGGGGTCGTATTCAAGCGAATATTTGCGCTGCATATAGGCGCTGATTTCCTTGCACAGCTCCTTCATACCGCGGTTTGCGGTGTAGCGCGTTTTTTTGTCCTCAATGGACTTTATTCCCGCCTGCCTGATGTGCCACGGGGTCGGAAAATCGGGCTCGCCCACGCCGAGGGAGATAACATCGTCCATGCTCTCGGCCAGGTCGAAGAACTTTCTTATTCCCGAGGGGGTCAGCGCCACAACATCGGGATTAAGGTGTTGCGAGTAGTCGATCACAGTGAAACCTTCCCCCTGTCGTCGGTTATGTCGCACATCTGAACGCCCATATCCTTATAGCGTCTGAGCACGAAGTGGGTCGAAGTTGAAACTACCTCCGGAATGGTTGCAAGGCGCTTCGCCACGAACATGGCGACCTTCCGGAACGTCTGACCCGTGACGGTCACGCACAGGTCGTAGCCGCCCGACATAAGGTAGACGGCCTCGACGTACTCAAACTGCGCGATCCTCTCGGCGATCTCCTCAAAACCCGCATCGGCCTGAGGGGTGATGTTGACCTCTATGATAGCGGTGACGTGCAGATCGTCGACACTTGCCCAGTCGATGAGCGCCTTGTAGCCGCGGATAACACCCTCTTTTTCAAGAGCGGCGACCATATCGCGCACCTCTGCCTCAGTCGAGCCGAGCATTGTTGCCAGCTCGGCGGCGGTATATCTTGCATCCTCGTTAAGCAAAGAAAGCAGCTTCTCTTTCATATCTGTCAGTCTCCTTTACAAATTATGTCAAATGCCCGCGGCGTTTCGTCAATTATACCATAGTCGGGCAGCTAAATACAATCACTTTTTTACAAATTAAAACCTTTTAATTCTGCACAGATTATGGTATTATATATGAAACGCCCACGCTTTAAGGAGAGATGTATATGAAAGCCGTCATCACCGTAATCGGAAAAGATACCGTCGGCATACTTGCCAAGGTGTCGTCGCTCTGCGCCGAGCGAAACGTCAACATCGCCGATGTGACGCAGACCGTTATGCAGGATTTCTTCTGCATGATAATGATGTGCGATATTGATAAGATTAACGTCAGCTTTGACAAATTTGTCGACGAAGCCGAAAAAATCGGTGAGGACAGCGGACTTTCCATTCACGTTATGCACGAGGACATTTTTAACTCGATGCACCGTATCTGAGGCAGGGCGCACACGATGAATATGATAAACACCCACGACATTCTCGAAACCATAAGAATGATACAGGACGAGCACCTTGACATTCGCACCGTCACAATGGGCATCTCGCTCATCGACTGTATCGACTCCGACATCGACAAGGCCTGCCAAAAGGTCTATGACAAGATAACAACCTATGCCGAGCACCTTGTCCCAGTCTGTCAGCAGATGGAAAAGGAGTACGGCGTGCCGATAATCAATAAACGCATCGCCGTCACGCCCATCGCGTTTCTCGCGTCGGCGTGCCCGAACGACGACCCCGTCAAGTTCGCGCTGACCCTTGAAAAGGCCGCGCAGAAGGTCGGCGTCAACTTCATCGGCGGCTACTCGGCGCTTGTGCAGAAGGGCTTTGCCCACGGCGACGAGGCGCTTATAAGCAGTATTCCGCGCGCGCTCAGCCTGACCGATCACGTTTGCGCGTCGGTCAACATCGGGTCGACCAAAGCGGGCATAAATATGGACGCGGTCAAGCTCATGGGTCAGATTATACGCAAGGCCGCCGAGGAAACCGCCGACCGCCAGTGCATCGGAGCGGCCAAGCTGGTCGTGTTCTGTAACGCGCCCGACGACAATCCGTTTATGGCGGGTGCTTTCCACGGCGTAGGTGAGGCTGAGTGCGTTATCAACGTCGGCGTTTCAGGCCCGGGCGCTGTCCGTGCGGCACTTGCAAAGCTGCCAAAGGACGCGAGCATCACCGAGATCGCCGACCTTGTCAAGCGCACCGCATTCAAGATCACTCGAATCGGTCAGCTCGTCTGCAAAGAGGCCGCAAAGCGGCTCGGCGTAAGCCACGGCATCGTTGATCTGTCGCTCGCCCCCACTCCCGCCGTCGGCGACTCGGTCGCTCACATTCTTGAGGAGATGGGGCTCGAGACCTGCGGCGCCTGCGGCACGACAGCCGCCCTTGCCATGCTCAACGACGCGGTCAAAAAGGGCGGCGTTATGGCGTCGTCCCACGTCGGCGGACTTTCGGGCGCGTTCATTCCCGTCACCGAGGACGCGGGTATGATCAACGCCGCAACGAGCGGAGCGCTTATTATCGAAAAGCTCGAGGCTATGACCGCTGTTTGCTCGGTCGGCCTTGATATGATAAATATTCCGGGTGACACTCCCGCCGAGGTCATCTCGGGAATAATCGCCGACGAAGCCGCTATCGGTATGGTCAACAGCAAGACCACCGCCGTGCGCCTTATACCCGCCATCGGCAAGGGCGTCGGCGACACGCTCAGCTTCGGCGGACTGCTCGGCGAGGGCCCCGTAATGCGCGTGAACACCTGCTCGCCCGCAGTGTTCATCAATCGCGGCGGACGCCTCCCCGCTCCCCTGCAGAGCCTTAAAAACTGAGTGGGTTTTAAGGTAAAAAACCTACTGATTTCGGAAAAGCTGCGGCTTAAAAAAAGGACGCTGTCAGCTTAACCACAGCGCAATCCAATATGAACGAAAGCACTCCTTTGGGTCGACCGAAGGAGTGCTTTTTTCGCGTATCGGCATGGCGCGCGACGATATAGCGGCGAAATCGCCGCGCAGGGTTACGGACTTAATCGTATTTGAGATACCGAGCCGCCTGTACCCCGAAAGCCGCCGCGGCGTACCTGTCCCCGAAGCCGCTGAGCCTGCTTACAATAACATTTTACAGCCGCACGATGCTCCCACGAAGAAAAACCGATGCGTCTGCTCCATCGTGCGTTTAAGTCACCGCACACCGAAAGCCGCCGCGGCCTGCTTACAATGGCATTTTACAGCCGCACGATGCTACCGCGAAGAAAAACCGGCGCGTCTGCTCCATCGTGCGTTTAAGTCACCGCACCCCAAAAGCCGCCGCGGCCTGCTTACAACGACATTTTACAGACGCACGATGCTACCACGAAGAAAAATCGACGCGTCTGCTCCATCGTGCGTTTAAGTCACCGCACACCGAAAGCCGCCGCTGAGCCTGCTCACAATAACATTTTACAGCCGCACGATGCTCCCACGAAGAAAAACCGGCGCGTCTGCTCCATCGTGCGTTTAAGTCACCGCACCCCAAAAGCCGCCGCTGAGCCTGCTTACAATGACATTTTACAGCCGCACGATGCTCCCACGAAGAAAAACCGATGCGTCTGCTCCATCGTGCGTTTAAGTCACCGCACACCGAAAGCCGCCGCGGCCTGCCCTTCATACGCATAACCGCCGTGCGATGCTGCACACCGTGCTCCTGCCCCTAAAACTCAAGCACCGCAACCTCTCCGCACAAAAAGCGCCCCGAGCCATTCGGCTCGGAGCGCTTCTCATCAGGCTCTCATCTTATTCGTAATCGACGACATTGACCCACGAAAGCAGGAACTCGCGCTCGGAAGCGTTGCCTTTGACGGACTGGGAAGCCGCAACTATCGGCAGCCAGGCCTGGACATACTGCTTGGCGGTATCGCTTGCTTTGCAGAACAGATTGAGGTACTTGTCCGCCGTCTCCTTGCCGTCTTTCAGGCAGAACAGCAGGTAGGTGCGGGCGACATCGGCGGACGCGTTGCCCTGAGTGGCGTGCGACCAGTCGATGATATACGGTGTACCGTCGGCGGTTATGATGATGTTGGAGGGGTTGAAATCGCCGTGGCAGACCTTGCTGTGCTTGGGCATACCCTCAAGACGGGTGTGCAGCTCATAACGCGTGGTAGCGTCAAGATCGGCCGAGCTTATCTTGCGGTTCATCTTATCCTTGAGCTTGCCGAGCAAGGGGCAGGTTTTGGAATGGACGAGCATCTGAAGGTCGACGAACTGCTTGAGATACTTGTCGATGTTGGCAGGGTCTTCGTCCATATACTGCTGCAGGGTCTTGCCCTCGATAAAGTCTGATACGATGGTCCACTTGCCGTCAAGCATAGTGACCTCGAGAACCTTCGGTATATTCAGCCCCGTTTCCTCAACGCGGGCCTGGTTAAGGGCCTCGTTGAGGACGTCAGCTTTGGAATAATTCTCATTGAACACCTTGACGCACTTATCGCCGTCACGATAAACGGTTTTATCGGATCTTACTGCAATAGCATTGTCCTTGTTCATTAAAAATTGTCCTCCTTAAGCCTTATACGTTCTCATGCTTGCCGTAGTAAGCGTTGAGGTACATCTGCTTGATCTCGCTCATCAGCGGATAGCGCGGGTTAGCGCCGGTGCACTGGTCGTCGAATGCCTGCTCGGTCATTTCGTCAAGGCGATCAAGGAAGTCCTGCTCGTCAGGCACATACTCCTGAATGGTCTTCTTGATGCCGACTCTGTCCTTAAGGTCATTGACGGCCTTGATAAGTCTCTCGAGCTTCTCTTCGTCGGTCTTGCCGCCGAGGTTAAGAGCGTCGGCAACCTGAGCGTAACGGTTAAGGGTGTGCGGATGATCGTACTGCGGAAAGGTACCCATCTTAGCAGGAACTTCGGCAGCGTTGAAGCGGAGGACCTCCTCGATCATCAGCGCGTTGGCAACGCCGTGCGGGAGATGATGGAAAGCACCCAGCTTATGAGCCATCGAGTGGCAGACGCCGAGGAACGCGTTGGCGAAGGCCATACCGGCCATGGTAGCGGCGTTGGCCATCTTCTCACGAGCCTCAACATCGGTCTGGCCGTTGTCGTAAGCGCGCGGCAGATACTTGAAGATAGTCTGCAGAGCCTTGACAGCGAGGCCGTCGGTGTAATCGGTAGCCAGCATGGAAGCGTAAGCCTCGAGCGCATGGGTAACAGCGTCGATACCGGAAGCCGCGGTGAGTCCTCTCGGAGCGCTCATGTGGAAGTCGGTGTCAATAATAGCCATCTTCGGCAGCAGCTCGTAATCGGCCAGAGGGTACTTAACGCCCGTCTTCTCGTCGGTGATAACGGCGAACGGGGTGACCTCGGAGCCGGTACCTGCGGAGGTCGGGATAGCGATGAAGTAAGCCTTATCGCCCATGTGCGGGAAGGTGTAAACGCGCTTGCGGATATCCATAAAGCGCATAGCCATATCCATGAAGTCAGCCTCGGGGTGCTCGTACATGACCCACATGATCTTACCGGCGTCCATAGCGGAGCCGCCGCCGAGGGCGATGATGCAGTCAGGCTCGAACGCCTTCATCTGAGCGGCGCCTTCCTTAGCGCAGGCGAGGGTCGGGTCGGGTGCTACGTCGAAGAAGGTGGTGTGCTGAATACCCATCTCGTCGAGCTTGTCGGTGATCGGCTTGGTGTAGCCGTTGTGATAGAGGAAGCTGTCGGTGACGATGAACGCACGCTTCTTGCCCATTACATTTTTAAGCTCGTCAAGAGCGACAGGCAGGCAGCCCTTCTTGATATAAACCTTTTCAGGGGCGCGGAACCACAGCATATTCTCTCTCCTCTCTGCGACCGTCTTGATGTTGATCAGGTGCTTTACACCGACATTCTCGGAAACCGAGTTGCCGCCCCACGAGCCGCAGCCGAGGGTGAGCGACGGACGAAGCTTGAAGTTGTAGAGGTCGCCGATACCGCCCTGAGAGGACGGGGTGTTGACGAGAATACGGCAGGTCTTCATACGGGAGGCGAACTCTTCGAGCTTCGCCTGCTCGGTGGAGACGTTGAGGTAGATGGAAGAGGTGTGTCCGTAGCCGCCGTCGGCAATCAGGCGCTCAGCCTTGTTGAAAGCGTCCTGAATGTCGCTTGCCTTGTACATGGCAAGCACGGGCGACAGCTTCTCGTGAGCGAACTCCTCGCTCAGCTCGACGCTCTTGACCTCGCCGATGATGATCTTGGTCGACTCGGGAACGGTAACGCCCGCAAGGCCGGCAATGGTGGCAGCCTTCTGGCCGACGATCTTGGCGTTGAGCGCGCCGTTGATAATGATGGTCTTTCTGACCTTCTCGGTCTCCTCGGGGTTGAGGAAATAGCAGCCGCGAGCCGCAAACTCGGCCTTGACGGCGCTGTAGACCTTGTCAAGAACAATGACCGACTGCTCGGAAGCGCAGATCATACCGTTATCGAAAGTCTTGGAATGAATGATCGAGTTGACCGCGAGGGTGATGTCTGCGGTGTCGTCGATGATGGCGGGGGTGTTGCCCGCGCCGACGCCGAGAGCAGGCTTGCCGCTGGAGTAAGCCGCCTTGACCATTCCGGGACCGCCGGTGGCAAGAATGATGTCGGCTTCCTTCATAAGCAGGTTGGTCATATCAAGGCTCGGAATGTCGATCCAGCCGATGATGTCCTCGGGAGCGCCCGCGGCAACCGCAGCCTCGAGAACGACCTTCGCAGCGGCGATGGTGCTCTGCTTGGCGCGCGGGTGAGGGCTGATGATGATACCGTTGCGGGTCTTGAGCGCGATAAGGGTCTTGAATATCGCGGTCGAGGTCGGGTTGGTCGTCGGGATAACGGCGGCGATTACACCGATAGGCTCGGCTATCTTCTTGATACCGTAAGCCTTGTCCTCTTCAAGAACTCCGCAGGTCTTGGTGTTCTTGTAAGCGTTGTAGATATACTCAGCAGCGTAGTGGTTCTTGATAACCTTGTCCTCAACAACACCCATGCCGGTCTCTTCAACTGCCATTTTTGCAAGCGGGATGCGCGCCTTGTCGGCAGCACTTGCAGCCGCTAAGAAGATAGCGTCCACCTGCTCCTGCGTGTAGGTCGCGAACTTGGCCTGTGCAGCCTTGACGCGGGCGAGAGCCTCTTCAAGAGTCTCAACGCTGTCGACCAGCTTAACCGGTTTCGTTTTCATTAGTCAGCACTCCTTTAATTTATTCCTTAAAACATAGTATGAACTGTTTTTTCGGAAAGACAATGCTCTGACAGGGCTTTTCCCCGACTCGCTTTATCTCTTGATAAGATTTTAACAATCTTTTGAGCGTTTTGCAATACCTATTTTTAATTTTTGTCTTAAAAACGAAAACTTTGGCTTTTCGACCAAATTCACATCAAAATACCAAAACAATATTGTGCACCCCGCAGAAAGCGCTGTAAATTTATGCTTGTGAAGTCATTTAAAATGTGGTATACTTACAGAGAAGTTAAATAAATGTATAAATTGCGCACTTTGGGCGCCTTACAATATATAATGAGGTTGTTACATGGACGAGCTGAAACTTATATTTGCTTCGAATCTGATAAAGCTGCGCAACGAGGTCGGTATGACTCAGGCCGAGCTGGGCGAAAAGCTCAACTATTCGGACAAGAGCGTGTCAAAATGGGAACGCGCCGAAAGCGTGCCCGATATATATGTTGTAAAGCAGATTGCCGACATATTCGGCGTGACGGTCGACCGACTGCTCACTCCCAACGACCAGTGGAAGCCTATTGAGGACAAGTCGGCCGACTCCACCGCCGTTAAAGGCATCGGGCGGCTGATAACGCTCATCTCGCTTGTCAGCATCCTGTCCGTCGCCGTGCTCGTGTTCGCCGTGCTGTGGATCGTAGGTATTATAATGTGGCAGATCTTCGTCTATTCCCTGCCCGTCGCGATGATAACATGGCTCGTGCTCAACTCTGTTTTCAACAACGGCAAGCGCAACCGATTCATCGTAATGGGGCTTTTGCTCAGCATCGTGCTTGTCGTTTTCGTCGCCATGAGGCAGGCCGACCCGACCAACAATCCGTGGCAGCTGTTCATCGCGCTCATTCCGCTTGAAGCGGTCGTCTGGCTCGCATTTGTGATCTCAAGCCGCCGAAAAAGCGCCAAAAAGTTCTCTTTCTACCACGAGTAGAGGGCGTAGAGTGCAAATTCTACCGATTTTTGCCCTTTTGCTCCCAACATTCTACCCAAAGCACCCTACAGTAGGGTGCTTTTTTATTTAATATGTATATAATTATATTCAGACAAAGCGGCCATTTCCGGCCTGAAACGAACAATAAGGAGATTCTTTTATGAGCGAATATGTACTCAGCTGCTGCTCGACGGCAGACCTGACAAAAGAACATTTTGAGGAAATAGGCGTCAAGTACATCTGCTTCCACTACTCCCTTGACGGCGTCGACCACATCGACGACCTCGGCGAAACGATGTCGCTGAAGGACTTCTACACCAAGATGAGCGAGGGCGCGGAGACCAAGACCTGGCAGGTGAACGTAAGCGAATACCTCGAATACTTTGAGCAGTTTCTAAAAGAAGGCAAGGATATTCTGCACATCAGCCTTTCCTCGGGCATAAGCGGCTCGGTCAACTCGGCGCGTAACGCAGCGGCCATCGCCTCCGAGCGCTATCCCGACCGCAAGATCTACGTCGTCGACTCACTCGCCGCGTCGTCGGGCTTCGGCCTTATCGTTGACGCCCTCGCGGAAATGAAGAATGCGGGCAAGAACATTGATGAGGTGCGTGACTGGGCGGAGGAAAACAAGCTGAAGCTGCACCACTGGTTCTTCTCGACCGACCTGACCTTCTACATCAAGGGCGGCCGCGTCTCAAAGACCGCAGGCTTCATCGGCGGACTGCTCGGCATCTGCCCGCTGCTGAATATGGATAACCTCGGCCGTCTCATTCCGCGCGCAAAGATTCGTTCGAAGAAGCGCGTCTACGCCGAGATAGTCTCCAAAATGGAGCAGCATGCGCAGGGCGGACTTGACTATTCGGGCAAGTGCTATATGTGCAACTCCGCCTGCTACGACGACGCAAGAGCTGTCGCCGATATGGTCGAAGCGAAGTTCAGGCATCTTAACGGCAAGGTTGAGATAAATAATATCGGCACTACCATCGGCAGCCATACGGGTCCCGGCACCGTCGCGCTGTTCTTCTGGGGCGACGAGAGAGTCGACTAGCCTGCCGCGCCTGAAACAAGCTGAACGGAGCGTTCTTGCAGCGCCGTGTGCTGACAAGAGCAGTGACCGGCGGAGAGCTGCTGTAAAATGAGCGCTGCGTCTCCCCCGCGCGGCGTGTTGCTGCGCAAACGCGGACAGTTCGTCGGACAGATAAAAAGCCCGACAGAATTTGCAAAAAAGCTCTTGACAGACGTGTCCCCTTGTGGTAATATATCTTCGTTGCCGCAAATATGGGGGTATAGCTCAGCTGGGAGAGCGCTTGAATGGCATTCAAGAGGTCAGCGGTTCGATCCCGCTTATCTC